>JBASRE010000035.1:0-107633 GCA_049273695.1 Pyrinomonadaceae bacterium
CTGCGGCTTCCTTCAGATTCCACCTCGCGATGGACACCCTTGCCGTCTAGCTAACGATTCCCCCTGTCGGGTTCGTAGGAGACTTTCACTCCCAAGTGGGTGCGCCCTGCCGGGCGCACCAAAAAAACAGGCGGGCCGTGGTTCGACCCGCCTTGAATTTACCGTTACTGGAACGGATTAGAAGGTATAGCGTAACGCAAACTGCATTACGCGACCCGGGCGTGTTTCGCCAACCGGCATCTGGGACCCAATGTAGTTGCCGAAGCTGGCAGACGGTTGGGTCGACAGGAACGGTTCCGGATTGAGCGACAACGCGTCGATGACGCCAAAGCGCTGCGTGTTGGTGACGTTGAAGACTTCCCAGCGGAACTGCAGATGGTGGCCTTCCGCGTACCACATCTTGAACGACTTGCTCAGACCGGCGTCGAGCGAAATGTAGCTGGGCAGCCGCAACTCATCGATGTTGCGATCGCCAACCTCGCCCGCGCGCGCGTTACGGAATGACTGGTAAGCCTGCGTCGGATTGCAGAAGACATTGGGAACTCCCGCCACGTCACGATTACAAATGGCCAGCGGTTGACCGGTCCGTACTCCGTTACTGGTCAACTGCCAGTTGGTGGCCCATTCGACGTCACTCGGCGATCCCGTCGGCAAGCCGCTGTTGAAGCGGAAGATTCCGCTCAACTGCCAGCCGCCGAGTATCCCGTTAACAATTGAATTGGAGCCGCCCATCCACCTCTTTCCACGTCCGAACGGCAACGCCCAGAGCCAGTTAGCATTGATGTTATGTCGAACGTCGAAATCCGATACCGAATACTCGAGGTCAGGATCCAGCGCGTTGCGGACAGTGTTGCTCAAAGCACGTTGGCTAAGGAGCGTTGAACCGTTGTCCATCGACTTAGCCAGCGTGTAGTTAAAGTCAAAGATGAAGTCATTGCCCAGCCGCTGCCGCACCGAGAAAGCGCCTCCGTGGTACATAGATCTACCCACCGAAGAGAAAGCCTGCAGCGCGGCATACTGCGGATGGAAGAACGCGTTGGGCAGCCTGCCCAGGTCATCAATGATGATCTGGATCAGGGTGAAGTCCGTGATATTGAAACCGAAGTTGGGGTCAGCCGAGTGCAAGATGAATGCTGCTTGCGACGGGGTCAAAGTCGGATCACCCAGAAGGTTATCCCCCAGATTCGGGAAGAGGTTGGTGAAGAACGGAATATTGGGCACGGCATTGAGAGGCGTGTTTGCCCGCCGCAAGTTATTCAATTGGCCGGCCGCACTGTACCAATCCTGACCCGACTGTGGGTCACGCAGGTTGTTCAGTTGCATTATGTCGCGCACGAGGAGCAGGTTCTCTGCCTTGCGTCCGATGTAACTAGCTTCGAACGAAAGTCCTTTTCCTATCTCTCGACCGTAAGAAAAGTTCCAGGTGTAGTGCCGGGGAGAGACGATTGATTGATCGAGCCCTGCGACGATCCGGTCCGTCTCATCCGCTGGAAAGGACAGTGGAAACGTCAGCGAAGCCGGAAGGGTGACGCGCGGGAATGTACGCACATTCGGATTGAACCCACTAACCAACGGCCCCAGGAGGGTGGTTACGTTCGTGGAACTTGATCCGTTTGTGTTCGACGCGGCGAATCCAAATGAGTTTTCGTTTTCCGCGTCGACCGCGAGCTGGCCGGCAATGTGGTCGTAAAGGATGCGGAAGCCACCTCTGAAAACCGACCTTCCATTGCGACCTATGAGGCGTCCAAAAGCGTTGTCACCAAAATCCGGCGACCAGGCTACACCGATATGTGGTGCATAGTTGTTCTTGTCTTTGGTGTAAAAGTCAGGAGCGTTATTCGCCCTGCCTCCGAGATTGAAACTGATCGACTCGTTGAGCGGGGTTCCAGCTGCGGCACCGGCGATACGGCGCTCAAGAAAGTCTCCCAGGTTTGTGTTTGGGACCAACTGAAAACCGTTGCGCTCATAAACCGGAGTTTCCTGTCCATAACGCAATCCGAAATTGAGCGTCAGATTCGGAGTTACTTTCCAAACGTCCTGGGCGTAGAAGTCGTACTCCTGAGTGGCGAGAGACCGCACCGACGGACTGCCCGGCGCGAGCGGTTGGCCGCTTTTATCGAAGTTGGCCGCAATGGTGTACTGGGAATATCTTCCCAGCACTGCCGCCACCGCTGTCCCATAATCCCGATTGAAACTCGGGTCGCGGTCAGTTGGAGCAGGATTCAGAATCGACGAACCCGAACTCGCATAGAACGAGAAATTGACCAGCGCGGCATCGAACGAATTCGCAAACGACGTACGGTCGTTGCGAATGAACCTCATATTCGTGCCGAATTGAATTGTATGTGAGCCTTTCACCCACGACACGTCATCGGTGATGTTCCAGACGGGCGTGGTCCTTTGAAGTCCACGGGCATACGTGAAAGGCACGAACACGTCACGGAAGCCAATGGAATTGTCACTGCTGTCGCCCTGCTGGGTAACCCCTGCCCGAGTTAGACCAACTCTGGCGTTATTTACCAGAGTGTTGGTTAAGGTCCAACTGTGGCCGACGACGAAGCCGCGCGGATTGACCCAGAGATTCGGCGCCGGTGTGGTGGGAAAACGCGGCGCGCGACCGTAAAGGTCGTTCTGATAGTTACCGCGGGCGAAAATGCTTTGCCGATCGGTCAAAGTAAAGTCCAAACGGGCCGTGTGAGTTTCCAGCTCTACCGAGATGGGGGCGTTGAAACGAAAACCAGCTCGGTTGAGGCCATCGCCCAGGGAGAAATCATTGGGCAGAGGCGCCGTCTGAAGTATGGCGAGTCCCGCCGGATTAACTCCACCGGTGGCCGGATAAATAGAAGCGATATCGGCAGGCGTAAGAGTTCGGATTCCGCTTGCCGGGCAAAGTGGATTAGCGGCTCCGACGATGCACCTGTAACGAACGGTCCCTTGTCGCAGGGTTGCCGTTGGCACGTCGCGAACTACTGATTCCTCAGCGGCGTCGCGCCGGCCTTCAAAACTATAAAAGAAGTAGAAGCGATCCTTCAGGATTGGACCACCCAGGGTGCCGCCGAAAATATTTCGAATAAGCTTCGGGCGAGGTACTCTCTCGTCGCCAACCAGCTTTTCGCCGCTGATAACCTCGGGGTCATCGGCAACAAATCTACCCCTTGCATTATTGAAGAAGTCGTTGGAAGTAGTGACCGTGTTGCGGTGATACTCAAAGAGCGAGCCGTGAAAGTCGTTGGTACCCGACTTTGTGACAAGCGATACCTGCCCGCCCGAAGACCGTCCTTGTGTGGAATTCGGGTTCGAGGTCGTAACACGAAACTCCTGCACCGAATCCGGCGTCATACGCAAGACGCTCGCGAACGCATCTCCCTGAATGTTCGCCGCGCGGTTCGTCCCGTTAACGACGTCGAGGCCGGTTTGTTGCTCGTTAACGTCAACACCATCGAGCGTGATGTTCGCCTGATCACGGCGACTACCGTTAACTTCACCTTCGCGCGTCACGCCAGGCTGCAGTGAAAGCAAGCCCACGATGTTGCGCGCATTCAAGGGAAGTTCTTGAATTCGCCGCGATTCGAATGCTGTGCCGATAGAAGCATCAGTCGAATTGAGCGGGGCCTCGATTCCGGACGTGACTGTGATTGTCTCAGTGACTGCTCCGACCTCTAGTTGGATATCGAGGTCCTTAGTGGTGTCAACCAGGGCCCTGACTTCAGGAACATTCGCCTTCTTAAAACCGCTGGCCTCGGCATCCATCGAATAGGTGTCCGGAGGCAGGGCGCTAAACACATAACTGCCATCGTCACCCGTAACCTGAGTACGACTGAAATTTTTTGTTGCGTTACTAACGGTGACCTTTGCGCCGGAGACCACGTTACCCTGCGGATCCTTAACGATGCCGCGGATTGTGGTAGTTCCCGTCTGCGCCAATGCAGTCAAAGAACCAAGGCAGATGACTACGGAGAGACCAAGTACTGTCGAAAAAATTGAGAAGAGCCTCTTTGTTTTCATTCTTCCTCCTTGAAAAATTACAGACCTCTAAACATCCAGGTTTTTAGACGGGGAGACTCGGACCCTGAGCGGGTCTAGTCACTTGTAGGTAAGAGGGCTTCCGAAAATTGGGTAGGCACTTAGTATTCCAGCCAAATGCGCACCCGATGAGGATTGAAAATCTCGTGCTATCTTAAGTTTCTCAAAGGACTTTGCCTGAGCAAGCCGCACACTATTTTCAAAAATATGGTGAGATCTCATTCATAATTTCGGATGTGTTTCTTTAATCAGCGATCCAAGATTTTGGGTCTATTTAAGAACGTGCTGTCGGTCGCGAGAATGGACGACAGCCGCGACATAAGGAGGTAACCCGGGTTGTCGACCGACCAAATTACTTCAGGCATGTCATCGACGGTGATCGCGATCGCGATCTTTCCCTGCTTCGTGTAGAGGATGGCGACGCAACTTCGCAACGCATCGAGAGCGCCATACTTGCTCGCCATCGGGACGCCGGGCATGTCGCGGCCAATTGAGTTGCGACCTTGCTCGCGCTTCATCAGATCGAGCATCTGCTTTGAGGCTTCCTTGCCGACGATTTCGCCGCGCTCCAGTTTCTCCATGATCTGAACCATCTCGTGAGGCGTGGTCGCGCCGAGGCCGAAACGCTTCAGATTCTCGCCCAGCTTCCCTTCCTTACTTTCTCCGCCGCCGCCGACGCGACGCATGATGCGCGTGGCTTTGAAACCGACGGAGTTCATGCGCTCGTTAACCGCGTCTGTCGTCAGATAGTCGAGGACCAGGTTCGTCGCCGTGTTGTCGCTGAGCACCATCATCAGGCGAACGGCGTCTTGCAGGGTAAGACGGAGCCCATCGCTTAATTCCGGAAGAATTCCCGAGCCGCCGTATCGTGCGGACTTCGTCAGAACCAGCTCGTCAGTCCACTTCGCGCGGCCTTCGCCGACACGCGCGAACGCTTCGATCATCACCGCGATCTTGATCGTGCTTGCGGTTCGCACGCGTTCGTCACCATCGAACGAGTAGGTTCGGCCGGTGTCGAGGTTCTTGGCGAAAAGAAAAACCTTCCCTTTAAAGGGAGCGACTTCGGCGCGGACTCGCGAGTCGAGTGATTGAGACTGTTGTTGATCCTGGGCCGAAACGCTGACCGCTGCTAACGCTAAGCTGATCGCCAGCGACGCCAAGAGTGAACTGAGTTTCATGGGCGGCGGGTATAACAAAAATGGCGCAGGCTGACAACCTGCGCCATAAAAAGCCGCCCGTGACTGCGGCTTAGTACCGCACGCGCACGCGATAGCTCAACGTCGCTTCGCCATCTTTCGCGACGGGAACGTTGAACTGGGCTGCAAACGCGGCAGTCTTTTTCGCTTCAAAAGTCGACGAGAGCATTTCCCAATCGCCGCCGATTGGCTCGTTCACAAGCACGTTCACCGCCGTGTCTTTGTGGTTGCGGATTTTGATCTCGAATCCGTACTCATAAACATTGCGCGCGATGACTTTGTAATCGGTCTGCTTGCGCTCCGCGATGATGTCAAACGCGTCACCGACTTTCACCCGCACGTCTTCGTCCTTCGGAGTGTGATCGATCTTGTCTTCGCCGATGAACTGCTGGTTGCCGGTCGTGTCCTTCTTGTACAGCCGAATCGTGCCGGCCGGCAGCGGCATGCCGAGCTTGTTCTGCTGCGCGTTTCGAAACTGCATGAACACGCCAACCTTCTCTTTGATCGGCTGACCAGGATTGTTGAAGTTCATGTAATAGTGACGCTGGCCGTTGACGACGAATTCCTTCTTGACATCGAATCCGGCGGCCTCGAGCAGCGAGACCTGCTTGGTTTCGTTGTCACGAATCGTCGCCGGCCGCTGTAACGTGTACAGGTGATACTCAAAGAAACCCTGCTCCTGGAACTGCGACTCGCTTTCCATCGACTTGCGCGCCATCCCGGCAGCCATATCGTAAGTACGCTGCTCGCTCACGCGGTTGACGTCACCGGCGACCAGTTGCAGTCGCGCATTCTCAAACGTCGCGCCGCTGGAATTCATCAACGTGACCCAACCCTGCAAATCGCCTTTCGTGTCATCCGCATTGACGACCAGCACGTAGTCAGCGCGCCAATTCATCCCATTGGTGAGATAGCTCGCTTCAATCGTCTGCATGCCTGATGCGCGGTTCTCAATGTCCCAAACCAGAGTCGGCGTGGCGACGAGGTTCTTCGGCACATCGGGAAAGCGCATCTCGACTATGTTCGTAGGATTGATCACGATTTGCCCGTTGATGCGCCAGACCTGACCTGCATTGTTTGAAAGCAACGTCGCCTGTACGGGCTCAAAAATTTCCGAGTTGTTCTGATAGCGACGCAGCACCAGCGTGATCTGCTTGCCGACAAACTTGTCGAGCAGCTTTGCCGGATTCAGCAAATCGTACTGATAATTCTGTTCGAGAATCCGCAATGCAGTCGGTGACAGAAGCGAAGCCAGATGCACCGTCTCAGGCCGAATCTGCGCCGTGACATCCGCGAAACGCAGAGCGACGCGACCCGCCGGCAGGTTCAACCGCCGCGTCTCACGCACCAGGCCCAGGTTTGAGTTGTATACCGTGATGTTAACGGACTGCCGATCGGCAGCCGTCGTTGTTTGTTCAGATGTTTGTGCGTACGCGCTCGCCACGCTCGTGAAAATCAGCGTTACGGCAACAAGTCCGCTTACCAAGCGTTTCATAACAAAAAGCCTCCAGGATGAACTTACCAGGCACGCACTTCTGCGCGCTCAACTCTAGAACGAGCTTAGACACCAGACTTGCGCAGTTTTCAGAGGAGAAGTAGTTGGGACGCGAATTGAAATAACGACGCTTGCGGCGTTTTACCGGGACGAATTCGCCGGTCACTGCGTATCTGTCGACGTGTGTGCCAACCTCAGGCAAGGCTGATGGTGGTTTAGGTTCGCTCACCATTACGCCCACCACGTGCGGTTCACCCATTACGGTCTTGAATCCGTTGACGGCATAGCTACCCGACGCACCAGCAAAAAATCCCAGGAGTCCCGCGGCAACGGCGCGTCGAATTCGTGACATGCGCTGCTTTAATCGCGCCAGGCCGACAGGACAATCGCGCGTAAGGATCGAGCCATCTTTTCGTCGATAGTATCTGATACAAAGACGCCGCTCAGTGCCGGCGATCAAATCTTCAGCCTGAGTCCGGGTCATCGCGGATAAGTTGTAAACGTTCAGCTCGCATTGGCCGCAGAAGCGAATCCGCTCATCACCAATCATTTTGTCCCAATCCACCGGACATGGACTGGCGACTCTGACACGTGGAAGTGGATCTGAAAAGCGCGACATCACTTAGCCCCTGCCATCCGAGAATTAGACACGCCAAGCACGGTCACTGTTCCCATGCTCTAAGGGTTGAACGGATAACTAAGCAACGCCTTGCAGGTTGGCAATCCCAATTGGTAGGTTACGTGTCGCAACTCATGCATCGGCAAGATAGAAAGCGAGTCGTCATCTCCACTTCCCGGCAATCCCGAAGTTCGGGACGCCCGGGCCGCCGCACGGGATCGCGCGAGGGGGTCGTCGCGCTTAGCGTCATCGGCGCCGCGGCGCTGGCCACGTTTCTTGCTCTCTTTGTCACCAGCCGGCCATACGATCCGATGGATTCGACCTTCGACGCACAACAGACCGTGCCTTCCGGACCGCTCGCGGTGCAATCACCCACGCCGTCACCAACGCCAACCGCGACGTCAACGCGACCTTCCGAACCGCCCGAACCGGCCGGCGAAACCGCGGCCGTCGATGACGCAACCATCCAGACCCAGATTGAGCGCGCCTCGCGATCTGATCCGGCGCTCGCGAACCTCGACGTCAGCACCATCGTCGAAGGCGGCCGGGTGACCATCATCGGTTCCGTTCCATCAGCCGAAACAAAACAGCGGGTCGAGCGCACCATCCGCGCAATTCAGGGCGTCGTCGCCGTCGACAACCAATTGGTCGTAATTGAGGCGACTCCGCAATAAGGCAGGGTGTTGGGTTTGGGGGGTAGGGTGTTGGGTGGTTTCGTCGAATGTCCAATGTCCAACGTCCAACGTCCAATGTCCGTCTCGCTGAGAATCTCGCAAGGTACTGGTTGCTCGACTTTGGACTTCAAGGTCTGGTCTTCGGACGTTGGACTTTGGACTTTGGACTTTGGACTTTGGACTTTGGACTTTGGACTTCTGGGCCTATCCCCTCGCTCGAACCGTCCAACCGCTGTTAAGATAGCCGCATCGAATTTTTCCCGACTTTTTCTAAAGGTTTTTGCTGATGTTTAGACGATTATTCGCAATATTCTCGACTTTTGTTGTTTCGCTGGTCGTTTCGACGGCGACTGCTCCGACTGCTTTGGCGCAGTCCGGCTCGACGGAAACCGTCGTCGTGTTGCCGTTCGAGAACCGCTCAAATCATCCCGAGTTTAACTGGATAGGCGAGAGCTTCGCCGATTCGCTCTCGACTCTGTTGACGAAGCCTGGCCTGGTCGTCATCACGGGTGACGAGCGAGCCGTGGCTTATCAACGCTTGCACTTACCGCTGACCGTACTGCCGTCGCGCGCCACAGCGATCAAGATCGCTCGCGAACTAAGAGCGACGATCATCGTCATAGGCAATTTCAACGTGACGGTTCCTCCTGCCTCCGACAAACCCGAAACCGCAAAGGCTCTGGCGACCATCGCCGGGGAAGCGCGCGTGGTCCGGATCAATGAAGGACGCATGGCCGGTGACGTGTTCGACGGTGCGTGGGCGCCGCGCGTCTACGACTTTGGCGGCACGGTGACCGACTTGCAAAAGATGAATGGCGAACTCGCCTATCAGGTTCTTTCGCAGCGCGACAAAGCCCTGTCGTTTTCGCGCAACCAGCTGATCCAGGAAGCGACTCGCGTTCCGCCTCAGGCATTTGAAGCCTACATGAAAGGGCTGCTGACCGCGGCGAAGGATCCGACGCGCGCCATCTACTTGAAGAACGCGATGAAGCTGTTTGAGAAAGAGAACGGCGGCGCCGTTTATTCGCAAGCGGCATTCGCGCTCGGCGAGTTCTATCTCAGTCAGGCTCAACTGAAAGAGGCGGCTGAGTACCTCACGATGGTGCAGAAGAGAGAGCCGCATTATGGCGAAGCGCAGTTCTACGCCGGGCTCGCATACTGGAAGCTCGGCGAGGACAAGA
This sequence comes from Pyrinomonadaceae bacterium, assembly GCA_049273695.1. Taxonomy (GTDB): domain Bacteria; phylum Acidobacteriota; class Blastocatellia; order Pyrinomonadales; family Pyrinomonadaceae; genus UBA11740. The sequence continues at coordinate 9,189 of JBASRE010000035.1, forward strand.
AGGCGCTGGAGATTCTGGTGCCTTTGGCTGACGAGAAGGTCATGCCCCTCGTAGCCGTCTACAACAACGCCGGCGCGGTTTCGATCGCCACCGCGAAGGCCGAAAAGAAACCTGAAGAGAAGACGCGGTTGTTGCTGCAGGCGATTACACTGCTTTCGCGCGCCGCCGATTCATCACCCGATGACGCGACGGTTCTTTTCAACTACGGCTACGCCTTGTTCCTTTCGGAAAAGTATGGCGAGGCCGCCGAGAAACTCGAGAAAGTAATCGCCGCTGATCCGCGTGATGGCCAGGCGTATTTCCTCCTCGCAAAGACACAGGAGCGAGCCGGCCGCGCCGAACCGGCGAATGCGGCGGACAATCAAGCGCGTGTTTACATGCAAGCCAGCTATGCGAAGTGGCAGACCGAATGGCAAAAGTCGCAAACGATTCCAAATATCTCGCCGCGTTCGCGCGACGTGCTGAACCAGATCGATTTGGCGAACATCAATCGCATCACCCTGCTCGAGCAGGCAAAGGCCGACAACACCGTAGAAGTTCTGAATAAGATTCGCGAGTTGTATCAGCAGGGTCGCGACGATGAAGCAATGGTCGAGATTCGAAAGCTGCTCGTGATTGAACCGACGAATGCCGAAGCGTTTCTTCTGAGCGGCCGGATCAATCAGCGGCGTGGCGATCAGGAAGCAGCCATTGCGGCCCTGAAGACGGCGATCTTCTGGGATCCGTCCGCGAAAACGATTGATGCGCACATTCTGCTCGGCCGAATCTTTCTTGAGCGCGGAGACCTCGGTGAAGCACGCAAGTATGCAGCGAGCGCCATGACTCTCGATTCAGCGAATCAGGAAGCGGTCGCGCTACAAAGGCAAGTGACGATGGGAAGACCGTAGCGGGCGGCAAAGAGCAAAGCGGTAAGAGCAAAGCGGCAAGAGTCCAGCGATGACTCTTGCCGCTTTCGTTTTGCCTCCGCGCACATTGCCCTGCGCTCTTTGCGCTTGGCCGCGGTTTCGTGGCACAGCAGGTGCTGAAGACTAAGTCGGCAAGCACGATGAAGTTAAACGTGCCCCCGCCGCCATCACTTCTCTGAGCGCTGCAAGCCGCTGCGCCAGCCGCCTACCGAGCGATCCTTCAGTTCAATCCCCCCTATCAAGAGCCCGGTCAGAAATGACCGGGCTTCCTGCTTTTTAAAAGCCTGCCAAAACCAACACAGTATTTTCCCAAGGTAAATTCGCGACTCTGGAGGCCCTTCCGGCAACCTGACCGTCTTTCCTGTCAGCGCCAAAGTCAGTCTTGTTGCTTCGGTCATTACGACGGAATTTGTCACTTTGACGGTGACGGTTTTTGTGAAAGCAGCCCTCAAACGGGGCCATGGCAGTCCCTTTTTCCTTCCAGTAAAAATATTTTTTCCGGTTTCTTCGATTTCCAGAAACAGCTTCCAGAAACGCTACTCGCGTCTTTCGCGCGGCTGGAGCAGGTGAGACGCCTGCGTGGCGTAAGAGTGCTCTGCTAAACTGCGTCGCATGAGCGAAGTGCTGGCGGATCAGCCGCCAATCCAAAAGCGGCGACCGCTTTTCCTCACATCGATCCGCGAAAGCGCGCCCTCACTTCGTGAAATTGGATTGGCATCTTCATCGGCTGCTCTCCTCGTTCTGTCATTTCCAAATTTTGATTTGTGGTGGCTGGCCTGGATCGGATTGGCGCCGTTGCTCTTCGCAGTCGCGACGACTTCCAGAAAACGCACTGCGTTCGCCTTAGGGTTGGTTTGGGGAACGATCTTTTTTTACGGAACGTGCTGGTGGCTGACTTACCCGATGATTCATTTTGCCGGGGTGGCGCCGTGGATTGCGTACCCGCTCATTCTCCTGCCGGTTGTTTTCGTTTCCATTTTTCCGGCGGTGGCCTGCGCGTGCATACCCCAAGTCATTAGTCGATTCGGAAGTCCTGCGTTATTTGTGGCGCCCGTCCTTTGGGTCGCATTCGATTGGCTGCGCGGCGTGTTCACAGGACTCGACTGGAATGCGCTTGGATACTCACAGGCGTTTCGGCCGGCGCTCATTCAATCTGCCCAGCTTGGCGGTATCCACGCAGTGACTTTCCTTGTCGTCACGATCAACGCCACGCTGGCCTTCCTTATTTTGCGACGAAACCGATTCGCTTTTCTGACCACCATTCTAATTACGACGGTGGTGGTCATGATCATTGTGGTCAGTCGGCCACGACCAAGATTTCATTACATCGACTCAGCGAATGACATCCTCGTGCTCGTTGTTCAACCCAACGTTCCCATGAGTGACTTGAACGACTCTGATTACAGGATGCTTCTCGACCGTCACCTTCAATTAAGCACGCAGGCATTCTCACTAAAACTGTCTGTCGTGAAGAACCGTCTCCTGATCTGGCCAGAGTCACCGATGAACTTCAGTTACTCGCGCGATCCGCAACTGCAAGCAACCATCGGTTCACTCGCCCGCAGGCATCGCACGTACGTGCTGCTTAACTCGCTCGAGCCGGCGCCGAACAGCGGCTCATATAATTCTGCAATTCTCATAAATGAGCAGGGTCAGAAAATCGCGCAGTATGATAAGATTCGCCTGATGCCGTTTGGCGAGAACGTGCCGCTGCCCCGCTGGCTACCGGGCTCGGGTTCGGTGCGGAGCATCGTCGGCGAATTCACGCCCGGCAATTCGCACACGCTGATGCCCCTCGGCGCGCTTCGCGCCGGGGTTTTTATTTGTATAGAGGCCGCTCATGCCGACGTGGTACGCGGATTCACGAATTCGGGAGCTGATGTGCTGATCAATATTTCGAATGATGGCTATCTCGGCCCAACTGCCGTGATGCGTCAGCACCTGGCGAACGCCGTCTTCCGCGCGGTTGAGAACGATCGCGATCTGGTTCGGGTGACGAACAGCGGGATCAGCGCCTACATCGAAGCGAACGGATCTGTACGCGACACGACCGGCAGTTTTCAGGAAGCAGTCCGAACCTGGACGGTGAGCAAGACAGCGACCGGAACAACTTTTTATTCGCGTCACGGCGATGTATTCGCCTACGGCTGCGCGTTGGTTACCTTGGGATTCATTTCCGCGACATTTATGACAAGGAGAAAAGGTACGCACGCCTCAGGCGTGCTCGGCAACTAGTGACAAGAGCACGCCTGAGGCGCGCGTACCAATCGCATAATGATCGATCCACTATCAATTCAGGAATTAAGAGACTCATTCGACGACTTAAAGAAGCGCGTCGATCAGCTCGGGAGGTTTCTTTGATGTCCCGGCGAAACAAACTGAGTTAAGCCAGATCGAAACCCAGGCGTCGGCCCAGGACTTTTGGTCGAATCAGGAAGAAGCGCAGAAGCTTTTGCAGCAACGAAGCCGTCTGGAGCGCGTCATCCAGCGGCAAGAGAAGTTCGAGACCGAGATTTCAGACGCGCAAGTGCTCTTTGAATTTGCCGAAGAAGACGAAAGCTCTTTGACCGAACTGCGTCAGCTGGTCAAACGGCTCGAGCTTGAGATCGCCGAAGCCGAAACCGAGATGCTGCTGTCGGGCGAGAACGACGCGCGCAACGCGATCTGCACGATTCATCCGGGCGCGGGCGGCACTGAATCGCAGGATTGGGCTGAGATGCTGTTGCGCATGTATCTGAAATGGGCTGAACGACGAGGATTTCGAACTGAGGTCATCGACTATCAGCCGGGCGAAGAAGCGGGCATCAAAAGCGTGACGTTCAAAGTCGAAGGCGAATACGCATACGGTCTGTTGTCAGCCGAAGCGGGCGTGCATCGGTTAGTGCGCATCTCGCCGTTCGATCAAGCCGCGCGCAGACATACTTCTTTTGCTTCGCTGTTTGTCTATCCGGAGATCGACGACGACATCGAAGTCGATATCAACGAAAAGGATTTGCGCGTGGACACCTATCGTTCGAGCGGCGCCGGCGGACAGCACATCAACGTGACGGATTCAGCGGTGCGCATTACGCATTTGCCGACCAACATCGTGGTCTCGTGTCAGAACCAGCGTTCGCAGCATCAGAATCGCGCCGTCGCGATGCAGGTCTTGCGCTCGCGACTTTACGAACTGGAAGTTGAAAAGCGCCGGGCGGAAACGGCCGAACTTGAAGCGAACAAGCAGGACATCTCGTTTGGGTCACAGATTAGAAACTATGTGCTGGCGCCATACCGGCTGGTGAAGGACGCGCGCACGAAACTGGAAAAGGGCGACGTCGATTCGGTCCTCAACGGCGACATCGACGAATTCATTAAACAGTATTTGTTGTCGAAACGAGCAGCTTAAGAAAGTAATGAGTGATGAGTAATGAGTGATGAGTAATGAGTGATGAGTGAAATCGCGTCGTCGGGTCAACTCTGACGTAACCTGTGAACGAACCCACAAAGAGGAAATCATCGCCAGTGATACTTGGGGCGGCCATCGGGCTGGCGATTAGCATGGGTTTGTTTGTTCCGCTTTATGTGTTGACATTTGCTGCGGGGACTTCAATCGCCGCGTACGTCTTTCCTTTTGCGGTGATTGCTAACCCTCATTTTTACGATCCTCTGTGGCTAACCCTGCTGTTCGCTCTTATACAGTTTCCTATTTACGGTGCCGCTTATGGTTTTGTCCGGGCGCGAAAACCATCGGTGCTTTGGGTTGTCATGGGCGGCTTATTCATTACGCACATCATCGGTTTGGCTGGCGCGACATCGCGGCTGAAAACTTACCATGAACAACGTTGGCAGCAAATCCAATCACGTTGGTGACCGCTCAACCAACCGCGTAGCGGTTACAGAGTTTAGCCAGGGGTAAGCGACCGCAGCCTGGTGTCCTCGGCGAAGCATCTCCGCTGGGGTGCTCGGAGCGCCACCGCTGGATCAGGTAAGAAAGATTTCCGCGCCCTCTAGGGGCGCAATGATTCCGGGATTTCGGGAACCGCAAACTCTGTCGCCCGCTTCGCGGGCTTGGGATCTTTAGGGGACGCGATCCCCGGGTTACGCTCGCTGCGCTCGCACAAGCACCCCACGCGAGATGCTCGCGTGGGACCCCGCTCAGGGCTACCATCTGTCGTCGCTCCGCGACTGGTTGACGCTGCTTTTCAGGAGGAGGAGACCACCGTGCGTGGGAAATTAACCCTGGCGAACTTGCTCGCTCTACTGGTCACTATATTTCTCCTCAGCATTCAGCCTGCCCCGGCGCAACAAACTGAGACCACCGCGAGGCCCGCGGACAAGTCGCCACACAAGAGTGGCTTCACCACGGTCAATGGCGTCAAACTTCATTATCTCGAATGGGGCGTGGGCGGTGACGTGCTGCTGTTGCTGGCCGGATTAGGCAACGACGGCCACATCTTTGATGATTTTGCGCCGAAGTTTACCGACCGCTTCCGGGTCATCGCGGTCGACCGGCGCGGCTACGGTGAATCGGACAAGCCCGCGACCGGCTACGACATCGACACACGGGTCGAAGATATCCGCAGTTCCTCGACGCCCTGAAAATTGGGAAGGTCAGCATCGTCGGCCATTCCGCAGCGGGCGACGAGATGACCGTGTTCGCCTCGCTCTATCCGAAGCGAGTCAACAAGCTGGTTTATCTCGATGCCGCTTATTACCGCGGCGGCATCCTCGAACTGCTACTAGACGATCCCGCTGTAGAACCAGCCGATAAGCGCCTCGTCCTCGAATTGCAGAACTCTCCCGAGGCTGCGAAGGTCATTGTCAAAGACATGCCGCCGGATAACGTGTGGGCGGTCAACAAGGCGATGTTCAGAGCGATCGTCGCATTCCGCCCTGATTACACAAAAGTGAAAGCCCCGGCACTCGCGTTTTACGCTACGAGTGAACGCTATCCTGACCTACCGCCGAAGACGGACGAAGCGACCCGCCGAAAATTGAACGAGTGGTGGGTTAAAACCTTTCTTCCCTTCATCCGAGCGAGCATCGAACAATTCCGCCGCGAAGCCCGGCGCGGGCAGGTCGTCGAGATGAAAGACGCGACTCATTTCATCTTTCGAGGGACCACCGCCGATCAGGTGGTCCGGCAGACAAGAGAGTTCCTTTTCAAGTGAAACATACAAACCTGTTACTAACCTGCGTCATCGTTGGCGCTTTGCTGTGCCTCAACTTCCGCCCAACAGCTTATTGTACTGATGCTCGTTTTAGTTCCGGCAAAGGCGCCGTAGCCATTCCCTTTGAACTCGACGATAACCTCATCTATGTTCGGGTGAGCGTAAACGGCTCTCAACCGCTCTCGTTTATCCTGGACACGGGCGCTCACTCAATCATCCATGCAAAACACGCGCGGACAGTCGGGCTGAAACTCAAATTGATCGGGCAGGCGGGAGGAATCGGTGCTAACCAGCCAGACGTTTATCTGGTGACGGAGAAGGTGTCGTTCAGGTTACCCGGTGTCGTGTTTTCCCCTCGCCGGCTTTTGGCTGTACCGCTTGACGCAGTGGAGTCTTGCGTCAATGAGTTCAACATAGATGAAGAGGGTCGTAATATCGCCGCTGACAGGAGCAAGCAAAGCGGAGCTAAACGAGAAGTGGACGGCATACTTGGTAAAGAGTTCTTTGACCAGTTTGTTGTCGAAATAGATTATGCGCAGCGTCTTCTCAATGTGTATGACCGTTCAAGCTACAAGTATGCAGGTAGCGGCAAAGCAATCCCGCTTGAAGTAGGCGAGCAACACATTTTCGCGCGCGCTCAGATCACTGCGGCGGGGCGGGCGCCGCTGACGGGGCGTTTTCTACTCGATACCGGAAGCGCGCAGGCCGTAAGCCTGCTGAAGCCGTTCATGAATGAGCACAATCTCTTACCCTCGACCGAAGGGATGACGTCACTTCCGGTGTGCGGACTTGGCGGTCATGCGAAGGAGAAATCCTGGCTCGGCACAATAGAAGCGTTGCAGCTCGGTGAGTTTAAGGTCGCCGCTCCGGTAACGGAGTTTCGTTTGTCGGAGCCCAACACTGACGCTGATGGGTTTATTGGCGGAGCAGTTTTCCGCCGCTTCAAGGTGATCTTCGACTACTCGCGGCGGCGGATGATTTTAGAGCCGAGGAGTGATCTGAATAAATAGTAGCTTCGCCCTTGAAAGCCGCAATCTAACAACTCCGTGGATCGGAGCCGAAATAGAAACTGGAAATGCCTGGAAGTTTCATCCTTCATCCTTCCTAATGACGAAGCCAACTAAATCGACGCACAGTAGTGTGTTTGCAGAGGCTGACGTAAGAAAGAAATCCCTGTGACCAGTCGAGCTAAGCGCGTCATTGTTTACACGACTTCATTATTGATGGCGCCAATGCCGATCATGCCTTTCGAGAAGGGCACCCGTGAGTTTGTCGTGGCGATTATGGGATGCGGCATGATTTTGGCTCTTTCAAGTCTTTACGTCGTACGGGGAGAGACGAAGCTTACAGACCGTTCCCTCGTTGGGAATAAGCTGCTGGCTGCATCCGTCATTACGCTTATGTTCGGAATGCTAATGCTCGTGGGTGCCATCGTGTATCTTCGGCGGGTTTGAAGCTTGAGACGCACCTGGGCTTCCGAATTCATCCTATAAGACGTTAGACGCTTTCCGTTTTCCTCGCATCATACGCACTACAAACTCGAATAGGAGAAATAGCGTGAGACGTTTGTTCATCACACTGCTGTTGATCATTGCCGCGTGCGCCGGCACAGTCGCGCAGTCGAAATCCATTCGCGAATTACGCCAGATGTTCGCTTACCACCAAGCTCTTCCGCTTGATATGAAAGAGGTCCAAGTCGAAAACAGAGACGGCGTTCGCATCCACGATATTTCCTATCAGAGTCCCAAAGGCGGCCGGGTAACGGCTTATCTGGTCGTGCCGGCTGGCCCGCGACGAAAATTCGCCGCCGTTGTTTTCATGCACGCGCGTCCGGGAAGCCGGAACAATTTTTTGAACGAAGCGCTGGCGTTAACGAAAGCAGGCGTCGTGTCATTGTTGATAGACGCACCGTTCTCGCGCACCGGCGAATCGAAACGCGAGTTTGATTTTACGGTGACTAAACCTGAGACTGACCGCGACATCTACATTCAGACCGTAATTGATTTGCGGCGCGGCGTGGATCTGCTCGCGTCACGCTCAGACGTTGATCCGAAACGTATCGGTTTTGTCGGGCACAGTTATGGCGCGCACACGGGCGCGATTCTGGCAGGCGTCGAAAAGCGCATCAGGGCATACGTGATTATGGCAGGCGCGCCGAGTCTGACTGAGTTTTTACGAACCAGTACTATTCCAGAAATTGTTAAGACGCGGGATTCACTAACCAGGGAACAACAGGAAAACTACTTCAAGACTCTGGTGGTCGTTGACCCGATAAACTACATCAGTCACGTCGCACCCGCAGCGCTATATCTTCAATTCGGCAAGACGGACCACTATCCGACAGAAGAAAACGCCAGGCTCTATTCGGAGAAGGCGAGCAAACCGAAACTCATCACATTTTATGAAGCGGGTCACGCTTTGAACGATCAAGCAACGCGTGACCGCGCGGCATGGCTACGTCAGCAACTGGGTCTTCGGTAGGGCAAGCTTTTCCGCCCGGGTTAGCCGGTCTGGTCGATGTCGCCTTGAACTGCTGGCGACTTCAGCAAGCGATAACCGACATTAATGACCGTGTCGATTTGGAGGGTGTAGGGCGCGAGCTTTGTGCGAAGACGGTGAATGTAGACGTGCAGGCTGGCAGAATTCAAAGGCTTGCTGTCTTCCCAGGCTGCGCGCCAGAGTTCTTCAGACCGCACGACGCGGTTAAGAGAACGAGACAGGCGTGACATCAGCAGAAATTCTACTCGCGGCAAATACAGCGGCTCTCCGCCGCAGGCAAGATAAAAGTTTTCGTGCTCCACGCGGAGATAGCCATCGTCGTAGACGTCGTCTTCAGGTGAGTCCTGAATGACGTGCGTCGGCAATGCGCTCTCGGCGGTTGAGGTGCTCATATGATCTTGCTTGATCGAACACGCGACGGAGGAGTCCAACGCGGTACGCATGCCTCTGGCATGCTGCACGCCGGAGGCGTGCGTACCATCCGGGACTCCCCCGGTCACTACGTGTCGACCACGTTTGCTGATGACGATGGGCTCTTAAGCGAAACTCCTAAAACTTAAATTTCGCTCGAAACTGCATCACGCGCGGCCCGCCCACGGTGTTAGTGATGCGGCCGAAATCAGGACTGCCCAATTCCGAATCCGGCGCGGCAAAGTTCACCCGATTGAACACATTGAAAATGTCCCAGCCGAATTCGGCGACGACCCGTTCCGTCAGCTTTGTCCGCTTCACGATCCCCAGATCGAGACGCGATTGCGATGGCGCGCGCAAAGCGTTTCGCGACAAGTTCCCGTTCTGACCAAAGGCCGTGCACAGCGCGCCTCGGTTAAAAGCAGCTTCGGTAATATCGGCGCCCTGCTGTGTCACATCACCACAAAGATTGGGCCGGCCAAAGCCGAGCCGGTACAGTCCGCCTGAGCCGCGCACGAGCTCTGCGTACTGTGGAGCCGTTTGCAGTTCAGGCTCGGGTGCGAAAATGCTGTACGGCGTGCCGGTCTGTGCCTGGAAGAATCCTGACAATTGCCAGCCCGAGAGAAACCTGCTGTTTGAGCCGAACGGTAAATCATAAACAAAGTTCAGGCTGAACCGATGCGTGCGATCGAAATCCGAAACGGCCCGGTTCGCTTCCAGGTTGCGCTGATCGCCCTGCACGACGAATCCGGTGTTCGGCACATCGGGTTTGCCTGAACCGGCAGTGCTGCCCGGATCGGTTGAGCTGGTGTCTTCCGATCTCGAGAACGTATAGGCCGCGTTGAAGTGCAAACCTTTCGAGAGCCGGTGCGTCACGCTGAACTGCGCGCCATGATAATCCGATTCGCCGTTCGAACGCAGCTGGAGCGCTTCCGGCACGTTGAAGCCGAGGACCGGCACGCGCGCTTCGAAGTTAATAATTTGACCGCCGCCGAGCGTGCTGCCCGAGCAGGTGAGCGGATTCGCCAGATTCAGATCTATTGGCGCGCCGGCTACGCCACCAAGGACGCCGCCCGCGCACGTCGCCGCCCCGCCCGCGACATACGGATTCGCAAAGCCGAACGCGCGGCCAAGTCCTCTCGCCCGGGCAGTTGCGCCTCCATTCAGGGCGCCGTTCGGGGCACCCGCCGCGAGGTACGCCTGGTTGAATCTTTCGTAGATGTGATCCGGAGTGTTCGCATCGTTCAAGTCGAAGCCCTGATTGAACGCAATCGCCTGCAGCAGGTTACGGCCGCGTGTGCCGACGTAACGCGCTTCGAAAACCAGGTTCTTCGTGACTTCGAATTGCGCGCCCAGGTTCCATTGCTGGACCAAAGGCGTCTTCAAGTTGCGATCGACGGCGCGAAACTCAAACGTCTCAGCGATATTGCCGAGGTTCGCGCCGACAGTAGCGTTGCCACGCGCATCAGCGGTGACGCCGGTGTTGTCGCGAATCACATACGTGCCGGCAGTTCCCGATCCGCGCACAATGCGGAACGGCAGCCAGTTATTCAAACCGAGCGTGGTCGGTTGCGCAGAGAATGCGTTCGCGTAAGGCACATTACCCGACGGCACCGTGATTTCAATTTCACGCAGGAATGGATAGTTGCTAAAGACCGTGTTGATGAACGCCGCCGATGGCCGGTCATAGAACACGCCGAACCCGCCGCGAATAACGAGTCGATTTGAATCGAGCGGCGAATAAGCAAATCCGACGCGCGGGGCGAAGTTGTTCGTATCCTGGCCGTTCAGCGTGTGATTGTTTCCGGCTTTCGCGGTGGCGTTGATTGCGGCATCGACGTTAGCTAAACCGGTGGACTGCACATTCGACGGCACTAGGAACCCTGATGCTGGATTGTCGCAAAGTGCGTTGGTCGCTCCCGCGGCCGTGAAGCAGGGTTCGAATGCGGTAAAGTCAAAGTTACCAATGCGTCCTTGCTTCTCAGTCGGCCACATGAACAACTCGTATCGCAGGCCGGCGTTGAGCGTTAGCTTTCTCGACAGTCGCCAATCGTCGGTGATGAAACCGCTGTAGTCACGGAACCGAAAGCTCTTGTCGGTAATGCCGAATTGCGTGTCGGCTTCCGTTGCGTTGCCGGTCAGCAATTGAGTGAAGCTATCGAACTTCTCGAATTCAGTCGCCTGCTCTTCCGGCAGATTCGAATCGTAACGATGGCTCTTGAAGTCGCCGCCGAAGCGCACCGTGTGTTTCCCCGAAATCCAGGTGACTGTGTCAGCGAAGCTGAAGGTTTGCTGCTTGCGCCGATTGAAAGAATCATTCGGTCCGCCGAATGAAAACTGCGACATGTTCGTGCCGGGCCGGCCGATGAAGTGGCCCACTCGTCGCGTGCCGGCGCTGTCGTCGAACAAGAGCGCCGGATTTGCGATGCCGAGCGCCGTGCTGGTAAAGCCCTGGGCCAGGAACGGTTCATCGAGACTGCGAGTGTTGTTGAGATAGAAGTAGCCGAAACGAGCTTCGTTGATCAGCGTCGCTCCAAAGACGTGCTGATCAGAGATTGCCAGCGTGCGATTCTGATCAGCGCGGCGCAGGGTGAACGGCGAAGCCAGGCTCGATGGATCGGGGAACGAATCGAGGCCCGGGAACTTACTGAAGAAGAACGTGCCGCTTAGAGTGTTCGCCTTGGTCAACCGCCCGTCCAATCTGGTGCTGAACTGATGTTGCGTAAATTGTGAAGGAGCGACGTTGAGTTGTTGCACCAGCCGATTGTTTTCCTGACGGGTGCGCGACACGATGCCGGGCGCTAACCCAAACTGAAACGCCCGCGCACCCGCGCGATCGACGCCAATCAGCCGCGCGCCGGCTCGCGGCGACGGAATCACAAAGTCGCCTGTCACCGGATTAATCAAATTGAACAAGGTGACTGCGACCGGTGAAATGTCCGCGCCGGTCAGACAGTTCACGCCGGCCGTGCATCCGTTTTCCAGATTGAAAGCGGCGGCGAGATTATCAGCCGTGCGCGCTCCCGCAATATGCCGCAGCGCCGCAGGCAACACCGTCACGCTTCGTGCGGTAGGAACGAAACCGGTAATCGCGTCCGTGTATTGATAGCTGCCAAAGAAGAAGAACCGATCTTTCAAAACGGGTCCGCCGAGCGTGAAGCCGGCTTCATTGCGTCTTGCTTTCGGCCGCGCAATGCCTTCCTTGTTAAAGAAAAAATCGTTCGCATTGAATTTTTCGTTCTGGAGATAGTAGTAAGCGCTGCCGTTAAAACTGTTCCCGCCCTGCTTTGTGATCAGTTGAAAGTTGCCGCCGCCTGATCGGCCGGTCGATGCATCGTAAAGCGAAGTTTGGAGCTTTACTTCCTGCAAAGTTTCTGGGGCGGGTGCGATGTTGTCGTTCAGCGAGCCCTCATTGGTCGTGATGTTCGTCGCGTCGATGCCGTTGAAGAAAAGACTCGTGCTGGTTGTGCGCGTGCCGTTAACCGACGGCGATTGGTTGCCATTGCCATTCGTCAGCACGGGCGACAGGTCTGTGCTGACGCCGGCTTCAGCCGACAACAACTGTGTGAAGCTGCGCGTGGATGTCGGCACCTGCACCAACTGTTCTGATGAAAGCTGTCGCGCCACGGTAGAAGTTTCGGCCGAAATCAGCGAAGCGCCCTCCATAATGTTGATGACCGCGCCGATCTCTCCAATCTCGAGTTTGTCTTCCAAGGTGCGCGGGACACTCGCTTCGACTTCGACACCAGTGCGCACCAGCTTCTTGAAACCCGTCATTTCGTAAGTCACTTCATACGCGCCCACGGTGAGTCCCGGCAAACTCCATCGTCCGTCTTCAGAAGTGGTCGCGGTGCGCGTCGCGCCGGTCGCGATGTTCCTGGCCGTGACGGTTACGCCGCTGACATTAGCGCCGTTCGGATCCTGGACCACGCCGCTTAGAGTGCCGTTCGAGCCGGACTGGCCGAATACTGTTGCAGACGCAAGTAAGACCGTTGCCAGTATGACCAGAGGAAAAGATTTTAAGAGTGCATGTATTTTTCGCATTGCGAATCTCCTTAGACCAGAGGGCATTTGATTACGCGTGGCCCAGAACATCATGTGCGAACCCGTTTACTCCGAACTGACGATTGAAGCCGACGCGGTAAAAACGAAATCGAGGTGTAAGGAGAGAAACTAGACGTCTGCGGTTACAGCAGAGTAAACGCGCCGTTAAATCAAGCTTAATTCAGGGCACACTTGAAATGTCGGAGGCGCACATTTAACTCGAAATTAACATCAACGTAACCCCGGCAGGATAGGATGCGCGCCCACTAAGGTTTCCGAGACGAAACGTAATCGCCAAAGACCCGATGTCGATTCAAAACGAACTAAGCAGCGATATTGCCGTGGCCTTGCTGGCACGCGGAGGCAAGGATCCTGAGCAATTGAAGGAAATGAAAGATCTGATCCTTAGAATTCACGCCACTCTTCAGGAGAAGGTCGCGGATGCCGGGAGAACGCTTAGCCGCGCGCGCGCGGCCGGCGCTGATCGAAACAATCAGGCAGAGTCTAAGGTCGGCGCGAACTAGTTGATTTCGCAATCTCAGGAAGGCCGCCCACCAACCCCGCATCCCACATCACCCAATAACGGCGATGCTTGTTTGTTAGAGCGTCGGTGTGCTCGAAAGCCAATCGCACAAACCTGGTGCGAAAGTCGCGTTGTATGAACGGAAGGTACGTAAAGAAATAGTTGGCTCGCAGCGGAAGATTGCATTCGCGGCGCATTAGGTTGATGTGAGCTTCACATTCACCCGTTTGCTCAGCCTCGGTCGTGTCCAAAGAGTCATTTACGACATGATCCAGTTCGTGAAGAAAAGCCCAACCGACATCAAACGCCTTGAGCGCTGCTTCATCGCCGAGCAAGTGGTCGAAGTCCGCAAAGTCGATGAGTACGACAAACACCGGCGGCATTTTGGATGTGTGGTGTTTCCATTTGGCCGAAACCACCTGAGAGAAAACCACATCCTTTCGTCCGCTGGCATCCTCAAGAAGGATCACATTGCTCCCCGCAAGAGCTTTCGCAATGAGGCTTCGCGCAGTTTGCGATCCGCCGTCGACGCTTGCACGTGCCACGCGTAACGCGCCGTTTTCATCGAAACTAACTGGCAAGCGCGTAATGCCGCGCAATCGCTCAGCCAGGAGTTCACGTCGCGCCGATGAGACCTGTTCACGACAAATGATTCTGTCGCGCACATCCGCAGCGGCTTGAGACTCTGAAAGACAGACGGGGAGGGCGATGCAAAGGAAAAAAATCCTCACAAGTGCAGAGACGACTCTCCTTTGAGTCTCGCGTCGCACTTCATCTCCTTCAAGGATTGGACCGGCGAAAGCCCGCTTGCTGCGTCGGTTCTGGTTACCGTTTCCACGCTGAGGGGCAGCGCGGATGTGGGCATGTTACCAAACTGTTACATGGCGGGATAGAGAAATCTTATGACGGAACGCCGTCTGAATTGAACCTGAACGGCAGATAACGGAGACCGAATAAATTACTTGAGCAAGCTTGCCGAACTTGTCATTGGGACACTGCTCCGCTGAGTTTTGAACAAAGGGTAAGAACAACGCTCGGCAAGTTCACTACCTTTTAATTGTCAGGTAACCGGCGCGTAACACTGCTCGGATTAACTGTGATCGCACAAAACAGATCGAGCGAAGAGGTATCACTGATGACACTAATGCTGATTGAAGACACCTTGTCTGAGGAAGAACAGCTCGCGCAGCTAGCCAATCCCACCGTGAAGTGCAGTTGGTGCGGCGAAATCATTCGACTGGAAGGTGAAGAACTCGCATTGGCGATGTGCCCGGCGTGTTACGCGCGCATGCTGGCCGAATACGAGCGGTCGCTGAAAACCAACCAATCCGAAATTCGCGCCAGCGATCGATAACGGCTCGACAGATTTAACTCGATGTTTTCAAACTGTTCATCGAGGCGTAACTCACTTTCCTGATACTCCCCGATTGTAATCCCCTTAGTTCAACAACTTCTTTTGACGACTTCTCGATCGGACGGGATCGTCTACGCCCAAAGAGGTACAAGTATGAACACACGACGACAATTCACGTTGCCATTTCGGCATAAACTGGCGGCCTCGCGTGCCAATTCGAATCGTGATCTGATTGGCCGGTCGTATCAGCAGGACAAATGGACGACGGTTAGCGTTATTGACGTCTGCGTCGACGATCCGGGCCGGGTTCGGGTTCAACGCGACGTGGATGGAAAGACCTGGACAATGCCCGGTTGGCTGATGCGTTTGATTTTCCTGGAAGAGCTGAAGCGTGCTGCCTGATTGATCATCAGCTGACTCAGGCGGCAAATTTTTTCCAGTCACCCCGGATCGCCAAAGTCACGCCTGCTTGTTGGATGTTGACGAACAAAGTCTGTCCATCCGGACTGAAAGTCGAGCCCGCAAATTCAGCGGCTTCAAAACCGGGGGCAATGTTCTTAGCGAAGTCGGCGATCTTGCCGTTGGGCGTTAGGATGCGAACATGATTATCCGCCGGCGCGATTTGCCCGTAGTTCCCGTCCTCGCACATAAACAGCAGATTGTTTTCGGGATGCATGCAAATGTTGTCCGGCATGTCGAGAAGTTGGCGGCTTGGCGATTCAAACAACAGAGTCAGACGGCCTTCATCTCGTGTCGTTGGTTCGTAAACCCAAATCTGCCCGCCTTCGGCATCGCCGCCGTTTGAAGAAACGAAATAGATTCGGCCATTCGCAGCAAGGACGCCTTCCAGTTTCGAAAAATGCGCCGCCCCTTTTGCTGCGCCTTGTTTGAAAACGGCTTGTTCGTCCGTGTCGGCCAATTCCGTATCGGGGTTGTCGATCGTCACCCAATTGGCGGCGAACGTCGCGCCGGTCTTTTGTCCAAATCGCGTGTTGTAATTCGGCTTGTCCTTAATCGCCAGAATTTCGAGTTTGCCGCCTTCAGCCAGCTGACCGCGCCGGGTCGGCAGGAAGCGATAAAACCCGCTGAACGGGCTGGAATCTTCGACTTGATAAACGGTGCCGCTGCGCGGATCGACGGCCACAGCCTCATGCGAGAATCTGCCCATCGCTTTCAGAGGCACGGGCGGCGAGTTCGTGTTCGCCGAAGCCGACACTTCAAAACAATAACCATGCGGTTGGCTGAAGCCGCCGGCTCGGGCGCCGACTTTGTCGATGTGGAGAGTCTTTCCGCGCGTCGTCTCCTCGCACGAAATCCAACTGCCCCAGGGCGTCCGGCCACCGGCGCAGTTGGTTAAGGTTCCGCTTAGACTAACGAAGTCGGTGATGAGTTCGTTCGTCTTCGGATCGATGACCAAAGTCGTCGTGCCGCCACCGGCCTGATGGTCGTAATGATTACTGCTCCCGATCCCCGCATTGTCGATCGGGGTGCGGTTGTTGACTTCATGATTACGAACAACGCGCAGCTCGCCATTCACGCGAAAGGCTGCCATGCCGTCGTGAAGCCTGGGTGTTATGCGGCCGTCTTTCATTTTTTCTCCGGCCCGCCCGATGACCGTGTACTCAAAACCTTTAGGCAAGAGCAGAATTTTTTCGCCGGTATTTTTCGCCGCCACTTCGACGAGGTCGCCATAGCCGGTAGCTTTCCATGCGGCAAAGCTGGGTTCGGACTTAAACATTTCGGCTCGGCGCAAAAACCCTTCGAACGAAAAGGCCAATCCGCCGGCCGCCGCGCTGATCAAGAAATTGCGTCTGTGCATCTCTATTCCAAAATAATATATCCACTTGCGTCAAAGACAATGACGAGAAAATCACGACCGCCGGCGGTCGCTCGCGCTACGCCTTCGGGCTTCAAGCTCTTTTCAAATCTCTTCGTCTCGTGAACGATCGGTTGCTGTTCATCTCCGTTCCACTCCCACAGGACAAAGTCTATCTGGTCCTGGTTCTCGGCTGCGCCGCTGATTACTCGGAATACTTTTGCGCGCACATCATATTCAATGCTCCTGATGCCAACTCCTCCAAGCGGCAGGCGAATCGCCCTGGAGTTCTCCACTTCCATATTATCGAGTGAGAATGCGCCTCGCTGATCGCGCAATCTGAGCGGCACAATCAGCGCATGTCCATCTACGATGGGCGAGCGCAAACCCAATAACAGGCGGCCGCGCCGGGCGTCCCACGCAAGACCTTCAATGTTGAGCCCGCCGTCTTTACCGGTCTTTTCGGCTTGCTGACGCAGTTCCGCGACGTTTTCCACAAGGAATTTCTTTAATCCGCTGATTGATTCCGCGTCCCTAATGCTGTGGCTGCGACGGTCAAACTTGAACCTGACAAGGCCCTCTGTAGCTATAGCCTTCGGTCTGGACTGCGAGCTGGCGACGTAAAAGCTGGTCCCGTCAGTCGTAATGCCCTCAAGATCTTCAATGTTGACGCCAAGGTTGAGACCATTAATCGAGCCGACTTGTTTTCCCTTTTGATCAAGCTCCATCCAGAAAACCTGGCCCTCGCGCCCATTATCAACAAAGAGAATTCCGTCTGAGGCGGGCACGTCTGCCACCCCAGAGGCGTCAAACTTACCGCCGCTAAAAGGTGTGATGCCCTTTGGCACTTCCTGATCAGTGCGACTCGATGTGCTGCTACAAGACGAATTCCAAAACAGTAAGCCGAGAAGAGGTAAGAGAAGCTTTAGTTGTTTGAGACTTAAGTACATTGCTTGCTATCACACATACAGGAAAGTGTTGTCTGAGACAAACGGGGCGGAGGAGATTAGCCAATCAAGTGATGAATGGCGCGTACAATCCAGAATGACAACGCCGCGATGAGCGCGGCGGCCGGAATCGTCAAGATCCAAGCCCACACGATGCGCCCCGCAACGCCCCACTTCACCGCGGATAAGCGCCGCGTCGCGCCGACGCCGACGATGGCGCCGGTGATGGTGTGCGTCGTCGAAACGGGAACACCGGTCAGGGTTACGTAAGCGAGCGTCAGGGCGGCGCCCGTCTCTGCACAGAATCCGCCAATCGGTTTGAGCTTTGTGATCTTCGATCCCATCGTGTGCACAATGCGCCAACCACCGGAAAGCGTGCCCAGTCCGATCGCCGCATGCGCTGAGAGAACCACCCAAAGTGGAATCTCGGGTAACGCCCCGTTCGGCCCATACGCCAGCCCGCCGATTCCTCCGGCGGTGAGCACGGCGGTGATGATGCCCATCGTCTTCTGCGCGTCGTTGCCGCCGTGTCCCAGCGAAAAAGCCGCTGCGGAAAATAATTGTCCCTTGCGGAAGATGCCATCGACACGTGATGGACTAAAGCGCCTGAAGACCCAATGAACGATGATCATCATTGCAAAGCCGAGCAACATTCCAATCAGCGGCGACAAGACGATGAACATCAACACGCGCAGCCAGACCTCGGTTTTCAGCAATCCGACCACGCCGCCATAAGCCGCAATGCCCGCGCCGGCGTAGCCGCCCAGCAAAGCGTGCGAACTAGAGGTGGGCAGCCCGAGGTACCAGGTGATCAAGTTCCAGACAATCGCCCCAATCAGCGCCGCCAGCAGCACATACAGCCGAAACTCAGCCGTAATCAAATCGAGACGCACACCGTCGCCGATCGCTTTTGCGACGCGCGTTCCGAACACGGCAAAGGCGATGAAGTTAAAGAACGCGGCCCACATGACGGCCATGCCGGGCGTCAGCACGCGCGTCGAAACCACTGTCGCAATTGAGTTCGCCGCGTCGTGGAAGCCGTTGATGTAATCGAAGATCAGCGCGAAGATGACCAGGATAACGACGAAGGCAAGGGTGGCTGTCATAGGAAGTGTCAGTAGTCAGTAGTCAGTAGTCAGTAGTCAGTTGTCAGTTGTCAGTGGTAAGCGGAACGATTGCCGTCAACGTGACATCGCGTCTGTTACGCCAAACGTGCGACTGACTACTAACTACTGACAACTGACTCTTTTACGTGTGCTTGATAATTACGCTTTCGATAATGTTGGCGACGTTCTCACAACGGTCGATGGCGGCTTCCATCTTTTCGTAAATCTCTTTCCACTTCAGAACCGTTAGCGGATCCTTTTCCTCGTGAAACAGCTCAGCGATGGCGGCGTGATAAATGTCATCACCGTCATTCTCAAGCCGGTGGACTTCTACCAATCGTTGCGTAATGTTCTTGGGCTTTTGCAGGATCGCGACGATCTCGCGAAGCTGTTCAGTCATTTTTTCCAGAACGTTGGCAAAGTCGTGCGCGTAATCGCGGATTTCCGTGACGTCGAAAATGATGATCGCGCGGGCGGCGTCGTCGATCAGGTCAACGATGTCGTCCAGCGCGCTGGACATCAGGTAAATGTCTTCGCGATCGAATGGGGTAATGAAAGACTTGTTCAGCTTGGTTGAGATCGTGTGCGTCAGTTCGTCGCAGGCGTGCTCGAGCCGCTTGATGCGCTGTGAATATTCCTTGTAGTTGGGCTGCTGGTCCGCAAGCATCTGCTTGAGCTCGCGCGCCGCATCCACGATGTACAGCGTCATCTGCTTGAAGAGGTCGAAATACTGCTCTTCTTTCGGTAGGAGATTTAGGATTCCCATCCAATTTTGACCCTCGTTTGTGAAATCGAAGTTCGGACTATAGCTGAGGCTTTTCGCATTGTCCAAGCCCGATTGTTCACCTCGAATTCACGTCCAGTTAAGTCGGATGTAACACCAACTCCCCAAAATCGAGCTTTCCGTAACTCGAATTTGCAGGAGGTCCTCGATGCTTCTCTCTGGCCAACTACTGCGCGGTCTGGTGTTCGTACTAATCGCGGCGATTGCACTGACGGGTGTCGCTTGCAATGGCGGTGGTGGGGGCGGCGACCTTAAGCTGCAAGGCGCGGGCGCAACTTTTCCAAACCCGCTCTACCAAAAATGGATTAGCGAATACGGCAAGCTGCACGCGAATGTGAAGATCGACTACCAATCGATCGGATCCGGCGGCGGTATTAAACAGCTGCAGGCTCAGACAGTTGATTTTGGCGCGTCGGATGCACCGATGATTGAGGAAGAAATAAAGGGCGCGCCCGGACCCATCGTTCACATCCCCACCGTGCTGGGCGCCGTGGTGTTGACGTACAACCTGGCGGAAGCGACAAAGCCGCTGCGGTTCTCGCCCGACGTCATCGCCGACATTTTTCTCGGCAAGATCACCAAATGGAACGACGCGCGGATCAAGGCCGACAATGCCGATGTGAACTTGCCGGCGGCTGACATTTCCACCGTGCATCGGTCGGACGGCAGCGGGACTTCGTTCGTCTTCACAGACTATCTTTCGAAAGTCAGCCCTGAGTGGAAAGACAAAGTCGGCGCAAACAAATCTCCAAAATGGATCGGCGGCATCGGCGCGAAGGGCAACGAAGGCGTAACGGGCCAGGTCAAGCAAACACCGAACACGATTGGCTACGTAGAGTTGGCCTATGCGGTGCAGAACAAGTTGCCGGTGGCCGTCATCAAAAACAAGTCCGGCAACTTCGTCGAACCCAGCATCGATGCTGTTACGTCGGCCGCCGCAGGCACAGTCGCGCAAACGCCCGACGACTTACGAGTCTCGATCACCGACGCGGAAGGGGCGACCGCCTATCCGATTTCCAGCTACACCTACATCCTCGTGTATCAGGAACAGAAGGACGCGACCAAAGGAAAAGTTCTGGTCGATTTTCTGTGGTGGGGAGTTCACGACGGCGAGAACTTTGCGAAGGAACTACTGTATGCGCCTTTGCCCGCCGAGATTGTGAAACGCGTCGAGGTGAAGATTAACTCAATCACCGCGGGAGGAAAGCCGCTGCGGTAACGAACCGTGCGTTTAGAAGCGGGACTTGTCCCGCTCTTCCCAGAACCGGCGGACAAGTCCGCCGTCTAAACTGTGAATTCCAAATCACTTGATCTACGAAAGTACCTGTCGCCGACCGGCAACGTCGGCGATAGTGTTTTTCGGCTGCTCATGTTAGCGGTGGCCGCACTCGTGTTGGTAATGGTCGTCGGGATGATTTTGGCGCTCGCGTCACATTCGACGCTTTCAATGCGGCAATTTGGGCTTGGCTTCTTAACCGGCCGCGATTGGAACCCTCCGCAGCAGATATTCGGCGCCCTGCCATTCATCTATGGAACGCTGGCCTCTTCGTTGATCGCGCTCGTGATTAGCGTGCCCTTGTCGCTGGGCGTGGCGATCTTTCTGGTTGAGCAAGCGCCGCCGATGCTCGCCCGGCCGGTTACATTTCTGGTTGAACTGCTGGCGGCCATCCCTTCAGTTGTTTACGGGCTTTGGGGGATCTTCGTGCTGGCGCCGTTTCTGCGCGTATACGTCGAGCCGCCACTCGAGCGCTGGTTTGGAACGCTGCCGCTGTTTCGCGGCCCGATTACGGGAATTGGATTGCTGACCGGTGGAGTGATTCTCGCGATCATGATCACCCCGATCATTTCCGCGGTGGTGCGTGATGTGCTCGCCGCAGTTCCGAATACGCAACGCGAGGCGGCCCTGGCACTGGGTGCGACGAAGTGGGAAACAACGCAGGTGGTTTTGATTAACGGGGCGCCGGGGATCGCAGGCGCGATCATCCTCGGCCTGGGCCGGGCGATTGGCGAGACGATGGCCGTCACGATGGTCATCGGAAATCGGCCGGAGATAAGCTTCTCGCTATTTCATCCTTCGTACACATTGGCGTCAGTCATCGCCAACGAGTTCACGGAAGCAACGGCGGATATTTACCTGAGCTCTTTGATCGAGCTGGGATTAATTCTGTTTCTCGTAACGTTTGTGGTTAACGCAATCGCTCGCGTTTTGGTCTGGCGCGTGACCCGCGCTAACGCGGGGGCGGGACTAGCAGCATAACTCTGATGAGACTTTCGCGATCCGATAGAACACGTCGCACGATCAGCGCCATCATGACCGGCCTGACGGCGTTGTGCACGATTCTCGCCGTCGGCGTGCTCGCAATCATTCTTTGGTACATCGCGCGGCGCGGAATCACTTCGCTGACGCTTGCGTTTCTTGTCGAAACACCGAAACCCGTCGGCGAAGGCGGCGGCATCGGCAACGCGATTGTGGGTTCGGCTGTCCTGTTAGGTCTGGCGTGTCTGGCCGGTATTCCACTCGGTATTGCGACGGGTGTTTACCTGTCCGAAGTTGGCCGCGGCTGGTTTTCGTCAGTGGTGCGATTTTTCGTGGACACGCTTACCGGTATTCCATCGATTGTTACGGGCGTTTTCGTCTATGCCGTAATCGTGCTGCGCGCGAAGCACTTCTCAGCGTACGCGGGCGGCATTGCCCTCGCGATGATCATGATTCCAATTGTCGCGCGAACGACTGAAGAAATGATCCGATTGGTCCCGCATAGTTTGCGCGAAGGGGCTTTGGCACTGGGGGCGCCGCAGTGGCGCGTCACCATGGGCATTGTGATTCCAGCCGCGGCGTCCGGCATCGCAACGGGCGCAATGCTGGCGATCGCGCGCATCTCAGGAGAGACGGCGCCGCTCTTGTTCACGGCGTTCGGCAGTCGATTCTTCCCGAGCGGGCTGGACGAGCCAATCGCGTCTTTGACTGTTCAGATTTACAACTACGCGATTTCACCGTACGACGAATGGCACGCGCAGGCATGGGCGGCGACGCTGGTTTTGATGACCCTGATTCTGGTCATTAACATTACGGTGAGGTTTTTTACGCGGAAGAAGTTTTAGGAGCGGCACTTTGGCAGCCACACTCAAGACAACGCCCCAATTCGACATTCGGAACCGAGCCGCTTCTGCGTCTTCCGCGCCGAAAATTGTCGTCAAGGATCTGAACTTCCACTACGGCCGCAACCAGGCCCTGCACAACATTTCGATGGATTTGCCGGAACGAATGGTAACCGCGTTCATCGGTCCTTCAGGCTGTGGCAAGACAACTTTCCTGCGCACACTGAATCGCATGAATGATGTCATCCCGGGAACGCGCGTCGCAGGTGAAGTGCTGATTGACGGTGAGGATATCTATGCGCCCGGCGCCGACGTAGTGGATCTGCGGCGTAAGGTCGGCATGGTGTTTCAGAAATCAAATCCGTTTCCTAAGTCGATTTTCGACAACGTTGCCTATGGCTTACGCATTAACCGTTTGACGCCGGGCCGCAGACAATTGGAAGAACGCGTCGAAGAAGCGTTGACGGACGCCGCGCTTTGGTCGGAAGTGAAGGATCGTCTAAAGTCGTCAGCATTGGGTCTTTCCGGAGGCCAGCAGCAGCGGCTTTGCATCGCGCGAGCGTTGGCGATTCGGCCAGAGGTCATCCTGATGGATGAGCCGGCCTCGGCCCTGGATCCGATCGCCACCTCAAAAATAGAAGAGCTGATTTTCGATCTGAAGAAGCAATATACAATCGCGATCGTTACGCACAACATGCAACAAGCGGCGCGCGTGTCCGATTTCACCGCCTTCTTCCTGCTCGGCAAACTGATCGAGCTAAACACGACGGAAAAGATGTTTACCGCCCCCGATGAAAAAACTACCGAGGATTACATCACCGGACGCTTTGGTTAAAGATGAAAGTTCACAGACATCTTGACGAGGAACTGGAAAGACTGCGCGACACAGTGCTGCGGCTTGGCGGCGAGTCAGAGGCCGCTTTGCGGCGGGCGATGCACTCGCTCTCTGAACGCGACCCGGTGGCGGCGCGCGAAGTCCTGGCGCACGACGATGTCGTCGATGAGCTGGAAGTCGAAGTCGATCGGCAGTGCATCGACATTTTCGTGCTGCGCCAACCGGCCGCGCGCGATCTGAGATTCGTGATGTCGGTGACGAAGATCGCGCCGTTGCTCGAGCGCATCGCCGACCATGCTTGTAATATCGCGCGCACGGCAATCGATTTAGCCGATGAGCCGGAAGTTAAGAACGCTCAGCGCATCGCGCGGATGGGCGAGATTGCGTCATCAATGTTGGCAGAGGCCCTCGACGCGTTTACGAGATCCGACGCTGCCGCTTCGCGCGACATCATTCTGCGAGATGCCGAAATCAACAATCTTTACAACGAAATCTTTAGCGAACTCATCGGGATGATGGTTACCTCGCCCAACACCGCCACGCGCAGCGCGCGACTGCTGCTGGTGGCGAAGCACCTGGAACGAATCGGCGATTACGTCACAGACATCAGCGAGCTGACCGTCTACATGGCTGAAGCTGCCATCATCAAACACCAGCGCGACAAGCTGGAAACTGCTTGAACCAATGTCAAAACGGGCTCTAATTATTGAAGACGACCCGGACATCGCCGAGACTGTTCGTTACAACCTTGCCTCTGAAGGTTTTGCTACTCGGATAGCCGCGACCGGCGAAGAAGGCCTTTCACTCGCCCTTGACCCGCAAAGCGCACCTTCCGTGATCATTCTCGATCTGATGCTGCCGGGAATGAACGGCATGGATCTGTGCCGCCGGCTGCGCCGCGAAGATCAGACGCGACGCACGCCGATCATCATGCTGACGGCGAAAGCGTCCGAGACTGATCGTATCGCCGGTCTCGATCTCGGGGCCGATGACTACATCGCCAAGCCCTTTTCGGTCCGTGAGCTTTTGGCGCGCGTCCGTGCCGTGCTGCGACGCGCGGACGAGGGCCCGGCAGAAATTTACGACGACGGACGGCTGATGATCGATTTTGACGACGTGCGCGCCGTGTGTGATCGGGTCGTAGTCAAACTCACTAACAAAGAATTCTCGCTGCTATCTGCACTCGCGAAAAAGCGCAGCCGCGTAGTTACCCGGCAGCAACTTCTCGATCAGGTTTGGGGTTACAGTTACTACGGCGACGCCCGCACCCTGGACGTACACATTCGACGCCTTAGACAAAAACTCGGTGACTGTGGGGATTGCATCGAGACGGTCGTCGGCGTCGGCTACCGATTTGTCGGTTGTGCCAACAGTTCGCCAACTCCACCCGGATAATTCGATGACGCGCGTGCCGGTTCTGATTTTGGCGGCGATCGCCGCGGCGTTGCTCCTCGGCGCGGTCGTTCTTGCGCTGCCCCTGTGGACCACGGTCGCCGGATTAACCACCGTCATAGCCGCGTTAATCGGGCTCGCACTGCAGCGCGACACTCGATCGAATCAGTTGACACGCGAATCGAGCGAAGGCGTCGAAGAACTCGAGCCAAAGCTGCTTGATGTCGCGCTGGATGAAATGCGCGAAGGGCTGTTGGTAATCGACACGGACATGCGCGTGGTAGCTTCAAACAAAGCGGCGCGCGATGTGCTCTCTGAGACGGGGCCAATCGAAGCACGGCGGCTTACGGAACTGACGCGTAACCCGGCAATCTATGATGCCTTCCTCGATGCGCTCAAAGGTCAGCATCGCGACGGAGTCAAAGTCGAAACTTATGACAGCGGACGCCGAGTGTTCGATCTGCGCGTCGTTCCGTTTCACGCAAGCGGCCGCATCGCCGGTGCGGTCGGCGTGCTTTTCGATGTCACGCGGCTGGATCGTCTGGAAGTTGTGCGTCAGGAGTTTCTTGCCAACGTCTCGCACGAACTGCGCACGCCGCTCACTTCGATTTTGGCTTCGGCAGAAACTCTGGAAACCGGCGCCGTGGAAAATGCCGAGAACCGCCGGCGCTTTCTCTCGATCATTCAAAAGAACGCAACGCGAATGGAGCGGCTGATTCACGATCTGCTGGAACTGGGCGCGATCGAGGGCGGCAGCGTCAGCGTTAACCCAGAGACCGTGCAACTCAAGTCACTGGTCGATGACGTGATGAGCTCGCTTGCGATGGCCGCGACCGAGCGAACAGTCACGCTGCGTAATCTCGCGCCGACGAACGCGCAGGTCACTGCCGATCCTCATCGTCTGGTGCAGATGCTTACAAACCTCATCGATAACGCGATCAAATTTAATCGCGAAGGCGGCACCGTTACCGTTGAGCATGAGCGGAATGGCACTGATCGAATTTCCGTTACGGATACGGGTGAAGGAATCTCGCCGCAACATCTGGATCGGTTATTTGAACGTTTCTATCGCGTTGACCGTGCGCGTTCACGAGATTTAGGCGGCACCGGACTTGGCCTGGCAATCGTGAAGCATTTAGCGAAAGCGCATGGCGGTGAAGTCAGCGTCACTTCAAACATCGGTGAAGGAACACAATTCACGATCGAGCTGCCTCGACCATCCGTGGCTCCCTAGCGGCCGTGTAAGCTTCCCCACGCACGCTGAATGGAGGAGAAAAAAGGCGTTCTCAGCCAACAAGCGGGTATAATCCGCCCAGACATATGCTTATGCCCAACCGTTGGGCATAATACTTAGTTAGGCGACGCTTCGTGTCAGAACCGAGAGCGATAGCGACCGGATCAAGAGTAGACCTGGAATGTGAGGTCAGTACCGTCCGCGGTAGTGGATGGGTTGAACTCGCAACTTGAAAACTCCCGCGACGGCGCGCTGTGTCGCCCGCTTCGCGGGTTTGTGATTCTTAGGGGGACGTGATCCCAGGGTTACGCTCGCTGCGCTCGCTCACCCTGGGCTAAACTCTGTCGCCAGCTGCGCCGGCTTGATGCAGACACTAGGTTGATTCTGTGGTGAGTTAGCGTTGGTTGACTGCGGCGCGCCAACAATCGTTGGACCGGAGCGCGGATAGCCTCTTTCTCAACTTGATCGGTCCGGCGAAGATTGGATGTAATCGCCGCGCCCGGTCAACTCAGACGTTCGATTGCCTATTTCTTCCATCGACCAAAGGAAGCTCATGACTCACAAATCCCCAACGGCTTCTCTTGCTGGCGTGTTCGTGCTTTGGCTGGCGTTAATCCTCGGCTGTAGTACCTCGCCGCAAAACAACCCAGCAAGCTCCGGCTCTGGCTCGTCTCCGTCGGCCGCCTCTACACCTTCAGCGCCGCCAATTTCCGTGACGGCTTTGGCATTGGCCACTGCTTACGATAACAACGAAGTGGCTGCCGACGAAAAATACAACGGCAAAACGTTGCTGATTACCGGCAAAGTCGAATCTATAGATACGGTGTTCGGGAACACATCGGTGACGCTTCAGGGCAAGGAACTTTCTCTCGTATCGGTGCAATGCTTCGTTGACGATTCCCAGAAAAGCGCTGTCGCACGCCTAAACAAAGGGCAGACCGCTAACGTCCAAGGAACGTGCGACGGAAAGAGTTTGAATGTGGAAATCAAAGATTGCGTTATCAAGTGAACGGCGCAATCGCACAAATCGTTGGACGCGAGCGGCGGGAGCGTGTTTCGTAACTAGCTTGGTGCGGCGAAGAGTGCTTTGATTCGCGCCGCCGCGTCAACTCAGACGTTAGGCAGCGGAAAATCAGCACGGCTTCTCTGCTTACTCAATGTCGTTTGAGCCTACCTTTGGCAGAAAGAGGTGATTGATCATGGCAACCAAAAGCAGTTCTGGCGCAACGCTCGGCGAGGAATTAGAGAAAGCCGCCGAAGGTCTCCGCCATCAAAGCGAGTCGGACTATCCCTTTCAGTTCTTCACTCTGCCCTCTGCGGGAGAGAGCGATCTGACGCCGGAGGGATTTATCATGCGTCTCGGCATATCGCAGCAGTTTATTGATGAGTTCAACGTACCTGTTGACAAACTCATCGAGGAGCGGGCACTCGATGACTTTTTACAGACTGAAGATTGGGCTGTTGACCAGAGCGATCCAGAGGCGGTGTCTGAGTTGGCACAGACTCGGAGGTTGAAGGAAGTGCTCAAGAAACGGCTGCGTGGCGTAACAGTGTTTCGCGTCGGTCAGATCGACATACGCTGTTATATCGCCGGGCTGGATGAGCAAAACAACCTCGCCGGGCTGATGACGACAGCCATCGAGACCTGAGAAGGCAGGCGATGTACGTAGATTGAGCAAACACATGCCGCAGCCTAACAACTCATTCAACCGGAGCGCGAGTTAGCTTGTCTTTCATCCGCAAGACGTCGGATGCTTGATGCGTTGAATGCGCGCCCGGTTAATTCGAGCGTTATGCGCTTTCGGTTTTCGCCGGAGCGAACTGCGATAATTGCCTAGGGATTCCGTGATGAAGCCTGACAAGCGCTTAAACAAAGCCGTCCTCGATGTGGTCGAAAACCAAATTCGGCAGTTGAATCCTCCTGCGACGAAAGAGACCTTCGATCGATTGATCCGCGAAGGCCATGACCACGACGAAGCGCGCCGTCTTATCGGCTGCGTGGTAGCGAGCGAAATCTTTGACATTCTCAAGAACATGGAACCGTACGATGAGGACCGATATGTGGCCGCTCTTCGGAAACTTCCCGACTTGCCTGAATAATACAAAGGGCGCGCTTCGACTGGGTTGGCGCGCATAACAATTCGTTGGACGCGAGCGGCGGGAGCGTGTTTCTCAACTAACTTAGTGCGGCGGAGGGTGCTTTGATTCGCGCCGCCCGGTCAACTCAGACGTTCGGTGGCTTTCTATGCTGAGACTTTTCAACTTGTTGCTAGCCTGCTTTTTGATCGCGCCGGCAGCGCAATCCGAGCAGAGCTATGATAAGGCGTGGCACGATCAGATGCAGTCTGTCATCAACTCGTGGATCAAGAGGAGCAAAGGCAAAACACTGCAAGTCCCATTCGACGAAGCCGAAAGGCAGCTCTCGCTGGAAGGCGTAGGATGGAGTAAAGGTTATACCAACGCCCCTGATTCTGAAGTGCGGATTTATCATTTTCATGGTTCTTACCTCATCCTCCATCTAACGAAACTTATGCCGGATAATCCGCCTATGTGGACATCGAAGGACTTACAGAAAAGGGGGCGGTGGTACGTACACTATTTCTATCCCGCCTTGCACATTGATGGGCTCGACGACCCCGGAAAGAGGATGAGTAATTACTGGTCGGCGTTATCCGAAAGCTTTAGGAAACGTGACGAAGAGGCGAAACGGAAGCCGAACGGGAATAAGCGGAAAGTCGTGAGGCGACGTGCCCAGCCTTCGCCATAAGCGCCGCCGAACAAATCGTTGGACGCGAGCGGCGGGGGCCTCTGAATTGCGGATTTCGGATTGCGAATTGGGGATTTGATTTCGCGCCGCCGCGTCAACTCGGACGTTCGTCCCAACAGAGTTTTTGACGGTTATGGAAGCCCATCAACTACCAACCCACGTATTTCTTTCATACTCCCAAGAGGATAAGACTGCTGTTGCCACGATACGAGCTACCTTAGAGCAGTCTGATATTCCATTCTGGGTTGATGCGCAGGACCTTGTGCCTGGGACCCCCGATTGGGAGAACGCGATAAGAGTCGCCATTCAATCAGCATTTTGCATCGTTCTCTTATGTTCCCCTCATGCTCGTAGGTCGCCGTTTGTACGAGCGGAACTTTCGCTAGCTCAGCACTACAACATTTCTATTCTCCCCGTATGGATCGACGGAGATTCGTGGATTGACTCTACTCCAATGTCTTTGTCACAGACTCAATATCTTGATATTCGGGGCAAAGCCTACGAGCATGTTCGTTCGTCTCTGTGTGTACGGCTTAAGGCGATCGTGCAGAGCTGCAAGCCCAAACATGCCGTTATTGACGATTGCTACGCCGGTTGGTACGACCACTCGCTTCACTATCACGCATATGGCTTCAGTGACTACATCTCTATACTTCTTGATGAGAGACCTTCAAGGCATACACCTCCAGACAAGCAACGGAAGGAGCAAATGGCAGTCTTCGATCCAGAGGCATATCCGTCTACTCAGCGTGTGCTAGACGACCTTTTTATGAATTATCTCTCGGATCGAACTGAGCCGTTAAGTTATGGAAAGGAATGGTTACTTAGCGGCAAGGCGCACAGAGGTGGCGGCATCAATCCTGAACGAATTGTCGCTCCTTGGTCATATCTCGAATTCCTGTGGGCAAAGGAATTAGCAGCGTATGATATGTACTGGGCTGCAAAACCACCGAGGGACTATGACCTTGTAGGAGGAAGTGTCTGGGATATCAGATGGAAACATAAAACAAGGGATGATCCAGTATCTAGTCACTACGAGAAACCTATTGGTCTTGCTGTCAATTCCGACGAACTTCTGGAAGCTGTAATGTTCGGTGATGGAAAGCAGCCTGCTATGCTTGAGAGAGCAGGATACCTTACTCAGGTCGAGTTCCGCGACGTTGACCCATCCCATTATCGACATACATTGGTCATCGAGAATAAATTCGTTCAACAAGGTCAAGTCCTGACAGAGACCGATAAGCCGTTTGCTCGGAAGTCTTACAATCCTTGGAGAGAATTCTGAGTTGGCAGCGAACTTTAAAGAATGAGTCAGCCGTGAAAGAGACGAACAACTCGTTGCAGGTGAGCGCGGGATAGCGCCTTTCTCAAGTTGCTAGGTACGGCGCTGCTTGTGTGCCGCCGCCCGCGCCACCTGAACTCAACCGTTCGATGCTCTCGCATCACGAAGCAAATAGATGTTGAAACGCAGAGACA
Organism: Pyrinomonadaceae bacterium; assembly: GCA_049273695.1. Classification (GTDB taxonomy): domain Bacteria; phylum Acidobacteriota; class Blastocatellia; order Pyrinomonadales; family Pyrinomonadaceae; genus UBA11740. The sequence continues at coordinate 39,531 of JBASRE010000035.1, forward strand.
TTCTTGAACGCTTAATGTATCTCGACGCGGATTTCATTTCCTCTGCGTATGAGGAAATAAAGGACGTTTCTCCAAAAACTCAATTTACGAAGATGGAAGCTATGGGAGCGGAAGGGGGCCTACCTTTCTTGAAGGCAGACCTCCACAGTCAAGAGTCAAAGACATTTACACTTTCTTCCGTTCAGATGTTAAAGGCCATTCACGATGACCTCGAAGGTTTTCCTAAATTCGAACCGGACACCTTCAGCAATGATTTGGGTTCGCGGGTCGCTTGGATCGACGGCCGGCTATCCAGCGGCAGATGGAAAGGCGCCAACGATCCGGAAGAGTCGGCATATCATCTCTTTCAGTTAACGGCCACCGATGCTCACTATTCCCTCGTTTCGCAGCCCGAATACTTTTTCGCGAGCATCGGGGCTTTGCTTCGCGCCCCCATAGCTCTACGAAGAAACTTGGCTTTCAATGTGCGGACGTTGGGAAGGATTCTATATTTTGTTGAGGGCATACCAACCTACGTGGTATGTCCTTACGTGATGTTGGAACATTGATTGGTGGGCGCATCGAACAACTCGTTGGACCGGAGCGGCGGAAGCGTGTTTCGCATCAAACTCGGTGCGGCGAAGGTTGAATGACATCGCGCCGCCGCGTCAACTCAAACGTTCGACCGCATCGCGGTGTCAGAACGGCGAGCGGTAGCGACCCGATCAAAGCGCAACTTGAGTGTATGATCCCATTGGACGCGAGCGGCGGAAGCGTGTTTCGCATCAAACTCGGTGCGGCGAAGGTTGAATGACATCGCGCCGCCCGGTCAACTCTGACGTTCGCCGCATCGCGGTGTCAGAACGGCGAGCGGTAGCGACCCGATCAAAGCGCAACTTGAGTGTATGATCCCATCGCTACCGCTCCGGGTTCTGACACGATGGCCCAACAACGCCGCGCTCCCGCGTTTCTCCTAACGACAAACCAGTAGCGCGTTACAATCTGGGGCGCTCGAACAAATTCGTTGGACCGGAGCGGCGAAAAGCAAGGATGAGGGATGAAGGATGAATGAAAACAAGTTTCCGCCTTCAGCCTTCATCCTTGCTTTTCAGTGCCGCCCGGTCAACTCTGACGTTCGACGGCTTCACAGGAATCGAGGGCGGACAGGACTAAGGCGCCACGACGCGCGCGATGGTGCCGGTTACCTGATCGAAGTCGAAAGGTTTGCCGATGATGCCGGCGACGAGATCTAATTCGCCGCCCGGCGGTTGCGCGGTAGCGCCGTAGCCGGTGACCAACACGACGGGCAGTTCAGGTCTGTGTTTGTGAATCTCGCGCGCGGTCTCCCAGCCGTCCATTTCCGGCATCGCCAGATCCGTAAACACTAAATCGAACTCGTCGTGAGTCATCTTTTCCAAAGCATCGCGGCCGCAATCGGCGGTGACGACTTTGTGATCAAGCTCCGCAAGCATCTCAGCCAGTGTCTCGCGCACGACTTGTTCGTCGTCAATGACCAGCACGGACAGCGAAATCGAGGTGGAGGCGTTTACTTTTTCGGAAAGCGCCGCCGGCTCAGAAGTGTCATCAAAGGGCAAATCGATGTGGAACGTTGTTCCCTCGCCTAATTTTGAAGATACGCTGATCGTGCCGTAGTGACGCTCGATAATTCCGTAGCTCACCGCCAGGCCGAGACCTGTGCCGTGCACGCCTTTCGTCGTGTAAAACGGTTCAAAGACGCGCTCGCGTACTTCTTCTTCCATACCCAGGCCTGTGTCTGCAAATCGAAGTTTCAAGCGCTCGCCATCTCGCTTACAGCAGAGCGTCAGCGTGCCGCCGTTCGGCATCGCATCGACTGCATTCACGATTAGGTTCACGAAAACTTCGCGCAGTTCGGACGCGTTGCCCCGCGTGAAGAAACCCTCGTCGGCGTTGAGCACAACCTCGATACTGCGGCCCGCGGCGCGCGCTTCGTTTTGCCAGCGCGTGCGCGTGATCTCAACCGCGTCGCGCAGCAAGCTGCTGATATCCAGCAGTTCCATTTCAGCGACCGAGGACTTTCGTGCAAAAGTTTGAATGCGCCGGACCGTCGCGGCGGCATCTTCGGCGGCCGTCATGATCACGCCGAGACTGCGAATCAATTCCTCGTCGTGCGCGCGGCGCAGAATCAGTTGCGCGCGTCCCAGGATCGCGGCGAGCGAATTGTTGAAGTCGTGCGCGACACCCGAAGCGAGTTGGCCCAGCGCCCGCAATTTATCCGCTCGGCCGGCGCGCTCACGTTCCTGCTTCTGCTCAGTAATGTCGTGCGCGATGCCCAATACTCCGGTGGTTTCGCCGTCAACGACGATCGGCGCGGTGTTAACCAGCGCGTGTCGAACCGTACCGCTTTTTGTAAGGTAGCGCGATTCGAAACTCTGCGGCTCGCCATTCAGCACGGCTGCGAACCGGGCCCGTCGCATGTCGCGGTCTGCGTCGTAAACGTTTTCGAGAAAATAATTGCCAATCAGCTCGCGCATCTCGCAACCCGTCAAATCGAGCATCGCCGTGTTGCACCATTGGTAATGCCCATTGAGGTCGAGCGCGTAGATGGCTTCGCGCGCGCTCTCAAGAATATTCTTCAAGAGCGACTGGCGTTCGCGGGCGACGGCCTCGACATTTCGCAGTTCCGAAAGATCGCGCGCCGTACATACTGCGGCCAGCACCTCCTGGCCGGAATCAAAAACAGGCTCCACCGTAACGAGCACCGGACGCTTCAATTTGTGGGGCACAATCTCGAGATTCACGCTTTGAGCCTCACGTAACGAACGTTCGACGATGCATTCCAGCTCATCAGAATCTGCGCGCAGAATCTCACAACATTTCCGTCCCAGGATTGCCTGGGGCGCTTCATCGTCCATCGCGGCGCCGGCTTTGTTAACGCGAATCAATCTACCGGCGGGATCGAAAATGAACACTCCGTCAGACATCGCGTCGAATGTCGTTTCCCATTCGTTCTTGGCGCGCGCGATGGCCTGGAACAGCTCGGCCTGCGCAATCACCGTCGCGAGTTCAACGCCGACAGATTGAACCAGCAGCACTTCGTCTTCAGTCCAATATCGGACCTTGTCTGTTTGTTCGATGCCGATGACGCCGCGAAACTTTTTGTTTACCGTCAGGGGGGACACAAGCATCGACTGCAGGCCTTGTTCGCGCGCGTGAAAGGCAATGCCATCGGTAAGCTTTGCGTCGTCACTGCTGAATTCCTGAAGATTCGGGATGACGAGGGATTGGGTCGAATCGCTGAAGTGGTCCCGCAGCAGCTGGTCGTAGTAACCGTCGAAGTTGCCCTTGGTTGGGCAGCCATCCGCGGTGTATTCGGTTTTTACGAATAGTTCGTGATTCGCTCCGTCGCAAAGCCGAACCTGAACGCGCGACGCCGACAAGGCTTTCCCCAGCTCGCGCACCGTAGTCTCAAGCACGTCCGGCATGCTTAGCGAAGAACGAATTGCCCCACCAAGCTTGTTGACCAGCGCTTCACGCGCGGAAGTGGCTTCCGCTTTCTCATAAAGCCACGCCTGCCGAATCGCAATGCCGGTCTGGTCGGCCACTGACTTGGCGATCTCAACGTCAGTCTCACTCCACGGCCGCGTCTGGCGCGTTGTGGAGAGCGCAAATGCGCCGAGTAGTTCGTTGCCGATCGTCACGCCCACATACATGATCGATTTAACGTGGAACTGCTTCAGCATGCGCTCGTACAATTCACGAATGCGCTCGTCCTCAGCGACATTGTCAAAAGCCAACACGCCGAATTTTTCCATCGCGGCCGTCAATCCATTCACCTGCGACAGGTCGAAATCGTGCGCGGCGGGGCCGACCCCCGTGCGATGATACTCGGCGACATTTGTCCCGCGACCGGCACGCGCGTCCTTCATGAACAACGAACAGCGATCGACGTTCAAGTGACTGCCCAGCTCGCGCACGGCCGTGGCAAAGACTTCGGAGACGTCGAGCGTGCAACGCACCGCTTGGGAAATCGTGTTTGTCAGCGCGACGCGATCGGCATGGTGCTTCATCGCCGCGTACAGTCGCGCATTTTCCACGACGATCGCCGCGTGCGAAGCGATCGTGCGGAGCAGATCGAGATGCTCCTGATCGTAGGCCTCAGGCCGTTCATAGTCCTGGATGGTGATCACGCCGACGACTTTTTCACCAACCAGCATCGGCACAGCCAGCCAGCATTGCGCGCTGCGGCCACTCAACTGCAAACCGAGTTTCCGCAGAGCGCCTTCAAGGTCGCGAGAAATGTGCAATGGCTGTTTTGTGTTAATCACATACTCAGTCAAGCCAAGACCGAGCTTGCGCGTGGGCGCGTGATAAGGCTGACCGTCAATCGTGTATGCCGGGAATGACACCTCGCCTTTTTGTGAGTCGTACAACGCGACGTACAAATTGCGATTGTCGAGCACCTTGCCGATCAGCGCGTGAATCTTCTGCGCAATCTCAGCCGGCTCGCCCAGCTTACTGAGTTCGTGCGAGATCTCGTTGAGCGTTGCCAGCTCCTGGTTGCGCCGCAGCAGTTCCGCCTCGGCGCGTTTTCGCTCAGTGACGTCACGTCCGATCCCCTGCACGCCCACGCCCTTACCATCGCGATATATCAACCGCGTGCTCAATTCGAGGGTCATGCGCCGGCCGTCTTTGGAGGTGATGTCGAGTTCATAGACAGTCGCCGCGTCATCGCTCTGCAGCTTCCGCCCCAACATCTGTCGCGCAAGATCAACCTGTTCAGGCACGACGACCTGTGCGAAGTTCATGCTCAGGGCTTCGGTTTTCGAGTAGCCGGTGAGCTGTTCGCCCGTCTCGTTTAGTGAAGTGAAGTTACCTGCCAGATCGTGCGTGTAAATCAGATCGTTCGCGTTGTCGAAAATCTCGCGATAACGGTGCTCACTTTCGCGCAAAGCTGTTTCCGACTTTTTCTTTTCCGTTATGTCGTTTGCAAGAACAAGGAAGGATGGATGGCCGGTGAATTCGACCCTGTGCCAGGTTACATCGACATCGATGATTGAGCCGTCTTTCTTGCGATGCTGCCAAACTCCGGCGCTTGCGCTCGGTGCTGTACTTGTTGCCACGTGCTCAACCAAAGCCGGCACGTCCTCAGATGGACGAATGTCCTTGGCCGTCATCGAAAGGAACTCTGCGCGGCTGTACCCATAGTGCCCAATGGCCGCATCGTTGACGGCCAGGAACTGTAGCGTCTTCTGATCGCACAGCCACATCGGACAAGGGTTGGCCTTGAACAGAAGACGATATTCTTCTTCAGATTTCTTTAGAGCCTGTTGCGCGCGATGCCGCTCGATCAGCCGCGCTACCTTAATCAACAGCTCTTCATGGCGAAAAGGAATCTCGACGTAGTCGTCGGCGCCGGCAGTGTAACCCTCCAGGCGCGCCGCTTCTTCTTTGCGGACAGCGCTAACCATGATTACCGGTATCGATGCTGTCTGCGGATCGGATTTCAGCCGGTGGCACAATTCCAAGCCATTCATCTCAGGCATGACCACATCGCATAGAATCAGGTCCGCGCCCACCGTTGCCATCAGCTCGAGCGCACGTTCCGCCGAGGTCGCGGAAAAGACCTGATAGCCCTCGGGCTCAAGCAGCTCCAGGATCAGCTCAAGCACCTGCTGATCGTCTTTGACTACGAGAATGGTTGGGCGATTTTCCGGGTGTGTTGGCATGACTGCGAGGCCAATTGACGGTGACGAGACTGCGCGAAGAGAGCTGGGCGTGAGACATGGCCAGGACGGGGAAGGCCAAGGCCAAACCAGTATAGCAAGGCTAAAACAAGTTTGTCACTAGCGGCATTTACAGAAATTCAGGGCCTTTGGGCACTTTTTGGCGGTAGGCTCGCGGGTGACTTCGCGAAATAGCCTGGGCGGTAGGTGAGTTTCAGTGCCTGCCTTTGCAGGTCAGGGTTAGTAATCTCAATGGTTACACGGCGATAAGCGCCGTCGCGACCCTTATTCGAAGAAGAGTAAGCAATCAGATACTGCTCGCGCAGGTCACGCTGAATCTGCGCGAAAGCATCGCGAAGTTCGCGTTCGTTACGCGGAAAATACGCGCGACCTCCAGTGGCCTCGGTGATCTTCTTTAACGAGCCTTCATCAACTCCGTCCGCGTAACGGTCTCCGATTCCAATCGCATAGACTAGCGCGTCAACCTTGACGGCGCTGTCGATCGCATCCCGCAGGCGCATCTGGCTGGTCGTGTCCTGGCCGTCAGTCAGCAGAATGATCGCACGCCGTGTATGCTCGGCTGAATCGCGGAGAATCTCATTCGAAGTGGTCCACACCGCGTCCCAAATAGCGGTTGAGCCGGCCAGCATTTGCTGTGTATCGGAAATTGGTGGGGTGCCTCCGACGACCACGCCGCCGCCGATCAAACCTGAAGGGGGGACATATTCGACCCGCTCAATGGCGCGTCTTAACCGGGAGAGGTTGCCGGTCAAGCCTTGTTCGAGCGTCGGTTCGCCGGTAAAGGACACAACCGCCGCTTCATCCTTGTTGGCGCGCATCACGGCTTCGAGAAACAACTGCGCTGCCGACTTCAACTCAGGCAACACGCGCTCTTCCGAGCGGCTGGTGTCGATCAGGATCGCCAGAGACAAAGGCAACTCAAGACTCTGCTGGAAGGTGAAGATCTCTTGCGCAACCCCGTCTTCCAAAATGCGCACGTCCTCGCGTTTGAGCGATGAAATAAAACGTTTGTGCTTATCGGCGGCGGTGAAGAAGACATTCGTCAGATTAGTTTCGACGCGTAACACTTCATCTGAAGAAATCGTTTCCTCTTCCTTCGGTGGCGTCGGACTTGGCTGCGCGCGAGGAAGAGTCTGCGATGCCGGCTGGCGGGGAGCGTCGTTCACGCTTTGTGCGGTCAATCCGCTCGTGCACAAAGCTACCGCGAAAATCGCAGCGGCGATCAGAACTACCACGGGTTTAAGACGACGCGACTTCATTTAGCCACCTGTTCTAACTGCATCAGCAACTGCTTTGTATCCCTTCTTCGTGCGCAGCTTCAGGCCGTCGCGGTTCGTCAGCTTCACCTCGACCCGTCGATAGCTGCCGTCGTACTTGTCGTTCGTCGAACGGTACGTGATCAGGTACTGCGCGCGGAGCTCTTTTGCAACGGCGGTCAGTGATCGCTCGAGCGAGAGCATGTCACCGGTGAAGAACGCGCTGCCGCCCGTCTCTTCGGCCAACCGATCCAAATCTTTATCAGACTTGCCCTTCACCGTTCCTGCCTCTACGCCCACAACCGTACTGAGCATGCCGGCCTTGGTTGAGATGGCGAAAATCGTAGTCTCGGTGCGTTGCGCGATATCGATCGCATCATCGAGATCCGCGCGGCTATAAGTATCTGTGCCGTCGGTGATGACGACAATCACGCGCCGCCCCGGCACTGAGCGCATTTTCTGATCGGAGAACTGCCAAATGGCGTCCCACAGCGCGGTCTTCTCGCCGGTTTTCTTTACCGCGTAAACGGCCTTGTCCAGCAACTCGAGCCGGTCGGTGAAATCCTGTCGCAGCGTCACTTCATGATCGAAAGTCGCAAACAGCACGCGATCACGCCGCGGCCTGACGATCGTTTGGATAAAGTTCATCGCCGCTTCCTGTTGGAACTTCATCTTCGCGGCGGTTGAAGGAGACGTATCCATGAGCACCGCGATGTAAAGCGGCAAATTATTGTTCTCTTCGCTGGTGAACGAATCGATTGTCTGGGGAATCTTGTCTTCCAGGATCAGAAAGTCGCCTTGCGTCAGGCCGGAAACAAACTGCTTCTTTTTATCCTGGACGGTAATTGGAAGCCGCACCCGCCGGATGTTGACATCGACGATGTCTGAGTCGGGCGTCGGACTCGGGGTCGGCGAGGCCGTCGGCCGCCGTGACGGCGGCTGGGGGTTCTGGGCTGACGAGACAAAAGCCAACAACAGACCCAACAAAACTATCGAAAGACTCGCAAGCAATCTGTTCATGATTATTTCAGAACCAGGTTTGGGGTGATCGCAACCGGGATTTCGATGCCCGTGCGACGTTCGCCAGTTGCCCTCCGAGCAAGTGGCACAGACTTCAGTCTGTGTTTTCACTCCAAATCGCAAGACTGAGCTAAGAAAATCACAGACTAAAGTCTGTGCCACTTAAGTTATCAATCTTTGCGGCCAGAATGAAGTCGCTCTCCGTCAGGCCATCAATCTTGTGTGTCCAGATCGTGACCTCAGCCTTCCCCCAGCCAAAGCAAATGTCCGGATGATGTCCCTGCTCTTCCGCCAGCTCGCCTACACGATTCACAAAGTCGAGCGTCTCACGAAAGTTCTTGAACTTGTATTCTTTGCGCAGGTGATGCTCGCCGGCTACTTCCCACCCTGACAATTGGCTGAGCAGGTCTTGAATCTGCTCGCCTTTCATTGGCGGAACGCCGCCGCGGCACGGCACACACTCACGCGCTGATAATCCACTCATGCCTGCCGTTTTCTCCTCAAAGTAGTTTCACAGTATCACAGTTGGCGTATGGCTTTCGAAGGCCTGCAACCCGTGCTGACTTCCGTCATTCCGTCTGCGATAATGAATTCACGTTGTCATAATCTAACCTGTCGAAAGCTTATATGAGTGAGGCCCTGGACAAAGTGCGCGGTGTGCGCGAGCTGCCGCTGTTTCCGCTGCCGGTCGTGCTGTTTCCCGGCATGCCAATGCCGCTGCACATTTTCGAGCCGCGCTATCGCAAGATGCTTTCGGACATTCGCGCCGGCGACAATCTGTTCGGTCTTTCGTATTTCGACGCCGCGTCGGCAACCAGCCGGGACATTCCGCCGGCGGGCCACGTCGGTTGCGTGGCCGAAGTGACGGAAACGCAGAACCTGCCTGACGGCCGATCGAATGTGCTGACCGTAGGCGTGATCCGTTACCAGGTTGAGAATTACGTTGAGCGCGACGATCCGTATCTCGTCGTGCGCGTCAATTTTTTTGAAGACGAAGAAGAAACCAGTCAGCAGGTGCTCAACAATTCGCGAGACGTGGCGACCATGTTCATGCGCGTCGCGAATTCCATCCGCGTCATCAACGATGAACGAGGCAACCTGCCGGACATAACGGACACAGAACCGCAACGACTTTCTTTTCTCGTGGCGGCGGCGATGGAACTCGAGGCCGAGACGAAGCAGGAACTGCTCGAGCTGCGCTCAACATCTGAGCGGCTCGATCGGCTGCGAGATTTTCTGGCGCGCGTCGTGAAGAACTATGAGGAACGCGCGCGGTTGCATTCCGTCGCCAAAGGAAACGGGCACGGCGGCAAGCACGTCGATCTTGATGAATAGCAGTGGCACAGACTTCAGTCTGTGATTAGTGGCACAGACTTTAGTCTGTGATTTCTGCCCGAATTGGATCCACAGACTGAAGTCTGTGCCACTTACGCTGTGAAGTCTGTGCCACTTAAACTGAAATCTGTGCCACTGAAATGATTAAGGTTCGGGTACTCTTCTTTGGCGCTGCCCGCGACGCCGTCGGACACGAGCAAATCGACGTCGAGCTTGAATCGCCAACCAATGCCGGCGCCGCGCGCGCGCAACTGCTTTCCCGCTATCCATCGCTGCAACGTTTCGGAAAGTCGCTCTTGTTTGCGGTGAATCAGCAATACGCCGAGAACGATCGCGAGATTTCCGAGGGCGACGAACTTGCTGTCTTTCCGCCGGTCAGCGGCGGGAGCGCGGGCATCCTGCCCGCATCTTCTTTTGACAACGACTTCTTCGAAATAACTACCGATCCGATCGATGTTGGCGCGGTCGCGCGTCGCGTTGTCCTTCCGCAGTGCGGCGCCACCGTCACGCTCGACGGCTACGCACGCGAGTGGACGAAAGGCCGGCGCACGCTTTACCTCGTGTACGAAGCTTACGAACCAATGGCTTTAAGCGAGATGAAACGTCTGGGCAAGCAAGTTCACGAAAAATTCGAGATCGCGCATATCGGTATCGTGCATCGCACCGGCCGTCTGGAGATCGGCGAGACCAGCGTCGTCATCAGCGTCGGCGCGCCTCATCGCCGCGCGGCGTTCGAAGCCTGCGAATGGGCGATTCGCGAACTCAAACGCACCGTTCCGATTTGGAAGAAAGAAGTTTTTGAGGACGGTGAGACTTGGGTCGAGGGTTCCGCCCCGCAAAATTAGACTCTTGCAACTTCAATTGTCTCGATAGGAGATTCTGGTCGGGTTAACGCAGATCAAATAGGCTTACCAATGGGTCTTGATTCCTTTCGACGGACGGTATATAAGACCTCCCACTCGTCCTTGAAGAGATTCGGCACGGACAGAACATCCCAGCAATTCGCTAAATCGGTTTAAGTCGCGTGCGAGTAAAATTAATCAATGCCTAATATTGGAAAAACCGCGTTTCTAAAAGGGCCACCCCAAAGAGAAAAAGTCGTTGACGGCGTAATCGTATTGTTCATTGCGCTGGTTGGATTATTAACTGCATACGTTACGTTCGGCGTTCTCAAGTCGCAAGCTGAGGGCGAATTCCAGGGATACCAACTTGGAGGCGCCATCGCGGGAGCAATCGTCTCATGGAGTATGCTGGCATCTGTCTATTTGCAGATTCGCAAATCCAGCGGCGAATTGCAGGAATTGCGCGAGCGCAACGAGGAACTGCAGCAAAAACTTATCCGTGGAACACCCCGCCCCCCGGGATTCGAAATCGAACTCGCGGAACAGCAAAAACTCGTGTTGGCCAGACCTAAAGAATGGGAGCGACGGGGTGGAATTATCTTCGACTTCGTGCTCCCCGATGAAAGGCTACAAGCTAAAGATAACTTTCCCGCCCGTTTCCTTTGTTCCTTTATTCCAATTCCTAAAAGGTCTGCCGATCCAAAGCAGTCAAAGGAAATCAAATCGTGCACGGACTACTATGAAAAGTATTTAATGACATTCGCCGGCCATCCCTACATACAGTCATATACCAGCGAATACATTTCGATAGGAGGCGATCCACAACATACTGAGAGCTTGAAGATAATAGCGCATCAATATGTCCGCATTTTTTCGGAAAAGGATCCGATTACAAGTAAAGAAACACGCAACTGGAAATTTATTGGAAAGGACGCATTCGAGTCCGCCGTTGATAACATGAAGGAGGTTCCCAAAGATAAGAAGAGGACCCAGCAAACCAAAAGCGGCAAGAAAGTTGCTGATGGTGTTCAGGATGCGCTCAGTGGCGGCGCGGGATCGTTAAGCCAACAAATCTCTTACGAGAGAGTCCTGCACATGTTCGTCGTTTGTTACCATCAGGATCTGGATACGATCTACTTCTTTGAGTTTGTGGATAACGACAGAGACTTTGTCAATTCAAGTGTTCAGTTCAACCAGATCCTCAATTCAGCCAGGTTCCTCACTTGAGAAAAAGGGTCTCGTCATTCGGTGGATTCAACTTCATCACCACTCGGCGCACCCAGCGAAGCACTGGTCGCCTTGTCGCCTTCGTCGGTCTTAATCAGGCGCACGCCTTGCGCGTTGCGGCGCCTTGGCTTCGCTCCGTCAGGAGCGAGATGTTTATAGCCATTTGAACTCCATTCAGACTCAAAGCTCCTTTAGGAGCGAAATGATGTAACGGAACCCATCACACTTCGCTCCTAAAGGAGCTTTGAATTCTTAAAACCCGCTGGTCGGGCTACAAACATTCTGCCCCTACAGGGCTCAGAGATAAACTATTCCTCTTCTTCTTCAGCCGCTGCCTCAACCAGCGAAGCGCTAGTCACCTTGTCGCCTTCATCGGTCTTAATCAGTCGCACTCCTTGCGCGCTGCGGCCGGTCTTGCGAATGGCGCCCGCTTCCAGGCGAATGAGTTTCGCCTGCTGCGTGATGATCATGATTTCCGAATCAGCGTCGACCGGAAACACGGCGACAACCTTGCCGGTCTTGTCGGTCGTTTTCATGTTGATGACGCCTTTACCGCCACGCGACTGCAGACGATAAGTCGAAATCGGAGTCTGCTTGCCATAGCCCTGCTCAGAAACGGAAAGCATTTTTTCCGTATCATCCGAAGACACCGCGCACAGCGAAACCACTAAATCGTCTTGGCGCAGGTCGATGCCGCGCGTGCCGCGAGTAGCACGTCCCATCGGCCGCGCGTTCTTTTCGTCGAAGCGAATCGCGAAGCCGTTGTTCGTCGCGATAAAGATGCGCTTGGTGCCGTCAGTTAGCACCACGTCAAGCAATTCATCGCCTTCGTCGATGTTGATGGCGATGATCCCGTTCGACCGGATGTTCTGAAAATCCGACAGGGCCGTCTTCTTGATCACACCCTTGCGCGTGACCATCAAAACAAAGCGGCCTTCGGAGAATTCGCGGACCGGCACGACGCCGGCGAGTTTTCGCTCCGAGGCAATCTGAATCAGGTTCACGATCGCTTTGCCGCGTGAGGCAGCGGCCGCATCCGGAACCTCGTGCACCTTCATTTTGTAAACCAGGCCGTCGTCGGTGAAGACCATCAGGTAAGCATGCGTCGATGCGATGAACAGATGCTCGACGTAATCTTCGTTCTTGGCCATCGCGCCGAACCGGCCTTTACCGCCGCGGCCCTGACGCTGATAAGTAGTGACCGGCGTCCGTTTGATGTAGCCGTTCTTCGTGACTGTAATCGCGACTTCTTCGTCGGCAATCAGGTCTTCGATCGAATAGTCGGTGCCGGCTTCGGTGATTTCCGTGCGCCGCGCATCGCCAAATTCTTTCTTAACGTCTTCCAGTTCGTTAACGATGACCCGGCGCAGGGACTTCTCGTTGCCCAGAATCTCTTCGAGCTCGGCGATCAGTTTAATGATCGATTCGTACTCTTCGATGATCTTCTGACGTTCGAGCCCCGACAGCCGCCGCAGCTGCAAATCCAGGATCGCCTGTGCCTGGATCTCTGAAAACGAGAGGCGCTCCATTGCCTTCTTAAGCTTCGGCAGGTATTTCGCGGGCGGTTCATTTGACGGGATGCCTTTCCACGTCTTCACTTCCCCTGTCGTTTTCAGGTTCCCGATCAGCCACTGCTTCGCTTCATCAACCGAACGTGAGTTACGAATCAAAGTCACAATGTAATCGAGCGCATCGATCGCTTTGGTCAAACCTTCCAGCACGTGAGCGCGCGCGCGGGCTTTGCGCAGCTCGTATTCGGTGCGACGGCGCACCACTTCGCGACGAAAGTCGATGAAGTGCTCGAGAATCGCTTTCAGATTGAGGACCCGCGGCTGGCCGTTAACGATCGCCAGATAGATTACGCCGAACGATGATTGCATCGGCGTAAGCTTGAACAGTTTGTTTTGTACGACCTGTGGGACGGCGTCGCGCTTCAGCTCAACTACGATGCGCATGCCGTGGCGATCGGATTCGTCGCGGACTTCAGCAATGCCTTCCAGCTTCTTCTCATTTGCCAGTTCGGCGATGCGCTCGATCAGTTTGGCTTTATTAACCTGAAACGGCAGTTCAGTGATGATCACCGCGTCGCGCTCTTGCGAACCGCGACCGATGCGATCAATTGAAGCGCGGGCGCGCATCTGAAGGATGCCGCGACCGGTGCGATAAGACTCTTTGATTTCTTCTCGCCCACAGATAAAGCCGCTCGTGGGAAAGTCCGGACCCTTCACGATCTTGAGCAAATCTTCGATGTCGATCTCCGGATCCTTCAGCACTGCGATCGTGGCGTCGACGACTTCGTTGAGATTATGCGGCGGGATCTTGGTAGCCATGCCGACGGCGATACCTTCTGATCCGTTCAACAACAGATTGGGAAGCCGCGTCGGCAGCACGGTGGGCTCGCTTAAACTTTCGTCATAGTTCGGTTGAAAATTAACTGTCTCTTTTTCGATATCGGCCAACACTTCGTTGGTCAACTTGGCCATGCGCACTTCCGTGTAACGCATCGCGGCCGGCGCGTCGCCGTCGACTGATCCAAAGTTTCCCTGGCCGTCGATGAGCGGATACCGCATCGAGAAATCCTGCGCCATGCGCACGATCGTGTCGTAAACCGCGGTGTCGCCGTGCGGATGATATTTACCGATAACGTCACCGACGACACGCGCGCTTTTCTTGTATGGCTTGTTGTAAACGTTGCCGAGCTCATGCATGGCCCACAGCACGCGGCGATGGACGGGCTTCATTCCGTCCCGCACATCGGGCAGCGCGCGGCCAATGATCACCGACATCGCATAGTCCAGATAGGACCGGCGCATCTCGTCTTCGATCGTTATGTGGTGGCGTTCAAGCGTTTCCATTCATCAGACCTTTCCGTTAGAATCCGCGGGCGCGGCGTGTAGCACAGCCGTCGCCACCGCAATAGCTCTCGATTTTTCCGGCACGAACGTGTGAGTTTTTTGAAGACGTCAGGGGTTCGCGGCAGTTGCCATTCATGCGGTTAATTGCGACCGTTATTTTACCCTAAGCCCCGGCCTTTTCAAAGCACTGAAAGGCCGATAATTATTGAAGAATTCGGCTTTCCTGTCGGCCCGTTAAGGGGCGCGAAACGCGCTCAGCATTTTGGCGAAAGAAGTCACCAAATTCGATCAAAAATCGCGGCGCCTGCGCGAGCGACTGCGGCTCGGGTTGCCGGCTCGTGTCTACGGACGCGAAAGTGGCAATCGCGAGTGGACTGAGATGACGCGGCTCGTTGACGTCACTCCGTTCGGCGCGCGGTTCAGACTAATGCGGCCCTTTGATATTGGCAGGCTGCTGCAACTTACTTTAAAAATGCCGCACCAGTTGCGGGTGTTCGATCACGTCGAAGATCAATATCGCGTCTGGTCAATCGTGCGAAACGCGCGCCTGCTCGAGCAGAAGACAGCAAAAGACAGTTTGCTCGAAATCGGAGTGGCCTTCATCGGTAAGCGGCCGCCGAAGAGTTACCAGGAGAATCCGACGCGGCGGTTCGAGATTGCCCAGACTAAGCTGGAGAGCCAGTTGTGGGCCGCGCAGGAGGATTCGGTTGAGCAACTCGCCGAAGTCGTAATCGACGACATGCGAAAAGACAGCCGGCAACTGATTCCGGTCGATGTGCTGATCGAGGCTTATGACGCCGACAAGATCGTCAACACCGAACAGTCTGTTACTGAAAACATTAGTCGCAGAGGTGCGACCGTTTTCACAGAGCTCGATCTCCAACCCGGGACTTTCGTAAAGATGAGCAACGAACGATACAACGCCGTCGTGCTGGGAGTTGTGCGAGGGCGACATGCAGGGGCCGATGGCATCACGCGCCTTCACCTCGAGTTTATCGGCAGTGAATGGCCACTATGATTGTTCCCTCTCCCCGTCGTTTAGAGTCGGCCTACCGGCCGACTGGCGGGCGGTAGCCCGCCTCTAAACGCATTTTAGGGAGAGGGAGACACGGGCTAAAACCTATGCCATTTAATTTTCCTCGCGAAGTCCTGCTCATCGAAATTGAGCGGTATTGTTCTTTCCGTGATTGTGCGGCGCGAAATCAGATTGGTTTGACGAAGGCGGAAGCGATTGAGTACCGTGGCTTCGATTGCAGCAAATGCCAACGCTGGAATGATGACACCCTCGGCGTTGAGGCTGTCCCCGACTCCTGGGCCGACGCGATTCCGCTGAACGACAGCGAGACCGCAAACTGACTTGAGCGAAACAACCACCACGCTTGAAACTTCGCGAACGGCGAACGGAGTGCGTCCGTATCCGCCCATGCTCCCGCAATGGGCGCTTGAAATCATCCGGCCCATTACCTTGGTCCTTTGCCGGATATTTTGGCGCGTCCGCTGGCGAAACAAGGAATACATTCCTGCGAGTGGCGGAGTGATCATCGCCGCCAATCACCAGACCTACCTGGATCCTTTTTGGATTGCGTCTCAAGTCAAACGGCCGGTGCGTTTTCTCGCGTGGGATGCCGCTTTCAACTGGCCCGTGGTTGGATATTTTCTGCGACTCGTCGGCGCCTGGCCCTTACAGTTGGAGGGTAGCGATCCCGCGCCGATTCGCCGATCGATTCAATGGCTCAGCGAAGGCGGCGCCGTCGTAATCTTTCCCGAAGGCGGTCGCGGAAATGAGGACGGCACAATGCGCAAGTTCAAACCCGGCGCAGTGCGTATGGCGATGGAAGCCGGCGTGCCAATTCTGCCGGTGACGATCCGCGGCGGCGAGCGAGTATGGCCGTCCAATCGCCGCTTCCCACGACTCGGGCGCGTCGAGATCATCTACCATCCATTGTTTGTCGTCGATCAGAATGAAGGTGAAGATCAGCGCGGCTACGCCCGGCGCGCGAGCGAGTCTTTGCAGCAAATCGTCGAATCAGCGCTGGAGGAAGAGACAAGTTAAGCTACAGAGGTTTTGGACAAAGGCTGGCCTTCTCGTTCCCCCTCTCCGCAAGCGGAGAGGGGGTTGGGGGAGAGGTGACAAGCGCGACAAACCCCACCCCCAACCCCTCCCCGCTTGCGGGGAGGGGAGAAAGCCACCTCGCTAATGAGTTTTGTGTAAGGCCTGTTACAGCGCCAGCACGCGCATCATCTCTTCGTGAATTAAACCGTTGGTGGCGAGAATTGGCGGCGTGAAAATGTCGAGCGGCCGGTCGTGATAGTCGGAAACTCTTCCCCCGGCTTCTTCGATCAACAACTTACCGGCGGCAACATCCCAGGGCTTTAAACCTTCTTCCCAAAATCCATCGAATCGTCCAGCGGCAACATAAGCCAGGTCGAGCGCGGCTGCGCCATCACGTCGCACGCCCTGCGCGTTCATGATGAAGTTGGTGAAGTGACGCGCGAACTGGCCGCGCTCACGCACATCGTACGGAAAGCCTGTGCACAACAGTGCGCTCGCCAGGTTTGGCGTCGCCGAAACGTGAATGCGCTTTCCATTAAGCGCCGCGCCCTGGCCGCGTTCGGCGGCAAACACTTCATCGCGCAGCGGATCGTAGATCACGCCGATCTCCAACGTTCCGTTGCGTTCCAGGCCCATCGAAACGCAAAAACAAGGATAGCCGTGCGCGTAGTTTGTCGTGCCGTCGAGCGGATCGATGATCCAGCGCCAATCGCTTTGCGCTCCTTCAGTGGCGGGAGGATTAGTGCCGGATTCTTCCGCGAGGATCGTATGACGAGGATAGTGCGTCTTGATGCGATCGATAATCAGGCGTTCAGACGCCAGGTCCGATTCAGTAACCAGATCGAGTTCGCTCTTGTTGCTGATGCGCAGGTTTCTTCCGAACCGTTCGGCCAGCACGCGTCCCGCGTCACGCGCGGTTTGAATGGCAAAGTTGAGCAATGATTCCTCTGTTATGTAACTGGAAGATAAGTTTTACCACAGAGGTGACGGTGGAACAGAAGCTGACCGCTTGATCACGACAGGAGTTCTTACATCGGCGAACGTGTTTTGACCACCCGCGTTGCGCCGCCGGTCTCATGAATCAATGCGGTGATGTTTTCGGGATCTGAGGTTGAAACCAGGCCCCAGAAATACGTGCTGGCGCCTTTCGCCGCCGAAGTGCCGCTGCACACCGGCGACTTGAACCTGAATCTAATCGTGTCGCGTGTTTGCACCGCAGACGCCAGGCCGATGCTGCCCGTACCTCCGCTCGTAATGACAAACACATCGTCTGGCCGGGCCGTTCCGCCAAAGTCCAAAGTGCTTACCACCGGACCAAAGCTCAGGGAAATCCAATCGATACACGACGGTTTCGTGCCGACGGCGTCAGTCAAATCCAAACGATACTCGTATGCGAACAGCCCTTCAGCCGGCGATCCGCTCGCGCCTTTGAAGGTGCGCGTGCGGAGAATGCCTTCGCCACCGTTGCTCAAATCAAAATCATCTTTCGTGTCTTTAACGCGGACCGAACACGACGTGCTGAAGACGCAGTTGATTGCCGGCGCGGCCACGTTCACGATTTTCAGCGGCGCGGCTTGCGTGAAGCCCGGTAAACAAGCAATGACTGCTGCGTAGAAAAGCCTTTTCATGACGCAAGCTTAGCAGCCGCAGGCCGCCAACGCTCGGGCGGTCGTCGAAGCCTTTGCGCGTGCAACAGTCAGCCGCACTGAGTAGCGCGTCGCCTCACAGTTTTCATCGTGGGGATCACAGACCGCGGTGACCAGATAATCAATCCGCGCGGTTACATCGCCGCTAGAATACCGCTCCCACGAGCGATCACCGACACGCTCGTTGCGTCTCGCTTTGTTGCGGCCCATGAATTTCAGCCTGATTGTTTCACCATCGATATTGAGGTAACCCGGTTCGTCCATCGGACCGACAAAAATGTATCGGCGATTTCTATCATCGGATCTGTTGCGGTAGATGTAGCAACCACAACCGAAATCCGCATCTGGCACAAAACCAATAATGGGTTTGGCTGAACCGCGCTGAACCGACTGACTCGTTCCGAACGGTGCTAAGACTGAGAGAAGAACGAGGCCGGTGATTAACGGGATCATCACGGCAAAGACTTTCACGCTCACCTGCCGTAGTTGTCAAGGTTTTGAACTAGCGTCCTAAAAAGCAACGAGCCGGAGCGCATTCAAGCGTCCGGCTCGCGATTGTTTTTTTAGAGTTAACTTCAGACCACGTTAGCGTCAGCTGCGGCTTTCGCTGCCGCGGCAGCTTTCCGTTTGCGACGAACCGCTCCGGCGATTCCCGCCAACCCGGTGCCCAGCAGAACCATCGTCGCAGGTTCAGGTACCGGTTCATTTTGATCGGCGCTCCACCGGAACCTCTCCGGACCACCATTCACGCCACTGAGCATCGCTTCCAAACCAAGTCTAAGGTTTGGATCTGCTGCCAGCGCCGCGCTCAAGCGTGCCGCCGCTTCTGCATCAAGTCCAAGCGCGTAATCTGAATTTGCGCCCTGACCTTTCTTAAATTGTTCGAGCGTCAACGGACCAAGCGTGGTTGCAGTGAACAGCACCGTGCCGTCACTGGCGTAACCTGTGATGGTCAACGACTCGATCGAGATCGGCATCTTGTTGCCGCCATTGGCCTCGTTGATGTTCAGTAAAACCCAAAGCTGGCTGGGATCCTGAACGCCCAGCGAACTGAAAAGGATCGTGTTCTGGTGCGGTCCCGCACTGGTGTCGCCAAACCAAACGTCCTGCGTCCCGTCCCAACGCACGCCGCCTTGTTCAGTCGTGTTATTGCCGTGATGCTGAAGGTTCAGCGCGGCGATAGGCGGCACCAGCTTCTCGATTTGCGGTGTCACTAAAATGATTCCGTCCGCGTACGCGGTGTTGCTGGCGACCGCAATGATCGAAACGACAGCAACGCTCAAAACCAAACGGGCAAGTATTTTCATATTCAATCTCCCTGTATCTGCCGAGGAGAACCCTTATTGGCGCTCCGCTTATCCTTGGGCAACTCGTTATGAGAAAACGCCGAAACAGGGCAACTTTCCACTAGTGCGGGGAAGACGCGAAACGATAAGTTCGCTACACCAATTTGATCGACGAGATGTTGCTCCGAAATCCGAGGGAACAAGCTGCAGTTGAACGACGGGGGCCGAAGAGTGGAAGGAACGGGACGACCGCCCGTCAGCCATGCATCCGCATATATATGGGTGGGCGGGCCAGCGTCTCAGACATCGAGACGTCTAGCGAACGCAAAGCCGGCACGTTCTCGGGCGGAGACTTCAACGTACGCTACAGTACGCCAAAGAATTAAGGTCTCGTAGTAAACAATCTTGCTTAACCTGTAACGCGGTGATATAAGCCTCGTCCATCCAAAACTACGGAGCCACCGCCTAATGAGAACCAACAGAATTCTCAGAGCACTCATTACCGCTCTGACCGTCAGCCTCTGCCTTGTCGTTTTTCCTGGCTACACGCCCGTTGCCGAACCAACGCCGCCACAAAGCGCGCCGGTGCCGCTTTTGGCTAAGGGTCAACCAGTCGATTGGTGGTTCGTATTCAAACTCAATTCAGCCGGGTTCCCGGAATGCGGTACCGGGGCGAAGAAGGCCTGCCCATTTGGCGGCACCGTTCAAGATTACAAAGACGGCCAGCAATATGTGTTCGCCAGTAGCGCGTCGGCCACGCTCAAACAAGGCAGCGGATGCGTCGGTACTACAGGCGCTGATCCACTCGGCGCGACATTTGATCAAGTCTATAACGGGTCGTTTAACTATTTGATTTGGAATGATCAGTTCTATGACGATCCCAAGATTAAGGGATGCGTTAAAGAATGCGGCGCGCCCTGGGGTCACTCAAAGGGGTTGGTCGCCTGGAATAACGCAGGCGAGGGATTTGTCATGCAGGTGTCAACGCCGTCCTGGCCGGCCGCGGGAAACAAGACTCATCCGCGCAAGACCGATGGGAACACGTTGGGCTGTGTCGATGACGACGACGTCATGGTCAGTCAACACTTCTTCGCGCTCAAACTAAATAAGGACGACCTGGTCAACGTCCTCAAGGCGCTGCAGAATGCGAGTGTCGTCACCGATCCGACGAACCCGCAGATTGTTAACAACGGTGGGCCGTCGGATGTGCAGGCACTGGTGAAGGCCCTCGGGACCAGGTCCAGCAACACCACCTTCATCACCACCACACTCTCCAGTGGCGTTCAGTTGATCTCGAAGGCGTCCAACCTGAATGTACCGCCGTGGCAAATGGTCTCGTCAATCTTAGGCGGCGTTGACCTGCGCGCTGCGACCTGGTGGGCGACTCCGCCGATTCCTACCACCACGGCGTCAACCGGGATCAAGTGCTGGGACAAGTCGCTTTCTAAACCTGGCGCCGTTCAGATCGCCACGACCGGTGCGTGGGACGGTACGACAATTGGACTAACCGGAGGAGCCAGTCCGGATCACAACCATGCCAAGATCGGAGTGTCTCTTCCCGGTGGTGATAAGGACTACGCGATTTTCGGCGACATGAACCAACAAGGCTCCCTATCTGGTCCTAACTGCAAGAGCAGTCAGAATGGGCGCGGGGGCTTGTTTTATGTGGTTGAGAACAAGGAACTGAACGACAGCGTCTCTGCTTTGATAAAGGGAAAGACGGCGCCAACAACGTTGCCGACGAAGTAACCAGCGCGAAGATCGCAGGAGATTCCCACGAGGACGCCTTCTCAATCTCCGGCAGATTAGTGAATTCCCGATATGGGTGCCCCGTGCTGATGAAGCGGCTTTGCTGCTGCAAAGGCAGTCAATTAGATTAAGGAAAGTCTAATGCTAAGCGTTCGATAAACGCATTCCTTTGAGGCCAATTTTTCTCAGAATGATCAGCAGGAACATGTATATCCATGTAGCTAGAAGAGGATAGACGAGGTCTATCCACGTTTCCCAAAAATGCATGACTAAAGCAGCAATTGCGACGATGAGGATCGAAAAGGCCGCGTTTGTCAGAATCAATTTCATGTTTCCCACGCCTTGAGCGGCCAACACCATCATCAGGTAGCACCAGACCGAAACCATCAATAGACTAATCCACCACGGCGGCCGTTTTATGAAATGGTTGTGCAACAAGCCCTGAACAGTGTAAGCATGAATGACTACTCCGGACCGGGGACCGTAAGGTGTTTGGAAACTATCTTGCGGAGAATCTTCACCCGCCAGTATGAAACGATCGTTGAGCGCTGACTGTTCTTCCTCGTTCTGATCGAGCTTGTCAAAGTAAACAGTTCGAAAGTCACCACTGGTTTTGATGAACTGCAGCAAGCCATCACCGGGAACGCTGACCGAAGCGTCGAAGCTCCGGGCAATTTTTAAACTGAACGCCTCGCGCTGCCGATCACCGCGGAAGTACAAGGGAATCGTCCGCACAATTCCATCCGATTCTGCGTACCCCAGCAGGTGGCCCTGCTCGGAAGGCGGCAAACATTTTTCCAGATCGGGATCCATTGAGAGCCGATCCATGCTGTCGGCCGACTTGAACGTGTAAGCCACCAGCACCTTCAGACCTTTTGATCTGGCCCTTTCGATCGTGTAACACAGAAGCTCGTCAATTCCTTTTTCGGCGGCGTCTTTGTCAGCCTTGTATTTCACAAAATAAGCGTCGAGGGCGACGCCCCTGGCGCCGGAGCTTTGCGCGATCGCGATCAAGTCGGCAATTTCCAGCCTGCCCTGCTGGTACGTTTCCGGCGGTTTCATAAGAACGATGGCTAAGTTCTGAAGCGGCGGCTCCTCGGATGCCACGCGATAGTGCCAATCACCGTGCCGATTGAGCGCCAGAAAGTTTCGCGGCACAACGTCGTCGTATCCAACCAGCGTGCTCTTCCCATCCAGCAGCCGGGACTGCGCCGCGAAAAAAAAGACCAGAATGTAAAGAGGGAGGAAAACAAGAAAACGCCAGCCCAACTTGACCCTGCTTCGGATTGTGGAACCGACGAAAAGCAGCGCGAGTACGATTAGTCCCGGAATGATGATCAACAGCGCCGAGCCAGGTTGATTTGCAAACTTATCCCTTGTCCAAGCTATCAACATCGCGATGACGGCCGTGGGAAAGGCCATCGCGAACATCTTGAGCAGATCCTTGCGCAGTTCGGCATCAAGCGGCTTGCTACTCCCGGTCGATTTTTCCGATTCTGGTGGAGACATTCGCTCCTCTGCGTGACAGATTCTTGAACTCAATCTCTCGGCACTGCTGAGCTGAATCTAATGCGACATCGTTAATCAAACTCTTTCTCGCCTTGCAGCAAGCGGCCACTACAAAACGTTCAACGTGACCTGGAACAGCCGAGGTGGGTACAAGCATTGCTTATTCGCGCAGTCAAAACAGGTAAGCTCAATTTCCCCGGTGTAGGTCCCTGCTTTCAGTCCTGTGGCGTCGAACCGAAGGTCCCATTTGGTCTTCCCACCTGAGCTGACAGTCATGTCCTCTTGCGAGACCAGTTGAACGAAGGATGTGTTATTGACTCTCAGTCGAAAGGTGACCACGCTCTTACATTCATTAACGGGAGAAGGGAAACCGACTAAGAGTTTTTCATTCGGCTTAAGACTCACCTTGATCGCTCCTGCCGAAGGCGATGGTTGGCCTCCCGGATCGCTTGGTGGTATTCCGAGTGCTTGCTGGGTCCTGGTCAGGGCTGTTAGCGTCGCGGCATTCTGATCTTCGAGAAAGGCACGATGCAAATGTAGAAGTTCAACATATTTCTCGGCGAGTTGAGCGGCCGTCATTGGCTGGCGGGCGTCCACCCGCAGAATTTGATAGCCCTCGGCCGTGCGCACCGGATCGCTGACCGAACCCACCGGCATGTTCTTGATGGCATTCGCAACCTCGGGAGGAAGACCGTTCAACCAAAAACTGCCTGCTTTACACCGGCCCGGCGCGCCTGCCGGAGGCTCGGAAAACCTTTCTGCCAACGTACAGAAGTCAGAGCCGGCTCGCGCCCGCTGCACAAGGTCTGCGGCCAACGCCTCGACCTCAGGTCTGGATTTGTCGCCCAGCCTGAGATAGATCGCCGACACCTCCACCGTTTGTCCGTCAACCTGGCTGATGTCGAGGCCTGCCTGAAATTTAGCCGCGTCCAAATAATCAGTCGG
The DNA here is from genome assembly GCA_049273695.1 of Pyrinomonadaceae bacterium. Classification (GTDB taxonomy): domain Bacteria; phylum Acidobacteriota; class Blastocatellia; order Pyrinomonadales; family Pyrinomonadaceae; genus UBA11740. Next base: position 62,959 of record JBASRE010000035.1, read on the forward strand.
CGCTAATTCTTGGATCGCAGCCGCGCCGGAAACGTCAGGCAAAACTTTGTGTCCCGGCTCAACTTCTCCTGAAAAACCGGGTGAGTTGATCATAGCTGTGCCTGCAAAGACTTCCACTTTCGGCCTCGGCGCGACACGAGACAGAACGGAGAAGAAGTCGCGCCTTTTTGTCTCGGAAAACACAAGGTCATAAATGGTTCGCGTTGTGCCAAGCGTGAACGCGCCGCTCACTACCCTGGTCGGGCCGCCAGCCCTGACGCTCATGCGCGCGCCGGCGCTGCCCTCGAAATAGAGGTTGCATTCGGTCGGCGGCGAGGGCAGCATACGAACGCGAAACTTTCCGGAGAAAGACGCTTCCGCGCGTCTGCAGCGCACTTTGACCGCGACCAACCCGGTGTTTCCAACCAGCACATCTCCCACTTCAAGACCCAGTGGAATCGCCGTTATCGGTTCAGGCGCTCGGCGCGTGGCTCCCGGGATCCGAGTAACCTCAGTAGTCGGGAGCGTGACTCTCCGCCTATTTTTTTCCATCACCTCAATCGATAACTGTGCCTTCGCATTAACGGCGCAGAGCGGCAACACAATCAATGCGAAAAAGAGCGCGATCGGCTGACGCCCAACACGAGTTAGCGGCGAGCTTCCCTTAGCGAAACGACACATTTCTGTTGCTTTCAAGGTTTGTACGACCGAAGCTGGACGAGTCATGAGAGTACTCCCCTAACTTAAACCGAGGTTTGAGCGAACGAAGACTAATACCAAGTTATTAATTAGGCAAGGTTTTTAGCAGCAGCTCTTAACCCACACAGAAGAGCGTTCCTGGTTGCTTGAACCGCTTGTCGGAAGGACAGCGAAGCAGCGAGGTCCTACATCACACCAGATTCATCGGCGTCGGGTTCTTTGGATCTTTAGTGTAGTCGTAAAATCCCCGGCCCGATTTCCTGCCGTACAGTCCCGCCATCACCATGCGCTTCAACAGCGGCGGCGCGGCGAAACGCTTCTCGCGAAATTCATTGAACATGATTTCGGAGATGTAGTAGGTCGTGTCGAGCCCAACGAAATCTCCCAGCGTCAAAGGCCCCATCGGATAACCGCAGCCCAGCTTCATCGCGTTATCAATATCCACAATCGAAGCGACCCCTTCTTCCAATGCGCGAATCGCATCCAGCAGGTAAGGCACCAGCAAACGATTCACGATGAATCCCGTGCGATCGTCGGTGCGCACCGGCACTTTGCCGAGGCTGGCTGAGAACGCCACGGCATCTTCGTACACTGCCTGGTCAGTCAGGATTGTGCGAATCACTTCGACCAGTTTCATGAGCGGCACGGGATTGAAAAAGTGCATGCCGATAAAGCGCTGCTGCCGCTCAGGCGAAGTCACGGTCATCATCTGCGTGATCGAAAGCGAGGAAGTGTTCGACGCAAAGATCGTTTCGGGTTTGCACAGCTCGTCGAGGCGCAGATACGTTTCGCGTTTCGTTTCGAGGTTTTCGATGATGGCTTCGATGATGATGTCGCAGTCAGCGAGATCTTCGAACGACGTCGTGCCTTTCAAACGATCGCGACTCTCCTTTTGCTGATCCGCGGTGATGGCGCCCTTCTCAGCAAACTTCGATAAAGACTTCTCAATGCCGGCGAACCCCTTCGCAAGAAAATCGTCCGAGACTTCACGGACGATCGTTTCATAGCCGGCCATCGCCGCAGTCTGCGCAATGCCGGCCCCCATTAATCCACACCCGAGTACTCCAACTTTTTTGAATTCCATTGTTATCTCCTGCAATAACGTAGTCAGTACCGCCCGCGTCAGCGGGTGGTTAATGGCTCACCCTTGGGATGAACACTCGACCCATCCGCTCACGCGGATGGTACTGACCTCACCACCCAAGGCTCGCCGACTAGTACTTATCTGAAACTCTTTATCACAAAAACGAACGACGCTAACACCAACAGCAGCGCCGCGATTTGCGCGACGCGCCAGGCGATCGTGACGCGCGTTGATTGGCCGGGACGTTTATAGTCCACCACGGCCGCCAGCGCCATTCCCGCGACGAGCCCACCCATGTGCGCGGCATTATCGATGATGCCTTGCAGGACAAAACCAATTGCCACGTTGAGCAGGATCACCGGCAGCAAGCCGGTGCCGAACGCGCGCTTGAAACCTTCCGGTAGTTCTCTCCGGTACTTGATCCCGAACACAAAGAGGACGCCAATTAGACCAAACAGGGCGCCCGATGCTCCCACTGAAGGTTCGTCCGCAGACTTGATCAAAAAGCCGCCGACCAGACCGGGCCGCGCTCCGGGAATCACCGTTAAGTAACTTGCGACCACACCCGCGATGCCCGTGACCACCCAAAACACGACAAATCGCGCGGAGCCGTAGAGTTTCTCGACCCAAGGCCCCAGCACCCACAGCCCGTACATGTTCATGAGCAGGTGCGGCAGATTTCCGTGAATGAAAACGGGCGTCACGAAGCGCCAGTATTCGTGCTCGAGTTTGATGTTGTAATTCGTCTTCGCACCGAACTGCAGCAACACACCGGGCTCGAAAGCGCCCCACAGCGCGGTCGAAGACATCTCGCTCCCTTGCCACATCAGCAGAAAGACGAAAAAGTTTGCGACGAGAAAAACAATGGTGAAGATGTAAGGCCGCGACAGAATCGTACGCGCGTAGCTGATCGCATAGCGCTCGCGCAACGGAAGCTGCGGTGCGACCGCCGGTTGCAACGGCGCTCCGCACACGTGACAAACGTTTTCGCCTGCTCCGATCAGCGCGCCACAACTGCGGCAGACACTCGGACGTCCTGTTTGGGTTGGTGGATTGTCAGCCAAGGATTTGGAGTGCGCCTTTGGAGTGCGGCGGCGTGCGGGGTCCCCGCGCGAGCATCTCGCGTGGGGTGCTCTCGACGCCGCTTTCAATTTTATTATCGCGAAGCTTTCCCACAGACGGAGCAAAGCGCCGTCAAGCCGGCGCACTCCAAATTTCGCTAACTCAGTCCTTCGAGGAGGCCCACCAAATCGTCGGCGTGTTCTTCTTCGACTGCGAGAATACCTTCCAGCATGCGTCGCGTCGTCGGATCGTCGTTCCCGAGGTACTGGATCATGTCGCGATAACTATCGATGGCGATACGTTCAGCGACGAGATCTTCCTTGATCATTTCGGTCAGGCTGCCACCTTCGACGTATTCGGCGTGACTGCGCATCAGCAGACCTTCGGGACTGAAGTTTGGCTCGCCGCCCAATTGCACGATGCGCGCCGCGATTAAATCGGCGTGGCCCTGTTCGTCGTTGGCGTGCTCGAGAAATTCAGCCGCGACACCTTCAGCATGAATGCCGGTGGCCATGAAGTAGTGCCGCTTGTAACGCAGCACGCAGACGATTTCGGTCGCCAGCGCTTCGTTCAAAATCTTATTTACGGTTTCGCGATCCGCGGTGTAGCCCTCGGTCACCGCCCCTTGTTCGATATGTTTCCGCGCGCGCTCGCGCAGAGTTTTGATGTCGGTCAGAAATGGTTTATCAGCCACGGTGGTGACTCCTTATCTTCAGTTGTCTGAGGGAACGACGATGTTACTAACGGTTTGAGGTCAGGGCAAGCGGGCACATCGGTCGAGATTGAAAGACTGACGAAGATTAAAAGGTAATGTCGATTCTTCACATGTCGAGCCTGACCGGTTTATGAGAGTCGCGAGAAGTAGGAAGCGGTTTGAGTATGGGTGTGAGTCAATCGACACGGCCTGCCCTCAGCGAACTCGCGACCGTTCCCATCCGCGCTAACCCCATTCAGTTACTTAAGGAGGACGAAGTCCGTTGACAAGTGTTTTGGGCAGCTTTAGAGTGGCTGCCAATAACTGGCTTGCTGCCGCCCACAGTCCTCATGTCTCCGGCAGTCAGTCCTCGACCACTCTAAGGAGGCTTATCGATGAAAGTGAAGTTGAAGGTCACTCTTCCCATCGTTGCTCTCGTGCTGTCTATGATGGCAGTGTCGACATACGCGCATCCAGATGATAGTCACCACCGCGAGAGTAGAGGAAACATCGCTCTGGAGAATCCATCGACTGTTACGCCTGTCGACAAGGTGAAGCTCCATTCTGAGGTCACTGAGAATACTGCTTTGGAAAATTCGCCGCTGACCCCCGAGCCACTATCTACCACGGATTCACTGGTTGGTAAGTGGCTGGAAGCGAGGGTGGCTGAAGAAGCGGGTCTCGGCAAATTTTCCGTAGAGGTATCCCTGTTTCCCTTGGACGACGAGCTGGGGATGGGTGGCGGATGGTGCAATCATTGTGGTTGTTGGATGAGACACGGCTGTGACCCTAACGGGAACTGCTCGCTCGGTCATCATCTTGTCTGCTATGGAACAGGAATGGCTTGTGACTTGCACGCCGGCACCGGCTGCATCAGTACCGGCGCAACGGGCTGAGTTTAGGCGGGGCATCAGTTATTAGTCATGTCCTCGCTCGTTGACTTTTCAGATCGTTACTCTGCCAGACTCTAGTGTTCTCTCTTCGATGACGCGTTCATTGAAGAGAATGCGAGATCCGATGCTTAAGAGAGCAATCAATTGCAAACGAGTTGTGCTCGCACTTCTCCTTCTGACCGCCTTTCCTTTCGGTCCAGAGAGTCTCGGTCGAGGTCAGGAGCGAAAGACTCCTCAGGAAAGGACGAAGGAGGATGGGAATCTGGACCTGCCCGATGAGAAGCACAATAAAGAAGGAGAGAGAGTCAAGCAGGCGCAGACCGTCATCGAGGGAATTCTCTTTAGCACTAACACAATTCTCAACCCCATAGTAAGGATAAGAATCAGGATGTTGGCGGCAGATGCCTACTGGGAATTTCAGCCCGACAAAGCTCGGGAGATTCTGTCCGCAGAGTTTCCGAAGATTGCCTTGATCACCGCACCACAGAATGAATCTGACACGTATAAGGGGAGGCCCATCGAACAAGTCAGGGCCCAACTAAGACGGGAAATGCTGGCCATCATTAGCGCGCGCAACTCTGTTCTGGCGAGGGGCTTGGTTGCGGCTGAGAAGGCGAAGGAGACAAAGAGCGACGAGCACCCGAACGAAGTAGATGAGGTGCTCTCGACGGTTCAGTCTCTGGCCGAGACCGATCCGGAAGCGGCGGCGCGCATAATCAAAGAGAGTCTTAAAACTGGGGTTAGCGACGGGCTTGTGTTTTTGCTTATGAGACTAAGGGAGACATCGCCCGCTGAAGCCAGCGCCATTTTCAATCAACTCTTTTCTGCCGCGAGGGCTTCTGGAGACCTTTGGCAATTCCAGCAGCTACTGCCTTACATACTCCCAACCGAACTGGATCGGCTCGTCGGAGGCAGGCATTACCTTACCGATCCGCAGCGTATGAAAGACGCGAATACGTTAATAGAATATGCGGCTGACCTTCTTTACCGCCGGATACTCACCGACTCACCCGATAACATGGCGCCAGAGCTTATCAGGAGAGAGTATTACGTCTGGCGCAATCTATTGTCTGTCTTCAATGACCTCAGGCCTGAAAGTGTGTGGCTTATTAACACCCGTCTGCGGCAACTCACGACAGTCTTGCCCCAGTCTGTGCAGGGACCTCCACAGAGCCCCTGGTCGGAAGAAAAGATCAACGAGCTGATTACCAAAGCGAAGTCGTCTTTTGGAGAGAAGCGAGATGAGTATTTTTCCGCTGCCGCCTCCAACGCTTGGCGTTTTGGTCAGGGCGATCTGGATCGAGCCGTTTCGATTGCTGAGAACATAGAGAACCGAGAGTTCAGAGATTCGACAACCGGGACGTTTTACTTTCAGGCGGGTTTAAAGTATCTGCGCAGTGAAGGTCCGGACTATGCGCTGGGCCTCGCAAGAAAGATCAATTTACCAGTCCTTCGCGCGCGCCTTTATCTGGCGATTATCCGGACTCTGAGTTCAGTGAAAGCGTTAGAGCGCACGGAGGCACTTCGGGAAGAATTGCTGAATTGGCTGCGCAATTCCGAGAAGACCTCTGACACAGCCTGGGCAATTCTTGAATATCTTGATGGTTCTAAGAATGACAAGGCAGAACGAAATTTTGCCGCCTTTGATATTCTTGCAAGCGTGCTCAATAGCCCTGGCTTGGATCCTGTTAACAAAGTGAAAAATCGGATTTACTGGTACCCAGAGTTTCACGATTTCAGGAAGTCACTAGCTCCGTTGGCCAAGACCGATTTTGACAGAGGCCTGGAGGCAACTCGGATGGTGAACAACAGAGAGGTGAGCATGCAGATGCAAGCCGCATTGTGCGGTGACTATTTGCGAATGCATAGCAAGAACAGAAAACCTTCCCCGAAGGCCACGCCCAAGTCTGATAAATGAGTATTGCAGGAGTCAGGCTGCTCCCTCATGGTCGATCTTCTGCCGCGATTTACTCTTCGGCCACTCTCACGCTCAATCTGATCTCGTTTGATGCTGATGCGTCATTGACGACTTCGACGGTTGCTTGCCACTTCACGGTCTTGATGCGACAAACGCCGGTGTTGTCTTCGCGACAGTAAACGAAAGTGAATGAAGCGACCACGTCAGCCCGGCCCTGCGCGGTCGCGCGCGCTGGAATCCGAATGGGCAGCGTCGCATTCCTGAGGGCACGACCGCTGTTTTGAGAATCAATGTTGAGCAGCGAGCTGCCGCCATCGATTGAAACCTTGTAGCGTTGTGGCGCCATCGGATTCAGGTGATAACCGGAAGGAAGTTGGACGTTCAACAGAATCGAGACTTCACCGGTGCGGAGCTTCTGCGGCGCTAACTTGATCTCTTCCTGGTTCGGCGGGGCTTCAGCTGTTTCGGTGGCCGCGCTTTGTGGCGGCTGGAGGCCTTTCATCGCAAGAGTCTTCGTGTGCTTCGTTTTCAGATCCACGACGCGAATCGCGTGGTTGTTCGTGTCCGCAACGTAAACTTTTTCCCCGGCCACAGCCAATCCGCCCGGTTCGTAGAACGAAGAGGCAGCGCCATCGGCTTGTCCCGGCTTGCCGGTGCCCGCGAACGATCTAACAGTGCGCGCGGTCGGATCGAGGACTTTGATCTTGTGATTGTACGTGTCGGCAATCAGCAGCTTGCCGTTCCAGCGCGCGAGCCCGAGCGGATGTTGCAGTCGCACATCGTTCCCGCGGCCGTCCTTGTCACCAAAATCAAACAAGTCGCCACCGACCAATGTTTTCACTTCGCCGTTTGGCGCAAGGTCGATGGCGCGAATGATGTTCGATTCGGCGTCGGAAACGAACAGCGTCCTGCCGTCGGACTCGAGCGCCGACGGTTGGGCGAAACCGGCTTCATCGCGCGGCCCATCGAGACGCGCTTCGCGTCCCGAACCCGCAAATGTCGAGACTTCCTGCTTGTCTAAGTCAACTTTCCAAATCTGGTGCGGCCCCGCCATCGCGATGTAGAGCGTGCGACCGACCAGATACAAATCCCAGGGCGAATTCAAGGCGATCTGCCGCGCCGGACCGTGCTGGCCGTACTCCTGCGACTGCTGTCCGGTGCCGGCGATTGTCTTCACGGTTTTAGTTTTCAGATCGACTTCGCGAATCAAATGGTTCTCAGTATCGGCGACGTACAAACGATCGCCGTCAAGCGCCATGCCCTGCGGCCGAAAGAAAGTGGCGCGGTCGAATGAACCATCGCCGGCGCCAATCCCGCCGGTGCCAATCACCTCGAGCAAGCTTCCATCGGACTTCGCGACGACGATTCGATTGTGATTTGAATCAGCGATGAACAGCCGATCGTTCCTCGCATCCGCGAGAACCTTTCCGGGAAACGCGAGCGGCAGGTCCCCGATCTTCGCTTTCTCCAAAACCAGCTTCAGTGGCGCTTCGTTTAGCTCGCCACGTTTCTTGAATTCAGCAATCGTGTCGCCAATCGTCTGGTCCAGCACATCATAACTGCCCTCACCGGACAGCCGTCCGATGATGTAGCCGGCCGGGTCGATCAAATACCGCGTCGGCCACGCGTTGACGGCGTAGGATCGCCAAATGTTGAAATCCGCGTCGTTGACGATCGGATGTTCAATCTCGTACCGCAGAATGATGCGGCGAATGTTCTCGGTATCTTTTTCGTTTTCAAATTTGGCGGAATGAACGCCGATAACAACCAACTCGTTCGGGTATTTCTTTTCCAGCCGCTTCAGATCGGGAATGATGTGAATGCAGTTGATGCAGCCGTAGGTCCAGAAGTCGAGCAGCACAACTTTGCCCTTCAACCCGGCGAGCGAAAGCGGCTTATCCGTATTTAACCAGCCGCGGTGGCCGCTGAGTTCCGGCGCGCGAATTCGGGGGCGTTCCTGTATCGGCATGACGAGACCTTTTCCCTCAGCGCCTTTGATCGCAAAGGCAAATAATAACCACAGAGGACACAGACAAAGACACAAACCGATTAAGGTTTTAGCTCGTTTTCTCTGGCTTCCTCTGTGGTTATTCATTCTGTAGAGCCTGATCCAATTTATCAACTGCCCTTCTTAGATGCGGGATCGTGATTGAACCGCCGACGACCAGCGCCACATTGAAGGCGTCCATGAATTCTTCGCGCGTCACTTCGCACCCAACACACTGTTTGATGTGATAAGTGATGCAATCGTCGCAGCGCAAAACGATCGAAGCCGTCAATCCCATTAGCTCTTTCGTTTTCTTGTTGAGCGCCCCATCTTCATAAGCCTGTGTGTCCAGCGCGAAGAACCGCTTGATTCCCAGATGACCGCTGCCGAGCAGCTTCTCGTTCATTTCAGCGCGATACTGATCAAAGTCGTCCATGTCCGGATCCTTTCACTTTGCGGCGTGAATTTATCACACGCAGAAATGACTGCCGAATGGTCGCGCAAAACTGTTGACGGTCACTCGATGCCCGTGCTTTCATCGGCTCGCCATTTACCCACTCGCCCATGGCTGAACCTGAGAACATTTCCGACAGCGACAATGCGGCTGCGGCGTCCGCCCAGCTGCACGACCTGCTTCCGTTCGCGATCGCGGATCGACTGTTCGCCGTTTTCACCGACCAGGTTGACGCCACCGCCGAAGGCAAACCTTTTGCGCGCTTGCCGCGAACGCCCGGCGCCGTTGTAGGCGTCGTCTGCGTCCGCGGCCGAATGCTGACCGTGCTCGATCCGGCTGCTGCTTTGCACGAACCGACGAAGGAATGGGAGCAAACGCTGCCTTACGTTCTGGTCCTGCGGGGCGATGATCAGCTTGGCCTGGCGGCTGAGAGCTGCCGTGACACGATTACCATCTCAACCGACGACATCGAACCGCCTACCGCGACTTCGGACGGCGCAGCCCTCGGAATGGTTCGGTACGCCGGCGAAGAAATCCTCATTCTGGACGCCAAGCGATTGTTTGAACGCGCCGTCCAGCGCAAGGAGCGACGCCGCAGGCGCTTCTGAAAGTGCTGTTTTTCTGTGGCTTTTAGCGAAAGTGGTTGACCGTTGCCCCCTCCGGCGTTAGACTCCTGACCATCTCAAAGAGCAATACAGACTACGACTTAGGCTATTTCGTACGCAGCAACACCGAGGAGGAAAACGAAAGAACATGACCAGATTTTCAAAGGTCTTCCAACTGCTAACTGTGGTCATCGTACTCGCCATCGCGAACGTCTATGTGCTGGGCGCGCCGGTGAGATCGACAGATCCGAAGAAAGCTGACGCGCCAGAGACGACCGTAACCATGACGGACGTCGCGAGCGCCGAGATTGCAACGACGGCAGCTCCGGTCGCGGTGGCCGCGGAGAAGCTCCCGTTGGCGCCGAATGCGAAGATTGATTTCAACCGCATTTTTGCCAAGAGCGAAATCAAGGCACGCACTTCTGCCAGCCAGACGTTTTTCAAAGCGAACGTCACGGGCAGCAACACATTTAAAGCACCGGCCCGGACCGGCAGGGCTCCTCAGGACGATCCCGACACCGACAGCGGTGGTGGCGGCAGCAAAGGCACCTGGATCGCTGTTGGAGTTATCGCGGCGGTCTTGACCATTGCCGTAATCGGTCTGCGAGCCGACAGAAATCGCGTCATTGAAGGCGCGCCGCATTGATTTAGCTCGATTTGCGGCAAGACCTGTTTTGCTGTGCATAATCCCTGGATAGCCTTGCGCTTTCCAGGGATTGTGCTCATACTTTCCGCGTTTAGATCCTGCTCTCGCGCCTCGACGGCGAGGTGCCTGCCCGTGCTGCGAAGCGACGTATTCGGCCGCAAGAGAGTTAGGTTAGTTGACAACTGTTAGGAGCGGCTCTCGCTTTTAGTTAGAGCATCGGGACATCGCGCTTCGCCGAAAGAATGTCAGAGATTCCTGCCTTCGTTCAGTGATTGGTTCCGCGCTTCCAATAACCTCAAAGGACAGAGATAGAAATGGCTACAAAACTCTACGTGGGAAATCTCCCTTTCCAGACGACTAGCGATGACTTGCGCGACCACTTTGCCCAGGCGGGTAACGTTGAATCAGCTCAGGTCGTAGAAGATCGCATGACGGGTCGCTCGCGAGGTTTCGGCTTTGTCGAGATGACCACCGCGGAAGAAGCAGCTGCAGCCATCGAGCAGTTCAACGGCAAGGACTTCAACGGCCGCAATTTGACGGTGAACGAAGCTCGTCCGCGAACTGATCGCGGCGGCGGTGGCTACGGCGGTGGCGGCGGCGGCGGAAACCGCGGCGGCTACGGTGGTGGTGGCGGAGGTGGCTACGGCGGCGGTGGCGGCGGCGGTGGCCGTCGGGACAAAGGGGATCGCGATCGCCGTCCCAGCCGAAATGACCGCGAACCGAGGTGGTAACTAAGTCAGTACCACCTGCTATTCCTCCTCTCCCTCTGGGAGAGGATTGAGGTGAGGGTGCGAAGCATAGCGGGTGGATTAAGCTTTTAGCCTTTCAAGAAGGCCTCAAAACATTTAAAGGCAAAGGTGAGTTGGCGCTGACGCGTCCTCAACTTTGCCTTTTTGTTTTACTATCTCTTCTCCGGAACTAACTTCAGCGTCATCCGCTGACCCGCGCGAACGATCTCGACTTCGTATTCCTCGCCGGCTTTCATTTCACTGAGTGCCTGCGTGTAATCGTAAACGTTCTTCACGTCCTTGCCTGCCATTTTGACGATCTTGTCACCGGCTTTGAGACCCGCTTTCGCCGCGGGCGAACCATCGCGGACGCCGTCAAGCAACATTCCATCACTCGAGTCACCGTAGTTCGGAATGGTTCCGAGATAGACACGGAATCCGGTCGAGCGTGCGGTCGATTGCACCTGCGTGACTTTGTGCGTCGGTCGTTTGTCGCTCTTGTCGATATCACGCACGATGTTCGCGACGAACGAAGTGATGCGCGCCAGGCCTTCGTAGTTGATCTTCTCAGCCGTGTCCGAAGGCTTGTGATAATCGGCGTGCGTACCCGTCCAGAAGAACAGTACCGGGATCTGTTTCGAGTAGAACGAAGAATGATCGCTGGGTCCGTAGCCGTCTTCGTTCAGCGTGAGTGAAAACGGCGTCGCCAGATCCCGCATCCGCGCGCCTGAAGACTCAGCGATCACGACGGGTCGGCCGTTAGCGCCCACGACGATTGGAGCGCCAACTGGATTCTTTTTTGGATCCAGATTAACTCGCCAATTAGAAGGATCCTGACCTCTGCCCATTGAACTCAGGGCAGCGATTCGCATGTTCTCCTCGGAATTCGCGCCATCGATCATGGACCGCCACTCAGCCGCAGTGCCTACGCCTCCGATTACCAGTCTCTGATTGTTCAGTCGCCCAACCATGTCGAGATTGATCATTGCCACGGTGTTCTGGAGCGGCACAACCGGATGATTGACGTAATAGCTCGATCCGATCAGCCCTTCCTCTTCGCCGCTGAAGGCGATGAACACAATTGTGCGCCGCGGCTTTGGCCACTGCGCGGAAAACATCCGCGCCAGCTCAAGCAACCCTGCGGTCCCCGAAGCATTGTCATCAGCGCCGTGATGAATCTCGCCTTCACGTTGAGCCAGACTGCCCTGGCCGCCGCGCCCGAGATGATCATAGTGCGCACCGATCACGATCGCTTCATCTTTCAACTTCGGATCGCTGCCGGGCAAAATGCCAATCACGTTGTGCGAAGGCGCTTTGCGGCGGATGACCTCAGTCGAAAAAGTGACGGCCGGAGGAAGGTGAACTATCGAACTGTTTGCAGGCGGACGCAGCGGCCTGTCTACTTTTCGGCTATCCGCGGTGGCCTGAAACTCAGCTAAAGTGCCCCCCGTCAGGAGTCTGGAAGCAAGCCGTCGGGAGATGACGATAACAGGAATCCCTGCCTCGCCGGAGTTGTCGTAAGAAAGTCGCGCCAGACGATCCTCCGGCAGGTTCTCTTCGTTCGCGACTATCAGCAACGCGCGCGCGCCTGCCGCCTGTGCCGCCGCGGCTTTGAAACGAACCTGGCCCGCTTGCACAAACTGGCCATGCGGATTATCGCCATCAGGCGTGCCGCTAATGACAATCGCGACGCGGTCCCTCACATTCCACCGGGCGTAGTCGTCATATTTCAGCTGAGCCGAAGAGATTCCGTAACCGGCGAAACTCACTTCCGCATTCTTGATCTGCGCGTTCGAAGAGAACCCCAGTGGCATCCAATCTTCGCGCACCACGAACTGCTCAGCATCGGGTCCAGGGTTCACGGAAAACAGATTGTTCTTACCAAGCTCAACCTTCGACACATACGGAAACGGTTGCAGGTAACGGGCGCGGGTCGCGCCCCGCTTGCGCGCCGCCTTCGCCGTCTGCATTCCCGGACGCAAACCCAACAAGCTGAATTCACGCGCGATATGGTGCGCCGCATCGTTCGCGCCCTGCGTTCCCGTCCGCCGGCCATCGAGCATCTCCGAAGCCAGATGGGTCACGTCCTTTCGCAGCCGATCGACGCTTGGGCCAGTGCTGGGTTGTTGTGCGATTGCGCTCGCGATCAGCGCGAACACGAGCAGAAAACTTTGCAGGGGTCTTACTTTGATAATCATGATTTACTTCCTAGATTTGACAGCGAAAGTCACGAGCGCGCGCTGTGCCTTTGCGGAATTTAACCTTAGTCGAATCCACCATTGGATAGGGTGTGGGTATTGCCATTCCCTGCGGCACGATCCATAACTGCGCTGTCCATTCCAGTTTGTAGCCGCCGTTGATAACAATCACCCGCGATTCAGGCACCCCACGCCTCTTAACCAAATATGGTTTTATCCGAGCGGCGCGAGCAGCAGCATCGCCTCGTCTAGGCAATCTGCCCCTAAATTTCACGCCACCGTAAAAAATTACCACGCCCATGGCAGTTGGATCCTGCTGAAGTTGAACCGCGAAATGATCAAGCCGTGCGTACTCGTCTTCGCAATTAATGTCGCCGAAGTCGTCGTACGTCTTACGCGGACTTGAGCTCGCGGTTGCCACGAGCTGCGGCCAAACCAAGACCAGCACCAGAATTTTGATCAGAAGAGACACACGATCCTACTCAACCCAATCCGCTATAAAAATATTCGTATCGCCCTGCCTCGCCGCGTTGCGATTCGAAGCAAAGACCAGCTTCTTTCCATCGGGCGAGAACATCGGAAAACCGTCGAACGTGTTGTTAAAGGTGACGCGCTCGATGCCGGTGCCATCCACTTTGATCATGTAGAGATCGAAGTCACGACCGCGCTGATCATGTGCGTTCGACGAGAATATGATGCGCTTGCCGTCAGGAAAGAAGTACGGCGCAAAGCTGGCTTTATTGAGATTCGTCACGCGCCGCTTGTTCGATCCGTCGGCGTTCATCACCCAAATATCCAACACGGTCGGCCGAATCAGGTTTTGGGCGAGCAGCGCGCGGTAATCGGCTTTTTCTTTTTCCGTTTGCGGGTGGTAAGCGCGATAGACGATCTGTTTGCCGTCGCGTGACCAGAACGGGCCGCCGTCATAACCGAGTTCGTTTGTCAGGCGCCGCACATTCCGGCCGTCCGCATCCATCGTATAGATGTCCAAATCACCACTGCGCGTCGAGGTGAAAACCAATTTGCCCTGACGGCTAACTGTGGTCTCAGCATCGTAACCGCGAGTATTCGTCAGTTGCTTCAAATCAGATCCGTCGGGCTTAGCCGTGAAGACGTCGTAGGACGGATACAAAGCCCAAACGTATCCTTTCGAAAAGTCAGGCCGCGGCGGACAATCTTTCGATCCCAGATGCGTTGACGAATAGAGAACGCGCTTGCCGTTGGGAAAGAAATACGCGCACGTCGTCCGGCCTCTTTCATTTGAAATTAGTTGCACGTCCGAGCCGTCAATGTTCATCGTGTAGATGAGATCGCAGCCGTGTCCTTCGCGCGTTGCCTGGAAGATCAACTTCTTGCCGTCGGCTGAGAAATAGGCTTCGGCGTTCTCGCCACCGAAGGTCAGTTGCCGGATATGGCGCAGATGCTTCTCGCCTGGCTCCGGATTTATGCTGTGCGAGAGGGGCGTTTTGTTTTGCGGCTCGACCGGGATAGCTGCTACTGAAATCACAAAAAGTAGTGCAAGGAATTTCTGCAAGGTAGTTTGTCCTCAAAAAGTGAAGAAGTTAAGTTGGCACGTGTATCTGATGCGGACCATCATTTGCGAACTTCTCGCCTGGTTTTTTTCGGCACGGCAGCGATTAAGGTGCGAAGGGCGGCGTTCACAGACTCCGAGTCGGTAAACACTTTAGACAATTCTGGATCAAGCAGGACAACTGTTTGATCCTTCGAAATGTGTCCCGCGAATCGGTTAGGCTTGGCTTTCGAATAATCAAAGTCATATTCCGGCTGCATGTCAGCGTCCCGTTGTTTGCGATGCTTAATATTGGATGTTTTCTTCATAAGCGTTTCGTTCCTTGGCGGTTTCTTCTTGAAATACTTCAGACGCAAACTGCAACTGTTCTTCGTTAAGTTGGCGCTGCAGGTAATAAACTCTCATGGGAGGTCGTTCGCTTTGTCTTACCCATTCTTTTTCTCAAACTCCTTCATGAATTCAACCAGCGCTTCGCAGCCTTCCTTCGGAAACGCGTTGTAGATCGACGCGCGAATGCCGCCGACGCTGCGATGACCTTTCAAGCCGTCGAGACCCTGCGCCGTTGCTTCGTTCGCGAATTTCTTCTCCAGGTCTTCCGAAGGCAGACGGAAGGTCACGTTCATAGCCGAACGTGAATCGGGATCGGCGTGGCCACGATAAAACTCAGTCGCATCGATCGCGTCGTAAATCAGCCCGGCCTTCGCGTCGTTTTCTTGCTGCATGCCAGCGAGGCCGCCTTTGCCTTTCAGCCACTTGCAGACGAGATTCAGAATGTAAATGCCCCACGTGTTCGGCGTGTTGTAAAGCGACTTGTTCTTCACGTGTGTGTTGTAGTCGAGCATCGTCGCCAGGCCTTCACGCACGCGCGGCAGAAGATCCTCGCGAATAACAACCAGCGTGACGCCGCTTGGCCCCATGTTTTTCTGCGCGCCGGCGTAAATGAGGCCGTACTTCTCGACCGGAATCGGTTTGGAAAGAATGTTTGAAGACATGTCGGCGACGAGTGGCACTTCGCCGGCTTCAGGTTCAGTCTTGAATTCGACGCCTTCGATCGTTTCGTTCGAAGTGAAGTGGACGTAGGCCGCACTCGGATTCAGTTGCAGCTCATCCTGAGTAGGCACGCGCGTGAAGCCCCCGTCAGCCATGTTCGCGGCGGTGTCGACGCTGCCGAAAAGCTGCGCTTCCTTGACCGCCTTCTGGCCCCAGCTTCCGGTGACGATGTAATCCGCGCTGCCGTCGAGCGAAAGAAAATTCATCGGCACCATCGTGAACTGCAAGCTCGCGCCGCCTTGCAGGAAGAGCACGGCGTAACCTTTCGGAATGTTCAGCAGCTCGCGCAGGCCGTTCTCGGCGCCGTCAACGATCTCGTCGAACGTTTTCGAGCGATGGCTAATCTCCATCACCGACATGCCGACACCCGGCAGCGATAACATGTCCCGTTGCGCTTCTTCCAAAACCGGAACCGGAATGATGGCCGGCCCGGCGCTAAAGTTAAAGATTCTTTCTGTCATGATTTCTCTTCTACGATCATTGACATCGTGCCGCCCTTCACTCGGCCGGCAAAACTACGTCCGGTCGGTTCGAAAGACACCGGGAAACAGGGGCTGGTCCATTCACCCCGCACGTCCAAACGATATAGCCAAACCTCACGCCCTTCGACCAGCATCTTCTTGTCGGGTTCGCCCAGTAATTGCTCAACTTCCGCTTTAGTTTTGTTTGTCAGCGTGCCCTTTTCAAACAAATCGGCGTACATCGTTCCGCGAACCGTCTTGTTCCCACTGCGCCACTCGGCCGAATCAAATTCGCGGGGCTTGTAATCCTTTACCAGACTGCTACAGGCGACCACGGCAAACGCCATAAGCACCAGAGCAAGAAGCGAGTTCACCCCTCGCGCTCGTAAATTCAGCCGTTTCTTCATGATGTTCGTCGCTGATGAATTCCGCTCTGCAACCGCGAGCTAAAGTTCCACCGCGATGTGGGCGGCCATCTCGTCACGCGAATGCATCGTCTCGGCTTCGCGCGTGATGCGAGTGGGGTATTTTTCGTTCCAGCAGGCGACGCAAGATTCGTCCGGATTGAGCCCCGTCGAACTCAGCATACCTTCCAACGACAAATAGCCGAGCGAATCGGCTTCGATAAAGTCGCGAATGCCTTCGATGGAATAGTTGGCCGCAATCAGTTCCGATTTGTTCGGCGTATCGACGCCGTAGTAACACGGACTGATTGTTGGCGGACAGGAAATCCGCACGTGAATTTCCTTCGCGCCTGCTTCACGCACCATGCGCACAATTTTTTTCGAAGTTGTACCCCTGACGATCGAGTCATCAATCAGCACAATGCGTTTGTTCTCGATCAAATGACGAACCGGATTCAGCTTGATGCGCACGCCAAAGCTGCGAATCGATTGCCTCGGTTCGATGAACGTGCGACCGACGTAGTGATTGCGGACCAAACCCAGTCGAAACGGCAGGCCACTCTCGGCCGAGTATCCAATCGCGGCGGCCACCCCTGAGTCGGGTACCGGGACGACAATGTCGGCGTCGGCGGGCTGTTCGATCGCCAGTCGCTGGCCCATCTTGTGACGCGAGCGATTTACTGATTCGCCGAAGATAATCGAGTCCGGACGCGCAAAATAGACGTGCTCAAAGACGCACATCGAATGGCGTTCCGGCTTGAGCGGGTGCGATGAGCGCAAACCTTCGTCGTTGATTACAATCATCTCGCCCGGCTCGACATCGCGCACGTACTTCGCATCGATTAGATCGAACGCACAGGTTTCAGACGCGACTACCCACGCATCGTCCAAACGTCCGAGCGCCAAAGGTCGAAAGCCGCGCGGGTCCCGAATCGCGATCAGCTCTTTCGGTGTTAGAAACAACATCGAGAAAGCGCCTTCGGTTTCGCGTAGCACTTCCGGAATCGCTTCAACGAAGTTCGCCGCCCGCGAGCGGGCCACCTGATGCAGAACAACTTCGGTGTCCGAGGTCGAAGAAAAAATCGCGCCTTCCTTCTCCAGTTTCTTTCGGTCTTCGCCGGCGAACGGCAGGTTGCCGTTGTGGCAGATGGCGATTGGGCCGTGCTGGCAAACGACGGAAAACGGCTGGCACTCGCGAATCGAAACTTCTCCGGCGGTCGAATACCGCACGTGGCCGATCGCGTTGTGCCCCCTCAGTCGATCGAGCCGCTGTTCGTCAAAGCTGTCGCGCACGTGGCCCATGGCACGTTCGGTAATGAGCTGGGCGCCGTCAGACGTGACGATGCCGCACGATTCCTGACCGCGATGCTGGAGCGCGTACAAACCGAGATACGTCAGGCGCGCCGCGTCCGCGTGCCCGTAGATGCCAAAGACGCCACACTCTTCGCGCAGCTTGTCGTCAAAAATGTTTTTCACGAAGGGTGAAGATTATCGCGCCTGCGCGTGGCTTTCAACTATCCCGCGCACGCGACAAACGAAATGAATTGGAGTTATAACTATTCGCGCTTAAAGCGTGATCCGATTGGTTCTTCCGGAGGACGAATGAACAGAGCACCTCGACGCTTCCTGCTTTTCATTTTTATCGTTGCCGCCGCGGCCGGTCTTTCACTTTTCACCGTTTTAGGCGCAAGAAAGACAAATGAAGCTGCGGTCGCTGATGCCGCAACGATCTACAACCGGCAATGTGTGTCGTGTCACGGACGCGATGGCCGCGGCCGCACCCGCCGGGGGCGGCAGACTCACGCGCGCGACGTGACTGCCGCGTCATGGCAGGACGATGTCAGCGACGAGCGGCTGTTCAATTCAATCAGCAACGGTCGCGGCAAGATGCCGGCGTTCCGCAAGAAGATCACTGAGAATGATATCGACGCGCTGGTCGCCTACATTCGCCGTATGAGAAGGTGATGGCTAATCCGACCGAACCCGGGACAGGCTTTCTGATGTTGGTCATGCGTGTGTTGCTGGCCGTCGCGCTGATTGGCGCGCTGGTGTTCGCAGGCTGGAGAATCTACCGCCGCCTGCCGGCCGAAAGCCCAAACCAGACAGTTTTCGCTGACGGCCGCGCGCGCCAGACCTTGCGATTGGTGGTGCGAAACAAGATCGCCGGCGCTACTCTGCGTTCGCCGCTCGAGTTCTTTCATTTCAATCTGGCCGCCGCGCGCCGCGAATACGAAGCGTCGCCCCGGCTGGCGAGACAGTTCGATGACTTTCTCATGCGCCGCATGCACGATGTAACGCCGGTGAAAGCTGATGTGACCGGTGATGGCTATGTGGTTGCGCAGCTTTGGTCAGGCGATTGGTGGCTGCGTGCGCACGCGACGTTGAGTAGCGGCGAAGAGATTGAGTGGCGCTTACCAGTCGCACTCAACGATCGTGATCAGTCGGTAGACTTGTTATTCGAGAACGCCTACGAGCGAACGAAGAAGTTCTGACTAAGAATGAGCTTTGTACTTTGAGCTTTGTACTTTGAATTCACATCGAAGTACAAAGTACCCAGCACAAAGTACTTCCTATGAGAGCTCTCCGATTTCAAAATGGAACCCTATTGGTCGGCGATATCGCCGCGCCGGTCGCGGACGGCGAAGCCCTGGTGCGCGTGACCCTCTCAGGAATCTGCGACACCGATTTGGAAATCGCGCGCGGCTATGCCGGCTTTGAAGGAACGCTCGGCCACGAGTTTGTCGGCGTGATTGAAGAAGTGTCCGATGACCGCGGGCTTCTGACACCTGGTCAGCGCGTCGTCGGCGAGATCAACGCAGGGTGCGGCGTCTGCGATCTTTGCCGCGCAGGCGATCCCCGTCACTGTCCGAAGCGAACGGTGCTTGGCATTGTCGGTCGCGACGGCGCGCACGCTGAATTCTTGAAACTGCCGCTGGCGAATTTACTGCCGGTACCTGATGAGATTCCGGACGACCGCGCGGTGTTCACCGAACCGCTGGCAGCGGCTTGCGGCATTCTCGAACGTGTTTCGATTACTGAAGACACACGAATCGCTGTCATCGGCGATGGGAAACTGGGATTGTTGTGCGCACAGGTGCTCGCGACAACGGGAGCCGAAGTCACGCTAATCGGAAAGCATCAGAACAAACTCGCCATTGCTGCTCGCCGTGGGATCGAAACGAATTCGATCGACCAGGCTCAACAGCGCAAGCGAGAATTCGGAGTCGCCGTCGAAGCATCTGGATCGCCCACCGGCTTCGCGCTTGCTGTCGAACTCTTGCATCCGCGCGGCGTGCTCGTTCTGAAATCTACATTTCACGGCGTGACGGAAATAGAAGCGGCTCCGTTGGTCGTCAACGAAATCGGCGTCGTCGGATCTCGCTGCGGCCGCTTCGCGCCGGCCCTCGAACTCCTCAAGCAAAACGCTATCGATGTCGACAGCCTCGTCAGCGACGAGTTCGCTTTGTCCGATGGAGTCTCCGCAATGCGCCGAGCGGCTGAACGCGACGTAATGAAAGTCCTGCTTCGCCCCTGAGG
Organism: Pyrinomonadaceae bacterium; assembly: GCA_049273695.1. Lineage (GTDB taxonomy): Bacteria > Acidobacteriota > Blastocatellia > Pyrinomonadales > Pyrinomonadaceae > UBA11740. The sequence continues at coordinate 82,889 of JBASRE010000035.1, forward strand.
TCGCGTGCAACGCCTGGGGACGTGGGCGTCACCTTTCTCTTGACCGAATCGGCCAAGCTGTCCTAAATCCTGGCGGGAATCAACTCCTACAAACTTCTTGACATGTCCTAAATAGCCACTATACTGGCGCGCATTCCCGGCTCTCTGCCGTCCAATGATTCGGACGTCTTCGGTAGTCGGTCTTAGAGTTTGTACTATTCGTCTTGCCTCTTCCATTCACGCAGCAGACTTCCGCAGTGGAGGATGATCATGTACAAGCGATCGTTTCTTGTTTTCTGGCTGGCCGTCATTCTTGTACTGCCAGTTGAAACCCTTTTCGCTTCGGGGGCTAGTCAGAATGACGATGACTGGCAGTTTGTCGGAACAAGCAGGGAAGGCGTTAAGCTTTACCACTCTCCTGACAGAACCGTCGAGCGTGAAAAGCTGATTCAAGCATGGTTTAAAGGAATCCATCCAGACAGCGACAAGAAGATCTCACACTACATTTCGCTCTACGAATTTAATTGTCGTAAGGGTACTTACCGATTACTTCAAGGCACACTTTATTTTCGAGACGGCAGCGCGCGTAGCTCTAACCAAGAGAGCGCCTGGGAGCGCCCGTTACCAAATTCTGTAGCGGAAATGGAATTCCGTCAGGTGTGTCGCCCGAAAACATCTCGCAGGAAAGATGTGAAACCATGAGAAAAACCTCCCTCACGATTTGCGTCGCCACCGTGGTTATCTTAGTCGTCGCCTTGACGCCGAACAACGCGCCTTCAGTCTCTGGAAACCCGCAACAGGCACCCCTGACGCATGCCGAGAGACAACAACAAGCTCTTGAATCAAGACGACAATCATTTAAGTCCGGCCGCGACTTACTGCGCAAGCGCGGTGTCCCATTTGATCCGGACGTGCTGTTGGAGCCTGGGTTTAAGCAAAAATTGGCGCCGGCTTTTGCCGCGATGCCTGAATTTAAACAGAGTCGGCTGGTCGGAAAGCAGATCGAGGGAGTTGAACTGGCTGACACCCTTTTCTTGCCTGAGAGAGTCGAGTTGATCGGCGATACTGTCATCATCGCTAACAATTGATTTTTTCGGGTAAGAATGTGGTTATCAAGGGGCCTCATGATTTGCATTTTTTTGCGATGGGTCCGATCCAATCGGTTGAATTAGGTGCGCGAATTGGATCCGTCCAGTCGCCCGCATTCGTTAAGGCCGGCTTTTCGAAGGCGTTCTTTGAGGCAGCGAAACGTCGGGGCCAGTTGGGCAAGCCAGATACCATCACGCTCAATATTGATGCGCTCGGCAGAGATGAGTGGCTGGAGAGTCAGAAGGCAGAGTCAAAGAGGCGGCGTTACAGTAACCACGCCCGGCGCGCCAATCCCGCGCAGAATATCGATCAGCCGCCCGGGGCAACGGGACCTAAAGGAGCTAACGGCACTTTTTCGCAGGAACCTCCAGAAGCAGACATCGGCGCGCCGGGAATGTGCCCGACCGTTCCTCACGGGGGCCAAGGAGATCATGGGCACCAGGCGCCTACCGCGGGAACCGGTGGAACTGGGATTCGCGGTATTGATGGAGATGACGCGGGTGTACTTAACGTTACCTTGGAATGTGGCGAGACTGGTTTTATTTATATGTCCGCCCGTGGGGGCCGGGGTGGCGAGGGAGGTGAAGGCGGCGATGGGGGACAGCCTGCCCGCGGTGGGAAGGGAGGACAGGGCGGAACCGGCGATATGTGCGCCTGTCCGATGCAATCTGGAACAGGAGGTAGGGGCGGCGTCGGAGGAACCGGCAGCAGAGGAGGTACGGGCGGCAACGGTGGTCCAGGGGCAGACGGTGGCAGAGGGGGAACTATTAACTTTAGCTATCCTTCGAATATGACACCTGACTACGGTTTTAGTATTAACCCCGGCGGTAAGGGGCCGGGAGGTAAACCGGGCCAGAATAGCCCGGGAGGCCTGCCAGGCTTTGGCGGCGAACCGGGAGTCGGAGGACAGAATATTGGTTGTCTGGAGAAAGCAGGAGGGACCTTGGGCAGAGGTCCAGATGGTGTACCGGGCGCCACTAGCATGGATAATGGGAGCCAAGGTCCCCTCGGCGGCCAGAAAGCCGCGGGCTTGTTCAATCCGATATTGCTTCCCGCCTGCCCCTCCGGTGGAGGCGGCGGTTGTGTGTACCAAACTGAGGAAGATCCATGGCTCGACGGAAATGACTGCGGCATCTGCATAGACGGAGCTAACAATGACTGTGACGGCACCCACGACTCAACAGAGCCGGAATGTTTCTGGCGATGTTATTCCCCTGTCCTGGTCGATGTGAGTGGAAATGGCTTTGATCTCACCAACGCTGCGGGAGGCGTCGCGTTCGACCTAAACAGCGACGGCGTGGCAGAGAACTTGTCGTGGACGGCCGCTGGTTCGGATGATGCCTGGTTGGCGTTGGACAGAAATGGAAATGGTTCAATCGATAATGGTCAGGAGTTGTTCGGCAACTTCACTCCGCAGCCGAGGTCGCAAAAACCGAACGGCTTTCTAGCCTTGGCCGACTTCGATAAGTCTGTGCATGGCGGCAATGGCGATAACCAGGTCGATAATGCTGATGCGATTTTTAGTAGCCTTCGCCTTTGGCAGGACTTGAATCACAACGGCATCTCGGAATCTATCGAGCTTCGAACCTTGTTGTCGCTGAACGTCAAGACATTATTTCTGGAGTACAAAGAATCACAGCGCCGGGACCAACATGGCAATCTATTCCGCTACCGCGCTAAGGTTGCCGACTCTGGCCATGCGCACGTAGGACGTTGGGCGTGGGATGTTTATCTGAGAGTTGCGCGGTAAAGGGCAGTCGCTTTACTCAGTCATAGTCAATTGCAGAAAACGGTTCGAACAGTCTCGGAGCGTAGGCCTTCATCCTTGCAGACAACGGGCGGCGTCACTCTTGAAGCGAGCGGGCGTCGCCCTTTATGTATACCCATGAAGCGATAACCGCGCGGCAGTGATCGTCAACGTAAATCCAGTCTTTCAAATGGCTTTTTAAAAAGGGGTGCGGCCAAACGGGAGACCAGATCCCCGATAGCTATCAGGCTGGCAACTAACGAGATGATTTCCAGAACGCCCAAAGTGGGCCGATCCTACTCTGGCCTCTCTGCCGAGTCAACTATATTACTTTGCATCACCCTTCCTACTTTCGCATCAGAACGGACTTTTGCAGCAAAGCCAAAGAAGTGGCAACTAGATAACCACTGGCTACTTCGTTACCACGTTCGCTCTCCGACTCATGACCTCACGATCCGGTAAGGCTACTACTCATTTCTCTAAGATATTTGAGGAAAAGCTGAACGAGTCGCGACTTCGCTGCGTCACGGACGCAGGCATCGAGAATTTCTGTGGATATCCGGTACTCACTTCGCCCAGATTCCAATCATTCGCCTAATCGCACGTCGATTTCCCGCTAAATCAACTTATCGTTGAGCTTAGGTCCTCATGAGGTGATCCGTTGCCGGCTTGGCACAGGCATTGTTGAGTAAAAGGTCATTCAGAAGCAGTATCGAGCAGGGTTCACCGAGGAGCAAACACAATGATTAGCCTGGTTCAAGCAAGCACCGCCACCCCCGAACACAGATTCAGCACGACCGAATTGGTCGCGTCCATGATGCACAAGCTTTCCCCCGAGCTGATTAACTCAATCTGCTCGCTGGGCGTTGAGAACCGTTATTCGACGATGGATAACTACGCTGATTTCTTGATGGGTGCGCCAATGCACCAGACAAGTTCGACGACCGAACTCGGCGTGAACGCGACGCGCCGTTGCATCGAGGAATGGGGCGGAGATCCTTCGCAGATCGGTTTGCTGATTGCTGCGACCAATACGCCTGACCAGATGCTGCCGTGCCTGGCTTCGGAAGTGATGGGGCGCACTCACGGTTTGCTGCCACGCTCGCTGGCGACGGTCAGCATGCAGTCACAAGGGTGCTCAGTGATGTTGAAGTCGGTGGAAGTCGCGCAATGGTACCTCGCAGCGAACCCCGGCAAGATGGCGATCGTGCTGATGTCTGAAGCCCACACGCCGTATGTCGCGCCCCTGCTTCGCGACGAATATTTCGGTTTCCGCGACGTGGCGCGCATGCGCAAGAACGGCAAACTGACGGACGCTCAATTTGAGAATGAACGCACTGAGACCACATTAGCGATTCAGTCGATGCTCTTCGGTGATGGCGCCGTGGCGCTACTGCTCGGCACGGATCAAGCCGGCAAGCCGACGTTCGGTCCAATCGCTCACCTGACAAACGACAATCCGGACGACGTGAATCTGCTGTCGATGACGGCGCACAGCTTGCACCCGGCCCTGAACGGCAGGCCGCAGTACTTTATGCGTCCGGCGGTGCCGCAGCGCGGTGCGCATTACGCGGTCGCTACCGTCAACGACGTGTTGGACAATCCGCTGTCAGTGGTGAACAACATGAACGAAGTCGACGATTGCCTGATTCACACGGGCAGCAAAAAGATTCTCGATGGCGTCTGCTCGCAACTTCACATCGACACGGAATCGACGAGAGTTAACAAGTCTTATGACGTGCTTGAAAACTTCGGAAATCTTTCCAGCGCTTCGACCGGCTTTATGTTGGCGAGCAAGAAGGAATGGGCCGGCCCGGCAATGGTCGTCGGATTCGGCGTCGGCTTCACCGCGAGCGCAGGTTTGATGAGCGTGAACTAGGTACCCAGGCACTTCGTGCCGAATCATTAACGAGGATCACACCATGACAACCACACCGACAGTTTCTAACAGAAACATGACCCGAGGCATCGCGCGAATGACGAAAGTTTCAGATCAGGCGCCAATGGTGATCACTCGCCTCTCGGGCTGGATTAATGTAGGTGATAGCACGGGGGCCGCACCCGCGTGGATAGTACCGACGCGCGCGCGGGGACGCCGATAGAAAAAGTTTCTCCCCACAGTAGCGCCGGTCTGCAGCCGGCCGAGTGTTCGTTATCGCGATAATCAGAGGGACTGATGGAGTTCGAAAGTGTCGGGGAGATCATTGCCTCCCGCATGCTCTACCTGATCGACGAGCAGGGAAATAAACGTCCTGTAAGTGTCTTTGTCGGCAAGCCTCAACCCCGCCCCAGCAACCCTGGCTATGAGTGCTCGTTTCAAATCATCGGGATTGGCAGCCAGAATACGCACGCGGGCCACGGCCGCGATTCGATCCAGGCGCTGAAGACGGCGCTGAATCTACTCGGCGCGAAGCTGCATCACCTGAACGAGGAAGTCGGCGGCCAACTGGTTTGGGAAGACGGAGCGCCGGGCGAACTCGGATTTCCCTAAGTTCGCGTGCCCATAACCGCGTCGTGTTTGGTTCACGATCACGACTGGCTTATGATTGCTGCGCATGGCCTCCATCCTCAAGGATTCATACAACCGCGCCATTCGCGACCTGCGCGTGTCGCTCACCGACCGCTGTAATTTCCGTTGCTTCTACTGTCTGCCGCACGGCGAACCGCCCATCGCGCCGAAAGAGCAAATGCTCTCGTACGAAGAGATCGAATACGTCTGCGACATCTTTGTCGAGTTGGGAATTGAGAAGATTCGTCTGACTGGCGGCGAGCCGATGATGCGCCGCGACATTGAGCAGATCATCTTCAAGCTCGCGCAACTGAAAGAACGCGGACTGCTCGATTTGGCGCTCACAACCAACGGGTATTTCCTGCCGCATCGCGCGCAGAGTTTGAAAGAAGCCGGCCTCGATCGCATCACCATTAGCCTCGATAGTCTGAAGCCGGACACTTTCAAACAGATGACTGGTGTCGATGTTTTGGAGAGAGTGCTGGAAGGAATTCAAGCCGCGAAAGATGCGGGGCTCGATCCGATCAAAATCAACGCCGTGATCGTGCGCGGTCACAACGAGGATGAAGTAGCGGATTTCGCCGCGTTCGCGCGCGAGCATGACGTGAAGATGCGCTTCATCGAATTCATGCCTCTGGATTCCGGTCACGACTGGGCGCGTGAAGACGTTTTCTCGGGCAGAGAGATTAGGCAACGCATCGAAGAGAGATTTCCGCTGGAGTCGGTTAACGTGGCTCGCGGTTCGGAAACCTCCACGCGCTATCGCTTCGCTGATGGCGCGCCCGGCGAGATCGGAATTATCGCGCCGGTGACTGAGCCTTTCTGCGGGGCGTGCTCACGCATCCGTCTGACCGCTGACGGCCAAATCCGCACCTGCCTCTTCTCAACCGTCGAACATTCATTGCGGGATGTAATTCGCGACGGCGCATCACGTCAGGAAACGATCGACTTCATCGAATCAGTCGTGATGAAGAAAGAACCACGGCACTACATCAACGATCCCGAATTCGTCACGCCTTCACGATCGATGAGTTTTATCGGCGGGTAAACCTGCCTGGAGTCCTTCAAGGCTCAAACCTTAACTTGGAGAACCTCAAGGCAGGAAGGGTGGGCTTCCACCCCAGCGGGGCTGCCCCGCTGGGGACCCCGGGCTTGCCCCTCGCTTTTTGGCAGGCTGCTCCGCGGCTCAGCTCTCTTAGCTGCCGGCTTGCATCGCTTTGATATCGTCGAGCAAGACGCGCTCGTGGCCTTCAGGATTTACTTTCTCGTAAACCTTCCGCAATACACCTTTCGGATCGATCACGAATGAGGTGCGGTTCCAGTACATCGTGCCTTTGTACTCGCCCTGCCCGACTCCCGCTGCCGTAAGCAATTCATGATTCGGATCAGCGAGCAAATCAATCGTGAACGAAAACTTGTCGCAGAAGTTCTTGTGCGACTCAACATCATCTGCGCTAACGCCGACGACTGAAATGTTCGCGTCGTCGAATTCCCGTTTTGTCGCGGTAAATGATTTTCCCTGGATCGTGCAACCGGGCGTATCGTCTTTTGGGTAAACGTACAGCACGAGCCACTTGCCGGCGAAATCATCGAGTGTAACGGTGCTGCCATCCTGATTCTGCAAACTAAAGTTCGGAAAACGCTGTCCTATTTCTGCTGCCATCGTGTGTTTCCTTTCAATATTTTGTTGGGGATAATCTACCTACGGAACCAAAGTGGAATGATAGACCTCACTCACAACCACCAGGATCGCTTCTTCTTCCAACGCCGCGACGGCAGCTCTATTTAGCTTGTCCACATACGCCGACACGGTATCGAAATTATCAGCAAAAGTGTAAGGCGTGTCCGTGTAAATCAAATTAATTCTATCCTGAATTGGCAATTCCGCTTCCGAAAGATAGCTACCATCGAGTCCCCGAATAATGGTGCAGCCACCAAACGCGTAAGTGAACTCGCTGGTGAGTGCATCTAGCAAATCCTGATAGCTGAGACGCGGGAGGTCGGGCAGGTAAACCTCAATTCTTGCCCTTTCTGACAGCGGCAATGAATTGTTCCTTTCGCTTGTCGAACTCCTTTGTCCGCTTCAAAGATTCCTTAGCCGAAAGCTTCAAACGCGGTGGGCGTTCGATTTTGAGTTCTTTTAGGTCTTTGAGTCTTCGAGCCATCTTGTTGATCATTCTATCCCAGGTGGCCCCGTGAGAGAACTCTTAGGCGGGGGTGATTCTAACGGAGTTCCTGCAGTCGCGGCCGGTTAATGAGCGGACTAATGAGTGAACTCGTGTCGGTCCCTTTGAAGCCGTTGCTTGATCGAAGCAGGCATCGTCCTCAGCGATTTCGATGGATCTGCTCGTTAGTGCTTTCAATTCATTCATCTGTCGGGATATTGTTTTCAGCGTCCATCTTCTAAGGTGCTCGCGTGTCTACGACATTCTTCTTCGCCGGCTGCAGATTCTTCACATATTTCTCGTACCAAGCCAAATATCGTTCATAACGATCGCGAACGTAGCTCGGCCGCTGAATGCCGTGGAACTCGTTCGGATAAATTACGAGTTGAGTTTCGACGCCTAAGCTGCGCAGCGCCTGATACATTTGCTGACTGCCCTCGATCGGTACGTTGAAGTCGCGTTCGCCGCCGAGAAACAACGTCGGCGTCTTGATGCGATAAGCGTGCAGAAACGGATAAGAAATCCTGACGTAAGTCTCCCAGGCTTTCGGATTCCAGGGTGGGCCGATCTCGTTGTCGTATTGAACGATGTACTGGTCGGTCCCGTAGAAAGCAACCGTGAACGCTACGCCTGCACCGCTGGTTGCGCCCTTAAAGCGCGTGTCAGTCGCGATCAGATAGTTGGTCAGAATTCCGCCGTAACTCCAGCCACCAACGCCGAGACGATCCGGATCAGCGACGCCCATCGCGACAACGTGATCGACGCCGGCGATCAGATCCTGAACTTCGTAGTTGCCCCAATCGGCAAAGATCGCGCGCGAGAACTTTTGTCCGCGACCCGAGCTGCCCCGATAGTTCACCGCCAGCACGGCATAGCCGTTCGCTGCGAACACCTGACGCTCAAGCGCGAACGAATGCTGATCCTGCGCGTTCGGTCCGCCGTGAATCCGCAGTAACAACGGCACCTTACTGCCTTTCGTGTAGCCGACGGGATAAGTCAGCAACCCGTGCACTTCGGTTCCGTCTTTGCTCTTGAAACTGACTGCTTCGGTTGAGCCGATTTGCAGTTCATTCATCAACGCGTCGTTCTGATGAGTTATCCGCCGCAGCGTCTTACCTTCCCAGGCGCAAACTTCCGTCGGCCGCTTATCGTCGGCACAGAGCAAAACCGTGCGACCGCCGCCGATCGAAAGATTGGATACTACGACGGGCGGATCCAGCAGGCGCTTTACAGCATTGCGCGTGACGCTGATCGGATAAACCGATCGGTTGTCAGTAACCAAAGAGATCACAGACTGTCCATCGCTTGAATTGCGAATCCCCGAAACACCGCGATCCAGATCCTCAACTGGTTTCACGCGCGCCGGCGCCGCGCTGCCGTCTGACGGCACAAACGCGAGATGCTCCATGTTGTAGGCGCCGTACTTTTTCTCGTCGGCTTCCAGAAAGACAATCCACTTGCCATCGCGACTCCATTCCGGCCGTGCGCGGTTCGCGCGATTCGCCGCTGTGGTCAGCAGTCTCTCAGTTGAACCGGCCCTGGCATCGACGACGTACAACTGCGCGGCGGGATCGCGATCGGGATCGTCCGCGTGGTTGCTCATGAAAGCGATCTGCGTTCCGTGGGGCGACCACGACGGCGAAGATTCGTCCCACTTACTCTTCGTCAAACGCTCGAGTTTCCTGGTCGCAATGTCGAACAGGTAGATGTAGGTGTGGCGGCCAGTCAGCAGATACCCCTGCACGTCCTGCTTGTAACGGTAACGATCGATGACGATTGGCTTCGGCGGTTTCGGAGGTGTGCCGGGCGCCGGCGTGGCGCTCGGATCGGGCGCGTCAGGATCCGGGTCGCCAATCATCAGCGCCAGGCGCTTCGAATCCGGCGACCATTCGTAGCCCTGCAAACGACCCTTCAGCTCCGTCAGTTGAAATGCTTCGCCCCCGTTCCGATCGAGCAGCCAAACCTGACTACCTCTAACACCTTGCTTGCCGGGACGCGACGAAGTGAACGCGAGGTACTTTCCGTCGGGACTCCAGCGCGGCGCATTTTCGCTGTCGTTGCTGAAAGTAATCTGCCGATCGTTTGTGCCGTCGTAAGCGACCAGCCAGATGTGCGTGTTGCTCTTGTCCTCTTTCGCGTCAGTGGTTGACACCGTGTAAGCGATCGATTTGCCGTCAGGCGAAATCTGCGGATCGCCCACATTGCGGAAACGCGAGAGATCGTCGAGCTTCAGCGGCCGGCGCGCGCTTTGGGCAAAGCCTGCCAGAGCCGTAACAATGATGAGCGGAACTACAAAGAGAAGATTCTTACGCACTATTCAATTACCTCCGGATTAATGTCCGTTCTAAGGATTGATCGATCGATCTTCGTCAGCGGAATGCGCTAGTTACCGCCACCGCGTATCACGTACACCATCACATACCGCCGCAAGAGGGCCCGATTCGTCGCCAGATACGCGCGATGATCCTGCGCGATGCCCTGGTCAGCGCGTCCCAGCAGCAAGTAAGCTTCGAGCAGGCCCTCGTCATTCAGCTTTTTCAGTTTCGCGAGCGAAGGAGTGAGCACCTTTGTCCGCTTGTCACTCGCAGCAATCGTAACGACGCTCCGCAATGCCTCGGCTTCCTCTGCGAGACTATGTCGATAGACCGTCTCTTTGGGATAAGCCTTCGCAAATTTTTCCTTTCGCCACGTTGAGCGACTAAGTCCGTAACCGATCCAGGCAAACGAGCCATCCTCTTGCCCGAGCGCCGTCGGATTCAAACCGATGTTCGTCTCACCCTTGTCGTTGATAGTCACCGTCACCGGAACGTCGATCTGCGGATGGCCCAGTGAAGTGTTCGTCGCCTGCGCCCACTGCGAAATCCCGGAGATCGCGAAACGGTTGTAAGGCTCAGTGATATAGGCTTCGACGTAACGGTCTCGGGCCTGATCGAATTTACGCTGCTTCATCAAAGGCGTCGCCGAATATCGATAAGCAGTTTCGCGATTGGGATCGATCGAAATGGCTTTCTGATACCAGAACTCGGCTTGTTCGAAGTTGTTCTTGTGCAGGTAGACGTCGCCCGAGAACAACGCCCCGTGATAAAGCTTCGGATCAATCACCAGCGCTTTCTGATAATTCTTGAGCGCCTCGTCGAGTTCACCTTTCGAGAAGTGTGCTTCGGCAGTCTTCATGATCGCGGCCGCGGCTGGGTTGGAGGAAAAGTCAGCCCCTTCGCTTCCATCCGGCGGCAGACTCGTAATCAAGGCCTCCACCAAAGGCTTGTCGTATCCCAACTGCCTGGCGCGGACAAATGAAGCCCGCGCACGCACGCGCAGGTTACGGCGCGCCTCGGGATCCGGCATGTCAATGTCATTGGCTTTGGCAATCAAAGCGAAGCCCAGGTAGAAATGCATCTCGCCATTGTTGGGCTCGGCCGCCACGATCTTTTCCAGCAGGGGAAAGGCTTCGATGTACTTCAGATCGTCAATCAGCGCAGTGGCTTTCTTTTTGGTTTGTTCGAGGTCATCCGTTTGCGCGAAGGCTGATTGCGCAAACGTCAGCGCCAGGGCGAGCAGCAGCAAAGCGTTAACGACGCTTGTGAGATTCACTTTCAGTTTTGTCATGAGAGCTCCTTTGACGTTGTCTTGGGCGAGCGAGATTCTACTGCGAATCAGCCTGCCTGCCTAGATACTTGATGCATCGCAGCTTTGCGGTTAATGTACCCGCCCAACATGAAAAGCACCCGTTTCGTTTTTGCCCTCATTGCAGTTATTGCCCTCGCGGTTTCCAGTTGTCAGCGCAGTGGAACGCAGGACACGCGCACGCTGACGCTCGCGATCAATTCCGGCGTCGAGGGCGATGCGCTCAAGCAAGCCGCGAAGGACTATGAACAGCAAACCGGTATCCACATCAACATCGCTGAGTTCCCGTACGCGAATCTCTTCGAGAAAGAGTTGATCGATCTAAACGCGCGCACCGGCGCTTATGATCTGATCATGCTTGATGACCCGTGGTTTCCGAAGTTTGCTTCGCTCAACGTTCTCACTGATTTGACGCCGTTACTTCAGAAGCGAGGTAAGAGCGGACCAGATGATGATTTGGTCGCGACGTCAATTGCGCTCGGTCGCGAACCTTATCAAACCGGCGCGTTGTACGCCTTGCCGTACGTTGGTAACTCGCAGTTGTTCTTCTATCGGAAAGACTTGTTTCAGAAACACAATCTGAAAGAGCCGGCGACGTGGGACGATGTCTCGAGCGCGGCGAAAACGATCAGCGAAAACGAAACGAGTGGCGCGCCGGGCGGCGGCAAGGTATACGGCTACGTAATGCGCGCGGCGCAGGGTAACGCGGCCGTCGCGGATTTTATGCCGATCTTTTGGGCGTTTGGCGGCGAGATGTTCGACGCGTCGGGCCAACCGACTGTGAACAGCCCGGAAGGAATTGCCGCGCTTAAGCTCATGATTGAACTCGGCAAGTACTCGCCGCCCGGTTACGCGAGTTTCAATGCTGACGAAGTAGGCGCGCACCTGCTGCAGGGCACGGCCGCAATGTCGATCAATTGGCCGGCATGGATCAGTTCGTTCAGCGACGCGTCGAAGTCGAAAGTGATCGGGAAGATGGAGTTCGGTCAGTTGCCGGCCGCAAAGAATCCGGGTCGCGCTGAGATCGGCAACTGGTTGATTGCGATTCCGCGGGATGCGAAGAACATCGAAGCCGCAATTGATTTTCTCTTATGGGCCACCAGCCGCGAACAGATGAAGCTGTCGGCGCTGCGCGGCAACCCGCCGACGCGCAAGTCTCTTTTTACCGATCCTGAGCTGGTGGCAAAGTTTCCATCCTACCCGGCGCAGCTTCGTTCGCTCGAGAGTTCGCGCCCGCGACCGCGCACGCCGCTCTGGAACGAGATCGAAAATGCGTTTGGCATCTATCTGTCGAAAGCGAACAGCGGCGAGCTGACCGCCGAAGATGCGATGAGCCAGGCGAATGCGGAGATCAAACGCATTGTCGAGCGTGGACAATAAGAAGGGCGTTGGGGATCGGGTCCCGGGAGTAAGAGGCTCCGACAGGACGATCGCGTACCTGCTTATTGCGCCGACGATTGCGGTACTCCTGGCGCTCACGATCTACCCGCTCATCTACTCAATCAAAGTCAGTTTCGAGTCCAACTCCGGCACGGCGACTCTCCAAAACTTCACGCGGCTTTTCACGGATCAGTTCTTCCTGAGCGCTTTATCACACACCTTCGTTTACGCCGCATTCGCTTTAACCGTCGAATTTATGCTGGGCCTCGGACTGGCTTTGCTGCTCGATTCACATATTCGCGCGCGAAATGTTTGGCGCACTTTGCTGCTCGTGCCAATGATGCTCCCGCCGGTCGTCGTCGGAGTCGTGTGGCGCTTGATGCTCAACTCGAATTTCGGCGCCGTCAATGGAACGTTGAAATCGTTTGGAATAAATGCTGATGGGCTGACCTGGACGGCTTCCCCAAAACTGGCGATGGCCTCGGTGATCGTCGCCGACGTCTGGCAATGGACGCCGTTCATGTTTTTGATTCTGTTGGCCGGGTTGCAAGCGATTCCGCGGGAGCCGTACGAAGCCGCGCTGACGGACGGCTCAAGCGCCTGGCAAACCTTTCGACACGTAACGCTGCCGCTGCTGAAGCCGGCGATACTGATCGCGCTGTTGCTGAGGACTATGGATCTGCTGCGCGTCTTCGATCACATTTTTATCCTGACCGAAGGCGGGCCCGGGCTCGCGACTGAGACTCTAGGTCTCTACATCTATCGCACGGCATTTCGCTTTTCGAATTTTGGTTACGCGGCGGCAATGTCGTTCGTACTGCTGATCATCACAAACATTATTAGCGCGGGATACATTCGGTTGCTGCAAACGCGGGAGGCTAACTAGCTGAAACGCAGTCTCAAATATGCCGTGCTGTTAATCGCGCTGGTCGCGACGCTCGCGCCTGTGTATTGGATGATCACGATTTCATTCAAGCGCGAAGTCGATCAGTTTGCGCTGCCGCCGAAATGGTTCGTCTTCACGCCCACCCTGGAGCATTACGCCGACGCATTCATTAACCGATCATTCGGTCAATATCTCTTCAACAGCTTGTTCGTCGCAGTGGCTTCAACGATTTGCGCGCTGGTGATTGGAACGTTGGCGGCGTATGCACTCGCCAGATTTCGATTGCCCTGGAACCTCGATCGAAAGCTGGCGCTGTGGATTCTCTCCACGCGTATGTTTCCGGCGATCGTCACCGCCGTGCCGCTCTTTCTGATCATGCGGGCTGTTTGGCTGGTGAATACGCGCTTGTCACTGATCATTGTCTACACTGGGTTAAACCTGCCGTTCGTTGTGTGGATGATGCGCGGATTTTTCGCCGAAGTGCCGCGCGATTTGGAAGAAGCGGCGATGGTGGATGGCGACTCGCGCATGGGAGCTTTTTGGCGCGTAGTACTGCCGCTGGTCGCGCCGGGCCTGGCCGCGACGGCGGTGTTTTGTCTGATCATTTCGTGGAATGAGTTTTTGTTTGCGCTGGTGCTGACGCAGACCGACGACGCGATGACATTGCCGGTCGGCATCGCGGGACGCGTGACGCAATACGGAATCAAGTGGGGCGCGATGAGCGCCGCCGCGGTCGTGGCGATGGTCCCAATCCTCGTGTTCGCGTTGAGCGTGCAAAGATATCTGGTCAGAGGCTTGTCGCTGGGAGCAGTGAAAGGGTAAGAATAATTGTGGCACAGACTTCAGTCTGTGATTCAACTCAGCTAGGTTCAATTTCCAAAGCATTATGAGCGATTCCGGCGTCTTTTATACTCGCAATCTTCCTCATTGGCATCCGCCTAACAGCTCCATCTTCCTAACCTGGCAATTACATGGTTCGTTGCCCCGAAGCGTGATTAACCAGTTGAAAATTATTCGACAGGAACTGTTAATGAAAAAGGCAGGAGTAGCTTCAGGTTGGACCGTCGACGCGCGGCTTGTCGAATACAAGAGATTTTTTGCCAAGGTAGATGCGATTTTAGATAAAGCGAAAGGAGGTCCGCTGTGGCTCAAACAAGATAATATCGCCGAAGTGGTCCAGCGGAGTCTGTTGAAGACATATGCACACCTCTACACGCTTTGGTCATATGTCGTAATGGCTAACCACGTTCACGTCTTTTTGAGGCCGAAGTCTGACGCAACAATCGCACTAATCACAAAACACTTAAAGGGTTCAACAGCTCGCGAAGCTAATACGCTGCTTCAGCGAACCGGTCAGCCATTTTGGCAAGATGAGTCATTTGACCATTGGAGTCGAGATGCTGCTGAATTTTTCCGCATCGTTCGATACATCGAAAACAATCCGGTGAAGGCTGGTTTGGTTAACAAAGCTGGCGATTGGAAGTGGTCATCAGCCGCCGAGAGAAAGCGAAGGGGGTTGACCGACGTGCAGCCGTTGACGTAAGTATCGGGAAACCCGCGTTGAACACACAGACTAAAGTCTGTGCCACTTAAGAATGAGCATCTCTCTCCAACATCTCACTAAGTCCTTCGGCAACTCGGCTGTCGTTGCTGATGTGTCGATCGAGATCGCCGACGGCGAGTTCGTGGTGCTGCTTGGTCCGTCGGGTTGCGGCAAAACGACTACGTTGCGCATGATTGCCGGGTTGGAACAAATGACATCCGGCGACATTCTGATCGATGGTCAAAGAGTCAACGACCTGCCGCCGCAGAAGCGCGACGTCGCCATGGTTTTTCAGAGCTACGCGCTCTATCCGCACATGACTGTCGCCGAGAACATCGCCTACCCATTGCGCGTGCGCAAGTTGCCGGCTGGGGAAATTGCGGCGCAAGTAAAACAGACGGCTGTGATGTTGGAGATCGAATCGCTGCTGGCGCGGCGGCCGCGCGAACTTTCCGGCGGTGAACGCCAACGCGTCGCACTTGCACGTGCGATCGTCCGGCATCCGAAGGCTTTTCTGATGGACGAACCGCTGTCCAATCTCGACGCGAAGCTACGGCTGCAAATGCGCGGTGAGCTGAAGCGCTTGCAGCATAAGCTGGCGACGACAACCGTCTACGTTACGCACGATCAAGCGGAGGCAATGACGCTTGGACATCGCGTGGCGGTGATGAACAAAGGTAAGCTGCAACAGTTCGACACGCCGCTCGAGATTTATAATCGTCCGGCGAATCGTTTCGTCGCTGAGTTCGTCGGCAGTCCGGGCATGAATCTAATTGACGGCGAAATTGATAGCGCATCAGGAATATTCAGGGCCAATGATGGCGCGCTGCACCTCGCTAACGTTCCCGTTGTGGCCGCCAGCGGGCCGGTAACTTTCGGGATGCGGCCGGAAAACATCGAAATCAGCACCACGCAGCGGGATGGCTGGTGGCAGGCCACCGTCTACGTTACTGAGTTAATGGGGAGTGAAACTTTTGTGATTGTCGAAATTGGAAAGCAGAAAATTATCGCGCGCGCTGCCAGCGATTTTCGCGCCGAAACGGGAAGCAACGTCTGGATCGATTTTGATTTTCGCAAGGCGCACTGGTTTGATCAACAATCAGGCCTACGGCTATGAGATCTGTACCATCAGTGTAAGCGGATGGGACGAGGCGTTATCCAGGATTGCCATTAACCCACCCGCTTACGCCGGTGGTACTGACTACTTGACACAATGAAACTATCACTTAACGGCGCGACGACGATGAAAGCCGACCTGGCGACCGACATTCGCGCGGCGGCGGCGGCGGGATTCGAGTACCACGAAATTTGGGCGGCGAAGCTGCGCAAATTTCTCGAGCAGAATTCGGCAAAAGACTTGAAGGCGCTGTTCGACGAGAGTGGTGTGAAGCCGCTCAGTATCAATTCAATCGAACACATCACGTTTCGCGACGCCGCCGCTTATGCGCGAATCAGAGCCGAATGCGAAGAGCTGTGCGCGATCGCCGAGGCGATCAAGTGCCCCTATGTCGTGGTGGTGCCGGGCAAAATTCCGCCGGCCGGCTTGAGCAGCTATGAAGTGATCGAAGGATCGGTGCAAGTGCTCAGAGAGCTGGCTTCGATCGGAGAAAGACACGGCGTGGCGCTCGCGTTTGAATTTCTGGGGCAGAAAGATTGCAGCGTTAAAACACTCGATATCGCCAATGAGATAGTCGACAAAACAAATCGCCGCAACATCGGTCTGGTGATCGATAGTTTTCATTTCTACACCGGCGGCTCGACCATTCGCATGATCGAGGCTCTGGATGCCAAACGTTTGTTCATCTTTCACATTGACGACGCCGAAGATCTGCCGCGGGACCAGCTTACCGACGCGCATCGTCTGTTGCCGGGCATGGGGATTTTGCCTTTGAAGGAAATCATCGCCGCCTTCAAACGAATCGGCTACGATGCCAACGCGAGTGTCGAAATCTTTCGCCCGGAATACTGGGAGCGCGATCCGTTTGAACTGGCGCGCGAGGCGAAGGCGGCGGTTGAGTCATTGATCCATTGATTCATCGGTTCATTGATTCAATTAATCAACGGTTCAATGAACCGATACTCCTATGTCCAAACTCAAAATCGGTTTTCTCGGCGCCGGTTACATCGCGGGCGTGCACGCATCGATTCTCGCGCGCGATGAGCGCGTGCAGATCGCCGCGGTGCACGACGTCGTTAAAAGTCGCGCCAAGCAACTCGCGTCGGCAGCCGGCGCGAAGGTCGCGCACAGTGTCGCGGAAGTTCTGGCGCTATGCGACACGATCTACATCACCACTCCGAATACGCAGCACACCGAACTTGCGGTTCTCGCCGTCGAAGATCGCAAACACGTCTTTTGCGAAAAGCCGATGGCGACCAGCACCGGGGATGCGCAACGCGTCCTGGCAGCCGCGCAAAAGAGCACGACAGTCTTTCAGGTCGGTCACAATCGCCGCTTCGCGCCCGTTTATGCCGAACTGAAACGAATGCTGACGGAAGGACATCAGCCGCATTCGGCACACATAAAGATGAATCGCGGCGAACTGCTCAACCCTGAGTGGGTCGGCGATCCGAAAATCACCGGCGGCTTTCTTTACGAGACGACGATTCACATGTTCGACATGATGCGGTTCCTGTTTGGCGAAGTGAAGACGTTGCAGGCCGTCGGCTCAAAGCACGAGTACGAAGAGACCGACGACTTCTCTGTGCTGCTGACCTTCGAAAACGGAATGCATGCGACGCTTGCGTCTTCGGCCGATGCGAGTTGGCTGTTCCCATTTGAGCGCGTCGAAGTTTTCTGTCATCACGCGACCCTCGTCACGCGTGAGATGGAAAGTTTGGTTTACAGCGAAGGTCTGGAAGGAAAACACTCCGAGTATTCAACGCATCAGCTTTCGAAGGAAGAGAAATGGGGATACACGCAGGAGAACCGGGCGTTTATCGATTCGATCATTGATGACAAGCCGCCGGCCGTAACAGCCGATGATGGGTTTAAGTCGGTGGAGTTAGTCGATGGAGTCTACCAGTCAGTAAAGACCGGCAAGCCGATTGTGTTCGAGTAATTTGGAGTGCGGCGGCAAGCGTTAGCGCGACGCCGCTTTGGATTATCGTTCCCTCTCCCTCTGGGAGAGGGCAACGGTGACGGTCTAGCACGAAAGAGAAAGAATTTGTTTTTTCATTTTTTAGCCGCTAAGCTTCGCTCCCTCACCCCAGCCCTCTCCCAAAGGGAGAGGGAGGCCAGCGCACTCCAAAAAGTAATCGTTTACTGAGAAGGCGTGAGCGGTAGACGGCCGATGGCGTTTTCCCCGATACTGCCGAAGTACAGATTGCCCTTGTGTTCGACCACATTCGCGATTTGCGCGAAGCCTTCGGGCGAAGGGTCCTGAAGATTGCGGATGACTTTGCCGTTCATGTCGAGCCCGAGCACAAATCCGTATCGTTTGATGTTCGGCTGAAGAAAATTGGGCAGACGCATGACGACCTTGCGCAGAAACGGACGCCGCAGCAGCGAGTCCAACTTCTCATCGCGGCGGTTTACGATCGCCAGCCAGAACATGTCGCGGCCATTCGACATGATGCCATCAGGAAAGCCGGGCAGATTGTCGATGAAGGTTTCCGCCTGGCCCTGCTTCTCGCCCTTCAACCAGACGCGTTTGATTGCGTACGTCCCAGTTTCATTTACCAGCACGAACGATTGATCGGGACTGATCGCGACGCCGTTAGCGAAGTGCAAATCGCGCAGCACCGTGCGCGTCTGTCCTGTTTTTGGATCGTAGGCCAGCAGCCGCCCGTTCGGACGATGCTCGAACAAGTCGGCTTTTAGTTCTGTCAGCGGGAACTTGTAAGACGCGTCGGTGAAATAGATTGTCCCGTCGACGGCAATGTCCAGATCGTTGGTGCAACGAAAAGGCACGCCGTCGGCCTGGTTGCTCAGCGGAGTGATCTTTCCGTCGGGCGCCACCGACAGCAATCCTTTCAGGGAATCAGCAACGATCAAATTCCCGGCTCCGTCGAATGCCAGACCGAGCGGCCGGCCGTATGTACGCGTGAAGACCTCTGGCCCCGTACCGTCAGGTTGCAGTCGGTAAATGTATCCGTCGTCTGCGCCGGTGTAGATCCGATCCTGTTTGTCGAACGCGACGTCTTCGGGCGCGTGATGGTTGACCCCCAGCCGCATCGTTTTCGCGAGTTCGTTGTTTTGCGCGTAAACGCCGGTGAGTTCAGGCGCGGGCGGCGGGTCCCAGGCAACCGGGTCGATCGGCACCGGCCACAGCAGAAGATACCCAACGATCCCGATTGTGGCAGTGATCAGCAGACGAAGAATGATGCGTTTCATTTCGACAGTGATGAGTGACGAGTGATGAGTAATGAGTGCTGATCAGCAGTGAGTAGAAGAGTGATTAGCATCGAGACGTTATCGGCGATTTCTCAACCATTACTCGTCACTCATTACTCATTACTCATGACTTGTTTACCGTTCGCCGCGCGCAACTTCAACTTTCGTTTCAAGCTCGACGCCGAGTTTGCGAATGCCGGGTTGACCCATCGGCTCTAACCAACGCAGGGCCTCGTCGAGTACGCGCCGCTGATGTTCCGGCCAGTTTGGTTCGCCGGCGACACTGCCAAAGCGACCTTCGTAATAACCGGCGCGGGGCGGACGAACGCTGTCCAGGGCCTCGCGATCAACTGACAGGCACATCGTCGGTACGCCGGTCTGTTCTATCGCGCGCGCGGCCAAGGCAACCGATTGATGGCAGAGCCGTGAGGCCGGAATCAGCAACGCCGCCTGCACGTCATAACGATTCAACCGATCGAGCAACTGCGGAATCGTCTGCTCAGCGAAACGCGCCGCGTCCGGAATGAACCCGCAGAAACTCCAGAACGCGGGGGCGACCCGGCCGATGACGCGATTGAGTTGGAATTCGTTCAGGCGCGCGAGCGGCACTTGCACGTTCGCGTCCTGCTGAACAAACGCCGGATCGTAGCCGCGCGCGGCGAACCGCAAGTCGCTTGGTTCGATGTCGGTAGGAATTTCGCGCACGTTGAAATCGCCGTCGGGCGCACTCGTGTCAAACGGTTCGGTGCCGTCGAGGTGCGCGCCGGCGGAAACGATTAGCGCGAGGTTCGTCATCGTAATGGCGCGACGCGCGGGCGTGAACGGCGCGCGCGTATTCTCGACGAACGGATAGCCCTTCAGATCTTCCGATCGCTTTGATTTCCAGCCGTCATATTGGCGGCCCCACTGATCGACTTGTTCGATGATTTCCACGCTATAAATACCGTTGGTTTAGAGGCGGGTTACGGCCCGCCAATCCACTGTTAAGCCGGCGGGCGGTAGCCCGCCTCTAAACGGAATGTTGAGATCTGTGGTTGCGACTCGCTATCAGCACGAACGCAATTAAAGCTGCGACGATCGCGACGCCCAGCATCGCGACGGAATAACGATGCAAACTATCAAACTCAATCCGTCGCGGGTCGGTCGGGGCAATCTGATCGATTGGTAACTGCATCGCGGCCCGCAACGTCGCCAACCGCGCGGCGACCACCCAATGTCCGATGGCTGTCATGATAGCCATAATCGCGAGGGAAAGCATCTCGGCAATTCGCCGAATCGGCCTTTGCCCGCGCGTGGCGAAAAAACTAATTACGAGGATGAGCAGGCCGATTTCGAACCCGCCTTTATTGATGATCGCGAGCAGGCGCGTGACGATTGAACCGGCGAGGGTAGCGGCATTCGGCAGCTCCGCGCCGCGAAGCACGGCAAAGACATTCGGCGCTACCGCGGCGCTGAAGAAAATCGCCGCCCCGAGCCACACGCCCAACAACAACAAGCTGACAGTTCGCAGGAGAGTTCTCACGGTCATACAGGTTCGGCATCCACGGCTGCGATCAATCTGATCACCGGCGGATCGATCGAAGGTTGTTCGATCTCGCGCGGGTCAGGAACGCTCGTCAGCCAGGACAAGGCCCGGTCCAGCTGCGCTTGATAGTCCTCAAGATCGAGCGACATGAAAACCTGGCACCCAAGCCGCCCGAACTTCTCTTTCGCCGCTAGATACATCTGTCGCGCGGCGCCGGGCCGGCCGATTTGCAGATGGTGAAAAGCTACTGCCGATTGAATCATCGCCTGAAGAAAAAGTTTTTCATCCGGCGCGACCGGCCCCATCCAACGTTCTTCCCACGCATCGTGCGCGGCATGGAACTCGCCGGCGTTGTACAGATCGATGCCCGCAAGATACTCGACCGGGTATGCGAGTATGTGCGGCTCAGTGTAGAAAGGTGTCGCCATCGGCTCGCACAATTGTAGCTGACTGGAGCGCAAGCGTCGCGCTTAGAGCTTTCTATCTAATTACAAGCGGACCCCGCCGCAAGAAATCTGTGAACAACGCGCGATGCGTCCGCCAATCTGTAGTGTTACATTGACTGCATGCCTCGTGATGTTCCTTATGAAGTGAAACGAACCAAGACCGGACTGGGGTTATTCGCCACCCGTCCGATACCAAAGGGTAAACGAATCATCGAATACTTCGGACCGTTCCTGCCAAATGAAGAGGTTGAGAAGAGCAACGGGAAATATTTCTTCGGCGTTAACACGAAGTGGTCAATTGACGGCAGCTTGCGCGAAAACGTCGCGCGATACATCAATCACTCGTGCCGGCCAAATGCCGAAGCATTTATCTCGCAACGCCGGCGCGTATGGATTTGGTCAAGAAAGAAGATCAAGCCGGGCGAGGAAATTGCTTACGATTACGGCAAGGAATATTTCGAAGGAATCATCGAGCCGATGGGGTGTAAGTGTGAGAAGTGCGGCGTTCCTAGTCCAAAGTCCAGAGTCCGACGCCCAAAGTCTAAAGTCTAAAGTCCGCTAGGCGACGTTGGGCATTGGACTTTGGACCTTGGACGTTCATTGTCCCTTCGGAAAATATCCTTCGCGCGCGCGCAGGCGCAGCTCTGGCCGAGCCGGAGCCGTTACCTTGATCCGCCGAAACGCAGCGCCGCCGGATTTGTTGTCAGAGTAGTACTGAAGCAGGTACTGACTGCGGATTTCCGACGCAATTCGCTGAAAAATCGCGGGTAAGTCTCCCTCAGTCCGCGGCACGAAGGCCGCGCCCCCGGTCGCCGCCGCGAGCTTCTCCATTCCCGCTTGTGAGCGCGCGATGCGGACGTTTAGGTGCATCGTGCGGCCGCTGGGATTGATGGAATAGAAAGTGACTTCGCCGCGCTGCACTTCTTTCACCACTTCGGCGTTCACTCGCTCCATAAATCGCACCTGGTTTTCCACCAGCGAGAGCTTGCTGCTTCCGCCTCTGGCTTTGTCGGATTCGTGTTGAGTAAGGATGCGCGCGGTTTCCTCGCCATCAGAGATTACGACAATGACGCGGCGCCGGCCCTGCGATGAATTTTGATCGAGATATTTTTCCGCGGCCAACACTGTGTCAAAAAAAGCGGTAGAGCCTTTGGTCGGACGGACTGTCATTAACTGGCGGGCGGCAACTTCCGCGCTGGCTAACCCTTGGACGAAATGGGGCTTGTCGGAAATCGCGAACACTGTCGCGCGATCGCCCTGCTTCATTACCTGCCGCAGAAAATCCGCGGCGGCTTTCTGTTCAAACCCGAAACTTGCTTCGACGCTCCCCGAGATATCAATCAACAGAGCGATGTCGAGCGGCACTTGCTCCGGATCGCCCAGTTGCGCAATTTGCTGTGAACGCCCGTCCTCTTCAATTCGAAATTGGTTCGCGGTCAATCCCAGCACGGGCTGACCCTGCGCATCCGTCACTGAGACGGGCACGCCGATCAAATTTGAAGTGACGCGGACTACGTCCAGTTCCTCAGGCGCGGGCGTCGGCGTCGGTTTGGGCCGGTAGATCGGAACCGGTGGCGGCGGCGGTAGTTGCTTCGTCCGCTGCGCAGCCGCGGGAGCGACGGTGAATATCGCGGCGAACAAAAATAGAGCCAGCGCTGAAATCAACGCTGGCAAATATTTTCGGGTGTTTCTTCTTGAATTCATCAACCAACCTCATGCCGCCAGTTCGGGCCTTCGGGGCTGCTGGCCAACCTTAGACGCCGGCTGGCGGCACGATCGTTGGCAATGTCGACTTACTGGCCGCCGTCACTCGGCCTGTTCATGGTCGGCGCGGGCTGGGTCAGACCCTTGTTGACGAGGATCTTCACTTCCACGCGGCGGTTCTCGGCGCGGCCTGTTCTGGTCTTATTGTCCGCAACCGGATCCAATTCGCCGAAGCCGTACGGTGTAACGATGCGACGAAGCGGAATCTTGTGGTTTTCAACCAGGTAAGTAATCACCGCGTCGGCGCGGCGTTGACTCAACGCGCGATTGCGCGCTGTGCTGCCGGTCGCATCCGCGAAACCGGTAACTTCAAGCACGTAGGCTTTGGCATTCAAAGCTTTCGTCGCAATCGCATCCAGCTTCGACTTGGCGTCAGGGTTCAGGATTGCGCTGCCGCTGCGGAAATTCACCGCGGCGGTTTCCTGCGGCACATAATCATCCAGCGCCGAGATGCGTTCGTTGGTCGCATTCACGCCTGAAATCGCCGCATCGGCTGTGTCCTGCGCCGCTTTGGCGCCACCGCGAGCCGCATTTGAAATCGCCGCCAACTCGTCGAGCTGGCCTGAGAGTTTCTGCGCGTTCTGCTCAACTTCGCTCAAACGACCTTCGGCCGCACTCGCGCGTTCTTCGAGCGGATTTGCTCGTGCTTCAACGGACATTGCCGTCCGCAGATCGGTGTTGCTAAATCTTACTTTCTCGGCCACCAGTTCGCCGTTCGATCCGCCGCGGCCTTCAACTTCAAGATTCAGTCCACGCAGAATCTGAGCGGAAGCATAACGGGTACCGCTGCTGAACACTCCACCTTTGGTCTTCACGGAAGTCTGGTCAGTCATGCGCACGGTGGTGTCGTTGCCCGTGATGTCGCGAACGGTGAACGTGTCGACATCGCGACGGACGACCACACCCTTGATCTTCATCTTCTCGCCACTGGCGACTGAGCGGGCTCTGGTTGATTGATTGTCAGTTTGGGCTATGGCCAATGGGGAAAGGGTGAGCGCGAGCGTGAACGCAAGCGCAATTGACCGAAACGTTCTGAAGCTATTCATAGTCAAAAACTCCTTAAGTTGTGTTAGGACGTCGCAACAGGCGCGTCGGGTTTACGCGAATGTGATTGCCAGTTCGCGCTCTGCGTTGTCCGCCGAAAAATGCAGACAGGGTTGTCAAGAACCGTACCTTGATGGCTTGATCAAAAGTAACTGACGCATCCTACGACACAATCAAACGAAGTCAAGACCCTTTGGGCCATAAAGCGCGCATTGGACCAAGTTAAAAAACAGAAATCATTTGTTCGTTACGCGATTGCAATAGAGAGGCCAAGTGTTGTGAAAAGGAAGAGGGTCTTTGGAGTGCAGTTTTTTCTCCCTCTCCCTCTGGGAGAGGGGTGGGGTGAGGGAGCGGAGTTTTAGCGAGACTTACATTTTTGAACTCCCGCGCGGCTGCGCCGCGCGTAGTAATCGCCGATCTCACTCAAGACACGCTCAGTCTCATTCAACACATCTTCATTTTTGAACCGGAGCGTGCCTGGTCCAAGCGCAGACAGGTATGCCTCACGATTCCGATCGTGATGTCGCGGTAATGCCTCGGCTTGTTGATTGATAGGTTTTGCGGGCGAGGCCTCGCGTGGGAAGTTACGCCGCGCTAAAGCTTCGCTCCCTCACCCCAGCCCTCTCCCAAAGGGAGAGGGAGAATAGGAAACTTACCCTTTGACTAAAGCTTCGCTCCCTCACCCCAGCCCTCTCCCAAAGGGAGAGGGGG
>JBASRE010000041.1:0-38183 GCA_049273695.1 Pyrinomonadaceae bacterium
GATCCCCGGGTTACGCTCGCTGCGCTCGCTCACCCGGGGCTACCGTCTGCCGCCGCTCCGCGGCTCGGTGACACAATTTCTCCCGCGTTGACTCCTTGCCGCGATTTACTTACAAACAAGGCACGAACCATGAAAACCAAACGTTTACACAAACTGATCAGTTCGCTCTGCGCGATTTGTCTTCTCGCGCAATTCGCCTTCGCCCAGGCGCCGGCGAAGCCGCCGGTGAAACCATTCGAGCTCACCGTCGATAGCATCATGCGCGGCCCGCGTTTGGTGGGCCATCAACCCAGCGGCGTCTACTGGTCGCAGGATAGCCAGCGCGTTTACTTTCGCTGGAAACAAGCCAACGAGCCGCGTCTCAAAGAGATGAGCCTGTACGTCATCAATCGCGACGGCACGGGCTTGCGTCGTCTCTCGGATGAAGAAGCGAAGCAAGCGCCGCCCGCGTCCGGCGATCTATCGAAAGACAAGACGATGACCGTCTTCATCGATGAAGGCGACATCTTCATCTACGACCATGCTAAACAGGCGCGCCGGCAAATCACTCGCACCGTGGACGCCGAAACGAACGCGCGCTTCACGTTCGATCAAAAACGGATTTATTTCACGCGAACAAACAATCTCTACGTCATGTCTTTGGAAGCCGGGTCGCTCGAGCAACTCACCGACATTCGCATTGGCGCACTGGCATCGCCGAGCTCGACGCCGAAGGGAACCGACAGTCAGGAATATTTGAAGAAGGAAGAGCGCGCGCTGATCGATGCCGTTCGCGAGCGCGCGGAACAGCGGGAAGAGCAGGAGAAGAAACGCAAAGAGCGCGAGAAGCGCAAACCATTCAGCATTCCTACCGGTCAGAATGTTCTCAATTTGAATCTGTCACCCGACGGGAAATATGTGATCGCGACAATTAATGAGCCGGCCACCGGTGCGAAGAACATCATCGTGCCGAACTATGTGACTGAGTCGGCTTACACCGAAGACATTCCGGGTCGCAGCAAGGTTAGCGACACGCAGGGCCGCACGCGCCTGGTGATCATCGATGTCGAATCGGGCGAGACGAAGAACGTCGATCATGGTCAGAAGCAGCCGGCTGCCCCCGCGGTGCAACGGACTGAGATGAATACGACTGAACAAGCGCAACGCGAGCGCGGCGAAGCAGTCAGTACCGGGAGCGGTAGCGACCGGGTCGATTCGCAACCAAAACCGGTTCAGCCGAAAGATCGCGACGTTCAGCTAGCGCCAGTCCAATGGTCCGAAGATGGAAAGAACGCGGCGTTGCTGGCGCGCGCGGCCGACAACAAAGATCGTTGGGTGCTCCTTCTGGATCCGGCGACAGGTAAAACCAAAGTTCTCGCTTCCGTCCATGACGATGCGTGGGTTGACGGGCCGGGCGCGAACACACTGGGCTGGCTGCCCGACAATACGACTGTCTATTTTGAATCGGAACGGGATGGCTGGGCGCACCTGTATTCCGTTTCGAAAGATAGTGGCACGGCCGTGCAACTGACTTCCGGGACGTTTGAAGTTTCAGACGTTCGGCTTTCCACCGATAAAACTAAATTCTATTTCACGTCGAGCGAAGGCAGTCTTTTTCAACGACACCTGTTCTCGATGGCGTTTACCGGAGGCCCGCGAACTCAGATCACCGGTATGCCGGGAAACAATCAGGCGACGATCTCGCCGGATGACACGATGCTGGCGGACGTGCGGTCTTACAGCAACAAACCGCCGGAGCTCTATCTCGTTCCGAACAAACCGATGGATGAAAACGCGAGCGCGTCGCTCAAGCCGGTGACGGCTTCACCGATTCCTGAGTTCTTCACTCACGATTGGATCGATCCGCGGCTGGTCAGTTTCAAAGCTCGCGACGGCGCGACGGTTTGGGGCCGCATGTACATGCCTTCGAATTACAAAGGCGGCGGGCCGGCCGTGCTGTTTGTTCACGGCGCAGGCTATCTGCAAAACGTGCATCGCTGGTGGAGTTCTTACTATCGCGAATACATGTTTCATCACTTGCTGATGGAGATGGGTTTTGTCGTGCTCGACATCGATTATCGCGGCAGCGCGGGTTACGGTCGCGACTGGCGCACCGGAATCTATCGTCACATGGGCGGCAAAGACCTGACCGATCATGTCGATGCGGTGAATTATCTCGTGAAAGAGCATCGCGTCGATCCGAAACGAGTCGGACTCTACGGCGGCAGCTATGGCGGCTTCATCACGCTGATGGCGATGTTCACGGAAGCCGATGTGTTTGCCGCGGGCGCGGCCTTACGACCGGTGACGGACTGGGCGCACTACAATCATCCCTACACCAGCAACATTTTGAATCTGCCGCAGAATGATCCAGAGGCTTACAAACGCAGCTCACCGATTTATTTCGCGAACGGTTTGAAGGGCCCGCTGCTTATCTGCCACGGCGTGGTGGACGTCAACGTGAATTATCAGGACACGGTGCGGCTGGTTGAGAAATTGATCGAGCTGCGCAAAGAGAATTGGGAAGTCGCGCCTTACCCCGTAGAAGATCACGGGTTTGAAAGGGAAGAAAGTTGGGCGGATGAGTACAAGAGGATTCTGAAGCTGTTTAAGTCGAACTTAAAACCTGACGTGAGAGTTCGGACGAGCTCGCGACGTTAGCACAAACAAGCCTGCGGTAGCAGGCGACAGCATAAAGCCTGGGGTGAGCGTAGCGAACCCCAGGGTCGATAAGGAACAATTTATGAGCCCGCGAAGCGGGCGACAGACGATGCGCTAAATCTCTGTCGCCCGCTTCGCGGGCTCTTGGTTCTTTCCGACTGATTCCTGGGGCTGACGCCCCAGGCTTTATGCTGCCGCCTGCTTCGCGGGCTGACAACTCTCTCCACACTGATCCTGGGGCTGACACCCCAGGCTTTATGCTGCCGCCTGCTTCGCAGGCTGCTCCACTAATCTCTCCGATAAACCACTCCGTTCTTCATCACAAACGTGACTTTCCCCATCGCGTGAATGTCTTTGAGCGGGTCGCCTGAGACGGCGACGATGTCAGCCCACTTGCCGACCGTCAGCGAGCCCAGGTTTTTGTCCCAGCCGAGCAGCTTCGCGCTATTCAGCGTGGTGACAATCGCATCCATATTCGACATGCCGCCCCAATCGACTAAGAGGAAGAATTCGCGTGCGTTGGTGCCGTGCGGTATGACGCCTGAGTCGGTGCCGAAAGCAATCGGGACGCCGTTGGTTACCGCCAGCTTGATGCCGCGGCGCATCGCGGCCGCTGCCGCGAGGGCTTTCTGCGCCCGCAAACCTCTTAACACACCGTTCTTTGCGGCGCGTTCAACCGCTTCGGCGGCCATTAGAGTAGGTACGAGATAAGTTCCGCGCTCTTTCATCAGCCGCGCGCCTTCTTCGTCGAGAAACGATCCGTGTTCGATTGAAGCAACGCCTGCGCGCGTGGCGACTTTGATCCCCTCAGTGCCGTGCGCATGCGCAGCGACTTTTCGCTCGTGCTGACTAGCTTCATCGACGAGGGCTTTCATTTCTTCAAAGCTATATTGCGTCGTACCGACGGCGGCCACTTCGGACAAGACACCGCCAGTCGCACAGGTTTTGATCACGCTGGCTCCGTACTTCACCTGGTAACGCACCGCGGCGCGAATTTCGTCCGGGCCGTTCGCGATGCCGTCTTCGATACCTCGATCGAAGATGCCGGGCCGGTAGCCGTTGGTATCGCAATGGCCGCCCGTGATTCCGAGCGAGTGACCTGCGGTTTGCATGCGGGGACCGGGAACCCAGCCTTCATCGATCGCTTTACGCAAAGCGACGTCATTGAAAGGTCCCGACGCGCCCACGTTGCGCACACTGGTGAAGCCGGCCATCAGCGTTTCGCGCGCATGATTCACGCCGAGGATTGCTCCGAACGCTGAGTAGTCTCTAACCGCGGCGTTTTCTCCGTCCGGATCGCCGAGCACTCGCCCAATCAGATGTGTATGCGCGTCGATAAATCCCGGCAGCAACGTCGCGTTACCGAGATCGATCACCTTTGAACCGGACGGCACGCGCACGGATCGCGCGTCGCCAACCGCGGTAATCCTGTTATCGGTGACGATAACGATCGCGTTGTTGATGGCGGGCGCGCCGGTGCCGTCAATCAATCGAGCGGCCTTCAGAACGACCACGCCCTGGCCTTCGGTCGGCTGCGTCGTGATTCCGGGGCGCGGCTGATTCTGCGGCAGCGCGGAAATGCTGAGAGCCGCCAGCAGCGATACGACGAGAAATGTTTTGAGCACTGTCACAGTGAAACCTCGCCTTCCTAGTTTCAGTCATCGGAAGCTGACTTCATGCCCCTCCCCGTGCTCGGGGAGGGGTTGGGGTGGGGTTGTGCATGTCGGCAACCTCTCCGCCATCCCCTCTCCGCCTGCGGAGAGGGGAGAAAAGTAACGAACCGCCAATGTTCACAGGCGCGCATTCTAGTTGAGATTTCCTGCCTACGCCACCATTGTCCATCCGGTTTCGCGGTGATATCTTTTCGCAACCAGGTCTCCCCGTTCCGCGTGTCATCATTATTCCATGCGACTTAACTCCTCAGCTCTGCGTATTGCGTCACTCCTCCTGACCCTGCTGTTTCCGATCCTGGTTGCGGCACAAGGCACCGTTAGCGAGAAGGAGAAACAGGAGCAGGAGGTCGAGAAACGCGAGCAGTTGAAACGGAAGACCCTGGGCCTGGTCGATGAGATTATTTCCGGAGCCTGGGGTCTGAAGTTGCCGGAGAACCGTGCGTTCCTTCAGGTAGCCGCAGCCGATCTGCTTTGGGCGCATGATGAAAAGCGGGCGCGCAATCTGTTTTGGGATGCGCTCAATAGTCTTGGCGTAACAGCCATCATTGACGAGACTGCGACGAAGGACGCGCCGAAAGAGGCCAGGCGAAAAGAGACTTCGCCAAAATCTCAAAACAACGACACGGCCAGGCGCCAGCGGGAGTACTACGAAATTTACACAGTGCGGCGCGAATTCCTGCGCACGGTGGCACGTCGCGATCCGCAGCTCGCCCTGGATATGTTGCAGGCCACGCGCCAGGGACCGCCGCCTGAGACAAACGCGGCGTTCCGACCTCCCGACGAAAGCGATCTTGAACAGGAGATAGCTAATGAAACCGTCGAGCGAGATCCGAAGAGGGCTTTGCAGATCGCCCGCGAGAGTCTGGCTAAAGGCGTCAGCTTTGAGTTGATCAATCTGCTGACGCGCCTAAATCAAAAGAGCCAGGAAGCAGGGACGGAATTCGCGGGCGACATCATTGAGAAACTTCAAACGACCTCGCTCACCAGTGACCTGCGCGCCTGGTGGATCGCCACGAGTATGCTGTTATCTTCCAGCGCTCCCGCGCCCCGGCTCGCCGATGCGCCGGCAACTGCTTTCAAATGGCTACCACTTAAGCTGAGCGATGATCAGCGAAGTAATCTTGTCCAGCTTCTAACTGATGCCGCCTTGAGTCCGTCGGTGAATCCAAATGCGGTCAATGGATTATCCGAGGTCATGCCCGAAATCGAACATTATGCGCCCGACCGCGCGGCAAAACTCAAAATCAAAATGGCGCAGGCCACCAGCCGCCTCACGCAGGAGCAGAAGGAGTGGAGCACCTACAACACGCTGTATCGCACGGGCACGTCGGAGGAAATGATCAAGGCGGCCGCCACCGCCGGCGATGAGCAGCGATACGCGCTTTATCGTGAAGCCGTGATCAAAGCCGCTGCGGACGGAAGGGCCGACGCGCTGCGCGAATTCATCAACAGTCAGATTGAAGACGAGTCGCGACGCAAGGCCCTGCTGGATTCTCTGGATACGGAACAGATTGGCTTCGCTGCGAATCGAGGCAAAACGGAAGAGTTGCAGAAAGCGCTGCCGCAGATTCGCCTCAAAGAACAACGCGCATGGGCGATGGCTGAACTAGCCATCCTTTTGGAAAAGAAAGGCGAGCATGAGAAAGCCCTGGAGCTGTTGAGCGAAGCGCAGACGCTGGTGAAGGTGGATCTCATGAGCGAAACGCATTCCCGAGCGCTGCTGACCCTGTTGCTCGCAAATGCGCTGGTCGATCCCCCCAGGGCTTTCGCCATGGTCGAGCCAATCATCGACCGGGCGAATGACAACATTTCCAAACTGCTGTTACTGGATAAGATCGCGAAAAGCAGCGCCGTCAAGAATGGCGAGATCATCCTGAGCCAACCCAATATCCCGCTCGACTTTGCCATCTTGAAATATGGCCCGGGCGTCGTGGCCATTGCGAAAGCTGACTTCAATCGCACCAAAGGACTTGCAGATCGCTTCCAGCGAAACGAACTGCGGTTGCTGGCGCGGTTGGTGCTGGCGCAATCACTCTTGCGCAGCCTGGAGCAGGCGGCAGGCAAACCGCGAACATCTGCGGCAAGTGCGCCATAGTCGTTGGCCCCACCTCACGACGCTGGATTGTTTGAAATAACGTCCTGCCTCTGATAGATTCCGCGCCAATTTCACTCCACAGCGACTATTTGCAAACTTGCTTAGGTTAAGGAGATCCCCCGGTATGCTAAGAAAACCGTTTGGAATTCGCGTTCTCGTCAGCGCTTTCTTGTTTTGCGGGCTTGGAGCGGTGAGCGAAGTAGCAGCGCAACCTACTGATGCGGAACTCAAGAAACAGTTAACCCATGCGAAGACTGTCTCAGTTACGCTCGGCAAGCCCGGCACGCGTGAGTGGAGCAGCACGTACAAGAAATGGGTTTGGAATCGTCACTTCACCGCGAAGTTGAAGACCGACGACCCGGACATCTTTGTGATCGTCAAGGGTTACGCTTCTTACGACTTCATCGGTGGCCGGACCGTCTTTTGGCGAACGTTCACGACGTCAAACAGTTACGAAGGAATACCGGATCCGACCGCGGCTGACGTGCAAGCGCTAATCGCCAGGTTCGGGGTGGAAAAGTTTTTGGGTAGCTACTTCGATCGGGTGATTGGCAAAGTTGAGTCGATTGGACTCGCCGCTGACCCACAGTTTGAATGGCACACGGTCAATTCCGTCTCGTTCAATTTCACAAGTGCTTACACCGAACGGACGAACGACGTCGGCGGCAAGGAGCGAATCGCCCGCACGCAGCGCGTCCGCCTTTACCGCGACACCCCAAAGGCCGAGTGGAAAAGCTTGCTGGTCACAAATGACATAGACAGGAAAGTGCTTTAACGCTTCACCCTAGCCATAAAGGGCGAGGGCCTCGTGGTTACGAATCGCCTGGACCAGCAATTGTGGAGTGTTCTTCTGCGGCCTTGGGTCCTGGCCCATAGACGCGGAGAAAACCTAAGCGGTAGATTTATCGCCGGACATTGTCACGCATTGAAGGCACAGATTGTATTCGCGGTTTGTAGGCAGTTCGGATGCTAACTCGAAGTCACCGAAGTCACGCCGTTCATCCGGTTTCTTAACCAGAAGTTGTAGGCATCGCGTCCATCGCTCACGCGGATTATCGGTTCTGGCAAGGTGGTAAATCGGATCGACGGGAGAATAGATGTACATGTTTGAAAGCTGAGGGCGGCAGGCTCGCTTCAGATAGCGCCGCCCTCACACGGGAGCACGTCTCAGTTAGTAGCTTGTGAGGAATGCTCCCAGTACGTTATAAGGCCTTGAAAAGATCGTGAGTTTGACAACTAGAGCAAGAGGACAAAGCGGCTAATGCCCCTCGCTCGGACGCTTCGTAAAGTCCGAGCATCCTCTAGCGCGGCGCACAGGTTACGGCTAATTAGCCGCCAGATCAACTCACTGGGAGGGCAATCCCGGTGAGAGGTAGCAAGCGTCGCCCACGGCCAAAGAAATTGGCAGAAAAGCTGCTCGAAATTCGGCAGGGATTAGGATTGACTCAGGCTCAAATGGCCGAGCGATTAGGCAAGATTCCGTCACCGCCTGATAGCGCGATGATCTCCCGATACGAACGCGACGAACGGGAGCCGTCACTGTTCGCGTTACTTGCTTATGCGCGTATCGCTGGCGTGGCTGTTGATGTTCTCATTGACGATAAGGCGAAACTGCTATGAAAAAGAAACTCGTTAAGCAAGTGATCGCTGTTACCTAAAAGCGAGATCGATAAGCCACAAGTTCAGTACGAAAAAGCCGCAAGTTGGCGAAGAAAAAGAGAGCTGCATAGCCACAGTGCGTAGCATCCTTTATTACATCAGAGAATTCGGCCCAGTATTCGTGGGAACGGCATCCGTAATTGTCACCTTGATTGCGGGGTTAATGTCGTATCGGCGTCAACTGAATGCTGCCGCGGGATACCAATCCGAGGTTGAAGCCATTGCGTCCGCAGTCCAAGCGGTTACGCCCGTTCCAGTGAAGCGAGAGAAGAAGAACGCGAAGTCGTACGACGCTTAGTTAGGGAGTATCACAATCAGGCATTGTCACAAGCAAAAGTGCAGTTTTGGTTTAGCGTGGTAGCGGCATCGTCTGGGTTTGCAATCATCATCGTCGCAATAATCTCAACCTTTATGCAACAAACAGCGGGCACTCAAACACTCTTACAAGTAATTCCGGGCATCGCGATCGAAGCCGTGGCGGCCCTATTCTTTAAGCAAGCCACAGAAACCCGCGAGCGGGCAACTGCTCTTTATGATCGACTTAGAACGGATCGGGAGCGAGCGAGCGCGCTGACTCTTCTTGAATCTATCGACAATGCCACTCTGAAGGATGCCATTAAGGCTGAAATAGCTATTCACATGGCGGGTCTCTCACAAACCCACCTGATGCCGCGCCTCTTAGCCGACGCTGATCTCAAACTTAGAATTGCTGCGGAGACCGTTACTGAGGCAGGGCGAGTGCCCAAGGCGAGCGGTCAGTCAAATATATAAGTACCCAAATTAGGACACTGCCCATAGACGCTTACGGCGTGACTCCAACGAGGACCACGTTACTCACCCTGCCATTGACGGTAATGCGCACCTGCAGATCGCCCGCGACAGTAATTCCGTCGGGAAGCTTTACATTCACCTGCGTAAAGCCCAGGAAAGTAGATAAGCTGCCAACGAATTCGACCGGAAGTTGATGGACTGTTTGTTGCGAGTCTACAGCCTCGGCCGTCACCACGAGTCCGGGAGTGACGGTAAGGTTTGTCGCGAAGAGCGCCACGCGCGTTCGTGGGTCCGTGCTCAGGAAACCGGGATTAGTAATCGAGAACGGATCGCGCAGGAATAATATTGAGTTGAGTGCAATCGCACGTTGCGAGTTCTCTTCAGTCGCAAGCACCGGATCGTCGTCGTCCAGGATCGTGCCCACGCCCTGACTGTCGGAAATGGATGCGTTCGTTGCTGCTGATAGATTGAGATTGAAAGTAAGCGTTGCAGCTTCGTTGAAGAGATCCCCGTTCACCTGAACATTGACAACCTGAGTAGTTGTTTCCGGAGTGAACGTCAAAGTGCCGCTGTTACTCACATAGTGAGTGCCGGCTATCGCCGTGTTGTTTGCAGTGGCAAAGTTCACTGTGATTGTCTGGCTGCTCGCGTTTGATAGCGAGACCGTGAAACCGGCGTTACTTGTGCCTGAGTTTCCTTCGGCGACAGATACATCATTAATCGAAATGGTAGGTTGCGTGTCGTCATTCGTGATCGTGCCAACTCCCTGATTGTCGGAAATGGATGCGTTCGTGGCGCCTGAAAGATTGACGTTGAAGGTCTCATTCGGTTCGAACACTGTCTCGCCATTTACGGTTACGTTGAGCGGTTGCGAGGTTTGGCCGGGAGTAAAAGTGATCACGCCACTGGTCGCTACATAATCACTGACGGCAGTCGCTGTGTCGTTCGCCGTTGCATAATTCACGGTGATTGTTTGGAAGCTTGGATTCGACAACGACACGGTAAAGCCTGCGTTACTCGTACCGGTGTTTCCCTCAGTTACTGACGCGTTGTTGATAGCGATAGTCGGTTCCGCATCGTCGTTGTTGATCGTACCGGTAGCCTGATTGTCGTCGATCGTAGCGTTAGTCGGATTGGTGAGATTGACGAAGAAAGTTTCGTTAAGCTCAAGAGTGATATCGCCGTTAACGGTGACGCTGATCGGCTGTGACTGTTGGCCGGGAGTGAAAGTCACGGTGCCGCTGGCGGCCACGTAGTCTGTACCTGCCGATGCAGTGTTGTCGGCAGTGGCGTAATTCACCGTGACTGTCTGAGAACTCGTCGGCGACAAAAGGACGTTGAAGGTCGCTACCGAAGTACCGCTGTTGCCCTCGGTGATCGTGAGATCGTTAATCGTGAGGGTTGGACTAGCGGAGTACTGCACGCGAAACACGGCGTTGGATCCACGCGCGAGATAATACAGGCTGCCGTCATTCGCAACCTGGATATCAACCGGCAGCGAAATGCCGGTCGCGAAACTCGGCGCGGTCCCGGCAGGCGGAGGACTGAGCGGGTCGATCGTTTTTATCCAGCCGCCGCACAAATCGGAGAGGAAATACTTGCCTATGTACTCGGCGGGAAACGTGGGTGTTGTTGGATTGTAGAAAGCTCCACCAGTAATCGCGCATTCACCCGACGGAGTGTATTGATAAATCGGGTTCGTCATACCCGACGTTCCGCACGCTCCCTCGCAAGTCGGCCAGCCGTAATTAACGCCCACCGTCGTACCGCCCGCAGTTCCGGGATTAACTTCTTCACGACGTCCAGCGCCGGAGCTACCGACATCGTTGATGTGGAGGCGTTGCGTGCCCGGCTGAAAATTGAACGTGAATGGATTTCGCAGCCCTACGGCCCAAATTGCCTGATTCGCACCTTCTGGAGAGCCGGCAATGTTCGGGAACGAAGTCGGATTATCCGACGGAATAGTACCGTCCGGATTGATACGCAGCACCTTGCCGTGTCTGTTTGCCAGCGACTGTGAGTTGCTCGGAACAGCATTCTCCCCAACGGCGATGTAAAGCTTTCCGTCCGGACCAAAATGGATTGCCCCGCCGTTATGGTTAGTGGCGCTGAGGTTGTCTAAATCGACAACCACGAATTCGCTGCCAGCGACAGCCACGTCTTCGTTCGCTATATTCGCAGTAAAACGGCTGACGCGATTGTGAATTGCGGGAGTGGTTGCGGTGTAGTAGACGTAGACAAAGCGATTGGTGGCGTAGTTCGGATCGAATGCAACGCCCAAAAGGCCGCGCTCACCGGTTGAGTTTACCGACAAAGTGACAAAGGGCGCGGGCAACACGGCGCCATTCTTAATGACGCGAAGCTCACCGGTTTGTTGGCATACGAAGATTCGACCATCGGGGTGAAGTGCCATTGCCGTGGCGTTGGAAAGTCCGCCGATTTGAGTTTCGGTAAAACCCGGAGGCAGAATCGCGGCGCCCGCAGATGTGAACGCACTTAGGCAAAAAAGCAGGGTCGACAAATGGATCGCCAATCGACGGGCGACGCTGCTTTGCATCATTAATCTGTTTCCAAAGGACCGGTCGCTCATTCGTGCGTGTTGTTCCTGGCGCGCACGCGGACCATTCCGGGCGCACTGCTGCATCTTTGACGAAGGGCAAGCGTGAAGTTGATTAAGAGACAACCCGGGGGACGAGTCTGGGGTTTAGGTTGTCCGTTTCAAATTCTGAGGAGCCGAGGCCGATTATACGCTCCGCAACTGGCGCCTGCCATATCAAATTGCCCGATCGGCTTGGACGCAGGCCGCTAATCATGCCGTCGCGTAACTTATTTCAGCGATGACCCAGCGGTCGCCTTCGCGGCGCCAACGAACATAGGTATGGCTGGTAAGGCCCTCGCCGCGAGGCACAAACTTGTTTCCCGTAAAGCTGGTCCACATTTTGTTGTCGGGAAAGTTATCCACAAATGCATCGAAGTCCCCGTTATCGGCGCGCTCGAGCAATAACCAGTAAAGTTCGCCTTTCTTCTTCACATCCCTTGTTAATCTCGCGTAGCTAATCGAGTGGCGAAAATATTTCTTTGATCCTACGTTCATCGGATTCAAATGAAAAAACGGTCGCGAGCGCGAAAACAGAGAAAGAAATAAAGACGTATTACGAGTGCGCATTGCGCGGATAAGTTTTCGCATCGCCGCCGAAAGCGCGGCCGGCGGGGCCGAAGCGCGGTTGCTGGGCGCATTCTCAATTGTAATCGTGAGCGAAAAACGTGCGACCCGAAAACCGGCCGGCTTCGTCACGAAGATTACATATTCCCCGGTCTGTTTTAGCGTGCCGGACCAGTAATAGTGATACGACTCGTCCTTACCGTCAGGGTCTTTGACGAGGAATATTGCTGAGTCCTGCGGGGCCGATTGGATCTCGATTAGCATCCATTGGCCGGCTCGGGCTTTCACCGCGTACTCGAATTGTTGCTCGCCGCGTATCGTACCCTTCAAAGTTGCACTGTTTTTCCCGCGGGGAAATCGCACGCGGAGTGGCTCGGCTTTTCCACCTTGAGCAAGAGTCGGCCGGGCAAAGCCTAAGCAAAGCACCAAAACAAAGAACGGCGTCAGCACGAACTTGAGAATTAGATGGTTCCTCATTAACGGCGCATCATACAGCCAATTAGCGCACTCCTGCTTCATTAAAACTAATGCGGCTTTGCGGCTTTTGCGTGTGTAACCAGTTTCCTCAGCGTCGTTTCACGTAAAGACGCAAAGCAAGCAAAACCAAAATAGCTGACTACTATATTTCGCCTTGGCCGTTTGCATTGGCTGCGGCTAAAGTAAAGTCCGACTCCACCATGGGCGTAGCCAAGTTAACCGATCAAAATACTGTCGTTCCGGAAAGCAAATACGCACGCGTCGAGCGTGAGCGGCGCTATCTGCTGAACGACTTGCCCGAGGCATTGAACCGAACCGATCACCACCTGCAAATCACCGACAACTACATCACCGGCACGCGGCTGCGGATTCGAAAAGTGCGCGACCCGAAGACGAATAAGTGGGTGGTGAAGTTCACGCAGAAGTTTGCCCCTGAACCCGAGGATCTTTCGCGCACCATCATCACGAACATTTACTTGAACGCGCTCGAAGCTGACACCCTGTCGGTATTCGAAGCGAACGAGATTCGGAAAAACCGGTACTACTTCGACTTTGAGGGCCGGCGATTTTCGGTCGATATGTTTCTCGGCGATTTGTTGGGGCTGACGTTGGCGGAAACGGATTTCGCTACGGATGAAGAGATGGCTGCGTTTGAAGTACCGCCATTTGCCATCGCAGACGTTACGAACAACGAAATGTTTTCCGGCGGCAAATTGTGCGAGCTAACGTTTGCAGATATTCGAAAGGAAGCGCAAACACGCGGGTGGGTGAAGGCGCATTCCGCCAACTGACTACATGCGAATCAAATTCCAACTAATCCTTTTTATCTTTATCGCGACAGCGACCCTGCTTTTCGGCGCGTGCCGCAAATCAACGACGAACCAAAACGCGAACAGCAAGACACCGACTTCAGCGCAGGACACTTTGGGCGGAGGCGCTGCCGCGGCGGGCGAGAAGGTTAATTTCCGCGGCTCGATCGCGAACTTGTCGATCGAAATGAATCTGGTGCGCGAAGGCGAGCGTCTGACTGGCACCTATTTTTATCCTCGAATCGCCAAGAACATTGATTTGAAAGGTGAAATCGACCGCGACGGCAACGTCACACTCCGCGAGTCCGATGAAACGGGAAAAGAAACCGGCCTCTTCAAGGGCAAATGGAAATCGAATGCAACCGGTTTGGCCGACATCGAGGGCAAGTGGTCACGTCCTGATGGTTCGAAAGAGACGGGCTTTTTCATATCGCAGCAACCAATTGAATTCACCGCTGCGGTCCGAATCGTGCCGAAAGTGATTCGCGAAAACAACAAGGAAGCAAAGTACTCGGTGGACGCCGAGTATCCTCAGATAGAAGGCGACGCGCGGTTCGATAAGTTCAATCGCGAATCGCGCGCGATGATCACCAAAGACGTGGCGGCTTTCAAAACTGCCGAGACCGCGGCGCTTGAGGAGGAGACAGACCTTCCGGAAGAAACACAGACTTCTTCATTGGACATTGGATACCAGGTGCGACTGGCCACTGATGATTTGATCAGTGTCGAGTTTACCGAAGGGCAATACTCGCGCGGCGCGGCACACGGCAACAGCATCACGGCCGTGCTGAACTACGACGTGAAAAACGGCAAGCGAATTGAGCTGGCGGAGCTATTCAATCCGAAATCGAACTATCTCAGCGTAATCTCTGCGTATGCGATCAAGGATCTGAAAGAGCAGAGCAAGAAAAACGACGGGCTTATGGAGGACCAGATACAGGATGGGGCGGCGGCGCGCGCGGACAATTACCGAGCGTGGACGATCACGCGGAAAGGTCTTTGGATTACTTTCGATCCGTATCAGGTAGCGGCCTACGCGGCCGGCCCGCAGTATGTTTTAGTTCCGTATTCGGCGTTGAAGCCGATCGTAAAGCCTGATGGGCCGATTGGAAATCTGGCGGGATAGAGGTGCGCACGCCTCTCGCGTGCAGCGGGTACGCAGGCCTCAGGCCTGCTGCACGCCAGAGGCGTGCGTACCGATCACCCGCTGCCGTTTAGAAGCCGCACTTGTGCGGCTGATTTCTCGGCGGACAAGTCGGCCGTCTAAACGATGAGAGCTTTAGATAACGGGCGGGCAGTAGCCCACTTCTAGCGGGCAGCATGCCGGAGGCATGCGTACCTACTACTTTGTGCGGCGGTTCTTCTGAGCCGTGATCATTCGATACGCTTCAGCGCGTTTGATTCCCAGTTCCCGCGCTGCGCTTTTCAAAGCGTCTTTCGAATTCAAACCTTCCCGTTCGAGTTCATTCACGCGTTCCATCAGTCGTTCAGTGGATGTCTGTGCCGGATTCGCCGGCGAACTCTCGACCGCTTCGCCGGAAATGAGCAGCACCATCTCGCCGCGCGCCGTTCCCATCGAAAAATGTTCAATCAATTCATTCAAAGTTCCGCGGACAAACTCTTCGTGAAGCTTTGTTAGCTCGCGTGCGACGACGGCGCGGCGGTTACCGAGAACTTCTGCCGCATCTTTCAGCGCCGCCGAGATTCGATGCGGTGCTTCGTAAAAAGCCAGCGTCGCGCGCACCGAACGCAATTCTTCCAACCTCGCTCGCCGCGGGTGCGCACGTGACGGCAGAAAACCGCCGAAGAAGGCCTCGTCGGTTGGCAAGCCGGAAGCCGCCAGCGCCGCGATGAATGCCACCGGGCCGGGAACCGGTATTACGCGAATACCGCGTTCGATCGCCGCGGTCACAATTCGATATCCCGGGTCATTAATCAAAGGCGTGCCGGCGTCGGAAACCAGCGCGACGTTCTTTCCGGATTCGAGCAGCTCACAAAGTTCTTCGGCGCGTTCACGCTCGTTGTGCTCGTGATAGCTAATCGTTTTCTTGTCGATGCCGAAATGGTTAAGGAGCTTTCGCGTGTGGCGTGTGTCCTCGCAAGCGATTAGATCAACTTCACGTAGCACACGGAGGGCGCGTTGAGTGATGTCTTCGAGATTGCCGACGGGCGTCGCGACGATGAACAGTTCTCCGGGCACGCGGGCTATTCTGTCATCGGGCGCTGAAAAGGCGAAAGCCCTGCTCGACGAATCGAGCAAGGCTTTCGAAGAGTGACGAATTACATCGTCAGGTTGGTTATGGTCTGATGATCCGTTCCCACCACGGAACGTTGTTGCGGTTGTCCTGCCGGCCACGACGCCAATCGTCGTTTGAGCCGTTATACCCGATGCCGTAGGCATTCGAGATCACGTTCAGCTCGCGGCGGATTTCCGACCAGCGATGACTCGCCTGCGTGTTTATCCGGCCCATGACACGATCCAGCCGGCTGGCTTCACTCAGCACGCGCTGCGCTTCGTCGCGACTGCGGCTGAGGTCACGCCCGTTTCCAAAACTGGACTTCAGGTTGCCAACTGCATTGCGGAACTGACGCGCCTCGCCATTCAACCTGTCTTCGCGACGCGTGCCATCGGCCCGGCTGCGATCCAAATTGCGATCGAGGTCTCTCTCGAAATCTTTTGCGAGTCGATCCAGGCGATGAATGCTGTCGCGCAGATACCGACTGTCGTAACGACCGTTATCGCGGTCACGCCGATAATCCGGCCAGCCTTGCGCCGATGCCACAGTCGGAATAAACAGCGCCAACAAACCGGCCACCAAACTCAATCTGATCAGTTGCGTTTTCATTTCAATTCTCCTTACCAAGTGTTCATGTGACGCTCCGCGCCCGAACGCGGTGATGGTTGGCAATGACCGTGCCGTTCGCTTTGATCCGGCGCGAAAGCCCCGCAGACCAGAGGAAAGCGGCGTCCAACGCGCGCATCGCG
The DNA here is from genome assembly GCA_049273695.1 of Pyrinomonadaceae bacterium. GTDB lineage: Bacteria > Acidobacteriota > Blastocatellia > Pyrinomonadales > Pyrinomonadaceae > UBA11740. The sequence goes on from JBASRE010000041.1 coordinate 16,274, forward strand.
CGGCATACCGTGCAAACGAGGGCGGAAATCGTTAAGAGATGTTTGGTGTTAGGTACGCATGCCTCAGGCATGCTGCACGCCAGAGGCGTGCGTACCTGGCTAATCGTCGCGCAGGAAAGTAACGAAGTGCGAACGCAGTGTCTCTTCAGCGAACACTGTGCGGTCCGCGTCATCGTCGGCGATCAACCAATGCGGCTTGTCTTTCGACGGAGGCGTCAGCAGTAGCTCAGAGTTCGCGCCGCGCCGTCCGAAGTGTTTGATGTTTGCACAGGCCAGGCCGCCACCGCGAACAAAGCCGTCGCGCGGAGTACGCGGCCAGCCACACTCAATGGTGAGTTCGCGAACGCCGCGCCGGAGCGTCACTAGCCGGCCGACCATCGTGGCGTTGCGACGTGAAAACCGGTGCGGCTCTTTCTGCTCGATCTGAATTCCCGCGCCGGCGCGATTTGCCTGTCCGGCGAGTAAAACGACTTCGTTGAGCAGCCAATCGATGGCCGTCCGCCGCAGCAAGTCATTGCGCCGGCGCACAGTCAGGAATTCGGCGATATCTGCCTGCCCGGTCGCGTGTGCACGCGATTGGGCTTCAGTCAATGCAAGTTCCCAGGCGTCTTCGAGTTCACTCATTTACTCAAGTTAAAAGGCGAAAGGAAGAATTAGCGACTTGTCTTGGCTTTGGCTATTGGGCGTGCCTTGGCGTATCGCTTCGCACGTACTTTTACCTTTTGCCTTTTCCTTTTGGCTTCAGCGAGATGTTATCATGCCCCACCGTTTCAATCTTTCCCGACTTGTTGCCGTCCTAATGACTAATTTTTCAAACAGTGTTTCCAAAAAGAATCCCCGAGCATTGATCCTGTCAGCCGTGCTGGCCGTGGTTTGCGTGGCGCAGGTGTTTGTCAGTGCGTCCGCGCAGGACAAACTGCCGGCGCCGTCCGGAAACGTGAACGACTTTGCCGAAGTCGTCGATCCGGCAACTAAGCAACGCCTCGACACAGTGCTGCAAAGCCTGAAGACGCGAACTGACGTGGACCTGGTCATTGCCGTGGTTAAGACGGCGGCGTCGGCAGACATGTACGACTACTCACTGCGAATTGCGAACGAATGGCAGGTGGGCACACGCACTTCGCCGCGCAAAACGCTGCTGATGGTGATCGCGGCTGACACTGGCCAGTTCTTCACGCAATTCAGCCGCGCGGCACAGACAACTTTACCGGACGGCCTGGTGGGCGAGATGGGACGGCGGATGCGTCCTAAATTCGAAGCGCGCGACTTCAGCGGAGGGCTAGTCGCCGGTGTGCAAGCGTTTGTTAACGGCCTCGGCGAGCAGCACAACTTCACATTTGCGCAGCTAGATGTGCCGGCCGGCGATGTGGCCATCGCGCAAACCCGGCCGCGAACGGTCGAGAGTCCCTCGCCGGCTGACACACCGGCGCCGCAGCCGAGCCAATCGCCGTCGCCGGAAATCGTCCCCAGTCCGACGCCGACCGCAACCCCAACTGAAACGCCGTCTGCCACTCCGGTGCCCGAGACGACGCCGACGCCTGAAGCCACCGCGACGCCTGCTGAAAGTCCGACGCCATCCCCAACGATGACTGAGACACCTGTGGCTGAACCCAGCGCGCCGCCGGCCGAAACACCGGCAGCTTCGCCTCAACCATCTGAATCGCGGTCGCCGAACGCGGTCGCCAGGAACTCACCCACAAGACCTGCGCGCCCGACGCGTTCGCCGGAACCTCCTGCGGACCCTGAAGACGAATTAGAAGAAGTAGAGCTGACGTTGACAAAGCCCGTGGCCGAGCGAATCGAGCTCTTGAAAACGTTTATAGCAACGCGACCCAAGTCCGTTGCTATAGGTCGCGCTCATGAATTGATCGTTGCTGCGCGGGCAACACTTGGCGATCAAAAGCTTCAGGCCGGCGACATTCCGGGGGGGCTTAAGCAGTTTCAGCTCGTGTTGTCGGAAGCTCCAACCGACATGAACGATCGTCTGTTTATCGAGGTTATCGCGCGGATTCCGATGAACCTGTTTCTGCGTGGCCTGCGTGAAGCCGCCGTCGAAGCCGCGCGTCGGGTCGAAGCCCTGGCGAAACTTAACCCGGTGCGATTGCTCGCGGTGACCCAGTTCTATCTGGGCATTGAAGACGTGAAAGAGGCCAATCGCCTGGCGGAGCTAACGGTGCAGAACGCTCCCGAAGTCGCGTCGGCGCATCAGGCGCTGGGGGCGGCGCGTCACATCGCGCTGCGGCTTGAAGATGCGGAAGCGGAATACGCGAAAGCGCTGGCGCTTAATCCTAAGCTGACATCGGCAAAGCTGTTGGTCGCGGATTTGAAGCGCGCGTCGGCAAAGAGTGAAGAAGCACTGGTGCTTTATCGCGAAGTGCTCGAGGCTGATCCGAAAAACAATCCCGCGCGGGCCGGCGTCGTGCTGTCGTTGTTGGAGTCGGGTAAGCAGCCAGAAGCGGTGCTGGAGTTAAATGCAACGCTCCAGGATCCGGAAAAAGCGAACAACCTGCCGCTGCTGGTGGGCGCAGCTTACTGGTTCATCGCGCGCGGCGATTCGGCCCGGGCGCTCGATCTCGCGAAACGGGCGGTGGCGCTTGAACCGCGATATTCCTGGGCGCAGATCGCGTACGCGCGCGCGTTGGTGGCGGACAAGCGACCGCTGGATGCCGAACGCGTGCTGCGGTTTGCGCAAAACTACAGCCGGTTTCCCACGCTCGATTATGAGCTCGCAAGCGTGCTCGCGTCGGTTGGGTTGTATGACGAAGCGGCCGCGCAATTGGCTAAGTCGTTTTCGCTAAAAGATGGTCAGATCGAAACGAAGCTTGCCGGTCGATTGCCGGCGAAGGCGGCAGGTTTCTCCGAGTTGTTGGCGCCCGAACGGCGCGCGGCAATCTTTCAGGACAAGACGGCGGATTCTGACGCGAACGCGAAGATGCTCAAGGCCCTGCTGACGCTGACGAACGCGCTCAACGCGGAGCGTCGCTCGCCGGCGGAAGATGAGTTGGCAACACTTGCGCAGGAATTCATCGCCGGTGAGGATCCCATGCGCACCTACCGTCAGGTCTACGTGGCGTCGAAGTTCTTGAAGAAGGGCGTGGCGCTTTCGACGGTGTTGGATTTAATGGAGAGCGCGACCACAGGCGTTGAGCCGGCGCTCAATGTGCCGGCGGCGACGGTCGCCGTGCAGGCTGAAGAGCTTGCCGATATGCGCGCCCGCGCGCTGTCGCAGGGCGGCACGCCGTCTGTCCCGGACGCCCCACGCACTGCGTTGTCGGGATTGCTGCGCGGAAAAATCGAAAACATCGCCGGTCTGGCGCTTTTCAATCTCGACAAACCTGATGAGGCAGTTCTACGTTTCCGGCGCGCCGTCAGCACTGCGCCGGAAGGAACGCCGTTATGGCGCACGTCGCTGTGGCACCTGGGCGCGGCGTTGGAGGCCGGGGGCAAAGGTGATCAAGCGCTGCTTTACTACATCAAGAGCTATGTTGCCGGCCCGGACATCGCGCGCCGATCGGTGATCGAGAATCTTTACAAGAAGGTGAACGGCACGCTCGACGGTCTGGATGACAAGATCGGTCCAAGGTTTTCTTCGGCCGCACCCACGCCTTCTCCGAGTCCCCAGCAAAAATAAAAAGAGCAGCTCGGTGGTGAACCGAGCTGCTCCGAATTCAGTAAGTGCCGGCGGCTTACTTGCCGGTGCCTTGCGGCTTGCCTTCAGCGTCAAAGACCACAACCGTTCCAAACTTCTCCAGGATGGGTTTGATCTTTTTCGCGTCGCCGACGACGACGATTTGCTGCGTTTGCGGATTGACGTACTGGCGCGCGACGCGCTGCACTTCATCCGCCGAGACCGCCATGATCTTCGACGGGTAAGTTTCCCAATAATCGTCGGGCAAATTGTAAATCTTCCGGGTGATCGAATAGTTCAAGAGCTGCTGTGGGCTCTCGAGCGAGAGAGCGAAGCCGGCGACGATCGAACGCTTTTGCTCTTCCAGTTCATCCATCGGCACCTTCTCGTCGCGGATGCGGTTTAGCTCGCGCATGAACTCAGTCATCGCGCCTTCCGTGACTTCCGTGCGCACGTCGCCACCCGCTGACCACGGGCCGGAATATTTCAGCCTCGTAAAATCGCTGTATACGCCGTAGGTGTAGCCCTTCTCTTCGCGCAAGTTCATAAATAGCCGCGCCGAGGCGCCGCCGCCGACGATGCTGTTCATGACCACCATCGGAACGTAATCGGGATGACGACGATCGATGGCGATATTGCCCATCGTAATCGTCGACTGCACTGAGTTCGGCCTGTCAATCAGGTAAATCTTTCCGTCGGTGGCGGGCTTCGGGTTTGCGGGCAGAGTCTCTTTGTAGTCCGTGCGTTTCCAGCCGGCCAGCGCCGTCTTAAGCTTCGCAATAACTTCTGAAGCCTTCACATCGCCTGCTATTCCGATAACTGCATTCTGCGGTACATAACGTTCGCTATGCCACGCGGCGAGCATTTCCGGCGTCAACGCATCGAGCACCGCCGGAGTGGTCGAGTAAACCGCGGCGGGATGGTTGCCGTAAACGACGCGGCGGAACCGCTCCTCGGACAGGAAGTTAGGCTGAGTGCGCTGTTGCAGGAGACCAGTCTTGATGCGCGCCCGCAGCTTTCCAAACTCGTCGGCTGGAAAACTCGGATTCATCAACATGTCAGTCATCAGCCCGAACCACTGATCAAAGTTGTCGGACAAACCTGAAGCCGAGAGGGTTGCGGCGGTCGAGCCGAAACCCGAAGTAGCGCCGAGCGTCGCGCCGAGCTTGTCGATTTCTTCCGCGATTTGGCGACTGTTGCGCGTCTTGGTTCCTTCGCGCAGCATTTGCGCCGTGATGTTTGCCAATCCCGGCTTGTCGGCCGGGTCAAAAATTGGACCCGCGCCGCTCATCTGCAAGCTCACGTTTACAACGGGAAAGCGATGGTCTTCCAGGACCATCACCGTCAAGCCGTTGTCGAGTGTCGCTTCGACGGCCTTCGGTAACTTAACGCGCAAAACTTCTTTCGACACCGGCGCGCGGTTCTTTCGTTCGACCTTGCTGCGCGAGGTCCCCTTGTCCTGTCCCGGTGCGGGCTGTTGCGCCCGCAAAGGAGCAACAGCTGAGGCGATGAAAGCGAATGCGACCAGGGTCGCGGCAATTGTTCTGAGCTTCAATGGATTCAGGTACTTCATTTCTCCTCCTGACAAATCTACCTAATCAGGTCTTAAGCCGCCGACGAATCAGCGGGCATGATTTCGTTAGTTAGAACCGGCAGCCGGCGCGGTCACGCGCGCTTTCGGCGTAGTGGTGACCACCGTGCGGTTCGTATCTTTAAAGTAAGTGCGCGCCACCCGCTGAATATCTTCCTTGGTGACGCGATTGAATTTGGCTTCGATCTCGTTGATGAGGTTGGGATCGCCGTAGTACACCGCGTTAATTCCGAGGGTCACGGCGCGGCTCAAAGTGCCTTGTAACTGTTGCGCGCGTTGCCGGCGCATGCTCATGCGGATCTTTTCGATTTCCCAATCGGCGACCGGCTCGTTCTTCACGCGCTCGATTTCTTCGTAGATCGCTTTCTCGACATCCGCGAGTTGCTTTCCGGGCGGCAGGATTGCGGTCACCGAAAAGAGCGACGGCCCGCGACGTTCCTGCGCGCCGGCGCCGACTGCCGCAACTAATTCGCGCTCTTTGACCAGCTTCTGGTACAGACGTGAAGACTGGCCGCTGGACAAAATCTGTCCGAGCAAGCTCAACGCGTAGTAATCCGGTGTGTTGCCTTGCGGAATCTTGTAGACGACGTCAATGCGCGCCGTGCGCGCGAAACCGTCGTCAAGGGCCACCCGACGCTCGGCCTTTTGCTCCGGTTCAGTCATGTCGGGCGCGGGCGGTTGCGGTTGCGACGGAATCGCTTCGAAATACTTCTTCACCTTGGCGAGGGCTTCGTCGGTCTTAAAGTCGCCCACCAAAGTCAGCACCGCATTGTTGGGCGCGTAGTAGATGCGAAAGAAGTCAGCCACGTCCTTCACGTCCGCGGCATTCAGATCTTCCATCGAGCCGATCGTCGAATGCTTGTAAGCGAAGTTGTCGTAGGCCGTGCCGATAATAGTCTCGAAAGTCTTGCCGTACGGCACATTGTCGACGCCGAGTCGTCGCTCTTCCTGGACCGCATTACGCTGATTGTCGAGATTGGCCTGATTGATCACCAGGCTCTTCATGCGATCGGCTTCGAGGTACAGCCCGAGGTCGAGCTGGTTGGCCGGCAGCGCCTGGAAGTAGTTCGTGCGGTCGGCGTTGGTCGTGCCGTTCATCGAGCCGCCGTTCATGTCGACCAGAATAAAGTGCTCGCCCTTGCCGACGTTCTCTGAACCCTGGAACATCATGTGCTCGAACAAGTGCGCAAAGCCGGTGCGGCCCTGGCGCTCGTCGCGAGAGCCGACGTTGTACGTGATGGCGATCGCATAAGTCGGCGCCGAGTGATCTTCAGACATGATCACTCGCAATCCGTTCTTAAGCTTAAATTCGCGAATCGGAATTCGGCTCGACGCGGCGGTTGCCGATTTTCCACCCTGTGCGAAAGCGGCGACTGGCAACGCCGCGCAAACGAGCGCCGACAATACGGCGAAACTGAGAATTCTCCTATGCAGCTTCATGACTGAAAACTCCTGAATTGTTCAATTGGTGGACGTTTTGGCGTCCGTGGGCCGACGCCGCTTTCAAAACGGAAAACGAAATGAGAATCTAATCGTGCCCAACTGTAGTGTCAAGCACGCACGCAAGAATACGAGCGCAGACAGTTTGTCCAGGTAGTTCGGCAACCGCCGCACCGTCCCCGCCATCAAAACGAGGCCCAAGGTGCCTCGAATTTAATGGCTCATTAAACCGTGCAATAATGCACGGAAGAACCTACTCGTCAGCTATGTTTAGAACAAAACTGCTTTCCCTGATTGGCTCAGCTATCGCCCTCGTCGCTTTTGCGAGTGCGGCAAATGCTCAACAACCAGCCGTCGCCGGCACGCGCTACGACATCACGAATTACCGGATCGAAGTGCAACTTCAGCCGGATGACCACACACTCCGCGCCGGGGCTGACATCACTTTAACGCCGCTCGAGGCCACGCGTTCCGTTGTTTTTGAGCTAAATGGCTCGTTAAAGGTTAACACCGTCGAAAAAGATGGCCGTGCGTTGCCGGGAATCGTCCAGGACCCCGTCGGGGCGGGCGCTCTCGGGCCTAACGTCCGAATCGATTTAGGGGAAGTGGTCCCCGCGGGCCAGCCGGTGACCCTCCGAATTCGCTGGGGTGGCGCGTTGATTTCACCTGAGGGGGGCCCGCTGGCGAGCAAGCGGCTCGCGTATGTCGGGACGGAAGGCTCGTATTTGATGTACGCGGCGCGTTGGTTCCCGTTTCACGACTACATGGCTGACCGCGCGATGTCGGACATCACCGTGATCGTCCCGACGGGAGTGCAGGTGGGCGGGATCAGCGACGAACCGGTGAATCCGCAAGTTGATAAGAGCGGCACAACCAGGTTTCGTTTCGTTCAAAAGACGCCGCAGCTGGTGGGGAACTTTGTTGCCGGCCAGTTCATTACCAAGAGTCTTCGTTTCGGGCGGTACGAGCTGCAATTCTTTGTTAAGCCCGGCAGTGAAAATCGCATCACGCCGTTCGGCGAGTTGATGGGTCGCGCGCTCGACTACTACACGAAGCAGTACGGCACGCCCGCGTTCGGGACGCGCATGATCATCGCGCAGACTGATGACGAAGCGTTCGAAGCATATTCTGGACTCGGCCTGCTGTTCCTCGCATCGAAATTTTTCGAAGGCCGCACGACTCCCGAAGATCGTTTACAACGAGAGATTGCCTATCAATGGTGGGGGCAGACCGTCGGATTGAAATCGTTTGACGATGCCTGGGTTTCGCAGGGCCTCGCCGAGTGGAGCGCGTTCGCGTTCCGCCAATCAATATTGACCGGGGCGCAACTCGACGCGGCGCAGCGCGAAGAACAGGAACGGGCGCTGACTTTTGAACAAACTTCATCGATCGCGCGCGCGCCGGCGTCGCTCGACGATCAGTCGGCGGCTTACCAATCGATCGTCTTCTACAAAGGCGCCATGGTCTTCAGCATGTTGCGCGAGACCCTGGGCGCCGAAAAGTTTGAACAGCTGCTGGCGCGATTTGTCGAACAGTTCCGCAACAAGAACGCTTCGGTTGACGATTTTGAGCGACTCACGTCTCAGGTCGCGGGGCGCAATATGCGCTACTTTTTCGCGCAGTGGCTGGAAGGCACGGGCGTACCTGAGTTCAGCGTGGATTACCAAATCATCCGCACGCGCAACGGCAAGTTCCGCACGCGCGGCACGGTCCGGCAGAACTTCGAAAACCTCAACATGCCGGTTGAGCTGACGCTGCGTTCCGAAGGCGGAGACGCGCAAACTAAGAAACTGGTTTTCGCCGGCCGCAGTGAAGACTTCGACTTTGAATCAGGCGGCCAGCCGATCGCGGCCGAAGTCGATCCAAACAATAAGATCCTGCGCATGTCAGACGATTTGAAGGTTTCAATCGTCGCGCGTCGCGGCATCGAGTTGTTCAAGGATGGCCAGTACGCCGAGGCGCAACAACAGATGGAATCAGCGCTGAAGCTGGATCGAAACAACGCCTGGGTTTACTACAACCTCGCGCTGATCTATTTCGAACAGAAGAACTGGCAATTGGCGCTGGACAATTTTCAGGCGGCCATTGACTCGACCAGCAGCAAGCCCATCTGGATCGACGCGTGGGCGCACATCAGGCGCGGCAACGCCTACGATGCCAAGGGCGATCGCAACAAGGCGGTGTTCGAATACAACAAGGCCCTGCAAACCGGCAGCAACTACGACAACGCGCAGGCCGTTGCCAAAAAATTCATCGAGACTCCGTTCGATCCGAAGACTCCCGCTGAAACAGTTCAGGCCACGCCGGGCAGCTAACTGAGGCGTGACAAATCCCAGCCGGAAGACTAAATTCTTTCCATGACTTCGGTTCAGGAAATCATTACGGCGGTCAAGGGGCTGTCAGATGCCGAGAAGGCTGAATTTCTCGCGCGTCTGAACGAACTCGATTTGGAGGACGCCTGGGATCGTCAAATTGAAGCCGACGCCAAAGCCGGTCGTTTGGATCACTTGTGGCAAAAAGCTCTAGAGGACATTGAAGCAGGTCGAACAAAACCACTCGATGAAGTCCTCGACCACTCCTAGTTTTTGGAAAGCCTACGCCGCGCTTCCTACTGAGATACAAGCCAGCGCTGACAAAGCTTACAATTTATGGCGTCGCGATCCGCGTCACAAGTCGTTGCGCTTTGAGAAAAAAGGTGAATACTGGGCAGTTCGCGTGAGCCGCGGTTGGCGTGCTCTGGCCCGTGAACACGAGGGCGTTTTGTACTGGTTTTGGATTGGGCCGCACGACGAGTACGAGCGGCTCATCCGCAGGTAGAACGTGGAAGCACCGATCCCCAAAACCAACAAACTCAAACCTGAACAAGCCGTTGCCGCGCACACACTCGATCGTCACCTTTCCGTGACTGCCGGTCCGGGCGCGGGAAAGACCCGAGTCCTCGTCGAACGCTACCTGGAAATTCTGCGTACCCAAAACGCCTCAGTCGATACCATCGTTGCGATCACTTTTACGAATCGGGCAGCGAATGAAATGCGCGAACGGGTGCGTGGCGCGATTGATGCTTTACTGCGCCGGGCCGCCCCGGACGAGCGCCAGCGCTGGCTTCGTCACAAGCGGACGCTGGAAGGCGCCGTAATCACGACCATCCACGGTTTCTGCTCGCGCATCCTGCATGAGTTTCCCGTCGAAGCGAACATCGATCCGCAGTTTGTGCTGCTCGACGAACAACAAGCGACGATGATGCTCGAAGCCGTTGTCGACGAGGCGTTGAGCAATGCCATCCATCACGGCAATGAAAAAATAGTGAAACTCGCTCAGGGCGTCGGCGGTCGCGGGGTTTTGTCCGCAGTTTTGGCTGAGCTTTACAAGAATTATCGGGGCGAAGGGCTCGCCCTCAGCGAGATAAGACGACGCGCAACGGCGAACCACTTGAGCTCGGAAGATTATACGGCCGCGTTTCGCGAGCTCGACATGCGAATGTCCGAGTTGCTCAGCGATCGAGTAAAGACACCGAAGGCGCGCGAAGAGCAGGCGAAGTTCGCCGCCGAGTGGCCTCGCGCTCGGGTGATTCTGTCGCAAGCGCCCTCTGAGCAAACTATCGCGACGTACTGTCAGGCAATCGAAGATTTCCGCGACGTTCGGCCGCGCAAAAACGTCATCAAGAAAATCGCTCCGATCGATCCGTTGTTGTGGGGCGAAGATTCAACTGCTGACGATCGGTTCGCAGGCAAAGTTCCTTGTATCGGGTTCGATCTGCTGGCAAAGGATTACGCGCTGGCCGTGCTCAACCTGATGCAGGACATCGAACGGCGTCTCACTGAAGAGAAACAAAAACTCTCTGTTGTCGATTTTGATGACTTGCAGATCCGGACGCTGAAGTTACTCAACGAGCATCCGCAGTTGATGACTCGGATCTCGGAACGTTATCGCTTTTTCCTTGTCGATGAGTTCCAGGACACGAACGGCTTGCAGCGTGATTTGATGTTGAAGCTGGGGCTGCGGCACGGGGCGAACCTTTTTATCGTCGGCGATCGGAAGCAATCAATTTACGGATTTCGCGGCGCGGATGTTGACGTGTTCCGCGAGATGACCGACGCGATCAAAGCCGCGGACGGCGTCGAACAGCCGTTGCATTTGAATTTTCGCAGCCAACGTCCGCTGATCGATTGTCTCAACTTTGTTTTCGCGAAAACTTTTCAGCCGCGCGCCGACGTTCCGCCGGAACAGTTACCTGAGCTCGGTTACGTGGCACACGAAGCCAGCGTCGCCGAACGCGAAGCGCGCGACGCACCGCCCCTGGTTGAGTTTCTTTTCAGCATCCTGCCCGATCGCCAATCAGCAGATTATTCCGAAGACGAAATCCAGAATCGCTACGAAAGCCGCGACGCTCGCGAACGTGACGCCGCCCAACTGGTCGCGAGAATTCAGGAGTTGGTTGGTGGTTCGCACGCGTCCCGCGTGCTCATCAAAGACGAAGCCGGCACGCCTGAAGCGTGCGTACCCATCAATTACGGCGACATCGCCGTACTGTTTCGCGCGCTCACCGGCGTCGGCATTTACGAAAGCGCCCTGCGTCGCGCCGGCATTCCCTACCTCACCGTTCAGGGCAAAGGGTTCTATCAACGCGAAGAGATCACTGATCTGATTCAACTGCTGCGGTTTCTCGATAACACTACGGATGAGATCGCGTTGGCGGCCGTGTTGCGCTCTCCACTTGGCGGCATTTCAGACAACGCGCTGTTTGCGCTGCGTTCGGCGCCGCTGGTGGGCGAAACCACCGACGGCAAAAAATTGCCGCGCCGAAACCTGTGGCGCGCAGTTCGACAGCATCGCGAGATTCAGTTCCTCGAAGAAGAAGAGCATGCGGAACTGGATCGCGTGGCTTTGTTCCTCGGAGACATGATTGAGCGACGCAGCCGTTACTCGATCGCTGACTTGCTGCGTCACGCGGTCGCGGCAGCGGATTTCATGGCCGTGATCGCCGCTAACTTTGACGGCGCTCATCGGATCGCTAACGTCGAGAAACTCTTTCGCCTGGCGGAAGCATTTGAAAAATCAGGCGAGCTTATCCGCGACTTTGTGCACTACGTCGAGAAGTTCGAAGAGATCGGCGGGCGCGAGACTGAAGGCCAGATCGACAAGACCGCGAACGTGGTGCGGTTGATGACCATTCATCAGGCAAAGGGTCTCGAGTTTCCGGTTGTCATCCTTCCCGATCTGCAGCGTTACGCATCGTCGCAACGCGACAATTCGTTGTTTGTGCTGGATCGGCACAGAGGATTCAGTGTGGCCGTGCCTGACGGCCGCGGCGGCGTGGTGCGCGGCGCGACCTTTAAAGAGCTGCGGCAGCGCGCGGGTTGGCGCGAAGAATTCGAGAGCATGCGACTTTTGTATGTCGCCGCCACGCGCGCGGAAGATCGTCTGATCTTCTCCGGCGCGGCTGCGGAGAAAGAGTTAAAGAACTTAAGCGAGACGAAGCGGGAACAATGGCTGGCGTGGTTGTGGCAGGCTTTGGAACTCGATGAGCATCCGCAAACCGGAGTACTTGAGTTTGGGGATGACGTCCAGATCGATCTACGCATGAGTCGCGAACCGGCTCGGAGCGCGGGCATCGTGCCTGCAAATGCGACGGTTTCGTCAACGATCGATCCGTCTCAGCCGCTTGCTGAAATCTTCCCGCTGTTAAGACCAGTCGAGGCTGAACGCGGAACCACGCTGCGCCGGTTCACCGTAACGCAGCTCATCAATTTCCAACGTTGCCCGCGGCAATATTACTTCGAGCGACTTTTGCGGACGCCGGGCGCGGAAGAACTTGCGGTGTGGAACGATGCCGAAGCGCCTGAGCCGCCCGCGAATTTGACGGCGACGTTGAAAGGCGCCGTCATCCACCGTTTTTGCGAAACGTTTTGCGAAGGTGACAACGCTGAGGTTCGTTTGCGCGAAAGTTTCGAGCATGTCAGGTCGATGCGGCGGGCCCAGTTAGCCGGAAGGGAATTGGGCATTGACGACGCGACGGCGGTCGCTGATTTGCTGCCGCTGGCCCAGAACTATTTGGCGAGCGACGTATTTCAACGCGTCCAGGATGCGACCCGAATCAATATTGAAGAAAATTCGCAATCCGCAATTCGAAATCCGAAATCTTCCCCCGGCCTTTGGAGCGAATTGCGTTTTCGTCTGCGCCGCCCGCTTGGAATTCTGACTGGCACAATCGACAAACTGCTGATCACGCCAGCCGCAAACGGTCTTGACGTCGAGATCATCGATTTCAAGACGAACCGTTTTTCGTTGGCTTTCAAAGAGCGGGTAAAAGCGACCGGCGCTGTGGCCGCGACTTCCCCCTCTCCGCCCGCGGAGAGGGGGCGAGGGGGAGAAGTTACGGCGTCGCTTAACCCCAGCCCTAACCCCTCCCCGCTGGCGGGGAGGGGCGGTTCGACGCGAACCGCGCAACTTGATGGGTCCACGCGAATCGCCCAACCCGGTCAGGCTGCATTTGATTTTGAGACTGCCGCGCAAGCCGTCGCCGTCGAAGTTCCCGCCGCACAACCTGCGTTTTCATTCGAAGATCAAATCGAGAATGCGGCGCGCGATTACCGTTTGCAGATGCAAGGCTACGCGCTCGCCTTGCGAGAGTTGCTGCCGCAAGACGCGCGCATCAACTCGCTCCGGGCGACGCTGCATTTCATCCATCCGAATGTTGAAGCGATCGTGCCCAGCGACCTTCTGGAATACGAAACGTGCGTGCGCGCCATCGACGACGCGATGTCAGAGATCGCTTCGCTCGACGGCACGTTGGAGATGGAGCATTTCCCGCCGATTGCCAATTCGCACTGTCGCATTTGTAATTTTCTGAGCTTTTGTTCAGCCGGCCGTGAGTGGCTGCGTAAGCAGTAGCCTTGCAGTGACCGCCTGTCGAATAGCCGTATTGTCTGCAGGCGCGCTTGTTCGATTCACCATGGCGGCGTGATATCCCTTGTCGCTCCGTAGGAGCCGAATGTTTATAGAACTTGCGTGAAAAGAAAATAGGAAGCTCCTTTAGGAGCGAAATGAAACGACAACGGCTTACGCTCCTAAAGGAGCTAGTGAATCGTTGCAGGCTGAGGCTCTATAAACATCTCGCTCCTGCCGGAGCGAAACCGCATCCTGCTCTCAGGCTCGCTAATCTTTTTTCAAGTTAAGCGTGGTGTGTTCGGTAACTGAGGCGCCTTTTTCCGAACCGAGATTGGAGGTCGTGGGCGAGCGCAGCATCGGTGTTTCACCTGATCGAGCTGGCGGTGGCGTGTAGGCTGAATCGATCAAATTAGCCATTCTGGTGTCCGATGAATGATCGTCCAGCGCCTTGCGCGGCTTGGTGAAAAGCAATCCGTTTAAGACAAAACCAAGTCCAAGGGTGAAAGCAGTTATCCCCAGACCGCCAATCCAAAAAGCGGCTTCAATGTCCGGACCACTTAGCGCTGATGACATGATTAACCCGAGGGTGCCGGCCCCCAAGCCAGTGGAGGCGATGATTGTGCCCGCGCGGATTCGGCGAAGACGCTTTTCTTCCGGTGACTCGAGAAACTTTTCCACCTCAGGGAGAACAGTTTCCGCCACAACCTTCAACTCGGCGGCGTCCTTTACCAAGCGTATCCGATCCCCAACGGCGCGACCAATCTCATCGCGCGCTGAGACAGCCGACGCCGTAATCGAATCTGGCCGCTCAAGGCTCACGCGGACGGCCCGCAGATCGACGCCACAGGCGCGGCAATACTGGTTAGCCTGACGTTCTTCGGATCCGCAACTTGGACAGAACATTGTGCTTTGAACTACGGGCCAAACGATACGTATGTTCCGATTGTTCAATCACTCTCGCATCGTTTAGAGGCGGGCTACCGCCCGCCAGTCGGCCGGTAGGCCGACTCTAAACGGCAGTGAGAGACAATAATTCGGCGCCGCCGCTGACCGCGGGCATGATGCAAATATCAGCCGTGCCGTCGAGCGACGCATCCAGCACTTCGTCGCGCCGGACGACGCTGCTGTTCACAAAAATATTCACGTGCTGACGGACCTCGCCTTGCTCAGTCAAGACCCGATCGCGCAATCCGCTGTGGCGGTTCCAAAGCTCGTTCAAAGCTTCGCGTACCGTCGCCGGTTGCGCATCAACCTTTATTTCGGCGTCGCCGCCAGTGAAATCGGTCAGATGTCCTGTGATTTGAAAAGTAATCATCGCTGGGAACGCAGTCCCGACGTTTTCGGGACTGCATGACTGCTCGCCTTCTCGAACGGAGCGACGTTCAGTTTATACTGACACCGCACCTTCTACCTTGAATGTCCACTCCGAGTCAAAAGCTCGCCGACGAAGAATTGAAAGAGCGCGTGCGCGTGTTCTGGCAGGCGCATCCCTGCGGCACAAAGTTCAGCGACGCAGAGATCGGCACACCTGAATTCTTCGAACGCGTCGAAGCGCATCGCTACGAAAAAGAGTGGCACATTCCGGCGGCCGCAGACTTCACGAATACGCGCGGTCTGCGGGTGCTGGAGATTGGCTGTGGCATGGGCACCGACGGCGCGCAGTTCGCGAAGGCCGGTGCGAATTATACGGGCATTGATCTGACGGACGCCGCCGTCGAGTTGGCGCGCAAACGTTTCCAGGTGTCAGGCTTGAAAGGTGAGTTTCGTGTTGCTGATGCCGAGCGTCTCGACTTTCCCGATGCGTCGTTTGATCTGGTTTACTCGCACGGAGTCCTGCATCACACGCCTGATATCGAGGCGGCCGTGCGCGAAATTCATCGTGTCCTGAAACCCGGCGGCCGGGCGATGGTGATGTTGTACCATCGCGGCAGCTACAACTATCGCGTCGGCATTCGGATTTTGCGGCGCGCCGGAGCCGGATTGCTGACAAGCGAAGCCGGAATCAAACTGATCAACCTGCTGACGCGCGAACCAATCGATTCGCTAAGAGAGCACGCGCAACTGGCAAAGAACGGCAACTCTTCGTCTGATGATTTTCTCAGCCAAAGTACCGACGGAGCAGGGAACCCGCTCGCCCGCGTCTATTCGCGACGCGAAGCCCGCGAGTTGTTCAAAGATTTCTCCGCCGTCGAGTTGCGAGCGTATTTTCTGAACAAAAGGTTCATTCCGATTATCGGCAACTTTCTGCCGCGTTCGTTTGAGTCGGCGCTCGCGTCGCGCTGGGGCTGGCACCTTTGGATCCATGCGACGAAGTGATGCTCGGCGATGATGGAGTCAGTACCGCGAGCGGTAGCGACCGGGTTAATCGTCAAAGTCAGGTGGTTCATCTCCTTGTCCGTAGAGCACATAGTCAATCGCTTGCGCCACGCTACGCTCGTTCCAGAGGTATCTGTTGCTGCCTTTTTCTGACCAGGGACTCGAATCTCGCCGCCAACATCCATCCTGGCGCATCTGTCTTGTTGCATTTGCCTTGAATGCAGTTAACGCTCGTTTTGGTCGAAGGGCTCCGATTGATACGACTGCATGAACGTGATTGGTCCTGACGTTTAGGGCATGTAAGTGCCATTTCCGGAAATCACAGGTCTCGCGAACCGCGCGATCAACCGACTGACGTTGTGATGCGTTCAGTACTACCGGTTCACCCTCAAGCACCCGCACGTTGTGAAGATGCCATCTTTCATTGGGCTGTATGTAGGGAGATTTGTAACGATTGTGAAAGCGATCGATTGAGCCGCGTTTGTCTCCATGTAACCACGTGCCGAAACAGCGGAAGCTAATTAGGTAAGCGAGCGGCGTGTCGGTGTCGTTCCACATGGAGGTACTTCCAGCTTCTCATCGCCGTCAAGTAAAGAAAAATGCAAGGCGACTACCCGGTCGCTACCGCTCGCGGTACTGACTCCATCGCTGAAGTAAGGCACCGCTCGCTTATTGGTTAGCTTTTTTTCTTCGCGCTCGGAGTGCTAGTATGACGCCCATCAACGTTCTTTGAATCCATACGGAAGGAGTAACGCAAATGGCTTTACTAGAATTTAAGGAACAGTGTAAGAATCCGAACTGTCGTTCGTGGTTTCCGGCGGGGGAATCCCATACTTGTTATCAGAAGAAGAACCATAACAACGAAAATACTAAGTTAAGACTTACTTATCAGACACGTTCAAGAAGGCCCGGCGATCTTTGCAACTGCGGTAATCAGGATTGTCGCTATTGCGGAGGAACGGGGCGAATCATCTAACCTAATCAACTAAGCAAAGCCGCTCCGTAACGCCAGTTATGGGGCGGTTTTTCTTGGGCGCGAGTGAACAAAGACCAAGTCCTAGGACCACATCCGAAGCATTTTAATCACCGGCTGCGCAGGCATCTTTGGATTTATGCCACGAAATGAGTAAGTTCAACGTTTTGTTATCTTAGGCGCATGAAGTATTTCACTTACGAGTTGATAGCAGCCTCGAATGACTGGATTGAGCAAGATAACCGGGACTTGCACCGGGCCACAAAGCGCATGGAAACAGCCGTTCGTCAGTATCAACATGAACTGGAAAGCCTCAAGACGCGAATAAGCCAGCCGGCATGGAAATTCTTTCGATACGGTTTCGAAAACAAAGGGCTCCACGATGCGCGCCTGCTTTCGTTTCGAATAGGTGACGGACTGGATTATGAGCCTGACGGTAGAGCACCTTTTCGATTAAACAGACAGCGAACATCTGTCGCGATCGAGTTTCTCAACTACGAACAGGATTTGCACTATGTGTTTCAACTGCGAGGAATAGACTCGGTTAGCTGTAATCTCTTTCGCGAAGAACACTCGTACGCAAAGAGCATCGGCGATCTATACATCTACGAGATAACTGGGGCCGACAAAGATAATTTGAGATTAGGCTTCCTGTTTGCTTCAGGCGCGACGATTGTTGCTGAGTTTAAACGATTAGTGTTTCGGATGAAGCGACTGCAGCGCCGCTACGAAACAGGTGAGATGTATGACTAAGTTCGGTGGCATCTCAATCCGATTGCAACTCTTATGAAGAATGTCCTGATCACCGGCGGCGCTGGCTTCATCGGATCGCATCTGGTCGAACGATTGCTCGGCGAGGGCGATTGGCAAATCACTGTCGCCGATGACTTCAACGACTTCTACTCGCCTTCGATCAAGCGCGAGAATGTTGGCCCGCATCTTTCGAATCCGAATTTCAAGTTGATTGAAGCCGACATTCGCGATGCGGATGCGCTGGCCAAAGCATTCGACGACACGAAGTACGATTGCATTGTGCATCTTGCCGCGCGCGCCGGCGTCCGTCCGTCTTTGAAAGAACCACGTCTGTATGTCGAGACTAACGTCAATGGCACGGTGAATCTGCTCGAACTGGCTCGCACTCATGGCGTGAAGCAGTTTGTGTTCGGATCATCGTCCTCGGTTTACGGCGTGAACCCGAAAGTTCCGTTCAGCGAAGACGATCCAATTTTCAATCCGATCTCGCCATATGCCGCGACGAAGGCGGCGGGCGAGTTGATCTGCCACGCTTACTCGCATCTCTACGACATGCGAATTGTTTGCCTGCGGTTCTTTACCGTGTATGGCGCGCGCCAGCGGCCGGACCTGGCGATTCACAAATTCGCGAAGCTGATTAGCGAAGGAAAACCAATTCCCGTTTTCGGCGACGGCACGACGCGCCGCGATTACACTTACGTTGATGATATTATCGCCGGCGTTCGCGCGGCGATCGACTATGACGGGACTAACTACGAAGTCATTAATCTCGGCGAATCGCGCACGGTGGAATTGCGCGAACTGATCTCGTTGATCGAAACGGAGCTTGGCACGCGCGCGCAGATCGATTGGCAACCACCACAGCCCGGCGACGTGCCGCAAACGTTCGCGGACATCAATAAGGCGCGCAAACTGCTCCGATACGACCCACAGACGCAAATCGAAGATGGTATTCAACGGTTTGTTGAATGGTTCCGGCGAAACCAGCGTCAGCCGCAGTCGCACGCCAACACGCCGTGAATATGTCGTCTGTATTTGCCTCGCTGCTTTAATCTCATTTCTCTGTGCCTCTGTGAGGTCTCGGTGTCTCTGTGGTGAGATTTGCTAACGATAACTTCACCACAGAGGCACAGAGCCCCACTGAGACACAGAGAAAATCTAGAATTCTCGCGTCAAAGTCTGCGCGCTGCTGCAATCCCGCGCCATTCAGTTTAAAATGCGACGGTTCAAGAGGACTTCATTTGATTACGACTGAATTCAAAGCGCCGCCACGTTTGGCCGAAGCATCGCAAGATGGCGACGCGCCGGAAATCTCAGTGTTTCTGCCAGTCTTCAATGAAGAGCCGAACCTGAGGCCGCTTCACGAGAAGCTGGATCGCTCGCTCGCTCAACTTGGCCGCAGCGCTGAGATTATCTACGTGGACGATGGTTCCTCTGACGGCAGTCTGTCGGTGCTGCGGGAGATCGCGGCGCGCGATAGCCGTGTGCGTGTGATCGCTCTGCGACGAAACTATGGTCAGACGCCCGCCATGGCCGCCGGCATCGACGCCGCGCGCGGCGAAGTCCTGATTCCGATGGATGCGGATCTGCAAAACGATCCGGCGGACATCACTCGGCTGCTGGAAAAATTAGACGAGGGGTTCGACGTCGTCTCCGGTTGGCGAAAGAACCGGCGCGATCCGCTGATCACGCGCAAGATCCCCTCACAAATGGCGAACTGGTTGATCTCAAGAATTGGCGGGGTGCCGCTGCACGATTACGGCTGCTCTTTGAAGGCTTATCGGCGCGAGTCGCTCCAGGACGTACAGCTTTACGGCGAGATGCATCGCTTCATTCCGATCTACGCATCGTGGTCCGGCGCGCGCGTCGCGGAAATCCCCGTCGAGCATCATCCGCGCACGATGGGCAAATCGAAATACGGTCTGTCACGCACGATCAAAGTCGTCTTCGACTTGATGACGATCAAGTTCATGGCGTCGTATCAGACAAAGCCGCTTTATGTTTTTGGCTGGGCCGGGCTGCTGACGTTTGCTGTTTCCGCTATGTGCGCCGTGCTCGCGTTCGTGATGAAATTCGCAGACTGGCCGCATCACGCGGACTTTGTCGAGACGCCTTTGCCCGTGCTGACGATGGTGCTGCTGGTACTGGGCGTACAGTTTTTCTTAATGGGACTATTAGCAGAGATGCTGGTTCGCACTTATCACGAATCACAGGCTAAACGAATCTATGCTGTACGCGAACGAATCGGATTTGATGTTGATTAGTTTCATCATGCATTCAACTGCCCACTGCCCACTGCTCACTGCTCACTGACGTTATGTGCGGAATTGCCGGCTGGGCCAATCTCAATCCACGCACGCCGCCACCTAACGGCGCGGAAGAACTCTTGCGCTCGATGTGCGACCGCATGGTTCATCGCGGGCCGGATTCAGAAGGCTATGTAATCGATGACGGTGTCGCCCTCGGCATGCGCCGGCTCGCGATTATTGATCTGATCACCGGCGAGCAACCCACCTTCAGCGAGGACCACAGCGTCGCGGTAATTCTCAACGGAGAGATCTACAACTACCGCGAGCTGCGCGCGGATCTTGAGGCGCGCGGACATACCTTTCGCAGCGCATCTGACACTGAAGTCCTGCCGCACCTTTACGAAGAGTACGGCCGCGACATGGTCGAACACATCAACGGCATGTTCGCGTTCGCGCTTTGGGACGATCGCCGCCGCCGCTTGTTCCTGGCGCGTGATCGATTTGGCGAGAAGCCGCTTTACTGGGGCGTGTTCGATGGCGCTTTGCTGTTCGCGTCTGAACCGAAGGTTTTGCTCGCGCATCCTGCAGTGCGTCCGGATCTGAATCTCAATGCGCTGCGGCAGTATCTTTCGTTCGACTATGTTCCGGCGCCGCTTTCGATTTATGAAGGCATCAGCAAGCTGCCGGCGGCGCACCATCTAACGCTCGAAAACGGTCGCGTCGAAGTTCGCCGCTACTGGCAACTGAGTTACAAAACGCAGCAACCGGCGCCCACGGTTGCCGAAGCTGCATCGCAGCTCCAGGATTTGCTGCAGGATTCGGTGCGCATGCGCCTGGTCTCGGACGTGCCGCTCGGGGTGCTGCTTTCGGGCGGCATCGATTCTTCGATGGTGACGGCGCTGGCGGTGCGCGCGTCTTCAGAAACGGTCAAGACCTTCTCAATCTCATTTGCGGAAAGCTCGTTCGACGAATCCGAGTACGCGCGTCGCGTCGCGGCTTATCTCGGCACGGATCATCACGAAGAGCGTTTCAGCGCGAGCCTTGCGGCAAATCTCGTCAGTGAGATTGGCGCGTGGATGGACGAGCCCATGAGCGACCCTTCGCTCATGCCGACGTTTCTGCTTTCGCGGTTCACGCGCAAACACGTGACGGTGGCGCTCGGCGGTGACGGTGGTGACGAATTGTTCGCCGGCTACCCGATGTATTTTGGTCACCGGATGGCCCGCGCGTACCAAATGATTCCGCGACCGCTCCGGACAGGACTCATCGAACGGATCGTAAACGGGCTGCCGGTGAAAACGAAGAACTTGTCGTTCGATTACCGCGCGCGCCGGTTCGTGACCGCCGCGCATTACGACGAAGTCGCTCGCCATCACGTATGGTTCGGCTCGTTCACGCCGCGCGATCAGGATTCGCTGCTGAGTGATGAAGCGCGGGCGGCGAGTGACGGCGACATTTATCGGGACGCGCGTCGCATTTTTGCCGAGTGCGACTCAAACGATTTGACCGAATGCATGCAAAGCCTCGACACGCAGCTTTATCTGGCCGAAGACATTCTGACGAAAGTCGATCGGGCGAGCATGGCGGTGAGTTTGGAAGTGCGCGCGCCGTATCTCGATCCGCGCGTGGCTGAATTCGCGGCCTCGCTGCCCTCGCATTACAAACTGCACGGCTACACGTCGAAGTACATTCTGAAGCGCGCGGCGAAAGGTCTGATCCCTTCGTTCGTCGGGCGTCGCGGCAAGAAAGGTTTCGGCGTGCCGTTCGCCAAATGGTTGAAAGGCGAGCTGCGTCCGCTGGCGCGCGATCTGCTGTCGCCCGAGCGTTTGCGCCGCGGTGGTTTGTTCAATCCGGATTACGTTAAGCGTCTTCAGGACGAACACGAGCAGGGCGTGGCCAATCACCGCAAGCTGCTCTGGACGCTTCTGTCGTTCGAGTTGTGGCGCGAGAGCTTTGTCGAGACGCCGCGAAGAATTGAGACGTCATTGACTGCGCAGTAATTTGGAGTGCGGTCTTTCCCTCTCCCTCTGGGAGAGGGTTAGGGTGAGGGCTTAGCGTCGATCCGTTAATTC
>JBASRE010000052.1:0-19197 GCA_049273695.1 Pyrinomonadaceae bacterium
TAAACGTACGGCCTCGAGTTTAAACTCCCGCGTGAACTGCCTGCGCGTTCCTCCCATTGAACACCTCCTTCCCCGAAGAGTATCCTTCGGGTCTTTCAAGGTGTCCACGAAATCAGATCAAGTCCAACCCTTTCTCTTTGTGTCTCTGTGAGATGCTCTGTGTCTCTGTGGTGAGTTTTTGTTTAGATATTTTCACCACAGAGGCACAGAGAACACACTGAGACACAAAGAAAAATACAAGACCGACACTCCCAGCACGTGCCGAGTGCTTGACTATGATGGCGGTTTGAACGAAATTCTCGTAACGCATCCCGACCTCTGAAAGGACTTTGGAGGTCCCCCAAAATGAATACTCTCAGGAAGAGAAATCTAATCGTCGCGGCGCTGTGCTTTTGTGTCGCCTTTACTTCGGTTGCTCCGCTTAACCTTGCTCAGAAAAAGCAGGCGCCGGTTGAAGCGACCGCTCCGCCGGTTCGCGAAGAATTCAAGTTCGGCAACGTCGATCTTGAAGTGCTCGAGCAGGTGAATCTGCTCGATCGCCGGTTCGAAAAAGACGGCTTGGTGCTCGAAGACGAAGCCACCAATGCTTATATCTCTCGCATTGGCCGCTCTCTGATTCCCGCGGGCCTCGTCCTCGAAAACGTCAACTGGAAGTTTCGCGCGTTGCGGGATCCTGAGCCGAACGCGTTTGCGCTGCCGAACGGATCCATCTATGTCACCACTGGCTTGCTGGCGTTGGTCGACAATGAATCACAATTGGCCGCGATCATGGCGCACGAGCTGACCCACGTCATGCGGCGCCACACCTACATGCAAAACCGCAGCAACCGAAAAAAGTTTCTGACGATGAATGTCATCGCGATCGTCGGCTCGGTTACGCCTGGAATGGTCGGCACGGCGATTAGTCTTGCCGCCGCGATCTCGCCTTTCATCGTGATGTCTATGATTGCGGGCTACAGTCGCGACTCGGAACGCGAAGCAGATCACCGGGCGGTGGACATGATGATCTCAGCCGAGTATCCGCCTGAAGAAGCGGTCAATGTGATGAAGCTGCTCAGCCAGGATATCGAAGGCGAGCAGATCAAACTCTTTTACAACGATCATCCGGAATTGCAGGAGCGCGTCAGGTACCTGACCTCATATCTCGGTTCGCGTGCGGACAGAGTAACGCCTCAGATGGAGTTGAATCGCGAGAAGGCTGCGTACTTCCGGAAAATGGAGCCGGTGATGCGGCACAACGTGCAGCTCGCGATTAATGCGGCGCGGTATCGCTCGGCCGTTTACTTTGCGCAGCGGCTGGTAGATTTCCGTGCTGACTCGTCCGAGAACGTCTTTCTGTTGGCAGAAGCGTATCGCACACTTGGCCCGCGGTCCCCACAGTTGACTGGACGCGAAATGACGAACAGCGGCAAGAAGGACGCGGCCAAAAAACGAGAGAAGCGAACGGCTGACGAACTCGAGCGTGAACTGTTGGCAACCCCGGCCGGTCAGGAAAATTGGAAAACTCATCAGCAAAAGGCTGAAGAGTTGTATTTGCGTTCGTTGGGTTTGAACGCGCCCGTGCCGGCTGCGCATCGCGGACTCGGCATGCTCTACGAGAAGTTGGGTCGAACTGCCGAGGCCGTCACGGCTTATGAAAAATACATCGAGCTGGCGCCGACTGCGTTCGACCGTGAAAGAATTCTGAGACGCATTGAAACACTAAGGAGAGTTTAGAAATGATTTCCCATCCTCAACATTTGTTGCACAGATTCCGAACCGTAATTGTTGTCGCAGCCGTTGTGTTTGCCGCGGCGCTGGTGCCTTTGAGTGCGCCCGCCCAGTTTCTGCACCCGAAGGTCGCCAAGAAAGAAACCACGATTCGTAACGTGGTTGTCCTCCCGGCGAAAGTCGAGATCGTTAGGGACAGCATGAAAGGACCCGAAGGCATGGCGGCAGAGTCTGAAGCGGTAAGCGAGCGAGTTGCGAAAATGGTTTCCGATATCCTGTCAAATAAGCAGGTCGCAACCTTAAGTGGGCCCGTGTCCGTCACAGGAGACGGCGACGCTCAGCAGAAATACACCGTCGCGGATATTCAGTCTCGTTATGACGATCTCCTGCCCAAGATCATGAAGAAGCGTAGCGACGTTAAGAAGGCCCGCTTCACGATGGGTGATGAAGTCCTCAACTTGAACCTCGACAAAAACGCCGACGCCATTGTTTTCATCCGCGGCAAGGGTCAAAAGCAGACGTCCGGCAAAACAGCGTTTCGTTTACTGGTTGGAGGCGTGCCGGCGTATTTACAGGTCACTATTGGGATCGTCGATGCCCGAACTGGTGAAGTGTTGCTTTACACGGACGGGGTCATAACGGGGGATCCGACCGCGAATGAAGGCTCTTTGCGCCATGCGATTAACAAGTCTCTGAAGAAGCTCCCGGGTGGTGCTTCGTGAAGTCGTTATAAGAGAATTCCGCGTTTCAAATCCGCGTGCAGGAGCCGGTGAAAGAGATGTTCGCCGGCTTCACGACGGACCGACAAGCGCCCCGCATCATAAGCCCGCGATTTTAATCCACGCTGTACCGACGCGCAGATATCCAGGTCTTCCTGCTGAATCTGATCGCCGACAGCGACGCTCGCCAGATTTTGTTCGCGCGCGGTTTCAGAAACATCCGCGAAATAAAAATCGAAAATGACTTCGGTGCGATCGACTGAGATGGGCCGCACCAGGTTGGTGTCAACCACTCCGGCGTAGCAGTTGATCATGAAGTTCGGATAAATCCAGTAGTAGAGCGCGCGCTCGCCCGTGCGGGTCGCGGCGACGTCGGCGTTGTCAGTCGTAACCATCGGACTACTTTGCAGGCAATGCCGTGGACCGCACTCGATCGTGTAGCTGCTGTAATCGAGCACGCTGTCCAGGCCCTTGTGCAGATGCGGCACGTGATAGCCGCCGTCGAGATAGTTATCCACAAAGACTTTCCAGTTGCAGTCGATGATGTACTTGCGTCGTTCGAACCAGTGAAGATTGCTAAGTCCCAGCGCGCCGATTTCGTTGACCAACTGCGGGCCAAGCCAACTCTCGATCGACTCGTTTTCGAGTGTTCGGCTGGCAGAAATCGGTACGCACGCCTCCGGCGTGCTCAGCAGGCCAGCGGCCTGCGTACCCACAAGTTGCCCGCCGTCTGTTTTTACAAAAACCCAATTCTCCCAGATGCCCACCTCAATCGGTATCAATCCATTGCCCGCGCGATCGAAATCGCAGACGCCACTGAAATCAGGCGTGCCTTTCAATTCGCCTTCGAGAGAATACGTCCAACCGTGATAAGGGCAGCGCATCTGCGGTGCGTTGCCGTGCGGCTCAGTCATCACCGCCGCGGCGTGATGCCGGCACACATTGAAGAAGGCCCGGATTTGACTGTCACTGCCGCGAACGACCACGACCGGTTCGTCGCCAATATCAGTCGTCACGTAGTCACCCGACTTCTGAAGTTGATCGACGCGGGCCGCTACCTGCCACGATCGACTGAAGACCGTTCGCTGTTCAAGTTCGAAGACGCTTTGGTCTGTGTACCACGCCGCGGGAATGGTGGAAGCGCGCTCGAGTGGAGCGCTCGGGTCGTAGCTGTTGATGATTTTGTTGAGAGAATCGCTCATTAGACGGGATGATTCACGCTCGGTGACTTCAAGTGGCTTGCGCAGTTTTCGCTCCGTTAGGAGCGAGATGTTTATAGCTCATCACTAGTTTGACGGAAGCTCCATTAGGGAGCGAAATGACCATTCTTATTTCGCTCCTAAAGGAGCTTGCGAATTGCCGGAACCGAACGGGTTCTATAAACATTCCGCTCCTACGGAGCGGTCAAGTAAACTCGAAACTCGAAACTCGAAACTCGAAACTCGAAACCGTCACAGCACCGGCGTCGCCATCTTGTGCTTCGGGTTGTAGAAAGGCGTCTTGGTGACCGTGGCGGGCACGCGGTGCCGCACGGCTTCCACAGTGATTTCGACTTCAACTTGCGAACCGACCTTGGCAAAGTCGCTTTTCAGAGTGGCCAGCGCAATCATCTTTTTCAATGTCGGCGACCAGGTGGTTGAAGTTGCTTTACCCAGTTGCGTTCCGTTGTTGTAAACAGGAACCGCGACGCGCGACGCAATTGGCGAGACCGCCGGCGGCAGGCCAACGTTCTCGTAAATTGTCTCAACCTCAGGCCAGTGAATTTCCAAACCGACGATGTGCCTCGGCGTCCCGCGTTTCTGTTCCGCGTCCAAAGCTGCCCGACCGACAAACTTTTCTTTGTCGAAACTCACCAGCCGGCCGAGTCCCATCTCAAACGGTGAATATCTCTGTGGTTCGATCAGCGCTTTCTTGCTGCTGTTGAAGTCGATGTCGATGAGCAAAAGCCCGGCTTCGATTCGCGCGACATCCAGCGCGAGCATGCCGGTTGGCCTAATGTCGAACGGCCGGCCCTGATCGATCAGAGTGTCCCAAACCCTCACCGCGTCTTCTGCCGGCATCCAGATTTCGTAACCGAGATCGCCGGTGTATCCGGTGCGCGAAACCTCGACGGGGACACCTGCGATTGTTCCTCTGGTGACGCGGAAGTATTTAAGGTTTTCGATATCGGCGTCCGCTACCACGGCTTTCAGGAGCCGACCCGATGTCGGACCTTGCAGCGCCAGCGCCGCGACCGATTCAGAAATGTCCTCGATCTGAACGTCGAGCCCGGCGGCGTTCTGCGTGAACCAGCGGAGACTTGGATCTGCAGCCGTCCACCGATAGACGTTCTCTTCGAGCCGGGAAACTGTCCCGTCGTCGATCACCTTGCCGTGCTCGTCGCACCAGGGCGTGTAAATCACCTGGCCGACGGAAACCTTGCGCATGTCGCGCGTGATGATTCGATCCACCAGACGCGTAGCATCTTTTCCGGTGACTCGATACTTAAACAACGGCGAGATGTCGATCAGCGCCGCGGCATTTCGAATGGCGTTGTACTCATGCTCGTGATGCGTCTCGTACGCGCTGACGGCGTAAAAGCCCGACCACTCGCGATAATTGAGACTCTCGCACAGTGCAAACGTCCGTTCATGAAATGGAGTACCGATCGGCATGAATTCGTGGCACAGACTTCAGTCTGTGTGTTCGCAAGAGTAATCACAGACTAAAGTCTGTGCCACTCGTTGTCAGAGCGAGCGATTATAAGTATGCTCCGAACAAGTGAGCAAACGTCATCATGAGTCCCCCTGTTTCGGTGTGGTTACAGAAAGGGGAGTTATGTTTCACTCAATCAAGGTTTTTCGTCTCACGGTTCTTGTCGTCCTCGCCGTTCTTTGCGTTGACTTAGTTGCGTCTGCGCAAACGCGGCCTAAGAATGCGAGCAAACTCGCGAAAGCGGCGAAAGAGACGCAGTCCGCGGCAAACACTTTCACAGAAATCATGAATGTGCCCGACAAGGCGATTCCGCAGAACCTGCTGGACAAAGCGGAAGCTGTTGCCGTGTTTGAAATGGTGAAGGCCGGCTTTATTGTCGGCGGCCGCACTGGTCACGGTGTCATCAGCCGGCGAGTGACCGGCGGGTGGAGCGCTCCGGCGTTCTACAACCTGAACGGTGGCAGCTTCGGATTGCAGATCGGGGCCTCCAAAACGTATCTAGTCCTGCTGTTCATGAATACTGGCGCGGTAGACAGCCTGATGCAGGACAAATTTGAGATTGGTGGCGAAGGCAGCATCGCCGCCGGCCCCATCGGTCGATCGGCGGCGGCTTCAACCGATGCGCAATTGAAGGCTCAGATACTTTCCTATTCGCGCAGCAAGGGCCTGTTCGCCGGATTGGAAATCAAGGGCGTGGTGATTTCGCCCGACAACAATGACAACGAACCGGTTTATGGAATGAAAGCCGACGGAGTTCTTTCGCCCACGCGCCAATGGAAACTGACCGGTATGCCTGCGAGCGTCAGGATCTTTCCGCGCACGCTGGCAAGATACTCAGTCAGGAAATGAAAGTAGCCGGTCTGTCCTTGAGGGTTTAGAGTCGGGCTACTGCCCGACAAAGGGCGGGTGGTAGCCCGCCGCTAAACATTGGTGTTGATAAGAGGAGAATAGATGCAGCGCTTCGCAAGTCGATTGATAATTCTGCTTGTCCTGCTGATCCCCATTACTGCCTTCGCTCAGACCAGCCGCGAACGCAGCACAAAGAAAGCGCTCGCCGCGGCCAAGCAGTCAGAACGTGCCGCCCGCGTTTTCAATTCCATCATGGCAACGCGCGAGAAATCTATTCCGCGCGACCTGCTGGGGCGCGCTGAAGCTGTCGCCGTGTTTCCTGGTGTCTTGAAGGGCGGCTTTATCGTGGGCGGGCGACGAGGCTCCGGAGTCATCAGCCGCCGCGTCGCGGGCGGATGGAGCGCGCCGGCGTTTTTCGATCTCACCGGCGGCAGCATTGGTTTGCAGATTGGCGCCTCGTCAACCGATTACGTTCTCTTGTTCATGAATGAAGAAGCCGTCGGAAGTTTGCTCGGCAACAAGTTAGAGATTGGCGGTGAGGGAAGCGCGGCCGCCGGTCCGGTTGGAAGATCGGCAAGTGCTTCGACGGATCTGAGATTGAACGCGCAGATACTTTCTTATTCGCGCAGCAAAGGCGCGTTCGCCGGACTTGAACTAAAAGGCGTGGTCATCCAGCCGGATAACGAAGACAATTCGCAGGTTTACGGCATGACCGCGCGCGACATTCTCACGGGCGCAAACAAAATCCCGATGGCGAAGATGCCCGAAGGCGTCCGCGTTTTCCCGCAAACGCTGGCGCGCTATTCAACGCGCTGATCTGTTGCCTCACGGCAATGCGTTCGGTCAGCTGTTTAGTGCCTGCCAGAATTTTCTGAAGTTTGCAGTTCGCTCGGCGAGACCGTGCGCCGGAGTCTTTCCGTTTACGCGGGTAGAAACTTTACTTACGACCGCGACGGTTGACCCTTGATCACAGATGGGCCAAAGCCCGTTTGTGTTGAAGAAGAATGCCGCCGAGGCCAGCGGGTACTTCGTGGCGACCAGGTCCGGATTAGCGACACAGTCTTCGCCCACGAAATTTGAAAAGCTCTGGTAGTTGTTTTTCCCAGTCAACTGGATATAGCCACGCCCTCGATACCTGAACCCATCGCCGGACGCTTCGTTTCCGTTTCCCATGCGGTCGGCGTAAACGCGGCTCCCGATCTTCTGCGGATTACGGGCATAAGCATTCACGTCTACATTTCTGAAATATTTTGGAAATACTTGCAGCAGGCGCGGAGCGCTGTAGTTTAGGTTTTCAACGACGGCCGTGAAGTTCGCGGATTCGAGCGCACACTGCGCGAGGAAATGCGCCAGCCGCAGATTCGACGTGATATTAAACTCGGCCGCAGCTCCGGGGATTTGCGCGAGCACGGTATCCGGAATCTTGCCCTTCAAACCGGCGAGGTTCAGATTTGGAGCGGTCGCCGGAGTTGTTTCTGGGGCAGCGTCTTCACTGCCTGAGCCGGCTGGGTCAACTCGCGGGACGGAACTTACCGGGCTCGGGGTCACGGCGGGGCCGCCGCCCGTCATCGCAGTCACAGCCGCATCGAGAGCGGCTTGCGTGGCCGGTCCGACCTTACCATCCACGCCCAATCCGTGTGCTTGTTGGAACGCGCGCACGGCTTTATCGGTGCCGGGGCCGAAGTTACCGTCAACGCCATTCGGATCGAAACTGAGGTCTTTGAGTTGTTGTTGCAGGGTCTTTACGTCAGGACCCGACGAACCTAGTTTTAGGGTAGCCATGATTCCTCTCTCTCATCTATCTGAAAGTGGCGAGCATTCTAGTGAGCGCCATGCGCATTGTCGAACGAAATCGGTTTCCCTGAATGGAACGTAGAACGAACGTGTTGGCAGCCAAGGCCGCTTTGCGATTCGCCAGCTTTAGGCGTTCAGAGGTGTTGGCGCCGATTTCTGTAGTTTCCCATCCACCCAAGTCATTCGCATCTCAAACTGAAAATCAATATTCACCTGGTTCTCTGAGATGTTGAGGACGATGGACAAAGCCTTAATCAGGTTTGTCGGATTTGCTTGAAAAGCGATCTGGAAAGCGAACTTGTTGTCCGGATCCTGGTTTGTGTAACGGATCTGAAACGTTAGCGTTCCGGCCTTGAACACAAACTTACCTTCGACTTTAATGTCGTAGGTAATTGTCTGCCCGTCCTTTTGAAACGACGCCTGAATGGACAACATGTTGTTGTCCGACCAGCGATACGCAGCGTCCAGGGACATCTTGAGCGATGTGGTCCCGTTAGCATGCTGAATCGTCCAATCAGCTTTCAGGGTTAGTCCGCGGTCGCCGCCTGGGACAATGCTAACGTTTCCGGTCACCTTCGCCGTGAACTGTTTCTTTGCATAGCCGATCGAAACGTCCCAGGCTGCTTTTCCACTGTTCCATTGGTGCTGACCGTTGATGTTGAAAGCGAACTGCGTTCCATCCGGACCGGCCATGTAGACAAGCCCGGCACTCACCGCTTTGAACTTTCCCGCGAAGGCCAGGGTAACGGTTGGCTTCGTTATGTCGCCTTTGATATGACTGGCAAAGACAAGCTGATTACCTTTGAAATCCCAACTACCGACAAACTTGATGTCGGCCGCGATCTTCTTCGTTTGACCGTTGCTGAGAAGGTTTGTGGTGCTCGCCTTGAACCTCAGGAGATCAGCGCTCTTGAAGGGACTGATGTCTTTCTTAAGTGCTTCGAGACTTTGAAGCGCACTGTCGCCTTTGATTTCAGCCGTGCCCCCGTCCGCCAGGTCAATCACCAAATTGTGCTTGGCCGGATCGATGCGCAAATTGCCATAGACTGACAGACTGCGCTGCATTGATGTGCCGTCTGCCTTGATCAGTTGATACACCACGTCCTGTGTGTCGTCGGCTTGAATCGATCCCAGGAAAGCGAACGGCGCAGAATCGGCGCCACCGTTGGCCGCGGCGGGAATGACAGCTTCGAGTTGGTTCTGCGGATTGAAACGATACTTAACGGGCACCGGCGTTTGCTGCTGACCATTGATGTCATAGCGAATCTTGTTGTCTTTAGGGTCGGTGGCCGGGGCTCCTGCCCGCCACGTCCCCTTCGTTACCGGTTGACCATTGACCAGCGTGCTGACTTTTCCATCAGGCCCGAAGATTCTTGTTTCTCCCTTGAAGTTGAGGCTTAGTCCGTTCATTACATTCTCCTATTCGCGTTAACAGTCTTCAGTTAGAAGTCCATCGAAACACCTGTCACCACCAAACCGCGCGGGTGTAGGAGTGAGTCAGGCGAACGAGCATAACCAATCGTCAAGTTGAGACGCGTTCGTCCCAGGAAACCAATGCCGCGCAACTCTGCCGCAATTCCGAGCGCCTTTACTCCATGCGCCGGATTCAGAATTCGCGTTAGTGTTTTCTCGTCAAACGTGCGCCCTCGATCGTAGAAGACCTTGATGTAGGTATTCGTCAAATCAAGACCTGCGAGGTTCGTCGGAAAATTGTTATCGTCACTACTCCGGCCGAAAAGGGATCTGGCGCCCCGGATGATAGGGAGCAAGCCTACCCCAAACTCAGTGCGATCGGTCGCGAAACTCGATCCGATCAGTTCACCTTCTTCGAGGCCGCGAACATTTTGCGCGCCACCCAGCCGAAATAATTGAAATTCGGGCGCGCCATTGCCGGTCGCGCCCACCGTCCGTTGATAACGCAGAAACAAGTCCGCCGGAGAAGAGAAGCCGAAGAATACCTGAGCGCCCGCGGTCAGCTCATACTGCCGATAAGCGAAATCACCGCCCAGGAACTCGAGTCCTTTTTGTCCCCGAGCTCGAATCAGAAGGTCGATTTCTCCGATGCCGGCGCGCTTATCGGTATTTCTTAAGTCGTAGCTTCCGAGGTAGCGAACCGTGAGCGACGGAAAAACGACACGCCCCGACTCGGTGAAGGTCGGAATCGAACCGGTCGATTTGAAAGCGTTCGTCATCACGTCGAAACCGATGTCCGCCGTGGCGAAGTGTCTCAACCTTTTTCGGTTCTTATCTATTCCTTCGGCTTGTTGGATGTAATCACGATCGGTGAACGAGTCATATTCAAAAGAAGCTCTTGCACTAAATGCCGACTCGCGCAACGTTAGTTTACTGTCCTCAGGATTTCCCAACCGCTGGCTCTCGTCGTGAAGATAATGGGCATTTACATCCAGCCCAGCAAAGATTATTGGAACGGCTCGGCGCAGTTTGGGATTCTCTCGCGGCAGCGAGAATTTGAATTCACCTTTTTGGAAACTCGGTCCGCCGGTAAGTTCTATCGAAAGGCTTTCGGCGGCTCGGAGCAGGTTTTCACCAGCAAACGCCAACGAACCGTTAAGCAAGTATTCTGGTGAAAAAGAACCTTTTCCGGTCAGCGTGAGACTCATGACTTCTCGCCGTCGCGTGACGTCGAAAGTAAGCACGCCGTCAGCGACTGAAGTCGTGGGTCGAGCGCTCACGGATCGCACGAGATAGAGTTGCTGCGTATCCCCTTCGATTAGATCTTTTGTCGCGATGGCGCCCGGCCGGGCTTTTAGTAGCGGTTTGTATTTCCGGTTGATCAGTTCCTCGATTTCCCGGTCCCGATCGGATTGAGGCAGCGTGTTACCGTTGCTGTCAATCGCGCTCACCTTGATTTGAACGTCGTCGATAAACTGCACAGGAACACCGATAGTGAGGACATTATTTATTAGCGCTGAGTCAGACGGCGAATTCTGAAGAAAGTGTTCCTGTAAACGGCTCCCTATCTGACGGCCCAGTAATTCCTCTTTGAGCTGACAGAAGCCGGCGCCTTCTTCGCGCGCGATTAGGAAGGTCTTGAGCGCTGCCGCTTTTAGCCCGGCAACTACGAACGCGCGATCACGTGGCGTGCCGTCAGCGTTCCTGAGATCATTAGTGGCGTAGCCGAGGACGACATTTACCGCTTTCTCGTCAGGGGAAAGTGTCCCGTGTCCCAACTCATCAGCTATTGCTCCAATGGTTGACGATTCGGTGGTGATTGCGTTACCGGCCGCGTCGTCGGCAATAGCTCGGACCGTGCGCAGGTCAATTGCAAAAGTTGTTTGCGCGACTGAAGTCAGATCGAAATCCAGACTCCAAAGTGTCCAGTCCTCAGGCGCGGTCCGATGTTCAGCTAACGTCTCGCCGAGCCGCGTCGGCGCTTTGAAGCCCAGAGGAGGCATTTTGTCTGGTTGACTGACTAAGGCCGGCTCCAAACCGTCAAAGAATTTGCGTAGGGTTGCACCAGGCGGCAACGGGTATCCCGGAAGAAACTCTTCCATGATCCAAAGTGGGCTTGTAAATGAACCGCTCCCGGATTCGGCGCTCTTCATCAGATCGAGTTGCTTCAACAGCCGGTTCTTCACTATGGTGGCGATATCCGGACAACTCGCGGTCAAGCTCGGATCGATAGTGTCTGCGACAACTTGAATATCCGATGCGCTGGTTTGTGCCGGGTTGATGCGCCACACCAGTTGGCCCTGGACCGAAATGGCTTCGCCTTGCAGCCTGAGCGTCACAGTAGTTTTTTGCGCGCGCAGTTCGGCGACTGCGCCGCATAGCCCAAGGCAGAAAACAAGTCCGATAATCCTTCTAGTCAAGGGGTTAAACCTGTGGCCAATTGAGTGAAGACCTGTGAACCAAACTTCTTTGTTAACCTCTTTGCTTGGAATTTTTCGTTCAGCCCAATTACCGATCGGAAAGCAGGTGTCCTGGATTGCGAGTACGCCAGAAACACACAGATGCAGCCTTCAACGAAAAGGCGGCGTCGCGACCGGTTGAGAAAACGCGGTGGCGATGTCGCGTCAGTTTAGTGAGTACGCACTGCGATGGCGCGTTAGAAGGCCCTTGGGGACAGGCGGCTTATACTCTGCGCCTCAGACTGTGTCAAGAAAATTTTTCGCAAGGACCGCTAATTCACACGACTACTTCTGGTTGCAAGATAAGTATATGAATCCGGTGAACGCAGATTTGTCAGTCTGGACAATTGGCCATTCGACACGGCCCATCGACGAGTTCGTCGCAGCGCTAGAGTCGTTTCGCATTAGCGCGTTGGTTGACGTCCGCACCTATCCAGGCTCGCGACGTTACCCGCAATTCAACAAACCAAACCTGGCGGCGTCGCTCGCGGGAGTTGAAATCGCCTACCTGCACTCTCCCGAGCTTGGCGGCCGCCGTCGCGCTAAACCTGATTCAATAAATCTGGCTTGGCGGAACGAAATGTTTCGCGGGTACGCGGATTACATGGAAACCGAAGAGTTTCGCGAGGGAATCGAACGGCTGCTCGGGTTGGCGAGAGAAAGCCGGACGGCCATCATGTGCGCCGAAGCGGTCTGGTGGAAATGTCACCGCAGCTTAATTGCGGATTACTTAAAAGCGAAGGGTGTTACGGTGCTTCACATTGCGGGTGAAGAAAAGTCGGAAGAACATCCGTTCACGAGTGCCGCGCGCATCGTCAACGGTGAATTATCGTACCGAGGCGTCTTGGAGGTCAGTGAGTGAGTGTTTCATAATCCAGACAACTGATATGGCCGAACAACCGACAGTAAGACGTTGCGAGCGTTGTGATCGAATAACCAACCACGTGATCGAGTCCATCGGGCCCGATAGCAAACTGCATTTCTTTTGCTGGGAATGCGTTGAGAGACACGAGAAACGATTCAACACCAAACCGGGCTGGCGTCGCGCTAATCGCACTCAAAGATACATCAGGTCAGTACCGTCCGCGTGACGTCAGTACGCACGCGTCCCGCGTGCCAGCACGCCAGAGGCGTGCGTACCGCGCGCCAGCACACCAGCCAGCTGCGTGCTTACCGTCCTAGTTCACTCTGGGATGACTTCTAAGATCCGAAGTCCACTCCCACTCACGGCCGTCGCGCTTTAACAGTTCCTCAGCTTCCTTAGGTCCCCAGGTACCGGCTTTGTAGTTTGGAAAATCGGCCGATGAACCTTCCTTCCAGGCGCGCTGAATCGGATCAACCACAGTCCATCCGGCTTCAACTTGATCCGCGCGCTGAAAGAGCGTGGCGTCGCCGACCATACAGTCGTGTAGTAAACGTTCGTAACCGGTGCTCGGCGTGTCGCCAAAATAGTCTTCGTAGTCAAACTGCATATCGACCGCACCGATATTCATGGTTGAGCCGGGAATCTTCGCGCCAAAGCGCACAGAGATTCCTTCATCCGGTTGAATGTGCAGCACGAGACGATTTCGATTAAGACGTTCAATCGGCGTGTTACGAAACAACACGAACGGCGCGCGCTTAAAGCGAATGGCAATCTCTGTGTCGCGGGCCGCCAGCCGCTTTCCGGTGCGCAGGTAAAAGGGCACGTCCGCCCAACGCCAGTTATCGATCAAGAGTTTTAGCCCGACATATGTCTCGACATTCGAATCGGGCGCGACGTTTGGCTCCGCGCGATAAGCCGGCACGTTCTTTCCGTCAATCTCGCCGCCATCGTATTGGCCGCGCACAGTTCGTTTTGCCGCCTCTTCAGGTGTAGGGCATTGAATCGCGCGAAGCACCTTCACCTGCTCATCCCGCACCGAATTTGCCTCAAACGAAACCGGTGGCTCCATCGCCGTCAGCGTTACTAACTGCAGCAGATGATTCGGCACCATGTCGCGCAAGGCCCCGGTGCTTTCGTAGTAAGCGCCGCGTTGTTCGACGCCCACTTTCTCGGCGGCGGTGATCTGCACACTGTCGACGTATTGGCGGTTCCATATCGGTTCGAACAGGCCGTTGCTAAAGCGGAACACCATAATGTTCTGAACCGTTTCTTTCCCGAGATAGTGATCGATTCGATAAATCTGATCTTCGTCCAGAACCTGCTTGATCTCCTGATTCAGTTGCCGGGCTGATGCGAGATCGCGCCCAAACGGCTTTTCAATCACGACGCGTCGCCAGTGGCTATCTTGTTCTTTTGTTAATGCCACGCGGCCGAGCTGCTGCACGATCGGCGCGAAGTACTGAGGCGCTGTCGCGAGATAGAAAACGCAATTTCCTGCGGCCTGATGCTTCTGATCCAGTTCCTCGACCCGTGCCTTCACCCGTGCGTACGTCCGATCATCGTCGAAATCGCCCGACATGTAATAAAGACGCTCCGCCAACCATTGCCATTCGTCGTCGTCGATTTTGTCCGTGGCAAACTGGTTCATGTCTTCGCGCAGGCGGCTGCGAAATTCGTCGTCGCTCATTTCCACGCGCGCGACACCGAGTACTGCGAAGTTGCCGGAAAGGCATTTGCTGTGTTTGAGATTGTAGAGCGCGGGAATCAGCTTTCGCTTCGTGAGATCACCAGAGGCGCCGAAGATAACTATGATGCACGGAGGGGCAAGCTCAGCTGCGGCCGCAGTTTGTGGTTCTTCAGACGGCATCGTTCACTTAGTGCCACTGCGCGGCTCCAGATGACCGCCGAATTGCTTGCGCATCGCCGACAGGATTTTTTCAGCGAACGTGTGCTCCTGACGCGAACGGAAACGCGTGTAAAGCGCGGCCGTCAGAACTTCGGCGGGCACGGCTTCTTCGATCGCCGCCTGAATCGTCCAGCGGCCTTCACCTGAATCCTGAACATAGCCGGTGTAGTTTTTCAGCTCTGGGTCTTCAAGCAGTGCCATCGCCGTCAGGTCGAGCAGCCAGGATGAGATGACGCTGCCGCGGCGCCACACTTCAGCGATGTCGGCGACGTTCAAGTCGTAACGAATATCTTCCGGCAACTGTTCGGAGTTCGCATTGTGAAAAATGTCGAAGCCTTCCGCATATGCCTGCATCAGGCCGTACTCGATGCCGTTGTGCACCATCTTCACGAAATGGCCGGAGCCTGACGGACCGCAGTGGAGATAGCCGTCTTCAACCGTGCCGGGAAGGTCCTCTCGGCCCGTCGTGCGCGGAATCTCTCCGCGACCGGGAGCGAGCGTCTTGAAAATCGGATCGAGATGCGCGACGACTTCTGGCGGGCCGCCGATCATCATGCAGTAGCCACGTTCCAGTCCCCACACGCCACCGCTCGTGCCGACATCGACGTGGTTGATTCCTTTTTCGCGCAACGCTTTGGCGCGGCGCACGTCGTCTTTGAAGTACGAGTTGCCGCCGTCGATCACGATGTCGCCGGCCTCGAGTAGCGCGCCGAGATCGTTGACCGTCTTTTCCGTCGGTTCACCTGCAGGCACCATGATCCAAATTGCGCGGGGTTGTCTGAGTTTGGCAACGAAATCATCCAGCGAAGAAGTGCCAACGGCGCCTTCGCCGGCAAGCGCCTGGATGCTCGCCGGATTCATATCCCAAACGACACATTGGTGGTTGCCACGCATCAAGCGCCGCACCATGTTCGCGCCCATCCGGCCGAGTCCGATCATTCCGAGTTGCATGATTGATTAACTTAACTCTCTGTGACTCTGTGAGTTCTCAGTGCCTCAGTGCCTCTGTGTCTCTGTGGTGAATGATGCGCGGCGACCGATCAACCACAGAGACACTGAGATCCCACAGAGGCACAAAGTTATTCGAGCGCCTGTTTGATGATTCCTGCCAAAGCTCGCAATCCGTCAGTCACATCTGCTCCAAAGTGAACCCGCAAAGCTCTTCGCCCGCGTTCCGCCAGCACTTCGAAATCGCCGCGCGCCTGCGCTGCTTTCACGACTCCGAAAGTGAACTTCTGATTTGGCACTGGTAAATCATTCGCATCGTCGCAAGTTATTTGAAGAAACACTCCCGTGTCAGGCCCACCTTTATACGCCTGTCCGGTTGAATGCAAAAAGCGCGGGCCGAATCCCAAGCACGTCGCGACCTTTTTCGCGTCGCGAATGGCGTGACGCGGTGTTTGCAGGACTTGCTCATGCCCTTCATTCATCTCGACGTAAGCCAGCGTCGCAAAGTAATCATTCGTCTTCAGACGATCGAGATGGGCTTTCAGATATCCGCGCAGCGAAGCCTCCGTCGCGGCGCTCTTCAATGCGGATGCATTCCTCTCGTCGGCAAACAACTTGAGGCCGTCGCCTTCGTAAAACGGTGTCTCCGGCGGCAGCGATTCGCTGCGCTCGTACTCGTCGGTAAGTTTGCGCGTTTCAATCTTGCTGGCTTCGACGTCGGGCTGATCGAAAGGATTGATGCCGATGATCGAGCCGGCCACCGCGGTCGCGAATTCCCAGCGAAAGAATTCCTTCCCGAGGTCGTACACGTCAGCGACGGAAATGACGATTACCGGATGGCCAGCTTTCTCCAGCTCCGCTAACCCCTGGTCCTGGCGCGAATCCGGCTCCGATTCCAATCGCAGATACACGAACAGACGATCGTCGCCGTACACTTCCGCCGGCGCGAGCGCTTCCCGATCCACGGGAATCAATCCATTGCCGTTCTTGCCGGTCGACTCTGCCACTAACTGTTCCAGCCACGCGCCAAGGTCGTGGATTCCAGGCGAGGAAACGATCGTTAGTTTGTCGCGACCGTGTTTGTGCGCGGTTCCCAGCACCGCTCCGAGAATCGCCCCCGGATTATTTTTCACCGCTACGCCCGCACTGCACGCCTTAACCATTTGAGCTGTACGATCCAGAAACGCCGGCACATCGATTCCCATCGCGGCCGCCGGCGCCATGCCGAAGTCGGAAAGCGCCGAGTAACGTCCGCCGATGCTCGGGTCACCGAGAAAGATTTTGCGGAACCGATCGCTTTCCGCCTCCTGACGCAGCCTGGATCCCGGATCGGTTATGGCAATGAAGTGTTTGCCGACGCTGTCTTTGCCGACGACTTCCTGGGCGCGGTTGAAGAAGTATTGCTTGAAGATGTTCGGTTCGAGAGTCGTGCCTGATTTACTTGAAACGAAGAACAGCGTGTTGCCGATGTCGATCTTGTTCTCAACTGCCTTGACCTGCGCTGGATCGGTTGAATCCAGCACATGAAGCTGCGGAAAGCCATCGATACTTCCGAACGACTTCGCCAGTACTTCGGGACAGAGACTCGAGCCGCCCATCCCGAGCAACAGGACGTGAGAAAAGCCTGCGTCCTTTACTTCAGCGGCAAAGTTCGCAAATCGGCGATTGGTTTTTTGCTGCTCGTCAACGATGTTCAGCCAGCCGAGCCACTTGTCTTCGCCTGCGTCAGTCCAGAGCGTCGCGTCGCGCGCCCAGAGTCGCTCGACCTTACGATTCGCTTGCCAATCGTCGAGCGCAGCTTCAACCGCCTTCGACAAATCCGGCGGCAACGAAAGCTTCATTTGGTTCGTTTTCTCGGCGATACGCGCCTCCTCGAATTTTACGGTGCGCTGGCGGAACGCGCATTGGCCAGGTTGCGGAGGCTTTCGGTGTAGGGGGCTCGCACCACGCCGCGATCCGTGATGATGGCCGCGATCATTTCGTTTGGAGTGACATCGAAGGCGAAGTTGTGTACCTCAACACCGTCCGGAGTCAGTTGATGTTCGCGCATGTGCGTCACTTCCCTGGGATCTCGTTCCTCGATCGGGATGTCTTCGCCGGTTGCCGTGGCGAGATCGACAGTTGAGAACGGCGCCGCTACATAGAACGGAATGTCGTGCTGCTTTGCCAACACAGCTACCATGTACGTTCCGATCTTGTTCGCCGCGTCCCCATTCGCGGCAATCCTATCGGCGCCGACGACAACGCAATCGACCTTGCCCTGCTTCATCACGTGACCGGCCATATTGTCCGTAATCACTGTGACCGGAATGTTGTCCTTGCTCAATTCCCACGCGGTCAGTCGCGCGCCCTGCAAAAACGGCCGCGTTTCGTCGGCAATCACCGCGACACGCTTGCCCGCATCAACCGCGCCGCGAATGACGCCGAGCGCGGTCCCATAATCACCGGCCGTGGCCAACGCTCCTGCGTTACAGTGCGTCAGCACAGTCGCGCCATCATTGATAAGGTCAGCGCCGTGACGGCCAATCGCGCGGTTTGAATCAATGTCCTCCTGGAAAATCGTTTGCGCCTCGTTGACCAGCCGATTCCTGACTTCGTCGATCTCGCGGACGCCTTCGGATTTCGCTTTCTTGATCACGTCGCGCATCCGTTCAATCGCCCAGAACAGATTGACCGCCGTGGGACGCGTCGCACCCATCACATCGCACATGTACTTGAAATCAAATTCGAGATCGGGCAGGGAAGTGCTGACTGATTGGGACGCGCCCAGCGCCAGCCCCATCGCGGCTGCGACACCAATCGCCGGCGCGCCACGCACAACCATCTGCTTGATCGCGTCCGCGACTTCCTCGTACGAATAAAGAGTCAGGTACTTCTCTTCGTTCGGCAGCAGACGCTGGTCCAGCATGCGGACGCCTTCTTTGGTCCATTCGACAGTTTTGATCATTCCGAATTATTCCTATGCCACTTGCTTCACCTCTGCCGGAAGCTTGCTCACCAATAATTCCCGGATGTCGAGCTTCTTGCTCGCGAGATCGATGTCGATTCCAACGAGGTTGCCGGCCGAGTCGTAATCCAGCACAACTCCTTCCGAGACCTCGCGGCTTTCCGCGCTCGGTTGCGATGACAGATCGATGTACAGTGAATCGGTGTCAGGATAGTAACTTATTTTCATGGTTTGAATCCCCGGTCAGGAAACGCGTTGTGAATCGTTAGCCTGTCACCCAATGTGATCACTCTCAAAACGCGACCGCCCAATTCCTCCTGCGCACCCCAGAATCGAACCGATCCTCACTTTCAATTTCGAACGCGAATTGGGTTTTCGATAACTTGAATGCACCAATCTCGCTTCAAGTAGGCTCGCTTACGCAAGACTTCGTTCTCGAAGTATCGCGTAAATTTATACTGGGGGCATTCGCGGTAGGATAACACATACGGTTGCTCACTCTTCCCGCGATTGACTTGATAATCATTGCGTGATAGTTTCCGCGGCATCGTCAGGAACGATTTGTTCCTAAGCTCTTTTAATTGCGTTCAGGTGCCCCGCATCGAAGCGGGGAGAATAGGGAAGCGGGTGTGAATCCCGCGCGGTCGCGCCACTGTGAAGTTCGTCGCCAGTCTGAAGCGATGACGAAGCCAGGAGACCTGCCCGAACGCTGTAGCAGTTTTGAACGCCCGCGAAAGGTGTTCAGGCCGCCGTGGGAATTTCTCGAAAAGATCCCGTTGCCACCTGTCCATTTCGCGCGGCAGAAGGTGACGGGTTTTTGATTTTTAGGGACATCATTTGGAGTGCGCCGTTTTGGAGTGCGGTGGCAAGCGAAGTGCGACACCGCTTTGGAT
>JBASRE010000053.1:0-116523 GCA_049273695.1 Pyrinomonadaceae bacterium
GGGAGCAGCTGGAGCAGTGCGGAGCAGTGAAGCTGCCAGTCGATTATCCGGATGGTACCAACACCATCGGATTGAGCAGTACCGTGGTCCAATGGCTCGACGCCGAGGCCACCCGCGCCCTCTTGCAAGAAGTGCCGAAAGCATACCGGACGCAGATTAACGATGTGCTGTTGACCGCGCTGGCGGAAGCGATCGGGAAGTGGACTGGACAGCGCCAGGTTCTCTTGGATATGGAGGGGCATGGACGCGAGGACCTCTGGGAGGACCTGGACCTCTCGCGTACCGTCGGATGGTTTACCAGTGTGTATCCAGTCTTGCTAAACCTGGAAGGAATAGAAAGCTTGGGAGCGTCACTAAAGCACGTCAAGGAACATCTGCGAAGCATTCCGCACGGAGGCATTGGCTACGGAATCCTAAAATACTTGAATGCGGCTGAGGACACCGAAGACAAGTCGAAGAAAAGAATAAATGCCGAAATCAGTTTCAATTATCTCGGGCGAATGGACCATGTCCTCGATGAGAATTCATTATTTGCAGCTGCTCCTGAACCTCAAGGAAAGTTTCAGAGTGAACGCGGCCAGCGGCGATATCTACTGGAAATAACCATGGCCGTGATCAATGGAAGGCTGCAGGTGCAATGGAATTATGGCTTGCTGTTTCATGCCAAGGAAACGATTGAGGGCGTGGCTAATGAATACATAGAAGCGTTACGGCAACTGATTGCACATTGCCGGTCTGATGACACTCAGGGCTTTACAGCCTCGGATTTCTCTCTAGGCCATCTCGATGAAAATGAACTCGGCCAAATTTTGAACGAGGTCGAATTCGCGAGTGCCTGAGGGAGGTTATCTAATGATCACGAACAATATAGAAGATGTCTATCCCCTTTCTCCGATGCAGGAAGGGCTACTGTTCCATAGCCTCTATGCGCCGGAAGGCGGACTCTACGTCACGCAAATTCCCTTTAATACCAAGGGCATAAACACTTCCGCGCTCCAACAAGCCTGGCAACGGATCGTCGACCGTTACCCGATCTTTCGTACTGCGTTTGTTTGGAAAAACATCCAGAAGCCGATGCAAGTCGTCGGGCGACGAGTGGAGTTGCCATTCAAGATCGAGGACTGGCGCAATCTATCGACGACCGAGCAGGACACGCGTTTCGATGCCTATCTCGGAGAAGACCGCCGACGCGGTTTCAAACTCAATCACGCTCCTCTGCTGCGCATCATCCTGTTTCAAACGGGGACCGACACATATAAATTCCTGCTCAGCCACCATCACATATTATTGGATGGTTGGTCCATGTCGCTTGTCTTCAAGGAAGCCCTCGCGCTTTATGAAGCTTTCTGCAACCACCGGGATCTGGAACTCGAACCGACTGCCCCCTTCAAGGATTATATCGCCTGGCTGCAAAAACAGGACGTAGCCACCGCCGAAGCGTTCTGGCGCGAAAACCTCAAGGGCTTTACTGCTCCGACAGCTCTCATCGTGGATCGCATACCGGGCCGTACCCTCAGCAGCGAAGAGAAATATGCCGAAGAGTTTGCCGTCTTGCCAGCCACCGTAATGCCGGCTTTGAAGTCTCTCGTCCGTCAGCACCAGTTAACAGTGAATACGGTGGTGCAAGGCGCATGGGCATTGCTGCTAAGCAGATACAGTGGCGAAAACGACGTGGCCTTCGGGGTGGTGGTGTCCGGACGCCCGGCGGCTCTCGCTGGAGTCGAGTCAATGGTCGGCCTATTCATTAACAATTTAGCGACGCGCGTCAAAATTTCTCCGGGCATGGCCGTAGTCGACTGGCTGAAAGAAGTGCAAGAGCGACAGGTCGACGTGCGGGAACATGAGCACAGCCCGCTGGCGCTGGTGCAGAGCTGGAGCGAAGTACCGAGCGGTGAGAGGTTATTTGAAAGTATTATTTCATTCCAGAACTTTCCAGTGATTGCTTCTCTGACAAGCGCCAGCCAGGAGTTTGAAAGCATCCATACAATCGAAACCAGCGGATATCCTCTGACGGTGGTGGCTTCGGCCGGCGAAGAACTGGTGGTAATCATCAGGTATGACTGCCGTTTCTTCGATGCGCCGACTGCCGCGCGCATTGCTGGGCACCTGCAAAACCTGCTGGAAAGCATCGTTGCCAATCCCCAACAAACTGTCTCGCGCCTCTCCCTCCTCACACCTGCGGAACGTCACGTTTTGCTCACGGAGTGGAACCACACGTTCGCGTTGCGCGCTCCGGAGCTTTGCATTCACGAGTTGTTTGAAGACCAGGCGCGACGCAGCCCTCAGGCTGTCGCCGTCGTCGAAGGCAATGAGCAAGTCACCTATGACGAGTTGAACAAGCGGGCTAATCAGGTTGCACATCAC
Organism: Pyrinomonadaceae bacterium; assembly: GCA_049273695.1. Classification (GTDB taxonomy): domain Bacteria; phylum Acidobacteriota; class Blastocatellia; order Pyrinomonadales; family Pyrinomonadaceae; genus UBA11740. The sequence goes on from JBASRE010000053.1 coordinate 2,365, forward strand.
CTGCGCACCCTGGGCGTCAGCGCAGAGGTGTCCGTGGGGTTATGCTTCGAACGCTCTATCAACATGCTGGTCGGAATGCTCGGCATCCTCAAGGCAGGTGGAGTTTATGTGCCATTAGACCCGCAGTATCCGCTCGATCGTCTCATATTTATGATCGCCGATGCTCAAGTATCCGTCCTAATAACAGAAACAGTGCCGTTCAAGGGTTTGTCTTCATACCCGGGCCAAACTGTAGTCCTTGATTCGGACGCGGAGTTGATCAGCGCTCACAGAGAAACGAATCCAGCCCACGTGACGACGAGGGACAATCTCGCTTACATCATGTACACCTCAGGCTCGACCGGGCAGCCCAAAGGGGTCAGCGTCGCGCACCGAGGTGTCGTGCGTTTGGTCAAACAGAAGCAGTATGCCGACTTTGGCCCCACGGAGGTCTTTCTTCAGTTAGCTCCCTTATCGTTCGACGCCTCGACATTTGAAATCTGGGGAAGCCTGCTCAACGGCGCTCGACTAGTGGTCATGCCGCCGCACCCGCCGTCCCTGCAAGAACTAGGCGAAGTGATTAAGCAGCATCGCGTGACGACGCTTTGGTTGACAGCTGGGCTGTTCAACTTAATGGTGGATGAGCGAGTTGAAGACTTCATGCCATTACGTCAAGTACTCGCCGGTGGTGATGTCCTCTCCGCCGCGCATGTCGAAAAATTCCTGGCCGCAAATGGCGACTGCCGTTTGATCAATGGCTACGGCCCGACCGAGAACACAACCTTCACCTGTTGCTACTCAATCCAGGCAGGAAGCAGGGACGCATCAGTTCCCATCGGCTACCCGATTGCCCACACGCAGGTGTACATACTTGATGCGACGCAGCAGCCAGTGCCAATCGGGGTGCCAGGCGAGCTTTACATTGCCGGCGATGGACTCGCACGCGGCTATGCGAACGCGGTTACTTTGACGGCTGAAAAGTTCGTGCCTCATCCTCACAGTTCGCAGCCTGGTGAGCGCTTGTATCGAACGGGAGATCTCGCCCGCTATCTGCCTGACGGAAGCATCGAGTTTCTGGGAAGGACCGATAAGCAAGTGAAGCTACGAGGCTTCCGTGTCGAATTAGGAGAGATCGAAGCGATCCTGAATCAGCACGAGCAGGTGCGCCAGGTGGTCGTCCTGGCACGCGACGAGAAAGAGACAGGCGGTAAGCAGCTGGTCGCCTATATCGTCGGTGTTCAAGGGCAGAGCATCACGGCGGGCGAGTTACGTGACCATGTCAAGAAGTTTCTACCGGACTATATGGCGCCGGGCGCCTTCGTGCTGCTTGATAATCTCCCGCTTACACAAAATGGCAAGGTTGATCTGAGTGCGCTGCCCCTGCCTGGAGAGTTGACCCGCGAGCCGGAGGAAACCTACGTCGCACCCCGCAATGCCGTCGAGGAGGCGATTGTCGGCATCTGGTCGCAATTGCTCAGGGTCGAGCGTGTTGGCGTTAACGACAATTTCTTCCATCTTGGTGGGCACTCGATCTTCGCCATTCAACTCCTGTCAAGACTGAACAAAGCATTCAGTTTGGATCTGCAGATTCGCGTTATCTACGATCAGCCGACGCTGGCCGAGTTGGCTGCAGCCATTGTGCAGACTCAAGCAGAGCAGGCCGACAGCTCTGAACTCAACAGGTTGCTGGCGGAGCTGGAAGACACATCCGACGAAAATGCTCAGGCAATGCTGGCGAAAGCTAGCTAGTTTTGATGGCGCCCCGAGGACGCCGGACGGAGAAGATAACAATGAGAAGCAAACCTTTATATCTCAAGCAAAATGTGCTGGTCGAGCCTTTGTGCAATCAGTGGTATGCATGGCCCTCTCTTATTTCACCCGCGACGGCCGCGATGTACACGGTCAAGCATTTGAAGATCATGCAATCATTCGTTGCCGCGTCGCAGATACACGTTGCAGCGCTTAAGAATCCGGCGATGAGGGGCGGGCCCTTCATCGACTGCGATGCGGACAAGGCTCCGGCCGTTAAGTTACTGATCGAGAAGACAAGTAAAGACCTGGCTCCTTTGCTGGAACTGGCGACAGCGATTCAGAGCCTTAATACAACCCTGGCCGCCAACGCAAGCGGATTTTCGCTTGAACCTCTTTACGATAGAGTCCCCGAACCATTGAAGGGATACGTCGAACTTATTTATGACCTGAACAACAATCCTTCGATTCGGTTTATCGAGGGTCTGCTGTATCAGAGTCGTTATTATGTCGAAGCTTCACAGAGTATTGCCCTCTCACTAGTTGATCGGGATGAACGTGCCTTCGCCCTGAGCACGCCTAACTTGGGCGAGGGCGGCAAGCTTTACCTGAATATTCCGTTTCGTTCTGCGGGGCTCGATGATCTCTTCAAGATGAAGACAGAGCCACAGACCTTCGACTACATCAAAGAAATATTGCAGGTGCCGGAGACTGATGAGGAGCTGTTTTTGTCATTACTAACAAGCGAGGCCCCGCCCCCACCTTCCAGATATAACGGCGACGAGGTGAGAATCCGTTATTTCGGCCACGCCTGCATTCTCATAGAATCCAAAGACACCAGCATCCTCTTCGATCCGCTGATCAGTTACAAGTACGACAACGGAGTCGAACGTTATACCTACGCAGACCTGCCTGAAGTCATCGACTATGTTTTGATTACACATAGTCATCAGGATCACTGCATGTTTGAATCGCTGTTGCAGTTGCGCCATAAAATCAAGCACATCGTTGTTCCCAAGAATAATGGTGGCGGGCTGGCGGATCCCTCTTTGAAATTTATCCTGAAGAACATCGGATTTCGAAACGTGCTGGAACTCGACGAGATGGAGAGTGTTCGTATTGACGGGGGTGAGATCACCGGTTTGCCCTTCATGGGCGAGCATGCCGACCTTAACATCAAAACAAAACTTGCATACCTGGTGAACCTCAAAGGCCGGAAAGTAATATGCGCGGCTGATTCAAACAATATCGAGCCGATCCTCTATCGTCATATCCACTCTGCGACCGGCGATGTTGACGCATTCTTTTTAGGGATGGAGTGCGAAGGTGGACCGCTTACCTGGTTGTATGGGCCGCTGTTAACCAGTCCCCTGGCAAGGAAGATGGATCAATCAAGAAGATTGGATGGTTCAGACCACGGGAAGGGAATGGACATCGTTACTCAGCTAAATGCGAAACAGGTGTATATCTATGCGATGGGAATGGAACCGTGGCTGACATTCCTGACTTCGATACAATACACGGAGCAATCACGCCCGATTGTTGAATCGGACAAAGTGGTGGCTGAATGCAAAAGTCGCGGTATTATTTCCGAAAGACTGTTTGGACAAAAGGAAATTATTCTTCAGTCTGTTCCTACGTCCGTAGGTGGAACGTCCTTTCCTGGTTTGACTCAGTTGGCAGAAGCCGCCTCCGTCTAAGGTGCTCAAGGGTCGTTCGTAATCTTCGCACAAGCCCTGCCAAACGTATTAGGATCTTTTCTCCTTACGGCGGGCCAAGCTCAACCCACCAGAATTGTTAGACAGCCTATCTGACTAAACCGGCACAAGCCCAACGTCTCATCTGCGTCGCTCAGCAGCTCAAGCGAGCAACAACCACGGACTCAAGTACAAGTTTTAGAGCCGGTGCTTCAGGCCATTCTTAACGCACGCGAAGTCGCATAGACTCGGAAGGAATTTATGATCCAGGGTATTTTATCAACCATAGGGCACACGCCGCTGGTCAGGCTGGACAAGATCCTGAAAGACGTCTCCTTCCAGCTTTTCGCCAAGTTGGAGGCATGCAATCCGGGCGGAAGCATCAAAGATCGACCTGCCATCAATATCATTAAGCATGGCATCAGAACAGGTCTGATAACTCCCGAAACGACAATCATCGAGTCGAGCTCGGGAAATATGGGCATCGGCCTGGCACAAGTTTGCGCCTATCTTGGGTTGCGACTTATCTGCGTCGTGGATGTGAAAACAACGAGACGGAATCTCCGTCTGCTGGAAACCTACGGGGCGGAAATTGACATAATTCGGACTCCGGACTTAGGGAATGGTGAGTTCTTACGTGCACGTATCGAACGCGTCCGGGAACTACACGCCAGGATCAAAGATAGCTTCTGTCCCAACCAATATGCCAATCAAGCGAATTCAAGTTCACACCATCAAACCATGCATGAGATTGCGACGAGCTTGGAGGGCAGGGTTGATTATCTCTTCTGTGCGACCAGCACCTGCGGCACGTTGCGTGGCTGTGTTGAATACATTCGCGCGGAGAAGCTGCCGACTACGGTTTGCGCGGTCGATGCTCTCGGCAGCGTGATCTTCGGTTCCGGCAAACGAAAACGCCTCATACCGGGTCATGGCGCGGCCCTGAAACCGGCGCTGTTTCAGGATGATCTGGCTGACAAGGTAATACACGTTTCAGACCTGGATTGCATTATCGGTTGCCGGCGCTTAATGAAGACGGAAGCGGTGCTCGCCGGAGGCTCGTCAGGGGCAGTGGTCATGGCAGTGGAGCAAATTAGGGATGAGATTTCTGATGGCGCGAATTGCGTGATGATCCTCGCGGATCGCGGCGAGCGATATCTTGATACCATCTACTCAGACGCTTGGGTGCGCGAAAACTTCGGGGATCTGGCCCATCGTTGGGAGAGCATCGACGAGGCATACGCGGAACTAGCTGTGGCGTGATGACTGTCGTCCGCAGCGGAAATGCGAATTACTCGAAAGACTCTCGCGATTAGATGCAGTCAAAACTCAAATCGCGAACCAGCATGGCTGGCAGCCAATCAAAAGGAGAAAGGCCTGGAGCATGAGTGAGCTACAAAATGAAGAGGCTCGCATCAAGAGCCCCGGCGCCATAAAGCGCAAACTCGTGAGAATCTCCCAAGAGAGCTTGGTTAACGCTGAACCATTGTTTCCCGGATGCAGGCTGCCGTTGATGATAACGCCTGGAAGCCAGGGAATTGACCTGATTGCCTGGGCGGTCGACAACAAGGGTTATGTCCACGATCGCTTGTCCAAGCACGGTGGCATTCTTTTCCGAAATTTCAGCCTCAGAACACCCGATGAATTTGAACGATTCATCGCGACGGTTTCCGGCGAAGCGTTGGAATATAGCGAGCGTTCATCGCCGCGCAGCCGCGTGACCAGCAGCAACATCTACACTTCGACAGACTATCCGGCGAGCCAAAGCATCTTTGTGCATAACGAAAACTCTTACAAGCGAAACTTCAATCTGAAGATTTTCTTCTTCTGTGAAACGCCTCCGATCCAGGGAGGTGAGACACCGATAGCCGATTGTAGGAACGTCTACCAGCGAATTTCGGCCCAGGTGCGACATCGCTTCATCGAAAAACAATGGATGTACGTGCGCAACTACGGCGATGGATTCGGCCTTGACTGGCAGACAGCGTTTCAGACGACCGACAAAAAGGTGGTGGAAGAAAATGGCCACCGAAATGGAATCAAGATGCAGTGGACGGGTGATAGCCGGTTGAGGACTTGCGCGGTTCTGCCCGCCGTCATCAAACATCCGTACACCGGAGAGACCGTCTGGTTCAATCATGCGACCTTCTTTCACATCTCTACGCTCGAACTGTCCCTCCGGGAAGGCTTGCTCGCCGGGTTTGAGAAGGAAGCGGACCTTCCGACCAACACTTATTACGGGGACGGCTCCCCGATTGAACCGGAAACCCTCGCAGAGTTGCGCGCTGCCTACCGGCAAGAAACCAGGAGTTTCCCGTGGCAGCAGGGAGATATTCTTATGCTCGATAATATTCTCGCCGCGCACGGACGCGCACCTTACCAGGGGGCGCGCCGAATCCTGGTGGGCATGACTGAATTAATCAACCGCTAACAATGGGAACGAGATAAACGCTTTCCACCCTAAAACTCCTTCGCGCCCAACTCTTCTGGCCCCATCTGGTGATCCAGCAAAAGTGTTCTCGGCATAACGCCGGTAGTTAGACCATCCCTCCTTGTGGTTTTGAAACAAACAATTCCTAAATTACTTATGATGACGAACGAGCCTCTTAATTTGATCGAACTGCTTCAAAGGCGAGCCCAGCAGCAACCGCTTGAGAAAGCCTACACCTTTCTGAGTGACGGCGAATCTGAAGAGATCACTCTCACTTATGAACAGGTGGATCGACGGGCGCGTGCCGTTGCCGCGCGGTTGCAATCGATGAATGCATGCGGTGAGCGTGTGTTGTTGCTGTATCCGCCTGGACTTGAGTACATAAGCGCTTTTTGGGGATGTCTGTATGCAGGAGCCGTCGCGGTTCCCGCTTACCCCCCGCGTCAGAACCGCTCACTGCTCAGGCTTCAGTCGGTTGCTGCCGATGCCCAGTCTACGCTGGCATTAACCACGTCTCTGCTGCTTTCAAAAGTGGATGCGCTGACCTCTCAATGCGCGGAATTGAAGAAACTGCGTTGGCTCGCCACGGAGACTATCCCGGATGAAATGGCTCAGCTGTGGCGAAGACCATCTATCGGTAGCGATGATTTGGCTTTTCTACAATATACGTCGGGCTCCACTTCCACGCCGAAAGGGGTCATGGTGACGCATGGGAATCTGCTCACCAATGAACGGATGATTCAGGAAGTGTTCCACCAGACGCAGCAATCGATAATTGTTGGCTGGTTACCTCTGTACCACGACATGGGCCTGATCGGAAATGTGTTGCAGCCAATCTACGTGGGTGGGCAATGCATTCTGATGTCGCCCATAGCCTTTCTACAGAATCCCTTCCGGTGGCTGTCCGCCATATCTCGCTATCGAGCAACCACGAGCGGCGGCCCGAATTTCGCTTACGAACTATGCGTCCGCAAGATCAGGTCTGAACAACGCGAGTTGCTTGACCTGAGCAGTTGGGAAGTAGCCTTCAACGGAGCAGAGCCGGTGCGCGCTGCGACGATGACGGCTTTCGCAGAGGCATTTGCGCCCTGCGGTTTTCGCCTGCAGGCTTTTCGCCCCTGCTATGGTCTTGCCGAAGCAACGCTGCTGGTGTCGAGTCAGGATCAAACGCGCAACGAGCCATTAGTGAAGACGGTGTCGGTGAAAGCACTGCAAAACAATTCAGTGGCGGAAGTGCCTGAAGGCCGAGATGGAGTACTCCAACTGGTGAGTTGCGGACCACCGCCGTCGGGGCAGAAGGTTTATATCTATCATCCTGAGACGCTGACGGAGTGCTTGCCGGGCGAGATCGGGGAAATCTGCGTGTCGGGGCCTAACGTGACGAAAGGGTACTGGAATCAGCCTGAAGAAACAGCGCGCAGCTTCCAGTCTCACCTCTCCCAAGTGCGCGCAGAATCCCTATTGCGCACAGGTGACTTGGGAGTTCTCCTGGACGGAAATCTCTTTGTTACGGGACGACTCAAAGACCTCATCATCATTCGCGGGCGCAACCATTACCCGCAGGATATCGAACGGACGGTGGAGCAGAGCCATCCTGCTTTACGCCTCGGTGGCGGAGCAGCTTTTGTGATTGAACTGGACGGAGAGGAAAAATTGGTGGTGGCCCAGGAGGTAAATTCTCGACGTCAACTGAATGGCGATGAGGTAATCCAGGCTATCAAGGAAGCGGTTGTCGACGAGCATGAATTGCAGGTTCATGCCGTGCTATTACTCAAGACCGGAAGCATTCCCAAAACCTCCAGCGGCAAAATTCAGCGGCATGCCTGTCGCGAAGGGTTCCTGTCCAAGAGCCTCAATACCGTGATCGAATGGGAGATGACTTCACTGCCGGAGAACGAAGGCGAAACGTCCGCCACGGAACCAGACATGCAAAGTATCGAGTCAATCCAGGCGTGGCTCAAAGCTGAGGTGGCAGCTAAGTTGGGAGTCCGTACGTCCGACATTGAAATCAACCGACCGATTTCAAACTATGCACTTGATTCTCTGGCGGCCATCGAGTTAACGCATCGAATCGAAGCGGGGCTCGGCGTTATCCTGCCGATGGCGTCGCTCTTGCGGAGTGCGAGCATTGCCGAAATCGCTGCCCAGACTCAACTGGTTGCGGCCACCCTGAGGGCTACACCCGTTGCCCTGAACACTCGGACGACTGGCTCCGAACATCCCCTCTCTCGTGGACAACAAGCGCTGTGGTTTATCTATCAGCTGGCGCCTGAAAGCGCGGCTTATAACGTCGCGACTGTCGTTCGCATCGTCTCGGATTTGAACGTTTCCACCTTGCGGCGCGCATTTCAACAGTTGCTGGATCGACATCCATCGCTGCGATCTTCTTTCAGAACTGATCAAGACGGACCGGTTCAGCACATACTTGACCACGCCGAGATCTCCTTTCAGGAGATTGACGCTTCGCGATTGAGTGAAGCGGCTTTGAATACTCGGCTGATAGAAGAAGTTGACCGTCGCTTTGATTTGGAACGGGGGCCATTACTTCGTGTCCACCTGTTTGCGCGCGCGGAGAAAGATCACGTAATCCTTCTAGTGGTCCATCACATCATTGCGGACTTCTGGTCATTGTCGATCCTGACAAATGAGCTTGGCATTTTGTATGAGGCGGCGGTGGCGGAATCTTCTGCGCATCTGCCTTCACATCTGTTTCAGTACGCCGACTATGTACACGAGCAGGAACAAATGCTGAGCGGCCCGGAAGGTGAAAGGCTCTGGGCGTATTGGCAAGAACAGTTAAAAGGTGAGCTGCCTGCGCTTAACCTGCCCATTTTTCGCTCGCGTCCTCCTATGCAGACTTTCGTTGGTAGTTCTCAAGCGTTCAAATTAAGTGAAGAGGTCACTCGTGGTCTTAAAGATCTAAGTCGCGCCCACGGCGCAACTCTCTACATGACCTTACTCGCCGCCTTTCAAACGCTGCTCTATCGCTACACCGGACAGGAAGATATTTTGGTCGGGTCCCCGACTTCAGGCCGCAATCAAAACGGATTGGCGGGTCTGATCGGTTACTTCATTAACCCAGTTGTGCTACGTGCTAATCCTTCCGGCGCTGCTACCTTCACGTCATTTCTCGAACAGACGAAACAGACGGTGCTATCAGCTTTCGAGCATCAAGACTATCCGTTTCCCTTACTGGTCGAGCGGTTGCAGCCGGAACGTGAGTCCAGCCGCTCGCCGCTCTTCCAGGTAATGTTTATTTTGCAAAAGGCGCACCTGCTTAACGAAGAGGGACTGACGGCATTTTCGCTCGGCGAAGCCGGAGCGCGTGTGAAACTTGGCGCTCTCGAGCTTGAGTCCATGGCATTAGAACAACGAATCTCGCAGTTCGACTTAACGCTGGTCATGGTTGAAGCGGGAGATACGATTTCCGCCTCTCTGCAGTACAACACTGACTTGTTTCAAGCGGCGACCATTGCTCAAATGACCGAACATCTGAAGACGTTGCTGCATGGCATTGTTACCCAGCCGCAGCAATGCTTGTCCGAACTACCGCTGCTGACACCGGCCGAAAAGAGTCAAATCCTGTTTGATTGGAACCAGACTGCGGCTTCCTACCCTCAGCACATTTGTCTTCATCAGATGTTTGAAGTACAGGCTGCACGGACGCCTGAGGCGATCGCGCTCATCTTCAACGACCAAAAGGTTTCGTACGCCGAACTCGATCTCCGCGCCAACCAACTCGCCCATCACCTCCGCGCTTTAGGCGTGGGTCCCGAAGTCTTCGTTGGCCTACTGCTCAAGCGTCGCGTGGAGATGGTCGTCGCGTTACTCGCCGTGCTCAAGGCCGGCGGCGCTTATTTGCCGCTCGAGACCACCTACCCGTCGGAGCGCCTCCTTTTTATGCTGCAGAACACTCGCGCAAGCATTCTGGTAACTGAAGACAGTCTGCTGGACCTGGCCGATGAGCTCGTCTCTCTTCATGATGCAGAGAAATTAACGAACGAGAGTGCCCTGTCGCAGGTCGTCTGTCTGGAGCGCGATCGTCGAGCCATAGCCCGTCAGCCGCAGACTGCGCCCTTACCTTCGGCCGTGTCGCAGAACATGGCTTACATAATCTACACCTCCGGCTCAACGGGCACACCCAAAGGTGTTGTCATCAACCACAGCAGCGCTGTCACGATGGTGCAGTGGGCCGGGGAGTATTTTACCCAAGCGCAACTCGCCGGCGTGCTGGCCTCGACCTCGATTAGCTTCGACCTGTCGGTCTTCGAGTTGTTCGTCCCATTGAGTTGGGGTGGCACGGTGATTCTGGCCGAGAATGCTTTGCATTTGCCCGCGCTGCCCGAAGCCTTGGAAGTGACCCTGGTGAACACAGTGCCGTCGGCGATGACCGAGTTGGTACGCAACGGATCTCTCGCGGCTAAAGTGGAGACAGTGAACCTGGCGGGCGAGGCATTGTCGCGGGAATTAGTCGATCAGTTATACGGGGTGAAGCAGGTCAAGCAGGTAATCAATCTATATGGTCCGTCAGAGGACACTACTTACTCAACCTTCGCCCTGATACCGCGAGGGGAAGAGCGAACGCCGGCCATTGGTCGACCGTTGGCGAACACGCAGGTTTACGTGCTGGATAGCGCAGGGCAACCCGTACCAGCCGGTGTTACCGGCGAGCTTTACCTGGCGGGCGACGGCTTAGCGCGCGGCTATTGGGAGCGTCCGGAATTGACTGCTGAACGCTTCGTTCCCGATCACTTTAGCGGCTCATGCGGTGGGCGCCTCTACCGGACTGGCGACTTAGCGCGTTTCCGCGACGGAGGCGTCCTGGAATACATCGGACGAATCGATAATCAAATCAAGCTCCGTGGCTACCGCATCGAGTTAGGCGAAGTAGAAGCAGTTCTGCGCCAGCACGAGAACGTGCGCGAAGCGATAGTAATGGTTAGCGATGAGGATGGCAGCGAGAAGCGCTTGATCGCCTTCTTAGTAAGTGAAAAGGAGCAAACGGTGATAGCGGGCGAACTGCGCGCGTGGACTCGAGAGCGTTTGCCCGAGTACATGGTGCCCCAAGCCTTCGTCATGCTGAACGTGATGCCGCTGACGGCCAATGGCAAAGTTGATCGGCGGGCACTGCTGGCCTGCGGAGAGCCGGCGTCCGGCAGTGGCGTGGAAGTCATCGAGCCACGGACGGAAACGGAAGCGGCAGTAGCGGAGCTGTGGCGCGAGATCGTACGAGTGGATCAGGTGAGTGTGGAAGACAACTTCTTCGAGGTGGGCGGACATTCATTGCTGGCGACGCGAATGATGTCGCAGGTAAGAGAAAGGTTTGGCGTGGAAGTGGGATTGCGGAGTTTCTTTGAGGAAGCGACGATCGCCGGATTGGCAAGTCGCATCGAACTCGCCGTAGAGGCCACCCATCTTTCGCATGGTCCATCCATTAAGCCAGTGTCCAGGCTAACAAATCCGCCCCTCTCATTTGCACAACAGCGCTTGTGGTTCTTGCATCAACTGGAGCCTGACAACACTGCCTACAACATGCCTGCCGCCGCGCGACTGACGGGTGACCTCAACATAAACGCGTTGGAACGGAGCCTCAATGAAATCATCAGGCGTCACGAGGTTATGCGAACGACGTTTGTGATTGAGGACGATGAACCGGTGCAGCTGGTTTTGCCGGCTGAGCTCTTTCATCTTCCTTTGATTGATTTGAGTAGCCTCTCTGCAAGTGAGCGGGAGGTGGAGGCAATGCGATTAACGAAGGCCGAAGCGCAGCAACCTTTTGATTTAAGTCGTGGTCCGTTAATTCGGTTTACGCTGCTGCGGTTGGGTCCGCTGGAGCATATGCTGCTGCTGACTGTTCATCACATCGTGTTTGATGGCTCGTCAATTGACGTGTTGATCGGTGAGATGAGTGCGCTTCATCAGGCTTACAGTGATCATGACTCGCCCCTGCCAGAGTTACCCGTTCAGTATGCTGACTACGCGGTTTGGCAGCGCCAGTGGCTTCAAGGTGGGGAGTTGGAGCAGCAACTGTCTTACTGGAAGGGAAAGCTGGCAGATGCTCCCGAGGCTTTGAATCTACCGAGTGACAGAACCCGCCCGTCTGTTCGCACTGTCCTTGGTGCATACCGCTCGTTTGAACTTTCTCCGGCTCTGGTCTCATCGCTAAGAACGCTCGGTCAGGAAGAGCGGGCGACGCTGTTCATGGTGCTACTGGCCGCTTTCCAGGTCTTGCTCTCGCGTTACACGGGACAAACCGACGTAATGGTTGGCGCCGCCGTATCGAACCGCAATCGCGCTGAGATTGAAGGCCTCATCGGGCTTTTCGTAAACATGCTGGTAATGAGGGGAGACCTCAGTGGAGATCCGAATTTCAGAGAGTATCTGGGAAGGGTACGCGAGGTTGCCCTGGAAGCGTATGCACATCAGGACCTGCCTTTTGAAACTCTGGTCGAATCGTTGCCGTTAGGACGTGACCTGAATAGCACGCCGCTGTTTCAAGTCATGATTACATTGCAGGACAGCCCGGGTGATGACTTGACGCTGGGTGGAGTGCAACTGCAACTGGAAGAAACCGACGGCGGGACAGCCAAGTTCGATATCACTGTGCAGTTGACGGAGACTGATAATGGCATCACCGGCAGATGGGAATATAGCACTGACATATTCGACGCCAATACCATTGAGCGCATGGTGACCAATTTTCAGGTATTGCTTGAAGGCATCGTCGAGAATGCAGAGCGGCCGATCTCCGCAATCTCGATCTTGACAGAAGCGGAGCGCCACCAGCTTTACGAATTCAATAGCACCGCGGCGGCATACCCTTCCACCTCTTACCTGCACCAGTTGTTTGAGGAGCAAGTGGAGAAGACTCCCGACGCCGTTGCGCTGGTGTCTGAAGACGGTAATTTGAGTTATCGGGAATTGAATGTTAGAGCCAACCGTTTGGCGCATTATCTTCAAAGGTTGGGAGTCGCGCCCGAAGTTCGGGTCGCCTTACTGCTGGAGCGTTCGCCGGCGATGATCGTAAGCATGCTGGCCGTTCTCAAGGCCGGCGGCGCTTATCTTCCTTTAGACCAGGCCTACCCAACAGCACGGCTTTCTTTCATGATGGAAGATACCGGTGCGGCGGTACTGATATCTTCGCAAGCGTTGGCAGTAACTTTACCGCGGCACAAGGCGAAGGTAGTAAGCCTTGACAGTCAAATGGATTTGATTGCGCAAGAGAGCTGCGAGAATCCACGTAGCTCGCTGGCGCCTGAGAATCTCTCTCATGTTATCTACACCTCTGGTTCTACGGGCCAGCCCAAAGGTGTCGCCATCGAGCATCGCTGCGTTATCAACTTTCTTCACTGGGCAAACCATACCTTCTCGGCAAAGGAACTGGCCGGAGTATTTGCTTCCACTTCCATCTGCTTCGATCTTTCAGTCTTTGAGATCTTCTCACCGCTCATCTGCGGCGGCGCAGTTATCCTCGCCGATGATGCTCTGCATCTCGCCACGCACTCGGCGGCCGGGCGAGTTACTTTGATCAATACGGTGCCTTCTGCAATGGCTGAATTGCTGCGGCTGAAAGTTGTTGGTGAGGGCGTACGGACCATAAACCTGGCGGGTGAAGCGTTGAAGAATCGCCTGGTCCAGGAGACTTATTCACAAACCAACGTCAGCCTCGTTCGCAACCTCTACGGCCCGACCGAATACACAACATACACGACCGGAGAAGTCGTTAAGCGCGGCAGCCAACGTCAGCCGACCATCGGGCGACCTCTGGCAAACACGCAGGTCTATATTCTGGATAAGGCGATGGGGTTCGTACCCGTCGGTGTGGTAGGGGAGCTTTACATCGGTGGCGTTGGACTAGCACGGTGTTACTTAAACCGGCCGGAGATGACGGCAGATCGGTTTGTTCCCGACGCTCTCAGCGGTGAGGCTGGGGCGCGATTGTACCGTACCGGAGATTTGGCGAAGTACCTTGAGAGTGGCGAAATCGAATTCCTCGGACGAACTGACCATCAAGTGAAGATACGCGGCTACCGCATCGAACTGGGAGAGATTGAGGAAGCCCTGGGACGACACAATGGAGTACGTGAAGTAGTGGTCGTGGTCCGAGGCGAAGCAGGAGAGGACCAGCGGTTAGTAGCGTACGTTGTGCGTGCGGCGGAGAGCGACGAACAAGAGTTAACAGTGGTTGAGTTGCGTCGCAGCCTGCAGGAGCGCTTGCCGGAGTACATGGTGCCTTCGATTTTTGTCTTCCTGGAGCAATTGCCGCTGACGCCTAACGGCAAAGTAAATCGCCGGGCGCTGCCAGCGCCCGAGAGCTTCAGACCAGAGTTGGAAGCGGTGTACGTGGCGCCGCGCACGACGACCGAACACTTGCTCGTGGAGATCTGGTCAGAAGTTCTGCAGGTGGAGCAAGTGGGAGCCCATGACAACTTTTTCGAGTTGGGAGGGCACTCGTTAATGGCGACCCGAATGATGTCAGCGGTGCGGAAGAGGTTTGGAGTGGAAGTGGGATTGCGGAGCTTCTTCGAGAACGCGACGGTCGAAGCCTTGGCAAGTCAGGTAGAACTCGCCGTGAAAGATCAAACCAAATCCACGACACCAGCGATTATTAGGGCCTCTCGAGAGCATTACCGCGTGGACACCTCAGAGCAAGGTACTTTGCTGCTGCCGGAGGCGTTGCGAACGGAAGTCGTGCAAAAGTGAACGAATGGATTTTGGGAATGCTCGAAAGGTTTGTTTCGAGTTGCGATTGCTTGAGTTAGTCCCATCCGAAAGAAAAAAGTCTTAGCGCAATTTCCTGCCCCTCAACATCCGTAAGGTAAGGACGAGAAAACTCACAAGCTAACTCTTGGAGATGTACGGGTATGAATGACGGCGAAATACTGATTTTGAAAGGACACGAAATTTCGTCCCTGCTCAATGGTCAAGAGAAGGCTCTAATCGACATTGTCAAAAAGGCTTATATAGCCCACGCCCAGGGAGATAGCTCGTTACCCCATTCTACGTTTGTACATTTTCCCGATGATGAGAGTAATAGAATCATTGCCCTGCCCGCGTATCTAGGTCAGGAGTTTGGCGTAGCTGGAGTCAAATGGGTTTCTTCGTTTCCGCGAAACCGCGACCGGGGAATGGATCGCGCGTCGGCGGTGCTGATCTTAAATTCGCCAGTTACCGGAAGGCCGGAAGCAATCATCGAGGGATCTATAATCAGTGCAAAGAGAACCGCCGCCAGCGCGGCTTTGGCCGCTCAGTATTTCCACAACAGTGATGACCATAGCCCTGTCGGAATAATCGGCGCCGGTTTGATAAATTTCGAGATTGTAAAATCGCTTCGCGTTGCATGTCCGGAAATGCAGACTTTCATGGTTTTCGACATTGTCAATGCCCGGGCCGTGCAGTTCAAGAACAAATGCTTAGACACATTCCACCAGGTCGAGATTTGTACAGAGACGGATATCAACACCGTCCTGAAAAAGTGTCGGCTTATATCCTTTGCGACAACCGCATCCAAGCCATATCTGTCTGACCTATCGGCCTGTCCACCGGACACCACCATTCTGCACATCTCGTTGCGCGACCTATCGCCCGAGGTAATCCTCTCATGTGACAACGTGGCTGATGACGTGAGCCACGTCTGTCGTGCTAACACCTCGTTGCATCTGGCCGAACAGCTTGTCGGCCATCGAGATTTTATTAGGTGCAACCTCGCCGATATTTTATTGGGGCTCGCGCCAGTCAGGGCAAAGGCGGGTCAAACAGTAGTATTCAGCCCTTTTGGGTTGGGCGTGCTCGATCTCGCAGTCGGCGAACACGTTTGTGAGCTTGCTCGTCAGCGCATGATGGGGACCTTCATCGGGGAGTTCTTTCCCGCTTCGTGGATCGAGCGAGATTGACGATCTCAAACGGTCGACAGGCGCGTGTCGCCCCAAAGATCGCTCCCGCAGCCGAAGCACTCTTCCCATAGACTTAATCCAAATCCTCTTCGAAGTTTCAACCTTGCCGACCAGAACCACTTCATATTGACCGCCACTAGCCGGCGACGACCCAGATTGGCGTGTGGGCCGCCTCTCCTGGCGACTTCGGAGTGACAAAACCGTTACTTACTTCAAAAAAAGGACGATCTCGTTATGAATTCACGAATCATCAGTACGATTGACCTCGATGACGACTTGCTCCGGCAAGATGTCGAAAGGATCCTCGAGTTTCAGGATGTGAAACAGGAGTACTCAGAGTATCGCTTCGGCACCTGGAAAAATTATGTTTTATGGAATGAGAGTGGAGATAAAAAAGACACGCTCTTCAAGGGTACGCAGGGTGGAACGATCCCGACGCCGTTCGGCCAGCAAGTGGAATATATAAGTTCAGTCATCCAGAAGAACTTCCATACCGACAAACTGAAAATGGTCAGAGCCAACCTGCTGCGCGATGCGATCTTAATACCGCACCGTGACTATGTTGAATTCAAATCAGATGCCAGCAAACTCGCGCGCCTCCATGTACCCATAAGCACCGACGAGCACTCGCTGCACTCTGAGGGCGAGCAAGTCTTTCACATGAGGCAAGGCGAGGTTTGGCATCTCGACGTAAACAATATTCACTCTGCGTGCAATCTGTCAGACCGCCCTCGCATCTCTCTCGTGCTCGACTTTTGTCTGGAGGGTCAGTCTCTTGAATCCACCCTGACACATCCTGAATGCTGCCGGCCACACCCTGAGCCAATGATCGTCGACCGAGAGCCTGTGGATGACGAATTCTTGGCGACGATCGCCTCCATGAAGCACGTGATCAACCGGGTGAACTACAGGGACATCGTCCTCTTTCTCTCACGGGTCCACTTCTACAAGCACGTTGGACTGGACGTGTGCTACGACTGGTTGATCGGGATCTGCGAAGGGTTGGAAGATAAGTTTCTTCTGGAGAAATCCCTCAATTTTAAAGATTTCATGCTTGCTAACCGTGAGCTGGGGCAGAGGTTCGCTCTGTAGAGCGTGACGGGCCACTGCCGCGCAACTAGTGCCAGCACTGAATAGCACTTGTGCTTGACGTTGAAAATGTACCGACTCTTGCAGGCGCTTATGTTGAGGAAGCTCTGGCGGCGGCAAGTGGTACAATAACGTTACACATCGGCTCCCCCTTCATGTAACCCCCTGCGGTGAATAATCGCAACAAAACCCGGATGCGCCGCCCGCGCGACGTGCCCAAAGACAACAGGAGATAATTAGCTATGAAACACACTATGTTTGTTTTGTTACTCGGCGGAATAGCCTCGGTAATAACGGTTCCCCTCGTGGCAGCCTTCTTTGCCCAAACCAAGCGAGATGACAGCGGCGAGCTTCGCGAGCGGGACGAGATTCGTCAGACGTTCAAACTCGCGCCTGGCACGCGGGTTGAGGTGTCGAGCATCAGGGGTCCAGTGGAAATTGAGACGGCAGATATTGAAGTCGCAGAAGTGCACATTGTGCGTTCGGCGCAGAGCCGGGCCGATCTGGGAGAATTCAAGATCGGGATCGAAAACAAACCGCAGAGCCTGGTCATCGCTGGTGAGACGCGTCAGCGCAACTCGGGCTCAGGCTTCGGTCCGGATGTACGACATCACGTAATGCTTAGGCTTCCGCGCCGAATTGATCTGTCCGTGCGCAGCGTCAGTGGCCAAGTTCGGATTGGCGACGTGGACGGGCAAATTATGGTCAGCAGCGTCAGCGGATCGTTTAGCATTGGTACTGTTGATGGTCAACTTCAGTTGAGCAGTGTGAGTGGCAGCGTGGATATTGGTCAAGTAAAGCAACAGGCTGAAATCAAGAGCGCGAGTGGAAATGTCACGATTGGGCAAGTGATGGGCTCCCTCGATGTCTCAAGCGTCAGCGGGACTTTGTCTGCTGGTATTTCAAAGCTTGGGGAACGTGGGGTCCGAATCAACAGCGTTAGCGGACAAGTCGAACTTCGCTTCACAGGCGAACTGAATGCCCAATTAAGCACAGACTCCATCAGTGGTAAGGTTTCCATCGAGGTGCCTAACGTCACTATGCAGAGCAGTCCGAATGCTGCTGCGACACGCGCCTTGATTGGTAAAGGCGGTCCTCCTATTTCAATCAAAGGCGTTTCGAAAGGCGTCCGCCTCGCGCAAGGCACTTAAGATCTGCGAGCGTCGAGTAAGATTTGTCGCCTCTAATTCAGCGATAACTCATCCTTCCCGGACTTACTTGACGCAGCTCGTAAACCCGCTGCCTGCTACAGACATTCGTCGGTGAGCAAATTCTTCTCGAGCCGTTTTGTTCATCGTGAGATGGAATGAACACCCTTATGAGACACCTCCTTTCACTTGCGGATATTGGCCCAAAGGATCTATCGGAGTTGATAGATGATGCGCTGGCAATCGCGGCTGGCCAGGGAGCAATGGACCATCCGCTCAGAGGAAAAATAGCAGGGATATATTTCAAAGGAACATCAACTCGAACCCGCACCGCTTTTACAGTCGGGGCCTTGAAGTTAGGAGCCCAAGTTATCGCGTACGGTCCAAACGACCTCCAGATCGTCACCGGTGAATCAATTCAGGATACGACCCGCGTGCTCTCCGCCTTCCTCGACTTTCTCGTGATTCGCACCAATGCATCTATCGAGGAGATGCGAACACTAGCCAACCAAGACCAGATGTCGATCATTAATGCCATGAGCGACAATGAACATCCCACACAAGCAATTGCCGACCTGGTCACAATTAAAGAGGCACTGGGACATCTAAATGATGTCCATGTGTTGTACCTCGGTGAGGGTAATAATTCTGCGGCTGCCCTTGCACTTGCGGTGGCGATGACCAAGGGCATGAGTCTTACGCTGATCACGCCGGATGGGTATGGACTTCCGCGAAGTGTCCTTGAGAGCACAAATACTTTGGCACGTCCATCGGGCGCAAGGGTTGTTCAGCACAGTGACTCGAGTTCTTTGCCGCAAAACGTCGACGTTGTTTATACAACTCGGTGGCAGACGATGGGGGTAACAAAAACAGACCCCGACTGGGCAAGCAAATTCAAACCTTACGCCGTTACACAGAAGATGATGGCGCAAGTGTCAAAGCCTGAGGGTACGATTTTTCTACATGATTTACCCGCGGTTCGCGGCGCTGAAGTGTCTGACGAAGTTTTAGACGGCCCACAAAGTCTGGCGTTTCGACAAGCGCATCACAAGCTGACCAGTGCGATGGCCGTGCTCAAGTGGTGTGCCGCCTCGCCGAATCCCCGGCTTTGATTATTACCCGGAGCCGATCTCGGAGCTTCTTAGCCTGCCTCACACATTTTTATCCTGCCATATTCTTACTCTTTTACTTAGGCAGCGGACCGCCGCTTAGCGTTACCGCATGGCGTCAGAAAGGCACAACATGAAGATAGGAATTATCAACGATCTACCCATGCTCGAGAGCCTAAATTACTTGTTTTCGGGTTTAGAAGTAATTTTGCGCAAGCACGAAACCTTTTGTCGCCCGCCGCAGTATTTGCACGCTTCTAAGATCAGACGCGAGGAGATGACCACGGAGCTCATCCTCCAATCTGACGTCGTGTTGGGAACGATGGACGAAATGTTTCTTGAAACCAGAGAGCGCGTCGGCAAACACACCCCTTATATCTGGTTCCCGTTCGGCAGCGTTACGCGTGGCTTCCCGGATCTAAGAAACCGCCTCCAGTATTTCAAGTCAACCGACATAATTGTTTGCCACTGTGAAGCGGAAATGGAGATCACACAAAAGTTTTTTACCAATGCGCAATTGCGATATGTGCCTTTTGTCTATGACGATTCGATCTTTTACCCTTTGGCAGAATCCGCGCGGGCGGACGCTAAAGCGGCTCTCGGATTTGCTCCGGACGACAAGATTCTGCTCTACGTCGGTCGCATCAGCATAGAAAAGAACCTGCACACGCTCCTGAGAATCTTCAGCATCGTTCAGGAAATTGTTCCTAACGTTCATCTGGTCATCGCCGGAAGGCCGATGGACAATCCCTTCATGGAATTCGGCGTCTTCCCGCTGAACATGAAAAACACGCTGACCAAGCTCTATAAGAAGCTCGGGGTTGCTGACGAGAGAGTACACTTTATCGGCAGTAAGGCCCCGGACGAGTTGCGTGATCTCTATAGTGTCGCGGATGCGGTGACTAATCTGACCCTGAATCACGATGAGAATTTTGGACTGGCCCAGGTGGAAGCCATGGGCTGCGGAACTCCTGTAGTCGGGACAAACTGGGGCGGACTCAAAGACACCATTAACGATGGAGAGTCGGGTTACAAAGTAAGCACTTACGCAAGTTCTGCTCTAGGCATTAAAGTTGACTGGTGGGAGGGCCTGTGTCGAATTGTTTCAATGCTGAACAGTAATGAAGCCGAGCGCCGGCGCTGGCGTTGCACGAGTCGCGATTACGTTCACGAAAAATTTTCCTTTGATCCTTACCGCCGAGCGATAGAGGCTCTCCTCGCCGATGGCATGGAACTTAAAGAGGAAAACTGCGAGTCGCTCGCACTGACCGACTTTGGTCGTGAGTTTTTCCAGGAATGTATCCCTTTGATGGGCTCGATGCCATCCTATCGGCGCACCTTACATACCTATCAGTTATACCGTCAGCTAATCACTCCCTACACAGGGTCATCGCTGGACCGCGCCGACGCGGTTGAACCAATAGGTCCCGGACAAACCCTCTGTCTGGCAAGCCCCGTAGCCATCAACGACGACGGAACAGTTTCAATAGACGACCTTGTTTCACCTTTCACGATTGGTGTGCCGGATACTCACCGCGAAACGGTTGTCGCAACCCTCGAAGCCATGAGAGCAGAACCGCTGATCAAGTTTGAGCGATTGACCGGCGTTTACCTGTCGGGCTTGCCGAGCGTTGCGGATGCGCTGTCCTGGATGCTCGAGGTTGGCCTGATATTGAAAACAGTCGCCGAGAATAAAGACATCACTCCACAACATGTCGGGCTGAAGATGAGCACACCGTTGCTGTCAATTCAAAGAGCGAATCCGATGGTTGACGCGCTGTTCTTTGGTTAACCAACTCGTCACCGCAATTCCCGGTGAAGCAGATCGCTGCTTTGCCATCTCAAAACGCAACCAGAGCTGACCACTGCGCCGACACGCAGACCTGAGATGCCTGTGCCCACCTGTCTCAAACTTACTCGATAGGCATGGCTTGAAAGGAGCGCCCACTATGATTGATCGACATGCTGATAAACTTTTTCCACGATTTGCACAAGTTAGCCCGCAGTTTGAAAAATTGCCGCGCACTAGAAGGAAGGGAAGTTACATAGTTCTCTTGACTATCCTGGGCTGCTTTTCCTTATTACTGTTTACAACCCTCCTGCCGCAAAATTTCAAGATCTGGCGTAACTTCGGCGTGCCATCAATGAGTCCATCGTTCGCAGACACGCGGGGAGGAGTCACGGTCCCTTTAGAAAGCCACTTGGAAGGAGACAAGATCTGGCAGCCCAACGTGCGCGACCCGTGGGGGCGTGCGTTCAATTTTCCCAGAGTCTGGCTTCTGCTTGAACCTCTGGGCATCAATCAATCACATACCAACATCATCGGTTTGAGTCTCGCCTTGATCTTCTTTGCCTGTCTCTGGCGGCTGGCGCAGGGGCTCTCGCTGAAAGAAGGGCTCTATTTTTCATTGTTGGCCTTCTCGCCCGTCACGCTGTTTGCCGTCGAACGCGGGAACGTAGATCTGTTAATGTTTGCTCTGCTCGCAGCCGCGGCGATGTTGTTTGACTTAAGAAACAGTTACAGGCTGGCAGGCTCGGCTGCCCTGATCATGCTTGCGGCCATTGCTAAGCTCTTTCCGTTCTTTGGCATCACATTATTCTGGTCGTTACCACGAAGAAAATGTCTGAAGGTGACAGCTATTTGCAGCGCCCTCTTCGGCGGCTATCTCCTGCTGACGGCAAGTGACTTAAAGCAGATCTCAAACGCGACCCCCCGTCCCACGTTTCTAGCGTATGGGAGCGATGTCCTCCTTGCATCGGTGCTCGGCAACAGCTCGCTGACAGCGGTCGTGTCCAAAACAGCTTTCCTGTTGCTGTTGGGTGTCGTGTGGCTGCGTTTAAGGAAATCCGATCAAGCTCTCTCGGACACGGCTCTGACTGATGTAGAGGAGCCTTCATTTGAGTTGAACTGTTTTCGCGTCGGCGCGAGCGTCTACCTGGGATCTTTCTTGCTTATGAGTAATTTTGACTACCGTTTGATCTTTCTATTCTTCACTGTTCCCCAGTGTCTCTACTGGTACAAGACGACAACTCTTCTGCGCAAAGGCGCGTTGCTGAATTTGATTTGCATTGCACTGGCATTTCATTGGTACTTCTACAGCAACGAAAATGTTTTGCGATTGATGTTGGTAAAGCAGGCTATCAATTGGACGCTGGCAGGCGGCATTCTCTATCTACTGCTTCAATCCGCGCCGCGGTGGCTCAAGGACTGGTTGAGGTTACGAGGCAAGGGCCTGAGCCCTGAGATCAGCCTGAAACCACTTGATTCTTCGCCCGCAGGCTCTCCCGCGTAAAAAGTAAGCTTATCAGTCCGGACAGCCACTGGTTTTTCCCTCCCGGCAAGAACAGTCCACGAAACGAACGAACGAAACGATTTCGCTTCGTGTATTTCGTGGATTGCCTTACGAGAGGAGCATGCGCCTTCGCTGCGCTGGGTCAACAACTGACCTCATTGGAAGAGCGAGTCGACGAAGTTGCAGAAATTCGCACGCGCCAATAGTTGTTCGATTCTGGAAGCGTTTGACAAGATTTCATCTTTAAGCGGCCAGCCGATGGAGTATGAGTATCAGGACCAGAATCGCGCGGGAGACCATATCTGCTATATCAGTAATCTGGATAAAATTAATAGACATTATCCTGGATGGAGCGTGACGGTTCTGCTCGATGACATTTTCGAAGGCATTTACCAGAATCGGAGATTCCGACATCAGCAAGACGGGTAGGCTTAGGCCATCTGTTACAAGAGGTGACTAGCGCCCCTCTTGGGGGCAGGTCGGAAAAGCGGCTTTCGCTAAAATTGCTTCGTCTTCCATCCAGAAGCCTTGAACTGTCCCGGAGGCAACTAGCAATGCGCTGCACCCGCGAAGGCGAGTGCTGACATAAAATTTCATGACCACAAAAGTGAGAATGACTCCCTGGATTTCACGGCAGCAGCCAAACCCAAATGCAAGTATGCGGCTGTTCTGTTTTCCTTACGCAGGGGGCGGCGCCTCGATTTACCGCGACTGGCATAAAAGCTTCCCGCCGACAATCGAGGTTTGTCCAGTGCAACTTCCCGGACGCGGCGAGAGGTTAGGGGAGCCGCCCTTCACCCAGATAAAAGCCCTGGTCGATGCCACCGCCGAAGCACTCTTCCCGTTTTTCGATAAACCCTTTGCTTTTTTTGGCCATAGTATGGGTGCTCTCCTCGGTTATGAGCTGGCGCATCTATTGTTAAAGGAAAAAGCTGCTGCTCCCCTAAAGCTTTTTGTCTCTGGTCACAGCGCGCCACACTTAAGAAACCGAGAAATGATCACTTATGACCTCCCCGAAGATGAATTCATCGCGGAGTTGCGTCGTCTCAAAGGCACGCCGAAGCAGGTGCTTGAGCATCCCGAATTAATGACCTTGATGATTCCACTGCTCCGGGCGGACTTCGAAATTTGCGAGACCTATCGGTCCGCCAGCGAAGCACGTCTGGACTGTCCGATCACTGCCTTTGGCGGGACGGATGATACTGAAGTTCCCCAGAAAAAGATCGAAGGCTGGCGTGAGCACACCAGCGGTCCTTTTTTGCTGCACATGCTGACCGGCGACCATTTCTTCATCCATACATCGCAGTCGGATGTTGTTCGAACCGTCGTGCGAGAGTCGACCCGCCACTTGGTAACGACCAGCGCGTGAACGCAGGCGCGCGAGATAGTGCGAGCGCGATAATGAAAGCCAAATCATAGGTCCACGAAGGTCTTTCCCTTTTACAACATGGCTACACCTGTGCTGGCGAGCGGCTCTGCGCCTACTGTCGCCGGAGATTCGATAACTCTAAGAGGTAATATTCAATGGCACTCAAACATGCATCTGAGAGTTCAGGGCCTCAAGTCCACCATGTTCCTGCAATTGGTCCATGGATCGCTTTAACCCTACTGCTGCTTTTGGGGTTAATCGCGGCGCTAGCTATCTACTTCCAAAATAGACCCGTTGAAGTCCTGCAAACGAACGCGATTGCGTCGGATTTTTCCGCCGCGCGCGCTATGCGACAGCTCGAGATTGTCAGCGCACACCCTCATCCCATCGGCTCACAAGCACACGCGGCTGTCCGCGACTATATCTTTGGCGAGCTTTCAAATCTCGGACTCGCCCCGGAGAAACAGCAAACGACTGCCGTAAACAAGAGATGGGGATCACCTTTCAGCGCAGGCTCGGTCGAAAATATTGTGGCAAGGATCAAGGGTACCGAAAGCGGTCGCGCGCTTCTCCTCGTCTGCCATTACGATTCAGTGCCTACTAGTTTTGGCGCCAGCGATGATGGTGCAGGTGTTGTAACCTTGCTGGAAACTGCGCGTGCGCTTAAGGCCGGCGCACCTCTCAAGAATGATGTGATTCTGTTGTTCACCGACGGCGAGGAAGTCGGTCTGCTCGGAGCCCAGGCATTTGTCGCCGAACATCCGTGGTCGAAGGATGTCGGCTTGTTTCTAAATTTCGAGGCTCGTGGTAATAGCGGCCCGGTGCTGATGTTCGAGACAAGCGACGGCAACGGCAATTTGATCCGGCAATTTGCCAAAGCTGCATCGCGTCCGTTGGCGAGCTCGTTCTTTTATGAGATCTACAAGCTGCTGCCGAACGATACGGATTTCACGGTTTTGAAAGGGATGGATGCCGAGGGGATGAACTTCGCTTATGTCGACGGTATTAATCACTATCATACCCTTCTCGACAACATACAGGAGATCAATCCGCAAAGCTTGCAGCATGAGGGTTCGGACGCGCTGGCACTCGCCAGGCAGTTCGGCAACTCGGATCTGACACATCCCCGGAGTACCAATGCGGTTTACTTCAACCTGGGCGCAGTTTTCATTCACTACCCAGGCGCTTTGATCATTCCCTTGTTAATGCTTACGGTTCTGATATTCGGTGTTGTCGTCGTCAGAGACTTCAGAAAGAGAGAGGTGACTCTCTCAGGTATAGCTTTGGGGTTTCTAGGACTCCTGGCCGGCATCGGCCTCTCGTCAGGAACAGTCTGGCTGGCGTGGCGACTAATACGTGTCGCTAGACCATCATATAGATTGATTCCATGGGCCGAGCCCTACCAGAGTAATCCTTTCCGAATAGGCTTTGTGCTCCTCGCCATGGCCGCCACGTCGGCGATTTACGTCCTCTTACGAAAACGAGTCAGCGACCGAAATCTCATTGTGGGAGCTCTGCTCTGGTGGCTTATTTTGTCTGCCTGGACTAGCGTCGCGCTGCCTGGTGGCAGCTACCTGTTCAATCTGCCGTTGCTGTTCATCCTGCTTGGACTCTTGCTCTTTTCTTTTTCAAGATCCGACAATGCAAAATCTCAAGTACTGCTGACTCTTGCTGCGGTTCCGGGCATCATCCTGTGGAGCCCGATGATTTATAACGCATTCGTGGGTCTGACCCTCAGCGCTTCGTGGATGGTGATCGTTTCTATAGTGCTACTGACCGGACTGACTGTTTCAATAATCCTTCCCATCATGAACTCAAAAAAATGGCTGCTTCCCGGTCTTCTGGCGTTGGCAAGTCTGTGTCTGATTCTGGCTGGGATCTTTCTCAATGGTTTCAGTAATAAACAACCGAGGGCGAACAACATCTTCTATGCTCTTAACGCAGATACCGGTAAAGCGGTATTTGCCAGCTCCGATGACCGGACAGATGATTGGACAGCACAGTTTCTAATCCCGGGATTGGAGCGGGGAAGCATGACCGAGTATTTCCCGCGGAGCGTGAGAGCTTACCTGAAAAGTCCGGCTCCTGTCGCACAACTCGTTGGCCCTAACGCTAAGCCGGTCAGCGATCAGACGGAAAACGGCGTGCGCACTATCAGTTTCCACGTAACCTCGCCGAGACATGCTCCGGTTGTGTCGATCTATACGGACTCCGATGTTGAAGTCCTGGACGCCTCGATCAACGGTAAGCAGGCTATGAACAACGTAGGAAACAACTCTGCGCAAAGCTCACCAGTGAAGAACTGGGGCATTCAGTACTACGCTATGCCGGCAGAAGGTGTTGACGTGATGCTTAAAACAAAAGCCGGAAAGCCGTTCAAAATACTCCTCGTTGACCGTTCGTACGGGCTGCCTCAAATTTCCAACTCGCCCTTCTTGGCAAGGGCGGAAGATATGACACCTGTAGCTTGGTCGCTATCCAGTGATGTAACCATAGTTGCGAAATCGTTTGTTTTCTGATTTCGGACTTCTTGTGGTGAACCGTTTTCTAATGGTGGATCGCCGGGATTGGACTTAACCCGAATTCGTCGTGAGTCGATGCCGCTCAAGACCTCGACGGGGATTTCAACTAGGGTCACCCTGGGACAGGTTCTAAGTTGTGCTCGGTGGTGCCCACTCTGGTGGCGCCTTGCCAAAGCTTATAGAGCCAAATCGCGGCGGTGGTGATTGAGCGTTAGAAATTCACATGAGGGATGCAGCTTTGAATCGGGACCAATGGCTTGAGCCACCCGAATGCTTGACGTTGACGGACGAAGACGTACACGTGTGGCGTGCTTATTTGAATCAAGGTGGCCCCTCGGCCGCCTTGTTTCTCAATGATCTATCATCGGAGGAAGAGGAACGAAGCGGGAAATACTATTTCCGAAAGGATCGAGAGCGCTTTGTAATTGCCCGCGGCGTGCTCAGACACATCCTGGGCCGCTATCTTGAAATCTCGCCTCGTAAAATAAACTTTCTTTATGGACGTTATGGCAAACCCTATCTCAGTTATGCAGGAGAACAGTTACTATCTTTTAACGTTTCACACGCCGACGACATAGCACTCTATGTCATCTCGAAAGGGCGCAGGGTAGGCATTGATATTGAGCACTTAAGAGAAGATTTTGCTGTGCTTGAAATAGCCGAGCGGTTTTTCTCCCAGCAAGAAGTATCGACACTTCGTGCTCTGCCCGTTCGGTTGCAGACTGTTGCATTCTTTAATTGCTGGACGCGCAAGGAATCTTACATTAAGGCGCTCGGAGAAGGTCTCTCACGTCCGTTGGACAGTTTTGCCGTATCACTCACGCCGGGTCAACCGGCCACTCTTCTCGCAACCAATGATCCGCAGGAAGCTTCGCATTGGGAACTAACGGAATTGTTCGTAGACAAAGGTTATGTAGCCAGCTTAACAGCGGAAGGGAAGGCGCCGGTACTTAATCACTGGCAGTGGCCCGGCGAGATTTTGCGAGGACAACAATCTCGGCGAATTTGAGTAGAATATTCTGACTGAACTACCAGAAGACGTATTGTAGTGAGCCTAAGCAAGGTGTGGCCAAACACGGAAGTTGAACGAGTGTCTGATGCTGGCAACTGAAGGTAGAATAGCTTTTCCTACCAGCGCTGAAACGCCGTAGTCATTCGTAGACGCGCCACGAATGGGGGATTACAGTAGCGATCGCCGCCGGGAACTTCAATTGGTTCACCGGAGACAGTTCGCCGCAGGGCGGCGTGTCCCGCGCCTTAAACGTCGCTGCTACGGACATCAACGATAACAGATGGCCCCAGTCGAATTTCGGCGGGCTGGTAGATTTGTTTGCCCCAGGCGCGAATATTCCTTCCGCCTATTACACTTCAAATACCGCGATAATAAATGCCAGCGGAACATCGATATCCTCCCCGTTCGTAGCGGGCGTCGCCGCGTTGTATCTTGAAGCTAATCCCACCGCGTCGCCCAACACGGTTTCCGCGGCGATCGTGAACAACGCAACGAACGGCGAGGTCGTTGACCCTGACCCCTGGGGTGGCTACTACACTGTGAACAAATTGCTATATTCGCTTTTCGTGCCGCCGCCGCCTCACATCTTTGTCTTTAACTCGTCAAACCAGACAGTCAATGAAGGCGTTGGCTCCATCACTATCACCGTAAACCGTTCCGGCCCCGATTTGCCGGCGGTTACAGTTGACTATGCGACAAGTGACGGCACGGCTACGCAAACGGGTGATTACACCAAAGCCTTGGGTACACTCAGCTTTGCCGCCGGGCAGACCAGCAGGACCTTTCAAATCTTCATCACCGACGACGGTTACGTTGAAAACAACGAGAGCTTTACTGTCAGGTTGAGTAATCCAACAGGTGGGGCGTCGTTAGGCGTTCCCAATTAAGCCACGATAACGATCGTGAGTAATGATTCCGTCACCACGCAACCAATCGACAGCACGCCCTTCTTTGTTCGTCAGGACTACATAGACTTTCTCTATCGCGAGCCGGATTCAACCGGCTTTAATAATTGGTGCAGTGAGATCAACTCGTGCGGCAGCGATTGGCCCTGCATCAACAGCAAACGCATCCACGTGGTGCGAGGAATGATTGAGTCAGCCGAGTTCAGACAAGACAAACCTGCACTCTCAAATCCCTCTTCGACTGATGAGTATAATCGCGAATATGTGCGGCAGCTTTATCTCAGCCTCTTGCGAAGGGAGCCGGACGCGGGGGGATTTGCAACATACGTGAGCGAATTGAACAGCACCGGCGACTATGACCACGCGGTGCATGGCTTCATCAACGGAAGCGAATATCGCACCAGGTTCGGCCCGCATTGATCAGCAGTAGGCCGAGCGACTTCTCAGAATGTTCCTTGCACCTGTTGGAAGAAACTGAGCATTTCGCTCGTTGGCGTCAAAAACAAGTTGCGAAGATTGTCCAGTGTGGGGAGCCAGATTGGACAAAGGTCGCCGGAGCAAGCTCCGGCGACCTTTTGCTTTTTGCAGTTACCTGGCGCTCGCTGTTGGCGTGTCTGACCGCCACTGTGCCAATCGCGCGCGTACTTTGGCCGCTTTGGGATTGTCCGATCTCTTCGAAGGTCGTAAGCGCCTCTTCGGCGGTCGCGGATTAGCTGCAAATCCTCGCCCGTCGGAGGGCTCAGGTTTGCAGCGGCTTTCTTTTGACCGAACGTCGGCGCATGACCGCAAGAAACCAGAGCACTCCTACTGCGACGAAAGGCAAAAGATAAACGAGCAGGTCCCAGGACCCGTAACCGGGCGGCGTCGCTTCAACGGTGGCCATTACTTCACCGCTCCCTAGCGTGCTCTGCAAGCGAATGCGCACGCGCCAAAGCTCCTGCGCGTCAAACTGGACCAGCGCTTTGTACTGAATCTGACCGCGCAGATCTTCCCGCGCACCCGCATAGAAAGTCTCAGCCAGCCGCCCGCTGGCAGGCTGCACACCAACCTGGACTCCTAAGTCGTTGGGAACGGCGCCGCTTGCGGGCGCGTTAACGATGACAAAGAAGGTACCCGTGCCGACATCAGGATCAGTCCACACTGAGATCACATAGGGATCAATTTTCTGGTCCATCAGGAAAGGAAACGGCGGACCAGCATGCGCGCGCGCTGTGTTGGGCAACAACAGTGTGATAGCCAAGGCGGATCGCAAGCACGATCGCAAAACGACTTCACCAAATCGACGAACGATCATAGTCTGTGGCGACTCGCCAACGACGGAGCGTCCCGGGAGCCAGGCGTGGAGTTCAAACGCCATACTGACACCGTCAAAATCACTGGCCTCAACTCGATGCTCCAGCACTCGAAACGAGCGTGTCAACCTCCGCCCAGGAGGGTGCCGCGCATTTCCATCGGTTGCCACATGAGCCATAGCCCCACAGCCCACAGAATGATCGACACGCCGGCCCAGCATATGAAGATGCGCCTCGGATGGCCGCCTGGCTCTGATTCAGCCAGCCGATAACTCACCAACAGCGAGCCCACGAATCCCAGACTGAGAAAGCCCAGCTCGATCATGTAAACGACATTGTGCGGGAGGCCAACCAGCGACCAGCGCGGCTCACCCAGCACAGCCGTACCCGCGCTCGCCACTGCGCTCTGCACTACCGGTATGAAGGTATAAAGCCCGGTCAGGAAATGAAACCCGTAGTGGGCCAACCAGAGGCCGAAGCCGAGCGGCACCAATGCGTAAGAATAGCGCACGGCAATCACCAGCAGCGGCTTGCGGCTGCCGCCGAATACCTGGGTTAGCCAGGCGGCAAAGCCGACCATGAGTACCGGTTCGACAATCAGGAAGAGAACAAAAACCAAGCCAAGAACCGGAGCTTCGTGATTGAGATGGAACAGACCCGCGATCCAGTTCTCGAACACGAAAATCGGACTCACCATCCCAAACGCATTAAGCAAGGCGCCAAAAGTGAAAACGAGGCTTAGCGCGGCAAGATCCTTTCGCTTTGAAAAAAACCCGATACCTGATCGTAAGGGATCAACCATAAGCTCTTCGGCGGGAAGCCGACTGAGTATGCCAACATTGTCGTGCGGACAGGCCTGAATGCAATCGAGACAAAACGTGCAATCCACGTTGCCGGTCTTGCGCGGTAGATACAGCGCCAATTCGCACCCGCGCTGAATGACCACCAATGGCGACGCCGGCTCACGCCGGCCGCGGATGCAGTCTTTCGTTTTGCAACCAGTGCACACTTCATCATCCCGGACTTTGACTTCAAGCGGAGAGACCGTTGACGCGACAAAGTTGAACTGACCGATCGGGCATACGAACTTGCAGAAGCTCGCGTGCTTGAACAAACCGTCAACAACCAGTACGCCAAGAAAGAAAGCGATGATCAGCCAGGCAGTCCACCACGGCGAAGCCCACAAGTCGAACAGTTCATAGACGAAGAGGACGCCAACGAACAGACCCAGCGAAAGCCACTTGTTACGTAAACGTCGCGGCCAGTTGCGCGTCGGCTTCAAGAATTTGCGGGCGAAGTTGCGCACCAGCATGAATGGACACGCCAGACAAAAAAAGTTTCCCGCGACCAGCAGCACTAGTACCAGCGCACCGCGAAAGTGAACCCATGAGAGCGTGGTTGCCAGATTCTTCGGCGCCAGAGTTGGACCAAACAAGCCGTGCAGAATCATCGCTAAGCTTGCGATGAACAGGGGGATTTGCAGGAGCGTGCGCGCGTGGCGCCAGTGAAGTAGACGCCCTAAGATTGGGATGCGCAGCAGATCAAAAGGCCGCCAATAGGAGAATGATTCAGGTTGAACCCGGGATGATGGAATGGACACCTCTTAGTTCGATCGGACTCCCTTGATCTCAAAATGGCTTTCTAGCTTCTTTCCGTCCGAGAGGGTCGAATGAACCGAAACGATCCAATCGCCGGCCATCGAAAATTCAAACTGTGCCTGATATCGTCCGCGCTCAATTTCCTTAGCTTCGCTAAAGACGGGACTCATTCCCGCGTGGGACATGTTGCCCTCTAAAGTGACCCGGGCTCCAGTCACGGCCGCGCCCGACGGATCGCTCAAGCGCAGGGTAATGGTCGCCGGGCCAATGCGCGCCGGTTGCGGGGAGATTTCGTAAGCGATCGTCACCGATGGCGACGACTCGGGTGATTGCTGGCAAGCACTGACCAACAGGGCCAGCACGCAAACGCACGATATAACGAAATGGGACCGTCTCACTGACGCGCGGCACCTGTTACCCCATGGCACTTCGTCATGCGAAAGGCTCGCAGCCAACAGAACCCTCTTCATGCCGTCATTGGGGTCAGCGACTTTTGCCGAACTGCGCAGGCACAGCGCGCGGGCACTTCTTGCTGAGGTGGAAACATGTGGTAGTACATGCCAATCACCATGGGGATAAACACTATTGCGTTGTACAAAAGATGAATTTCAACGCGTGACCTGGGGAACGCCATCTGTAGGAAGCTCACCGGCACCGGTGAGCCGAACCAGTTGTCATGTGACAACGCTTGCCACTGCAGGACCAGGTGTTCAATGTGGTGCCAAAACTGAATCACCAGCGCCACAGTCCACCACTTGCGCGACGTTCCGGTAAAGCCTCTCCTCAACATCCAGATTCCCACCAGCATCACAATAGCGTAACCGTAGTGCAGTGCTTCAGAGCTGACCAGCCAGGGGAAGAACAAGCCCAAAAAGCCGCCGGCTTGAGGTCGCGGCCAACCAAGATAGTAAACCTGAAAGGCCTGGGTCAGGTGCTCGGCCCAATGCGCCAGTACAATGAACAGAAAAACCTGGAGCATGCGTTTGTGCCAAACCGTGTTCAGCTTTTCATAGAAGCTCAAGTTATTCGCACTCAGGACACTATCCACGGTGGAAGCGCTCATGATTCTCTTCTCCTCCATCCCAAACTCATCGTCAAATATTAGTCGCTACTATCGTCTCTCGGCCACCCCACAGGTGGACTTCATGTCGCGGGCCAACTATCGGAGGCCGCCGACTTAGCCTCTGGTCGGATGCCAATCAGGTCGCCCCGGTGCGCTCGCTACGCGTGTCCGCAAAGATAGCCACCTGCGTCCATATTGATGCGACAATATCTATACCGGCTAAGATCAGCATGAGGCGCGGAGCCAGGCCTATGACTACCAGCATCGTGATAAAAATCCCTGCAAACGTTCGCGTATAGACGTCAAACTGCATTAAGGCTACGTGGTTCCTGCGTGCGGCCCAATACCCCTTCGCGGCCAACACGACCGCCAGCAAACCAAAGAGCCTGATCCAAACGTCATTGGTCGGCGGTAGGCCAAGAACTTGAAGCAACACATTGGGGATGAACATGAAACCGACGCCGGCACCGCCCAGATACGTCGCGTAAACGGCGATGCTGACGGCGGTGTTGCTCATCCACTGTACCTCCTAACACCAAACGTGCTAGACCTCTTGCGCCGCTGCTGCTCGCACAGTGGCGGGTTCGGCCGCAGCAACCGGCGCACGCGCGCGTTCGCGAAGGTTAAGCGCGTAAAGCCCCAGCCCCCGCATTGCGCAGACGATCGTCACGCTATAGAACATCATGTATTGGATGTGCAGCGTCAGCAACACGAAGTAGGTGAAGGCAATCCCGGACCCGAAAAGGATCTGACTTCTTAGCCGCCACGGCGAGGTTTGCGGGTCGGTGATCATATAGAAGGTGAACAGCACATTCGGGATGCCGGTCAATACGATCAATTGAGTCCCGATCGGAGTGTTTTGCAGCCAAGCACGGATAAGACCGAACACGATGAAAGTTCCCAGCCACGCGGCGACGGTCGGGAGTCGCCCGGTAAACAACAGGTTCAACCGGAAACCGAGCATGACGATGATTAGCGGCACAAGCCAGTCCCAAACACTATGAAGTTCGATGGTATATGCCCAGGGCAGGGCACCGGTCCACTGATAGAAGTAGAGCGCCATCGCAATCCCGACGTTCGATGGATTCATGAAGTGCTGGAGACGGCCGTTTTGTCGTACGCGTAAAACGTACTTGGAACCGAGGGCGACAGCGACCGTAAGCACCACGATCCAGAGCCGCTGGTTGAAGTACAGCAGAAACGACAGAGTAATTGACGTCATGTGCGCCGGAAGCAGAAAGTCAATCACCTTTAGTTTGCCGCCACCCGAGAAGGCCGGGGCCACGCCGTTTGCACGCGCGTCCACCCACTCGAAAAACAGCGCGAAGATGTAGCCGGACCCCACCGCGACGAAGACTTGCGCGACCGACTGCTCAAAACCGAATACCGCGTGCCCGAGAATGGTGAAGAGCGTAGCGAAGCTCGCCGACATGCGGAGGCCATTTCGCGGATCTCTTTTCTTGCGTGGAGTGTTGATTGGCTCGCTCATTTATTTCCCTCCTTGCTCTCCGAGGACGATGGTGTGATAGCCAGGTTGTAGGAAGACTACCTCGCGTTGTCGAGAGCCCTTAAGATTGCGCCAGGTGATTGTTACCTTTATCTCACTCGCCGAAGTCCGCCCCAACCCGAAGAGTACTTCGGGGCTTCGTTGCCCCGAGTGCCCATTGCCTCCATCCACCTGACGAATTTGGCGCGCTCCGTTCGGGATCTCTGCCTCGACGAAAGCGCCAATCGCCGGCGTGCCCTCGCGCCACGTTGGGTGGCCCGAATGAACCGTTGTGGTCGACGGCGTTTGCGTTGCGTTGGGATTGAAAGCCACTGGATGCAGAATGTGCAAACCGAGGAAGCGGTTTCCGGACGCCTGATTTTTTATGTAGTCCGAGTCTTCCCAAAAATTCGCGTAAACCATTTCGGTGTAGCCATCGCCATCAACGTCGCCCAGGGCGATGCCGCGAGTGGCCGGAAGCAAACCGGGGAAGAGGTCAGCTGAAAGATCGGCGTAGCGTCCGCTGCCGGCGCGGACCCAGAACGGATTCGGGAACGAACCGTCAACGTCGGAGCCTTCAAGAAATCTTGGCCAGACTGAATGGTATTTCACAAAAGCATCGTTGGATCCGCCGACTTGGGCAAAGTCGGGCCAGCGATTTTCGTGACCTTTGACCAGGCCCGTGGCCTGTACCAGCTCGAGTACGCCGTCGTTGTTGAAGTCCTCGAATTTCGAATCCCACGCCCAGGCGCTATGGGCCACTCCGACGTCGTCAGCGCGATCAATCCACGGCGCCACGCCATTGGCCATGCGATCCACACTGCCCGTACTCATCCAAAGGAAGTGCGCCTCCTGAAGTGCGAAAGGCGAGCCGATATTGCTGACCGTCATATCGAAAATGCCATCATTGTTGACGTCACCGAAATCTATGCTCATGCCCTTGAAAGAGTCGTGGCCGATGACCATCGACGCGGGACGGAAGAAACCCTTGTCTCCGTAGAGTTCTTGAAATTTGACAGCTCCGGGTTGAGAACGATTCAACAGGAGCTGGTCGGGCCCGAAGTCGTTGGCGATATACAGATCAGAAAGCCCATCGCGATCGAGGTCAGCCGCCCCGACGGCTAACGTCCAGGCATGTGCCCCATTGTTCGGGAACACGTTGCCTGCATCACGGTAGAGCACCTTGGGCGCCGCGCCCGACTCGCTGCCGCCATAAAGAAAGATTCGGTTCTTCCCGCCATTTCGCGAGCGCGAGAAGTCGTTGTTCATTTCAAAGGGAATATTGGTGTCGGTCAGTTCAGCGCCGTCCGGGTAGTAGTTGCCGATCGTGATGTCCTGGTGGCCGTCACCGTCGATGTCTCCAAATGTGGCCGTTGCCGTCCACCATCGTTGAGAGAGACCCGGCACAAGCTCAGCGACGCCGAACGAGTCCATCGAAAGTGGACTTTGGGGTTTTAGCTCGCTCGGGTTGCGGCGCAGCAGCAGGAGCGGAGGACGGCCATAGAACGCAATGAATATGTCGGCAAGACCGTCTTCGTTCATATCCGCGAGGCGACAGACGGAGGGCCACTCGCGCACCTGGTCAAAGAGATTTCCGAAGTTGAGCGCAAATGCGTTGTAGCGACTTTCTGTGCCCGGCACGGGCCGCACCATCGCGGTCTTCGAGCGCACGTTGGTGAGACACAGATCGTTAGGAAGTCCGTCGCCGTCGAGGTCACCGAGTGCAGCCGACTCGCCCACCTGGTAAAAATAAAACTGCATGTGGGCGGCTGTTTTGTTCACGGGATAGACGACACCTTCGGGGATCGGCACGTGCGGAAGTTTCTGCGAGGCAAAACGGAATTGCGTCGCGAGGGTCTTCACCTCAGCGGCCGGCACGCTCGGAAGTATGGAGAGGATACACAACACCGCGACGACGCCGAGAACGGCTAATATGACCTGAAAGTTTTGTCTTCGCTGCGGAGGTTTTTTTTCTGTCATGATGCTGCTTCCCTTGTGCGTTCTATGTACTGGTGAAACCTATGGATTCATCTGCCCTTCCGTAAACCTGCCTACTTGGGGCACGTTGTTGTTTGTGGCTCAACGAGGGGGTAACCCGTTTCGGGAAACTTGAGAACTTTCAAATACTCAATTAAATCCATGCGCTCGTTGTGCCCCAGCGAGGTGCCGTAGTTGTGTCCAGCATTCGAGTTGCCCGCGAGCTCCGTTTTGAATCTAAAATACGGATGCTTACAAGGCTGCGGCTTGTCTTCATACCCGACGTTTATCGGGTCAAACTCAAGCCAGCCGGTACAGAAACTCTTCTCCCGTTGGTCTGCGGGCAGCAAAAGCTGGTACAGAGTGCGAACAGAACCGTTATGAAGATAAGGCGGCGCGGCCCAAATTCCTGCCAGTGGGCGCGCCGGATAGGCCGCGCAGGCCCGCAGGAGATTCTCGCGGAAACCAAGCAATGGATCCCGCTGCTGGTCGTTCATCGTGCTGTACTGTTTGTCGATGATTCCCTGGAGAACCATCTGAATAATCACCGCGCCTGGTAAGTTTTTGGCCCTCGCGCGGTACTCGGGAGGCAGCTGATCTCTGATCGAAGAAGCATCCAGCGTGCGCTCGGAGAAGTTCCGCGCGTCCAGCGGGTCGGTCCCCACTTTGTCTGCGGAAAACCACCTCAAGACGAAGTATGTCTTGTTGTTTCTTGCCGCCACGACGTCGCCCGGCCGGTTTTCCCTCTGCGGGTCGTGGCAACTGGCGCAGACTTTCTTGTAGTGCACTTCGCCCCGCGCAACAGCCTCCTGATCGATCTTGGGGAGGATATCCTCGGGCCAAACCGGTGCTTTGAACTTGCTGATTGTTTCCTCTATTTCATACATGTTGTGAAGTCTGGCGCTGGAGGTGTACCAGTCTTCCGTCGGGGATTTGGCGCCAAACACCAAGCTGGTGTTGACAGCCAAAGCCTCGATTATGTTCCGGGCCAGCGGCTGCCGGATGGAACCATTTGTCTGGACCCAGTCGTAGCTGGGTGCGTACCAAAGCGGTAAGATCTTAACGGGCGAGTTCAAGGTGCGGTTATTCTTCGGATCGAGAACGCCGTATAAGCGATTGCCGCCAGAGCCCAGTGCATCGATCCTGCCAAAACCCGGTGGGGTGGCCCTTTCACCCAACCGAAGGTCGTTCAATCGCAAGTAAAACTGGTTACTTAACTGCGTCCTCACATAATTTATGACTTTCTCCTTCAGTCCCTTGGCTGCTTGAGTGCTGTAATCAGCACCAAGGACCTTCCGGGAGAAG
This sequence comes from Pyrinomonadaceae bacterium, assembly GCA_049273695.1. GTDB lineage: Bacteria > Acidobacteriota > Blastocatellia > Pyrinomonadales > Pyrinomonadaceae > UBA11740. The sequence continues at coordinate 39,282 of JBASRE010000053.1, forward strand.
CGCTCAAATTTTTCATCACTCCGTACGTTAAAGTCGAGCGTGAGAACCAGGTGCAAGAGAAACCCATTGAAGTCCACCATGCCGGGCGCACCATTAATGAGAATTCCCCTTTCCTTGTAAGTCATCTGGGCTGTGTGGCAGCCGGCGCAAGTCAATCCCACGTTGATTTCTTGAGTAACGGGGTCAGGGTCATCCTTAGCGAAGCCGAGCGGCAAACGATCCGGATTGTTGTTAGTGTTCGGATCTGGAATCAGACGAAACTGCGCAATGTGGTCAGCGGCCGTCCAGGGCTCGTTCCTATTCGTCTGTTCGAGGGCCACAAACCAGGCGTACGGCATGATCTGCGACCCCTGGGACAAGTGGTAGTAGCGCTGGCGCTCGTCCTCCGTTAATACCTTATCGTCAATATCATTCAAGCGGCGGTTGTCGGTGAAGATGGGAGGCGGAGTTCCCGGTTGCAAAAAGCGATACAGGAGAATTCCCCCGCCGACCAACAGTAAACCGAGCAGGGCAAAGGCCAGCTTCGGGATGAGATTGCGCTTCTTAGGCACGGGCACAGGTTGCGGTTCAACGAATCCATCAGTCGCTGCTAAGTTTGGATAGCTGCCGTCAGCAACGGGCTCTTTGACCGGCGCTGCATTCCGATGATGTCGAAACTGCGAAATCACCGGGTAGATCTCTCTGCGCGCCCGGTTGATGCCGCCTATTGGCCGGTGCTCCGGCAAAGTACGCCACGCATTGAAAGACACGTTTTCGGCAAACGCCCTGTGCGCCGGCGAGTCACAATTCTGCGACGGTATTTTAATCGTCGCCACCTTACGGTACGGAGAAAGCTTTTCTTTCCAGGCGACGTTCGCATCTTCGATCGGCATCTTCTTCGCATCCGTCTGAAACTGGATCTCGAAATCGAAGTACGCGTCATCCTCCGCTAGATCCTTGATCAGGCGTTCCCGAAGAAAGTTTGGCGTTTTTTTCCGCGGCATCTTACTAACCGCAGGCTGGCGTGGGCTGATGTGATACTGAACGGCTCTTTCGCCCAACAAATACGCGGTCTGACTGAAGTAAGGAACTTCCAGAAGGTTCGCGCATTTCTTGAATGCAGTTGCCACAGTCAAGGCGATGCGTGGATGCGTTATAAAGAACCACGCTTGATTGAAGCCACCGTCGTCGAGTGCCACCTCCATGTCATAAAACTGTGGAAGGTTTGGCGCCAGGAACTTCGGCGCGCCCATCATGATGAGATCCATGGTTTTCGCATTTGGCTCATCCTGCCACAGCATCTCGCCTTCGACGCCCATCAGCTTGATCGACATCGACCGCACGTCGCCTTTTCGGTCTTTCTGGGGGCTTGGACTCGTATTGGCAAATCGAATCCAGCAGGGATAAGTGCCGGGTTTTTTGAAGAGGCCAATCCGTAGTTCCGGCGGTAGGTTGGAGGCAACCGTAAACTCGCCTTGAACGATGCAGTGTCCCTTTGCGTGAGTGTCCCGATAGGTCGTACCCGTAAGGTAACTTTTCTTGATCATCGAGAGAATCAGCGCGATCAGTTTTCGGGTAAGCTCAGCCTCGTTCGGGTCGGGATATTCTTTGTTGAGTTCGGGGTTGTGTTCCATTGGGGGTCCTTAATAAGCAGTTCAGCTAGTCGGTCATAGCCTTGCCGCTTTCAACGTCCTCGGGAGTTGGCTCAACACGAGGCTCCTCATTTTTCCGGTGTCGAAACTTGGAAATCTCCTGATAGACGAGGCGCCGAACCCGGCTGATGCTGCCCAGGGGGCGGTGTTCCGGCAGCGTATGCCAGGGCGTAAACGACAAGCTATCGCAATAGTCCATCTGCTCAGGCGAATCAAAAGTTTGCTGTTGAATTGTAATGGTCGCGACTTTTATGAACGGAGAGCATTCTTCCGCCCACGGTATCAGGCCGTCTTCTATCGGCATCGCATACGGATCTTCTTGAACCTGGACCATGAAATCGAAGCTAACCGATTCATGCTTTAACTGTTCCTGCATCCTCTCGCGCAAATAGTTATCAGTAGGTCGCTTGGGTAGTTCGCTCTTCCTGGCAAAGACAGGTTTGGCGGAGTATTTCACCGCGACTGAACCCAACTGATAAGGAACGGCACTGAAATATTGGAGCTCCAGGAGGTTGGCGTGCTTTTTCAGAGAAGCGATCAAAGAGAGGCTGATCGAAGGATGAGTAAGCAAGAACCAGCCGAAGGCCAGCACGTTGGTCGTCAGGGCAACCATTAGATCGAAAAATCCCTCCGGACCAGGGCAAAAGAATGTGTTGGGAGTAAACATCAGAAAGTCCTGAGTGTCCGCGTCTCTCTCATCCGCCAAGAGTTTCTCGCCCGGTACGCCGACCACTTTAACCGCCATGCCGCGGGCATCTCTCGTAATGTCTCGCGCAGTTCCTCCGATAGGCGCCAGTGCTCCGGCATTCGAAAAGCGGACGATTGCATCAAAAGTCTTGGGCTCTTTGAAAACGCCTACTCGGAACTCTTTACGTAGATCTGGGTGAACCGTAAATTTCGCCCGAACGCAACCATGACCTTTGGAGTGAACATCGCGCAGCATTCTTCCGCCCCGATAGTTCTTGATCATCTGGCTTTCCATGAGGGAGATAATTTTTTGCGCGGTCTCCGCCTCTTCAGCGGGCTGCGGATACTCTTTGTATAGTTCCAGTTGACTCATGTCTCTCTCCGGACGGTCAGCTCCGAGTCAATGCGCTTAGTTAACGGCAAAAACTCTGCGGGTGAAGTCATTCAAAAACATTCCATTCGGATCCATCCGTTCGCGTATGGCATTGAACTTTTGCATGTTCTCGCCGTAGAGTCGGCGAAAATTTGTTTGTGTGTTGAAGGTCTTGCCCCAGTGTGGTTTGCCGCCGAGCGAAAGCAGGTGCCGCTCAACGTCATCGAAAAACTGCTCAGACTTTGTTCCGAAATAACTTACGAGTTGCAGCATGCACGTATGTGAGTTGCCGAACGAGGGCGCCAGATACGCATCGCTGTTTCGAATGAAGCGTCCATGCAGCACGAAATTCTGCGGGAAGATCGCACCACGCTCGTAAGCCCAGGGCCATATGGACGTGCAACTTCGCTTCGGCTTCGAGTAGTCGCAGACGAGCTTCGTCACAAAGTTCCAGGCGTTCTGGAAGTTCTCAAAATCGTGGCCGATGTCTATCCCGTACGAGACATCCCATAGCTTCCGCGGAAAATATTCCTGGTAATGAAAGACCCTGTGTGCCGGCGCCACCATCTTGCTATTTCTTTGAAGCCTGAGGAAAAGGTGCGTAAAGGCCGGAGTCAGTCTGGGAAAAAGTGTCAGGCCGGCTAACCCTACCGTCCCGAGCTGTGTTTGGCCCCACTCGACGAATCTGTCCCAGTCAGTGGGGACGTTCAAGTTCTGTGTTTCCCAGGGAGTCTTGTTCGCTTTCTTCACCCAGGCTTTCTTGCAATACGGGACCCAAAAGATTTCAAAATATTCGTGCCCTTCCACGAGTTGCTTGATGTTATCGATGGCGGTCTGCATATCGACTATTTCGTTGACGGCCCGCAGCTTGAATTCCTTGACGCACTGAAAAGTAACGGTGTGAACAATACCGAGTGCGCCGAGATTGACGCGCGCTGCTCTCATCAATTCCGGATCGTTGGACTCAGAAATTGTTTTCACGCTGCCGTCCGCCATGACGACGTCCATACTGACCACTTGATCCGACAGCGTTCCATGTTTGAATCCCGTACCATGACAACCCAGGGCAACGGCGCCGCCTACTTCAACAAATTGGGGAACCAGCGTCGTCTCAAAGCTCAATTGATTCCGCGCCACGAGTTCTTCCAACTGAGCGACCTTCATCCCGGCTTCAACCGTTACTCTGCCGCTATTGTCATTGTGCACGTAGCCCTGATTCAGCTTCTCAAGCTTGACGATAATCCCGCCTTCGTTCCGGACGATGGGACTAATCGAAAAAGATCCGCCCGTTTTACCGCGGCCGCCTCCCGAGACGCGAATCGTCCTGCCTTCATCAGCCGCTTTCCGAACGATCGCTTTCAGGTCCTCGCGATTGGTTGGATAACAAACTTCCGCCCGGCACTTGTGATTGCCTTGCCAGTTCTGCCATCTTTCCCATCTGCAGCGCATTCTCGACACTCTCCTTCAACTCATGAGCGGCCCATTACGAACATAACGATCCAAAAGGCCAGTGAGATGAACATCGTGATGACGCAGAAAGCGAACACAGTCCTGATCGCTACTCGAGGCATCGAGGACTGCGGCCTAAGCCAGGTGTGCTCGCCGGTTTGGTCGATCTTATGCGTCGCGTCAATCACTTGTTTCATTCGCAGATCGCCGGCGGCCAGCCCTTTGTAAACCAATACCGTCCCAATCGCTCCCATCAAATTCCATCCAACGAACACCAGGAAAACGAGACTGCCGAACCAGGGCAGGGATCCCGTACGGGTCACAAGCCAGCCAATGGCGAAACCGTTGACCGTGAACTGCAAAGCAAACCACCCGAAGTACAGTTGAAGCACCAGTCGCGCCCAGTTGTTAGATTCCTCCAACTCCTTGAGTAACAGACTGCTCGCCTCGTAGTCGCCGTCATCTCGATGTTCATTCTCAGACGACCCATCGCTGCTGTCCCATCCCCTTTCACTGAAAACGACAGCGGCAGCAATGGCGGCGCCCAAGTCGCCGCCTCTATGCTTCCTATGCTTCCGTCTGACCCTTACGTAACGAATTACTCTCGGTCTCGTCTCGATGCATTTCACACTCATATCAATTGGTCGTGCGTAAAGCGGTGGCGTACGGCAACTCAGAACTTATGAATTTCTCATACCGGCCCGGCGCGGGCGTCGCGGCCGGAGATGGCGCTCAAGGCTGGCTGCCCGGATACCGTTTTTTCGCCTCTTTGATCGCGCTGCAAAAACCCTGCATGCTGTAGTTCGTCCCTTTTTGTTTGGGCTTGTTCAGTCCGTAGATGTACCACCCCACGTTGCTTTCATAATAAGGCGCCAGCTCATCCAGCAACCCGTTGCGGTACTCGAGTCGATTCTTCGTTGCCGGATCGTTATCGAGATATATCTGAACGGACCGAAGCACCTTTAGGTACTCAATAATGTCGAGCCGCTGCTCTGCAGTAAGCAGAGGCCCAATTACTCCGTTCGTATTCGGCGCCGCTTCGCGGAATTCGTGGCCAGCATTCGAATTGCCTTTCACCGAGGTGTCAAACTTAAACGCTCCTTCGACAGGTTCGTTCGTGAAGCCCAGGTAGACCGGATCAAACTCACGCGATCCGACCCAGAACCACTTGGCTCGTTCTGCGACGGGCGACAAGAGCTCGTACATGTTTCGCACTGATCCGTTGTGCAGGAACGGTGCGGTAGCCCAATAACCGTCAAGTGGTCGCGCGGGATAGGCCACCGGCGCGCGGAATATGTTTGGACGATGACCTTCCAGGATCTTCTTGCACTCCTCGTCTTGATCAATGCCCTGATCGATGAACCACCGGTCCAGAATTGCGTTAATCGAATAGTCCAGCATAGCTCCGGCGCCGGCTCTTCCCTGGCTGTCTAACACGTTTTTGGGAAACTGTGGCACTCCAGGGACGTAGTGCGGCTCCAGAAACGGGCCGGGATATACATTGCGGCCAAATTCTTCGGCGTCGAAAGGATCCGTGCCCATCTTGTCCATTCGATACATCGGCAGTTGCAGGAATTTGCCGCCGGGGTCGGGAGGACAGTCTGGCGCTTGAAACGCCGGGGCATGACAACTAGCACAGTAGCCGGTCTTTGGCCGGTTTGGGTTCGGACCGCACATGAAAAACGGAGGCTTCGGGTTAGCCGGCAACTCCATTTGCTCTGCCGGCTGCGCCTTGGGCCACACCGCTTCTTCATAGAGGTAGCGGCCGCGCTCTACGCGCGCGAAGTCAATTTTGCCAAGGATGTCGACCGGCCATTTCGGCGCCTGCAGAATGGAAATCAAGGTTTCCATCCAGAAGATATCTTCGATGGTGGCCGTCGATGCGAAGCGTTTGTACGGATCGGAGAGTTCGACCTTCACGTTGACGCCCCAGGCTTCCGTGATGTTGCGACCCATAGGTTGACTGATCGCGGCGATCGACTGGACCCAATCATATTCGTGCGTGTACCAAAGTGGCGGGAAACTGACCGGTCCGTGGCTGGCGAAGTAATTCCGATAGCAATCGCGGGTGAGAGGGCTTTTACCTTTACAACTATCCAGCGGACCAAATTCGCCATTCACGCCACGCCCCAGCGCCGAAGTGCGAGCGAAACCCTCCGTCGTGGGATAGGTGTGCCTGATAAGCCCCATCAGCCCCGCGTCGGCCAGGTCACTCGCAAAGTAAGTTTGAATTCTCCTGCGCAGATCGGTTTTGGCTGTATCTGAACATCGGCCGTCATCTTTCAGTTCATTCACGCGACTACAGAAGCGCTCAAACTTCGACGGCACGACTGAAGTGATCAGTAGCGAGAACACCAGGTCGCCGGACCACTTATCGAAATTCCAAAAGCTTCCGCCGCCATCGATACGCATGGCCGTGCCCTTGTAGGTGATCTGTGCCGTATGGCACGCGGCGCATGAGATACTGGCCCACTCCTTTTCGCCGTCACCGAGGTTATCTACATACTCGTCGCGCACGATGTTTTTGACGATACCAACCGGCATCTCATCCTTGTTGTAGGTCGCGTCGTTGTCCGGCAACAGCCCGTACCTGGCTTGGATTGCCGGCGACGCAAACATCTCTTCGCTGGTGCGCCACTCAAGCGCGCGAAACCACTTGTAAGGCAGCACCAGGCTTCCCTGACTGGTCTGGTAGTAGCGCGCACGCTGCTCGGGACTCCATTCGTCTGGTTGGTGCAAGGTCTGCGGACAAGGCGAAGGCAAAGGCGACTCTTGCGCATACGGAGTCGCCGCTGCACCGGGTGTAGCGGCGGGCGAAACGCCGGGAGATGCGACGGGCGAGGGCGTAACTGCTTGCAGCGTCAACGAGGCTTGAACCACCTGTGCCGTCGGCGAGGGGCTAGGTTTAGGCGTTGGTTTGGCACAAGGCTCTGAGGGCAGATACGTGTCTCCCGCTCGTTGCGGTTCGAGTATGACGTAGCTAGCGTAGACCGGTGGTTGAGGCAACCGAATGAACACGAGGGAGTAGGCGTAGTAGCTACCGAGCAGGAGAACAACAACCGCGCCAACCAGCCACAGCGTGACGTTGGTCACCAGCCGATTGATTAGCGAGTCGATCCAGGCAAATAGTTGTTTCATGCGTCACTCCGGAGTTGAGTTGATCGCTATTCAGTTATTCCTCTTGGCCCGCGCCAATTGGATACGCTGCTACACCGTATAAGTAGTGCCGAGATACATGAAAATAATTATCAGCAATACAAAGACCCACTGGAACGATCTCACCAGACTCTTCACGTAAGAGTCGCCGGGTTCCAAAAGCAATGCCATAACGAACAGGATCTCTACCAGGATCAGAATCCAGAAAAAAAGGAGAACGTAGATCAAAAGCATGCCGTACGGGATCAACGTACCGACACCCACCAGGACACATATAATAAGAGTCACCAGTAGGAAGACCGTGAAGGTGTGCCAAATGATCCGGTAATAACCTCGCGCAACCTTCGGCGGACCGAAATTGGTGGCGGGGAAGCACTCGTACCCGAGATTTGGCCAGATCCACCGTTCGAACGTGAAGACGTGCAGCACCATCGCCAGCAGGGCAACCAACGCAGCGATCAGTAGCCATGTGTTTAGCATCGATTAGGCCCTCTCTCTTTTGAGAATGTTGCGATTTACAGCCCTCTCCTGGGCGTTCCCGATAGAACTAATACGGCTCTCTCAATTACTAATCGATGATCATCGACCCGCGAGTTGGGGCTTTGAATGATCGCCGTAAGGTTTCCGATCTGTCGGGCTCAATATTTCGCTCGCTCGGATCAGGCGAAGGGGAGCCAACGTCCGCTTCGCGACTCTCGGACAGGAATGGTATCCCTGTCGTTCTCACTTCCTTCATGCGCTCACCGAAAACCACACCGGCTTCCCATTCGTCAACCCGATCCTTGTCTAAACTCAAGGCGACGTTGCCGTAACACTGACAGTCCTCTCGTTCAATTCTCCGTGGGTTGCCTTGCCGGTCATCCTGTTCGACTCCAGGTGATTGTTTCTCGGTTCAGCAGACTTCCCGGGCAGCCAATCCGTATTCCAAGCCTTGAACACATCCCGAATGTAGCTTCGTTTGCGGCGCCGGGATAATCCGTTGTTCTCCAAAATGGATCCAAAGACATATCGGTAAGCGGTCAATGGGTTCCAGCCGAACAGAGGCCTGCGCAAATTGGCGGGCGCAAAAAGCAGAAACCAGATGTACATTCTGGTCATTCCCCAGAGAGTGAAGGCGGGCGTGCTCCGCACCGCGGGATCGTGCCAGCGCCAGTAAGTAGGCACGTATTTGATCCCCTTAAACAGGGCGCGTATGTTCTTGGCCGCCTCAGCGGGACTCGTTTCTCCGTCGCGGACCCGATCCATTTCCGCAAGCGCTACGCGATAGAGCTTCTGAAACTCAGGAAACTTTCCGCCCAGCAGAACTGAGTAAGGTTCTATTCCGGTCTGCTCCAAAATCTTCCGGTCTTTTTTTGCCCTGAATTTCAAGTAGAGGCCGGCGTTGAGTGACGTCCCAATGAGAAGACCAACTACCCAAATACGGTACCAGGCATCCCACAAATCAAAGTCACGAAACGCGACAAACGAGCTGCTGACTACTTCATCAGCGTACGAGATGTTATTGCGGAAAAACTGGTTCAGATGCTCAAAGCTTTCGACTGAGAAATCGCCGGTCTCAAAAGCCTTTAGTAACTGCCCGCCGAGCAAATCCACCCAGGCGGTCGTCAGTGCAAGACCTGTCGAATACAACGGATCGATGAAGAAACCGGCGTGCGACAGCAGGCTATAGCGGTGGCCGGTAATGTTCTTGGATCCATACTGTAGCCGTCCCGTGCTGACCCATCCACGAATCGCCTGCGCGCCTTCGAACTGACGGACCATGGCCGGAAACTTCCTGACATAGGACCAGAATTCCTCTTCCGCATCCATGCCGGTTTCGGGATGAATCCTGCGGTTGAGCACCAGTCCAACGCTACACAGCGGATTCGTGCTGTCCTGATGGTTGTTGAAGGGAATGATCCAAAACCAGCCGCCCTCGAAAACGTGGTGCAGCGTGCTCTGCGAAAATGGATACTTGAAGCCATGTTCGCTTCGCGGGGCGCCGACCTGATCGTAGTGTCTGACCCCGACCATGTGCGTAAATATCGCTCGGGTGTTCGTGCGAAACTTGTCCGGGTCGTCGCGCAGATCAAACTTGTGCGAAAGCACGGACTTCATGCCGGTGCCGTCAACAAGATACTTGCCTCTGAACGTCTGCCCCTTTTCGCTGGTCAACGTCACGTGATCTTCCTGGATGTCTATATCGGCGATCCGCGTCTGTTGACGCACCTTGGCTCCGTAACTTACCGCCACGGCCATCATGTGGGCGTCGGTGTCCTGCCGGAAGAAATGGCAGTCTGGGCCCATCGGCGGTGCAATCGTCGGATACTGATGTGTCTCGGTCGCGATCTGATCTATGCCTTCTCTCTCGTAGAGAAAACTAAACGCCCGCTTCACGCCGCAAGCGGGACTGATGTAGTCGCGCAGGGGCTGAAAGGCGCTGAGAAAGGCGATCTCCGGGATCTCATATTTGAGAGCCAGCAGCTTGAGGCGGAAATTCGTGTCCGGAGTCGTAGCTTCACCAATCGCGAACCGCGGATGAGACTCAGAATCAATCATCAGTACGTTGAGATTGTGCCGAGCAAGGATGGCTCCCAACATCGTCCCACCGATCCCGGTACCCAAAATGATCACGTCGTATTCTTGGTTGTCTTCCATGAGAGTCACCTCGCGGCCACCAGCTTATTGAAAAGCGAGGGCCATTTTTTCCCCATCGAATTGAAATCCCCTGGTTACCTGCTCGCGGATGAGCGTGTAGCCCTTTCTTCCCAAATCCATTTGCGTGCCGGTCCATTTCGCCGATAGCTCGTCCAGATACTTGACGAGCAAGTCCGCGGCCTGGTCCGCAGTCGTCTTTAGCAGTAAACGACAAGCCAGGTCCGTAGCCGGCGAAGCATTTCCGCCCTTTTGCCGCATGCGCGCAGCGAAGGGAATGCCCGAAAGAAAGTCGGCCTGATAGCGTCCGGATAATTCCAACAAATGCAGCAGAACCTCTTCGCCAACGCCGCCCGCATATGTGCAGGCCACGCCGACACCGTGCCAAAGTTCGCTCCGCCTCGCTTCTGGAAACCGATCAATGGCCTGACGAATCAGCAAGGGAGACGCGCCCTTCACCCACCAAAGACTCCGCCCAACGCCCGCGTCGAAAAGTTGTTTGCCGTAATCTGCTAACGTCGCAGGTGGCGCCTTACATTGGTCAACGAATAGCCGATGGTGAAACACGCCTTGATGAAAACCGTAGCCATCCAAAACACACCAGGAAACCGGCGGATCCAGTTTTGCCGTGTAGCGATCCAACACTCGCAGTCCGTAGGGGAGACGAGCTATGGCGAAGCCGGCCCCGACGGTCGCGATGTAATCGTGCTTGTGACCGGCGGTATCTGTGAAAGCTCTCAAGCGGCTTGTTTTGCGTGGCGCCAACAAATCCAGCAAGGCACAGCACATCCCCGCGCCTTCAAAAGCAAAGCCGACAAAATGTTCGTCATAGTCCTCTTCAAGTCTTTGTGCGAGCAGCTCATAGTCCGGGATCTCTAGTGTCAGGTTATAACCGGAAATAAATACCCGCAGGACTTCTTCCAGATTGGCGCGCGCGGGCGAGTCGCGAGTGTCAAAGTTACGGCGCTCAAAAGAAGCCTCGCGCGCCGAAATCGTGAGCAATGATTTTTTTAACAACCTAAGCATTGCCATTATTGGACACAGACAACCGGCGGACTGCCTCCGGTGTCGGCAGGTGAACTTTTTTCGCCAGCCCCAATGTCTTGAGTACCCAGATGCCGTACCACGCGGGGTCCCATTGGTACCAACGGAGACCATGTCGAGCCGAGGCCTGATGCGCGTGGTGATTGTTGTGCCACCCTTCGCCGAATATGATCAGGGCCACCAGTGCGTTGTTTACGGATTCGTCTCGACCGGGAGTTTTGAAGGGTCGCGAGCCCCACAAATGGCAGACCGAGTTAATCAAGCCGAACGCATGCAGGACGGCAACTCGGTTCAGCAATCCGACCCAGACAAAGAAGCACATGGCGTTATACGAATCGAACTGAAAAGGAGTCGTCTGCAGCCCGCCAATCACGCCCCCCAGGCCATAGGTCGTCGCCAGAATCCCCAGGTAGGTGAAATAGTCACGCCGTTCCTCGTCCAGAAACAGGTACAACCGATCGTTTATCAGTTCGGGTGCCCATTTCTTGTAGATCTCCCGCTCCCAGACATCGCGGCGACGACGCTGGTGCCAGCCGAAATGAACATGAAGCAGACCTTCACGCGGCGTGTGTGGATCGCGGTCGGGAATGTCACTGTAACGATGGTGCAAACGGTGCATCGCCACCCAAAAAATCGGTCCGCGCTGGATGGCGAGATAACCGCAAATCGCGATCACGCGCTCCAGCCACTTCGGGACTTCGTACGCGCGATGCGCAAACAGCCGGTGATAACCCAGCGTCAATCCTAAGCCCGTAATCGTGTAGAAAACCAGAAAGCCAACGATCGCTGAACGAGAGTAAAAGTAAAACGGCAGGATGCAGGCCGCGATCGTCGACGTGATGTTGGCGACCGTGAAGAGCACATCCACGCGCGTCTCTTGCAACACAATGCGCGCGTCTTCCAACTCAGTGCGCGGCACCGCGAGCGTCGATGTACCTGTGACATTCATACGACTTAACGGTCTCTACCAGCCTTGGGACGAGATCCCTCCATCCATCACTAAGACACTCCCGGTAAATAACTTCACCGGCTCGCTCAGCAGATAAGCAATAAAATGTGAAACGTCACGCGCCTCACAAAGGCGACCATAAGCCGTATTGCTCTCCCACTGTCGGACAAGACGATCGCTCTCAGGCCATTTCTTAAGCAGCTCACCATAAACCGGCCCGGGTGAGACGCAATTCACCTGGATGTTGTCAGGCGCAAACTCGATCGCCATGCTGCGCGTAAGCGACTCGACCGCTGCCTTAACCGTTCCCATGCAGCCAAAATAATCGACGTAGCCATGAGACGCGGGTGACGAGAGCGTGATGATCTTGCCGCCGCCGCGTCGACGCATCAGCTTCACCGCGCGCAACGCGCTCTGGTGCAGGCCGATCACATTAGTCCGATAGGCTTTTTCCCAATGCTCGACAGTTATGTCTTCAAGCCGGGCCAACATGCCGTTTGACGCGTTGCCGATAAAGAAATCGAGATGACCATGATGGGCTTCAATCTCGTCAAACACCCGGTTAACGTGTTCCGGGTTAGCCATTGAACCCCAAAGGTGAATGGCATCGCCGCCCATATCTCGGATTTCTTCCGCGGTCTCTTCGCCTTTCGCGCGTGAGTGAAATGAATTGATTACCACCGATGCACCCAACTGGGCGAGATAAACGGAAATGTCTTTGCCGAGCCCTCTGCCGGAACCCGAGACGAAGAGCACTTTTCCGAGGAACGGTTTGCCCGCGGGCGCTTTGTATGAATAGAGAGCGGCGGCCTGGGACTCGACTTCCGCACTAGTTGGTTGGGGAGTTTCAAATAGATTGGTTGTGAAATGCCCGTTGGGATCAGATTCAAAAATGGCAGCCGACGCCTCTGCGTAGGAACTGCGTTCGGCTGGTTCGCTGGACACGAAAGGTTCGGTTGGCGCGGTGGATGTCGAGATGTACTCGCTTAACGCTTCGGAGATGCTGCCGATGCTCCTAAACTTCTCACGCGGGATATCGAGGTTCTCCGGCAGGCTGTACTTCTCGCGCAATACCGCGAACACCTCGCCGAGCTTCACCGAATCGATGCCCAGATCCTCTTCCAAGCCGGCGGCCGGGTCGAGCACTTCCAGCGGATAGCGGGTGACTTGCGCAAAGACCTCAAGGACACTGGTTTGAACCGTTGCCGGATCTTTGAAGCCGTTACCGTTCCCTGACGGATGTGCGAACACGTCTTCCGTCTGCGGAGGAGCCTTTTCTTCCGCTTTCAAAACGGCGGCGCCACCGAGATAGTCTTGCAGCGCCTCTGTAATACTCGCTATCGTCTTAAAACTTTCCCGAGGGATATCGAGTTGCTCGGGCAGACTATATTTCTCGCGCATCACCGCGAACACTTCACCCAGCTTCACGGAATCAATGCCCAGATCCTCTTCCAACGCGGAATTCGGATCCAGGACTTCCAGCGGATAGCGAGTCACTTGCGCGAAAATCTCCTGAATCGCTGGTACGCCGCCAAACCCGTTGTCCTTGGCACGGTGCCCGTTTCCTGATTTGGCTGCCACCGCGACAACGCCTGGCCCTTTAGCCAGGTAGTCCTGAAGCGCCTCTGTGATACCGGCTATCGTCCTAAAACTTTCGCGAGGGATGTCTAGCTGCTCCGGTAACGCATACTGTTCGCGCAAGACTGCAAACACTTCGCCCAGTTTTACGGAGTCGATTCCGAGATCCTCTTCCAGACCGGCGTTCGGATCGAGCACCTCCAGCGGATAACGCGTCACGCGCGCGAAGACGTCGCGGACGCTGCTGCCGAGGTCGTTCATGACAGGCACTGCCGTTTGTGTATTCACTTCAGTACTCCATTGAGAGGATTAATAACGGTTAAGGTGAGGTTGCGCGTACCGGTGACCGCAACCTGCAGCGGGATAACGCGGGCAGATTTTTTTACGGTCAACGTGAACAATGCAAACTGATTACTCAACGTATTGCGAAACCAAAACGATCCAAGATCGTTGACGCGAGGCAAGTCTTCGAGCTCAATTACGGGAAGATTCCAAATGCTGGTTTGCGTAAAGCAGCCGAGTTTTACGACCGATTCTTTGAGCGTCCACAAGAAGTTGAAGAACCAGTACGACCTGGAAAATGCGCCGCTGGCCCAACGTCTTTCCGCATGGGAAAAGTTCACTCGATAGAATGCGGCGACCCGCGGCCCAGAGCCCTCAATGTCGATTGCCGTGGGCGCGCCGAATGTGAGTGACGCGCATGACACGCCGCCCGAATGCGACAAGGAAACGTTTTCCCGGCGAGCCTGCCCACACCAGACCAAGCTTGGTTTCGCTCCCTCAGTTACCACCTCGACCTGCTGATACATCCACGACGGATAAAGGCCAAGAACGTCTGCGGAAAGGTTTGTGAGCGTTGGCTTCCAGCCTGCAACTTGCGGTACGTGCGCGGTTTCCAGACGGTTGAGAAAAATGTATTTGGCCGCGAGGCGGCCCGCGAGCCATTCACTTTTTCGGGTGGGGCTGGGCAGAGACATGTACTTCGTTCGCTCGTCTGCGGACAGATAACAGGTGTAATCCTGGTTCTGTAATTCGCGCGATTGCAGCGAGGCCACACGGCATTCCTCGCTGAGCGGCGGATTTGGCTTGCAGCTATGACCCGTGGCCATTTCTTACCTCTCCGAATCTTCGGCATACTCCGCGTTCGACAAAAAGAAGGGCGTTTCCGTTAGCATCGATAGCCGCGACCGGACCCATGTGGAGTAGTTCTCCGTCCGGGCGCGGATTCACGCCGAAGAAAGTCACCCGGCCGGCCAACTTCGAGATATCGAAGTCGGCAAAATCGAAATACACTTTCATTACCTCGCACGCCTCGGGCACAAAGACCGTCAACGAGTCGTCATGCGGCCGCTGGATCACACCGAATCTCATCAGCGAATCCATCAGCACCACCTTGGAGAGCATTGAGCGAGATTCGCGGCCTGAGCCATTGAGATCCGCAAACTTGAAATCAGCCCTCCGCCGGTCTGGGCCAATAACCAGGTTGTCCATCGCGTCAAACGGCCCACTTAGACAAATCGGAGATCCTTCGAGAGGGTACGGATCAACCGAGCGCCGCCCTTCAAATCCATTCACGTCGGGCAACCTGCGCAGCGGCAGGCCAGTGGCCGACATTCTCACCAGACTGTCGTGTTGCAGAATGTCCTTCTGGAGGACGACTCCACTGTCGTGAATAAAGTCTGACAGGACACTGACCTTGACGACCGTTTCGCGATCGTCCTCGGAAACAATTCGTGATTCGGTCCGGAATTTTGTCTTCCGGTGAGCGTAGACTTTTATGAACTTGCGGAAAAACGCTTGTTCGAAAGAAATTATTTTCAAGTTGGGTCGAAGTTGGAAAGCTGCTTGGGCGACGATATCGATGATCAGGGCTCCCGGCAGCGTCGGAACTCCCCCTACAAGATGGTTGACCAGGTAGGGCGCGCTATCAACTGAGATCTCTCTCTCGGTGACACGCGAGTCGCGCTTGCCGTTTGGCGATGCAGATGCGCGCGGCAGCACTTTCGCAGGCGCAGTCTGAATCGCGACCTTGTAGTAATCGATTTCGCCGTCGGCCAGCAAAACATTGGTCGAGTTGGCCGGGGCACCGTTCATCATCGCGGAAAATATTTGTTGTCCTTCTTCCTTGGTGACCCCTCTAAGCCGACGCGCGGCAGCCAGCGCAGCGAATTCGGAATCGCGGGTCATGCCAATCCCCGCCCAACCAAGCCACGCCATGGACGACCAGTGAGCGGCTTCGTCGCGCGAATTCATACAAGCAGCAATCCGCGACATCGCTTCGTTAGCAGCGCCGTAATCCGGTTGGCCATCATTACCCATGTAGCTGAATGCCGAAGTGAGGATATGGAAATGGGTTGGCCGGCCGGCGCCATACTTCTTGCAGGCCTTGTACAGATGGCTTAGGCCGTCCAGTTTCGTAGCAATGATTCTCCGAAAGCTGGAAAGACTTTTCTTGCTCAGGGCCGTCGAGACTTGAATGCCGGCGCCGTGCAGCACCAGATCGACTCGTCCATGTTTTCGATAAATATCGTCAACCAGTTTGTCGATGGCCGTTTCGCTGGTTATGTCCACACTTTGATATTCATACTTCCCGCCAATCGCTCGTAATCGTTTCCCGCCTTGGACCACTTCATTCGCGGCCCGGTAGGACAAATACTCTCGTTTCAGGTCCGTAATCTTCTTGCCTTTGTTTTGGGCGAGTTGGTCCTTATAAAACTGCGGCTCATAGTCCTGGAAAGCCTGCTCATCCATGTCCAGAACACTCTCAGGCGCCAAAGCAGGATCCGTGCGACCCAAGGCAATTACTCGACAGCCAAATCTCCTGAGTAACTCTTCAACCAGGACCGCGGTGACACCTCTGGCTCCACCGGTGGCGATAACTACCGAGTCTGAATTGAGGAAGGGCGAATCATCTTTGGCCAGACTTTCGACTGGCGCGAGCGTGAAGATGCTACGCGCGCCTTCTTTGTAACAGACCTCGACCTCGCGTCCGGTCTGGCCAAGCTCCAACTCGACCTGATGTAGCGCCTTGTACAAATTGATCTCATCAGTATTGATGGCACGACAGACAGGACCATCCAATTCCCTCGAAAGGGATTTCATAAAACCTGATGCCAGACCGGTGTATGGATCGACCTGGCCGTTTTTATACGCACCCTGGCAGACGGTGATTATCGGAATGTTCCGGCTCTGAATTTTTTCGTAGCCTTGGCGGCATACCGCGAACAATAGGTCGAGCCAGCGGAGCTCTTCCTCAGAATTGTTTACCAGGAGCGCTTCCTTGGCGTGCTCCTCTAAATTTTTCAAGGCAATCACGACATCGAACTCGAGGCCGGCCAACTCACGCAAAGAACGCTGAAGACTGTCTTCAGAAGCAAGTTCTAACTTCAGAGATTTCGCCAGTTGGGCACCGCCGGCGTGAATCACGTTGTACTCAAACGGCGCAAGGGCTCCCGAGCTTTCGAGCGCCGACCAGCGCTCGGGCTGATCAGTGACGAATAGGATTTTCCGGCCCTTTAGAATTTGGGCTTCGCCCGTTGCCGGGGCGGGCTCAAGTTGCGGCGTGTAATAACGTATTGGCGTCCCCTGCACGTATGCGTAAGCGCGCAAGTTAGCCGGTGCTGGTTCATTTGCTGGCAGAGACGCAGGCTTAGAGACGGGCGTCGGCTGTTTTGGCGGCGAAGACGTCGGATTAAAGATCAACCGCCGGCGTGGCCCGCCATTATTGCCATTCTGTCTAACCAGACAGCGTACATTCTTTTCGTGGGCTTGCCGCACGGCCTTTACGATCTCCGGCGCTCCCTGGGCCCCTTTGTAATTCAGCTTGGGATTTACTTCGGATATCTCTTCATCCGCCGCATCATTGTTCGCCTCTGCGTCAGACCAACTCAGAATACTCAGCACCGGTAATCCCTCTCGGCGTGCCATTTCGACGGTAGTTAGCGCCAATAGGAAAACGGCTTCCGCCTCGCTTTCGTTGGTGCCATTGGCGGCGTTGATTCCTCCGGCCAGCACGATCCGGCAGTCGTCGTGCGCGAGCAGTTGGCAAGCAATACGCACAGCTTGCACCGACGAATGCTTACCCATGTTGATGACGATGTTTGGTCCATTGAGATCGAACATGTTGGCGATTCGGCCGGCGGTAACATTGGGCATCAATCCCGGCAACGAATAAGGACCGGAGGGAACATTGCGAGCTCGAATTTGCTCCACCAATTTGTCGAGCACGCGATTGAGATCGGCATTTGAGAGAGTGCTGTTCTCGCAAGTAGCCAGGACTTGCCGCCGCAACCGATCAATAAAGATCCTTTCGTTGGCCCGCACCCCGCGTTCGGTCTTCGATTCGAGTCCCAACACCACGCCCATG
This sequence comes from Pyrinomonadaceae bacterium, assembly GCA_049273695.1. GTDB lineage: Bacteria > Acidobacteriota > Blastocatellia > Pyrinomonadales > Pyrinomonadaceae > UBA11740. The sequence goes on from JBASRE010000053.1 coordinate 57,149, forward strand.
CGATTCTTGAAGCGCGCCCAGTCAGGCAAGGCGTCAAGTACTTTCTCCCCGGCAAGGGCCGCCAGGTATTGGCTGGCGTCCATGTGATCGGTGACGTCAGGAAGCAGCATCTTTTTGGCGGGCAAGTGCAGCGATTTCCTGCTGAAGCGCAATTCCGACGTCGGCTCGGTCGTCATCGATCCGGCGGCGCCGGGAAACAAGCTGCCAAAACCAACCACTGCCAGTTCCTGCGGGCGCGTGCCTGTAATCTTCAAGTTCGCGCAGAGATTTCGGTGATAGAGATCGTCGAAGGCTTCCAATATCAGGTGCGCATTGGTCCCGCCGAACCCGAAACCATTGATGGCGGCGCGGCGTGGGTGAGGCGCGATATTCTCAGGCCAGGGATAAGAACGCTCGCTGATTGTGAACTGTGAATGTTCGACGTCGATTTCCGGACTGGGTGAAACGTAGTTGTATTGCCTGGGAATTACGTTCGCTTCAAACGCTTTGCATATTTTGATCAGCGAAGCCACACCGGCGGTCCAACCAGTGTGCCCAACCAAAGCTTTTACACTTCCCAATTCAATGCGCGGCGACTCTGGTTTCCGCTTCATTGCCTGTTTCAGCGCGTTGAACTCGACGGCGTCGCCGACGATAGTGGCCGTGGCGTGAGCCTCGACGTACTGGATGGTCTCAGTGTCGATGCCAGAGGATTCGTAGGCATGCTCAATTGCCAGGCTCTGGCCTTTTACCTGCGGCACGTTGATGGAAGGGCTGCGGCCATCGCTGGACAAACCGATGCCTCTGATGACCGCCAGAATTCGATCGCCCTGACTGAGAGCGTCGGGCAATCGCTTGAGTATCACTACGCCCGCTCCATCGCCGAAGACGACACCGTCTGCGGAAGCGTCGAAAGGCCGGCTCTCGCGTTGCGCCAGTCCCCTGAATTGCGCAAATAGCGTGTTGTTCGCAGGGCCTGGGGCAAAGACGCCGCCAGTGACGGCCATGTCGCACTCGCCATCCTGCAGACTCTTGACTCCGAGATAGGTTGAATAAAGAGAGGAAGAGCAGGCAGTATCAACGACGTAACTTGGGGTTTCCTGGCCCAGCAACGTTTCAATCACACTTTTATAAGTTTTGTATTGAGTAAGCTCGCGCGCGTTTCCGTGCTTAGGACTTAAGATTTGTTCGAGCGTGACGCCAAAAGCGCGACGAAGATCTTCCGGCTCGTCGATGGTTTCCAGCAGTGTTTGCAAGCTTCCCAGGAACAGGGCATCGTCATATTCCTTTGAGCCATCCTCTGTCCCACCAAGTATGCACACCTTGCTGATGCCCGTCGGTGGGGCTTTCAATCGTGAAATGCTTTGCGCTAGCGCGAGACTGAGAAGCTTCTGCCCGTTAGTAAGTCCATCAAACTGTTCTTTGCTGTAAGCGGCCGAGAGCAGCGCGCTTTCGTAAGGCGGATCAACGATGCTGCCATGCAGAAGGGTGTAAGTCTTGTCGGGGATGATTTTGACCTGGGAACCTTCGGTGCCAGCCAGAAAGTCACTGGCGGAGGAGGGATCAACCTCAGCGAGATTTGATACGCCGGACACGCCATTCAAGATGTTCGACCAATATTCCTCGGGGTTGAATGCGCCTGGCAGAACGCAGCCCACCGACACGATGGCGATCGGAATTTCAGTGCATTCTTCGCGCGCCAATTCATCTCGCAGTTGAGGATTGCTCGCTCGACGCGCCCTCAGGGGATCGTTGCCATTCGAATCTGAAGCCGCGGTTATGGAGGATTCCCGGGCCGGTGGCGGATCTTCTGATGGCCGCGAATGACTGTCTGAAACGGGTTTGGATGAGGCCGCCACCTGTGAAACCGGAACCGCGGGCACCGCACTTGATCGATCATTGGGGGAGACACTGCTGGTTGAGGATCGAGCTTCGCGCTCGGTAACACTCGGTTGAGTTGAGACCTGTTTGAGAAGCTGCGCAGCGTCTTCAACGAGACGAGACATGTCCTGGGCGACCAACGATAGCTTCTCCAACACTTGTGCCGCACTCCTGCTCGTCGGTGTGGCGCCTGCCTCGTTTGTCGCCGGTGTGATTTCCTTCTTTACGAAATCGACGTCCAGCAACTTCAGCAGTCCCTCTTTCAGACTTCCGTCCACCGGTGTGATTGCCACCGTTTCTATCTCAGAAAGCTTGTCCGGCAGGTTCTGGGCAATCAGTCGGGAGACGATATTTCCAGCTCCGCATTCGATGAAAGTTCGATAGCCACTTCGGTAAAGAGTCTCGACCACTTTTTTGAAATCAAGCGGGCGAACGAATTGTGACGAGAGTATTTGCGGAAGATCGAGACCCGGCGAATAGAGCATCCCCTCCATGCAAAGGTAGACGGGAATTCTTGCCGGCCGGAAATCATATGCCTCCAGCGCGGTTCGAAAAGGGACGACCGCCCGATTGAGAAATGACGAGTGATATGGATATCTGCTCTTCAGCGGCGTCAGCGAGACGCCCTGTCGGTTTAATACGTCGCGGAGCGCTTCCAATTCCGCAGACTTGCCTGATATGACCGTCTGACGCGGAAGGTTGATGACCGATACTTCTATGGAATTATTTCCGAGCTCTTCCAGGTAACCGCGGGCTCGCGTCAAATCGCATGACACTGCAGCCATCGTTCCAGGTTCCGCCATCGACTGCAGCGCCAGGACACGATCGCAAACGATTCTCAATCCCGTTTCAATGGAGTAGACCCCGGCGGTGGCCAGTGCCGCTAACTCACCAAAGCTGTGACCCACGAGCAGGGCGGGTCTCAGGCCGGACTCAATCAAAATCTTCGCGACTAACACCTCAGTCAGATAAATCCCAATCTGATCGAGGTTGGGGCAAGCGTTCAGTCGCTCGTCATGTTGTTCCTTGGATGTGGCAGTAACTAGCGAAAGGAAGTCAGCCTTGAGGAGGTCCCGGGCGACCGTGTTTGCCTCATGAAAGTAAGACACAGTTTGAGGATAAGCGTTATAGAGTTCGCGCAGGACTTCGAAGGAATACGAGCCTTGACCCGGAAAGGTGAAGGTTATTCCTGGATCTGTTTCTGCCATGGAGGACACTCCAATTGCTCTTGACGACTTCAGAAACTGAACTCATTCAGGTTCTCGTCTACCAACTTGGGATAAGCCGACTCGCGCGGTGAGTTTGCAATTCTCTCGCCCAGACGGCGGACTGATTCGGGAAATATGCGTTTGATCTCTCGGCTACCGAGCATGACTCGTTCAACGAAGGAAGGACTCTTGAGTTCTTCCAGTAAACTGAACTTACCGTCGCCATTCATGTACGGCGTCACCATCGGCGGAGCGGGCACCATCTCATGCGTATCCTTGTGAATCGTTAGCATGGTCTGAAAGCCGCAGGAAACTGGCTCGCCGCGGTGGTCCATGACGCGGAAACAAAGTCGCACCGTACAAAGTGTGGGATCCTCATAAGTCATCAAGATCGCCACTTTCTGGCCCAACCCAACCGGCGCCAGGTTGAGGCTGTATGCTTCGCGGGTCAGCACCAGCACATCTTTAAGCTGCTCTTGCCAGGCGTGCTGCCCGTTTACCTTCGTTTCAAAGAGCACCGTCTCACGAGCGATATTCTGGAACTTAAAATTAGACATGTAATGCTGTGAGCCATAGGCCATCGTGTCGTGAAACAGGACCTGGTACTGCATTCCAAAATAACCCATGAGATATTCGGCACTCGCGCACGCGACGCGGATCACGCGAGGCTGTTGTCAGTCATCCAGGTCCCCAAACCGCAGGTAAACGCGTCGTCCATACGCCGCCACCATTCCCAACGCACTCAGGAACGAAATCACGGCGGCGGTGAGCAGAACCCATCCGATGGGGTCTGCTGTTACTTTGGAGATTGCGTCCTTGAACGTTGGCCACCACGTGGGACGCCGACTCGTCCAAACAAGAAGGTACACCCCCACCACGACCGCCCCAGATAAGAGCAGACCACCGGAAAGCAAACACAGTCTGACGAACGATCGAATCGCCGAATAGATTTTGCCCGCGATGGCTGCGAAGCTGAATTGGGGATCCTGCAGGAATCTTTGGGCTCGGTATATGAGATTGTCCCCGATATCAGAGAGCTGCTGAAACCTGACGTAATTTGAATCGTCGGGACCACAAATCAGCTGCCGAATTGCACACTCCTGGATCCGGCGTCGCGTTCGCCTGGCAACCTCATCGCGATACTTCTCGAACTCCTTGAAGACGTTAATCTCCGGATAAAGCTCGGCGGCTACCGTGTCGTACAACAAAGTGGCCCTAACCATGCGAACCACATTGCGTCCGATGGGAATCTGATGTTTTCGCACCAGTTGAAAGTATGTCAGCCAGAGGAAAACCGAGCTGCGTTCCCATCCCTCGGCGTGCTTGCTCTTAATCCCATAGAACCCTTGCCACCACGCGTCGGTCAGATCTTTTCTGAATTGATAAAGTCCGCGCACGGGCTCAACCGGTTCCATGATGCCGATTACCATGTTCACCATGCCGGCAACGTTCTCGCTCGCATAATAGCGATTCAAATGCCACATCTGATTTCGGTCGCGCTCTGAGAAGACACCGCAGGCGCCAAAATCTATCATCACGATTTGGTTGTCGGGTCGCACGAAGATGTTTGCTTGATGTGGGTCGCCATGAAACAGAGGGCACTCGTGAAATGTATAGTACCGGGAGCGCACTAATTGCTTCGCCAGCTTCTTGGGCTCGATTCTGTCCCGATGCAGGTTCCCCAGGTATTCTTCATCGTTCTCTTTGATGGCTTTGACGATGTCAGTCATCTTGTAAGCCGTTTCGTGATTGATATACTCACTAACCATCAACTCGGAACACGAGTACTGATGGTAAACCCTCGGGGCAGTGACTTTTAGTTTCTTGCGACGCTTAAGGTACTCGCGGAAAAGCTCCTGGTAACGAGCTTCAATGAGAAAATCAAGCTCTTCGAACAGCAGGCGTTCCAGTTCGATCCTTAGATTCCGAGTCATTCCCGGCCGCCAAATTGTCAGGAATTCCACCAGATGCAGGACCCATTTCAGCGCCTTTAGATCAGCCGCGAACGCCTTTTCAATTCCGGGGCGCCGCACCTTTACGGCAACGCATTCTCCGGTAAGTAGCTGTGCCTTGTAGACGCACGATACTGAGGCAGAGCCGATCGGGTCGGGGTCGAAGTCGCGGAATACCTCGGCGATGGGTTTCCCAGTTCGGCGCTTGATTACCGCCGCTACTTCTGACAACGGAATCTTCTCGTCTCTGTCATCGAGAAAGTGTCGCAACTCTTCGCAATACGCTAACGGCAGGATGTCCGGTCGTTGGGACATTTGCTGACCGACCTTGATGAAAACACCACCAAGCGTCTCCAATAACTTGCGGAACTTAGGAGCATCACGAGCGTGACGTTCGTCTTCTGTCAACCCCTCTATTCGATGACGAAGCGTACCTAGATAGTGGAAACCAAAGTAGAGCGCTATCCTTAAAAGACGAATTAGAACCCATACTCGATTGACTCTGACTTCCTTCGACCGCAGCGCAGCTTGCAGTGTCCTGCCGGTGCGCATGGGCTGTGGACGACGCGATTCAAGATCGAAAGAGTCCGTCAATCTTGGGTCATCCCACTTCTCCCCACGCAATCGCCGATGCCCCGAGACGTCCGGCACTCGGTCGTCCGTCAAAACCAGGATTTCCTGTCCTCTTCTTGGGCTCGTTAGAGACATTAGTGTCCTCGCCGCCGCAGCGGCGCTCAGCGTGGACCACAGCAACTACGCGGCTGGGGCCCGGTGTCTTTTATATAAATCCCCTCTGCCTGGTTCTCGCAGGTTCCGCTCGAGAAGAACCAAGTCGCTACTGAGCGACAAGTCTTAACAGCGGAAAAGGCTGAAGGGATTTAGCGGGTTGAACGGCAAGTCATCAAACCGGCGCTTCTTTCGTTTTTCGCGATAGACAATAACTACGGGAACAAGCGTCTTGTTCTTGTCCGCTGCTGGTAAGGCAGCGCGCGCCTCTTCAATCGCGTCGTTTACCTCGGCGACCAGTTGCCCTTGTCCTTTCTTCAAATCCTGGATGGGCTTTTTCTTCCTGCTGCCAAGATCTCTGACGACGATCAGCGGCAAGTTTGTCTTATCCTGCTGTGGGTTTCCTTTTGCATCCATGGTAGTTCTCCGCTCCAATCAATTCTGGCATTTGTGGGTCCGAGGCCGATCGGAGCCCTGCGGTACAGACCAAGATCCGGGGCCTTGATTACCGGATCCGACATCGTGAAACGTGGAAGAGCCTGTGACTCTGCCACTCGGCTACTTAAAGCCGAGGCTTCGGACAAAAACCGAAAGATCAGCCTTTATTCGATCCGTAACGGACAAAACACCCAATGAAACCGGGTTGGCCGCAGTCTCGGTCGAATTAAAAGTTGTTAGACGAGGCTAGGTTTTAAGTAGCCCGATCGTCGAGATCGGGGCGAAGGGTCTCAGATTCTCCCGTTATCTCAGAACGGAAATGGGAAGCTTCGCACAAATTTTCTAACCTGTTTTCGTCGCCGGTTAGTTGTAAATGCTTCGGCCGCGTCAATAAGGACCGGCGCGGACTCTGATATGGTTCGGGAAGCGCCCGTCGCCGCATTCACAAGGAAGTCCACCAGAGCTCCGTCTTTTCGCTCTTTCTCAGACTTATTGCGTTTCTTAGTGTATTCATCAACGCCGTGATCGACCGCTTCGGCGACGCGATTCAACGACTCGGTCGCGCGATTCTCAATGTCACCAAGGCGCCTCGAATTCCGGGAAGAGTACCTCTTCCCCTTGACTCGCCTATCATTATTGTCGCAGTCGTTATCGTCGCCGTTGTCGTCGGCATCTTCAAGCACTATCACCTTCCGAGGTTCAAGCACTATCACCTTTTGTGGTGCTTCATCTTCTGGCATATTTGGTCGCCTCCAGAAACGACTTTTTCAGTTTTAGGACCTGCGAGGGTAGCAGCCTTATACATCCACGCTAAGAAAGTGTCAAGCTCTATTTATCCCTTATCTACAGCGACGTTATTCATTGGGAACGAAACCCGAAATTGCCTGGGACAACAAAGCCACATTTTTGCTATGCTGCGCTGCCTTGGTCGACTTCGCCACCGTGATACGTTACGAGATCAAATTTTTCATCGATGAGATTCAGGCCCAACGAGTGAGTAAATGGGCGCTTGCGCACTTGGCGTCCGACTCTCATGTGACTAACCCAGACGACGGCACCTACCAAATTAAAACGCTCTATTTGGATAATGAAGCCCGAGATATCTACTGGCGGCGCGGTAGGTACAAACATCACAGATTCCGCCTGCGACGTTACGGAGACGAGCCGTTCGTGTTCCTGGAGCGAAAGTCAAAGTGGTCGCACCAGGTTGAAAAATACCGGACAGTCATCCCGGCATCAGATCTAACCCTCCTGGCATCTCGCGAGGGTTGCTCGAGTTGGGTTGGGAGTTGGTTTCACCGGCGAGTATTGAATGGCGGCCTGAAACCGACACATGAGGTGGCGTATCAGCGAACCGCGTATGTTGGACCGCCGGGTGAAACCCCTATGCGTTTGACGATGGATCGGCAGATTAGCTGGCAGGTGGCGCATGGGTGGAAATTTGCGGATTTCGGACGCCTCCCTCTACTCGCCGAGCGAGTCATTCTGGAATTGAAGTACTGCGACCTTCTACCGCCGCCGTTCCAGAATTTGATCCAGTCGTTGGGCTTGGAACTGAGACCGTTCTCCAAGTACCGCTTGGCCGTGCAAGCTTCGAAACACATCAGCCGCCAACGAGAATCGTTACTGCCCTATGTCGATAGGCCTATCTTACTGAGTTGCGGAACGGAGTCCCAAGGTCCTAACCGGTCGTGATTTGAATTCTCGATTCGCGGATTGCTTCAACCCAAACTGGGGTGCGCATGCCCGACCTTTCGACGCTACTGCTTCAAGTCTCAATCATCCTGGCGGCTTCCTATTCGGTTGGCTGGTTAGTGAGCAAGTTTCACCAACCACAAGTAATCGGAGAGATGGTCGCCGGCATTCTGCTCGGACCCTCGTTGCTCGGTTGGGTTGCCCCAAATTTGTCGGCCTCATTGTTCCCTCCCGACAGTCTTCCGCTTCTGTTTGGGCTAAACCAGATCGGGCTGCTGCTCTTCATGTTCCTTGTGGGTTTGGAGCTCGACACCAAGCAATTACGGCAGTTAGGTCATCTGGCCGTCGTTATCAGCCATACAAGCATCATCGTTCCGTTTCTTCTGGGCGTTGGGGTCGCGTTCTACCTTTACCCGCGGTTGGCAGATCCGGCCATGTCGTTCACCGGTTTTGTATTGTTTATGGGAGCCGCCATGAGCGTCACAGCTTTTCCTGTGTTGGCTCGCATATTGACTGAGCGAAATCTGCTCGGGACCAGACTTGGGACTCTTACCATTGCCTGCGCCGCAGTGGACGACGTTACGGCATGGTGTCTGTTGGCGGCTATCATCGCCATAGTCCGAGCAGAGTTCGGCCATCTCTCCTGGTGGCAGATGTTGATAGGGTTTGGCTTTTATCTTGGATTAATGCTTTTCCTGCTGAGGCCCATCGTGCGGAACTTAGTTGTTAAACGCTGGGCCTATAAACTATCGGATAAGGGCTTGGCCGTCCTGCTTTTGTGCATGCTCGCTTCCAGCTGGGCCACCGAGTGGCTGGGAATACATGCGCTCTTCGGAGCCTTCTTTGCCGGAGCCATGATGCCGAAAGAGAAGGCTTTTACCACAGCCATCCGCGAAAAACTCCGCCCCCTCGTGATCGTTCTGCTGATCCCTCTTTTCTTTGCCTTCACTGGGCTGCGGACCAACATTGGCCTGATTAGCGGTTCAGAGATGATCGCTTACTGTGCGTTGATATTTTTCGTTGCCGTAGCCGGCAAATTCGGGGGCTCAACATTGGCGGCCAGGATCATGGGAGTTCCGTGGCGTGAAGCAGCCGCCATCGGGATCCTCATGAATACGAGGGGGCTGATCGAACTTGTAATTCTAAATATAGGTCTGGATGTTGGAATCCTACCCCGGTCGCTATTCTCAATGATGGTATTGATGGCCATTGGAACAACGTTCATGACCACGCCATTATTGTCACGGGTCTATGGCAATCCAGATTTACCGAGGAACGCCAGTGTCGGCTCGCTGACCGCTGCCAAGTAAGATCGGCAGCTTTAAATCGGGATTCTGAGAACGGCGATCAGGCTGCTGGTAACCGCGAATCTGCAATCAGTTGTCGCAAGCAACTGTTTTGCTTTCCGAAACGTAATAACGCCTCACCTTCAAGCGGACAACAGTTGGAATTGTTTTTCGCTTTTTAGTAAGGGCTTCCTCGTCTTGCTTGCGCTTCGCTTCGGCTAGTTCCCGACTTTTGAGTTTTTCGGTTAGAACCACCGCGATTGCTCCCAAAACAGTCAGAATTGCGAGCAGCCACCAAAGAGAAGCGTGATGGGTTTTTCCGAACGCCTGAAGCACAAATATCTCAACGGCGCACAGGAACCCGACGATCACGTTAACTGTCCCAAAAAATTTCCAGTTATCCCGGCGGCGATCCTTGGGCGGGCTCAAGGCATTCAGCAGAATCATCAAAACAAGACTGAGCGTGAACAGCATCCAAAGCGCTCTATAAGGCGCAGGCTGTCCCGTGAACAATCCGCCCAAAACTTTTTCTTTAAAGGGGAGCAGCATGATGACAAGGGATGATGCCAAGTTCAAGAGGAAGAAAAGCATTGTAACGAGTTCAAGGATGTGAAGGCTCTTGCGTTCTTCCTTTTGCTCTTCATTTGCTTTGGTAATTTCAGCCATGACCACGCTCCTGTCTCGAGATGCTCACTCAATCGGTTCGTATGTAATCCCGACCACGCGCCTGTCGTGCAGGCGAGGATCCAAAACCCGCCGCTGGTGGTGTGACCAGTAATTCTTCAGTAATTCGTCAGAATCGCTGTCGACTGGAAGCCCGATTCCAGTAGTCGATGGCGCGCTTGCTCCATCATCGCCAGCGAGCCACAAACCAAAGCGACCGGCGAAGACAATGACGGCAGGACGTTATCGAAAAGCGATTGCACGTAACCGGTTGGCCCAGACCAATTGTGACCGTTCGGGCGCGAGACTACCAGTTGCAACTCAACACCCGCCTGTTCCAACATTTCCATTTCGTGACGATAACAAAAATCGTCCGGTGTGCGAGCGCCATAGAACAGAATCAGTCTTCCGAAATCTTGCCGGCGCTTTATCACGTGACGCAAGACGGAGCGAAGCGGGGCTACGCCTATTCCCATCGCCACAAACACCAGGTCTCTGCCCAAATAACTCTCAAGATTAAACCCGTGGCCAGCCACGCCCTGCAGCTCGATCCGTTCGCCCGGCTGCATATCGAAGATGCAATTGCTAGCGCCGATTTTCCGTTTGACCAGGATCTCAAGATCAGGATCCTCCGGAGCAGTCGCGAAAGCAAAATAGGTGGGCTCCTCGTCCGCCACTCGCAGCACTGCCACCTGACCGGGGACGAAGGAGATGCCATGCCCATCCCGCGCGCTTTCAGGCCGCAGATTAAATGATCGAACGGTTGGCGCTTGCTCTCGAACTCGTTCGATGATCAAGGGGATTAGCTCATCGCGGTTCATTTCAATCGCTTTCTTTCAAAATTCGAACCGGATCACGTTGTAACTTGTTGCAGCAATCCCGCGGCACTCGACGCTATCACCGCGGTCTCATTGATGAGTGGAGTGCCTTTGTAATCACGGCTTCCACTCGATAAGGGAATTCGTAATCGAGTTCCAACATTGGAGCGCACGATAAATCCGGTTCTTAAGGTTATTGGAAAACGCGAGGAACACGAGGCTTATACACCTTGCCGTTGAGTCATGCAAGCGTGTTTTTATGGATATGAGGATGGAAAGACGATCGAGTATCAGTGAAGATGTCCGTGACAAGGCGAAAGGTTTTCAGCATCAACGATGTTTCTGAAGACACCGCGGGTCCGGCCGGCCTCCTAAGCAGATCGTACGCGGTCACAGGAGCGCGGTCCGACGCACCGTCCAGCCTGGTATCGGTGGCTCCAGCCGGCGAAACACCGCTATAATGCCGGCGCGTTGAACTAGTGTTGTAGTTGCGGGCCGCGGCGCCTGAAGCTCAAATTTTGAGTTGGGATGCAGGATCAGCAGCTTCGCATCACTGCGTTAAGTGCTCAGTCAGTGCGCGTGGAACGCCCTATCCCGCTCGCAGTTCTTTCGCGACGGCGTTCACGATCAGAGAGGAGACTCATGACTTGGATTAAAACCATCTCCGTAGATGATGACGACAACGTTCGACGCGCCGTCGAAGCGCAGTGGGCGCTTTACCCTTTCGAGTATGCAGTTCCGGTTCACCCGGCTGCGTTTGGGGAAACCTCTCAGATTGTGGCTTCGCACAGTCTAATCCCGGACGCGCTGCATCACGCCTTCGCTACGTTTGGCGTTCTGATGTCGCCCGATCTTCCCCTGACGCGTTCTCAGCACGAGATGATTACGACTGTCGTTTCAGTCCTGAACCGGTGTCACTATTGAATCGAATCTCACGCAGAGTTTCTGCGTCGCGTAACTTTGGACGACGATTTAGTGCGAGGGCTGCAGGAGGATTATCGAACTGCGCCGATTTCGGAAACAGACAAAGTGATGCTCGATTATGTCGCCCAGTTGACCCGCGATGCGACGCGCATCTCAAAAGCCGATCATGAGCGGCTGCGCGCAAACGGATTTAATGACCAGGCGATCCTGCAAATTACTTTGATCGCTTCGTGGTTTAACTACATCAATCGTGTCGCCGATGCGCTGGGTGTAGGTCGCGATCAGAAGGAACCGGCGCAAGGTTGATGACAGTTACAACTTCTGCCGACGGCGAGATCAGAAGGTTGGGAAGCGCCGACTACTTTGTTTTTCATGCGAGTGCGCGAATGGAAATTAGCTCGTCGATCGCTTCCGTACAGCGAACGAACTCTCGTCATGGGCGTGCTCAACGTTACGCCTGACAGCTTCAGTGACGGCGGACAATTCTTTACGTTCCAACGTGCAGTAGAGCAAGCCGAGCAGATGATTGCGGAAGGCGCCGACATCATTGATGTTGGTGGCGAATCGACGCGTCCCGGTTCTGAATTCGTTTCTGAAGAAGAGGAATTGCGCCGCGTGATTCCGGTGATCGATCGGCTCGCGTCATCATCTTCCATTCCGATTTCAATTGATACAACGAAGCCTTCGGTGGCGCGCGCGGCATTGGAAGCCGGCGCGGAGATCGTCAACGACATCTCGGGCCTGCGTTTCGATCCGGCGATTGCTGGCGAAGCGGCTAGAGCAAAAGCCGGCCTCGTGCTGATGCACTCCCGCGGCACTCCCAAAGACATGCAGCAACTCCCTCCGGTCGAAAACATCGTCAACGAGGTAATCAGCGGCTTGCGTGGAAGCGTCGCCATTGCCGAAGAGCACGGTGTTCCGCGGGACAGCATCGCCATTGATCCCGGAATCGGTTTTGGCAAGACAGCTGAACAGAACGTTGAATTGATTGCGAAGCTGGATCAGTTGGCGCGCGCGTTTCCCGATCTGCCGCTTATGATCGGCACGTCGCGGAAATCATTTATTGGAAAGTTGCTTGGCGATGCGCCTGCCGACCAGCGGCTTTACGGAACACTCGCATCAGTTGTCGCGGCAGTCATGAACGGCGCGCAGATTGTGAGAGTTCACGATGTAAAAGCCGCCGCCGACGCGGTGCGGGTATCGGATGCGATTCGTGCTGTTAGGTAGCACGGCCGGCCGTGCGTCATTCGTACCAAATCTCAATCTCGTATCCATCCGGGTCTTCTACATAGACAAACGGAAATCCCGGTGCGAATTCTCCACTCCGCAGGATCTTTCCGCCCGCGCGCTTGGCTTCAAGTACTGCTTTGTCGATGTCCTTTGGAGTTGTAAGGCGAAAACCAAAATGATCGATGCCGGCACGTTTCCCGGCGGCCTTGGGATTGCGCTCGAATGCAATTACATCGTGAGGACCCGGCCCGAGCACCTGAATACTGTTTTCGTCGCGGTAGTATTCCTTCACGCCGAAAAGACTTCGGTAAAACTTGAGCGAGCGATCAGGATCTTTTACCGCGAGGCTGATATGCGTCAGGCCATGTGTCTTGATCATCTTAGCTGGCTTCATCCGCCGACGGTCCATAAATCGCCGGCACCGGAATGTCGAGCAGGCGCAGATACACCCCGAGCTGTGCGCGGTGATGAATCAAGTGACTCAAGATGAAGCCACGGATCACCGCCGTGCGCGGCAATGTGAAGAATGTTTTGCCGGCCATCTTCAGTGACCACTTGCCTTGCCAATCTTCATCGGTAGCGGCTTCCAGCGCGGCGCGGGCCGCAGCGGCGTTCTTATCGAACATTGCCAGCAGTTCGGAAGCTGTTTTCGCTTCTTCCTCGCGATAGGGTTCGGCCCCCTCCGGCTGCACGTCCAATTCGTCACCATCAAAGGTTGACGCGGCCCAACCGGCAATGTTCGCAACATGCGAAGACAAGGCGCCGAGAGTCATCGATTTCTCGTGCGGCTTCCAGTCGAACTTGCCGTCCGGCACTCGCTCGAGACTCTTGCGTGTGTTCGCCATCTCATGATTGAACTCGGGCAGAATTGTTTGGCTGATAGACATGAAAAGCCTCCGTGTAAAGTAGAGTGCACAGACTTCGGTCGGTGTGCAGACCGTAAGATCACAGACTAAAGTCTGTGCCACAAATTGTCAGGGCGATGGATTATAAGTATCCTACGCAGTCTTCATCAAGCAATCGGGTTAGTAGCGCAAATTGTTAATTTTGCGCCTCGCAAGTTAGCAACTTGCGGTACGCATGAACAAATACGACGTCATCGTGATCGGCGGCGGTCACAACGGACTTGTGAACGCGGCGTATCTCGCGCGCGCAGGCAAGCGTGTGCTCGTGCTCGAACGGCGATACGTGCTTGGTGGCGCCGCGGTCACGGAAGAAGTCTTTCCCGGCTTCAAATTCTCAGTCTGTTCGTATGTCGTTTCGCTGCTGCGGCCGGAAATCATTCGCGAACTCGATCTGCCACGTCATGGGCTGGAAATTCTGCCGCTCGACGGCACCTTCACGCCGATGCCGAACGGCGATTATCTGTGGCGCGTCAACGATCATGCGAAGACCCGGCGCGAGATCGCTCGTCATTCAAAGCTCGACGCCGAAGCGTACGACGAATATGGTAAGGCGATGGTCGAGATGGCGCACTTCGTCAAACCGATCATGAACATGACGCCGCCCGATCCGGCTTCGCTGAATCCGAAAGGGCTGCTCGATCTGCTGACCATGGGGCGCCGTTTTCAGAAGCTCTCGCCGGACGACAAATACAATCAGGTGCAGTTGATGACGATGAGCGCCGTCGATTTTCTCGATCAATGGTTCGAGACCGACGTGCTGAAAGCGACAATGTCTGCGTCGGGAATTATCGGCACGTTTCTCGGCGTGCGTTCTCCGGGAACTGCGTACGTGCTGCTGCATCATTACATGGGCGAGATCGACGGGGCGTTTCGCTCTTGGGGACTGTCGCGCGGCGGCACCGGCGCGATTTCGAATGCAATTGCCGAGGCGGCACGCGAAGCCGGCGCTGAGATTCGAACCAAAACGCCGATCGCGAAAATTCTTTTGCGGAATGGTGAGGCAAAGGGCGTCGTGTTGGAGAACGGCGACGAGTTCTATGCCGACGTTATCTCATCCAGCGTCGACCCGCGTCTGACGTTCATGAAGATGGTTGGCGAAGAGCATTTACCGGAAGACTTCGTCGACGACATCAAGCGCTACAAGTTTCGCGGTTCGTCCGGCAAAGTGAATCTTGCGCTCGATGCTTTGCCGGACTTCAAAGCGATGCCTGGCGCGGGGCCGCATCTGCGCGGCGCAGTCTCAATTTCGCCGAGCGTCGAATACATGGAACGCGCTTACGACGATGCGAAGTATGGTCGCTTTTCACGTCGGCCCTACATCGACATGGTGATTCCGTCGCTCACTGATCCTTCAGTCGCACCGCCCGGCAAGCACGTCATGTCATGTTTCGTGCAGTACGCGCCGTACAATTTGAAGGAAGGGAACTGGGACGAAAAGCGCGAAGAGTTCGGCGATACCGTCATCAACACCATCGCAGAGCATGCGCCGAACATCAAAGACATCATTCTGCACCGGCAGGTCGTAACGCCGCTTGATCTCGAACGCGAATTTGGATTGTCGGAAGGAAATATTTTCCAGGGAGAGCTGACTCTGGAGCAGCTCTTCTTCCTCCGACCCGCTCCTGGTTGGGCGCAGTATCGTTCACCGATCAAGAACCTGTACATGTGCGGTTCGGCCACGCATCCCGGTGGCGGCATCATGGGCGCGAACGGTCGGAATGCGGCGATGATGATCTTGAAAGATAAGTTCTAAGTTTCGAGTTCCGAGTTCCGAGTTCCGAGTTTCGGGTTTCGAGTTTCGGGTTAATGCTCGCTTGAAACTCTCGCCAATTAGACGCGCAACATTGAACCGACTAACAACTCGAGACTCGGAACCCGAAACTCGAAACTGATATGAAATCAGTCATCATTCTCGGCTCAGGCCACAACGCGCTTGTCACCGCGTACTATCTCGCGAAGGCTGGACTGAAACCTTTGGTACTGGAGCGCCGTGAAGTCACCGGCGGCGCCTGCGTTACTGAAGAATTTCATCCGGGCTTTTGCTGTTCGACCTTGGCCGGCAGTACCGGCCCCCTTCTCCCGCAAATCGTCAATGACCTCCAACTACAAAGGTTCGGCGTCGAGTTCATCAAGCCTGCCGTCAAAGTCTGCGCATTGAATCTGAACGGGCCGGCGATCAGCATTTACGAAGACGCCAGGCGCACAGGTGAAGAGATGGCATCGGTGTCGTCGCGCGATGCGGCGAAGTATCCGGAATTCGTTGAGACGTTTGCGCGCATCGGTCGCGCGCTCAGGCCCTTGCTGACTCTGACGCCGCCGAATATTGACGCGCCTTCGAAGCGCGAGTTGTGGAACCTTGGAAAACTTGGTTGGGCTGTGCGCGGGCTGGGAAAAAAGGATGAGTATCGGCTATTGCGCTACGGCCCGATGGCCGTTGCCGATCTGGCCGCTGAATGGTTCGAGACTGAATCATTGCGAGCGATCGTCGCCGCGCGCGGAATCTTCGGCGCCTTCGCCGGTCCCTGGTCGGCAGGAACTTGCGGCCAGGTCCTGTTACAGGCGGCGAACGATGGCAATGCGATCGCGCCGGCAGCTTTCGTCAAAGGCGGCATGGGCGCTTTGACTCAGGCGCTCGCGAAAGCAGCGACCGAAGCCGGAGCAGAAATTCGCACGAAAGCGGGAGTAGAGCGAATCGAAGTTGCGGATGGCCGAGTGTCGAAAGTTGTGCTCGCGAGCGGTGAGGAATTGCCGGCGTGGACGTGCGTGTCTTCGCATGATCCGGGAATCACCTTTCTCGAGTTGATGGATCCGGGCGAGCTGGAACCCAGTTTCAGAAACAAGATTCAGAACTACCGCGCCGTGGGCACAGTCGCGAAAGTGCATCTGGCGCTGACGTCGCTGCCGAAATTCCCCAGTGCTTCGGTCGAGAACCTTTCGGGACGGATTCACATCGGCCCGGAGATCGATTATCTCGAGCGCGCTTTCGACGCGGCGAAGTATGGCGAGTTCTCGCCGCAGCCGTACATGGATATTACGATTCCGACGCTTACGGATTCGTCTTTAGCTCCGAACGGCGCCCACGTGATGTCGATTCATGCGCAGTTCGCGCCGTATGAGCTCCGGTCCGCAGGCCTCGGGCCTGCTGCTTCCGCCGATAGCATGCCGGAGGCATGCGGACCGGATACGTGGGATTCTCGCCGGGAAGAACTGGGTGATGTGATCGTCAAAGCGCTGTCGGCGTACGCGCCGAATCTGAAGGAGCTAATCGTTGGCCGGCAAGTTTTGACGCCGCTCGATCTTGAACAAACCTACGGGCTCAGTGGTGGACACATTCACCACGGCGAGATGTCGCTTGATCAGCTCTTTGCGTTCCGACCCGTGATTGGGTACGCGCGATATCGAACGCCAATCGCAGGGCTTTATCTGTGCGGTTCGGGAACGCATCCCGGCGGCGGCGTGACCGGCGCGCCAGGATTCAATGCGAGCCGAGAGATTCTGAAGGACTTGAAATAAGAGCTAAGAGCTAAGAGCTAAGAGCCAAGAGCCAAGAGCCAAGAGCTAAGAGCTAAGAGCCAAGAGCCGAGCGCTAGTGCTCTTCGTCCCGCTAGGGACGCAATGTCTATAGTCACACGACCTCAAAAACAATTTAGCCTCGCAAGAAGCGATGTGTCGCTCCTTGCGAGGCTGCTGATGCTCAAACGGCCCGAGGTCTATAAACATTTCGCTCCTAACGGAGCGATGAATTTCTCAGGCCGCGCTCTCCTTCGACATCCCAATCACGGCGCCAATTGCACCGAACAACAATCCGACTCCCATGAAAACAAAGCCGATGATGGTGCGGGTGCCTTCTACGAATCCGGTGCCGACTAACCGAATCCACTCGGTCGGTCCGGCGTCGTGAGGGACGATCATCAATCCCGTTGCGATCAAGAACGATCCGAACGCCATCAGCATCAGCCACGAAGACGTGATCCGTGCACGGCCAATCTTCTGGCCAATCTCGCTGTGCGAATAGCCGTACGAAAGGTAAATCGCGAAGCCCAGCGCCAGCCAGGCGATGAAGCGCCAGTACGAGCCACCGGGCAGGTAATAGATCAAGAACGCACATGTCACCGCGCCGAGGCCCGGCAGAAGCCACGGCCCCAACGGCACCCTGAACGGCCGATGGCGATGCGGATCTTTGTAACGCAGAACAATCACGCCCACGCACACCAGAATGAAAGCGAACAGCGTCCCGATGTTTGTCAGGCTTACCATTTCGTCCACCGTCGCAAACGCGGCGATGCCGCCGACCAGCACGCCGGTAAGAATCGTCGTGACGTGCGGCGTCTTAAACCGCGGATGGACTGAGGCGAACACCGAAGGCAGCAAGCCGTCGCGCGCCATCGAAAAGAAAATACGCGGTTGGCCCAACTGAAACACCAGCAGAACAGCGGTGTGGGCGACGACTGAACCGAACGCGATCACACCGGCCTGCCAACGGGCGTTCGGCGCCACTGAAGTCAGCGCGACGGAAAGTGATTTGTCGAGATCACCCTTGGACCAAGTGCTTAACGCTTCGAAAGGCACTGCGCCGGTGAACACCGCGGCGACTGCAACGTACAGAACGGTGCAGATAATTAAGCTGGCGATGATGCCAATCGGCAGATCACGCGCGGGGTTCTTTGTTTCTTCGGCCACGGTCGAAACCGCGTCAAATCCAATGTAGGCAAAGAAAACTACTGCCGCGCCGGTGAACGTTCCGGACCATCCCATCGGCTGGAAAGGCTTCCAGTTCTCAACCATCGTCGAAGGCGAGACGAAATAGAGCATCAACGTGATGAAGAACAACAACACGATGATCTTGATCGCGACCATGCCGGCGTTGAAGTTCGCGGACTCTTTGATTCCCCACACGAGCACGACGGTGACCAGGGCGACGATGCCGAATGCGGGCGCATTAAAAACGATTGGGTACCCAAGTAAGTTGGGCGCCGCCGCCAGGACCTCGGGCGTGGCCGTGCGATAGTTATTCACCAGCCATTCAGGCAGCGTGATGCCAATTGTTCTGAGGAGCTCATTGAAGTAACCGGCCCAGCTAATCGCTACCGCGACGTTGCCGATCGCGTATTCGATGATCAGGTCCCAGCCGATAATCCAGGCTACGACTTCACCCAAAGTCGCGTACGAATAGGTGTAAGCCGAACCAGAGATCGGCACCATCGACGCGAGCTCGGCATAGCACAACGCCGTGAAGCCGCAGACGACGGCCGTAATCACGAAGGACAGCATCAACGACGCGCCGGCGCCGGGCCTGACCAGAAGCCCTTCCACAGTTTTTTCGCCGGCAGACGCGGTCCCGATGGTCGCAAAAATTCCCGCGCCGATGATCGCGCCGATACCGATTAACGTGACGTCGAAAGCCCCCAACGTCCGCCTCAAGGAGAACTGTGGCCCGCCGGCGGCCGCCATAATGTCGTCCAGATTTTTCGTGCGAAAGATTCCGCGCAGCATGCGGCGGAGTTTAAAGTTTCAAGTTTCAGGTTTCAAGCTTTTTTATACGGTCCCAGATACCTCCGCCAGAGGTGTGCAACTTCGGTTGCACGAACTTGAGACTTGGAACTTGGAACTCTGTTGCGCTCACACTTTGCCGCCTTTGCTCTTTCCGCTTTGCTCTTTTAGACTTCGAATGAATTACGTTGTGATCTGAAATGACTCCTGAAACCAAGCCTGCGCGGGTTCTTTACGAGAATCTCGACACGAGTTTTGTGAATGTTTGGGCGCTGCTGCGGTACTTGTCGCAGCGCGCGTTCGTCGGCCGCGTGCACGTGGAGCTCGAGAATTACTCGGCCGACGTTTTCGTGAATGGCAGTGAAACGCCCATGGTTCACGAAATTGATCGCGACGCCGGCACGGACGTGGTTGAAGAAGCGGCGCTGCATCGCCTGGTTCTGCGCGTGCGCGAATCATCCGGGTCGATCAACGTCTACGAAGGCGTTTCAGAATCCATTCCACCGCAGACTGAATCAGCACTGGAGTCTCCACCGCCCGCCGATGAAATTACGTCTGCGGCGGAACCCGAAGCAGCAACTCCGGAAGCGATGCGATCGAGCGCCGGAAAAGACGAGGAAGAAACGGTTGTGGCTGCGGATACGGTTACCGTAGTCAGCCAGGCAAACGCCGATCAGTGGAGCGAGACGATGCGAGTCAGCGGTGAATTGATCGCCGGTGTCGAGCGGGCCGCAACTTCCCTCGGGGCTGATTTCGATTCGCTGTTTCGCGAGACGCGGATCTCATTGGCGGATGATTACTCCTTTTTAGATCCGATGGCGGGTCAACTGCGATATGAAAATTCAGCCGTGACTGTCAACGGCGACTCACAACCGCAAGGCTACGTCGCCGGCGTCAGTGAAGCTTTGCGACGCGTCGTCGATCAGCTCGCGACCGGTGAGCGAGAGCGCCGCACGCGCGAACGAATCGCGCTTGAACTGGCGCGCGTGGCGCGAAAGAACAGCGACGCGCTCGCGCGATCCGGATTCAGTGACAACCTCGACCGGATTGCGGGAACGAAAGTCCTTTAGGAAAAACGGTCTTTGTACTTTGGCCTTTGTACTTCGTATTTGCTTTTTCCAAGTACAAAGTACAAAGCACAAAGTTCATGTCTTTTCGGAACATCCTCTTCCCAACTGACTTTACGGCGCACGCGCGGTCGGCATTAAAGTATGCGGCGGCATTTGCGCGCGAGGCGAATGGCCGGGTTGTCCTCTTTAGTGTGCAAAGCGCTGTGGTGCCCGCGAATCTGATGACCCTGCCCGAGCGTGTGCTCCAGGAGCAGGAGGATGAGTGGCTGCTCCAACTGCGGCGCGAAGTCAGACAGCTCCTTGCCGATCCACTGTTCGACGGAATTGAAGTCGAGCCGGTCATCGTAGAAGGCGAACCCGCTTCCGAGATCGCCAAAGCAGTCCGCGATTTCGACATCGATGTGGTCACGGTAGTAACGCACGGCCGGGGCGGACTAGCGCGCGCGCTGTTCGGATCTACTGCCGAAGAGATCATTGCCGAAGCGCCATGTCCCGTTCTGACGATCCGTCCACCGCAACGTGATTTCGTCGAGCACCGCGGAAATTTAACCGATATTCGTCTCAATAGAATTCTTCTGGCGACAAACTTCCGCCCTTCTTCGATTCCGGCAACCAGCATGGCGCGCGAAATTGCTCGAACGCACAACGCCGAGCTGCACGCGGTTTACGTAATAGGCGATTATTTCGAGCAGATTTCCGTCATGTTTCCCGAAGGCGGCACCTCGGCTTTGTCGCGCATGCGCCAGGAAGTCCAGCAGCGCATGCAGTCATTCGAGGGCGAGGGCAACGGCAGCGTCACGACTCACATTGCCGAAGGCCGGCCCTACGCTGAGATTGTGCGTGTCGCCGCCGAGATCGATGCGGACTTGATCGTCATTGGGATGACAGTACATGCGTCGCTTTTCGGCGGCGCGCCGGCACTGGGCTCGGAAATCGAACGCGTCGTGCGGAATTCACCGTGTCCGGTGTTGTGTGTGCCTTCAGGCAAAGTCGTAACGCCGCTGCCCGCTTTTTCTCACCCGCAGGCCGTGCCGCAACCGCAGATGTAATTTTTGGAGTGCGCCGACTTGTCGGCGCTTCCCGTTTTGAACTCAAAAGCGGAGACCAGAGTAGTACTCTAAAGATCACGTCATGTTTGCGTTTTTCTCCGTGTCTCCGTGTCTCCGTGTCTCCGTGTCTTCGTGTGACCTCTGTACCTCTGTGGTGAAAATATCTAAGTTAAGAACTCACCACAGAGAGACAGAGATTTCACAGAGGCACAGAGCAAAGGCGAATTCGGACACTGCCCGCCAAATACCAAAGTTTGACCGCAAACATCGGATAGATTGAGTCGCGGGTTCGTCCTATATTGGCGTCATCAAATCCGCGAGAGGTGAAGTAAGATGTTGCAGTCGATAACAACAACGCCGGTGGTCATGACAAATCCCGAACTTTGGAATGCAGTTCTCGAGCGAGACGCTTCGCGGGATGGCAGTTTCGTTTTCGCGGTGCGCTCCACCGGGATTTACTGCCGGCCATCTTGTCCGGCGCGCCGTCCGAAACGCGAGCAGGTGAGCTTCTTTCGCGTGCCTGAAGCAGCAGAGCAAGCCGGCTTTCGCGCGTGTAAGAGATGTCATCCACGCCGCGCGAGCGCGAACGATCCGCAGATTGAGCTGGTGCGTCAGGTTTGTCACGTGATTGACGAGCACGAGGAAGAGACCGCCACGCTGGAAAGCTTGAGCGCCGCAACCGGCGTCAATGCTCATCATTTACAACGCACGTTCAAGCAGGTGATGGGAATTACGCCGAGACAATATGCTGAGTCGCGCAAGCTTGAACGATTTAAGGCCGGCGTTAAGAAAGGTTCCTCGGTGACCGACGCGCTGTACGACGCAGGCTACGGATCCAGCCGGGCGCTTTATGAAAAATCTTCCGAGCAGTTAGGAATGACTCCGGCGACCTATGGCCGCGGGGGAAAGGGAATGCGAATCGTCTTCACGATTTCTCAATCACCGCTCGGTCGATTATTAGTCGCGGCGACTGAACGCGGCGTTTGCGCCGTGACGATTGGCGATTCGGATGCGGAATTAACGCGTGGATTGTTTGCCGAGTATCCGAACGCAGCGATCGACTCGAAAGACACTTCGATTAGCCCTTCACTGAATCTGTGGTTGCAGAGGGTTCTGGACTCACTGCACGGCGAATCTCGTTTGATCGAGTTGCCGATGGACGTTCAAGCGACTGCGTTTCAAAGACGCGTGTGGGAAGAGTTGCGGCGCATTCCGTTCGGCTCAACGCGATCGTATCAGGAGATCGCGAGAGCCATCGGTAAACCGAACGCGGTGCGTGCGGTGGCGAGCGCGTGTGCGAGCAACCGTTTGGCGCTGGTCATTCCGTGTCATCGAGTGATCCGGGAAGATAAGAGTTTGGGTGGATATAAGTGGGGAATAGAGCGGAAGAAGAAGTTACTGGAAGACGAAAGCCCCCGATAGTCAGTTGTCGGTTGTCAGTTGTCAGTGGTGCGCCGGCTAATCAGGCCACCGATCGTTAACAGGCCGGTTGAAGCCAGCGAGCGACGAACAGCTGACCACTGACCACTGACCACTGACCACTGACCACTGACAACTGACTATTACTTAATCCAAACCGTCTTGATATTCACGAACTCCCGGATTCCGAACTCACCCAACTCGCGCCCGTAGCCGGAGTGCTTCACGCCGCCAAACGGCAAGCGTGGATCGGAAGCGACCATCCCATTGATAAAGACTGAGCCGGCTTCAATCTCATCGATGAAGCGCGTGCGCTCGTTGTCGTCGTCCGTCCAGGCCGCCGCGCCGAGACCGAAAGTCGTTGCGTTGGCTAGTTCGATAGCTTCGTTAATCGAGCTAACGCGAAACAGGGAAGCCACGGGTCCGAAGATCTCGTCGCGATACGCCGGCGAATCTTTCGGGATGTCCGCCAGCACGGTCGGTTCGTAAAAATTTCCGCGCGCGAGATCCCCTTCAAACTTCACTCGGCGGCCGCCAGTCAAAATCTTCGCGCCTGCGGCGACGCTCACCTTCACCTGATCTTCAACATCGGTCAGGATCTGCTCGGTCGCGAGCGGCCCGATGTCGATAGACGAATCCAACGGATCGCCGACGCGCAGGCTTTTCATCGCGGCCACGAACTCACTTTCGAATCGATCGTAAATTTGCTCGTGGACAATGAATCGCTTGGCGGCGATGCACGACTGCCCGTTGTTAATTGTCCGTGCTTTAACCGCGGTGCTCACCGCGTCATCAAAGTTCGCGGATGGCATGACGATGAAAGGATCGCTTCCGCCAAGTTCCAGCACAGCCTTCTTGATGTTCTTGCCTGCGATACTCGCCACGCTGCGGCCGGCGGTTTCGCTGCCAGTCAACGTCGCAGCCGCGACGCGTGGATCTTCCAGCACCGCTTGCACGGCGTCTGTTCCGATTAACAAAGACTGAAACGCGCCTGGCGGAAACCCTGCGCGGCGAAAAATGTCTTCGATTGCCAGCGCGCACTGCGGCACATTCGAAGCATGTTTCAGGAGGCCGATGTTGCCGGCCATCAAAGCGGGCGCGGCGAAACGAAACACCTGCCAGAAAGGGAAGTTCCAGGGCATGATCGCCAGCACGATGCCGAGCGGCTGAAAATGAACATAGCTTTTCGTCGCATTCGTTTGAATGATTTCGTCGGCGAGATGCCGTTCGGCATTTTCAGCGTAGTAACGACAAACCCAGGCGCACTTCTCGGTTTCCTGCACCGCAGCATTGATGGGCTTGCCCATCTCGAGCGTCATCGTGCGCGCGAACGTCTGCTTTTCATTTTCGAGAATCTCTGCCGCGCGCAGCATCTTCTCGGCCCGATCCGAAAACGTCGTGCGGCGATAGTCGCGGAAGGTTTCCGCCGCGCGACTCAACTTCTCTTCAATTTGTGGTTGATTCAGCGAATCGAAGGTTTGCAGAACTTCGCCAGTAGCAGGATTGATCGATGCGATCGGCATGTGAGGATTATAGCCACCGCGTCAGGAGTCTGATACCGCGCCTGCCTTTGCTGCACGAATCGCCACCGTCTTGTGCTGCCGGCGCCAGACGATCAGCCCCAAGCCGAGAATGATACATGCGCTGCCGGCGACCAGACGCCAGTTGAGTTGTTCGTGCAGGACCAGCATTCCCAGAATGACTGCGACGACCGGCGTCACCAGCGCGATCAGCATCGTGTTGGTCACGTCCATGTTTCGCACCAGCCAGTAATAAAGCCAGAACGCGATCACTGAACCGACGATGACGAGATACATCAGCGAGAGAAAGGCAGAAAGAGTCCAACGAAATTCCAGCGGATTGCCTTCCGTCGCGAATCCGGCGGCGAGCAATGGCACAAAACCAAAGACCATTTGCGAGGCGGCCAGAATCTGCGGATCGATTTTGCCGCCGTAGGCTTTCACCAAAACATTCGAATACGATCCGAAGACAGCGCTCAGCACGAGCGCGATACTGCCCAGCAGCGCCATCGAACCGGCAATCGTTAGTTGATCGGAAAAGATAACCCCCACGCCGAGTATTCCGAGCAGCACGCCGACGACTTTCAAAGTAGTCATTCGTTCGCTGGGAAGATAGAAGTGCGCGACGACTAATCCGAAAAGCGGAAACGTCGATTGCAGTACGGCGGCCAAACCCGAGGAGATGTATTGCTCGCCCCAGAAAACCAGGCCGTAGTTCAGGGTGAATTGCAGAAGCCCACTGACCGCAATCAAGTACCATTCGCTGCGCGTGCGCGGCCAACGCGCGCGCCGAATCAGGATAAGCGAACCGAGAATTGCTGAGGCGAGGACGAACCGCAGGCCGGCAAAAGTGAAGGGAGGCAGATCGCGCAAGCCGATCTTAATGAACAGCCAGGTCGATCCCCAGATGCCGCACAGGATCAGCCAAACGATGCGGGCTTTCATTTAGTGAGTTGTACGTGACGTGATGATGCGATGCAAGGCAGCAAGCGGGGCAGTAGCCCGACCGTTAGGGAGGGCGTTCCGAGATCTCAAATTTCAGATCTGAGATCTCATTACGCCCTCCCTCACGGTCGGGCTTCTGACACTTCGCACATCGGGCCGTGGCAAACGAACGTTACTTGTTCTGGTGGTGTTGCATGTCCAACTTGATAATGTTGAACGCGGCACCCTGGGGATCAGCCAGCACGGCGAAACGGCCGACGTTTGGAATGTCTGTCGGCGGCATGTATGTGCGTGCGCCGAGCGACGTGGCTTTTTGCACCATCGCATCGCAGTCGTCAACTGCGAAATAGACTCCCCAATTGGGCGGCATCGGGCCCATGTCGGGTTGGATTTGCATCATCCCGCCGATGTGCTCTTCACCGTTTGTCCATTCGGTGTAGGGCATCCCTTTGTCGGCATCAGTCTTGGACTTCCAGCCGAAGAGCTTCGTGTAAAAATCCTTTGCGCTCTCGCTGTCCTTCGTCATCAGCTCGTTCCAACACAGACTGTTGTTTTCATTCTTGATGCCAACACCTTTGTGCTGCTTCGGCTGCCAGATACAGAAGGTTGCTCCGGTTGGATCGGTGATCGCCGCCATCCGGCCGTGATCCATCACATCGAAAGGTTCCTGCACGACCGTCCCGCCGAGTGACTTAGCTTTGGCGGCAGTTTCATCGGCGCTCTCAACCGCGACGTAACAGGCCCAGTGCGTCGGGACTTGTTCCATCTCGGCGCCTTTTTGATATGACGCGGCGACGTCTTTGCCGTTGATCTTATAAATCGTGTAAACCATGTCGGGTCCCATGGGGTTGTCAGTGGGTTCCCATCCGAACAGGTCGGTGTAGAACTTCTTCGCTCCCGGACCGTCGGTAGTGGCCAGTTCGATCCAACTGAACGTCCCAGGGGCGTGTTCCATTTGTGTTTGTGCTGCTGCGGTATCACTCATGATTTTTTTCTCCTTTGAAATTGCATCGCGATTCGTTTAGAGGCCGGCCTACCGGCTGCCTGCTTCTCACGCGGCGGGCAGTAACCCGCCTCTAAACAATCGGCGTTTGTCGTGGCGCAGGACTGTACCAGCAGCGTTGGAAAAACTCTACCTCAGGGTGGCAAAGGCCTTGTAAAAAGTTGTGAAGTTTTGGGAAGGATGAGGTGCGCGTGCCCTAAAAACGAAATCGCGCTGCTTTCACCCGAAGATGCATAGCAGCGCAATCTCGAAGTCTTATGAATCACCGAAGCGATTCGTAAGATGGCAGCCTGTCCTCGTCAGGCGCAAGCCGCCATTTATATACCGGTAAGCAATCGGCGGTCGATGCTTTCCGGTCAGCACGCGATTCGCTCCAGTTAACTTTGCGTCCCTTGCGAGCTGCAAAATCTGTTTCCGCGAATCTCACGTCAAAGCCGACAAGTCGGTATCAACGTGGTGCCGTTAGGTAGTCTTTTTTGGTGGCTGTCCTCCACCGCCGGTTACGTTCCGGCAACGAGGCTCGGATTTCTCCGAGCGACATAGCTCACCACTAGCGGGTCCTTCCCAGTGGTTGCTACCCGTTTTTATCCGGGCGCTCAGGAAAATCTTTCGACTCTCCCTCGCAGACCTTTCGGTCTCAACGAAAGGCGTCATAGCAACTGCAAACCGCTCTGCCTTTGCTCTCTCTCAGAGTCTCGCGACTCCGTTCGCCGTCCTTTCGTCGGTCTCGATGGCCGTGACCGTCGTGACGGTTTGCTTTATACCGAAAACAAATTTTCTGGTCAAAGTTCTGTGTGTTTTATTTTTCTTTTGGTGTTTTTTGTTGGGAGCTCGGTGAACTTTTCGATTTGAAACTTTTGGATTTGATTGGACAATTCCCGCGTGTACAATACGGCGACCTCGAAGCCCTGTTTGGACGTAAGGAGAATCCTCCAATGAAGAGTCGGCTACCGGCGATTTTGCTCTGTTTATTCGCACTGTTTCTGGGTTGCGTCGCAGCTCAGACAGAAAAACCCGCAGCTCCTCCAGCGACTTCTCCCGCGGCTTCGCCCGCGGCTTCTCCCGCGGGTTCTCCGACGCCGCCCCCCGCACGCGTGATGCCCACGCCGCAGCCGGATCAAAAGGCGTACGACGAGGCCCGCCGCATAAAGGAGCCGCAAAAGAAAATCGAGGCGCTGGAACAAGTGATCAAGGATTATCCGGATGGTTTCCCGGCATTTCAGGCCCGGAACGAGGTCCTTGACGTTCTTATCAAAAACTTCCCGACTCAGACAGATCGGATCCGCGCCGCGGCCGAAAGATATTTGCAGCCGATGAATTTCATTGTGTTTGGCGGTGGCTCCAACCACATCACCGTCGCAGTCAAGTTAATGGATGCCGGAATTCTTCTTGACTGGGCGGAAGAATTGGCGAAAAAAGGCGCGGCACAGAGTGAAGAAGAAGCGGCAAAAACACTGCGCCGGCAACGCGCGCGCTCTAATGACGCCCTGGGTCGCATTTATTTAAAGCAGGGCAAGATGAAACTTGCGAAGAACCACCTGAAGCAAGCGCTTGCGAATGATGCCGAGTTCGTAAGCACGCTCGTTGCTCTCGGTCAAATCGCTGAAGCCAGTGGCGATCATAAGGCGGCGTTGGAATATCTGGCCTCGGCAGCCGTAAGGTCGACTTTGAAGAAGGCCGACCGCGAGCGAATGGAAAGTGCTTATCGCGCCAGGCATGATGGCTCTTTGACAGGTTTGGAAGAACTGATTGACGACAAATATAGAAAGCTGAATGCCACTATTTCCTTCGCTCATTACCAGCCCTCGCCAAAACGCACGAACCGGATTGCGCTGGCCGAGCTCTTCACTGGCTCCGGCTGCGGACCCTGCGTAGCGGCCGATCTCGGTTTTGATGGATTGCTCGAACGATACGACCGTAAGGATCTGGTCGTACTCGTCTACCACCTTCATATCCCGCTGCCCGACCCAATGACTAACCCGGCCGCGGTTGAGCGCGGAAAGTATTATGCCGTGCCTGGCACGCCCACTCCGATCCTCGATGGATTCAAATTGCCGAGTGCCGGTGGTTCAAGGGAAATGACAAAAGGCTTTTTTGAACGCGTCAATCCCAAAATTGAAGCCGCGTTGGAAACTCCAGCGCAGGCACAATTGACCTTAACCGCCTCGATCGAGGGCGATCAGGTCAAAACAGCAGTGACCGCGGACGACATTAAAGCACCTTCTCCCGATCTGAAGATTCATATCGTGCTGGCTGAGGGCGAACTCCGCTACACGGGCGAAAATGGCGTGCGCTTTCATCCGATGGTGGTCCGAAGCATGGGCGGCAAGGACGCCTCCGGGTTCGCTGTGAGTGGGTCCGGACCGACTAAAGCAGAGTGGACGTTTGATCTAAAAAAGATGAGCGACGAGCTAAAGAAATATCTTGATACTTACGAGCAGCAGGGACACCGCGGCGATCCTTTCACCTTTAGCGAGAAAAAGTTTCAAATCAATCCCCAGAACCTTTCGCTGGTCGCATTTGTGCAGGACATGAAAACAAAGAACGTCCTGCAGACTGTATACGTGAAGCTAAATCCGACGGCGACCGCCTCAGCCCAAACAAACGCCAAGTAAGATGTTGCCACGCACTTTACTCCCAGTCCTTCTTTTGACGGCGCTGTGTTTTTCGTCCGTTGCGGCCCAGCACTCCGAATCGCTCGATCCAATCAAGTGGTCGATAAAGAGTAAGACTGCAAAGGCGGCAAACGACAAAGAGCAATTCGCGATCGAACTAACAGCCGATATCCAAAGTGGTTGGCACCTTTATTCGACCGAGAAAGTAGAAGGCGGACCGTCACCTACGCGCATTACAGTCTTACCCGGCCAATCCTTTGAACTCGCCGGCGAGATCGATTCTCCCGCGCCGCGCTCGGGCTACGATCCCAATTTCCAGGTCGTCACCGAGTTCTATGAAGACGCAGTTGTCTTCACGATTCCGGTCAAGCCCATTGTCACCACGAACTCCGGCAAAGTGCGGGTGCAGGTCCGTTATCAAACGTGTACGCCAACAACTTGTCTGCCGCCGAAATTGATCGAACTGGAAGCGTCTCTGAACGAAAGCAACTCGCCGCCGCCGGCGCGGTCAATCGAAGCCCTTCCAACTTCGAAACTTCTGGCGGTCGGATCCGTGGTGCCTGACTTCGAATTTACCGATTTCACCGGCAAGACCCGTCACTTCTCGGAATTTCGCGGACGAGTTGTGCTGCTCGATTTCTGGGCCTCATGGTGCAGTCCCTGTCTGGCAGACATTCCTCAATTGAAGAGCGCTTATCAGAAGTATCGCGCGCGCGGATTTGAAATCATCGGGATGGACAGCGAGACTTTGGGTCAGACTGCAGTCGATGCTGAGTTTGTGAAAGACGCGGAGGCGAAGGCCCGTGAGATTGTCAGCAAACGCGGCGTCAACTGGACGCAGTCAACCAGCGATAGTTCGCTAGCGGTTGCAGTCGACTTGTTCGCGATCGAGAGCTTACCCGCGAAATTCCTGATTGATCGCAACGGCAAAGTGATTGCGCAGATCAAGAACGTCTCTGAGCTGGACGATCTCTTGCCGAAACTTCTCAACTCACAACCGCTTACCTGAGCTTCACCGCCAAATCATCGACCGCGCTGCGAATCCCCGGACGCGCCAACTTCCCGATAGCGAAAACACGTTGCGTCGTGATCGTTCACCATTCCGACCGCTTGCATGAACGAGTAGCAGATTGTCGGGCCGACGAATTTGAAGCCGCGGTTTAAGAGGTCGCGGCTCAACGTCTCGGATTCCGCAGTCGTAACGGGAACCGGCGCGCTGCGCTTACGTCGCAGAGGCTTTCCGTTCACGAAGCGCCAGACATACGCGTCGAAACTGCCGAACTCCTTCTGTAAAGCGAGAAATGCTTTCGCATTCTGAATCGCCGCCACGATCTTCAAGCGATTCCGAATGATGCCTTCGTCTGCCAGCAGTTTCTCAACTTTGCGCTGATCGTATTTCGCGACCTTCCGCGCGTCGAAATTGTCGAAAGCGCGACGATAATTCTCGCGCTTCCGCAAGATCGTTTCCCAGCTCAGGCCGGCTTGGGCGCCTTCGAGAATCAGAAACTCGAACAGTGTTCGATCGTCATGCACGGGAACGCCCCATTCACGATCGTGATAGGCGATAGACAGCGGAGTCTTTGCCCACTGACAGCGGGCTGGTGTGGCAGGGGAACTCAAAGTTTTTGCGGTTGAATGCGCCTGGTAGCGCAAATTGTTAATTTG
This sequence comes from Pyrinomonadaceae bacterium, assembly GCA_049273695.1. GTDB lineage: Bacteria > Acidobacteriota > Blastocatellia > Pyrinomonadales > Pyrinomonadaceae > UBA11740. Next base: position 87,630 of record JBASRE010000053.1, read on the forward strand.
CGCGGGCGCAAGTTAGCAACTTGCGCTACTTGTGTTTACCGTTGATGACGCCCTTAATCGCTTCCAGCAGATCGCCTGGTTCGACCGGCTTCGCCAGGTGTGCCTGGAACCCGGCGGAAAGCGATAGCTTGCGATCGTTTTCCGTCGCGAACGCGGTCAAAGCAATCGCCGGAACTTTCTTAGTGTCGGAAGCCATCGCGCGCACCTTGCGAATCAAGTCGTAACCACTCTCGAGCGGCAGACCGATATCGCTGACTAAAACATCAGGAGCGGCTGTGGACAAACTTTCGAATGCGCCCTGCGCCGTATCGACGGCCTCGACCTGGGCGCCTGAGCTTTTCAATACCATCGCGATTAGCTCGCGCGCATCCGGCTCGTCTTCAACCAGTAGAATGCGCAAGCCCTTCAGCTCGTGACCGTTGTCACCATTCTTCTTTTGTGCCGGGCGCGCCGCACGCCGCTTTTCAGCCGGGGCCAACGGCAGGTGAATGGTAATGGTCGTTCCGCGGTTCTCGCCGTCGCTTGCCGCGGTCACCGTGCCGCCATGCAGCTCAATCAGGTGACGCACGATCGCGAGGCCCAATCCCATACCGCGATGAGATCGCGTCGCGGTGGATTCTGCCTGGCGAAAGCGTTCGAAGACATGCGGTAGAAAGTCGGCCGAAATGCCAATGCCCGTGTCGCTGATGACAACTTCGGCAAATCCATTCTGACGGCGGAAGTCGATGGACACTTTGCCGCCTTTCGGAGTGAACTTCACCGCATTCGACAGCAGGTTCCAAACAATCTGTTGCAAACGCGAGGCGTCGCCCGATACGGGTCCGACCGTTGCGTCGTAGTTGACTTCGATCGTGATGGCTTTAGCGTCGGCCGCCGGCCGCACAACTTCGATGGCCGCGTCCACGATGGGCATCAATTCCGTCGGCACAACTTCCAGATTAAGTTTGCCGCCAACGATGCGCGAGATATCGACGAGATCCTCGATTAACTGCGCTTGGGCCTTCGCGTTTCGTTCGATCGTCTCGATGGCATGTTCAGCGGTCGCTTGATCAAGCTTGTGTCCGCGCAGAATCGTGAGCCAACCCAGCATCGCCGTCAGCGGCGTGCGCAACTCATGCGAGAGCGTTGCGAGAAATTCATCTTTTGTGCGGCTCGCGACTTCCGCATCCTGACGGGCAGCACGTTCAGCCGCGAGCAGACGCGCGATCTCTTCCTGAGTGCGCTTCTGTTCGGTGATGTCACGCGCGATCTTTGACGCGCCGACTATCTGGCCGGTCGCATCGTGGAGCGGAGACACCGTCAGCGACACGTCCAGGCGCCGGCCACCTTTTGCCACGCGCACCGTTTCGTAGTGATCGATACGTTCACCCCGTCTTATGCGCGCCAGAATCTTAGGCTCCTCGTCCGGCCACTCGGTCGGAATCAAAATGGCCACGGGTTTGCCGATCATTTCTGCGGCCTGATACCCGTAGAGCCGTTCCGCCGCTGGATTCCAACTGGTGATTATGCCGTCGAGATTCTTCGAGATCACGGCGTCGTCCGTGGTCTCGACAATGGACGCCATGTGACGCAGTTCGCGTTCTGCGCGTTTGCGATCAGTTATGTCGTGGATAACCAGGACAATCCGCTCAGCCCCGCGTCTTTCGGTTTCCATCCGACGGGCGTTCAACAGCATGGTGCGGGTGCCGATTGTTTGAAACTCGTGCGTCACCTCGAAGTCTTGAAACCACTTGTCACGGGGCAGGACCTCTTCCAGCAGTTCGTGCAGTTTCGGAATGTTCCACTGGCCGTTGCCCAATTCATATATGAAGCGGTCTTCAGTCTCGTCACGTTTAACCTGAAACACTTTGTAGAACGCGTCGTTGGCGGTGCGTACACGGAAATCCTTTTCAAGTACGACGAGGGGAATGGGCGACGTACGTAGCGTGGCTTCGGCGTATTCGAGCGCGGCCTTGGTATTTCGTTCGCTCTGTTGCAGAGCCTCTTCAGCGCGTTTTCGATCCGTGATATCAACGAGCATGTTGATGGCGCCGATCAGTTTCCCTGAGTTGTCGCGCAGCGGGGTCGGGTAGGGAATGAAGTTGATACGCGATCCATCCGGTCGTTCGGCGATCGCTTCGTGGCCGCGAATAACCTCTTCGGTTTTGAGCGCCTGGGCCATCGGACACTCGTCGTGTGGCATCGGGGTGCCGTCCGGGTGATACAGTTTCCAGGTCACGCACCATGAATCCGATCCCAACGTCGGCTGTCGGCCCGCTAGATCGACGGCTGCCTGGTTGAACATCGTCACGCGACCGAGAGCGTCGGTCGTGTACACCGCCGCCGGCAAGGCCTCGATCACTGATCGGTAACGTTGCTCGCTTTCTGCCAACGACTGCTCAGCGCTTTTGCGCTCAGTGATATCGGCGAAATAAAGATTCACATAGTCAGCGGAAGTGATCGGCGCCAGCTCAATCGAATAAGTGAGATCGCCAAGCGTGAGTTCCGTCACTTCGCGCGTGCCGCGGGTGAAGACTTCACGTACTGTGTTGCTGATGTGCTCCGGGGCCGCGTTGCCGACGGCCACACCCCACGCACCAAGTACGCGTTCGGCGGCCGGATTCGCAAAAGCGACAACTCCTTCGTTGGTTACACGAATGACCGGAGCAGGATTCTCTTGCGGCAGAAGGCTGGCGGCTTCGACTTTTGCGTCAGCGCGCTTGCGTTCGATGAACTGGCCGATCTGGCTGCCGATGCCGGTAAACATGGCGAGCACTTGTTCATCAGGCTCCCGGATTTCAGCGCTGAAAAACTCCATCACTCCGAGAAACTTTTCGTTGCATGTGATGGGGAAGGCGAACGCTCCATGTAAGCCCTCAGCGATCGCGATCGGCATGCGCGGAAAATTGCCGTCTTGAGCGACGTCGCGAATCCATGCGGGTTCTCGACTGGCCCAGACGCGGCCCGGTAAGCCTACGCCCGGTTCGAATGTGCGTTCGCGACAGATCGCGTCAAATTGCGGTTTCGGCGTTTTCTGCCAGGTGGCGACGCTGCGTAGCTCCTGTCCATTACTTGCGGGCATCCACACGCAACCAAACTCCAGGCCCAACGAATCCCCAACCGTCGGCAGAATCCGTTCGAGCGCGATGCCCACCTTCGGCGATTCGGCCAGGATCTTTGTCACCGCGAGATTTGCTTCCAGCCTTCTTTGATCTTCGCGGCGTCTTGCTTCGGCCAGTTGCCGCTCTTCAATCACGGTGACGAGAAAGAGGAAGGTGACGGCGTTGGTTGCGATGAAAAGCTGCAACATCATCAGCGATTGGTTCGCGTTCGGGGGATCTGTAACGAATGGGCCTAAGCCGTGCGACGTTCCCCAAATCGCGAATGCCGAGATGACTGCTACCGCAACCGTCACTCCTCTTCGGCCTAACCTGAACGCCGCCCACAGCAGAAAGGGAATCATCAGACGGCTGAGCGGATAGTATTGGACCGGCGTCGGCGCTTTCTCGCCGAACGTCACGATGCCGCTGACGGATAGAAGCAGAATGAGAATGGTCGCTTCGAGATATCTGTTTTTGGGCAGCCAATGACCTGTACCAAAACTCCAGGTGAGAATGAGAGGCGCCACCGTCACGGCGCCGGTAAGATCTCCCAGCCACCACGTCGTCCAGAGCGAACCGAAATTCGTCAGGTTGGACGCACCGCCTAAATAAAGGCTCAGGTTTCCGATCGTCGCGCTAATCGTCGTGCAGGCCGCAGCCACGACCACGAACTTGAAGACGTCGCGCGCGCGATCCATGGCGGGCCGAAATTCCAGCGCCATAAGTACACGCGCCGCAACGACTGTTTCGAGCGTGTTTCCAATGGCAATGCCGAAAGCAGTCGGCATCGATACGGGAGTTAAGAGATTAGTCAGCAGCGCGCCGAGGAAGATTCCCGGCCATACGCGGTAGCCGAGTATCAGGATTGCCGCTAGTGCGATCCCCGTCGGCGGCCAAACCGGGGAAACGTTGGTGTGAACTGAAGCCAACGACAGGCCGAACTTGCCCGCCGCGAAATAGACCGCTGCGAGCAAAACAATCGACAGCACGTACAACACTGGATTGCTTTTGATGTCAGGAGCAGCTCGACGGAAGAGAGAAGCCGGTTGGGACTCGCCGAAAGATTGTCGGGCTAGACTCATAGTAGTACCACCAAATTGTCAGGATCTTTGCGACGCGTTCTTGGGGGAACAGCCGTTCGGGGTCGAGTAACTTTACCACAGAAGTGCGGGGGGCGGTCACAACAATGAACCACAGAGGACACAGAGAAAACGAACCGTGACGTTTAGAGGCGGGCTACCGCCCGCTGTTGCCCCGACGCACAAAAAAGGCGGGCAGTAGCCCGCCTCTAAACCGTTTTAATCTAGTGTTTGTCTTCCTTTCTTGTCCTCTGTGGTTAGGTTTCGGTCAATCAACCAACTCACTGAAAACCAGAATGTACCCGTTCGGATCTTTCACTTCGAACTCCCAATCGCCGTAGGGCTGCTTTCGCAGCGGCAACACTATTTCGACTCGGTCTTTGATTGATTCGTAGAATTCTTTCACACCTTCCATTCTGATGTATGCGTCCCATACGCCACCTCGGCGCCGGCTGTAAAGGTCGGGCTTCGCGTAGTCCGGCACGCGCTGAAACATTATTTCAACGGTATCGCGGCTGACGATCGCAAAGACGTATGGCGGTGTTTCGGGAAAGGGATAGGTCGTAAAGCCGAGCTGTTCCTGATACCAGCGGATCGTGTCGCCGATATCGGCAACCGCGAAAGTCGGAGCAGCGCTGGAGAGTTTTGGCATTGGTACGCGCGCCTCCGGCGCGCCGATTTTGCACGCCTGAGGCGTGCGTACCTTCATCAACTAAAGACGCGTGTGATCTGAAAATACTTGGTACTGGTTCATCTTTCACCTTCTCATTCACATCGCGGCTTTAGCACGATGTGGGCCGGCGGCCATGCAATGGAAACCGTTTAAACGGTTTCCCCACGCCATCCCCAACCTGATCGCCGCGCTAAAGCGACGGCGAGAATGAGACACGCTCTCAAACTGAACTAGCACTAAACATTTGTAGTGACGCGACGGATATTACATTACAATGCGCCCGCGGTTAATGGTTCCCAAGTTCGAAAACGCTATTTGACATTTATCATATGACATTTGGCATTTTGTCATTTTCGGTTTGTCGTACATGAGTCTTATGGTGCAAGCTCAACGATCGAATACGGCGATTAATCCGAAATGACAGAATGACAAATGTCAGATGTCAAATGCCAAATGATTTTGCTCCTTAAGTTCCGATCCTGATCACCCCTGTATGAAAGGCAATATCCCCATCCCCGAACTCCCATTCGCCGAAGAAGTGTGGTTGATGGTTGCGGTGACCTCTGTGCGCGAGCGTCGCACGCAACAAGGGAAACCGTTTCGCGACGCCAACGCGCGCAATGCGACCGGCAATCTGCTTCTGAAAATCTGGGGCGAAGTGCTGGAAGGCCGCGAGGATCTGCGTCCTGGTTTGTGGGGCGTCACGGGCAAACTCGAATCATTTCAGGATCGAGCTCAGTTCGTCGTCTCTGAATACAAGCCGATCACAATTGAGCAATACCGCGAGTACGTCGGTTGCGATCCGTTGATGCCGCGCGCATTCACTCTGGACATCGAGACGCTGGCGCTGCCGGGTTTTCGCGACCGGGTTGGCCCAAAGCTGGAGCGCGATTACCGGCTGGGCTACATGCGCATGGAACAACAGCAGCGATATTTGGAAGATATCGCGGCGGAAGAAGAGCGTGTCTATCAACTCGGGTCGCTGAACGCCACTTCGGGGCGAATCCTCTCCATCGCCGTTCACGTCGGACCGGTCCCCGGCATTGAGATCCCCGGGCTAACGTCGAATCAAAGCGAGCACGCGTTTGGCATTGACGCGGAAGGCAACCTGCAGGAAGAAGCGGAAGCGTTGAAAGGCTTTCTGCTGCTGATGTCCGACTTTGATCCTGACTGCGATCTCGTGGTGGGTCACAACATTCTTAGTTTCGATCTGCCGTTCATCTTCCAGCGATGTCTCGCGAACAATATCCCGGTAAGGCCGTTCATCGACCTCGGCGAGTTCCACGTGCGCGGCGCTTACGACACGATGCGCGCCTGGTGGCTCGGCGATCGTCGCAGTCGCGTCGGCCTCGACGATCTGGCTTGGGCGTTAGGATTTGAATCAAGCAAGACTGGCGAAGTTGAAGGAAGTAAAGTGTTCGACCTTTACCAGGCCGGCAAACTCGCCGAGATTCGCGAATACAATTTGAACGACGTGCGCCTGACGCGAAAAGTCTACGAACGCATGGTCGCGTGTTTGGGCGGATGATTTGGAGTGCGCCGGCAGAGCGAAGCGACGACGGCGCTTTGGATTCATTACACGATGGCGTGAAAGCGATCCAAAGCGGCGTCTAGGCCGCCGCACTCCAAATTGCCCGCGGCCGCGACGCTGTTTCACGTTTGCAACACTTCTGGTAAACTGACCTTCCATGACCGATGTAATCCCCGTTCTCATACTTCTCGCCGGTGTGGCACTTGGCGCCGTCGTCGCCTGGCTAATCTTCCGCGCAAAGGCGAACAGCGCCTTCGAAGACGGAAAGAACGAAAGCGCGACCCAACTCGCCACGTTTCATGAGCGTCTGGTTTCAAAAGACAACGAGCTACTAAAACTCCAGCAGGCGTTTGACGGCGAAGTAAGCGAAAGCGACGGACTGCGCGCGCACAATTCCCGCTTGCAAGCTGATCTAGAAGGCGAACGCCGCGCAGCGCAGGAACGAACCGAATCGTTCAAGCGCGTCACGGAAGAACTTGCCGAAAAATTCAAGGCGCTTTCACGTGACGCCCTAAAAGACAACAACCAGGAATTTCTTAATCTTGCGCGTGCGACGCTGGAAAAGTTTCAGGCGACGGCGAAAGGCGATTTGGATCAGCGGCAACAGGCGATCGATCAACTGGTCAAGCCGCTCAAAGAGTCGCTCGATAAGGTCGACGGGAAGATTGGCGAGATCGAAAAAGCCCGCGCCGGCGCCTACGCCGAGTTGCGCGAACAAGTGCGCGGCTTGGCCACGTCACAGTTGCAGCTTCAGGCGGAAACCGGAAATTTGGTGAAGGCCTTGCGCACTCCCCACATACGTGGCCGCTGGGGCGAGATTCAACTGCGGCGCGTAGTCGAACTGGCCGGCATGGTTCAGTACTGCGATTTCAACGAACAGGCAAACGTCACCACGGAAGACGGGCGTATTCGACCGGATGTCATTGTGCGTTTGCCGGGAAACCGTTGCATCGTGGTAGACGCAAAGGTTCCGTTCGAAGCGTTCTACGAATCCATCTCAGCCACGGACGATGGAATTCGCGTGGAAAGATTAAAGGAGCATGCGCGCCTCGTGCGGACGCACATCGGCCACCTCAGCCGGAAATCTTACTGGGAAACCGTGCAGCCAACGCCGGAGTTTGTCTTGCTCTTCCTGCCCGGCGAAAACTTTTACAGCGCGGCCCTCGAACAGGATCCGAAACTGATCGAAGATGGCATCAATCAGCGGGTGATCATCGCCACGCCAACGACGCTGATCGCGCTTTTGAAAGCAATCTCATACGGGTGGCAACAGGAGCAGCGGGCCGCCAATGCGGACGAAGTCGGGAAGCTGGGCAAGGAGCTTTACGACCGGCTGCGCACCTTCGTCAACTACTTCGCAGACATCGGCCGCAACCTGGATCGCGCGCTTGAGTCGTACAACAAAGGCGTGGGCTCGCTCGAAGCGCGGGTGATGGTGACTGCGCGCAAGTTCAAAGAACGCGGCGCCATTGCCGGTGAAGAAGTTGAGATTATCGAATCCGTCGATAAGTCAACGCGTGTCCTGACGCTGGACGAAGGCGGACTGTTTCCTGAGCTCGTCGCGGCTGAAGAGGAAATTCCAGACGAACCAACGCCGTCTCTGCCCTTTTCAAAGAGCGCAACTGGGACAGGATAGTTCGCCATCTTCGATGGCTCATTGAGCGTGACCCTTCAGGGACGCCGTGCAAACTCTTTCAAGATACTAATCGGCGTAATCTGCGGATGACCTCATGTCGAAAGAAATTTGGTTAGGGCCGGTCCTCGGAACGAATCGCGAACGACTGCTCGCGCGTTGTGCCGAGTACGTCGCGAAAGGCGAAACTGATCGGCTGCTTTACATCGCTGCCTCACATCCGCTGCTGGACCTCGCTACGCAGACAGTCTTAGATGGAAAGAACGTTCATGGGGTTTGGGACGAGTTTCCGTTTTATCTGTTTCGCGGATTCGTGCGGCGTGTGCTGTCAAGCGCTGTGGCACAGACTTCAGTCTGTGAATTAACCGGTGAAACACAGACTGAAGTCTGTGCCACTTCACGGGTTCCAATCGATCGCGAAGAGCTGCCGCTGCGCCACAGCCTGATTTCCCAAATCATCAAGCAACTGGCGGAGGCCGACCAACTGCCGGCGATCAAGCGTCTGGCAAATCGTGATGGGTGCGTCAATACAATCGCAACCCTGATCGGCGAGCTGCAACGTGCCGGAAAAACGGCGGAAGAGTTTGCCGCGATCGTTGAGTCGAGGGCTCCGGATGAGCCGGTCCAAAGTCCAAAGTCCAAAGTCCAAAGCCCGAAGAGTCAGAGCGATTTCGATCAAGATGTCGCGCTGATTTACTCGAAATACGAAGAGGCGCTCAAACGTTTTGGGCTCACCGACGCGGACGCCGATCAACTTAGCGCATTACACACCCTGCGCGGAGATGTACCGCAAATTGTTAATTTGCGTTCGGAAAATGACGCGCAAGTTAACAACTCGCGGTACACGCTTCAGTGGCTCGACAACATTGATCTGCTGGTGCTCGACGGCTTCTTTGATTTCACCCCGGTGCAGGGTGAGATGGTGCGACTACTCATCCAGCGAATTCCGAAGGTGATCATCAATATCAACTATGACGATCGGAACGCACAAATCTTTCAGACGTTTCAATCGACGATTGAGCAACTGAAGTCGATTGCCGACTTCGACATTCTCTCGGCGGGCGACAACGTCGAAATCCGCGGGAGCCTGGCTCCGCTGCGCGAGCGGTTGTTCAATGTAGCGCAAGTTGCTTACTCGCGTTCTGATTCCGATGAGAGTCCCACGCAAATTACCGATTTGCGCTACACGTTACTCGAGTGCAGCGATCGCGAAACTGAGCTGCGCTCGGTTGCCAAAGAAATGAAGCGGCTCATCGGTGAAGAGAATTACAAGCTTTCCGACATGGCGCTGGTCGTGCGCGAACGCGCCGCGTATGCCGACTTAATCTTGCGCGTGTTCGCGGCGGAATCAGTGCCCTGCAATTTGGAAAGACGCGTGGCGGCCAATGACATTCCCTGTATCCGCGCGACGGCAAAGCTGCTTCAGATCCTGAAAGATCCCGAGCGCGAGCATGTGACGAATCCCAAGGCGAGCGATCTCGCACACTTTATCAAGACAGATTACTTCCGTCTGTCAGATGAGCAGTTGCAGGAATTGACGAAGGTTTTCGACGAGCGGTACGCGACGTTGCTCGATGGATCCGATCAAGATGAGCGCAAGGCGAGCCGTCGTTTTGGGCTGGGCATCGGTCGCTGGGCGCCGGACGTAATCGAAAATGTAATCGCGTACGTCGGCAGCGAACAACGGGTGCGCGCGTGGTTGGATCGCGCTGACCGTTTGATTCGCGTTCTGCCGTCACGTGACGCGGCGCGTTCGTTCATCGGCGCGACCGACCCCAATGGAGAAGACGCCGCGGTCACTCTCGAAGTCGAAGCCCCGGCGCCTGATGAACCGCCGCCAAAGGAAAAGACGAAGCGTCCATCGCCGATCCATCCCGCGGCAATCGCCTGGACGATGCTGGTAATTGAACATCTGCGGGAAATAATCGCGCAAACCCCAGAGCAGGGCACGACGAATGAGCTGCGACGCGCGTTGATGTCTTTACTGGACGCTTTCCAGTTTGCGCCCGAGGTGCAGGGACCGCTCACCAGACTGCACAGTCCCGCGGACGTTCCGCAAGTCATGCTAAATGTGCGCGGCATGGAAGCTTTGCGCCGCGCGCTCGCCGCGACCGTCCGCAGCTTCGATGTCGCAAACGCAGTGGTGGCTGAGACCCGACCGTCAGGGAGGGCGTTGAAATCTCAGATCTCAAATTTGAGATCTCAAAAGTCCCTAACGGTCGGATCTCCGCCATCCCTGACGGGCGGGCCGCAAACCCCCCTCTCAGCATTCATTGATGAACTTGAACGCTGTCTGAAATCACAGACGCTTTCAATCTCAGCCGGAGATCGTGACGGCTTGCGCGTGCTTGAAGCAACGGATGTGCGCGGCCTGCGCTTTCGCGCGCTGTTCATCGCCGGCATGAATGAAGGCAGCTTTCCTTTGCGCGCCTCGCGTGACTGGCTGTATCCGCATGAAGAACGCGAACGACTCAAGAAGCATGGCCTCGTGCTCGAAGACATTTCGACTGAGACGCTCTTAAAAGAAGAGCACTACTTCTATCAGTGCGCCTGCCGCGCGACTGAGCGTCTGTACCTGACGCGGCCTTTGGCGGCCGATGACGGCATCGAGACCGTGCCGTCGTACTACATCGAAGAATTGCGTCGCGCGATCGCGCCGGCTGAATTAGCGCGCAAGCAAATTCGCAGTGATATCGATAGCCACGATGTGCAATCGATTTCGAGCGGCGCAGAGTTAGCGGCGAAGCTCGTCCGGCAAAAAGCCGGACACGGGCAACGCACGCAAACTGACCCTGGCGAGCCGGGGTTCTCACCGGTTGTGGCTTCGGAACTGGTGTCTCGGGCTCGTCGCGAGATGTACCTTTCCGATTCGCTGCTTCGGCGCGTCGCGATCGAAACCGAGCGCGGCGGCGATGCGTTTGGGCCGTACGATGGACAGATAACGAATAGCGACTTGCGCGCATTGCTCGCGAATCATTTCGGCCCTGAGTACGTTTACAGCGCCAGCGGGTTGAGTGCCTACGGCAACTGCGCGTACAAGTTCTTCGCGGCGCGCGTGCTGCGACTCGAGCCGCGTAATGAAGCAGCGCTCGACCTGCCGGCGATCGATGCGGGCAAGCTGCTGCATGACGTGCTGCGCAGATTCTTCGAAAGACATCGAAAGCAATACCTCCCGTCGCTGGATCGCGAAAAGCTGCGTGAAGAAATCAACGCCATCGCCGATGAAGTGTTCAAGGAACACGAGCGGCTGGTGCCGCCGCTAAACGAACGCATTTGGAAAATCGATTGCGAGATTCGCAAACTGATTCTCGAACAGGTCCTGCTGCATGACTTGCGCCTGCAAGAGAAGACGCAGCCGCGGGGAATGCTTCCCACATATTTCGAGTTGGCATTCGGCCGCGCGTCTCAAGCGAGCGATCCATTCTCTAAACCGGATTACCTGAAGATACACCGCCACCGCGACGCATCATCGGAAGCGGCGTCGATTCAGGGGCAAATCGATCGCGTCGATGTGAGCGAATCGGATCAAAGCATTGTCGCGTACGATTACAAACTGTCGCAGGGCGCGCGGATCGAAGATATGTCCGCGGGCCGTCACCTGCAGATTCCGATTTACCTGGCGGCATTGGAACAACTGTTCGTGCCGGGCTTTGAACTGGCGGGCGGTGGCTACTATCGCTTACGCGGTCGCGGAAAACGGTTGAATCAGGGTCTGTATCGCCGAATGTTCAGCGAATGCACGAACGTCAACAGCCGCACCGCCTTTGTTGACGATGTTGAGTGGCAGCGTATTCGCAGTGAAGTTTCAAGACGCGTATGGCAGTTTATCGACGGAATGCGCGCGGGCGACTTTCGCGTCAGGCCTTCGGAAGGGAAGAAGACGTGCAAGTTCTGTGATCATTCGGCGATTTGTCGCTACGATACGTATCGAATCAATCGGAAGAAGAATTGATCCATTGGTCCATTGATTCATTGGATCATTGAATCATTGGCCCATTGACTCAATGAATCAATGAATCAATGAATCAATGAACCGATGAGCCAATGAATCAATCAAGCTACGAACAAGCGCTGCGCGATCACGTGCTCTACGTCCTGCGCGGTGAAGGCGCGCACGTCACGTTCGAAGATTTCGTCTCGAGCTTTCCCACTGAGCTTTGCGGCGAGGGTCTTGAGGGTTTGCCCTACACAGCGTGGCAAGTGCTCGAGCACATGCGCATCGCGCAGTGGGACATCCTCGAGTTCAGTCGTAATCCAAAACACGTCTCGCCGAAGTGGCCGGAGGGTTATTGGCCGCCTAAGCAGCAAGTAGGAACGCCGGAGCTTTGGCAGGAATCAGTTGAAAAGTTCCGTAGCGATCTGAAGCAGATGGAGGATGTCGTAGCTGATCCGTCAACGGATCTGCTCGCCAGGATTCCGCACGGCACCGGTCAGACGATTCTGCGCGAAGCGCTGCTCGTCGCCGATCACAACTCATATCACCTCGGCGCGCTGGTGGTGATGGGAAGAACTCTGGGGGCGAACTAAACGCTAACAAACGAACGATTCGGACCTATTTCGCATGGTATAATTTGAGTCATGCCAAGCGCTTCAGAGCGAAAGATCACCACGAGAGTCATTCGCAACGGACATGCAGAACCGGTCGAGAACGATTGGTGCAACTCCACGCCAAACGAAAGGATTGAAGCGGTTTGGACTTTGACTAAACTCTGTCTCGCCTGGAATAACCAATCTGATGAGCCCAGACTTCAGCGGACTGTTACGCGAGTTCAACGCGAACGAAGTTGAGTACCTGGTCGTAGGCGCTCATGCCCTCGCCGCACACGGACACGTACGCGCAACTAAGGATCTTGATGTTTGGGTGCGTCCGAGTTCCGAGAACGCCAGGCGTGTGATGCAAGCACTCTCTGCGTTTGGAGCCCCCTTTGGTGATTTGACTGCAGAAGACTTAACTAGACCCGGCACTATCTTTCAGATCGGAGTTCCACCTCTCCGCATTGACGTGCTCACGGCAATCGACGCCGTGGAATTCTCAGAAGCCTGGACTCGCAAATTTGAAGGACGATTCGGCGACGTTCCCGCGTTTGTATTATCAAAATCGGATTTGATCAAGAACAAGAAAGCGGCTGGCCGCCTTCAGGATCTTGCGGACGCCGAAGCGCTAGAAAAGGCCATCGGTTGAAACTAAACGGGGCAAAGCTCTCTCCCCCGCCCGAAATTCATGCAACGCAGCTTGCCTACTGCCTTCTGCTCACCGCCTACTTCCTACCGCCGACTGCCTTCTGCCCACTGCTCACTGCCCACTGATTTCCGCCGCCGCCTTCGCCTGATTCTGTTGGGCAATCGCGTAGAGAATTGTTTTGATTTGGAAAGGTGTTAGGTCGGGCCGCGCCTCGAGCAGGAGCGCGATGACGCCGGTAACGTAAGGCGCAGCAAAACTGTTTCCAGTCATTTGTCGTCGGCCACCGCCTGGCCAGGTTGTTTCCACCTGAACGCCCGGCGCCACCAGCTCGATTACTTCGCCGTATTGAAATCCGAAGTTAAACGGATCTCCACCCGCACGTTTGACCACGGAAACCAGCGATGATGAAAAAATAGAGGGCGAGCTTAGTTGTGGAAGGTTGTTCGCGGCCGCCACGAGCATCACGCGTTCCCGGTACGCCTTGTCCAACAGTTCACGCATCGGCATCCAGAAGTCGCGTTTGGTTGTTCCCAGCGAAAGATTTACGACTTGAAGTTTCTGCTTGATGGCGAAGTCCACGCCCATCAGAAACATTTCGCCAGTGCCGGAACCAGTCGGACCGAGAACTTTGATGCTCGTGATCTCGACGTCGGGCGCGACGCTGCTGATGATCCCGGCGCAAGCGGTCCCGTGACCGGCTTGATCGCCCGAGGTCGATTCCTTGAAAACGATTTGGCCGCCTTCATTGACGGCTTGGTATGACGCTTTGATTTTGCCGGCGAGTTCCGGATGTTCGGTATCGATGCCACTGTCAACGACGCCAACGCGCACGCCGCGACCGGTGCGGCCTTTCCAAAGCGCCTCTGGCTCAATCTGCGACCACAGGTCAATCAGATCGTTATCAACTGTGACAGCAGATTCGGACTGCGCCATGCTTATCTCCTAATTAACACCGTCTAGAAATTGAAATAGCCGGAACCGGATGAACGCTTCTCGGCGAAGCGCGCGAGCGTCTCCAGAATGTCGCGAACCATTTCGCGTTCAGCGTCGCCCTGCGAAACCACGTCGCGCAACCTGACGCCCAGCAACAGGAGGTCGCGATGCTCAGGCGCGGCGTCCAGGCCCTTGAGCCATTCAGTTTGATCGCTGCTGCCGGCTTCGGCATCACTGCTCTTGATTGAATGCAGGAACATCGCTTCCACCAGCAGCGCCATTTCGTACGAATCGACCAGCCGCGCAATCGCGTCGGCAAAGCGCGCCGCGTCATCCATCTCTTCCGGCGTGAATGGCGGATAGGGCGGCTCTCCGGGCCGGTTCACAAATTCCAGCACGCCTATCGTTTCGTTGCCCGTGCGTAAGGGCGTCGCCAGCAGCGTCACCGTTTTGAATCCGACTGCCTCGTCGGCGCCTGACCAGAATGATCCTTCAGAGCTGACGTCGTTGACCGCCATCGGTTGGCCGCTCGAGAAAACGAGACCGGCAATGCCTTTGCCCGGCGGAATTCTGATCTTCAACAACTCTTCTTCAAGTTCGCTGACCGCGACGAGAAATCTCAGCCCGCCCTCGCGTCCGTCGCGCACTAAAACCGACGCGTCGGCTGAGCCGACTGTCTCTTGCGCAACCTTCAACAGGTCGTCAATCGCCTGACGAATAGGCTTCGACAACGAGTTCGACAAGTCGACTTTGTCGAGCGAGTCACGAATCTTCGCCGCGTTGGCGTCTTCAGGTGTCTCGGGATTTGAATTGTCTGGCATCGTTAGATTCGTCCTGTGAAGCTTCACCGCGAATGCGCGGTTGAATCACACTCAAATCAAACCGTCTTGAATGCGAAGGCCGCATTATACAGAGAGAGGCATTTTTCGCAATTGATGGGTTGGTCGTTCTCTGTGTCTCTGTGGATCTTTGTGCCAATGAGGTCAGTACCCGGAGCGGTAGCGACGGGGTCAAGAGCGGACGACCCGGTCGCTACCGCTCCCGGTACTGACTCCATCGCGCCGCTTCCCCTTTGCTTTTGACTGTCAACGATCGCGTCAGTAGGATGTGCGATGCTCTTTTAACTTGATCATTCGACCATTCAAATGAATCCAGCTACACCAGCTATACCAGCTACACCAGCACCTGATCCATCGATGCCTTCGCATCTTCGACCTGAAGCGACACAAGCGATCGAAGAAGCAACGCAACTTCAAAGCGACGGCGATAACGCATCAGCCCTTCAGCGTATTGAGCGCGCTCTCGCTGACATTCCGGCCGGTTCCGAATTTGAGCAGTTCAAGGATCGCGTAAGTCTGACGATGGCGATTGCCGAGTTTTCAGTCACTGCAGGAAATCCCGAAAGCGCCATCGCCAGGCTCGCCCAGGAATTCGGAGTTGCCAAAGAGGCTTTTCAACGAATCAAGGCGACGAGCACCGAAGATGAGAAGCGAACTGCTTTTCGCGGGCTTGTTCAACTTAAGGATCTGCACACGCGGCTCAGATTGCTCGGACAGCCGGCGCCGGAACTTGCGATGAAAGAGTGGCTGAACACTGATCCATTGACGCTGGCCGATTTGAAAGGCCAGGTCGTTCTGCTCGAATTCTGGGCCACCTGGTGCAAACCCTGCGAACAATTGTTTCCGCGAATCAAAGAGCTGCACGCGCAGCATGCTGAGGCTAACCTCCGCGTGCTGGCGTTAACGCGATTTTTCATGGCTTACGGTGGGCCTCCTGAGGCGCAGGCGCAGGAGATGACCCTGGTTCGCGAATTTGCAGAAAAACACAGCCTCGAATTTCCTGTCGGCGTCGCCGAAGACGAAAGCGTTCAGTCGGCTTACGGTGCGACGGCTTTGCCGATGCTCGCGTTAATCGATCGCGCCGGCATCGTTCGCTCGTTCGCTTTTTCGCCTGACGAAGAGAATTTCAAACGCAC
This sequence comes from Pyrinomonadaceae bacterium, assembly GCA_049273695.1. Lineage (GTDB taxonomy): Bacteria > Acidobacteriota > Blastocatellia > Pyrinomonadales > Pyrinomonadaceae > UBA11740. Next base: position 103,716 of record JBASRE010000053.1, read on the forward strand.
GCTTGCCGATTCTCTTGCATAGAGAGGTCAGTAGCGGGACGTTACTTTTGGAGTGCGCCGGCAAAGCGGAGCGACGACGGCGCTTTCGTTTAATCGGATCCAAAGCGGTGTCGCGCTGCGTTTGCCACCGCACTCCAAATTTACCGCTCCGGGCACTGACATCACAAGAAATCCGTTTGTAAATCGCGCGCGTTGTTGGTAGGATGCCCGCGCTCAAACCGCAGTCTTCAGTTAATAACGCGTCATAACGTCGCTGCCGGAAGACGCTTTCCAGCGGTTGGGCCGGAAGCATATCGGTGGGGCGGCCGTACCAACGGCCTTTGCGGGAATTGTTTTCCACTTCCGCAAAACTGTACCGGCACTCCGTCTTAGGCAATCGAGAACCGAAAGCGCATCTGCTAAAAGCCAGCGTTTGGGATTCTCGTTTCGCGGCCAGGCAAATGTGACTGGCAAAGAAAAGCGACACTGAATCAACAGAGGGGTTTAGTCCCCACATCTTGAAAGGAGAACACAGAAGTTTATGGCTCTCGTAAGCACTATGCCCGAGAAGGGCGGACAGGCTAAGGTCTATGACATTCCCGATGCCGATCTCGCGAAGTATGAAGCCGTAGAAGGCACCATGGCCACCTACGACGAAGCGAAGGAAAAGATCGCCGGTGGTAAGGAACTCGGCACGGGCGTGGACCTCGATAAAGCAGATGTGCAGGCCTACAGCGACATCTGCATCTGCTACTTCTGGTGGCGCGGCGTCCTGTATTACAGGTACCAGTACTGCTGGCAAAGCTGTCCGTAACCACGAAGTTGAACTCAAACCGAATGGGAAGTTCGCGCTCAACGACAAACGCTTTACCCGAGTTGCGAACTTCCCGTTTCATTCAGCCGCTCAGTCCGTTGTCGCAAATCACAACGCGCTGAAGAATTTGGCGATTCGTTCGCCGCTCAACCACTAACAAGGAGAAAAACGTTATGGCGTTGGTAACTACCGTCCCGACTGGCGGGGAAGAACCGAAAGTCTACGACATTCCGGATGGCGATCTTTCGAAGTACGAAGCTGTCGAAGCGAAGCAAGAGCCCTACGACCAGGCAAAGGACACAGTCAGTGGCGGCACTCAGCTCGCCGGCGGTGTTGAAATCGACAAACAAGATGTGCAGGCGTACGGCAACATCTGCATTTGCTACTTCTGGTGGCGCGGCGTTCTGTATTATCGCTATCAGTACTGCTGGCAAAGCTGCCCGTAAGCCGACGTTTAGCGCTTACATAAAACCACGGAAGTTCGTCGATAAGCGTCACTGCTGTCGCGAACTTCCGTTTGTTTTTTGTTGGATCGTCGGAGTCGCTCATTGGATAGCTGACGGTTTATTCCAGGCGTATAATCTCGGTGGAGGTCAACATGGAATACAAGGTTGTGATTCAGGAATCGGAAGAGGGATTCAGCGTTTCTTGTCCCGGACTTCCCGGTTGTTGGTCTCAGGGCGCAACTGAAAGCGAAGCGCTCGTCAACATCCAAGACGCCATCCGTGAATACCTGGCCGCCGTCGATGACCTCGTCCAAGGGCAGGATGTCCGTGAAGTAACGGTGGCGGTGTGAAGTGCCGAAGATTCCCGGCGTTAATCACCTCGATGCCATTCGCGCGCTGGAAAAGGCCGGTTTTCGCATCCTGCGACAAGGCAAACACGTCGTTATGTCAGATGGGGTTCGCATTGTGACGATCCCTCGACATAATCCAGTCAACGCTTTCACCATGGGCGGTATTGCGCGGGACGCTGGGTTAACCGTTGAGGAATTCCGAAAGCTTCTTTAGCCCATATCCTCGTTCATCGATACTAACCGCGCCGAGCGGTTTGAAGATCTGACGATAGCTGGCTTCTCAGTCATTACACCGATCTGTATAATCTCGCCGTTTTCGCAACCGCGTTCATTCCGAGCAGCTTAGTGCAGAACTGAACTTCTTAATCCATTCAAGCGAACGTCATATAACGATGCCAGAAAAATCTGATCCCGATTTCCCAGCAGGCACGAAGCCTGTTGCAGGTGGCGCCGCGCCCGCGCCTGGTAGTTTTCCCGACGACGAACCCTTTCCCGATCAAATTCCCAGTGGCCCAATTCCGCCGGGAGCGATCCCGCCCGGCATGCCAATGCCTCCGGAAGGTATGCCTCCGGAAGGCGGCATGATGAAGGCCGCTTCGCTGCCACCCGGGGTCGCAATGCCGAAAGGTGCGCCAATGCCTCCGGGAGGGCCAATGCCGAAAGGTGGCGCGATGCCTCCGGGAGCGATGCCCCCGCCGGGACCGATGCCTCCGCCGGGTGAAGTTCCCGCGGACGGCGGCATGATGAAACCTGCTTCGCTTCCTCCCGGCGCGTCATTGCCGGAAGGTGCGTCGATGCCGCAAGGGGGCGCGGTTCCAGAGAACATGATGCCGAAGCCCAAGCGGCCAGACGCACGTCCTTATATCAAGCGCGCGCTGAAACTTCTCTCGCATCACAAATCCGCAGTCATTTGGTCGAGCGTCCTTACTTTGATCGGGGCGCTTTTGCCGTTCGTAGTGAGCGCTTCGTTCGGTCCGCTACTCGAAATCCTGGGCAACGCCGCCCGCGGCAGTGGCATGGACAATGTGTGGGGACTCACCGGATCGCTCTACAAACCATTACCGCCGCCGGGTGCTGAAGTGACGGCCGCACCGCCGTTAACGGGCATTCGTGGGTGGCTGGGTACGCCGTTGACCTTTAGTACGATCTTCATCATTTGGGCGGTCGCAACTATCGGCTCGGCCGCTCTGCGCTTCGTGCAGATGTGGATGACGTCGAACCTGGAACAGAAAATCGTCGCCGAGATCCAGGGAAGAGTTTACGATCACCTGCAAACGCTTTCACTCGACTTTTTCACCGGCGGCAAGACGGGCGGCTTGATGCAGCGCGTCTTGAACGAATCGCAGAACGTCCAAAAACTAATCACGCAAGTCTTGTTAACGCCGATACTCGACGTGTTTGTCCTGATCGTGGCGCTGCTTTACCTGTTCGGGATGAGTTGGCAGATGACTCTCGTCTCGTTTGCTCTCGGACCGGTGGCGTTCTGGCTTTTCCGCGTCACGATGAACAAGTTGCAGAGCTCGGCGAACCACATGATGGAAGTGTCACGCGACCTGAACTCTGAGTTGAACGAATCGCTGACCGGCATGGCCGACATCCAGATTTTCAATGCGCAGCAAAAGCGCAGCGGCCGATTCGCGACGCTGGCGCATGAGACAGCCAACCAAACGGCGAAGCTGTTTATGTGGATGCACCTGAGCAACAGCAACTCGCTGATCTATGTTGCGCTCAGTACCGCGCTTGTGCTGCTGGTCGGCATTCAGTACGGACCGCGGTTCGGTTTGGGGCTCGGCGCTTTAGTCACTTTCACGCTGTTCATTCCCAACATGTTCGCGCCCGTGCAGCGCGTCATCACTTCGTACAGCACTTACAAGTCGCTGGTGCCCGGCATCGTCGCGACCTACGAACTGCTGGATACAAAACCGACGGTGGTTGAGAAACCAAACGCGCGGAAGCTTGGCAACATTCACGGCGACATCAAATTCGAAAACGTCGTCTTCGGCTATACGCCGTTCAAGAAAATTCTGGACGACATCAGCTTCGAGATCCGCGAAGGCGAGATCATCGCTTTTGTCGGAGCGATTGGTTGCGGCAAGTCAACCATCATGAATCTGCTGCTTCGCTTCCTCGAACAGGATGCGGGCAAGATCTCGATTGGTGGGGAAGACATCACAGAGGTCACGCTTGCTTCGCTGCGCGAGCAGGTCTCAAAACTGTCGCAGTTTCCGTTCTTCCTGAAAGACACTATTCGCGAGAACGTAAGGCTCGGCCGTGTCGGCGCCACCGATGACGAGGTCGAACAAGCGTGCCGCCTGGCCAACATCCACGACACGATCGTTAATGAAATTCCCGGTGGTTACAATTGCACTGTCGGTGATCAAGTACCGTCGGGCGGCCAGAAACGCCTCATTGCTTTCGCGCGCTGTCTGATTCGGCAACCGGAAGTGCTCTTGCTCGATGAGCCGACGGAAAACCTGAACGAAACAAATCGGATTGAGATGGCGCGATTTATTCATAACTACGCCAAGGGTGATAACAAGCGCACGTGCATCATCATCAGCCACGACATGAACTTCGTTCAGCTGGTTGCCGATCGCATCATCGTAATCGACAAGGGCAAAGCAGTTCAGAGCGGCACCCACGCCGAGTTGCTGCAACAAGAAGGAATTTACAAGACGCTGTACGAGCTGAAGAACATCAACCCCGATCTGCTGCGCACGCGCGATGGCGGGGGGGCCGCGGCCGCGGGTGAGCCGGACGAACTGCCACCAGGCTTCGCCCCGGCTTGATCCAAGGAAAAAGTAAAAAGGTAAAAGGAAAAGGAGATCGCGGTGCGAGGATAGCGTCAGACGTCAACCATCTGGATATTGGCTACGTTTAGAAGTCCCCGCCGCCGTGGTCGCGTAGCGACGGTTTGAATTTAGCCCGGCCTTTCGAGGCCGGGTTTGAGAATGACCCCGGGATGTCGTCGCGTAGCGACGACTGAAAAGGTAGCTCCCATGACGACGAACCGCTCCACGTTTAGACAATCTCTCGCCTTCAAAAATTTGTCTTGCCTTTCGCGTGGCCAGTGCTAGAATGCGCGCCGTTTTTGCACTGTCCCTGATTGAGGCCGTTTTCCCAAGGCGATCAATCTAACTTCCATGGCTCGCCAACACTCTGGAGGCCCTCATGAAGCAAGCTCCTGCCGTTATTCCGTATCCGAGAGACTACTTTCATCTGCGTGACCACGTGGTTCACAACCATTGTCGAAACAGTCGTTGGCTCTCGCTTTACCAATCGTTTCTGTTAGCCGCGTTGGTCGCCGTTCTGTTACCGGCAACGGCCCGCGCGCAACAGTCACCGGCCATTCAGTGGGAGCTCGTGAACCCTTTTCGCTTCATTCACGATCAGGAAACGATTGATGATCTGCGAACCATCTATGCCGGCTTAAATGAAAAGTCCGCTCTTGCCCTGGAGCAAAAACTCCAGCAACTCGCCGATTTGCCGGTCGACAACCAACGAGCGGCAGCCAGAAAACAGTTTGATTGCAACCGCCCAAAATCCGACGCGGAAAGGCGACAGTGCTTCGCGCCTTATCTCGGGTGGTTCAAACGGCTAGCCGAAAATAATCACGCGAGGACTTGTTGGGATTCAGATAAACGTAAGTTTCGTAAGGACGGCCCCTGCAAGGACTACATATATCCCAAGTCACACCGGGTCAGGGTATGGATAACAAACCCGGAAACTATAGCCGAGAGCATTCCGCAATGGACCCTGACGCCCGCGCTGAAATCCGAGCCTTGCCAGTCGAAGTACGGCAGACGGTTTTGTATTGAGTTCGACGTTGATTATCGCGCCGACAATCCGCAGCGCGTTCGAGTCACGGCTCAATTTCCCAGTCTCAGTCTGCCAATCGACATTCAAGTTAACGATAAGCTGATCGTGGGATTGGGAGATTCGTATGCGGCCGGAGAAGGAAATCCGGACCGCCCGGTGCAGTTTTCTGAAGGAGAGGACGAGTTGGACTTCCTGACCAGGTTAATCCTCGGAAAGTTTGAGATTGTCAGGTCACCGCAAAGTGATGGTGAAAAAGCGGCCTGGCTTGATCGCCGTTGCCATCGTTCGATGTATTCCTATCAATTCAAGACCGCGCTTCAGCTGGCGCTCGAGAATCCGAAAGAAGCAATCACCTACGTCACTTTTTCCTGCGCCGGCGCGACGACGGACGAAATCATTGACGTGAAAGAGAAATCGATTGAAGGCGGAGGCGAGCTGCAACCACAGCTCGAGGCGCTTCGGGAAGCCCTGGCAAATGGACCAAACCACACGCGCGAGATTGATTTGTTGTTGCTCAGCACCGGCGGAAATGACATTGGTTTTGGCGAGCTGGTCGCGTTCGTCGTGCTTCCGAAGCGATTGCTCGGAGTTCTAAAACGCTTCCGTGTCAGTGAAGAGCAGATCATCGCCGACCACGCAAACCAAAAGTTTCGCAAAGAACTGTTGACCAAAAACGACTGCGGCAACTACCGCCGGCTTCAGAAGGCTCTGTTAGGCGGCGAACGGTGTCCGCTTCAGAAGGAAATACCAGACATTCGAATCAAGGGCTGTAATGCAAACCAGCCGTGCCCACGCATCCTGCTGACGCCCTATCCGGATGTCTTTCTTAATGAAAGCAACCAACTGTGCGATGGTAAGCGCGAGGAATTTGATCGGCCATTCACGAGAGATCCTACGCGTGACCACCGCATCAAGATCGTGAGCAAGAATGTTGTCGAGCAGATTAGGAATGTGCAGCGTGATGCGATCGTGACAGGTGAATTAGGCTGGAGCCTTATCGACGGCAATGTGGCCGCGTACGCGGGGCATGGTTTTTGCGCGCTCAACGCCGCAAGCCCATCGAAGACAGCCGAAAAATTCCTTATGCCGGCCAAGAAAGATGGCAAATGGGATTCGTTCGAGCCCTGGGAATATCGCGCCTACGAAACGCGTCAGCGATGGATGCGTTTACCGGTTGACGCGAAGCTCTCAACAAATCAGGTACGTGTCCTTCTCAAATTGAGGATCGATTTGTTCCTGGAAGATGATCGCTCGAACATCATGCACCCGACCGCCGAAGGTCTCGCGCGGACCGCTGATCTGAACGTAATTGAAATTCGGAAAATCGAGCCCATACCAATTCCGCAATGATTTGCGGGGTCAGACGTGAAAACGTTGGTGTGGCCACTATTTACGATTCAGGATTTACGATTTACTATTCGCGCCCATGGCGCTGAATCTCTTTCGATTTCTGCAATTGCTGACAGCCGGTCTCTACACCGGTTTGCTGTTTGCCGATCGCGTCGGCGTGACTCCGGTCCGGCCGCAACTACCCGCTTCATCATTCGTTTTATTTCAGCAGCAACTGCACATCCGGTTCGCCATCCTGATGCCGATCCTGCTCTTCACCAGTCTTCTCACCGGTGTGATTTCGCTGGTCTTACTTCGCCGCGAACTCAGGACGAAGCCATTTCTATTCACCGCGGTCGCCACGCTGTGCACTCTGATAGTTATTGTTTTGACGCGCGCAGTGAACGTCCCGATTAACGAAGCCTTGATGACCTGGCAAGTATCCTCACCGCCGCCAAACGTGATGGAACTCTGGTCTCCCTGGGAACAGACGCACACGATTCGCACAATCGTTTCGCTGATCGGCTTCAGCTCTTTGTTGTTGGCCGTCCTTTCTACTCGCCGCGCGTAGCTTTCCGCGTCACCTTGATTCATTTTTTCATTGATTGATTCATTGATTCATTGTTTCATTGGCTCATTGATTCAGTGCTTCATTGATTCATTGATACATTGGTTCATTTAGTTCAATGAGTAAATGATTCAATGAGTAAATGATTCAATGACTCATCACTCATCACTCCCGTTGACCAATTCGACGAATCCAAATTCCATATCGTTCACTGTTACTTATTTGACTCGCGGTTAGAAAGACTGCGAAATCTCAACATTCGCTCCAATCCCCGTTAATCGTTTCAACTTGATGACAGCTTCGCTGTGGTTGTTTTGTAAACGTAATGATCTCACCGTGCGGCATTTATCTTGCAATATCCAGGGTCGAGAACAGACTTCTCGGGCCGTTTTTAAGGCCGCGCGAGGAGTACAAGGAGAGCAAGGAGTAAAAGAGCATGAAGAAACTATTGGCAATCGCATTAACGTCGGCCTCATTTGTGGTGATGGGATTTAGCGGGCAGGCGTCGGCGGCCACCAGTTCCGTGACATCTGCGACGACGGCGGCAACGCCGCAGTGGCAAGAGCGCAATTGGCGTTACCGGAGAAGTCGCAGCCGCGTGCGCACTTATCGCACATCGCGCGTCGTGCGTTACGGATACCGGACGTACCGCGAGACTTATCTGGTTAGAGCACTACCTAACGGCCGCACCCAAACGACTCTGATCAGTCGCGTGCGCATTGCGTAATCCAAATCACAACTGACTAACACGGCAGCCGGCTGAGTCCATCCCCAGGGACTCGCCGGTTGTTTCTTTTTTTCAGGGATGGAAACGGGGAGCGTTTTATCCTCCCGAAAAGACCGCTCTCATTCACACCGGGCTTTAGCCGGGTGATAGGCAGAGGGGGGAGACTAGTGAACCGTTTTAACGGTTTGGTCTTCGCCAGACACCTCGGCGATTGCTCGTAAGGACTTGCCCGCAAACGACACGGAGAAACCGTTGAAACGGTTTCCTATGACTTTCACGTCATTCATCACCGGGCTGAAGCCCGGTGTGAATGAAAGTAAGACCCCTCACCGATTGCTGCTTCCCGCTCACTGCTCATCACTCATCACTCATCATGCATCACGCATCACTCATCACTCATCACTCATCACGCATCACGCATCACTCATCACTCATCAGTCATCACTCATTACTCACCCCTCACCCCTCACTACTCACTGTTCACCGCTCACTGCACACTGCTCACCGTTCTTCCATTTACGATTCACGATTTGCGAATTACGATGACGGCATGATGAAGCGTTATCTAACCATCGCCTTCCTCGTTGTCGTGATCGCCCAAACAACTCTTGCTCAGGACTGGACCCAATGGCGCGGACCCGCACGCGACGGCCTCGTGCCCGCTGCGAACACGCCTGCGTCCTGGCCTGCATCGCTGCGTCGCGCCTGGCGAGTTGAGATCGGCGAAGGTTATTCCTCTCCCGTGGTTTCGCATGGCAAAGTTTTCCTGCACGCGCGCCGCGATCCCGAAGAAGTCGTCGTCGCGATTAATCTCGCTGACGGCAAGATTCTCTGGCAGCAGAAGTACGCGGCAGACTTCAAGAAGAACCAGTACGCCGTAAAGATGGCGAAAGGGCCAAACGCGACTCCGCTCTTAATCGGTAATCGCCTCTTCACGCTCGGCGTGACCGGCATCCTGAACGCGTGGGACACAGCGACGGGCAAGCAGATCTGGACGCAGGACTTTTCCAAAACTATCGATACCTCAAAAATGTTTTGCGGCACGGCCGCATCCCCGCTTGCGTCAGGCGGGCGCGTGGTCGTCCAGACTGGCAGCGATATTCACGGCGGGCAAATCGTCGCGCTGGATCCGGCGAATGGAAAAATCGCGTGGGAATGGAAAGGACCAGGGCCCGGCTACGCTTCGCCGGTGATCATTGAGATCGCGGGCAAGCAACAAATTGTCACGATGACGAATGGTTCCATCGTCGGTCTTGAGGCAAATACGGGAGCCGAACTTTGGACGGCGCCTTTTCCCGACGAATGGCACGAGAACATTGTGACTCCCGTCTGGACCGGAACGCACCTGATTGTTTCGGGCACGCGTCAGGGCACGCATGCGTTTTCCCTGAGTCAGCCTGCCGGCAAATGGCAAGCGACTGAGGTTTGGAAAAATGCCGACATAGCGATGTACATGAGCTCGCCGGTTTACGGCGATGGTTTGATTTACGGCATGTCGTCGAAAAAGAAAGGACAGTTCTTCGCGCTCGATGTAAAGACTGGCGCGGTTCGCTGGGCCACCGAAGGCCGCGAAGGCGATCACGCCTCAGTGCTTTTGACGCCGCGTCATGTTGTTTTTCTGACGAACGGCGCGGACTTGATCGTAGCGGCACGCGCCGCTGACAAGTTCACGGTTGAGAAGCGTTACGACGTAGCCGATGCCGAAACCTGGGCTATCCCAGTGCTCCTCGGCTCAAGTGTTTTAGTGCGCGACGCCACCGGCCTGATGCTCCTGACCGCGGGGACGTGAACGGGCAGAAGGCAGATATCAGATATCAGATATCAGATGTCAGAGGTCAGAGGTCAGACAGCAGACGGCAGGAGGCAGAAGGCAGAAGGCAGTGAGCAGAAGGCAGAAGGCAGGCGGCAGGCGGCAGGCGGCAGTGAGCAGAAAGCAGAAGGCAGTAGCTACTGACGCGGGGACACGGGGACGGGGAGACGCGGGGGAAGGCAGCAGACGGCGGGAAGGCAGCGGGCGGGAGGCAGCCGTCAAAAACTTGGTTTCGGGTTTCGAGTTCCGAGTTCCGAGTTCCGAGTTCCGAGTTCCGAGTTCCAAGTTCCGAGTTCCGAGTTAAGAGCTAAGACTAAGACTAAGACTAAGACTAAGACCTAAGTCCAAAGTCCAAAGTCCTAAGGCAAAAGAGGAATCCACAGATTACGCAGATTACACAGAGAGGAAGAAGCAGAAGGCAGAAAGCAGAAGGCAGTAGCTACTGACGCGGGGACACGGGGACGGGGAGACGTGGGGGAAGGCAGCAGACGGCGGGAGTGAGCGATACGGTCCGGAGCTGCTGTCTGACCTCCGACCTCTGACCTCTGACTTCTGACTTCTGAGCTCTGCCTTCTCCTTTGGACTTAGGACTTAGTCTTAGGTCTTAACTCGGAACTCGAAACTCGAAACCCGAAACTCGAAACTTTGTTTCGTCTGCTCACCGCCCACTGCTCACCGCCCGCTGATGCAGTATCTGCGCCCCCTCTGCACTATATGAGAGCCTGGCCCGACCCGTTCTCAGCGTAAACGCTTTAGAACAACCCTATCCTGCATTCAACTGCGACGGCATACCGCTTGTAGTTGTTCTCATTGAGGAGACAATCGAGAATGAAAACAATCAACTACAACGGAAGAGTGGGAAGAGCTGTCTTAGCTTTCTCTTTAATATTTGGATTCGGAATCATGATGAGCGTGACGGCTCAGGCGCAGGATCGCAGAAACGGTCAATGGCAGCGCCGTGATCGCGATCGGGACCAGATTCGCGCGCGCCGGGAAGCTCTGCGGCAGCGTGAAGCGCAGATTATTGCCCAGCGTAGAGCCCAGCAGCAGGCCCAGCGCAATGATCGCTACAATCGTAATCGTGTCTATAACAACGGCACCTACAACAACGGCGGCTATAACAATGACGGTACTTATAACAATGGTGGCTACAACAATGGCGGCTATAACAACGGCAATCAGATTGCGCTTAACCAGGGATACCAGCAGGGTATAAGCACTGGCTCGAGTGATGCGCAACGTCGCCAGAGCTACAGCCCGGAGCGTTCAAAACATTACAAGAATGCGAGCTCGCAGGCTTTTCGAGAAGGTTTCGTGCGGGGCTATGACGCAGGCTATCGCCAGTATGCTGGTTACAACAGCGGTGGCTACGACAACAATAGTGGCCGAACGGGCAATGCCGGTGGCGGCATCGGTGACATCCTGGGCGCAATCCTTGGCCGTCCCTGACAGAGGTCAGTACCGCGAGCGGTAGCGACCGGGTTACGCGCTCCAACAACGGACAAACAACCTCCAACCTGAAGATGCCGCGATTAAATCCTCGCGGCATTTTTCTTTGGTGCGCCCGGCAGGGCGCACCCACTTGGGAGTGAAAGTCTCCTACGAACCCGACAGGGGGAATCGTTAGCTAGACGGCAAGGGTGTCCATCGCGAGGTGGAATCTGAAGGAAGCCGCAGGCAAAGCGCTGGTCTGACGAACAGAAATCGCATATGAGGCGTGCAAGCTGGATGAGGAGGCCAATATCTTCAAAGTCCGATACCTGTACGGAAAGCTTGTGCGTATATGCGGCGGACATAAGCGTGAAGGTGGGTGCGCATTACCCGGGGAGATCTGTCAGCTTGTCACGTACTACCATCATCGAGAGGTGATGAGGAAGAGTTGGCAGAAGTCAGCCGAGGGCATAGTAGGTCCATCGACCGGACTGAAGGCCCGAACTTGAAGTAACGGACTGGAGACTCGAATTTCGATGACCAGAGGAGACGCGGAAAGAAGAGCTGAGAAGCCCGAATCCCACCCGGAGGGTAGCCCACGGAATCGGCGAGAAGAAGGCTTGGGTGCGTCAAGGGTCACGGCAAGGAGAGAAGACTCTGGACCGGAGACAGAGCAATTGATGGAAGCAGTGGTCGAACGAGAGAACATGTGGCTGGCGCTCGCACGGGTGGAGCGAAACAGAGGCGCGGCGGGAGTGGATAAGATGACCGTCGAGCAACTGCGAACTCACTTGCGGGAGCACTGGTTGAGAATCAAAGAGGAACTGTTGGCAGACGACTATCATCCGCAGCCGGTGCTGAAAGTAGAGATACCAAAGCCGGGCGGCCAAGGAATGCGCGTCTTGGGCATTCCGACAGTGGTAGACCGACTGATTCAACAGGCGTTGCATCAGGTCTTAAGCCCACACTTTGAACCAGACTTCTCAGAGTCGAGCTACGGCTTCAGACCGAACCGGAGCGCACCGCAAGCGGTGCTCAAAGCCCGCGAGCACGTGCGCGAAGGACGGGGCTGGGTGGTAGACATTGACTTGGAGAAGTTCTTCGACCGGGTTAACCACGACATTCTAATGGCGCGGATAGCACGGCGAATCAAAGACAAGCGAGTGCTGCGCTTGATCCGCAGATACCTGCAAGCCGGAATGATGTCGAATGGGCTGGCGACGGCAAGGAGAGAAGGGACGCCGCAAGGTGGGCCACTATCACCATTGCTGTCAAACATTCTGCTCGACGAGTTGGATAAGGAGCTAGAGCGACGTGGTCACAAGTTCTGCCGGTACGCCGATGACTGCAACATCTATGTGCAGTCAGAGAGTGCGGGTAAGCGTGTGATGAAGTCAATCACCAGCTTCCTTGACCGGCGACTACGGCTAAAGGTAAACGCGGAGAAAAGCGCGGTGGCGCGACCGTGGGAGCGAAAGTTCCTGGGCTACTCGCTGACGTCGAACCGTGAGCCACGTTTGAAAGTGGCGAAGGAA
>JBASRE010000054.1:0-3394 GCA_049273695.1 Pyrinomonadaceae bacterium
CGTTGAGACATGACTGAAACCTCTTTCCAAGGCATCGCTTTTCCTCCTTGCGAGGCTAAAGCTAATCCTTAGTCAATGTGTAAACCATGTCTCCGAACACCTGTAAACTATCTGTCCGGTCTATACAGGGTCGCCGACTTCCCCGCTTTGATGAAATGGCTTAAGGTTGTAGCCACCATGAGCACCACTACACTAATAATCATTATCGTCGTGTTACTTCTAGTTTTCGGCGGCGGCGGCGGCTACTTCTACCGCCGCGGGCGATAGGGACGACCGCGCAAGAGGCGAACCATAAGTGGAGGCGATTTGCTTTTACGATGGCCTCGTGTTCGTCCTGTGGCTCCGTTCAAGGCTTTGGACATTGCCCACAGTTCGAAGTGCCGCTGATATTCGCCGGCGTGGTGCAGAACACGTCGGCGCCTTGGCTGCAATTAAAGTTGCCCGTGATGCTTGATGTTTGCAGCAAGCTCACTTTGGAAAAATTGCGGATGATGAACCCTCGCAGCGATGACGGAATCGACGGTGGACCGCCCGCCGCCGGTGAGGCGTCGCCAATCCTAACGTAGGCACTGTCATCCATCTGATTATTAATCGTAGTGACCTGGGTCACGCCGAGCAGTTGCCCGTTCGCGCCCTGGTTGAAAGTCATCGAGCCGTTGACGGTTACCCTCGTCAGCACAACCGCACTTGAACCAAACGCAAAAATTGTATTCGCTCCGGGCGGAAGGCCGGTGATGGTCGAGTCAGTGACTAATATCAGCGAGTCGTCACTGGTTATGCCGCCGTTCGTGAGCGTGGAGTTGAAGAGAAGTAAACGATTGGCGCCGAACACGAACGCGTTGACACGCGTCGTTCCCAACGGGCCGCTGCCTTGCGGATTGGCGAGCGTGCAGTTTGTGCACTGAAGCCGTGAGCCGGCAAAGATGCCCGCGTTGATGTTGCCGTTTGTCGAAAAGGTTGTATCGTCCGCCTGCACGAGCGCGTTTTCACTTTGCATTCCGTAAGCGGCATTGTTTTCGAGGCGACAGTTAATCAAATGCAGATTCGTCAAACCTGTATTGGTGGCAAGCAAACCGCTAAAGCCGCCAGTCAGCTTGAGGTTTTCAACTGTGACCAGCTCGGCCCCGCGTACCCACAGGGCAACGTCGGAAATCTCATCGTTGAAATCGGCCTGAATACCATCGTTGGCGGGATTCGTTCCGTGCAGCGTGACGTGATCGCGAGTGACGACAACATTTTCGGTACACATGCCGGTGATCTCGACCGTCAGGTTGCGCGCGGTCGGACTCTTGGTGAGCGCTTCGTTGATGCTCTCGCCTTTCGTGCAGTCGACGGTGACAGTCGCAGAGGTCTTCTCTTTCATCGACAGGGCTGAAAGAAAGTCAGTAGCGGGTAGCGACCAATTTAGATAAACCGCGAGTGTTTGACCGGCGCGATTTGTTTGCGCGGCGACGTTGGTTATCGCCAGCAAAGCTGCAAAAGAAAAAGCGATTGTGTAACGGATGGTAGTGGCTGGTGTTTGATTCGAGATCATGGAGTCTCCTTATAGTTAGGCTGAGTGGAATCGTCGACGATGGCTTACGCGAGGTGTGAGTCGCCGGAAACGACGAGAATGACGAAGGTACGCGGCGGAATCTATCCGATGGCAAATCGGCTGTCAATGAGGCAACGGGTAAAGCAGTGAGCAGCTGAGCAGACCACGCCGCGAAGCGGCATCAGAAGGTAGGCAGATGTGAAACATCTGGATCGGGAAAGTGAGTGAGGATTGCGCGTTGGAGACGCGTAACGAGATCTTCGCGCACCTGCCGGCGCGCCCATCTCTTGATGCGCTGTACCCAGACGTTTCACGTCTGGCTACCTTCTTTCACGCCGCTTCGCGGCTCTTACCTCTTACCTCTTACCTGTTACCTGTTACCTCTTACTTCTTCCTCTAAGCTCTCTCCCGGTCTTTTCTGCGTAGTCTGTGTATTGCTCGAGAGATCAGAAGTCAGAGGTCAGATATCAGAGGGTAAAGAATTGCGGATTGCGAACTTCGAATTGCGAAATGAAGCATCCACAGATTACGTAGAACAGAATTGATCCAATGATTCATTTATTCATTGATTCATTGATTCATTGACACACGCTTTGCCTGAAAGTCGGCGTTGTTGATGCGCACCACCGCGTGAGTTACCTGGCCCTGCCGGTTTCTCATGAAGGTTATCTGCGCATTGGTGCCCTTCAGGAAAAACTGTGACTCGGACTCAGGAAATATTTCCATCGCAGATCTTCGCTTATCGTCGGGTATGGCCCGCAGCCGATCGCCTTCACGGACGACGCTGAACGTCATGATCGCGCTGTCATACTTTCCGACATAGTCGTCGTAAATCGCCGGATCAACCTTGATCGCCGTGCGCTCGCCCGGAATCGTATCCAGATGCTCTGACAGTAGTTGCCACTGACATAACGGCGCGGTTTTTGTGTTGTCTATACCTTCGCTCGGGGCGGGACCCTTCGCGCATCGCTTTATGTAGGTGCGGGTGTAACGCGCGTACGCGGTGCCCCAGGTCTTGTTGTCGGGGTTTTGTCTTTTTTCCACGCGCTTGCCGACCACGATGGCGGTGTCGCCGTTGACCTTTACCAGGACGTCTTCTGCGGTCAGTGTGAGTGTCGGGTCGGCAGGTTCCTCACCCAGGAAATAAAGGAGAGTAGCTTTGTTGCCGCGCCCTGACGCAGTGTTCATGACAAATTCGTCAGCCACAAGACGCTCGGTGGTTTTTATGTCGCGTTTCAGATAAGCATCTCTCTGTTCGCGCTCAGTCCTGAGCACCTCTTCTTCAGTCGCCGTTTTTTGGTTCACTGGTGGGTTCGGCGTTTGGGCCAATGCCGATGTGGACAGAGCCATTACTAACAGCACCGCAGAGAAAAAGGATTTCATGTTTGAATAGACCTCCGGGAAGACTTTTTTGGAGCTTTGGGCGGTTAGAAACCGTGGAGCGTCGAATTGTTCCGGCAAAGAATTTCGAAGTGCGCGGCGCGCACGAAAGCATAAAGCCCGGGGCGTGAGCCCCGGGTGGGCGTTGTTTTTAAAAATCACGAGCCCGCGAAGCGGGCGGCAGATGTTGCGTTAAAGGACCTGTCGCCCGCTCCGCGGGCTCTGCCTCCTGGACGCGCGATCCTGGGGCTTGCTCGCTTCGCTCGCTGCACCCCAGGCTTTATGCCGTCGTGCGCTTCGCGCACTGAAATGAAACAGGAGGCAGGAGGCCGTAAGCGGTGAAGCGCCAAACAAAATCGGGTAGGAGGCGGAGTCACCTCCGCCGTCCTCCCACACCACCGTACGTACGGTTCCGTATACGGCGGTTCATGAAGTCCGCTGAAGACGAAGCCTTTGATCCCGCAGCGACAAGAGTTCACA
>JBASRE010000024.1:0-9911 GCA_049273695.1 Pyrinomonadaceae bacterium
GGGAGCAGCTGGAGCAGTGCGGAGCAGTGAAGCTGCCAGTCGATTATCCGGATGGTACCAACACCATCGGATTGAGCAGTACCGTGGTCCAATGGCTCGACGCCGAGGCCACCCGCGCCCTCTTGCAGGAAGTGCCGAAAGCATACCGGACGCAGATTAACGATGTGCTGTTGACCGCGCTGGCGGAAGCGATCGGGAAGTGGACCGGACAGCGCCAGGTTCTCTTGGATATGGAGGGGCATGGACGCGAGGACCTCTGGGAGGACCTGGACCTCTCGCGTACCGTCGGATGGTTTACCACATTGTTTCCAGTGATGTTTGAAACAAGCCGACTGTCGCAACCGGGGGCGTTCTTGAAATCGGTTAAGGAGCAACTAAGGCGCATTCCGAATCACGGCATCGGGTATGGTCTGCTGCGCTACCTGAGCAACGACACGGAAGTATCTGAGGGCCTGCGGGCGCTGCCGCAAGCAGAAGTGAGATTCAATTATCTTGGTCAATTGGATCAAGCGCTACCGGTTAACTCTCTTTTCAGTTTAAGCAACGAGCCGACTGGCGCGGAGCGCAACGCAAAACAACGCCCTACCTATTTGCTTGACGTTACCAGCGCTGTATCCAAAGGCCAGCTACGGCTAACCATAATTTATAGCGAGAGTATTCATCGCCGCGCCTCAGTTGAGCTTCTCAGCAACCATCTCATCGAAGCGTTGCGCTCAATTATTTCGCACTGTCAGTCTTTGGAATCAGCCGACTTCTCGCCGTCGGACTTCCCCCTCGCTAGTCTCACCCAACAGCAGCTCGATCGAATTATGTCTAGGACCGGCGGGGCCGGGCACTCAAATGACAACTAAGCAACAGATCGAAGATTTGTATCCGCTTTCGCCGATGCAGCATGGCATGTTGTTTCATAGCCTGTTTGCACCTGAAGCCGGATCATATTTCGTGCAGAAGTCTTGCACCCTTTACGGAAACTTGAATATCAATGCGTTTGAGCAGGCATGGCAAAGGGTGGTTGACCGCCATCCGGTACTGCGCACAGGGTTCGTCTGGGAGAATCTGGATGAGCCCGTGCAAGTCGTCTATCGTGGAGTGCGAATGCCTCTGCAAGAGCAAGACTGGCGAGGACTCTCGAGTGAGGAGCAGCAACTACAGCTCACAGAACATCTCGAAACGGAGCGCCGGCGCGGCTTTGACTTCACCCAGGCGCCTCTCATGCGATTGCACCTGATGCGGCTTGCGGACGACGCATACCGATTCATCTGGAGCTACCATCATCTTCTGCTTGACGGTTGGTGCAACACTCTTATCTTGAAAGAAGTCTTCACTTTCTACGAAGCATTCTCGGAGGGTCGTGAAATTGAGTTAGAGAAGAGCCGTCCCTTCCGCGACTACATTGCGTGGCTACAAGCACAGGACATGTCACACGCGGAGAAATTCTGGCGCGAGAACCTCATAGGCTTCACCGCGCCGACGCCGCTTCACATAGACCAACTGAAAATCACGCATGAATCTGAACAGTCCTTCAGTGAGGAACACACGGTCCTCTCGCTGGGGGCTACAAAGGCCCTCCAGGCAATCGCGCGCAATCACAGGTTGACGATGCACACCATTGTGCAAGGCGCGTGGGCGCTACTGCTGCGCTGCTACAGCGGGCAGAGTGACGTGCTCTTTGGCGATGTCGTGGCCGGCCGGCCGGCGGAAATAGAAGGCATCGAAACGATGATCGGAATGTTCATCAATGCGTTGCCGGTGCGGATCGACGTGCCATCCGAAGAGCGTCTGATTCCCTGGTTGAAGAGACTTCAGGAACAGCAAATCGAGTTGCGACAGTACGAGTACACTTCTTTGGTAAGGATCCAACAATGGAGTGATTTGCCGCCGGGGACGCCTTTGTTTGAGACGCTTTTGGCCTACCAGAACTACCCGATGGATGCTTCCCTCCGCGAAGGCCGGGGCAGCGTTCGCATCGGGGACGTTAACACTATTCAGCCCGCAAACAACGCGATCACTGTCACCTTCACTCCGGTCCCCGAATTGATGGCGCTCATTAAGTATGATTCTTCCAAGTTCGAAGTAGAGACGATTCAGCGGATGCTCGATCATCTCAGTAATATTCTCGAAGGCATTGCGGCAAATCCTGAACAACGCCTTGCCGCATACGACGTGTTGGGCCAGGAGGAGCGCCAACAATTGCTGATCGAGTGGAATGACACGACCACCCGTTACCCGAGCCACCTGCAAATCCAGCAGTTATTCGAGGAGCAGGCTGCACAAACACCGAATGCTCCGGCCGTTGTCTTTGAAGAGAAAAGTCTCACCTACAGCGAGCTCAACAGGCGCGCTAACCAACTCGCGCACTATTTGAAATCGTTCGGGATCGGATCTGAAGTTTTGGTCGGCCTATGCATGGAGCGCTCACTGGAAATGATCATCGGACTCCTCGGTATCCTCAAAGCCGGCGCCGCATACGTGCCGCTTGATCCGGATTATCCGCTGGAACACCTGTTTTTCATGATCGAGGATGTGGCCGCGCCAGTGCTATTAACCACGGAAAAGCTGGCGGATAACCTTCGGCCACGATGCCCACAGGTGATTTGCCTCGATAGCGACGCGGATATCATCAGTCAGGAAAGCGAAGACAATCCAGAAACCGAGCTGACACCGGACAAGCTGGCGTATGTGATGTACACCTCAGGCTCGACCGGCGCGCACAAGGGAGTGAGCGTTACGCATGGAAATGTCGTGCGACTGGTAAAAAATACTAACTACGCCGATTTCAACTCAACCGAAATATTTCTCCAACTCGCGCCTATTTCCTTCGATGCTTCGACAATGGAAATCTGGGCGCCGCTACTCAATGGCGGCCGAGTGATCGTGATGAGCGCAGGTGCTCCAACTCTGGAAGAGTTGGGTCAAACTATTGTCAGGCACCAAGTGACGACTCTATGGCTCACAGCGGGCCTGTTTCACCTGATGGTCGACGAGCGACTTGAAGATTTTAGCTCTGTACGCCAGTTGCTCGCAGGTGGGGACGTGTTATCTGTGCCTCATGTGCGCCGGGCAGCGAAAGCATTGACGTCGGGTCATGTCATCAATGGTTACGGGCCGACTGAAGGCACGACGTTCACCTGTTGTTACCCAGTGCGCGACGCGTTGAAGCTTCACGACTCAGTTCCGATTGGACGACCGATCGCGAACACCCAGGTCTACCTGCTGGACCAGGAGCTTCGGCCTGTACCCATCGGCATCCCCGGCGAACTTTACCTCGGCGGTGCTGGCGTCGCCAGAGGCTACCTGCACCAGAGCGCCCTGACGGCGGAGCGCTTCATCCCGCATCCGTTCAGCGAGGAGGGTGGCCAGCGGCTCTACCGGACGGGCGACCGGGTCCGTTACACGGCTGAAGGAGTGATTGAGTTTCTGGGACGAGTGGACAATCAGGTGAAAGTGCGCGGGCATCGAGTGGAGTTAGGAGAAGTGGAAGCAGTACTCGCCCAGCATAGTGATGTGCGAGAGTGTACGGTAATTGTCAGAGACGATGAGTCAGGTGACAAGCGTCTTGTGGCCTACATTGTGCGCAAACCGGAACAGCCGCCCACGCCTACTGAAGACCTCCGGCATTATTTAGGAGATAAACTGCCGGAGTATATGACGCCATCGCGCTTTGTATTTCTCGAAGCGCTTCCGCTGACACCCAACGGGAAAGTCGATCGGCGCGCCCTGCCCGCCCCCGAGGCTAACCGCGACGATTTGATAGTCACGTATTTTGCGCCGCAAACACCGACCGAGGAGATGTTGGCGAACATCTGGAGCGATGTATTGGCGGTGGAACAAGTAGGCGTGCGTGATAACTTCTTCGACCTTGGCGGTCACTCGCTGTTAGCGACGCGGGTGGTGTCACGCATCCGAGAGGCCTTCACCATCGAGATCCCTTTGAGAGAGTTGTTCGAACAGCCGACGGTGTGGGAGTTAGCCTTACGCGTGGACGAGGCAAGGCGAAGTGGCGGGCTTGCGTCCGAGCCGCCGTTGGTGAAAGTGGAACACGACGGGAGAGCGCCATTATCCTTTGCACAGCAGCGACTATGGTTTCTGCACCAGTTGGAGCCGGACAATCCAACTTACAACATCCCGATTGTGTTGCGCCTCACCGGATCTCTGGATGTAGATGCGCTCCAAAGTAGTATTAGTGATCTGCTTCTTCGCCATGAAACCCTTCGTACCGCTTTCCCAGTTCAACACGACGAGCCGGTACAGGTGATTGCACCATTCTCGGCTCTTACGCTTCCGCTTATCGACCTCTCTGCGTTAACTCCTCAGCAAGCACATCAGGAAGCTACCGCCCTTCGCGATACCGAATCACATCAAGCCTTCAACTTAGCGGAGGGACCGCTGCTGAGAGTCAAGCTATTGCGAGTCTTAGCCGACGAGCACGTGCTGCTCTTAACCATGCACCACATCATTGCCGATGGCTGGTCGATGGGCATCCTCGTCAAGGAAGTGGCGGCGCTCTACGAAGCGCACCGTACCGGAGTCCGCGCGCCCTTGGCAGAGCTACCGATTCAGTATGCCGACTACGCCGTGTGGCAGCGGGATTACTTAAGCGGCGAGGTGCTTGAGCGACAGTTGAGTTATTGGACAAAGCAGTTGGCCGGCGCACCGGCGGTGCTGGAACTACCTTCCGATCGCCCCCGGCCCGCAGTTCAAAGCTTTCGCGGCGCCGCCTTATCCTTCGCGTGCAGCCTTAAGTTAAGTCACGCCCTGCGTGATCTCTCCCGACGCCAGGGCGTAACAATCTACATGACCCTGTTGACAGCCTTCGCCGTACTGCTCCATCGCTACACTGGAGAGACCGAGATAGTTATTGGAACGCCGATCGCGAACCGCAACCGGATGGAGATCGAAGGTCTCATCGGGTTCTTTGTCAACACTTTGGCGCTACGGGCGGAACTCGACGGCAATCCGAAATTCGGCGAGTTGTTGGGAAGAGTGCGGGAAGTGGTCCTGGGGGCATATGCCCATCAGGATGTGCCATTCGAGCGAGTGGTAGAGGAGATTAAACCAGACCGAGATTTGAGCCGTTCGCCGATTTTTCAGGTGATGTTTGCGTGGGAGAATGCCCCGGATGAAGAGTTGGAATTGGAGGGAGTGCGAATCAGCTACGAGGGCATAAGAGCAGAGACGGCGAAATATGATTTGGGAATGACGATGTGGGAGCAAACCAGGAGTGGTGAAATAGAGGGGGTATTGGACTATGTGACGGACATGTATGACGAGAAGCGGATGAAGAGCATGAGCGAGCACTTTGTCACATTGCTAGAAAACATCGTCGCCGATCCTCAGGACCGGTTATCAACCCTGACGAGGTTGGCGGAGTCCGAGAGGCAGCAGCAGCTTGTCGACTGGAATGACACCCAAAGCGCGTATCCGCATGATCGCACCATCCACGAATTGTTTGAAGCTCAAGCGGAACGAACTCCGGATGCAATTGCGATCATCTGTAATGGTGAGGAAGTATCCTATCGGGAGCTAGACAGCAGAGCGAACCAGCTTGCCCGTCACTTGCAGAAGCTTGGCGTCAAGCCCGAGACAATTGTTGCGCTTTGCGTCGACCAGTCGACCGGGATGATGGTTGGGCTACTGGCCATATTAAAAGCCGGCGGAGGTTACCTGCCTTTGGATCCGTCTTATCCGTTAGAACGATTAGACATTCTACTGAAGGATGCGCAGGTCAGGATTCTCCTGACTCAACAAGCGCTCTTCGAACGCTTCAGCGCGCGCATCGAGCATGTGATTTGCCTGGATACGCTTGGTGAGAACATAAATAGGTATAGCCATGAAAAGATCGCGTGCACCGCAGCCGCCGACAATTTGGCGTATGTAATCTACACTTCCGGTTCGACGGGTATCCCGAAAGGCGTGCTGGTGCAGCATCGCAGTCTGGTGAATCACAGTACGGACCTCGCTCAACGCTATCGTCTCCAGCCCGGCGATCGAGTTTTGCAGTTCGCTTCGATTAGCTTTGACGTTGCCGCAGAAGAGATCTTCCCCTCGTGGTTGAGCGGCGCGACAGTGGTTCTCTGGCCGGACCGACATCAGGTCTCTTTTATCGAGTTCCAGCGATTCGTTGAAAGTCAGGAGCTAACCGTTCTTAATCTTCCAACCCCGTACTGGCAGGAATGGGTACATGCTCTCATCGGCAGTAGTTCCGCTTTGCCTGCGAGGCTTCGTCTAATGATAGTGGGCAGCTCCCAGGGGTTGCCGGAGAGCTTTGTGGCCTGGCAGAAGATTGCGGGCGATAGCATCCTTTGCTACAACGCCTACGGGCCAACTGAGACGACGATTACATCGACTATTCATGAATTGAATTATTTGCGGGGCAGCGACCAACTTCAGTCCGTTCCAATCGGACGTCCAATAGCTAACACGCAGGTCTACCTGCTCGACTCATTACTACACCCGGTGCCCGTCGGCGTTTCCGGCGAACTCTACATCGGCGGCGCCGGCCTTTCCAGAGGCTACCTTAACCAGAGCGCGCTAACAGCAGAGCGGTTTGTTCCGCATGCGTTCAGCAACGAACCGGGAGCGCGCTTGTACCGCACCGGCGACCGGGCGCGTTACACGGTAGCAGGAGAGATAGAGTTTCTGGGGCGAGTGGACAATCAGGTAAAGGTGCGAGGGTATAGGATAGAGTTAGCAGAAATAGAGGCGGTGCTCGCTAATCATCAGGCGGTGCGCGATGTGACAGTGGTTGCGTCCGATGGCATCTCGCGAGAGAAGTATCTGACTGCATATGTTGTAGCCATGGATGAACCACCCTCGACCGCAGATCTGCGCGGCCATCTGCGAGCGAGATTGCCGGAGTACATGATGCCTGCCTCCTTCATTTTCCTCGATGCTCTGCCGCTCACTCCCAACGGCAAAATCGACTATCGCGCTCTGCCTGCGTCCGACTCTGCTTTTCAGTCTTCCAGTGCCTACGTCCCTGCCCGCACGCCTACTGAGGAATTGCTCGCTGTCATTTGGGCTGACCTGCTGAAAGTCGAAAACGCTGGCATCCGCGACAACTTCTTCGAACTGGGTGGACACTCATTGCTCGCTACCCAGGTCATTTCTCGCATCCGTGAAGTCTTCGATGTGGAAGTCGCCTTGCGAGAGCTGTTTGAGCAGCCGACGATCGAAGCGCTGGCCGTGGCCATCGAGGCGGCGCGGAGCGGCGGTGCTGATGCCTCTCCGCGATTGCGCATAAAGCGCGTGACGCGCGAAGCGGCGACAGGGATCGCGCTGTCGTTCGCCCAACAACGTCTGTGGTTCCTGGACCAGTTGGAACCGGGTAGCTCGTTCTACAATCTGCCGGTAGCTCTGCGACTTCTCGGAGGGCTGGACATTGGCGCGCTCGAAAAGACTCTCAACGAAATCATTAAGCGTCACGAGTCACTGCGGACGAAGTTTGCGACGGTGGCAGGACAGCCGGTGCAGGTGATTAGCGCAGAGTGGAAGGTGCGGCTGCGGGTGGAGGAAGTGAGCGCAAGTAGCGAAGCGGAGCGGGTGGAGAAAGTAGCGCGACGGGCAGAGGTCGAAGCGCGGGAGGGCTTTGATTTAGCGGCCGGGCCTTTGCTGCGAGTTAAGCTGTTGCAGCTCTCTACCGACGAGCACGTGCTGCTGTTGACCATGCACCACATCATCGCCGACGGGTGGTCCATGGGCATCCTGATCAAAGAAGTGGCCACGCTGTACGAAGCGCACCGTCTTGGTGTCGAGGCTGAGTTGGCGGAGCTGCCCATCCAGTATGCGGATTACACCT
Source organism: Pyrinomonadaceae bacterium (assembly GCA_049273695.1). Classification (GTDB taxonomy): domain Bacteria; phylum Acidobacteriota; class Blastocatellia; order Pyrinomonadales; family Pyrinomonadaceae; genus UBA11740. Next base: position 7,799 of record JBASRE010000024.1, read on the forward strand.
TGTGGCAGAAGGATTATTTGAGCGGCGAAGTCCTGGCAGACCAGTTGAGTTACTGGACTAACCAGTTGGCCGGCGCACCGCCAGTACTCGAGTTGCCTTCGGACCGCGCGCGGCCGGAAGAGCAGACGTATCGTGGAGCACAGCACGCGGTCGCCTTAGACGCCGGCGTGTCGGCACAACTGCGCGCGCTGTCGAGGCGCGAAGGCGTGACCCTGTACATGACTCTGCTGGCGGCGTTCGATGTCCTGCTTTATTACTACACCCGCAATGAAGACATAGTTGTCGGCACAGACGTTTCAAATCGCAATCTGATTGAGGTAGAAGGCCTGATCGGTTTCTTCGTGAATCAATTGGCAATGCGCACAAACCTATCCGGCGATCCTACTTTCCTTGAGTTGTTAAAGCAGGTGCGCAGAGTTTCGCTAGAGGCTTATGCCCATCAGGAGATTCCTTTCGACCGCCTGGTCGACGCGTTGAGACAAGAGCGGAGCCTGAAATATTCACCTCTATTTCAGGTTAAGCTGATTCTTCAGAATACGCCGACGTCAGAAATCAAAACACCTGGTCTGACTATCAGCCCCGTGGCGATCAAACTCGATGTGGCGCAGCTCGATCTAATTCTGCGTCTCACGGAGTCGGGGCAATCAATCCTGGGATCGCTCGAATACAGAACAGACCTGTTTGACACCTCGACTATTAGCCGCATGTTGAGAACCTTTGGAAGACTGCTCGACGAACTGATCATGCAGCCCGATGCGCGGCTAAGCGTGTTGGTAGCGACTCTCACCGAGGCAGAAAAACAGGAACGGGATGTTGAGAAAAAAGAACTTAAGCAGTCTCTTTCATATAAGCTGAAAACAAGACGGAGAGCCTCAATCAATTTGCAAGATCGAGAAGATGCAGAAGAAAAGACCTCGACCGAGGAAGTCTTAGCTTTGGTCGGGGGCGGCGGCAGATCGGTTTGAAAGGTCAACTCGCGCGCATCCCGTTACCCCGCACCTTCCAGGCAAAAAACACTCAACTCAAGTCGCATAGGAAACGACCGATAAAGCACTCCTTCATCGAATACCAGTTCGAGGCCACGCATCAATAATTGTCTCCGGAGAAAACGTTTCGGATCGACCCTCATTCGCCACAGAGTGACAAGTCTTGATACTGGAAAGTCTCGATATGACCTCTCCCTTCATTCCATGAGGCTTTAATAAAAAGCCCTGCGGCAACCGCGGCCTCTTAATCACACAAGGTTTCCTCAACAGGAAAACAATTTTATGCAGAAAACAATCGTTGAAGGATTTCGACTGTCGCCTCAGCAAGAGCACCTGTGGTGGTTGCATCAAAGCGAAGCCGATATAGCTGCGCGCGCCTCGTGCACGGTGAGGATTTCGGGACCTGTCGATCCTTCGACTTTGGAAAGCGCGGTTAGCAAAGTAATCAGCCGGCACGAGATTCTTCGCACGACTTTCCAACGCTTGCCGGGGATGATTGCGCCGCTCCAAGTGGTGTCAGAAAGCTGTCCAGCGCAAATACAGCGACATGATTTCAGCGAATTACAACCATCGCATCGGGCAGCCAGACTTACAGAGATTATTACTGCGGGTTATCTGCCGGCTGACTTTGACGATGTAGTTCCATTGTATTTATCTCTGATTACAACGTCGCCGGACGAGCACACATTGTTCATTAGCGTAGCGGCCATGTGTTCGGACGAGGTCGGCTTGAAGAACTTCGTATTTGATCTCGGGCGCTGCTATGCAGCCTGTTTGTCCGGCGAAGAAATGCTGGACGAGCCGATGCAGTATCCTGATTTTTCTGATTGGCAAAATGAAATTCTCACCTCAGACGAGGCCGAGACGGGAAGGGCACACTGGCGACAAAACGGCGAGATAGACCAAACCGAGTTGATTCTTCCGCTGGAAATCACATCCTTTGTCGCACAGGATTTTAAGCCACAGTTCCTCTCCTACACGTTTGCTACGAAAACAGTAACGAAGCTTGAGAGACTAAGTGGGGAGCACCAGAGTGTAGTGTCGACGAGTCTGCTGGCGGCGTTCTTTATCGTGCTGGGGCGTCTGAGCGCAGCGCAAGTGACAGTGGGCGTGTCATGCGACGGTCG
>JBASRE010000036.1:0-289163 GCA_049273695.1 Pyrinomonadaceae bacterium
TTCAGCCCGGTGATGAACAGACCGTGAGAATCATAGGAACCGTTTCAACGGTTTCTCAGTGTCGTTTGGAGGGCAAGTCCTTCGCAGCCAATCGCCTGAGTATCTTGAGAAGCAGTAAACCGTTAAAACGGTTCACTAGTCTCGTACTTTGCTTATCACCGGGCTAAAGCCCGGTGTCAATGAGAGCTGCCGCTTAGGACTTTTTGAGGAAAGCGGCGGAAAAGACAGGAAGCCCCGAACTAAGAAATGAGGCTTCCCATCCAGTCAGGGGAATTACATGTCCATGCCGCCGGGCATTGCCCGTGGCTTGCTATCGTCCTGGAGCTCAGAAATCAGAGCTTCAGTCGTAAGCATCAGGCCTGCGATTGACGCGGCGTTTTGTAAGGCGCAACGCGTGACCTTCGCAGGATCGATTACGCCCGCGGCCACGAGGTCTTCAAAAGTCTCGGTCGCCGCGTTGTAACCAATGTTCGGGTTCTTTTCCGCGCGAACTTTCTCGACGATCACTGCGCCTTCTTTGCCTGCGTTAGCGACTATCTGACGCAGCGGCTCTTCCAATGCGCGCCGCACGATGTTGACGCCAATCTGCTCGTCTACATCGCCAGTCACTTCGCCGTCTTCATCCGTTTCGAATAGCTTGAACTTATCGAGTGCCTTCGCCGCGCGAATTAGAACCACACCGCCGCCGGGCACGATGCCTTCTTCAACAGCTGCGCGGGTTGCGTTCATCGCATCTTCGACGCGGGCCTTCTTCTCTTTGAGTTCCGTTTCCGTCGCCGCGCCGACCCGAATTACCGCCACGCCGCCGACCAGTTTCGCCAGCCGCTCCTGCAATTTCTCGCGATCGTAATCCGACGACGATTCTTCGATCTGGGCCTTAAGAGTCTTCACCCGAGCTTGTACGTCCTTGGTGCTGCCGTCGCCATCGATGATGGTCGTCGTATCTTTATCGAGCGTCACCCGCCGCGCGCTGCCAAGGTCTTCAAGCTTGACGTTCTCAAGTTTGATCCCGAGGTCGTCGCTGATGACTTTGCCGCCAGTCAGGACTGCAATGTCTTCGAGCATGGCTTTGCGGCGATCACCAAAGCCTGGCGCTTTCACCGCGGCCACTGCGATCGTACCGCGCAATTTGTTCACCACGAGCGTCGCCAGCGCTTCGCCTTCGACGTCCTCGGCAATAATCAAGAGCGGCTTGCCCAGCCTGGCTGCCTGCTCAAGGATGGGCAGCATGTCCCGCAGCGAGGAAATCTTTTTCTCGCTAAGAAGGATGACCGGGTTCTCCAGCTCAACTTCCATGCTTTCCGGATCGGTGACGAAGTAGGGCGAGAGGTAGCCGCGATCGAATTGCATTCCTTCGACCACTTCCAACGCAGTCTCCATCGTTTTCGAGTCTTCGACGGTGATGACCCCGTCCTTACCTACCTTCTCCATTGCCTCGGCAATCAACTCGCCAATGGTGTGATCACCGTTCGCTGAAATGGTTCCGACCTGGGCGATCATTTCGCCCGTGACCGGCTTCGCCATTTTCTCAATCTCTTTGGTGGCACGCTCGACTGCCTTGTCGATGCCGCGCTTCAAGGCCATCGGGTTCGCACCCGCCGCGACGGTTTTTACGCCTTCACGGAAAATAGCCTGCGCCAGCACAGTCGCGGTGGTGGTTCCGTCGCCGGCGACATCGCTGGTTTTCGAAGCCACTTCGCGCACCATTTGCGCACCCATGTTCTCCATCGGATCTTTGAGCTCGATCTCTTTAGCTACAGTTACACCGTCTTTGGTGATGGTCGGGCTGCCGTATTTCTTATCGAGTACAACATTCCGCCCCTTTGGTCCCAGCGTAATTTTGACTGCGTCGGCGAGCTGATTGACGCCACGTAAAATTGCTCCGCGCGATTCTTCGCCATGAGTTATCTGTTTTGCCATAGTCTTTTTTCTTCTCCTAAATCAATGTTGTGAACGCAAACTGTCGGTCTGCGGATACCAAAACCTATTTGCCTTTTTTGCCACCGGCAGCGGCGCCCGCGCGCGTGATAACGCCAAGAATCTCGTCCTCGCGCATGATCAAAAGCTCTTCGCCATTGACCTTGATCTCAGAACTGCTGTACTTGCCGAACAGGACGCGATCTCCTGCTTTGACGTCCAGCGCCTGGCGCGTTCCATCTTCCTTGTACTTCCCCAGGCCTGCGGCGATTACTTCACCCTCTTGCGGTTTCTCTTTCGCTGAGTCGGGAATAATGATGCCTCCGCGAACCTGTTCGCCTTCATCAATGCGTTTCACGATTACGCGATCGTGCAGTGGCTGGATCTTCATTGTCATATGCTTTGTTCAATCTCTTTCTAATGTGTTCGGCCAGGAGCGTTAGGCGCGCGAATGACACAACGGGCTTGTTTGGATTAGAAAATCACAGCAACAAGACGGTCGTGTGTCGGACTCACAGCGAAGCTAATTTACAGCCTGAGCTCTTGGTAGTTGAGCTGTAGATGTCAGATGGTCTGGCAGATTCCAGAAGAGCTGAGAAAGGAGTTAGCTGGTCTCGGTTCTGTTTGACCTTACGCTTGAAGGCACTATATGTCAAAGGGAGCATATAGGACGCAAGCAACATATAAGCGCATGCGATTGAGAAAAGCGGCGCCTACGAGAGCTGTCACCGGCGAGCAGAGGTAGATGGGAAGTATCACTGGCAGTGCAATTTCCCTTTCTGAAGCCTCTCACGTAGGGTAAAATCGTTCCCGGCGAATTGGTCGCCCTTCAAAGATAACGACGCGAATATCCACTAGTGTCTATGACAGCAGTACTCTCCGAGCCAGTTGACAACCGGCTGCTCGCCGCGCTTCCGCCGGATGAGTATGAACGGTTGCGACCAAACCTGCGGCCGGTTTCATTCTCTCTCGGTGAGGTTGTCTATGAATTTGGCGGAGAACTGGACTACGTCTTCTTTCCTACAAACTCGATCGTCTCTCTCCTCTACACCATGGAAAACGGTACCAGCGCTGAAATGGGTTTGACTGGCAACGATGGTGTAGTCGGGATCGCTCTCTTCATGGGCGGCGGAACTATGCCCAATCGCGCCGTCGTCCAGAGCGCCGGTGGCGCGCTCAGGATGAAAGCAAAGGTGCTGCAAGATGAGTTCGCGCTCGGCGGCAAATTCCAATACCTGCTGTTGCGTTACACCCAGGCGCTGATTACTCAGATCTCACAAACGGCTGTTTGCAACCGGCTACACTCAGTGGAGCAGCAACTATGCCGTTGGCTTCTGTTGAGCTATGACCGCATCCCAGGAGATGAACTGATCATGACTCAGGAACTGATTGCGGACATGTTGGGGGTGCGCCGCGAGGGTGTGACGGTCGCTGCCGGTCGCCTCCAGGATTCAGGGGCGATTAGTTATGTGCGCGGCCATATTAAGATCGTCGACCGCAAGAAGCTGGAAGCGACCGTCTGTGAGTGTTACCGGGTAGTAAAAGACGAGTTCGCGCGGCTGCTGGGATAAACTCCTTCAATCTTCCAAAAGCCCGGAACCAAATTCCGTTCAGCTTGCTAATTGTTTCAGTCCGGAAGAGCCAAAACAGGCGCCTTCGACCGGATTAGTGGGCACTGTATGTTAGCGCACAGACCGCTATTCTTCTTGAGTGCTAGAAAGATTTTCGTGATTAATCGCCTTGCCTATGATCTCTATTCGGATCCCGACTCGCCGATGGCGGGGAATCCGAAAGGAGACGTAACCATCGTAGTGTTCTTTGACTACAACTGTGGTTATTGCAAATCGACCTTGCCCGCGTTGCAAACCCTGCTCTCCAAAGACCGGTCGATTAGGATTGTTTACAAAGAATTTCCGATCCTGAGCCCTGAGTCTCAGTTGGCCGCGCAAGCTGCGTAACGCGATCATGCAGCTCAGCTCAGTAATGAGTGCTGCGCCGAAAAACAAAACGATTGGCAAAAAAGGAGCCGCAGAAAATGAAACCGAATGTCAACTCAAAGTCCAAATTTGCGAGCAAAATAATTAAACTGAGTTCACGCAAGCTATTGGCGTACCTGGGGTGTTTAGTCCTGGGCAGTTTATTTTCATTTTACCTTTGTACTGTGGTCTTGGCATGGGATGCCGGAAATCCGAACCACCAATGCGTGACAAGCGAATGCACCGGAGGAGTGGTCAAGCCACAACTCGGTTTTCTTGATGTGCTGGTGGGTTGGTTTTCAATGAGCAGGGTGGCTGATTGTCCGGCTGGGTACACAAATAATGGCCTGACCTGCGGTCGTGGGGCCCACACCATCGTTGCGCCCAACAGAGTCGCGAATTGCCCGGCGGGATACACAAATACGGGAGTGTCGTGCTACAGGGGGCCTAGTACATACCGTAAAGGCTGTACCACCGTTTTCAAAAAGTATCCGTGTAGTCCGGGTTATACGGACAACGGCTGCTTCTGCGGAAGGGGCGCCAGTTCAATGTCCCTCAGCCATGCGGTGTGTCCCGCTGGATACCACAAAGGCCCCACACAACTATGTCTCAAGGACTGCCCGGCGGGCTACTCGAACACTGGCGTAGGTACATGCTTCCGTGGCGTGTCGACTCTTCCTATGTCCTCCATGACGTGCAGGCCGGGTGAAGTAGGCGACTCTGGCCGTTGCATTCCCGTTCCTAACATAAAATTGAGGGGAAACACGCATTTGTGGGTAGTTAATCGCGCCTTAGAGCTGCTGGCAAAATCCTCAGATCCTGTAGCCGTGACAGCGGTGACAAAAATGAATGAATCGGCTTGCAGGGTCCAATGGCAACAGGGACTCTATGATGGAGATGAACCCGGTAATGCGGATGACCCAACAAAACTCAATTCGACCGCGGGCACGCACTTCTACAATCCCACCGGTAAAGATGCCTTTGGCAACCCAACCAGCGCAACGACTTATCTTGTTGGAGGCGTTGACGTGTCCACCGGCGGCCTGCAGGGGAGGAGAAATTTGAATGCAAGACAGGTGGCTAACCTTCACATTAGAGATTTGCCGTCTTCTAATCCAACCTCTATGCACGGGTGTTATTCATTGGGCCGCGCTCTGCACTATATGACCGATATGACACAACCCATGCACACCGCCAGTTTTAGTGGCGTGAGTAGTCCGATGTGGTTACATCCATATTTCGAAGCCTACGTGCCTTTTGTCCAAAACAAGTTTCCTGCCAACGGATCCTGGAGCGAGCGTTGGAAAGGCGAAAGCCCGGATGATTCCTTCCATAAAGCAGCCGTCCAATCAAATGCGCTGGCGCCAGCCTTAATGAAGGTACTAACTGTTTCAGGAAGGAAATGTACCATCGGCGGGATCGATTTGTCCCCGCTTCCGTATGCCGGATATTGCTTTATTAACGACCCAAACGTGGACGCTCAGACCGGCGCGATTCTACAAGACGGATACCAATCTACGGCCAGTTACATCTATAACGTTTTCAATAGCCATAGATAAGCCGTTACGTAAATGAAAAAATACTTCCTTCTGGAGTCTGGGGCTTTGTGTGGTAACGCACAGACCGCGATTTCCTCACATGATATAAACCTCACTTAGCTCTGCTTTAGAAATTGCCTTTCGACATCTCGGATCGGGTCAGCAACCTTCTTCTTGAGCCGTCTGTAAATTTCCCGAAAAGGGCTGTAGCGAGAGGAAGTTGTCTCCACGTCTTTCCGTCTGATTCAAGTTACAACAGTCGGTGCAATCAATAATTGAGGCGACGTGTGTTTGGAAAACATTGGTAACAGTTATCGAAAGCTGAAAAGGAAAAGATGAAGAATTCAAAACGTTTAATGTCAGGATTTATCCTGTTCGCGCTCGCCGTCATCGGCGTCACCGCACAGGCCCAGCGGCGGCCGGGCCGTGTCACTGACCGTCAGGTCACCACCATACTTCAACGAATCGAACGGAGCACTAACACGTTCCGTAACAGTCTGAACATCGCCCTGGTGAACCAGCGCGTTGACCAGACGCGGTCCCAAAACGATATCAACAACTTCGAACCTGATTTGGGAACGGCAATCGATCAATTCAAGAATCGGTTCGCCACCCGACAGGCCGGGACTGTCGATGTGCAGAACATTCTGCAAAAAGCTTCGCTCGTGAATGGTTTCATGAGTCGCAATCGCTTGAACACTCGAGTGCAGAACGATTGGGCGTTAGTCCGAACCGATCTGAATGCGCTGGCGACTGCCTATGGCATAACCTGGCAATGGAACCGGGTTGAGTCGCAAGGCAACTCAAGTCAGTCATACAGGCTGCGGGACAACGAACTCAATCAGCTCATTCAGCGGATCGAGACAAGCGGCACCCGGTTCCAATCGAGTATCACGGATGCATTCAGCCGGAGCCGTTACGATCAAACGAGTATCGAAGTCAACATGAATGATGATGTGCGGGACTTCAAGAACGCGACGGCGCAATTGCGTAACCAGCACAACGCCAGACAGCCAGTGGCCGACGATGTCGAACGCATCCTCGCGCTGGCCAGACCGATTGACACTTTCATGCGCAGCAACCAGCTCACGAACCGGGCGCAGAGTGATTGGTCAACTCTGAAAAACGAACTAAACACGTTAGCCGGCGCATTCAATGTTTCTGCGAATTGGCAGGACGGCAATCAGCCGGCCCTTCCGCAGTACAACTCCAATAGTCGCTTAACTGGAACGTACCGATTGGATTCGTCGCGTAGCGACAATCCTCGGGATGTTACCGACCGCGCGACCCGGAATCTTCCCAGCAACCAACGACAGGGTGTCTATGACCGCATGATTGCCCGGCTCGAGTCGCCGCAAATGCTGGCCATCGAGCGGAATAATTCCACCTTGAGCATGGCGTCAACGCGCGCTCAGCGGTCCACCTTTGAAGCCGACGGCGTCGAGCGCCAGGAGCAACTCAATGGTAGAACAAGCCGTGTAACCGCAACCTTACGCGGAGACCAGTTGGCCGTGAACTCAACCGGCTACCGGGAAAATGATTTCAACGTCACTTTCGAGCCTATCGAGAACGGCCGTCGATTGCGCGTAACGCGTGAAGTCTTCACGGAACGGCTGAACCAGCCCGTGATCGTTAACAGCATCTACGACCGGACTTCAGATGTTGCTCAATGGAATATCTATAACGGTTCAGGACCAGTTCTCGGCAACACCGGCAAGAACAACGGCGAATTCATCCTCCGTGATGGTGAAACCGTAGTGGCTGTCTTGAACAATGACCTGACCACAAAGACGACCAGGCAGGGCGAACGGTTCACCCTGACGGTGCGCGAGCCTGGTCAGTACGAAGGCGCAGTCATCGAAGGCACGGTTGCCACTGTTACCAAAAGTGGAACGCTGACAGGCCGATCCGGAATGACGCTCAATTTCGACTCGATCCAGTTGCGCAACGGTCAAACATACAGATTCGCGGGAACTCTTTCGAGTGTAAGAAACGCGAATGGCGAGACGGTCAGGGTTGATAACGAAGGAAGCGCCCAAGGCGACAACCAGACAACTCAGACTGTTACCCGGACGGGGATTGGCACGGCCATCGGTGCGATCATCGGCGCAGTTGCCGGCGGCGGCAAAGGCGCAGCGATTGGCGCAGCCATCGGTGCGGCAGGAGGAGCCGGCTCAGTATTTGTCACAGGCAAGGAAAGCCTCGAACTTCCGCAAGGCACGGAACTAACCATTCGTGCCGGTTCGCCGAGATAACCAGCGAGTGAGCAGCCTCAGTCGGTAATCACGACGAGATTGCTTCGCACCAATATCCATCGCGAGTCGGGGAGGGTTGCACGGTCGAGCGTGATCGTGAAACCCTCCTCTCTCGCGTTTAGGTTTGCAAGCTTTCCACACCGGGCCGATTCGTCGGCTGGCATCACAGGGATTCCACGAGTGCATGAGATGAAAAAGCAGAGCAATCGCAACGCATGGAAGGGACTAGTGGCCGGTGTTGTTGGAGGCGTCGTGGCGTCCTGGGTCATGGATCGATTTCAGTACTGGTGGTTGTCCTTTGGCGGAGGCGACGAGCAACAGCTCCAGCAAACACCGATTGAGGAAGACGGCCAGGAGGAACCGGCGACCGTTAAGACTGCTTCCGCAATCTCGGAAGGCGTATTTAGTCATAGTCTTACTGCTCGAGAAAAAGAGATCGCAGGCCCTCTTGTTCACTATGCGGTGGGCACGAGCGCAGGCGCAGTTTACGGAGTTGCGGCGGAGTACGAACCGAAGGTGACCACGCTGGCGGGCATTCCGTTTGGCGCGGCGTTCTGGATGGTTGTGGACGAAGGAGCCCTGCCTGTCCTTGGACTGACAAAAGGCCCAGAGGCCTATCCGATCTCGACACATGCGTATGCGCTCGCCTCACATCTGGTGTTTGGATTAACGGCAGAGGTCGTGCGCAGCACGGTGCGGCGCGCCCTTTGATTAACAGAAATCTTCCGTAGAATATCTTTCTACGCCGCTCCGATCGCAGCGTTTTCGGTGAAGCCGAGACAACACACCTTTTCCGACAAGAAGCTCGAGACGCTCCAGCGCGTTACCTTCGACTATTTCCTCAAAGAAGCAAATCAACAGAATGGTTTAGTACCGGACAGCACCCGTCAGGGTTCACCATGCAGTATCACCCCAACCGGATTTGCACTCGCTGCTTATCCCGTTGGTGTCGAGCGCGGATTCATCACACGCCAGGACGCAATTAAGCGAACGCTCACCACGCTGCGTTTCTTCTGGAATAGTCCGCATGGTCCCGAACCGGACGCCACTGGATACAAAGGTTTCTATTATCACTTTCTCGACATGAAAACCGGGCGCCGGACGTGGAATTGCGAGCTGTCGACAATCGACTCCACGTTCTTGATCGCGGGAGCATTAACGGCCGCGGAATATTTCAACCGCGACACTGAAGATGAGCGCGAGATTCGCACGCTAGCTGACGCAATGTACCGGCGTGCTGACTGGCAGTGGGCGCAGAACCGCGGAGTCACGGTTACGCATGGATGGAGACCAGAAAGCGGCTTCATCAAATATCGTTGGCTCGGGTACAACGAAGCGCTGATTCTTTACGTCCTCGCACTCGCATCGCCAACCCACCCTCTGCCCGCCAAGAGTTACCGGGCATGGACAAGGACGTATAAATGGAAGAAGCTTTACGGCCGCGAGTTTCTCTATGGCGGACCGCTTTTCCTCCATCAGCTGTCGCACATGTGGATCGATTTTCGTGGCATCCAGGACGACTACATGCGGAAGCATGAGAGCGATTATTTCGAGAACAGCCGCCGCGCTATCTACATTCAGCAGCAGTACGCTATTCGCAATCCGCGAGGCTTCAAAGGGTATGGTGAATACATTTGGGGGCTCACCGCGAGTGATGGTCCCGGACCGGCACGCAAGAAGATCAAAGGCAAGTTGCTCCGATTCTATGACTACATAAACCGTGGGGTTCCAAACGGGCCGGATGACGGCACGCTTGCACCCTGGGCTGTGGTCGCTTCACTTCCCTTCGCCCCCGAGATCGTTCTGCCGTCGATCCAACACTTCGACAAGACTTTTCCGGAGATGACCAGCAAGTACGGATTCAAGTGCAGTTTCAATCCCACCTTTTCGACGGCGTCGAGCAAGGAATGGATCTCGAAAGGCTACTACGGTCTGGATCAGGGCCCGATCGTGTTGATGATCGAAAACTACAGGTCAGAGTTTCTCTGGCAGTTGATGCGCGGCTGTTTTTACATCAACGACGGTCTGCGCCGCGCAGGATTTGCGGGAGGGTGGTTGGGTGACTCTCGCTCAGAGTAACACTGTGAAGCCCTCCTGACGGAAGTGATTGTCGTGCGTCAATATTTGGTTGATGCCTCGCTCGCGCATCGCATGCATCGAGATACAATCCGTCAGGCTGTAACCTTTGTCGGGGCGTGCTTTGTAAAGTGTGAGGCCAGCCATAAATGCTTCATGGCTCTGTGGCGCCACTTCGATATTCGCACCAGTGAGAATTTGCTCAGCTTGGGTCACTGCTCCACGGCGAGCCTTTTCGCCGTACTCCGAAAAGAAATTCAAGAGTTCCACGAGCACATCTTCGGTAGTGATCAGTTGGGTTTCCGCAACCAGATGGCTTGTCGCGATGGCGCGCTCATGCCATTGGTCTCTGGGATTGAAGAGAGCCACAAAGTAGAGCGTGTCAACGAACGCGACTTTCACGGCTGCTGCTTCGGCGCTCCGTAGAGGTAATGGTCGAGATTGATCGATCCGTCGGTCGGTACGTTCTCCCATGTGTCCGCCGGTAACCCCGCGTTAACCTCTGCAACAATTTCCCAGACAGGTCTGCGGTTCACACCTGTTCCGTTCGGATCAGAAGGAGCCCCAGTCGCAAGGGTATCAAGGAGTCGGAGCGCTTCTTGTTGTTTGCTGGGTGGCAGCGCGCGCACCTTATCAATCAGTTGGTCTTCCAGGTTTGCGGCCATGATCCTTCTCCCATTTCGCGAAAGCGCATCCCTAACAGTTAGCAGAGTATAGCATTGTCAAAGGAGTTCTTTCATTCACTGGCCAAGACGGAGATGTGTTGCAATCGCGTCGAAGCGACAAGCGAAGTTTACTGGTTGTCTCCGCGTGCAACTTCGTTGGACTATTAGGATTCGGCCAGAACCATGTTCAACTTGAATTCTCTGTCGTCTAGAACCGCAACATATTTCTTAACGCTAGAATACTGCTCGTCACTGGCGAGGCATTCGAGTATTTCCTTTTTCAGTTGGGGCAACATTCTATAACCTAGGATTACCTCTGTTACACAATCCGGCGGAAAAGAGAATAAATGTACTGGCTCATCGTTGACACTTTTCGCTTCGGTAGCACCTGTCAATGGCCGCATCATTCTCCATTCACATTCGTATGCCCAATCCTCGCTCTTTGTCAGAAAGATGTCACTGGCATCTTCTATGGTGGTCAATCTAATACTCGGTCTTCTTTTTGAGTAACTCACCTGACGCACATAGCGAAATTCGTCTAATGGGCTGAGTTGCTGATGAAAATAGTTATGCTCACTATTTAAATCCGACGACAAGCCCTTTATGATTTTGGGCGTAATGCGCCCACATTAGAAGGTCGTCGCACTTTTCACTCAAAGATAGGACGCCTATATTTTCATCGAAGCCAGTATACAATCCCTTACTAATTGCCGATGTAAGCCCACCAAGCAACTCGGGAGCATGCTCAACTGCAAACGCCGAGCTCACTGCCACAAGAGACTCTAGGGCTTCAGCTGGAACTAGATCGCGGGCGCAGGATCTGATTCGAAGTAAATCCTTCATCTTGTTAAAGTGCTTTCTAGTCAGAGCAGAGAGCTTCCTTGTCGCCGGCAACGCCCGCCAACAGGGCTTCCATGTGTTGCCCCGCCTTCCACGCGCCGGTACGCTTAGCGGCTTCCATGCCATCTCTCCACGCTTGTTGTGCTCCAGCAACGTCATCCATTTTAGCCAGGACGGTGCCCAGCATCTGATAGGCGGCCGTATAATCCGGGTTGAGACTTACGACTTGGCGCAAAGACTTCGCTGCGTCAGCCCAGTTCTCCAACTTAGATTGCTCACTGGCCAGGCCGTACCAGATCATGGCGTTTTCCGGCTGCTCTGTGAGCATTGTGGTGAAGACTTCAATTTTCGATTGAACCATAGATTTGTACTCAATCGTGCGGATTCAATAGTCCGGACGAGATCGGGCTAGTGCATGTTGAATGGACCGCCGCGTGGCTCAGGCGGCAGGTCGGGGCGCGAAGAATCCTGCAGTACCTCGTGCAGTTCCAGCACGTTCGTTTTGAAGTACGCGTCTTTCGGCAGAGTACCGGATTGAGCGTGACCTTTCACGAATGCGTCCGAGCGGACCCAGTTGAGAAAATCCTGGCGACTCTCCCACATCGTAAAGACAACGTAAGGATCTCCACCGTTTACCGGGCGCAGGATCTGATTGGAAATGAACCCCTCCATCTTATCCACCAGACCGGCTCGCTCTCGGAACACCTTCTCAAAGGCGTCCCCGTACTCTGGTTTCACGTAAAGTCGATTGGCAACAGTTATCATTCGCTTGTGTCTCCTCCGCCGGCAGTCGCTTCTTAACGGGACTAACATGTGCCGCAACTAGCTGCCATCGGCCTTCCTGTTTGGCCCACACATGAGTCGCCTGAAACTGACTGCTGTACGCTTGATTGTTAGTTTTTCCTCTCCATGTAGCGAGCACAGTCACCACGGCAGTGTTCCCGTAAACATAGACCTTCACTTCATCGTTCGTGGTCTCGGATTCAGACTGGGAGGACGGAGCGCCAGGTTTTTGACCGGCTAGGCGCTGTTGCTTGTCAGACACTTTGCCATCAGGGAACGTAAAGACAAGGTCGTTACTCCACAAACGATCGAGGACCTGCACATCCTGTTTGACAAGCGCCTCAGACAACTGACGCTCAAGCTCAACTAGATGACGCTCAACGCTTGTTTTGGATGGCGCCGCCGTGCTCTTGGATTGGGTTAGAGCCGGGGAAAACGTGAGGATAGTTAGCAGAAGACTTAATAGTATGTGTTTCACAGCTTCATTCCGACTAATTCAATCAGGTTTATTTCACTGGCGCTCATTCAGGATCACTGAGTTTGCTTTCGAAAGAATCCACTCCATTACCGGATCGCTTCCGGCACGAAACTCGGCCCACGTTGGCTCGATGTGCCGATCCGGGACTACCGCGGAATCAGTTTCGACGCCGAACCGATAGTACTGCGTCGAATATGAGACTCGAAATCCCGAGTTGGGCAAACGGAACTCTGCGTGCTCCCCATAGTGAGTCGGTCTCATTCCCGTCGGGCTGCCAACCAGAATCGCATTCGCTTCGTTGCGCAGATCGAGAGCATTCACCGTCGCCGCAGAAAACGTTCCCGGTCCGGTGATCACAAATAGGCCGCCCTTCTTAGTAATTGCGACGCGCGCTTTGATGATCGGCAGAAGTACCTGGCGGAAGCGCGTGAAGTCTCCGCCTTGATTACGCCGCAGATCGATCACCAATCGACGCGCGCGGGATTGATCTAATAGTTGACCGAGCGCCACGGCGCGTTCGCGAAACTCGGCTTCCGGCGGGTAACGAGTGAACGAGAAGTAGAGCGTCTGGGTGTCAGGCAGAAACTCTGTCCACCAACCTTCATTCAATCGCTGCAAATAGAGCGGCGGCTTCTCGCCCACTGCCAACCGCCAACTGGAAAAATTGCCCATCCCTGCCGGCGAGAGCGTTATCGTGGCGCGCTCACCCGTGGCAAGCTCTAAAGCGAAGGGAGCATCTCGACTCGCGACCAAACCTAATCCGTGAAGCACTTCCGGCGAAGTCAGTTGGGTGGCGGCGATGAGGCGTGTGCGTCCATCATTCTCTGCGCGCGGAACAAGCTGCGTCGCCCGTGCCATGACAACTTGAATCGGCGTGGAGCCGACCGCCAGTACGCGCGCCCCCACTACGGAATGATAAGGGGCCGCCGCCGCGACTACGCGCAGCTCATCACCGAACCACTGCAATTCCATTGGATAGCGAAGGAAGCTCGGCGGCAAATCCAAATGCGTGTGCCCGTCGCCGACGAGTGCCACGATCCGCATAAGCCCGACCAGCACCTCGTCACCATTCAAGCCCGGAATGGCCGCTTCCAGACGCGCGACTTCGCCCGCAAAGGTTTCGCGGCTGACCGTGTGGAAAGCCTTGATGTGACGGCTGGGAAGTTCGCGCGCGAGATAGCGAAGATCGTCACGCCATGCCGCGGAAGTGATCTCCGTGCTCGCGTTCTTTGCAGCGCATGAGCTTAAAAGTATGAGAAACGTCAGGCCAAAGCTTAGTAACCTGTTCATGTTCGAGCTCAGTTATATGTCCGGCGCATGGACAAACTATTCCGTGCTTTTATTTTTATCGTCCTGGGCATCACCGCCCAATGTATCCTGGACGAATAGTGGGGTGTCGGCTTCCGACTTGATGGGTTCTTTGACCGGCTCTTTGACCAGTTCTTTGGTCTCCTGATCGCTCAGCCCCTGACCCAGTTCATAACCTGCTTGCCAGTACTTTGTGTCCTCAGACTTGAGTCCGGCCTCAACTCCCCGCGTGAACTCGCGCGAATTCGCATCCACATTTGTCTTTTGGTTTTCGCTCATTGTTGCCTTTCTGAGTTAGTTAGATCCGACGAATTGTTTGGTGGTCGCGCCCTAAACCCAGCGTCGACCAGAGATGCCGTCATTACTTTTCTAAAGTATTGGTTCAATTCGGTGTGTCCGCAAGAAACTGCACAGAGGTCATGCTGTTTTCAAACCTATCAAGATCGGTGTCTGGCCTGATTATATCAACGCCGGGGATGGCCTCCAGGGCACTGATGGCGACGCCCAGTGCGGGGATTAAAACGACCATGTCAAGCCCAACATGTAGCTTGAAGGCTCCCTGGTCTTCCGCGAAATGATCATTGTTGTAACACGCAACAGTCCGTCCCGGCGGGCCGATGAAAATCAGCGAGCCAACATCATCATCGGGTCGCATGTCGCGGTTAAGCTGGTCAGATCCCAGAAAGGTCTCCAATCGCATGCTAATATCTTCAAGGTCGATAATATTACCAGCCCGCACTCGCGCTATAGGCTGCGCCGCCAGTGCCTGAGATAGTATCGCCAGCCCTGTCAAAAAACCTGCGATGCCGACGAAAGTACGAAGTGGGCGAAGCGCTCCCTCTATTCGCCTGAGCACCTCATTTGTAGGCTCTGTCAGCCCTTGTATGGGTGAGCCGTTCGGCACAACCACCAAGGAAAATCCGGGCTTCATACCATCATCAAATGGTCTAAACTTCGTATGTCGAAATAGCGCGAGGATAGTTGGCAACTCTAAAGGGACCAACTGCACCGGTAGTTGCAAGTCTCTTGGCGTACTTGTCTGCGGGTCCGTTAGGTTAAACGATTTCACAGTAACCGTTGCTTTGACCGTGCGCAGGACTAAGTCAGGAGCGTCCACACCCAGGTCGATGATTGGGGGTTTGAAGAGAAAGAATACGTTTAGAGTCGTCAACGGGCTGGGTGTAAAAAAATCAGCTCCAGTTAATTGGTTCCCGTTCTCATCCTCTACAGTCCACTTGACCTGCACCTTAACAGGGATATCTAGCGGGATAGTCGCTAAAGTTTCGGAGACCGACATATCCGCGATTGACGACACCAGGTTAAATTCCACCTTCTGCCCCGGCTCAATTGGACCGAGAGCGTTAGTGATTATGCTCAATGAATTGGCTAGTTTATTGAGTTGTTCGACAACAGTCGTAAGCGGCATACTACTTTCCCCCTGTTAATAATGCACTTGCGTGAATGCATTTACTGATAGTCCCCAACTATCGCTCGACGCTCCAAAATGCCCTACTTTTCTATTCAACTTTGAGAGTTCAGGCCGCGGCCTTTCCGCGTGCCAAGTCCGGATCGCCGACCAGTTCCTCAAAAAGAGTCCGGTAATGAATCATCGCCTGGCGCAAATCTTCTGTGTTGGCCTTTCCCTGAGTTTGACGAACCGCGATCTCGTGCGCCGTCCGGTAATTTGTGAGAACCAGTGGATGGTCCACGGAAATATCCGCCGCGCGCTGTTCAAAGTCACTCACCGGATACCCGCGTGTGGACATCACATCGCCAAGCAGTTGATCGGCCTCCGTGACCGCGCCTCCGGGACCGTCAACGAACCGCGCCTGGACCCTGCTCCACGACTCGACGAAGCGCGCACGATCACCTGAAGCGAGTGGTCGAATGTCTAAACTCTCCACTCGTACTGTGCGGTCTTTGAGCGCAGCTTCCGCATGCCGCCGGCTCCCGTCTTCCTTCACTGCGCGGTCATATTCAGCGCCAAACTGAGCGCGCAGCCTTTCAGTCCGGCGCTTTCGGAGAAAAAGCAACGCGGCGATGCCTGCAATTGCAATCACGGCGAGACCAATGATTAAAGCGAGTTCTGTTGTGCCTAATGTTGTTAAGTTCATTATGTACCTCCAGTTTTTGTCATTCGAAACGGATGTCCGACAAACGGTTTGTCGTTCAAATTCGACAAGCTAGAGCCTGTCCGCACACACACACGCCTCATAAGAGTCGTGCTGTCCGCGTGGAGCTAAGTTCGCAGCTTCATTTCCTTTCAAAGCCGCGTCCTCAGTCTTCTGCTAAATGGCCTTGCCCTAGACCGTACGCCGACGAGAAACCAGGTTGAGTATCAAGACGATCCCAGCAATCACCAGCAAAAGATGAATCAGGCTGGTGCCGCCGCCGATGCCGAATCCGAAGCCCAAGAGCCATAAGACCAGCAAGATGACCAGTATTGTCCACAACATTTTTCACTCTCCTTTATCAAGTCTGAGCCCCGAACTGTCGAGGAGCAGAGTTGAAACGCACCCGCCGGGTCACTTCGTCTGGTAGCCAGCCGTTACCTCGTCCTTATGCGCTGCGAAAGCGGAGAGGACTTCTCCCTTTTCACGCGCCGGCACTTTGGCGAAGTCAAGCGAACGCCCTAGCTCGGCCGCGACCTCGTCAAATTCTGCCGGCGAGATTTTGAGATCACGATGCGCTTCTTCAAGACCCAACGCAGTCTTTCCCGGTTTCGTTGGCGAGAATTTGAAAGGCCCGCCCGTGACCTCGCAGACCCACAGGGTGCGCATGAACTTGAGGCCCGGCAATCTGCCCAGGTTCTCCCTGTGCCATTGCCTGAGGGCTGGGTTCTTCGAATTCTTTCCCACGATCGGGTTCTTCACAAGCGCGTCACTAAAGTGGTCAACGACCGCGGCGATGGCGAAGACGCCGCCAAGCCGTTCGTACAGACTCTTCTCGCCCTGCGGAGCGGCTTGCACAGAAGTCACGACGAGAAGGGCTGTTAGAGTCATTGCTATAGCGAATGACTTAACGATCGAAATTTGTGTTTTCATGATTCTATTTCTCCTGTTTGCCTTTAAGTTATCCGCGCCGACTTCTCTGACTGTCGGATTTGAGCAGGCCGAGGGCGTTTAGATCGTGGACTTCTTTGCTCCTTAGTTCTGGTTTGAGAACTCCCTGATTTGTCAGAAGACGACAGTTAGATGGTAGGACGATGAAGAGCCGTGGTCTGTGCGCCAGCACACAGATGCCGAAGTCATCGAGGAATTACGCCTGCTCGTACGAAGAAAGGCCATCTTAAATGACCAGCAAAAAGAAATGTTTCGGATATGTGTGTTAACGCACAGACGATTATCCCAGCCCGATCAAGACTAACCCACGACTTAAAAACAATCCCCTGAAGTAGGAGGCAAACAATGCCACCCAAAGCTCGACTCAGGGTTCTCTGCGTTGATGACGATGAGGACTCGCGCGTGATGCTAACCACGCTACTAAAGCTCGCATTTATTGACGCCAAAGCTGTGGGAACCGGCGCTCAAGCTTTGTCGTCGGTTCAAGCCGAACCGTTCGACCTATATATGCTGGACGCGCGCTTACCCGATGTGGATGGCTTTGAATTGTGCCGCCGGCTGCGTGCCATTGATCGCAAGACGCCGATTCTATTCTTTTCCGGCGCGGCCTTTGAAACTGACAAAAAGAGGGGCATCGAGGCCGGTGCGAATGCCTACGTCGTTAAGCCCGACCTTGACGGCCTGTTCAGCAGTATTAAGCAGTTCGCTTCGCCGCCAGATCGCCCCACGGCGAAGATCATCCCGTTTAGGCGCAAGAGGAGGCACTCATGGCCTTTCACCTTCGAACCTGCCGCGGCCTGATATGAATTAGAAGCATTTCGATTAGCACGACCTGAAAGATGAACAGAAAATCGATACGACTGATTAAACGAAACGAACGAGTGTCGCGACGACCGGCGCCGGTCCAACCAGCCACGAACGCCAACAGAATGGTCGACCGCTGTTCGCTCATGGGTCGCCGATTTCCAACAACGCGATCGAAACGAATTAACCCCAGCCTTCGACAGTTTGTTCAAAGATGCGCTGCCAGAGTCTGGCCCCACTGAATAATTCTCATAACCGAAATGGAAAGTATGAAATTAACTAGTCTGAAAATCGCTACGAAGGAACCAGCATTTCAACGCTCTGCGGCGGCGACAATAGAAGATACGCTGCCTCCCATGATTTACGGAGTGGCCCCAGAGCCGGCGCCGCCTCGCATGGTTCGACGCCTCGACGTGGATGGCGTTTTGGCTCGGTCGGTGCCAAAGACTGCCGTGGAGGTCCTCCCGATCAACGAGGAATAGAACTCTCTCGCGAACTTAGGAACAGGTACCGTCGGATAAGGGCGAAGGACAGGCTCAATGCCGGAAGAAACAGTAGTACTTAAAGTCTTTGCCACCGAGATTGATGCCAAAATGGCTCGAGACGTGCTAACTGACGAAGGAATTACAGCTTTTGTGTTTAAGGATGACGGTGGCGGGATGGAACCGCATCTTCAGCGCACCAGGGGAGTCCGTTTGGTAGTCAAACCTGTTGACGCCCAACGTGCCCACAAGATACTGGAACCCTTGTTCTCGATCTGATTCGATTCCCTACTTAATGCCCGACCGGGATTCTCTGAAACCGAGACTTACCTTCCCGATTTTCCCACGAGATGTCGAGCACATACGGCTTGAGTTCGCCGGCGATGATTCTAAGGCGTTCCATCTGGTCCCGCGCATCGGTGGCGGGCTTTCCGTTGATCCAGGTTCGGTGGAAAGGAACCGATGCTTGTTGGGGAAGCATAGACTTTATTTCGTCGAACTTTATGTGGGATTGCGAAAGCAGGCCGTCCGGCGTTTCCTCAGCCTTCAAGAAGATCGTCAGAATCTCGACAGACCGGACCACCTCGTCCGTTACGTTCGTCAATTCCAGGAGTATTCTCGGTTTCGTATCCAGAAGTCTAAAGGTAAAGGGATGCTGAGAACTGTTGTTCATGGTGATGAGATCCTATTCGGTGGCGGTTGTAATACTTCTATCTTAGGCGGCGTTGGAATCCGATTGAGCAGCCGGGCGATAAACCTTCTCAACTGATTGAAGTTGTCCGGCCGCGTAATAAAGACATTCTCTTCAACCTCAACTTCCTCGCCCTCAGCGATACCTTCAATACAAAACACTATGACTGGCACGAGCTCCCCGACCTCGGCGCGGCGGCGAATACTACGCGCGCTAAGCACAACGTCCAGCGGCAAGCCGGCGAGGCTAACGAGAATCAAGTCTGGTCGGGTTCGGTGCGCGCTTTCGATCGCATCTCGTTCATCTCTGGCCAGGGCAACACGATAGCCATCTGCTATCAGCAATTTCTCAATGCCGTCGCGGGTCTCATGAACATCTTCTACTACCAGGATGATCGGCGAGCCAACGAGTGCTGTCGTCGTTATGATTGGGGGGAATGTATTCATGCTTGCGCCATCTCCTGTCGCGCGCCGGCGCCGCCACGCTTAGTAAGCTTTACCAACTTCACCGCTCTCGCCAGTCGCAGAAATTGCATCGCGCGAATACCCCACCAGTTGACATCGATTTCGTACCATGCCAGTCCATGACGCGCCGAGGTTGGGTGCGCATGGTGATTGTTGTGCCAGCCTTCGCCAAAGGTCAGGAGTGCCACCCACCAGTTGTTTTTTGAATCATCCTCGGTGGCGAACCGCCGTTTGCCCCACATGTGTGTGGCCGAATTGACCAGCCAGGTGGCGTGCAAGTTGAACGTGACGCGGAAGAAAATGCCCCACATCAGATATGACCAGCCGCCCAAGCCAAGCAATGCGATGCCGAGGACGACCAACGGTACCCAGTAAAAACGATTGAGCAAGACGTGGAATCTGTCCTTGACCAGGTCAGGCGCATAGCGGGCTACCACCGACGAGTCGTGTGCCTGAGCTTTGCCTTTCAACATCCAGCCGATATGCGACCACCAGCCCCCATCGCGCGGCGTGTGTGGATCACCCGGAACATCTGTGTGGGCGTGATGGATGCGATGTGTTACGACCCATTGAATGTGGCCCCCTTCGAGTGCAAGTGCGCCGCAAACGCTTAGAAGATACTCAACTATTTTGGGAGTCTTATATCCTCGATGCGTTAACAACCGGTGAAAACCCATGCCGACGCCCAGGCTCGCGGTAATCCACCAGAGCACAATGGCAACGACTATTGCTCGCCAATTAAACATGAAGAGCGCCGCCACCGCGCCAACATGGAATAGGCTTATGAAAATAGCAGTGTCCCAGTTAATGCCCTTCGCTGGGTTTTTCGTTGTCGTGGTCGTTTCGTTACTCATTCCCAATCCTCATTCTCCCCGATAGACCGAACGACAAGCTTTCACTGCATTAGTTTTGACTGTCTCAGTCCGATGATTTTGTCTACTTAGCAAGATACGACTTTTGCGTCACGCCGTCCGTGCGACAACACACATATGGCGTGAACAAACTTGCTGTTCGAAGGCTTCTACGTTGCTATTTGGTTGCCCGCAACCCTTTTGATGAACGTTAAGCGCAACTCCGTTCCATAAGCGGTCTACCGCACAGACGGTTCAACGCCGGGAGCTTAATGTTGGAGTCGGCAAGTTTCAGTGATTTGCACAGCTAATATGAAAACAAATGATGGAGAGAAGCGTGTATCAAAAAACGAGTATTAAAGGTTTAGTGGCGGTCATCGCCCTGGCTGCCCTCGCCGCGTTTGGCGCCTGGCAGTTCTATTTGTTTACGATCTTTAAGAACACACAGGGCGTGGTCGATCTTCAAGGCGGAACAGTTCACTTGTGGCTGGCTATTGGTAGCGCGGTTATCGTATGCATCGCCGGAGTCTTCCTTTTCTCAAAGTTCCTCCGCTACGACACGCGAAATGAGATTCACATCACTTCGCCGGGGCCACCGCTTGGAGCGGGAAGAATCACGAAAGACGTACTATGAGCGGTATCTATGCCATGCGACGAGCGAACGGCGACTGGTTTGCGTTTGAAGGTCGCGGCCGTTTTCGCGTGCCGCTGTTTCACAGCAGTCACGACGCGACGATGGCCAGTTTGCGTAACTCCGGAATGCTGCTTTTCAGACCGGTGGCACTCGATCCAAACCTACTCAAGGAGATGGTTCCCGCAGGCGGCTCAGGTTATGTGGACTTTTGCCTAGTGAAGGATCCGCTTGTCAGTCTGAAGCGTGGTAAATCGGTAAGAGAAGAAGATTTGGTTTTGCTCCTGAACAAATCCGACGAACTCTCGACCGTTTCCCAAAATGGAAATGGTCGCCAGAATTCTGGCCATCTTTCCCCGCTTCAAAATGAATGGTGGAATTGAGGAGTATGAGTAACCTGACCAAGTTTGTGATGGCTCTTGTTGGTTTGGTGGCGATGCTCCTCATCGCCAGCCGGCAGCTGTTTCTGTTCGTCGTAACGAAAGGTCCATCGGGACTAAGCATAGCGGGCGGAAACTCTCATCTATGGTTGGCCGGGATCGCGGGAGTCATTGCCTGCATTGCGGGTGGCTTAATGTTTTTCTTCTTCGATCGTCATGAAAATAACAAGTGGTCCAAAGTCGTAATGACTCCCACTGGGCCACTAATTACGCCTTTAGCGATCAACCAAGGGCGGCACGATTCGTGAGCACATCGATGTCCACAATAAGCTCAGAGCAATTCGGAGAACTTTGTAACGAGGTGTGGCGTGACCGCGCCTCAATCCTCAGAGGACAAGGGAACTTGAGCGGCGAGGCCACTCTGATGCGAGCTGTGTTCTGGCGCCTTTGTAAAGAAGGAATCAAAACAAAGGGTTGCGCGGGCAATGATAGTTCAAATCCTCCTATCGACGCCTATCAATTGGTAGTCGGCCGTATGCTTGAACTGAGCGGACGCCCGGCCTTTGATAGCGCGCCAATCATGACCGACCTTGTGACTCGTTATCAAAACGAAAACGCCCAGACGCCCGATAAGAACTCCTCGTCACTGCATTCATTGTAATGGCCGCTTACCTATCCCCGATTTAGCTTCTAGCCACCCATTTAGAAGGAGCCATACCAAGCCCGCCTCGAAATACGTTCGAGCAATTGGGAGCTGTTAAAAAAAAGGGCGGCCGGCCTAAGCCATCCGCCCTTTCGAGTTACGTCGTCGCTTCGACTATTTGTTGTGATTGCCGTTAGCGTTCGCGTTAACGGGACGTACACCCGAGGTGTTCTCGTTCCCGTTATTGTTTACAACCACCCCTGTTTTCGGAGGTGCATTGTTAGCATTAACGTTGCCAACGTTGGCGTTTGTCTCAACCACTCCGTTGCGGTTAGCGCCGTTATCATTCGCAGTATTCTGAGCGCAGGCACCAGTCAGGCCTACCAACGCCAGAACGAATAGAAAAACTAAGTTTCGTTTCATGTTTATTCCTTATTTGAAAGTAACGTCTAGCGGTTGACCGTTTCGGCGCGATACTTTTTCCAGTCCTGCTCAAAATATTCCGCATCTTCCGGTGTGCGCGGTGTGACGCCCATTAGGATGCCACCCTTCTTGATGCCTTCTTCATAGTCCTTGACGCGCTCTTCAGGAATTCCCGCGCCTACAAGCAGTCCGATCAGACCGCCGGTTGCGCCGCCCGCACCCGCGCCCGCGATCCCTGCGGCGAGTGGTCCGGCGATAAGCAATCCCAGACCCGGCAAAGCCAGAGTCGTACCGATTGCTGCAATCGCTGCCAAGGTGGCGCCGACCGCGCCGCCGATGCCTGCACCAGTGCCCGCGCCTTTCAGTGCCTTATTTCCTAATTCCGTTTCTCTGTTATCGACGGCGAAATGCTTGTTTCGCGTTTCGTCCGACATCACCAGGTTCACATCTTTCTCGCTATAACCACGGCTCGTGACCGAGCCGTACGCGCTTTCCGCACTTTCTCGATCGGGAAAGAGTCCCGTTACCATATTCGCTTTTGTTTTCGCTGCTGTTGAATCTGACATTGATATTCTCCTTGTTCGCAGATAAGTTCCGGAATCGAAGAGCGCAGATGAACTGCTGGCATTTGCGTCTCGGGTCTCGCCTGACTAAATGACTCCGCGTAATAACAGGACCCGAAGCCAATATGTGCATGCTTTTCGGTTCCCCAACTGTGAGGTTGAGTAAAGGTGCAATGAATATGCCGCCAGTTAGGCAGTTGTGAGCTTTGCGAGAGTTAGCGGAAGGAATTGTTGGGTTCGTCGCAGTGTTCCGCAGCTAAAGAAACTGCAATTGGAATAGCTGTGACACCTAAGGGTGAGATTGATTAGGGCCTTTGTTTTGAGGATTTTGAGGTTAGTGAAAGTGGTTGACTGCTCACCTGGACTACAGGGAGATCGGCGCGCGAAGAGAACAATATGTGAAGCGTCCCAGCGTTCAAATTAATTGGAGGGCTGGACTCAGGGGCTGAGTCGCGAACGAAACCGTTTTAATACGATTATCAAAATCTGAAAGAGTGGCCGTACCTTTTTCAGCGCAAGACGCTTTTACGCCAGCAGTTACGAAGCAAACGATACGATAACAAGGCGCATCAGTCGGATGTCGACGCTTCTCAATCTCGGACACTACCCCTTTGAATTGCGATTGCTGGCGCAAGCGAGAAGGTTCCTCGCAGCTCGCGTTAGGGTGGGTTCCCAACAATAGCGACATAGCTGTCGACCAATTGAGCGAGATTATCCAGAATAAAAGTGGGTCGCTTTCCTGATAATTTCGCGAGAGGCGAAGGTTTGAAACCGGCAAACACGACCACTTGGAACTGTCATACGTGAAAAGAGGAGAGGCATTCCGTGCGTGCTTACAACAGTTATCGATGAATTTTCCGCAACCTATTGGCAGCACAGAGGCGAAAAACCTAAAATTACTTCAGGTACAAATAGAAACCGATCAACGCGTTTGCTTAGTTAGTTACCAAGTACTTCTTATTAACCCATCCGCGATCGGAGGAGTTGCGATCGACTTTCTCGCGTCCGTGCTGCATGACCTCAATCTCGCACCAAGTTCCAGATTTATTGCAGGAAAGAACTCGCACTCGTGAGAGTCGTTCCGCCAAACCGATTTTTTGCTCGCTTGCACTCGGCCCCGACCGAATATTGAGGTCCGTAACAGGCATTGCATTGTGCGAAGCCGGCCCCTTTTCGACTAGGCCCGTCACCGGCGTTGTGCCGCGCCACCAACGAAGTATTGGGGGGGACAGCACCAGCAAGAACCCCGCGATAATCAAGACAAGCAGAATCCGAGTGACCAAGTTCGTCGGCACGAAACGAGCTGCACGCTCAATATTTTCTATTAAATCTCCCAGCCAGCCGACCCAAGAAAACATTTCTGCAATTGATGCAGACGCCAAGCCTGGGCTGTCGGGAACGGGAACCTCGAAGCGCGAATGTCTTGGCGGGCGGTAATTGGCATGACCGCACGGCATTGCTTTCGCAGTGGGACGCGACGCCACTTCGGTCAAGTCCAACACATTCCGCAACTCTTTCTGAAACTCGTCAACGGTCTGATAACGTTCATCGGCTGCGTCGCCCGTCGCCTTCTTAAGAACCGCTAATAAGGACCCTGACCATGGTTGGCTCATCAGTCCCGGGGGTAACGATGTGATTTGCTTCTGCGCCAGGTGCGCAGGAGAGTCACCCGTGAGCATAAATAGAAGCAACTTTGCGAGAGAATAAATATCTGCTGCAAATGAAAGTCTGACACCGTCAATCGGAGAGTATGATTCAGGCGCGCTATAAACCGGGGTACCGACCCGTGTGACAACCGCGTTTTGGCTTTCAAGCAGTTGAGCGGTCCCGAAATCTAATAGCTTTACGACACGACCATCCTCGGATAAAAGCACGTTGTTTGGCTTGATGTCGCGGTGAATGATCCCATGCTCGTGCGCGGAAGCTAGCGCTGAGCAAATCTGGCTCACGTAAATTACAGTATCCTCAAGTGGGAGCGGCTTCATGCGGCAGACACTATTGAGATCGCCGCCACCCAGGTATTCCATCACGAGATAGTAAAGCTGCCGACCACTTCGCTCATCCCGTTCTTGTCCCGATTCATACAGGCGGACGATATGCGGATGCCTCAACCGGCGCAGACTCTGGCCTTCGAGTTTCAAGTTTTCAATCAACGTCCGTTCCATTCGCGCCTCAAGATGTCCCTGCAACGCGAGGTTCAAAAGCTTGACAGCGACCGTCGGGGGCTCATCTTCTTTAGGCGATAGAGTATCCGCCAGGTAAATCTCTGAGTAGCTACCGCGCGCAGTCCGCCTTAACAACTTGAAACGGCCGGCGACGATTTGGCCATTCAGATCGAGCAGCGTCACACCATGTTCGGGTTGACTCTTTTTACTCATGTTTTCGTCCTGGCGACGATGTCATGATTACGCCACAATACGCGAAGGGAACTCCGCTACTTGAGTCTGATCGGGATCGCCAAAAACTTCTGCTAGCAATTCCTGGGTCACCACATCGAAGGGGCCCGACGTCAACTGCGCGCTAAACTGGGAGTTGTGTTCATCGATCACACGAACATGCTCCACGTACGCATTTGAAAATTCTGTAATCCTTGTCTCGAATTGCGACTGCCAGCGCTTCAGCTTTCGATTGATGCTCGAAATTCGAAGCTTGAAGAAGAAATACGCTTTAGCTTCAAAGGCCAATTGACCGCCATACAGAACTACGCCATGCATAACAACCGACAGGGCAACCAGTCCGATCAGTTGAAGCTTCAGAATCGTTTCGAACGTAGGAGTGCGCGTTGCTGGCACCGAAGCATAATGCGTCGCGACGACCATCGCCGGCAGGGGAATCAACATCAGGAGCGGAAACACATCCCACGTCCAGCGCGATGGCGAATGCCCGGGCCGCAATGTTTGTTCGCGCAGAAACGACCGTTGGGAAGCGATCATCATTTCGATCGTTACAATCGCCGCAGGAATGATGGTTCGTGCCACAGTTACCATGGCTGGATCGGAATAAATCCGCCGAGCGAAATACTCCAGAACCGCGCCAAGTAAGATGTAATCCACGAAGCACACTGCGACCGGCGCGATCCACATGAGAATGTAAGCAGCAATTTGTCGCGACGGCGCCAAGGCCAACTCCGGATTGAGGTGAATGAAGGCACGCGCCTCCTGGACAAGCTTAGACGCCCTGCGCTTCAGCCTGTCCGCATCGTGTGACAAGCCGCATACGCGTGCCGAGGATTCCGCGATCCGTCGACTCGAATTCTGACGTTCGAAGCGATCAAGCCCCGCGGAATAGTCAAGGGTTGGAAACGTGGGATTCATGGATTTTTGCCTCCCATTTCTTTAGCCGAAATGAACTGGAATCCGGCCTGCACCGATTCAAAGCGCTCAGGAGTAAGCGATTGAAAAACGCCGGTGCTGCCCGCGCCGTTAACGATGATTAACTGAGCGCCGCTCTTTATTGCAATCGGCTTTGAGTGAGCTGTATCAACCCCGTCACTATTAAAGATCGCATACCGATGGGTGGGGCGCGGCCATGTAGCGTCAGACTCATTAAGGAACAGATCGGCACGAGAAAGCGCTGACCAGACGTTGGTTTTTTTTGCATTTGATTCTTGTTGCAGGACCTTGCCGATTTGCGCGAGAAAAGCACCGGCGCGTCTGTCAGTCTCAGCGCGCCATTTGTTTACCGCCTCGTTATAATCGTTCAACCGTTGCTGGAACGCTGCGTCCTGTTGCGCGCGCTCAAACACGTTCGAAACCTGAGGGATGACTGGCGGAGTTGGCGGTGGCTCGATTCGCAGCCTCACCAACGATGTATTCGATACATCGTCCACAATGCCCAGCGCCAGTTCGCCTCCAGTGCAACGCAGCAGACCGATGGGCGACACAAAATCCTTATCCGTTAACTGTTCGGTGCGGGTCGTGTTCGCGCTTCCGCTCTTATCCTGGAAGACCGCAATCCTGATCGGATAACGCAGGAGAGCTTGACTACCGTGTTGTTGGTCCTTGGCTACCGCGCCGCAATCCGCTATCGCAGGCGCCTCCATGGTTGGCGTCGAAGGTTGAGAAGCAGAAGATGCTGAACTGTCGGATACGCGGCAGCCGCTGTTGATAGCAACGAGCAAGACCGCGAAGGCGAGTATTAACATTGTGTTCTTCATAGTTTGTTAACCCTTCAGGTTCCTTAAAGCTGCTGCTGCAACTAACGCGGCACGCGCAATGTGCACGCCGAGTCACCGCTTACTATTCCGCTCGAATGGATACCCTCGTTACTTCTGGCCATCCCGGACGCCGCCACTTGACGAGCCACAGGTTAGAACCGGCCGTTCGCAGCCAGGTGTCAATTACATTTTTGGAAGGAGAGCTAAAGCTAAAACTAAGAATGGGCGGAAGGGCTGATGTCGAACTTTATGGCGTTTCACAAAACGGCGCTGCGGCTGGCGTACGACGTTTCTTACTTAAGCGGACCGCGATTTCTTAGATCGGCAACCTGCACGTTCAATTGCAGGCCGTTTGTAGAAGATTGGAGAAGCTTTTCCGCCAACTCTTTCAAATTTCCGCCGCCCTGATTTGATAACCATTTCTCGCGGATGATCGCTCTGATTCTTTTCGTCCAGTTCTTTTTATCATCTTTTGTTACTCGCTCACGCGAACCGGTGACCAGCTTAGCATCATGAAAGCTCACGGTGACCTTGGGCCTACTCAACAACAGGCCAATTATTTTGGCAACGGGACTAACTTTCATCGAAAACTTTCTGCCATCGACCACCAGCCTGAGTACTCCGCTGGTTAAATCACTTCCATCAAGGATCTGGACGAGTGGTTCCATTACGTCCGTGTCGAAATCAGCGACTTCGCCCAGGTACGTCCGCTTTTTTTCATCGGCAATCTTTTTAAGAAAATAGTTGAACCAACTGGGATCTCTCTTCGAAACAAAACTACGGATCGGGATTTCCATCTGCGCCGCCTGCGATACCAAATCATCCTTGTCAACATTCACGGTCGGCACCACCACCCCAACGCTGCTTGTGTTGAGAGCCAACCTGATTTGCCTCCAAGCTTCCAGACCCGCAAAACTATCATCATTCTCGTCGGATGGACCGGCGGGCCGGCGGTAAGGAATTTGCAAATCGAGACTGACAATATGGGGCCGAAAATCATTAGCGATTTGCACGGCTTCTTCAGCGTTATCCACGACCGCTACTTCATAATTTAGCTGCCTTAAAGCCTCGGCAATTTCAGTCTGCGTGTGAAGGTTGTTTTCGACCACCAGCACCCTACACGGTTTGTCTTTGTACTCTCTCAAATCCTGTTCATAATCCAATTCGTCTTCCAGCGGCATGATCTCCGCGTTGAGTTGATAAGTGAATTCATCGTTATCACTGGACTTGCCGGTAACGAGGAGCTCCCGGATATTTACATATACTCGATTTGTTTGCAGCGCTTTCAAGATTAGCTTTCGAATCCTTAAGATGTGATCGTGGATCGATTGTTTTGATTTGCCGGAAAGCGCGTCGCCTCTGGCTCTGATAATCTCTTCAACGGCAAAGCTGCTCTTGCCGCTCGTCTGATGCAAATCGATCAGCGCAAACATCGTACGGCTCAGCTCTTTGGAGAGCGGGATTTCAATTCCATTGACCAGAAGCCTGCGATTACCGTTTTCACTCTCGACTCGCTTAATCACGTACTTGGCGCGCTTTTCAATTTTGCGAATCAACGCGCGAATAAGCGAGTCTTCATCATCAATCCCCTTAGCCAGAAAATCATGATCTGGCACTCCCAAGCTACCGATAGCTCTGCGGTCCGCGATTGAGTTTACTGTGCTCAGCACCACTAATGGCACATCGTAGTAATAGCTGCACAGTTGTCGAATCAGATTGAAGCCGTGGATGCTGTGCGGCATTTCCAGGTGATCAGTTTCCTTTGAAGAGAAGGCGCGAATTCTCTCTGCGTGGGCCCGGTCTTCCGGCAGGCAAATATCAACGATGGCAACCGTACTCGCATCAGAGCTGGCCGCATTTGAGATCGCAAAAGATCTTGATGTTGCCGGTATCGCTTGCAGCGCGTCGTCAGCGTTATCAAAGTACTCACAACTGATCTGAAATTCGTCGCCCAGGCGAGCTCTCAGCTTCTCAACTGCACCGGTGATGAACTCACTCCAGTATTCATCGTCTTCAACCGCCACGATATTTACCCGACGAGAGGTTGCCAGTCTCTGGGATGACCCGGGCAGGGGCAGCGGTGGCGGCGGTTCAGGAAGCTCAGGCAGCAGGTCGTTAAGGACAGTTTGCAGACGCATTAAGAACGGTAGCAGGGGCTGCGCCAGCGAAAACCCGTCAAGAGTATGCTGAATCTTCTCGGCTGCTCTCTGGTATTCCGGCAGGGACTGCAAATCTGCCGCGACACTTTCATTAACCGCGAGCAAAGATTTGATCGCATTGGTCACCGTCGGGAACTGCTC
Source organism: Pyrinomonadaceae bacterium (assembly GCA_049273695.1). Taxonomy (GTDB): domain Bacteria; phylum Acidobacteriota; class Blastocatellia; order Pyrinomonadales; family Pyrinomonadaceae; genus UBA11740. The sequence goes on from JBASRE010000036.1 coordinate 29,287, forward strand.
GATCTTGCTGTGGAGAATGTTTAGGATTTGGAGCTTATACTCAGTTTCAGGCAAGGCCTGTACGTCGCGGCGAATCTGTTCGGTCTCTACGAGGATCGCAGTAACGGTGGCAAGTGAGAACCCTTCTTCTGTCCCGTGCGGTTCGAGCGTTGCAAGAATTCGGTTTACGACGGCTGGATCTTCGTCGGTGGATTTCTGCAGAGACCGCAGCAGTCTGATCGTGTCGCTAAGGATATCCCCAAAGCCTCGCCACCGTTTGATGATTCGTGGCAGATCCTGAGCCTGTTGCTTCAAACGGTGCTGACCGGCATGTGCAACCGTCCAGCCATTCTTGGTCAACTCTTCGGGCTCATTGATGACGCCGCGCTTCTTTGCTTCCGTCCAGATTACGCCATGAATAAAGTTCTGATCGGTCGCTCTTCCTGCCCCTGAGCAGTTAATCGCACCGGCGCGGATTTCCGTTTCGGCTCGAACCGTCGCCTTTGACGTTACCAGCACGATGGGTTTCTTAGGATTACTATTACGATATTGGGGATGCGTGAGAGCGTACTGGATGAACCTGTCACCGATCGCTTTATCGGCAATCTCCGTTGGACGCAACGACTCCTTAAAAAAAAGATCCGACAAAACGACGTCCGGCTTTTTTTTCTCCAAAAGCTCCCGCGCTTGCGATAACTTAAAGCCCTGACCGACGACCTCGTAGCCATATTGACTTGTGAGCGAGTTGATAAGAGACGGCTGAGGTTCATCATCAGCGATTAATACCCTCGAAAATCCTTTCGGCGGGTACGGCGGAAAGTGAGCTGTTGGGCTCTGACCTAGCCACTCTGCGGCGGCAGAGGAGAACCCTTGCAACCCTTCGTCGAGACCTTCGAGGGCACGTAATAAACTGGTCCGATCGGTCAAACCCAGTGATAGCAACTCCCGAAAGTTATCAAAGTTCGTCGTCTGTTCAGGCGCAAATCGAGCGACAGAGACTGCCCAATCATCAAGCAACTCTCTCAAGTCTGAAGGTAAAAGCTCAGCGCTCAAGAAACTGCCCGCTAACCGATGTGAAATCATCCGCCACTCATCTCGAAGGCCACAATAGTTACGGACCGTCTCGACAAGCTGAGCTCTTGTAAGCGATTTAGTCGCGCGGATTACTTTTTTAAGCGCCGCCGAGTGAGATGGCAAACTAAGCAACACACTTCCGCGGGCGTTTAGGAGGTTAAATTTAGGAACGTCGACCGCGAGACTTTTAAAATATTGCGCACCTGGCAGGCTAAAAAAAATGATTGGGGCCTTTACAAAAAAATCTCTTCGCAAACTTGCGGCAACATCGAGGCCGTAAAAATCCTGCAATCGTTTGCCTCCCCAGGTCAGAGACAACTCAATTCCGATCGCGCCGGATCGTTTTTCGGCGAAGTGTTTATCGAGGTTAAGGTGATCGGTTAGATAGAAAACATCAGGCGGAGCCAGCTGGGAAGCATGGGTCAATCGCTGATACAAAGGCTGGTTGGCCTTATTGCAAATAATGTAGGCCAGCCGAGTCATATCATCACGGTGGCCATATCATCGACCAATTTCTTCGCATCGATGACAATCAAATTGCTTTGGAACGCAAACTTCAAAAGCTTTCTCGTCAAGTCCTCGTCGTTAGTAACAAAAACCACGCGCGTGTCGCGGCAATACTGCAAGTCCCCGGAGCGATGTGTGACCAGCAGGTTGGCCACTTCATCCAGAATATAACCGTCGGCGTAGACTTTCTCTTTCGGGCTTTCCAATCGATATTCAGGTGAACTCGAGTGTCGAAGCTCCGTGCGCGCAAGCGTATCTGCGAACATTTCTCTTATCACTACCTGAGCCATCATGGCTCGCAAATAAAGTCGATCATTAGGAAATCGCACCTCCTGCGTCTTTGCTATTTTGATAAGTTCATCATAGATCGAATTCATGATGACGACTTTAGGTAAAGGCGTAGTCTTCTCACGTTTCTCAATTCGGTACCTGAAGGTCGAGCCATTTGTAAGCCATGCAAGTTTGTAGACGGCACAGAGGGTTTGTGCGTACGTTTTCCTTCCCAAAAACACGTTGGCATCAAGATAGATCGCGTCAGCTTTATCGTAGGGAGAAGGCGTGAAGTTTGAAAGTTCGCTCTGCCCGTATAATCGTGCCCGGTATTTGATCTTGTCCAGCTTCTTCAGCAGAAGATTTCTAATAGCATCGAAGTCGACCTTAACATCGAACTTTGCGTCGTCCTTATCGTCGAATAAGCCAATGGCGCATAATCAGGTTCGAGCATCCCCTTAATCAGTTTGATGAGCTCCTCGTATCTTTGCAGGTTTCCGGCGGCACTTAATCCCTCATCGATTCCCGGCTTGGTCCAGACCCCTTCGGCGCCGGCATTTAGTAGACCTTTAACATTTTCAGCATTACTACTGGCGGTGACTATTAACACCGGAACGCCCTTGTATCCGGCATCATTCTTGATGAACTTCAAGAGTTGATAACCGGCGAAGTTCTCAAGTTCAGTTTCATCTTCGTCTCCGGCAAGTCGAAGATCGAGTAGTATCAAATGAGGCTTTTGGTTGCCGATATAGCTGGTCAACTCTGCGCATGCCTTTTTGAAGTCAAGGGTCTGGTTCGCGTGTCCGCTTTGATGAAGGGCCAGCGAAGCCATCCGTTGATCGTCCGTACTGCCAAATAACATTTGACTAAGAATCGGCAGCCACCCGTCGGCCAGATCATCGATCAATAGAATCGCGCCCGGCGTCGCGGGACACTCGACGCGAATCGGAGTCGGGGCGCCGACCGGTTTGATGGTGAGATTAAAGTAGGAGCCCATCAAAGGATAATCCAAAGAGCGCAGGAACTCTTCCAGTTTCTTGTACAAAGGATTGGTTGACGTTATCAGATCCGTTGGTTTCTTCCAGATTTGCTGGGCCAGCAGCATCATCAACACCATGCCGACATAATTGGCATAGTGATGGCGCGTCTGACCAAGGTTTATTCTCGGTTTCAAATAAGGTCTCAACGAGTTAAAACTGGTCAACGGTTCCAAGGTCGGAATCCTCGCCAGATCTTCTGCGCTCAGCGGCAATCTCATGTGGTAACAGCCGGGAGACACTAGAATAAAGTTTCCCGGGACAGCCCTCAGCAAGTAACTAATCGATTGCAAACCGTAGAAGACAATTGGATTCTCAAGGCCATACTTACATCGAAGCCAATATGCCAAATCGACAATCTCGTGCGATTGACGGAGGTTGACGCCAAAGTTGGCTTCCATATTTATGAGAATCACTGTCTTGGCATCTATGCGGTCGTTGATAGCTTTCGCGATCTCATGCACTTCTGACATAGGGCCTGTCGGCGGGTTGAAAAGAAAGGCTGGATCTGGCTGCAGATTACCGGTTAATGCCCGGTGGAGTTCGCGCGCGAAGTTCAGGCCGGAATCAACGATGAGGTAGTTATTCATTTAGTGGGGCGCGCATCACTCGAGTTCGAGCGTATCGCGAAGTCTACTGAGAGCGGTATGGAAGTCTTTACTGAATAAGTCATCCCGAGGCGTCTTCATAAACTCTTTAAAGTCACTTTCAAAGGCAGCCCGCGACTGCTTGAGCAAATCGACAACCTCAGGGCGAATAGAATCGCCGTTAAGGATGTTTTGGAACAGTTCGAGTTTCGCTTCGAGCACCGGATCGAAGGATGGAATTTTATCAACTATCACCTGCAGGTCATCGGCAAAACTCTTCGAAGCTTTGATCGCCTGCGCTAGATCATCGTACGGAGTAGTCTCTTCTTCCTCGGACCGAAGCTTTCCGCGGAACCAGGGACTTTGTTCAAGACCGGCTACCAGGGTGGCGGGAGTCTCAGTGTGAAAGAGAATCTTAAACGAAGTCTGCGGCTCATAGCTGAAGGAGCTAATCTTGTCGGGAACGAGAATAACGGCCGACTTTTGTGCCGTAGTTTCCTCAAACGCTCCGGACGCTGTCCTGCAGTCTTCGTCAACGTAAACGATCCACTGCGAATTATTAAGGTATCCTCCCTTGGGTGTTTCAAAGTTATCGATTGTTTTTTCACCTTCTACCATCCGGTCGAACTTCGACGGATTGATAAACACGATAAGCTGGCATCCGGCCTTCACTTACTTCTCCTTGCGTTGTAGAGAGACGCGACCAGCATTCCCTTATCAAAGAGCGTCTCGACGCAGTTTTGAATGATCGCTAGCGGAACATATCTAAACTTGTCCGAGATGTTGGTAGGTTTTCCTCGCCCCGTTGTAATCACAACCTTGTCGAGATTATCAGCTCCCACCAAGGACTTGATTTGGGCCGTGATCGCCTCAGAACTAACGTTGCCGCCACCGCAAAGCTTCTCAATAATCCCGAGATGTAACACGCAGAAATCTGCGGCGCCCGTGATAATCGAATTCTGAGGACCCGAGCTTGAAGCCATTCTTGCTTTTATGTAATCAGCCAATTTAACCTGCACATTACTGTTTGGATCGTTAAAGTTAAGCTGGTTTAGATTCACGTCCTCCTTGGTAGGAATTGAGACGCCCATCCTCTCAAAATACTCTCTTTTAGGAACCCTATTGTTATACTTGTTGCCTTCAAGATTGGCCTGTATTCGTTCGTCTATGATTATGATCTTAGTAACAACCGTCTCCAAATAGCGCATCCTGTTGTCCACAGACTTCACGTGAAGTTTAGTCAACCTATGATGGCTACAACACATTTCATAATATATGTCTGGCTTGTTTTCGTACCGCTCCCAATTGCGATCGTGCCCATCAATAAAGATGTCAATGAAACCGTCGCTTGCGTCCGGCGGGTACAAATACTTTTTCGGGGAATTACTATATTGAACTCGGAAAGACTTAACGTTTTTGCGACGGAACAACCGCCATAAATAAGTAGCCCAAGCGTTGTGGTCAAGGTTTTGTAAAACCTCCCTATCGAAGTCCCTCTTGTTTAGTATTCGTTGGGGCAAAGTTGATTTATGTTTCTGATAGAAACTTTCGAAAGCCGCTTCGTCGTTCAACCAAAGTAAGAACTCGTGGCTATACTCCCAGTCTGGCCTCTTCAGGAATTTCTCCTGCTGCGTGATGGTGATGCCTTTTGCTCCATAGACTCTCTTTTCGGTATCGCTCAATCCGAGCGAGTTTTTGTCGTCGAACAGAAGTACTTTCTGGGGAACTCGGACGAAGAATTTGTAACCCAACGCTGATTCTCCAGAATCGGTCGGATGTGGCTGCGCATAGGCGTAAAGGATATTGGGAATTTTTGCGCCATCCCGCTCCTTATAGTTCCTCTCGTTGAGAGGATAGTCGCTTTCTATCGAATCGAGCGGCACGCGGCGCAGATACGCCGCACAAACCAGCATCTCGATACTTCCTAACCCCTTTTCTCTGAGCTTGTTAGTCTTTTCATCAAGAACAGGCGAGGCAATCATTTGATTTCGTTCTGCAACGAGATCTTCCATTTCCTTATTTGTTTTGTGAAAACTATCGTAAATACTTACTTCGTAATAACCAGTGTTCTTTTTATACTCGTCCACCACAACATTTATCGCAAAGAATAGCGATTCCTCATCGTTTTTCTTTTCGACGCTCGAGTGCTTCGTCACATTACGGATAATGTTCTCCAGTATTATGTAAAACGCCTGGCAGCCGAGTATGTCATTAGGCATCGCCATCAAAGGGTCGCCGTTATCTTCGTCGTTCTTGATTTCGCGCAGGCCATCTTCATCTCTAACAAAGATGTTGATTTCAAATTCAATACCACTGTCGAGTCCTGAGATTCTATCCAACAGGATTCGGTTCTTATCAAAACCGGCGACGACATCTTTGACCAGATATAGGGGACTCTCGAGCGTTGGATCGGTTGTGGCTATGTCTGCCAGAAAATCCATCCGGTTTCTTAAGTACTCGTTGAAGTAGGCGCGTTGCGTTTGGACGGCGAGGTTTGGATTAATTTGCAACTGGGGCCGGTACTGGCTCGAGTCAGAAACAATTTCGGACCCAAAGTCGTTGGGCGTTTTGTAGCGGCTTAACACGTGACTGCCGATATTGTGACTCATATTTCGGGCCATTACCTGGGAGATAGCCGCGCGGCTGGCTTGGCGCCTGATTTCGTTCTTTGCCGTTTCTTCAATCCCCTTATAGTAGATTTGCTTTACTTCTTTAAAGCCGAGGTTATAAATGAAGTTTTGGAGGTGGAAGAGATACTCATTGTAAAAGAAATCACCAATCTGGCTCTGTGTTTCGTTATCGCTATGCGTGCGCCAATTGAAATAACAGCGGCCTTTTGCGTCGCTGTCCTTGATAAGTCCGAGGAAGTACCCCACATCCTCGATACCCGTTGTCGATTTATGCGGGTTCGAGAAGATTGGTATTATCACGAATCCGCGGCAGGTTTGCTCCTTTAACTTTGGGTTGTAAATCGGGAGCACGTTCCGCTGGAAAAAATGAGAAAGGACATTGAAGCGTCCGTAGTCAGCAAACTTGACTGTCGGCCTTCTGTAAGCCCTTTCATATTCCTGAAGTACTTTCAGATAGGCTGAGAGTGTGTCTTTTAGTTCGTCTCGCACCGTTTCGTCACCCTTTACCTTGTCCCTGATCTCACCATAATTCCTCGATCTAACTGGCAAGTTGAGTTCGCACAGCTTAATGAACCTCCGCACTGCTTTGGTACAATTCGGATACTTGGAATTCAGGCGATCGGCATAGTATTTAGTTTCCGAATCTTCAGTCCCCGGGTCCTTTCTCAAGCGGAAGTAAGCTCTGGTGTTCTTGCCTATTTTTTTCTCCTCCCAAGACTTGAGGTGAAAGTAAAAGAATTCAATTGCCGCCAGGAGCCTTTCTGTTGGGACTGCTCGACCGGTATCATTCAGTAGTCCAAAGCATTGAAGCCACTGGTGAATTTTCCACGCCGGGTCTCTTGCCTCCGCGTTTTCTTCGTTCACTGGGTTACTCGGTCGACACTTAAGGAATAATTGGCCTTCAAAGCGTGAGATTATTTTGTCGATGACGGGTGCATGCTGGGCCGCACTCTGATTACCGTGAGTGCTGTTCAGGCATTTGGCGACGGTATCCTGGTCAGGAAACAACTTGTTAATCGGGATCCGAAAGGGCTCTTCAAGATTGAGCTCAGAGCCTAGCGCGCAAAAGAGCCACTGCAGGATGGTATGGTCTATCTCTCCGCTTGACGCGTAAAAAATGTTGTTCTCTTTTTCGAGATCGTCGTTCCGACGAAAATCCTGATCTCCAAAAAACTTCACAAAGTCGTCTTTGAAGATAAGATTCGCCCTGGTTATGGTGTTAACGTGGAGATAAAAGGCGAGCCATTCATCAGGCAGTTTATGAAACTCCCTGCTGTTACGAATGTTTCGCGTGTTCACAAAGATGGGAAACGTAAAACTGGGTTTCAGGTCGGATTCCGTCAAAGCTCCGAGCAGGTAATACGGCGAGGCTTTCTCATCGTCACTGGCTTTGGGATGAATGAAGCAATACATCCCGAAAAGCAACTGCAGATCTTTTATGAGGAAGTCTCGTACGTTATCTTCAAAAACTGACGTCTTATGCGGTTTGCCGCTGTTTGATTTTTTGTCTGGCTTCTCTTTGGCCGCGCCATGAAGCAGGCATTGGAGATAAAAATACTTGTTGTTTCTATTTTTGACGTATTCATAGCCTTTTTGATTGACCAATTGCAGCTTGCCGAGGTGAAACCAACTATTGGCCAGTTCCTGGGAATAGGCCTCTTCCAACAGGACTCTATTCAAACGACAGAGAGACTTTGAGTCTTGAGGTGTAGTCTTTGCTAGCTGGTCAATCTGAGCCTTGGCACCTTCCGAAAGCACTACATCAGTAAATCGAGCCTTATCATAAAGTGCGGTCTCTCTAATAACCCGATTGAGGTCTTTGACCAGGAGCGAAACAAGAGCACGATGCGGTTCTCCCACGGAAGACGCGCAGTCGCGTAGCTGTTTTTGGGTTCTGGGCCCTAACTGACTTAGAAGGAATGTCGAAAGTGGATCCGCGTGTCGCGAAGCCAACTTCTGTATCAGCCCGTACGGATCGACAATATCCGAATCCGCGAATTGGGTATCATCAAGTTGCTCGTCCTCGGATTTCGCCCAATACTCACCGTATTCTTTGAGCAACCTGCTTATGTAGAAAAATCTGGTCTCAAACATGAGGACGTTTGCGTCTTAGGAGTTCCAGTTGAGGTCGGCTATGCCTACGGTATAGCCGGCGCCGAAGCTACATAGCAGAATACGATCCCCTTTGGCAAATGTATTTTGTTCGTGATATTGAGCAAGGCACAGGGGGATTGAGGCCGCCGCCGTGTTTCCAACCTGTTCGAGGTTTGTCAGCATCTTCTGCCGTGGGATATCCAAACGCTCAGAAATGTCGTTGAGCATCCGAATATTAGACTGGTGGAAAATGAAGTGATCAAATGAGTTAACCGTCAACTCGTACTTTGCAAAGTAATTCTCGACAAAGCTGAGAGTGAGGGCCGTGCCATGCTTGTAGACTCTGGTCCCCTTTAATCTGAGAGTATCATCGTAATCTTTTGACAAGGACGAAAAATACACTATGTCGTCGATGTAATCGGTGACGCTCGCGGTTTCCGTCCGGTTAATGCCAAAGTCTGAGTCTTCACACCGTTCCACGATTACCGCTGCGGCGGCGTCCCCGAACAGTATGCCTGTTTGGTAATCGAAACCGTTCAACATGCGGCTCATGATCTCAGCGCCGCAAACGACCACTCTTTTCTTGTGCCCTAGTCTCACATAGTTCACTGCTTGCTCTAAACCAAAAAGAAAACCAGAACAAGCTGCGTTTACATCGTAAGCTGTCAGCCGCACGCCTTTACCGCCATAGTGTTTGCATAGTTCTTCGAAAACGAGACTGGCGTTCGATGGTGTCAACGATTCCGGACTTAATGTACCGAGAATGATTCCATCGACGTCGTCCAATGTTGAATCTATATTTGCAAGTAAACGAACGACACAGCTGGCCGCCAAATCCCTGAGCCGCGCGCGATCATCGACGTATCTCCTTTCTTTGATCCCGCAGGCCCGAAGGATGAGATCGGCAGTTAAGTCCTTCCCGAATTTTACGTAATAAGAATCGCCGTAATCCCGCGCCAATGATTCATTGTCTACTCTCCGGTCCGGAAGAGAATATGCCGACCCCTTGATAGTTGCTTTGTACATGGCTTAATCCTTGCCAGATTCAACAAAGTTAAGATCGTTATGAAACGATTCAGAAACGAAACACCAGGCGATGATAGCTATGCTAATCGTGCTCAAGCCCAGGACCGTTGTGGCGACCATCGTGTCCAGTCCGTTCTCGAGAAACACGAACATTGGGACTATCGGCAGCGCCAGGGCCCTGATTAGATTCGGGACGGCGGTAGTTGCCGTTGCTCTCAGGTTTGTTCCCCACTGCTCCGCAACCGTAGCAAGCAGCAGTGTCCAGTAGCCAACGCTGAATCCTAATAAGGGAGTAAATATGAAATGGTACTGAAACGCGGAACGCGGTCCGATTGCGCCAAAAGCACCCACCACCAAAGCTGCGAATATCAGGTACATGATCAGCACTTTCTTTCGGCTCTGGAGCTTTTGGCTGATGTAGTTCGCGACAATATCACCGATAGAAAGAGCGATGAAAAACGTAATCACCGTGATCCCCAAGCTAATCTTTTCACCGTTCAGGTACCTTGAATAGTTTGTGGCAAATTTTATCGGAATCGAAATAATGAAATATGTCGGCGCGCCCAACAGCACACAGATCAGCAGCTTCTTCAAAAGCTTTGGGTTAGCAAATATCGCGAGGACATTTCCCTTGGCTATGCTCGAGCTTTGCTGCGAAATGTAAACCAACGAATCAAACAGTCCGATCCTGACCAGCAATAGGACCAGTCCGAGGAGGCCGCCAATGATGTAGAGGTAATTCCACGGCAGTCCGGAAAACTCAGTCAAAGCCGCGGCAAACGAGGCCCCCAGCACTCCAAAGGATACGACTATCATTATTCCATAGCCTCTTTTCTCCTTTGGAAACACTTCACCAACCAACGTCACAGCTATGCTTAGCTCTGCCGCGAGTCCCACACCGCTCAAGAAACGAAGACCTTTATAGATCTCCAACCAATAAGGCATACCCGAGGTCAACAGCCCGTTGGCGAGGTTTGCGAGTGAATACAATGCAATCGACGCATATAGAGCCCTCTTGCGGCCGAACCGATCCGCTAACACACCCCAAAGAATTCCGGCCAACAAGCCCGCGTTTTGCCAGTTTTCCAGACTATAAGAACTCGACTTTACGAACGCTATCGCGTCGGCGTTGGTGGGATTGAGTTGTTGAAGAACGAGAAGCGACTGGCTTCGGACGAGAGCGGCAATCCATAAATCATAGGCATCAACAAAGTACCCCACCGCGCTGACGAAAACGACGAAAAAGAGGCGGCGAGAATGGCTGTTCGTTTTCACATCGCTGCGAGACACCGCAGCCGGCGCAGATAGAGATGAAGACAACACTCCCATTAGCAATTCATTTAGATTGTGGAGGGCGCGAGGACCTGTAGCTAATGTGCTGCTTAATCCCAAAGACCTTCAACCAGAACCTTTGGTTGTCGAACAAATGAGATGCCAAGCGCTTTCCGGCTCAGATTCATTATTTCTTCCTATGACTGTCAAACGTTGCCTTCTACACGGCACCGTTCGCAGAAAAGTGTCAGTTGGGAACCGAGCTTGTAGGACCTGCAGCTGGGCGTTATCCAACTGCAATAGGCTGGGGTAAAAGCTAATGTGTTTCAATCAGCGAAAATTGGAGGTTCACGGGGTGTGGCTGATTGGTTCTGGTCATTAAAAATTGAACAACCATTTCCAAGTATCGAACAAACCCGAGGGTTGTCTTTGCCTTGCGATCATGGTAGTGATTTGGCATCAATTCGCCACAAGTGCATTCTACGCGCAATCGTGCAATCGCGTTTCGGTTGTTCTTGGCGTGAGAATCAGAGCAGGAATTATTTTTGCTAAGGGCTGTATAGTTTGATAGTGAACGCTCTGCGCCCGCTTGGCTCAGTGGTAGAGCACTCGCTTCACACGCGAGGGGTCACTAGTTCGAATCTAGTAGCGGGCACCAAATACAGAAAAGGGCGGCCATGTTACTGGTCGCCCTTTCCACTTTTGTTGTCTATGACGCTTCCACCCAAATTACTGAAGAATCGGGTGACTACCGCCGCGACTGTGATCCGCGGTCTGTGCGTACAGCCGGCGATCATTGTGATACAGAATCAAATGCTCACCTTCGTAGCGTACGACGTTTGAGATTCGTTGCCAGTCGCGCTCGTGCTCAGCGATCACAAATGCTAACGGGCTGTTTGACAGTACCATTCCAGCCGCGAATACATACCCACCCTGATCGTAGACGCTACCCCGGTATTGGCCGGCGCCAACTGCGATATCCGGCGAGTATTGTCCGCTGCTGTCGCGCGTGCGATCCGCGCGACCGATGAACACCGTGTAGTCGCGGAAGTTGAGCCGCGAACGATAGCCGCGGCGCGCAGCGGCGGCGAACAAGTCCGCGAACCCGCTATCGATCGCCCGCAGGACTTCAGGCCGTGGCGTAACTCGCGCCACGACCGTAACGCCCCGCGGCGTCGTGGTAGCAACTGTGAACCTGTCGCCCGTCACCTGTTGAGCGCGCGCGACCAAACCTGAACTGACAGCGGGCTGAGCGTTGACTACGGCCACGCTGGCAAGAACAACTAAAAATGCACCGATGATAAAGTTCTTTGTCTTCATTTCTTTGCTCCTAAAACGCCGCGACCCGCGCTTGGGGGCACGGGTCGCATTGGTAAAACTCGGAAAGCTTTATTCGGGTCGCCCCCGGTTGCTGTTACTCGGTGGGGGTTTCTGCTTTTCCTTGTCGACAATGCGCGGCTGGTCCTTCGGCGGACGGTTGGAATTATTGCCGCCCTTCTGCGCGAACAAACCAAACGGGAGCATTAGCCCGATTAGTGCCGCCATTAAAAGTAATCTTACGTGCTTCATGTTTCCTGACCGCCTCCTCGGTATTTCTTTGTTTTGAAGGAGAGGCGGAGAGCTTACGTTTTAGGTTTCAGCAACATGGGTGCCACACCCGAGTTGTGAGACGCTAGATTAGCTCAAAAAGTCTGCTGCCGCGATCTTTGTTGTCTTCGGCGGCCGTTCTGAGGCCCGTTAGCCCTAAAAGAGCTCGATTTTGCCGCAGTTTTTCGCACTGTTTGGCACTTCGCCGAACCATATCGTGCAGGGACTCACCGGCGCACGGTCACACTAATTGTCCCTACATTGTTGCTGTTGTCGTATGCCCGCAACGATATCGTGTGTTCTCCAGGGCCTTCGATCAGCAAGTCGACCGAGAAGCGCTCGCGCGGACTGTCGGCGATGCCGTCGTCGGGAAAGACTTCCCGCCAGGTCCCGCCGTCCACGCTGACATCGGCGCGTTTAATTCGGCCGGTCGCGTCCACGACCTCGAAAACCGCGCGCCCACGGTCTCCAGTCACTGAAGCATTGCCAACCAATCGCAGTATTGGCGGCGTGTTATCTATGTCCACTGCCTCGCTCAGACGCTCGCCTGAAAGGGCCGCTCCTGTCGGATTGTCCAGGACATCGGACGCCACCACTCGGAAGATGTAGCGGCCGTCAGCGAGGCTGGCAGCGTCAACCGTGTAGAACGTTTCGCGAATGTGATCCTTCAGCAAGCGAAAGTTTGTCTCGCCGAGAGAGTGATAGTAAACGGCGTACTCCAGAGTGTCGCCGTTGCGGTCCTCGGACTGCCACTGCAAAGAGCGCGCCCCGCGTTGGAACAAACGGCGCGGCGGCGTCTGACTAACCATGCCGAACAGCGAAGGATCCAGGCCCGCCGACTCGATGTTCGGATCAGTTTGAATCAGAAGCTGCTGCTGCAAAGCCACGCCCGGCGGCAGAATTGTGATTGACAGGATTTCGGGCGCGACGTTCCGCGGCAAGTAAGCGATGCTCACGTCTTCCAACTGCGGCTGTGCGGCACGCGCACCTGGACCGCTGCGAAGGACTGCGCGCCATTGAACAAAGCGTGCTTTGGGACTGGTAATCTGCGCGCCGGTAGCTTCGGTGTAGCTTGCGCTCCAATCGCTCCACGTTGCGTCAGGCTTGTCGCTGTTGCCGCTGCGCGTCTGTACCTGAATCGGACCCTGGCCGCGCCACCAGACGCGACCCCAGGTTGAAGCGAGTTTCGCATCACGCACTGGCGACTCATAAGTTCCTTCAATCACGCGTGCATCGCCGTAGCGAAACAGTTTTCCCTGGTTGCTGGACGCCGCAAACACGTCCGCTCCGCGTGCGACCATCGCCGAGATTTGGCCTTCGGGCGATTGCAGGAGCAGCGTGTCTCGCCCGTCATTCGTAATCGAGTAGATGCGGCCTTTGTCGGAGGTGCCGAGGAGCACGCCGTTGCGAGTTGCGAGCAGAGCGAAACCGGTAACCGATGTCGAGCTCCAAACGATGTCCGTGCCGCCATCAGTAAGAATGCGAAATACGGCGCTGCGCACATTATTTAAATCATTGCGGCTGCGGCTCGGCTGCGCCGGCTGAGTTTGTGGCGTCGCGGTCGTCTCGTCCGCCGTCGCCGTCGTTGTAGTTGTTGCATCGGCAGCAGCGGTTGTCTGAGGCCGATTAACGGCGACGGCGTCGCTAAGCCCTAACGCGTAAATCGATCCATCATCCGCCACCGACAGCGCATGAATCTCGCGCAAGGGCGCATCGTACAAACCAAACGCTTTGCCGTCTGACGAAATCCTCAGCACCAGCCCGCCCGGATCCGTTCCCGCAATGAGGTCTCCCTGCTTTGTCACCGCCAGCGACATCACGTGCGTTTGGTTCGTGTTCAGAAGCAGAGATGCTTCAGGATTCGCACCGGCGGCGCGCACGCGATAAAGCTTCCCATTGTCGCCCGTCCCCACCACCAACGAACCGTCGGGCATGACAGCCAGGGACCAAATGTACTTGTCGATGGGATCGAAATAGACTTCGGCCTTGCCGTCCGTTGTGACCCGATAAACTTTTCCGTCCGGCGAAGTCGCAGCGAAGAGAGCCCCATCTTTCGCGATCGCAAGCGCGGTGACATCGAGTTCGGCCGCCTTATACAAAAGCGCACCTTTGCCATCCGCCGTGACGCGAAACAGTTTGCCGTCATGACCGGTGCCCAGGTAAAGATTGCCGGCCGAGTCAACCGCCGTGGACCAAATGTAAGGCTGCTCTGTGTCAAAGACTCGATCCAGACGCGGCGCGAGGGTCACGACGCCGTTATCCGTGATCGAAACTCCGCGCGCTTCGCCCTTCAAAACCTCGGCGCGGGAATTTATCTCCCACACCACCGGTTCGCCGGCGAACGCCGTTGTGATGAAAAACGAGATGAGGGTGAGCGCAACCGCGCCGGTTCTGAATATTCGTTTTCGCATGAATTAGATCGCCAAGACTGAAGAGATTTAGTTTCCGATATATTTGGAATAGAGCGAGCGCGCCGTTGCGATGTCGTCAGTACCGCGAATGATCGAGCGCGCATCCTGAAACACGGTCAGTTCATATTCGCCGGTGCGGAACCTTAGCAGATATTCGTTTGCTTTCACTTCGCCCGCCGGTTCCAGCTTCTGACGTAACGCCGCGAGATCGAGATGCACCGATTCTGATGGCGAAATCTGAACGGCGTGGCGGCCGCACATCACCGCGGCAAACTCGCGCGCCTCCGCGTCCAGCGTTTCAAACTTTTCGAGTGCGCATGTCGGACAATCACTGAGCGGTGCTCCGAGAGAAATCTTACGCCACTCATTCCGCCACACATCGAATTGCATGAGCGAGTTGTGCAGACTCTGCATATCCCCGGTCAACAGCTTCAATGCTTCGCTCACCTGCACCGACGCAACGATGCTGATGATGGGCATGATGACACCCGCGGTGTCGCACGTTGGCGCGCTGGCAGCGGGCGGCGCTTCCGGAAAAATGCAGCGCAGGCACGGCGTTTGGTACGGCCGAACCGTCATCGTCACGCCATACGATCCCACCGCCGCGCCGTAAATCCAATTCACACCGTTTTTGATGCACGCGTCATTAATCAGGTAGCGCGTCGCAAAATTGTCGGTGCCGTCCAAAACTACTTCGGCGTCGGCGATGAGCCGCTCGATGTTTGAATGATTAACGTCGGCGATCTCAGGTTCAATGTCGATGTCGCTGTTGATGTCGGCGATGTGATTAGCGGCGGCGACGGCTTTCGGCAAGCGCTCCGCGGCATCGTGTTCGGTAAACATCGTCTGGCGTTGGAGATTTGAAGATTCGACAAAGTCTCGATCGACGATGCGCAGCTTGCCGACACCGGCGCGCGCTAAAGCCTCGGCCTGCGACGAACCGAGCGCACCGCAACCAATGATCACCGCGCGCGAGTTTAGAAGCTTCGCCTGGCCCTCTCTCCCGATGCCCGAGAACAGAATCTGGCGGCTGTAGCGTTCTTGAGAATTGGAGTTTGAAGCCATTGAGTGACTTTGATGCGCGACCAGCCGTTCACAGTCCTGAATTATTGAGTGCGCGCTTTGCGGCGTCGCGCATCGCTTCAACATCAGGCTCTTTTGCCGTCCAGAGTCTGAACTGCTCCACTGCCTGCGCAATCAGCATTTCAAGTCCACCGACAGTTTCGCAGCCGGCTTGGCGCGCTTCACGTAAGAATTGCGTCTCAAGCGGATTGTAAACGAGATCGTAAGCCAATCGCACCCCGCGCAGTTGTTCCGCGGTCACAGGGGTCTCGGTTTCAAGTTCGCCACGCGTGCCGAGCGGCGTTGCGTTGATGACGACATCGAACCCGTTGAAGTTCGCGTCCGCAAGCGAGCGATATTCGATCCCGAAATCGCTGGTGATTGCCTTCGCTTGATCCGGGTTTCGGGCAAACACCTCCACCATTGCTCGTTTTCGCAGCAACGCATTGGCAACGGCGCGCGCGGCGCCGCCTGCGCCAATTACGCCGCACCGCAAACCTTCGAGAGATTCTAATCTATGCTTCAAAGGCTCTATGAAGGCGGCGGCATCCGTGTTATAGCCGTGAAGCCCACCCTCCTGGACGACGATTGTATTAACCGCACCAATCTCTTTGGCCGCTGGTTCGATCCAATCAAGATGCTTCATCACTGCCGACTTGTGCGGGGCGGTCACGGCAAATCCGCGCAGGTTCCACTCAATTTCGCGCGAATTGTTCCGCACCATTCGACGGATGAAACCGTCCAGATCGTGAACTTCAAACGGAAGGAAGACAGCGTTGAGATCTGCTAGAGCAAAAGCGGCGTTGTGAATGTACGGCGAGATCGAATGCGCAACTGGGCGCCCAATCACACCCATGATTTCGGTCGCGCGATCGATGCTGTCGATGCGATAAACCTCACGCAGCTCACGAGCCGTCACTTGTCCCGGCGCGGTAGTGCTGTCTTCATCCAACGAGCCATAAGTGAGAAACGAACCGCGCGACGGCCCAAGGATCCGCGTCATCACGCCCGCCTGACCCATGGCGATCGCGATCAACTCACGACCTTCGCGTTGCGCGCGGTCGAGCAGATTGAAAATGGGGATGCAGTCGGTTGCGTCGGCGGCTTGAACTGCGATCTTAAGGATTGAGGCACTCATGGCCGCCATTCGGTTATAGATGATTTCTAAGTCACCTGGCACGCCGACGAAATCATGGTGCGAGCAAATCAGTCGCTCGCTGCTGAACTGCCGCCTTATGTCGTCGCTCTCCAGCAGCTCAAGCTCGACATCAGCGAAATCGAAAAAACTATTCGGCGCGCCGAGCTGGCTTTTGTGCAGCCAGAACTCCGCACGTTCGGTCACCGCAATGGGGCGCCCACCGCCCTGTTCCGCAGGCCGAAAAGTAAGAATGAACGGGAGAGAAGTAGTTCTCGGTAGAGACGACGATTCCTTCAAAGCGGCATCGACCTCAGTCGATTCGACATAGTCAATCCTTAACTCGACTACGTCCGCAACTTCCTGGGCGCGTTTGATGTGGTCCGCCAATTCGTGCGCGCGACGAACACAAACTGGAACACAAATTTTCGCTTTTCCCTTTTCCATCAAACAGAACTAGAGGCGATGGTTTGTACCTCCATCGCCTCAGATCGCAATCCTTACCTGTTATGCGCCACTAAGACTTTTGATCGAAGTGTCGAGTTGCTGGTTCAGTCCCGAGATGTCGTGTAGTTCCCTCGGTGACGCTCGCTACCGGCCCTCGCAATTCGGCCGCGTTGGTCGGCGGCAAAGCCTCATAAGGAGGGGCGTATGGCATTTGCGCCGGGCTTGCAGGCGGCGGTGCTTTGGACCGATCCGCCCGGATGATGTCGGAAATTCCTTTTCCCAGCATCGCGAACGCCGGAATCAGCATCCAGAACCACCAGACTTGTGCGCCGATGGGCCGGCCAAATATTGCCAAAGCTATAGCCACGGCGATGAAGCCAAAGCCCATTACCACATTTCGAACTCCCTCAGCTTCGGAGGGTTCCTTTTCCGGACCTCCGCGTCGACCTCGGCGCGATGACTCCTCGTTCGGGGCGACCGGCAACTGGCCCGTCAATGCTTGTGGAACCAGACTGATGTTCGCGCCGCATGCACGGCAGAAATGCGCGCCATCAACATTTTGGCTTGCGCATTTGGGACAAAACATTTTGAGCAGGCACCTCCGTCAAATTTGGTCGTCGAACGCTGTTTTCAGGTTTTCGCTGTATCAGTCGAGCGTTGTCGCAAAGCTTCGTAAAGAATTACGCCCGTCGCGACCGAAACGTTCAGTGATTCGATATGGCCGAGGACGGGAATTCTGACGACGGCATCGCAATGTTCGCGCACCAGGCGATGCAAACCTGAACCTTCGCCGCCCATCACGATCGCCGACGCGCGTGTCCAATCCCATTCAGTGTAATTCAACTGGGCATCGCCGGCGGTGCCGACGACCCACACGTTACGCTCCTTGAGTTGATCGATCAAACGTGAAAGGTTAGTCGCCCGCGCCACCCGCACGTGCTCAACGGCCCCGGCACTGGCTTTGGCGACCGTTTCCGTGAGACCGACGGCGCGACGCTCGGGGACGAAAACCCCTTCAACGCGTGCGCATTCAGCCGTGCGCAGGATCGCGCCCAAATTATGCGGGTCTTCGATGCCGTCCAGAATTAGTGCGAGCGGTTCAGGATACTTTCCGACACGCTCGGCAATCGTTTCGATCAGGTCATCTGCGTCTGTGTAGTGCGCGGCGGCAACGCGCGCTACAACACCCTGATGAGTTCCATTGCCGGCGCGTTTGTCGAGCGACACCCTCGGCGCCTGATGCACCGGCACACCTTGCGCGCGCGCCAACTCAATCAACTCGCGCAGACGCGCATCTTTTGCTCCTGACGCAATCGTGATCTCCTGGAGCGGACGTCTGCGCGCACGCAGCGCCTCGATAACCGGATTGACGCCAAAAATCTCGGTCGTCCGATCGCGAGATGGAGCCTGGCTTTTACGATTGCTGTGCATCGTTCTGCAACTGTGGCGCTAGAAGCCGAAGCATCCGCGCGTATCGTGTGAATTGATTTTCGTTGTCGCTGATGGTGGCGGTCGCATCGATCTCGCGCGTCAGTGTGCGGCGTCTCTCGGTCGCATTCGCACGAGATTCAAGCGGCCATACTTTATTCAAGGCAACGCGTAATCGAACGTAACTATCATCGTACACAGCGTGCGGGGCGTTTCTTCGCAGCACCTCAGCCAGCGCGCGAAAATTCTCGAAAGCGACTGGCTTCTTCTCCGCGCCGAGACATGAGAAGTCGAAGCTGCCCGCGCGAATTCGCCAGCCGGTCTCGTCAGCACGACAGTAAATGTCGAGCACCGCTTCGTCTGAAGTTAGCTGACGTTCATCGAGTACTTGCTTTGATTTGCCGCGCTTCTGTTCGACTTCTGTCGTCATGAAGTACAAGCGGCCGAGAACGATCAGCACAACATCGTTCCAGGGCACTGAAGCTTTCTCGCCCGTTCGGCGCACCGACGCAGTCAAAGCAGCATTGTCCATCGCGAGGGCGGCAATTTGTTTTGGAGTTGTTGCCAGGTTCAGTTGCGCGTCTGAAATCGTTACCGGCTGAATCCCCACGCTTCGCAACTTGTCCGAAATCGCTTGTGCTTTCTCCGTCGCAGTAGTCGCGTGCAGAGGCGCCACTCTGGCACTCAAAAGTGATTTCAATTCCGGCGGCGCAAGGTTTAGTAACTGCGCAGTCTCGGCGCTTACTTCACTTCCGTCAGAGCCGGCGGTGACAGCCACCACATGCACAAGATCCTCTGTTCCTTTTTCGGGAGCTGTACCAGTCGCGATAGCTGGCAAGGCTTCGACACTGCTGCCCAACACCGCGCCACAGTATAAGCAGTTCGCGCGCGTGGGCGGATTCGCTCTCGAACACGAAGGACATGCGACCAGCTCGCTCGCGTTGAACGCTCGCGGCTGCGTCGATTCGACGTTGTTCGTGAGCAACTGATCGTCGCGTGTCGCCAACTGAAAACCTCAGCCGGATTATACACGCGTTACGAGCGCGTTTTTGGTGTTGGGATACTGGAACAATTGGCTACCGTCTCGGCTCATACCGCATCGCTACCGCCCCAGAGCCGAACTCCAGCCGGCTCACGAGCTTCAAGTCGATAGGCTTCGATAGCCCCGCGAACAAAGTCGGTCCATGGCCCGCTAGCCTGGGGTGCACCACGAACTCGTACTCATCGATCAATCCGAGCTCCGCCAACGCCAGCGGGAGCGTCACGCCGCCCGTGAACAGCCCTTCACCCGGCTCCTGCTTGAGCTGCTGAACGGCCTTCTCCAGATCCCCGCGCACCAGCTCAGCGTTCCAATCGACCCGGTCCAGGGTGCTCGACACGACGTACTTCTTAGCCGCGTCGATCGTTCGGGCGAAAGGTTTCGTCCAATCGGGCATCGCAGCCGACGCCGGCGGCCGCCACGCCGCCTCCATCATTTCGTAAATCACCCGGCCGAACAGGAGCGCATCGGCCTGAGCGATGTTCTCTGCCGCGTGACGGTGTAACTCTTCGTCCGCGGGGATGCCTCGATGATCGCAGCACCCGTCCAATGTGACGTTGATGGAATACCGAAGGGGTCGCATTGCGTAAGACTACCGCTGATGAAAAAGACTGGCAATGCCCTTCACCCTCGCCGGCGAAATCAGGCCAACTTGACCGGCGGCGGTGCCAGCGGCATCCTAGAAGCGATTTCAAAACACTAACGGAGCTTATTATCGTGAACCACTTTGACTCGTCGAACAATGTCTCTTTGCAGTTCGGCCATCGCGGAAAAGTGGCAATTTTTATTGATGGAAACAATCTGTTTCACGCGGCGCGATTTCACAATATCGATATCGACTACAACAAGTTGCTGCGTGTGCTGCTGGGCGATGGCCGTTTATTTCGGGCTTTCTTTTACACCGGTGTGGATGCGGGGGCTGAACGTCAGCAAGGCTTTCTGCTCTGGATGCGACGGAACGGTTTTCGCGTCGTGCAGAAGGAGCTGAAGACTTTTTACGACGGTTCGCGCAAAGCGAACCTCGACGTGGAGATCGCCGTGGACATGCTTTCTCTCGCGGGCCGTTACGACACTGCCGTGCTGGTTTCCGGGGATGAAGACTTTGTCTACGCCGTTAACGCGGTGGCCTACAAAGGCTGCCGGGTTGAGATTGCCGGCTTTAGATCGAATTCAGCCCCGAAGCTGATCGACGTGGCGGACTGCTTCATCGATCTCGGTGAGATCGCTGATCGAGTTCGCAAGGAATTCGTCCACACGAACAAATACGAAGACCGCGAGATCCATTACTCGCAACAGCCTCCGCCGCCCGCTCCATTCAACGAACCGGTGGCGACTGTGCCATCCTGCGCGGAAGCAAACAGAACCGAGCAACCGGTTCATCCGGCGATTGGATCAATCATCCATTCAAACGGAGGAGACGAAGCGGATGGCTTTTCAAGCGCGGTGGATTTCGTGCGCGTGACTGACGAGCAGTGATGTGTGCTGATTTTGAGGTCGCAACTTGCGATCTCAAAAGGCCGGTCGCAATTTGTGACCGGTTCGTCAGAGTATTCAGAATCCAATGCGAGTCGCTTCGGTTCAGGCTGGGGCGGCGGCCCTTGAGCAGTCTGCGGATCTGCGCGAACAACTCGATGATCGCTTTCTCATGCGTGTCCAAGCGCCCGGTTAGTTTGCGTTCGAGAGCATCAAGTTTCTTCGCTAATTCGTCGCAACTCGCCAGCACTTCACGCAGCTTCACAAAAGCGCGAACCACATAAACACTCATCGCCACGGCCCGTTCGCTGTTGAGGACGTTAGCTGCCATGACCGCGCCGTGTTCAGTGAAGGCGTAGGGGAGGTACTTAACATTCTGGCCCCGTTTCAAGGTCACATTTTGTTACCTTGAACCCCTAACCTCCCGTGTTTCCTTTAAGTTAAGTTGAAATACAAAGTCCTCGGGGAATCGCTCCAGGTTTCGCTTTCGTTTCGACGCCGTAGATTCGCGCCAGATCCGAATCCAGAATCACCCGCTGACCACGAATGATCCGAATCACCGGCTCAATCGGCTCAATTGTCGCAAGTGCTTGTTTGGTTTTTGGGGAGCGTTTCGGCATGGGAGTTCAGCCTCACGTAAAGGGCATCACGTCACCTCTCATCGATCGGGACGTATGTCACGTTGCGCGGGCCAACGTATTCTGCGCGCGGCCGAATAAGCTTGTTGTCGGCGTACTGCTCGAGAATATGCGCTGTCCAACCGCTGATTCGGCTGATCGCGAAGATCGGCGTGTAGAGATCCAGCGGAATTCCCATCATGTAGTAAGTCGAAGCTGAATAGGCATCAACATTCGGCAGCAGACCCTTCTCGCGCTTCATTATTTCTTCCAGCTTCGCGGTGATGTCGTACCACTTCGTGTCGCCTTTGCGCTCGCCCATCTCTTTCGAGAAGCGGCGCAGGTGGGTCGCGCGCGGGTCTTCGGTCTTGTAAACCGCGTGGCCGAATCCCATGATTTTCTTTTTCTTCGCCAGCGCGTCTTTGACGTAGTCCTCGACTCTATTTACATCGTCGATCTCAAGCAGGATTTTCATGATCGCCGTGTTCGCGCCGCCGTGCAGCGGCCCGGACAACGCGCCCAACGCGGCCGTAACTGCGCTGTACATGTCGGCGAGCGTGCCGGCGACTACGCGCGCAGTAAACGTCGAAGCGTTCAGTTCGTGATCAGCTTGCAGAATCAGCGCGACGTCCATTGCGTGGGCGTCGAACTCGTCAGGCATCTCGCCTTTGAGCATGTAAAGAAAGTTAGTCGCGATATCAAGATCGGGTTTCGGCGCAATCGGCTCGAGACCATTTCGCGCGCGCTCAATCGCGGCGACGATCGTGGCAAACCGGGCCGTCAGACGTGTGGCAACGCGGATACTCGCTTCACGCGATAGATCCTTGGCTTCCTCATCCAACATCCCGAGCGCCGAAACGACAGTACGTAGACGATCCATCGGATCGGCATTGCGCGGAACTCGCTCCGTCATGCCTTTGATGAGTTCGGATGCCTGCCAGGGAAGCTCGTATGACGCCGCGAGGTTTTTCTTCAGCTCATCCAACTCGTCGCGCTTGGGCAGGCGACCATTCCAAAGCAGAAATACAACTTCTTCAAAAGTAGATTTCGTCGCGAGGTCGTGAATGTTCACGCCCTGATAAATCAGCTCGCCTTTTTCTCCGTTGACGTCGCCGATTGATGAGGCGGCCGCGACCACGCCTCGCAGTCCGGTGGCTACCGCGCTGGCTGCGCCGCCTTGCTTCGCTTTGTCCATCTGTTTGTCCTTCAGGGTTTGAATTAAATTTGAAGATAGCAGAGCGTTTGTGGAGTGACAAGCGAGCAGGGATCGTCGCAGAATCTAGGCGCGGTCGTAATAAACAAGCAACACTGAGTCGCCCCGCTTCGCCGATAAAGTCGCAGCCGCTGAAGCATTTTGCACTGCGATTTCGACAAAGCCGGCGCTGCCTACGAGCATGAACAATTCATTCTTTGGACCGCTTTGATCCGCAAAGAATCTGCGAATGGAACTGATTTCTTTGTTGTTGACGATCAGTTTCGCGCCTGCGGCAATTTGTTCTTCGTTGATGTGTTCCGACGTGAAGTTTGTGATGCAGTTGCCAAAGCGATCTATGTGAAGGACTGAACCTTCGAAGCCGTTCTGAGTCTGTCGCGGCGCAAGCCGCTCAAGCGCTACTAGATCGAAAAGGGCCGCCCCACAACTTTCGGGAGGAACGCCCGTTGAAAGTGCGCCGGCCACCGGAGCAAACACATCGCGCCCATGGAATGTTGAACTAACCGGTTTTCTGAAGAGTTGCTCGTTCGCGATCTGCCAGGCCGTGAACTCCTGTTCCTGTTCAATAATCCAACTGAACAAGCCGTTATCAGGGCCAATGAAGAATTGATGTCCGCTTTCCACAAGGATCGGCCGTCGATTTGAACCGACGCCGGGATCGACTACGGCGACGTGAATCGTGCCGGCAGGAAAGTCTCTGTAACAAGCAAAGAGAGTGAATGCCGCACCCTTAATATCCTGTGGAGGAATTTCGTGCGTGAGATCGACGATTGTCGCGTGCGGATTGATCGAGAGAATTACTCCCTTCATCGCGCCGACAAAATAGTCCTGCGCTCCGAAGTCTGTAAGCAGAGTGATGATGGACATCAGTTTCGAGTTCAGAGTTTCGGGTTTCGAGTTCCGTAACCGAACTCGAAACTCTGAACCCGAAACTCGAAACTGCTTTTGGAATTATTGAATTTCCGCTTCACCGGCGGTGCGAATCCGCAGCTGCTGGCCGGTGTAAAGGTAGATGTCTTTGCCGCGTTCGCGCATCACTCCGGCGGTGCCGACGCCCGCGCCAATCGTCGCGCCGACGGCCGCGCCGCTGCCGCCTCCGAAGATTGCACCGATGACAGCGCCGATTCCGGTCGCCGCGCCAACTTTAGCGACGTCGGTCTTGGTTGAATCTTTACCCTTCACGCCGCCCTCCTGATCGACTTTCCCGACGCCCTGGCTCGCGCCGGTTGGCAGAACTTCGATGACTTGCGCGCTCATCTGCGCTGATCGGCCGTCGGGCAAACGAATTTGCTCGAAAGAGAGTTGCAGTTCAGCCGTCCCCTTCACTTTGCCCGGCCGCTGCACCCGCGTGACCTGGCCGAGGACGATCGCGCCTTCGTACTCAGCAGGCTCGACAACCTTTGCTTCAAAGCGATCGCCCTTTTGCGACGCATCGGTGGCGAGGTTTGAGAGCAACTCGACGCGCATAATCGTGTCACGCGGAATTACGATCAACCCTGCGCTGTTCGTCGTGTTCGCGGAGTTGTCATCCTGTCGATTTGGGTTCGTCAATACGGGCGCGTTTGAATCGTCGCTCGTGTCGCGGATTTTCAAATCATCCGGAATGGTTGAATCGAAGTTGCGACGGTCATAGCCCGCGCTGTAGCCGGCTTCGAAACCTTGGCGATATCCGTTGCGATACTCTTCCACACTGCCGTGCGTGGATGAATATGCGCGGTCGGCCTGTTGATACTCAGCTTTCGCGCGGAAGTCCCGTTCGGCTCGCTTCGCCGAATCCTGAACACCAGCCGGATAGCCATCAGAGTAGCCTGTCCGATAGCCACGCATCAGCGCGCTCGCCTGATTCTGGCTTGCGTCCTGGGCCGAGGCCGAGGTGACGATGGCCGGCAGCGCCATCAACACTGCGATAAACAGACTGAAGGAAATTCGTCGTATCTTCATTTTCTAAACCTTTCATCCCGCAAATTAGGGGCAGTTTGAAAGGGAGAGACTTGCTTGAATGCCTACGTCTCGGCATCCGTTTCGATCGAATGCTAACATCGCGCGACAAGCGGGACAATCTGCAGTCGTCGGTGATTCTGCGGCAAAGCCCGCTGAAATCGCTGTTCTGATCCCTGCAGAGGGCTGTCAGTTGTCAGTGGTCCGCAGTCAGTTGGCGGCTTGTCCGTAGTCAGTTGTCCGTTGTCCGTTGTAAAGTTCCCAGTTGTTGCGCGGTCGTCTCAACTCGGCTGGCTGCGACTGACAACCGACCAGTGACCACTGACGACTGACGATATGCAGAGGATCTATCTCGATCACAGCGCCACGACTCCCGTCGATCCGCGTGTCCTCGCCGCGATGATGCCGTACCTGACGGAGAACTACGGGAACGCCTCGAGCGTGCACCTGTTCGGCCAACAAGCACGTGCGGCGGTGGACAAATCGCGTCGCCAAGTCGCCTCGCTGATCGGCGCCCGGCCGAACGAAATCGTGTTCACTTCGGGAGGCACAGAAGCTAACAACCTGGCCATTCGTGGGGTTTGCGAAGCGGCTGAGCCGCACGGCCGGCACATCATTACTTCGGCCATCGAGCATCCTTCCGCGCGCGGACCAATCGATCAGTTAGAAAAGAAAGGCTGGGAAGTCACGCGGCTGCCGGTCTATGACGATGGCATTGTGCGCGTCGAAGATGTGCGCGACGCGATCCGCCCGAACACAGCTCTCATCAGTGTCATGCTCGCGAACAATGAGATAGGCACGATCCAACCCGTCGCAGAAATCGGCGCACTGGTTCGGGAACGACGAGACGATAGTCGTCGTCATCTTTGGTTTCACACCGACGCCGTCCAGGCCGCCGGTCGAATTCCGATCGATGTCGATGCACTCGGCTGCGATTTGTTGACGCTTTCGGCTCACAAGATGTACGCACCGAAAGGCGCAGGAGCCCTGTTCGTTCGACGCGGGGTGCGCTTGTTCGCTCAGAACGTCGGGGGTCACCAGGAGCGCGAGCGGCGCGCGGGCACCGAACCAGTCGCAAACATCGTGGGCTTTGGCGTGGCGGCGGAGTTGGCGAAGCAGGAGATATTCGATCGCAACGACCACACGCTCCGCCTGCGTGATCGATTTGAAAGCGGCGTTTCCGAGCGCATCGAAGACATCGTCTTCAACGGCAAAAGCGAACTGCGTCTGTCACACGTTTCAAACATTTCGTTTCGCTTTATCGAAGGCGAGGGCCTGTTGATTCATCTCGATCTTCAGGGCGTCGCGGTCTCGACCGGCTCGGCCTGTTCATCAGGAACGCTTGAGCCGTCACCAGTGATTCGCGCGCTGGGACGCGATGAACAACTTGCGCGCGGCGCAATTCGGTTCAGCTTCGGCAAAGACAATCTGGACGAAGAGGTCGATCGTGTGCTTGAGGTTCTGGCACGCGCGGTTGAAAGCCTTCGCAATCTTTCGCCCTTGGCGCGCCCTTCCAAATCTGTCTCTTATTCACACCCGGTTTCAACCGGGTGAATAGGACTCCGTCTACTCGCTGAAACCGTTTGAACGGTTTCGAAAACGATCCCGCACTTAAACTGTTGAAACAGTTTCCGAGCCCACACTTCACCCTCATAGTCACCCGGCTGAAGCCGTGTGAGAATGACAATAGCAATGTCCTACGCAGAAATTTTTCGAGATCACATCGCTCATCCGAGAAACGCGGGCGAACTCTCTAACGCAAGTGTTGTCGCTGAAGGAACGAACCCAGTCTGCGGCGACCAGCTGCGCTTAAGTCTACGCATCATCGATGGTCGAATTGAGGCCGCACGGTTTCTCGCGTACGGCTGCCCACCAACTCTGGCTTGCGGTTCGGCTTTAGCGGAAATGCTTGAAGGAATGTCGCTTGAAGAGGCGCGTGCGCTGACGAAGGAGCAAATCGTGAGTGCCGTCGGAGGGTTGCCTTCGCGTAAACATCATGCTGCGTCGCTCGCGCTCGAGACGCTGCATCAGGCTCTTTCCGTAAAACGTGAATAAAGCTGCAGGGGGCAGCCGCTGCAAAAGCTCCGTCAGGAGCGGAATGTTTATAGTGAACATCGCCACCAAAATTTTCGGCTTGCAGCGGTGTTTACCGCTGCAAGCCGAGAAAACAACCCTAACATCGCTCGCGTCTATAAACATCTCGCTCCTGACGGAGCGAAACCCGTAACTACAAACATGTCGCTCCTAACCGAGCGAAAACCTGCACCCCGCTGGGAAGCGGCCGCGCAGTGACTGCGACCTACTTTCGATTCGGTGGGCGCGCTCGTTGGGCCGTCGCGGGCGGTGATGCTGAGGCCTTCTTGTGATATTCCGGCCCGCAGTATCTCCTCGGTTCCTGCCCAATAATGAAGGTCTTGGTGCGAATCACCGGACAGGTATCGACCGCGATCAAGTTAGTCGCCGGATCAACGTCGAGCGTGATCGTGCCTTGCAGTCGGCTTGAATCACCGTCGTAAATCTTCGGCGTCGGTTTTGGCTTCGGCGGTTCGGGCAGCGGGTCAGGCAAACTCGCCGGCTCAGTCTGACGATTGGTCTCATCCTCGGTTCCGTCACCATCCGAAGAATCCTCAGCCATGTCTTCCGCTTCATTTGTTTCTGAACCAGGCGAAGTTCCGTTGATGAACAATTCAGCGCGAGTACTGGTTGCATCGGCTTGCGCCAACTGGCCGGTAGCCGTATCGATGTTGGCTTCCTGAATCCCGGAAGGCATCTGCCAATCGCCCGTCCATTCGGGATGAATTGTTAACGCAGTGTTCATGAAGTCGGCCCAAATAGGCAGCGCCGATGCCGCGCCCGTCAATCCCAATTGCGCGCCATCGTCGAAGCCCACCCAAACGACGCAGACCAAGTGCGGCGTGTAGCCGGCAAACCAACCGTCGCGTGACGTGCCGGTTTTTCCGGCCACGTTGAATTTGAAACCGCGCGCGCGAATGGGCGCACCGGTGCCGCGGTTGACGACGTCTTTCATGAAAGACGTCAAGACGTAAGCAACTTCGGGTCTCACCACTTCATTCTTTTGCGCCGTAGGCTGCGCGATGGTGGTGCCGTCGCCCGTGGTGATTCGATTAATAGCGGTCGGCGAAATGCGTCTCCCGTTCGCGGCGAATCCCGTGTACGCCGAGGCGATTTGCAGCGGCGTTGCTTCAGCAGTGCCCAAAGCCATTGCCGGATAAGCGCGCGGGACGCGTGGCAACCCCGCTTTCGCGGCGAGATTCATCACGCGGCCAATCGTGACTTCCATCGCCACATCGACTGTTACCACGTTCAAGCTCTTCACCATCGCATCGCGTAGCGTGACGGGCTGCATTGAATACTTGTCGCCCATGTTGCCGGGCGAGTATTGCTGACTGTCGTAAATGAAAGTCTTCGGTTCATCTTTGTAAACCGTCGCGGGCGTGATCACGCGCGGCACGCCGTCATACGCCGTGTTCAGCGCGGTCGCATACACGAAAGGCTTGAAAACCGATCCGGGTTGCCGCAAAGCCTCGGCACGATTGAATTGGCTTTTCGAGTAGTCACGTCCGCCCACCATGGCGACGATCTCACCGGTGTCCGCATTCATCGCGACAAGGGACGCCTGCACGGTGCCTTCCGGGAATCGCTTCGCCTGAATCTTGTCCAGCGCCGCCAACTGTTTCGTAACTGCGGCGTAGGCTGCGCGCTGCAAATCCATGTCGATCGTCGTGTAGATGCGCAGGTGATCGGCGCCCTGGCCCGTGATCAAATCGCTGAGCTGGTTTTGCACGTAATCGGCAAAGTATGGCGCGTCAGAGACGTCGATGCGGCCCTTTGTCGGGGCAATCTTCAGTTCAGTCGCTTTCGCTTGTGCAGCTTCTTCCTGAGTAATTGTTCCGGTTTCGGCCATCGACTCGAGCACCTGGTTGCGTCGCGCGGTAGCCGTGTCAAGATTGTGATAAGGGTTGTAACGGTTTGGGCTGCGAATGATGCCGGCGAGAAAAGCGGCTTCGGGCAGCGTCAACGTCGTGACGTCTTTATTGAAGTACGCGTTCGAGGCTTCGCCAAATCCGTGAATCGCAAAACCTGATTGCTGTCCGAGGTAAACCAGGTTGCCATACAGCGCGAAAATTTCCTGCTTCGAAAGACGCGTCTCCAGAATGATCGACATGTACGCTTCAGGGATTTTTCGCCGCCAGGGCGTCTCCTGCGACAACAACATGTTCTTGACGATCTGTTGCGTGATGCTCGATCCACCCTGACGTGCTATCGGCGAATTCGGATCACTGTCGTAGCGCCGCACGAGCGCGCGAAGGATTCCGCGAATGTTCACGCCGTGATGTTCAAAGAAGGAACGGTCTTCAGTGACTGTGATCGCTTTGACCAGACTGTCCGGCAAGTCGTTGAAACCGACGACACGACGCTTCGCGCGATCAGGGCCGGTCACCGAACTGATGAGTTCAGGTTCCAGTTGGGCTCGATCTAGACGGGCGCCGCTGTCGCGAACCGTAAGGGCACTGATGGATTTACCGTCGCGCGTGAATTGAACCCGCAGTGGTTCAAATGCACGCGCATGATCGAGCATGGCGTCCGTGCCAGGTTGAACTTCTATGGTTGAGCCATCAAGCGCGTAACGACCGCGTGCCGTTTCGGCCTGCTGCCCGCGCTCAACATAGCCAGCGCGCCGCAGATACGAGACGAACTCCTGTTGCGATAGACCCTGGCCGGTTCGAATCTGCTTCGGCGCCGCGTAGATGCCGGCCGACCGCGTGAAGACTTCACCTTCCAGCAGCTTGTCGATGCGCGTGGAAAATACTACCCAGTAATAAATTAGTATTCCGGCGCACAACGCGAACACCACCAGCGTGGGAATGGCAACGTATGGACGCGTCAGGAACCTGAGCAAGCGCCGGCGAAATGTGACAGGAGGCTCTTCGTACCGAACGACTCGCGGCGGCTGACCGCTGCGACGAACGATGCGGGGAATATGATCGTCAGGTGGATGCCGGATGGGCATGAAAATCGAGTGACGCGGTCTCCGGGGGCGGCGACACCAGTTCTGATGCTAAACGCTATCGCCGAGGCTGTCTACTAATGATTGACACATCCGCGTGCATTGGATAATTTAGGCTGCGATTTCCCCGACATGCACGCAGCAAACTGCGCCGTTCAGTAAGACTTAAGGAGTTCCCCCCAGATGAAGTTTAGATTTGCTCTCATCGCCCTGGTTGCGACCGTCGCCGCCTTCACGGCTTTTCAAACAACTCAGTCGCAAACAAACAAGTCCTCGGGCAACGGCTCAGCATTGACGGATTCCGAGCGGGACCTGCTTAACGAAATCAATCAAGCGAGAGCGAATCCACAGCTCTACGCCACATACCTGGAAAAATTGAAACCGCAGTTTAGTGGGAAGGAGTACACGCCGGCCGGTAAAGATCCGCTCACGACTCATGAAGGATGGAACGCGGTTGACGAGGCAATCAAATTCTTGAAAACCCTCAAGCCTTCGCCACCGCTAATTGCTTCAAATGGTCTGTCCCTGGCGGCGATGACGCACGTTAAAGACCAGGCCAGCACCGGGGGGACCGGACATCGTGGCGGCAACAGCAACCTGATCGAAGACCGCGTGAAACCTTACGGCAGGTGGCAAGGCGCGATCGGCGAAAACATCTGCTACGGCAATGATTCCGCGCGAGAACGATTGCTGACCTGGTTGATCGACGACGGATTTCCGAGCCGCGGCCACCGCCGGCGGTTGCTGGGAACCGAATTTCAAGTCGCGGGAATTTCGTGCGGCTCGCATCCACAGTACAACGCGATGTGCGTGCTGACTCTTGCCGGTGGCTTCAGTGAATTCAATCCTGGGACCTCTCCTGCGAAGACTGCAACAACGCCGGCCAAGACAAAGACTACTCCGGCCAAGACCACTTCGACTCCGGCTAAGACCACGTCGCCAAAGTCTGATGACTCAAAACCCAAGCCAGCGCCGGTCAAGATGTAGCGGTTTGCAAATAGCCTGAAAGGAAAAGGCTTTCCGTTTTTACACGGAAAGCCTTTTTTAATGGTCGGGACGACTGGATTCGAACCAGCGACCTCACGCACCCCAAGCGTGCGCGCTACCAGGCTGCGCCACGTCCCGTCAACGCTTTTAGTATCGCCGCAAACATTTGGAATTCAAAGCGTGCGCGTGATTAGTCACTCTTCTTCGGTGTCTTTGTGAGTTCCGCGTCGGTCTCGTTGAGCAAATTCAGAATCTCTTTCAGTTCGGACGCAATCCGTCGCAACTCAGCCTTGCTGTCGTTGTTGATATCGTCAGAACTCTGCGCCGCGGAGGTTTCGGGCGCCGGTCGCGTTGTGGCTGAGGATATCCGCCCGGCCAGCGACGGTGGTGGTTTTAAGCTGCGTACCGGCGCTTTTGCGGCCGCGACGTTGTCGCGCACGGGCCCGCCAGTGCGTATTTCATTTGCCAATTTCTTTTTCGCTCCTGCGATAGTGTACTGCTCGTCGTAAAGCAATTCTTTGATGCGCAGCGCCATTTCCACGTCGCGGCGCCGGTAAGTGCGTTGGCCCGCCCGGTTTTTTTGCGGCGCGAGCGTCGGGAACTCCGTCTCCCAATACCTCAGCACGTGAGCCTGCACACCGGCGAGCTCGCACACCTCGCCGATTTTGAAGAACAACTTTTCAGGAATAGCGACGGAAGTCATCGAGAGTGCGACCGCAAAGTGCCTGCGTCGCCGGGCCGACCTTTCAAGGCCACGCGAAGCTGCCGCATGTTAACTGCCGCAACTTTTGCGTGTCAACAGTTACATTTAGCGCGCTTCAGCTCAGGGCAGGCATTAAAGGTAAATCTTTAGCTCTAATGCCGCGCGCGGTCAGCGCGCCGCGTCGACAGACGCAGCCACGATCGATCCTACCATTGACAAGATCAAATCTACTCTGATATTTAGCGTCCGTCTTACGCGGTTTTAGGCCTCCCGATCCTCAGATCCTTAGACCCGAAATCCGCGCAATCAGAAATCGACAGACTGGCGAAGAGTTTATTGAGCGGGTCGTGATCCCCAATTTGAACCTACAGTTAGAGGTTTGTCACCGTAATCGGTCAACGGTGCCCGATATAGACCCTGAATTTTCTCAGTCGCCGGTCGCCGCAACGAAACTCACTGTTACGAGTCCTTCCAGGAGGTAAAAACATGGCGACTAAGAAGAAAGCCAAAACGAAAACTGGTATGAAGAAAAAAGCTGGTGCGAAAGCGCCGAGCGTACTAGCCGCTGCCGAAGCAGTCACACCCATTCCTGCATCAACAACGAATATTCCCTTGCTGATGCAGAAGTTTCTCGACCGGACTTCAATTCCGAGAAACTTTCTTAAGTCGAAGTTGGTGGAGCTTCCCGAGCTGCGAAAGCGCGTGGCCGATCTCAATCTGAGAATCAATGTGCCGGTGGAGCAGCTGCTGACCAGTGTGAACCGGATCAAGCCCACGACCGAGGTAGAAGAGTTGTCGGACGACGCCAAAGAGTCAATCTCAGCGTTGAAGCCGGGTTCTCGACGTTTCCACGGGGTCAAGATTCCGATCTACTGGTTTCCATTTCCCAGGGTAAGTTCCGCCTGCGCGGACAAGTTTGGATACATGTCATCGACTGCGACGCGAAACGCAACAAAGCTCCCCTTTAACGTCGCGATGCAGGCGCTTCTCGGCCAGCTTGGTGACCTGATGGGTGACCCAGGACGCGATCCCAACATCTCGTCTCATAATCCAGCCGATCCTGGCGTGTCTACGATACCGGCAGGCTTCACTTATTTCGGCCAGTTCGTGGATCACGACATAACATTCGATGTCTCGTCGTCTCTGGATGCGGCCACTGACGCGAACACGATTAATAACATGCGAAGTCCGCACTTGGATCTGGATTCCGTTTACGGCCGCGGGCCCGGCTTGGACCCATTTCTCTACGTCTTTCCTTCCTCGGGACCGCCGACCGCGATAAAGCTTAAGACGGGGGCGAACTCGCCACAGGGACCCGGAGGACCCAGCAGTACAGGCGGGCCCGGAGGTATGGTCGCGCAAACCACTTGGGATGTACCACGCATAGCCGGAACCAACACTGCCGTCGTAGGCGATCCTCGCAACGATGAGAACCTGATCATCGTGCAGTTCCAACACGCGATGCTGCGTTTTCACAACGCTGTGGTTGACCTGCTGCTGGCAGCCTCGTTCCCGGACGACATCTTCGCTGAGGCTAAACGGATCGTGATGCACCATTATCAGTGGGCGGTCGTTAATGACTTCCTGATGAGAATTTGCGGAGCCGCCACTGTCAACAATGCAATCGCAAGCGTGTCAGCTGCGGTAGGCAGTCCTTTCCGAATGCCTGTCGAATTTGCCGTGGCTGCCTACCGATTCGGTCATAGCATGATCCGCGACCGGTATTGGGTGAATTTCAACTTCATCAACGCCACCCTCGGACAGGTATTCCAGTTCAATCGCAATCCGCTTCTGCCCGTGTTCTCGAATTGGGTAGTTGATTTCAACGCCTTCTTCGATACCGGCGTACCGGTGCCGGTCCACAACAAGGCGCGGAAAATAGACAGCGTCATGGCGAATGGTCTCGAGGTGCTGCCTGGCTTTTCCGGAATGATGGCGATTCTGGCCACGCGGAATCTCAGGCGAGGCTTGGCTCTTGGTCTGCCAAGTGGACAGGGCATGGCCACTTCTTTCGGCATTGCGCCCATGACCGCGGCGCAGATAACCGCGGGGTTGCCAGCGAACGAAGTTGCCGTGCTGAACTCCAGCGGTGGCGTGCTGCTAAACAAGACGCCCCTGTGGTATTACATCCTCCGCGAGGCGGCAGTCCTCGGAGGCGGCAACCAGTTAGGGCCTGTCGGTGGAAGAATTGTCGCGGACACTTTCGTCAGAATCCTGAAACGCGATGCCTCCTCTTATCTGAATGTCTCGGGTGGATTCACGCCGATGTTACCGTCGACGACGCCCGGGGATTTCACCGTGGCCGATCTGGTCACCTTCGCCGGCGTAACCCAACCGTAAGGTTGCGTCTGATCTGAGAATGAAAGGGTTGGAAGGTTCAAGCGCCGCCGGCTTTTGAACCTTCCAGCCTAAGTTCGCAGTCGGTACTTATAACCGTCTTCAATCCCTCCCGATAGTTGCGAACGCGTAAATGGACGCGCGCATTTTCGAGGTCTATAATCACGCGTTATCCAATCTTTTCCTCAGTTCAGTTTGGAGGTTTCATACAAGTGAGCGCACCTGCTGTTGATGCCTTTCGCCTTGCCGCGCGCTTTGATGAAGTCGGATTTTCCGACATCGTAAACATCCGTAATCGGGTCATGGAACTCCGGGCGCAGGGCGCGAGCGTCTATCAGTTCGAAGGCGGCGAACCCTTCCGGCCGACGCCTGACTATATTAAGGACGCAATGGTCGCCGCGCTGAAAGATAACAAGACTCGCTACGCGCCCTCGTCCGGCATTCCTGAATTGCGCCAGGCCATCACTGACAAGCTGCGCACGCGCAACAATATTCCGGCGAAGGTCGAAAACGTCCTCGTTGTCATTGGCGGTATGCAGGGTCTGTTCGCCGCGTTCCAATCGGTGGTCAATCCCGGCGATGAGGTACTGGTGTTCTCGCCGTTCTGGACTCCTATCAAAGATTTGGTCGCGCACAGTGGGGGACGTATCGTGCTCGTGCCCACCCAGGCGGCGCGTGCGGACGGATTCGCAGCGACCCTGGCGCGCTACGCGTCACCGAACACGCGCGCGATCTACTTCAACACCCCGACCAATCCTTCTGGAGTTGTGTTTACGCGAGCTGAGGCCGAGGCAGTCGCGCGCTTTGCTGTCGATCGTGACCTCATCATCATCGCCGACGAAGCTTACGAAGACATCGTTTACGACCGCGAGCACTTCTCGATCGCGTCGCTCGACGGCATGTTTGAACGAACGATTACGACCTTCACGCTGTCGAAGTCATATGCGATGACCGGGTGGCGCATTGGCTACGCAGTGGCATCTGAACCGTGGATGACTGGCCTGCGCAAAGCGCTTTTGTATTCTTCCAACGGAGTCTCGACACCGACGCAGTGGGCGGCGCTCGCAGCGTTCACGACCGACTCAGATTTTTTGGAGACTTCGCGTGCCGCTTATCGCGACAGACGCGACTTGTTAGTCGGCGGATTGAATGAGCTCGGTCTGACTTGCGATCCACCGGCGGGCGCGTTCTACGCATTTCCGGATGTGACGCGCATCAGCACCAACAGTCGCGAAGCGGCGGAAGTCTTGTTGAACCGCGCCCAGGTAGCCACCGTTCCCGGCGTGGTGTTCGGGCCCGACGGTGAAGGTCACGTGCGGTTTTCCTTCTCGACTTCGATCGAAACCATTCAGGGCGGCCTCGAATCCCTGCGCCGCAACCTTTAGAGCGGTGGAGCGCAAACTGGTAGTTTGCGCGCGCAAGCTACCAGCTTGCGCTACATCCCATGAACGAGTTCGATTTCATCCGCCGGCTTCGCGAGCAAACCAGATCACGCCAACAATCTTCGCGGCTAAGCGTCGGAATCGGTGACGATGCAGCAGTGATTCGACAATACTCCGATCGCGACTTTGTCTTAACGACGGACCTGCTCGTCGAAGGCATCGACTTTCATCCGCAAACTACGCCACCTCAACTCCTCGGTCACAAAGCGCTGGCGGTTTCAATGTCAGACATCGCGGCCATGGGCGCGCGTCCACGCTGGGCGCTTGCATCTCTCGGTTTTGCGAACGGGGTTTGGAATACCAGCTTCAAAGACGACTTCTTCGCCGGCTATTTGGGACTGGCTGATCGATATGGAGTCACGCTCGCGGGCGGCGATGTTTCGGCGTCGCAGCAAATTGTCATCGATTCAATTCTCGTAGGTGAAGTAACGACTGGCCGGGCGGTCTTGCGATCCACGGCACAACCCGGCGACCAAATTTTTGTAACGGGCAGTCTCGGCGGTGCTGCAGCGGGATTGAAGCTAATCGAATTCGGCGCACGTGTCAGAAGCCCGAGCGTGAGCGAGGGCAACGGGAGTCAGCAGGCGGCAGACGGCAGACCGCAGGCGGACACTGACGACGATTCCATACAAGAGCTTCTCCTCCGCCAACTCTCTCCGCAACCGCGTGTCGGCTGGGGCATCGTTCTCGGTGAAGAGCATCTTGCCACCGCAATGATCGACATCAGCGACGGCCTGTCTTCCGACCTGCATCACCTTTGCGCCGAGAGCAAAGTGGGCGCGACGATTGACGCCGCATCGCTTCCGCTTGATGACCATGTGGTCCAACTTTGCGGCCGTCGCGCGCTCGATCCACTTGCGCTCGCTTTGCATGGCGGTGAGGACTTTGAGCTCCTATTCACGGTCGCTCCTGAGAACGTAGCGCGGCTGCCGAAGTTCGTCGATGGGATTCCGATTTCTCATATCGGCGAGATTACTTCCCAGACCGCCATTCGCATCCGGGAAAAGACGCGCGAATGGGACCTGCAGCCGCAAGGCTTTCAGCACTTTTCCGATTAGATGTGCCTCAATCGGTGAACTTTGCGTGACGAATTAGCGTAGTCGGTGCAGGAGATAGAACATGTATTGTTCAACCTGTGGGGTCGCGCTCGCGAAAGGCCTGAGCTTCTGCAACTACTGCGGCGCCCGACTGCCTTCAACGGAAGCAAGTCTTGAATTCAGAGAAGTGCGTCCGCAACTCCTGGTCAGCGCAATGGCGGGTGTTTTCGTCCTTGGCTTACCGGGCATTACATTCCTCATCTTTATGCTGAACGCAGTGCGCCTTGATTCGGGACAGGTGATGGCTGTCGCTTGGACGAGTCTGCTGCTGCTTGTGGCGTTGGAAGCATTCTTTGTTCTGCTTCTGTTAAGACGTAAGCCCCTGAAGGACGAGCCGCGCCACGACCATGAGTTCAAGGGTCCGCAAACAAACGAGCTCGAGGCCAGGCATGCCCGCTCGCTGTCCGAACCGGCGCCGAGCGTTACTGAACATACGACGCGCGCGTTTGATCCAATCCCTCGCGAACGCAGCTAAACAAAACGCGATCGCCAGACTGACTTCGCCCTTCCCTATCCTCCCCTATCCTCGTTTTAATGTTGGCACGCTGACGAGTCACTTCGAACCGACTTATGTCGATCGAGGTTCGACGGGCAGGCCGGTTTCTTGCCAGGCCTTCCAGCCGCCTTCCAGGGCGCGTGCATTTTTGTAACCTGCCTGTCTGAGTTCCTGCGCCACCCGGGCGCTGGTCGCTTCGTTTGGTCAAGCACAGTAGGCAATCAGCCATGCCTCCGGATCGAGACCGAGTTTTCTCGCTTCGTGAACCACGTCGTCCGGCACCAGACGCACCGCGCCTTTCGCCTGACTGACGCTGTCTTCCAAACTCCGTTCAGTGCGCACGTCGAGGATCACCACCGGCTCGTTCGCTTGCCAAAGACGCTTTAATTCGTCTATTGAAATTGTCTGCGAAGCGATTTCTGTTTCGAGAGTGGCCGCGGCAAGTTCAGCAGCGGAAGAGACGTCCCCGGACTCGGGCGCAACCGCGGCCGGTAACTTCGCAATTGAATGCAGCTCCTGACTGGTAAAGCCCGGCGGCACGCTGGTAACGAGCCCTTCCCGCAACGCGCGCCGGCGCGCCAATCTCGCCAGAAGCATCGGCGACCCACCGTGCACGACGACTGAAACCAGCACCACCAGTGAGCAGACGGCGAACAATTGATCGCTGCCGGGCACGCCGGCGAACACGGGCAGAAGAATCAACAGCAAAGAACTGAGTCCGCGCGGACCGAACCACGCGATAAGCAGACGCCCGCGCGGATGTACGTTTGAACCCAGCAGCGATAGCAAATACACCGGCGTTCTAATCAGCACTGCGATCGCGGTGAACAACAAACTCGGGACGCTGATCACCGTGAACCCGCTCCAGATCAAAGAGCCTCCGAGCAGCACAAAGGTGAAGAGCAAAAACATTTCGGCCGTGACTGCGCCGTACTCAACAAAGCAATCGCAAAGCTCCACGTCCAGCGCGGCAATGGTTATGCCCGCGGCAAACGCCGCCAGGAATCCGCTGCCATGCACCGATTCAGCAGCCGCGAACGCGGTGAACGCCACGCCGAGCGAGTAAAGCGATTCATAGTCGCGCCGCACGCCGAGGCGCTTTCTGATCAGATCGAGCGCGGCTACGGCAACTAGCCCGACCATTACTCCCGCTCCCGGACCAAGAATGAAAAGTTTTAGACCGAGTGTTGCCAGGCCGGCGCGATCGGGCGAGCCGCCTCCAAGAAAAGCCATCGCCACCAGCACGATGGGCAGGAGCACGACATCGTTCAGCCCGCTTTCGAGCTGCAGCGGTTTGCGCGCGTCTTCCGGAATGTCTCGGCGACGCAGTAAGCCACGCAGTAAAACTGGATCGGTTGAGGCGAGTGCGGCGCCCAGAATCGCGGCAGCCGGAACTGAAAATCCGAGCAGCCACCAACCGGCCCACGCGATGATTGCCGCAGTAACTATTGTCCCCGGACCCAGAAGCCGAAATGCCAGGGTGGCGTGACGCCGGACGTCGGCGATGTTAAGCGAGATCGCGTCGGTAAACAGAACCAGCGCCAGGCTCAAGGTGGCGACGATCCGCAGGATTGGAGACTGTAGCGAGACGTTCAGAACAGCGAGACCGTAAGGGCCAAGGGCCGCTCCGAGTGCGAGAAACACAGCCACCTGCGGCAGACGACTGCGATCAATCAACCCGGAAAGCAGCGCCGACACGATGATGACGGCGCCAACGATGGCTAATCCCGCTACAAACGATTCGGCCGTAAACTCAGTCATGGACTGCACATCGGACAGGCATCAGTCTAAGCGCCAGTAAAACAGTTATTCCGTTGCGGTACTAAAAATTCCAACCCTGGTCGGTCATGAATTCTTCTAAGTTCATGCACGGGAGGTTAAAATGCGCACAGACATTGGGTATCTTTGCGGCATTAGGTTTCATTACTTCCTGAGTAACTACTGTCCCGTTCCTTACCGCTGCTGCAGCTACGACAAAGGGATCGGCAACCGGGCGTCCAGTCAGGATTGATTTTTGAGCTATTAGAGCGTGAAAATGCTGGACCTGAAAGATGCGGGCAACAAACTCAGTTTCCTCATTCGTGGGGGTTGTGAAAATCTCCTTGTGGTGCTTCGCCCAGTTAAGCACGGGCCCGGGATCGTCGAATTGCTCCAACTCGTTAAAAACCTCTCTAGTAGAGATGACTTCGCCTGCGGCTACCAACTGATCCAACCCAGCCCAGACAGAAGGAAACCGATTTGGATAGTAGTGCCTAAGAATGCGACAAGAACTTGTGTCGAAGATGTAAGTCACGCAGGAGCTGCCCCCTGAAACACGAATTCCTCGAGCCTGGGGACGTTTTTGGGCTTAACCCCCAAATAGTCAGCGACTTGTTCGAGCGTCAGCTTGCCCTGATAGTGTTTACCTAGAACGAGCTTTAAGTAATGCTCGCCAAGATACGATGTTTGAGTCGCATAGTAATTGCCGCCGTCAGCATCACGCCGTTCTGCCTGAGCACTCCACTGAGCGGCTTTCTCTTCATAGGTTTGTTGAGATACGAGCCGTTTATCGAGCATTCGCCGCAACACAACTTCACGACTCACTGAATACCGATTTGCCAGTCTTTCGACTATTGCTTCGTCAACACGTGCGATACCTAGCACCTGTTGGTCGAAATCTGTAGTCGGCACTAACAGCTCGGCAGCCAGGGAATTACAGAACTGTTCGATCCGACGCTCTGGGGGATGAAGCTCCCGAATGTATTCAGGGTCAAATTTTGAGATACCGTTTATATTAAAAAGAAGATGCGCAAGTTCGTGAAAAAGACTAAAAACCTGTCGCGTTTTGGTTGTGCTGTTATTGAGATAGATGATGGGAAATTCCAAATGCAGAAGGCAGAACCCTGATATTTGTTTCTCTTTAAACGCATGTTTGAAAACGAAGACGCCGGCATCTTCAATGGCATTGCGCCACGCCTTGAGTGCAACATCGCTGCTTCGCCACGCTAATTGAGTCTCTAGGTCAACTCGAAGGTATTGTCTAATGCTTTCGGCAGATCGTTGTACGTTGTCTTGGAGGGAAAGACGAATATCACGGAATATCACTCGCGGCGCGGGATTAACGCCGTCAAGCAACTCAATCAAGGACAGCTGTAGCGAATGGGCGAAGCGAATCTGATAACGGGTGTCGGCGCTTAGATTTTCGAGATCGTAATCCGGCAGGGTACGGAATTCTCGTTCCGGCTCAGGTTCGGCCGGCGGCTCCGGCAAGAAGAAGACTGCGAGCGGACGCTTGTAAATCTTGTATGCCAGCGTTTCTAGTTGGACGTAGGTAGGACTCTCATCGCCCGTTTCCCATGCGGCTATCTCAGCAGGGTCACGTTTCAGTCGGGAGGCCACTTCATCAATAGAATAGCCTTGTGATTCACGCGCCCACTTAAGTACAGACGTTTGAATTCCTGTGACTTTTTCAGCCATTGCCTTCAGGTTGTGCCATTGGCGATCTCCTACACGAAATTCGCACCGATTCTTGGAGTTTTCAGTTTATCAGAAGTACCGCCTCATCTATGAGGTTTAGTAAGCCCCATCTGTGTTCTGGGACCTAAACCAGACGCTTAGTTTGTTTGACTGACTGATTTCCCTTCCCTATCCTCGCTTTCAATGTTGCGCATTCATAACACGCTCTCTGGACGGCTTGAAGAGTTCACGCCGCTGGTTGAAGGCGAGGCGAAGTTTTATTACTGCGGTCCGACAGTTTGGGACTACGGGCACGTGGGAAATTTCCGTTCGGCGATAGCCGCCGATGTGATGCGTCGTTATCTAACATTCAAAGGCTTCCGCGTCACTTCGGTCATGAATCTGACGGACGTCGATGATCGCATCATCGCGCAGGCCCAGAAGGCCGGAAAGTCGATCGACGACTACACCGCGAAATACATCGACGCCTTCTGGGAAGACTTCGACGCGCTGGGCTGCGAGCGCCCAGACGTCGCTCCGCGCGCGACTCAGCACATCGCCGAAATGGCGGACATGATCGAAAAGCTCGAGCAGCGCGGCCACGCTTATCGATCCGACGATTCGATCTACTACCGCATTACTTCGTTTCCTGAATACGGGAAGCTCGCGAAGATAAATTTCGCCGGCAACATCGCCGGCGGCAGCGATCGCGTGGACACGGACAATTACGAAAAGGAAGACGCGCGCGACTTTGCGCTGTGGAAAGCGACGAAAGCGGGCGAACCCGGTTGGGAAACCCAGATTGGCCGCGGTCGTCCGGGATGGCACATTGAGTGTTCGGCGATGTCGATGAAATATCTCGGCGAGACCTTCGACATGCATCTCGGCGGCGTCGATCTCGTCTTTCCACACCACGAAAACGAGATTGCGCAGAGCGAGGGTGCGACGGGAAAACAGTTCGTGCGCTACTGGTATCACTTCGAACACTTGAAAGTCGAAGGCGAGACGATGTCGAAGTCGAAAGGCAACTACTACACGTTTCGCGACATTGCGGCGAAAGGTTTTTCGGCTGCGGCCGTGCGTTACTTCCTTCTGAGCGTTCCCTTTCGAAAGCAATTGAACTTCACGTTTGACGCACTACAAGGTGCTGAGCGAACGGTCGAGAGTCTGCGGGATTTTCGTGCGCGACTCGACGAAGCCAGGACAGAGGCCGGCAGCAACGACGGGGTTCGTCACGCAACTGAACAAGCGCTGAAAGACTTTGAAGCCGGCCTGGACGACGACCTCAACACGTCGGTCGCGCTGGCGGCCATTCACGATCTGACGCGCGCGGTTAATCCCGAGCTTGCGAAGGGCAAGCTGCTCGACGACAACCGGCGTGAATTAATCTCGGCGATCGAACGATTCGACAGCGTGCTGAACATCTTTGGAAACCCGCAGCGCGAATTGCTCGACGACGAAATTCAGACGTTGATTGATGAACGGCAGGAGGCACGTCATCGCCGCGACTTTGCTCGCGCGGATGAGATTCGCGATGATTTGGCCGAACGCGGCATCACCCTCGAAGACACCAAAGACGGTGTGCGCTGGAAGACTAAATAGTTTCGAGTTTCGGGTTTCGAGTTCCGAGTTAGTTGCATATTAATTCGTGAAAAACTCGAAACTCGAAACTCGGAACTCGAAACTAAATTGAGAGTCTTAGTTACAGGCGGCAGCGGTTATCTCGGCACTCACGTCCGCTCGTTTTTCAATGGCGAAGACCTTTCGCGACGCACTCATCTGGATGTGCTCAGCCCGCTGGACGCCGCCCGCGCCGGTGCTTACGACGTGGTAATTCATCTGGCCGCCCACCTCAGTAAAGATCCCGCCGAAGCCGAACAAACATTTCGCACGAACGTCGAGGGCACCATCAACCTGCTGCGTGAGATGGAACCCGGGTCGGTTTTCCTCTTCGCATCGACAAAAGATGTCTATGGGCCGCATGCCGACGCGTTTGAAGAAGTTTCCGAGACGTGCAGCACGGAATACGCGGGTCACAGCGCACTCGAATGGTCAAAGCTCGTAGCCGAAAAGTACGTGCAATACTACGCTGCTGAACGAAACTTCCGATCGTGCATCTTCCGGCTTTCGACGGTGTACGCCCGCCCATCGGAAGGAAACGTCAACGGGGTCGTGACGCACTATGTTGAGTCGGTGAAGCGTGGCTGGCCGATTCGCCTACCGCTCGAAGGCACGCCGGTGCGCGACATTTTGCACGTTGACGACTTTTCGCGCGCTTGCCAGGCCTTCATCGATTCGCCGGTGACGCACGGCCTGTATAATCTGGGCGGCGGCAAAGGGTATGCGCTGTCTCTGCGTGAGATTATAGATAGGACCGCCGAGATCATTCAGTGCAATCCGGTCATTGACGACGAGAATCCGTTGCCGCCGCCGGTACCGCTGAATTACATTTCGAATTTGACTCGAGTAAGAGAGGAACTAGGCTGGCGGCCGCAGATGGGAATCGCAGAAGGGCTGCGGAGTTTGATTTGATCAAAGCGCACGACGTCAGCAGCATTGTCGTCCGCGCGCCCAATTGGGTCGGCGACGCGGTGATGAGTGTCGCCGCACTACGCGAGTTGCGCCGTTTGTTTCCGAACTCGCACATCACAGTGGTTTCGAAGCCGGGCACGGCTGAAGTCTTCGCCGGCGCTGATTACATCGATGATGTGCTGGTTTACGAACGCGCCGGTTTGAAATCATTTTTCGATCAGGTCTACGCGTGGAAACAGCGGGAGTTCGATCTCGCGCTCCTCTTGCAAAATGCCGTCGAAGCCGCGGCTATTTCATTCATGGCGCGCGTGCCGCTGCGCGTTGGTTACGCGACCGAACGGCGTTCGTTACTCCTGAATCACGCACTGCCTGTCCCCGGATGGAAAAACGAACGTCACGAGATCTTCTATTACCTAAATCTCGTCGCGGAACTCGAAAAGCTCTTGACTGGCTCCACCGCTGAACCATCGGCGCCAGATTTTGGGATTTCAGTTTCTGACAATCAAAAACGACAGGCGCGCAGGCTTTTGAGAGAGCGAAAGGCGGAACCTACGAAACCTTTGGTTCTGCTCTGCCCCGGATCAGTGAACAGCCGCGCCAAGCGCTGGCCGGCGGAACGATATGCGGCGTTGGCGGATCAATTCGCGGACACCGGCGCGACGGTCGCACTGATTGGCGCACCGAGCGAACTCGATGTGTCCCAAACCGTCGCGGCGATGACCCGACGGCCGCCGCTGGTGCTCACGGGCCAAACTTCAGTCTCAGAAGTCCTCGCTCTCATCAGCGTCGCCGATGTCCT
This sequence comes from Pyrinomonadaceae bacterium, assembly GCA_049273695.1. Lineage (GTDB taxonomy): Bacteria > Acidobacteriota > Blastocatellia > Pyrinomonadales > Pyrinomonadaceae > UBA11740. Next base: position 72,970 of record JBASRE010000036.1, read on the forward strand.
GATTACCAACGACACCGGGCCGGCCCACATTGGGGCGGCCGTGGCTACGCCGACCCTCGTAATCTTCGGGCCGACTAATCCGCTAACCACGCGGCCGTTTGGCCCTGCGGGCGAGATCATTCGTCAGCCGCCGGAGTGCGCGCCCTGCATGTTGCGCGACTGCCCGATCGATCATCGCTGCATGACTGCGATTGCCCCTGAGGAAGTGTTCGACCGTGCGCAGAGGGTAATGCGGCAGCGGCTGGAGGTAGCCGTCTGAAAACTTTTTACAAAAATCAGGGACAACGCGGTTTGGCACCATCTCATCTCACGCCTGAAAGTCCGAAGCGCGAGCTGATGTCTGGGGAGACGCTGCGGGCAACGCGCCAGCAGTTACGTCTGCTTTGCGCTTCGGACTTTTGCTTTTCTACTACTCGCCTTCGTTGGCTACTTCTCAATAACATTCAAATATTTGTGAGGCCGCTGCCGTGAGCGCACGCCGAGGCGGAACATGGTTTCAACGTTGGCGCGTGCCGCTGGGATTCCTGATCGCGCCGATTTTTGTTTTGCTGGCGCGGCCGAGGCCCTGGACCCTCGCGATCGGTGGCGTCATTGGCTTGCTCGGACTTGGGCTGCGCGCGTGGGCGTCGGGCCACCTGCGGAAGAATGACGCCCTGGCGATTACTGGCCCGTATGCATACACACGGAACCCGCTCTACCTCGGGAGTTTCTTAATTGGGATCGGTTTTACTGTCGCCGCCGGTCGTTGGGCGCTGGCCCTCCTGTTTGCCGCGCTGTTCCTGGGCATCTATGTTCCTGTCATGCGCGTCGAATCCGCGACGCTGGAAGGGCTGTTCGGACATAAGTATCGCCGGTACGCTCAGGCGGTCCCATTGTTTATCCCGCGGCCGCGGCCCTATCGTGAGAAGGCGGGTGCGAAGTTTGATGCGACGCTCTACAAGCGCTATCGCGAGTATCAGGCGGCGATCGGTTTTGTGATTGCGTGGACCGTGTTAGCGCTCAAGGCCTGGTACTTTCGTTATTGATATGAGAAGTCGGATTTTCAAGCTTTCAGTTCGCGTCGCCTTGCTACTTCTGTTGAGCATTCAGGGCGTCGCGTTCGCACAGCAGAAGCAAACGGCGGACTTGCCGTTCGCGCGCGGCGAGCAACTCCTCTACAAGGCGGAGATCAATCGCGGACTGTTGCGGGGCATTGACGTCGGCGAGCTGCGATTCAGCGCGAATCTGGCGAGCAACAACAACGTGAGCATGGTTGGCGATGCTGTGTCGAAGGGTTTCCTTCTCCGGCTAACCGGCAACCACTTTCACATACACGTCGAATCGGTGGCTGATGCGCTGCCTTTTTCCGTGCTGCGAACGAAAAGCACGTACAAGGACAAGCGCACCACGATTAATAGTGAAGCCACGTTCGACACGGGGACGGGCAAGGCTGTTTGGACCGAAAGCGAGCGAGATGAGAAGCCGAATGCAACGACGCTCGCCATCGATAGTCCGGTGCATGACGTGCTGACTTTGATTTATTTCGTGCGCACCCAAAATCTCAAGCCCGGCCAAACGTTTGAAGTCATGATGGTGGATGCCGGTCGGCCCTATCGATGTGTGGTGAACGTCGTCCCCGGGAAAAAAATGGGCACGGCTGTCGGACGCGTGAATACGGTCCGGGTCGAGCCCGCCATTTTTGATGGCAACCGTGCGGTGCGCCCGCGCGGGACGCTGGTAATTTGGATGACAGATGACGCGCGTCACATTCCGGTGAAGGCCCAGGTCAAGGCTCAGATCGGTAATGTCGATATCAATCTCAAGCGCGTCACCTATCGAGATGCGGCTATTGCGCGCAACTAAACGCGCGCCACACCCCGAAACGCGATTTCACAACGCAGCCCATTAATAATTGGTCACCGGGGCGCTTCAGCTCTCGCACCGGAGAACACTCTGGCAGCATTCGCACGCGCGCTTGCCGACGGGGCAGATGGGATTGAACTCGATGTGCGACTTGCAAAAGACGGCGTCCCGGTTGTAATTCACGACGCAACGTTGCGCCGCACGGGTTTGACGTCAGGAGAAGTCGCCCAGATGACTTCCGAACAACTTGCGAATGTTAACGTCGGCAGTTGGTTCAATCGCGCACATCCGCCGCTGGCGCGCAATGAATACGAGCAGCAACGCGTGCCGACACTCTCCGAGGTGTTTCAATTCTTCCGCGACCAGCCAGGCGTTATCTACGTTGAACTCAAAACCGACGGCGCAGACTCGTCGAGCGATCTGGTGCGAGCCGTTTCTGACGCAATCGTTCAATTCGGCTTCCAGGCCCGCGTGGTAGTAGTTAGTTTCGAGCTCCCGGCCATAACCGAAACTAAATCGTTAAATTCTTCTATTCGGACGGGCGCATTATTCGCGCCGCAGCGTCGACCTAATGTGAGTTGGCGTGCGGACTCAATGCTACACGCCGCGACTGACTGCGGTGCCGACGAACTACTGCCGCATCGGCTGCTCGCGCGGCCGAAGCTCACAGAAAGCGCGCGACCGAAACCTGCCAGTCGTTGTCTGGACAGTGGACGATCCAGCTTGGACCGCTCGCGCCAAAACGCCAGGCATCCACGCGCTCATCACAAACAATCCGGCGCGCATGCTTGCAGCTTAGAGTCGCGCACGTGCGAATCGCGCACGTCTCATGTATCATCGTCGGTCTAGTCATTCGTCCTAAATATCCGGAGGTAAATTCTTAGTAATGCCAGTACAGAAGGGCGCGGAAGTCGCGCCTGCTAAAGGTAAGCTCGGCGTTTTGCTGGTCGGCCTGGGCGCGGTCAGCACCACATTCATCGCCGGCGTGGAAGCAATTAAGAAGGGTCTGGCCGAGCCGATCGGCAGCCTTACACAGATGGGTGCGATTCGTCTGGGTAAGCGTACGGACAACCGCGTGCCCAAAATTAAGGACTTTCTCCCGCTCGCCGATCTCAACGACCTGGTGTTTGGCGCCTGGGACATTTTCCCTGATTCAGCCTATGAAGCCGCGCTGCAAGCCGGCGTGCTTGAGAAAGATATCGTCGCGAAACTGAAGAAGCCGCTCCAGAAGATTAAGCCGATGAAGGCTGTCTTCGACCAGTCGTACGTCAAACGCCTCAGCGGCACGAACGTTAAAACCGGCAAGCACAAACTGCAGCTGGCGAACCAGCTAATCGACGAGATCGCTGAATTTAAGCGCAAGAACAAATGCGATCGGCTGGTAATGATTTGGGCGGCGTCGACCGAAGTATTCATGAAGCAGCACGCTGTTCATCGCACGCTGAAATCGTTCGAGCAGGCGATGCGCGAAAATCACAAAGCCATTGCGCCGTCGATGATCTACGCTTATGCCGCTTTGAAATCGGGGATTCCGTTCGCGAATGGCGCGCCAAATCTTACGGTGGACATTCCCGCGCTCATGGATTTGGCAAACGAGAATGGCGTCGCCGTCTGTGGAAAAGATTTCAAGACCGGTCAGACATTGATGAAGACGATCCTCGCACCCGGCCTGAAGTCGCGCATGTTGGGCCTGGACGGCTGGTACTCAACCAACATCCTCGGTAATCGCGATGGTGAAGTACTTGACGATCCGGATTCATTCAAAACAAAAGAAGAATCAAAACTTTCGGTGCTGGAGTACATCCTGCAACCCGATGTTTATCCGGAGCTCTACAAAGACTTTTCGCACGTGGTGCGCATCAACTACTACCCGCCGCGTGGCGATAATAAAGAGGGTTGGGACAACATCGATATCTTCGGCTGGATGGGCTATAAGATGCAGATCAAGATCGACTTTCTCTGTCGCGACTCAATTCTGGCGGCTCCGATCGTTCTTGACCTGGCGCTTTTCCTCGATTTGGCCCAACGCACCGGCATGAAAGGCGTGCAAGAGTGGCTTTCCTTCTACTTTAAATCGCCCATGACTGCGCCCGGCTTGTACCCCGAACACGACATTTTCATTCAACTGATGAAGCTGAAAAACACGCTGCGGCATCTGCGCGGCGAAGACCTCATCACCCACCTCGGACTCGAGTACTACGACTGAGGCAGCTTATGGTTTCGGCACGATCGCGCGCCGCTGAATCGAGAGGCCTGATACGAGTCGGAACCGCGATTGTCCGGCACGCGATCCAGCCAGGCAGTGACCAGCACCAACACATCGGTAGGCGCAGTGTCCATTTGCAGCTGAATAATTCGAACGACCTAAAGTTTTGTTTTGATTCGGCTCGTCCGAAGCTGTGATTCCTTCATTTTCAGATCGATCCACGACCTGGCGGTTTTTCACGGCCGGAGTTTCTGACTCAGTATCCGCTCTCCGGGAATCGGCCGCCACAGTTTCAGAGTGGGACTTCAATCCACGCTCTTCCTTGTCTCCCGCGCCGTTGGACTCTCTGGGGTCACCAGCAACCAGTGAAGCATCTGCCCGATCCATTTGGGCCTGAACAGAACCTCTATCGAGGGAAGGACTGGTTTTAGATAACACCGTTACATGCCTGGTAAAGGGCCTAACCGTAAAAGACCTTCTGGCGCTTGAATCGTCTGTAGTGGAATGCTGGGTTGGATTCTCCGCAACGGATAAACTCTTGCCACTGTCCAACGCCATCAGGCCACAGATTGCACCAAAGAGCATTACGACGATCATCGAAAAAGCGAGGGCCGAGTGACCCGTCCAGTTTCTGGCAATGACGGGCGGGTTAAGCAGCGTTGGGGAAAACCCCCAATTGCTGACGGAAGCCATTTTGGCACCCACACCGATTCCCTTTTCCAGCAACAACGGCTTGTGTTCCTTCTGTCGGTCCGAAGCCTCTTCTTTTGCCGCAAAAACGATCTCTACATCAAATCGGCCGTTCTCTTGCGGAGCGATCTTCAGAGTGATCGTTTGTCCATTTGGCAAAAGAGTAGTTTCTGGCGGACTGTTGGGTGAAAACGTGCTCAGTGGCAAGTTAAGCAAGACAACTCGCTCTTCACTCTCGTCCGCCTTCACAATCTGCATAACAGCATTGCGTGGCGACGCGACGTCAAAGTTGAAAGCCTTTAGATTGACAGAGTTTTCCTGAGGGCTAACGGTTATTACAAGACGGCCCTCAACCCATACCTGAACCCGCCCAATCAAGGTTCGCCGTTCACACCATCTCCTATACGCCTCGCCTTGTTCACGCGCTACGGCAATCGCTTCCCGCAGCCCAAGTTTGTCTTTGCCCAACTGTCTGACACCGCGCAGCTTTGCCAAACTATCGGATAAAGTTCCGCTGAGATTGAAGTTTCTGGGCTGGTCGTGCCGCGTGGTCTCCTCATCGCGTTGACCGGTTTTGTTGTTCATGGATCTCCTCCCTCGCACACGTGTTTGTAAGAATTCTCAATACGACAAGCTGATTGGCGCGCTGATGTCTCCGACACCAATCGGCTCGCGTAGAACTGAAATTTGGGGTTTTTGACACAATAGACTGAGTTTCATCCTCAGTCTGGAGACTCGTTTCCGAGCCGTTGCGTCACTAATGCCGAGGCATTTAGCGATCTCGAACGCCGAACATTCTTTCCACAACAAATCGAACAATCGCCGCTCTGCGTCAGATAGCCTGCGATATATATGTTCAATTTCGTCTGCCGCCTCAAGCGCTTCAAGCGGATTCGATCGTCGGCGGTGCGGAGCACTTTCCAAAATTGCTTCGGTCAAAGGCTCCAGATTCTGGTCTCTGTGGCACAAGTCATACGCCTTACGGATAATAGCCCTGGCAATATAGGCTTTCTTGTTTTCTATACCGGCCCACTTTTCATTCGGAATGTCTCTGGCTTTCTTGCAGACTTCCTGCCCTATGTCAGAGGCATAGTCCGACAAGCCCCATTTCACGGAAGCTCGACGGGCGGTGGCCACAATCCAGTCATACTCTTGAGCGCAAAATAATTCCGCGTCGCTATAGTGCCTTTCAGGCTCTACCATCATGAGGAACCTCCTTTGACAACTCTTGGCTCATTCTTTGTTGTGAACATGGATGAAACATTTGCTTAAGATCCTTTTGTCGATTCATGCAGACGTAATTTCGAATTCAAAAAGTTCCGAATGAGTCATGTTGTCAAATTGAGAGTTCTTCGCTCTCATGTGTATAGACTGGCGCTCTGTGGCGATATGTGACCTCGCTGAATGGTTTTTTTTTAAAGTCATGAATCTGGGATCACCTCGATGCGCATGAGCCAATCCAAGTTGGCTTATACCCAGCCAATTTTATGCAGCGCGTCGTAAACCTGAGCGATCATTAGCGTGATCAGCTTTTGCGCAATTTCAAACAGCAGGAAAGCTCTTACCAAGGCAAATTCCATGTTCCTCATCCACTCATCGTCTTTGAACGGATTGTTCATCAGTTTCATAACTTGTTTCGGATAATTCTTTCCGCCTCCAATCGATATGACTCGCGGCCGCTGGGAATTGTGACGAGAGTCACGATGGGTTCGAAGCAGTCAGACGAGAAACGCGGGCTCCTGACGTTTTGAGAAGCGCTCAGCCCTTTCCGTGTACCTGCTCGCGCGACCGCTTTGCACTAACTGCAAAGTGTCAGTGACGGAGTGCCGCTAATTGTCACGCGGGTGTTACGTAAGCGCGTAGCACTTAACTCCGCTTAACAACTGCTCAAATATTTTGGATGACATTTCGCGGCACGTCGTATATATAGCGTGTGTGGCGTTGTGTCAGGCTCCGGGCGAAGCGAACGAAATAATCGCGGCGCGCATCTTTGCGATTAGCGGATCGTCCTTTGCATTAGTCGAAGACGGAGGATCCAGTCGCCGCGAAGCGAGGGCAACGTGGTAACGAGTGGGACAGAAATTATGGCAACCCCAGAGAAACAATTAGAGTCATTGGACCAGACAGTTTTTCTTGACCCCGATCAAAAGAGTCCGCGAGCCCAGGATTTTGAAGATCGCCTGGAAGGGCGGATTGTGGGCCAGGAGCGGGCGGTCCGGCGCATGGCCGGGCTGTATCAGATTTTCCTCGCGGGCATGAATCCGATCAACCGTCCGATCGGCACGATGCTGTTTCTCGGACCGACCGGTTCGGGCAAGACTCGCGTTATCGAAGCGGCCGCCGAAGTTCTATTTGCCGATACGAATGCGATCGTCAAGATCGACTGTGCTGAATTTCAGCACTCGCACGAAATCGCCAAGCTGATTGGCTCGCCTCCGGGATACCTGGGCCATCGCGAAACTTCTCCGATGCTGACACAGGAAAATCTCGATCGGATGCACACCGATGATCTGAAACTGACCTTGGTGCTGTTCGATGAAATTGAGAAGGCTTCGGATGCGCTGTGGCAGCTGCTGCTCGGAATTCTCGACAAAGCGACGCTGACCCTGGGCGACAATCGCCGCGTTGATTTCTCGAAGTGCATGGTCATCATGACTTCGAACCTCGGGGCGCGCGAAATGTCGGAACTGATTTCCGGCGGCATCGGCTTCGCGCCGGGCAAAGGCGTGAAGAACCCGCAAGACACGGAAGTCGATCAGAAAATCTATCGCACGGCTGTCGAAGCTGCCCGGCGAAAGTTCTCGCCTGAGTTCATGAACCGCATCGACAAAGTGGTCGTGTTCCGCTCGCTGAAAGAGCATCATCTGCGCGCGATTCTCGATCTGGAATTGCAGGCCGTTCAGGATCGCATCATGATCTCGGCCGGCACCAAGTTCGTGTTTCAGTGCTCTCCAGAGGCTAAGAACATGCTGCTGGACGAAGGCATCGACTACAAATACGGCGCCCGTCACCTGAAGCGCGCGGTCGAGCGATTCCTCGTTTACCCGCTATCGAATCTGGTGGCGACCGGACAGATTGGCTTGGGTGATCTGGTGTTCGTCGGGCTGAATTCGGATACAAAACGGCTGGTCTTTTCGAAACAGTCGGGCGGTGCGTTGATTGCGGACATACCGGAAATGCCGGCTCAGGAAAAGAGCCTCGCGGCCCGGTCCGGAAGCGTCGGCTTGCCGATTCCGCAGGTTAAGGAAACAAAGGCTGCGAAAAAAGGACAGGGTCGCGGCGAACGCGCCGAAGGCTAACCCGCACCACATGCGAACTACGAAGGCGTCGGATTAATTTCCGGCGCCTTTTACTTTTGTGCGGTTGATTTGACGGACAGCGAGGCGTGCGGCTTCCGAAAGATAAGGATCGGCGTTGGCTTGAAAGGCTGCGTTCAAGGCGGGCAAAGCGGCGGCATCGCCAATTCGGCCGAGCGCCGTTGCGGCTTCACGTCGCGTGTCGATCGAATTCGATTCATTCTTGAGCGCGTCGATCAGAACCGGCAGCGCTGCACGACTTCCAATCTGTCCGAGTGATCGGACCGCTGACCTGACGACGAATTCCTCTTCGTCACTTCTGGACTTCTGCTTTTTTGAACTGACGCCGCCGATGACCTGCGCGAGCGCGGGCACGGCCGCGCCGGTACCGATCTCACCCAAAGCAATCGCGGCCGCCGCGCGAACCGAGGGTTGTTTGTCGCGATTCAGCAAATCGACTAGATCGGAGAGTGCGGAAGGATGCCGAGTTGTGCCCAGCGCGAAGGCGACTTCGCGGCGCACGAACTCAATTTTGTCTTTGAGCAGCGGAAGTAACAGCGCTGCGACTTCATGATTGGGCAGAGAGATGACTGCGTGGGCAGCCGCCGCTCGCACGGTCGGACTCGCGTCATTCAACCCTGCGGCTGCCGCGCGTGACGCTTCGGGCCGCTTCAAATTCGCCAGACGCATCAACGCGTCTCGCCGTTCCTCAACTTCCAGCGATCCCAGCCGCTGGCGTTGCCGCTCAATTTCTCGCTGAACCGGTGTCAGGCGAGTACTCTCCTGGCCGACCACGAAGGTTGCGAACATGACGCATGCCGTGATGGCGGTAACGATGCCCGCGATTCGCGCCCACTGTTTTAATTTCCGCTGATTTGTCATTAGTTAGTTCCCAGCATCGATTCGCGACGCGACAGCATGCAGCGTGTCAATAATCAGAACCGCGATTGGCGGGTAAAACAACAAGTCGTAAATGAGAAGCAGCGTTGTCGAAGATGATGCGCCCACCGCACTGGGAACATGGCGAAACAAGAGGGCCAGATCTGAAAAGAAATCCTGTGAATGCCAACCGATTAACAAACCGATGCCCAGGCTCACCACATAGCCGCCTAACAAAAACGCTGTAGCAGAAAATCTCGAGAATGGCTTTGCCTCAGCCTTCTCTTCTTCGGTTATTGAATAATGAATTTCGTGCGGCGTGTATGTGTAATGCCGGAAGTACTCGCGCAGGCGACGAATCAGGTGCCACACTCCGGTCATGAATAGCGTCACGAGAATCGCGCGACCGACGACGCCGAACGACTGCCACAGTGGCGGCTTGATCATAGCGACGAAAAACGTCGAAAGAAAAAGCGACACCGTCGTAAACACGGCCCGTTGGCGAGCAATACTCTCGCGCCGATCATTCTCGAGAATTTGATTTACGACGCGGTCCCAACGCGCTTGCATCTCGCGCGCGCGTTGCGCGTGCGGATTCTCCGAATGCAGGATTGAAGCTGCTTGTGTGCCCTTGTCGAGTTGGACATCGTGGAACGCGCGCTCCTGCGGATCGATTAGGGTGTGATAGGCCAGCGAAAGCAGCGCGAACTCGCGTGCAGCTTTTTCGGATCCACGATTTACATCGGGATGCTGCTTGCGCGCCAACTTTCGATAGGCGGACTTGATCTCGCTCGCGGGCGCTGAACGCTTAACTCCGAGGACCTGGTAATAATTGATCATCGTAGGGGAACAAAAGGAGACGCGCTCGCTTTTGCCGCGTAATTGCGGCGCGAATCCTCAGTTTCAGGGAGATTTTAGCACCGTTCGCCGCGGGGCGGCGACTCTTAAGATGCGTTCTGGGCGGCCGAGCGTTCGATGAATTCGACCAAAGTTCGCACCGCAACTCCGGTTGGGCCCTTAGACCGAAAAGGCGTGGCCGGGTCGCCCCAGGCAGTGCCCGCGATATCAAGATGCGCCCACGAAACGCCGTCGGCGAATTCTTTCAAGAAGGCCGTCGCGGTGATTGTGCCGGCTTTCTTGCCGCCCACATTCTTGATGTCCGCGATGTCGGATTTGATCTGGTTCGAATAGTCTTTGTCGAGCGGTAACTGCCAGAAGCGTTCGCCGACTTCTTTGCCCGCGGCGATGAAAGAATCGATTAAGGTTTGATCGGTGCCGAGGATCGCCGTGTTCACGTCGCCGAGCGCAATCGAAACCGCGCCCGTCAAAGTCGCCATGTCGATGATCTGAGTGGCGCCGAGCTTCTTCGCGTAAGCGATCGCGTCCGCAAGAATCAAACGACCCTCAGCGTCGGTGTTGATGACTTCGATTGTTTTCCCCGTCATCGCGCGCAGGATGTCGCCCGGTTTGGTTGCTTTGCCTGAGGGAAGATTTTCGCAACAGGGCGCAACGCCAAGCACAGGAATGGACGGTTTCAGTTGCGCAATCGCACGCATAGTGCCGATGACAGTCGCCGCACCGCTCATGTCATACTTCATCAATTCCATGTTCTCGCCGGGCTTCAGAGAGATGCCGCCCGAATCGAATGTGATTCCCTTCCCGACGAGGGCCAACAAGCCGGCCGACCTGGTCTTTTTCGCCGGCGTGTACTTCATGACGATCAGCTTCGGCGGCTCATCCGATCCGCGTGAGACGCCGAGGAACGATCCCATGCCCAGCTTTTCGATCTGCTTCTGATCCAAAACATCAATCGCCAGCCCGAACTGTTTCGCGATCTGCTTGGCGCGATCAGCCATTTCGGTCGGCGTCAGATAACCGCCGGGCTCGTTCGCCATGTCACGCGTCACGTTCGCCGATTCGCCGATGATTCGCCCGCGTTCCGCGCCGCGTTCAAGTGCTTTCTTGTCAGCGCCTTCGATCACGACGTCGAATCGTTCGATCTGGCGGTCTTCTTTGTCTCTCGTGCGGTACTTATCCGGCTCAAACAGTCCCATGATGGCGCCGCCAATTGTCGCTTGTGCGACGCGTTCAACGTCACCGTCCGCCCGCGGAACGATGGCGATCGTCTTTGCGGCTTTGCTGCGCAGGAAACGCGCCGCAGTGCCACCCATCTGCGAGATCTGGCGGGGCCCGTACTCACCGCGCTCGCCGCACCCGATCAGAAGCAACCGCTTCGCCTGCAGTCCACTATCGGTGAGATGGAAGTAAGCGGTCTCGCCTTCCTTCGCTGCGAATTCTTCTGACTTGATGATTGAAGTAATCGCCCGATCGACAGCCTTGTCCAAAGTTTTCAGCACGCCGTCGTCCGGCTTCTCGCCTTTGAAGACCGCCACCGCGATAGCATCCGCATCGATCTTGTTGATTGGTTGTGAAATTCCCCTGACGTCCATTTATTTAAGCGCCTCTCGTTATCGATTTCTTTGTTTCAACTGCGCGCGTGTCTCGCGATCGACGATGCGCCGCAGCTCAGTCTCTCGCTTGTCGTAAAGCTTCTTGCCTTTAGCAACTCCGATTTCGAATTTGATCCTGCGTCCCTTTAGATACACGCGCGTGACCACGAGCGTCATTCCCTGCGCGGCAGCAGCCTGGTCAAGCTTGTCGATCTCGCGCCGATGCAACAGCAGTTTGCGCGTGCGCAAAGGGTCATGATTCGCAAGATTTCCGTGCGAATACGGCGAGATATGCGCATTGAAAAGCCATGCTTCGCCTTCACGAATCCCAACGTAGGACTCTTTCAATTGGATTCGGCCATCGAGCACGCTTTTCACTTCCGTCCCGGCGAGGGCTACGCCCGCCTCGTACTTCGCGGAGATGTGATAGTCATGAAACGCCGCGCGATTTGTGGCCAGGACCTTCTCTGCCGTCGCTGTTGCCATTAAGGAATGTTAAATGGTGACTATAACAAGCGGCGCAATGACGGACAAGCAAGCGTTTTAAGAGGCCGTCGTATGCGGGTCGCGCTAGAATATCCTTCGCAGAAACCGTGTCGTCGAATTCTCAAGGTGAAAAACGTTCTCCCTCCCCACTTCGTGGGGAGGGATTGAGGGAGGGGTTAGCTAGTCGTTTAACCTCTCCCCCTGGCCCCTCTCCGCAAAGGGGAGAGGGGGGGAGAACATGGTGGATTTTCTTGTTTGCCGTCGCGGCGATACCAAGACTGCTCGGCGCATTGTTTTTGCCCAACACGTTCGGCGACGCGTATGTCTACATCCGAGACATCGGGACACTAAGCACAAAAATTAAGTCAGGCACGTTCGTAATTACCGACGTTTACGGGTTTTGGCTGCCGCTGTACCAGTTCATTGCGGCCATCGCGAACGTGTTCGTCGGAAATGGCTTTTACACGGGAAAGATTGTTTCGGCATTGGCCGGCGTCGGCGTTTGTCTTTTCGTGTACGCGATCACTCTGCGCGTCGTTCAACACCAAACCGCCGCTATTCTGTCATTCCTGCTGATCGCGCTGAACCCGCTGCACATCATGAATTCTGCCTCAGCGATGACTGACGTTCCGCACGCGCTGTTGGTGCTCGGCAGTTTGTACTTTGTGCTGAAGAAGCGGTGGGTGGTCGCGGCAGTGTTTGCCGCGCTTGCAGGGCTGACGCGCGTTGAGAGCTGGATGCTGATTGCGCTTATCCCCACCATTCAGTTTTGGAAAGAGCGTCGTGTTTCGATTCCCGCGATCCTCATCATGCTTTTCGCGCCGCTCTTTTGGTTTTACGTTTCGTGGAAGGCCACCGGCGATTGGCTCGCGTGCTTTAAAGTTCGTGACCAATACAAAGACTGGCTCCTGATTCAGAACCCGGCGCTCGCCGAATTCTCGGTGAGAGGCGTGATCCAAGATACGGCGATGCTGGTTTCGGGGATCGATCTGGCCGTTCTTTGTGCGGCGCTGGTCGCAGGTTGGCTGGTTGTCAGGCGCTTGACTCGGCGCGTTGTCGCTGACCGCGTGGACGCGAACCTCGCCGGCGACGCGACGCCCGCGCCAACGAGCATCGACTCAATACTGCCCCTGCTCGTTTTCTTCTTTCCCTTTCTGGCGTTGCTGATTGTTGCTTACCTGACGCATCAGCAGCCCATCATTTTTCCCCGATACGGCCTGATTCTCTTCAGTGTGGGTATTCCCATCCTCGCCTGGACTTACTTCGCAATCGTTCGCCGCCGCCCGCAATGGTCACGACGAATTCTGATCGCGATTGTCGTGCTGTGCGCCGTGAATTTTTCCGCGCAGTTTGCCGGTGGAGTGGGCGAGTTGAATCGCTACGGGGCGCAACGACACGTGGCCAACTACCTGCGCCATCACTTTAATGTGGACCCAGGAACGAAAATCTTTTGTGATGAAGGGACTGTGCGAGCGCTTTCGGGAATTCCAGAGGATCGGTTTGTCACTTCAGCAGACGCGCCCAAAGACCGGGAGGGTTTCCTCACTTTTCTCGAAAAGCTAAATGTAGAGTGGTTAGTAGTGGTGGTGAAAAATGATTCACTTCTGCGAGACCTGTTTCCTGATTCTCAATACGGAGAGCCAATAGGGCCTTACGAGCCTGTCATGTTGCGTCAGTCGCCATTCTTGCATATTCGAATGTTGATCTATCGGCGTAAACCTGCCCCGCGGCAACAATTCTAAATCAGTCTCCGTCTTAGCATATCCAGCGCCGCTTGTGATGCACGCCAGCGGATTAGTTCGCGATCGCCGGGGATCGTAAGTTTCTTGTGTTCCGTGTGCGCATCGTCAGCGAGTGCGATGTAAACCAGGCCAACGGGCTTTTCTTCACTGCCGCCGTCGGGGCCGGCAATTCCAGTCACCGCCAAACCAAAGTCGGTTTTCGCTTTATGCCGGACGCCGCGCGCCATGTCACGCGCCACCTGCTGGCTCACCGCGCCGAATTCCTTGATCAGTTTCTTGTCCACGCCTAACAGACGCGTCTTCGATGCGTTCGAATAGGTCACGAGTCCTTCGATGAAATATTTTGAAGAGCCGGGCACGCTGGTCAGCCGTTGCGCAATCAATCCGCCGGTGCAACTTTCCGCGATTGCCAGAGTAAATTCCGTCATCGCCAACCGTCGACCGACGACTTCTTCCATCGTCTCGCCGCGAAATGAAAAGACGGAATTGCCAAGCGCCTCTTCGAGCTTGAGCGAAAGATGATCCAGTAAAGACTCGGCATCGGATTCGGTCCGCCCGTGCGCGCGCAAGTGAATTTCGATTTCGCTGCTATTGAAGAGAATCGTCGTTTGCGGGTTTTCGAACTGCGTGTAAATCGGCGAAATCTTTTCATCGACCGCGGATTCTCCCATGCCCGTTACGCGCATCAAGCGCGTGGCGAAGCGCACGTCGCCCGCAATCTTTTCCAGCCGCGCCTTCACCTGATTCTCGAACATCGGTTTCATTTCGCGCGGCGGGCCGGGCAACAAACCGATTGCGCAACTTCCCTGCTCCAGGTAAAGCCCGGGCGCAGAACCGTTCGGATTGGGTAGGACTTCAGCGCCATCTATAACCATCGCCTGACGCGAGTTTCGCTCTGGCATGTTCATGCCGAACCTTTGAAACTTCGTGCGAATCTCTTCGAGGAGTTTTTCGTCGAGCGACAATCTGCGTCCGAGCGCGCGCGCGACTACTTTGCGCGTGATGTCGTCCTCAGTCGGGCCAAGTCCGCCCGTCGCAATCACCACGCGCGAACGCTTCACCGCATCCTTGACTACTTCTTCCAGACGCGCGTCATCGTCGCCGACGATCGTTTTCAACTTTACGTCGATGCCGATGCGATTCAGTTGATCGGTGAGCCAGAGGCTGTTCGTGTCGCTTTTGTTGGGCGACAGAAGTTCAGAACCGATGGCAATGATTTCCGCGGAAAGCATACGTCAATTCTTAGCCGCCTCGGCGTAGGCATGAGCGAGCCACTGCAAAGCGTCGTGAATGTCCTTTTCTGATTCGACGACGAAGGAGATCCACTTCGCCTCGCCTGTCGGTATGATGACTCGCTCGTCTTTCTTCATCTTTTCAGTGATGTCGCGGGAACGCCTGGCCAAGCGGAACGCGATGCTGTTCGGAGTGTCGATCGTGCGCGTGCGTGGCAGCACGGCAAAAATTTTCTTGCTGTGATAAAGGCCGGTGAAGCCGAACATTGGACGTGAGCTCACATCCGGCCACGCAAGAATTTCGTTTTCAAGCAAGCGGGCGAACCCTTTGATCTCTTCAGATGCACGCGGAAGCGTAGGTCTTGGGTTCGCTGGAGACTTGCGAGTGCCTTTCTGAACTCGACGCATAAACCTGACTAGAGTCGCTACTGTAACGCCGGCCGCGCTTCTTGTCGATTCTTTCACCCGTCGCTTATAGTCAATTTCTTTTGAATCATGGCAAAACAATCCTATTCAATCGTAGCTTTACCTGGCGACGGCATTGGTCCTGAGGTCCTGGCGCAGGCTCTGCGCGTCCTGCGAACAGCCGGCGAGCTGTTTCAAATCGACTTTCAGATCGAAGAAATTCCCTGCGGGGGACATTACTACGCGGAACACGAGATCGAGTGGCCCGAAGGTTCGTTCGAAAAGTGCGAAGCTGCTGACGCGATTCTGCTCGGTGCGGTCGGTCACGACGTAGACGGGAAAACTGTTTTCACAAAGCCAGGTAAACCTTACCCAGAGCCCCAGTTGGCGGGCTTTGCGCAGGTCATTCTCAATCGACAGAAGCTCGATCTGTACGCGAACGTGCGGCCGGTCAAGCTCTATCCTGGAGTGAAGCACAAGATTCACGGCGAGCTGAAACAGGTGTGGGAGGCGGGTAAGGTCGACTACGTTGTAATCCGCGAGAACACCGAAGATGCATACACGGGCGAGACAAGCGACATCGACGGTGGCCGCGTCACGCCAATTCGCATCACGCGCCGCGCGACCGAACGCGTCGTCCGCTACGCTTTCAATCTGGCGCGCCGGCGAAACAAACTGAAGAAAGTTACCTGCGTCGAAAAGTCGAACATCGTCGGCGCGCATCGCTTTTTCCGCGAAGTCTTCCGCGAGGTGGGCCAAAGCGAGTTTCCGGACATCACACTCGATTACGCTTACGTCGATGCATTCTGCCAGTGGCAGATTCGTAATCCTGAATGGTATGACGTGGTGGTCGCGCCGAACCTGGCCGGCGACATCATCAGCGACAACGGCGCGACGACAGCCGGCGGCTTGGGCCTCGCGGTCGGCGGCAACATCGGCGATGAGCACGCGATGTTCGAACCGATTCACGGCAGCGCGCCGAAGCACGCGGGCAAAGACAAAGCGAATCCGCTTGCGGCGGTTCTCTCGATGCAAATGATGCTCGACTGGCTGGGGCATCGTCACGATGATGAGCGGCTGCTGCGCGCGGCGGCGAAAGTGGAGGCAGCCGTCGCGGAGTTGCTCAGCGAAGGCAGGACTTTGACGTACGATTTGATTGGCGACGAAAAGGCTTCGCGGTGCAGCGAGGTCGGCGCTGCCGTGGAAGAGAAATTTCGAAACCTCTCATTGACTGTTTAGAGGCGGGCTACTGCCCGCCGGCCGCAAACTTGAAGAGAAAAGGCGGGCCGTAGCCCGCCTCTGAACAAACCTCAAAAGTACTCACGGCACCTTCCCTGTCGGTCGGTTTCCGCCCGTCGTTGCAGTTTCTATTGATTTGGCTGGCTGCCGCGACTTAACACCTTAGTGCTGAGTATCTTTCCTGCACTATCGAGTATGACTTCGACAACGCTTCCGCCAGTGTCCTGAACGCGCCGCACCGTCTGGCCCGCAGAGTTCGTTGTTTCAGACAGCACTCGCAAACTCAAGACGTTGCCGATCGTTTTCGAGTCGACGGCCTTCCCGGCTGTATCCAATGTCCGCTCGACAATGTTCCCGGTCGTGTCGACGGTGCGCTGCACTGTTTGACCAAGCGTATTAACGGTCTGGCTCAGCACGCCTCCGGGTTGAAGTGCAGTGTTCGCGACACCGCCAACGGTGTCCACGGTCTTGTCTACGCTCTGCAAAAGCCGTTCAAGGATCTGCGGATTGCGATCAATCGTCGTCAGCGTGCGGTCAATAATCTGCGCCACGTTATCCAGTCTCACCTTCAGTAAGACTTCGGCTCTGACTCCTTTAATGTTGAGCTTTACCTTATCGATGCTAACGTCAGCGCCAGCCGTTAAAGCAAGCAGATTCGCGAGGCGCGCATCGAGCGATACCTTGGCTTTCAAATTCTCGACCTCGAGATTGATCTCATCTACGGACAAATTCGGCACGTCCAGCAGCACATCAGGATCACCACTTGCGGCTTCCTGACGGCGCCGCGCGCTCGATTCCTGCTGCCGCTGTCGTTCTTCCTGCGTCAGCGGGCGCACCGGTGTCACTGGTGTTGGTGAAGGTCGCGGTTGCTGTTGGTTATTTCGCGTGCTGCCACTGGTAATTGACGCGTCGTTTGATCCAGTCGTCGTTGTAGGCGTTTGCGCCGCCGCGGCGATGCTCGCCAGCAAAATGCACGCACCGCAGAGCGCGAGGTTCCTCAGGTGATTCATGTATCCTCCAGGTTTGGTCCGGGGTTCAAAGTGAGAGGGCCAACGTCTTGAAAATAGGCAATTCAGCGCTGGGGACGCGCGGGGCGTGAATTTATCCGATCCAGAATTTTTTGAATTGAGCCACGAAAGCGAACAGTGCCCGTGACGTTGCGCATTAAGACATCAATTTTTCCGGCGCGCACCTCGACACCGACGTTCATGCTTACGTTCTTTCCTTCGCGGCTATGGAAACCGACCGAAGTCGAAGCGAAAAAGTCGGTCTCCGTGATTCGGCGCTCAACGATATTCAAGTCGAACGTTTCGTCTGCGCTGACGCGCTGAACCGGATCGGGAGGAGGCGGAAGTTTCTGTTGGCCGGCACAGTACATCGCAGCGGACGAAATGATAGCCAACATCGAAACGATTCGCGTGATGAAATTCACGGCTTACCCTTCTGTTTGTTAGTCACGGAGACAGGAGGCGCCGGTTGTTGAGGGCTAGAGGAAGTGTTCGTTGGCGACGCGGCTTTTGGTGGTTCTGTATTTTCAGAGATGGGGATTTCGCCGAGCGCTTCTGCCACAATGCGTTCAATATCAGCCAGTCGGCTGGTTATCTTCAAACGAATGCCGATGTTCCGGTAGGTCACGCCCGGTTCGAGTTTGTCGGGCAGGTTGAATCGCTCAGCCTGCCAAATCGTCTGGTTTTTTGACTTGTCGAGGAATTCAACGGTCACGTTCGGGACCGCTTCGAATCGCAACTCTTCGGCCGTAATGTTCGCGATGATGGCGATGTCCGCTGCTTCTACGTCCGGATCGTTTCTGATGTCCGGAAGAACGGGCATGGGCTTGGCCGGCGGTGCTGGTGCCGTTGATCGTTGCGTGCGTGAACTGGGCCGACTCGCCCACCGCCGTTGAGCAGTCGCCTCCGTAGCCACGGACAAGACGCCCAACGCGCAGACAATCGCGAACAGAATTTTCATTTTGTTTTAACTCGCGTCAGCGCTCGGAACTTAGCTGCACTCTATTAAGACAACATTCCACCAAGCCTCGTGAAGAGCAAACGTGATGCCATCCAGAGTTTTCGAAGGACCGATGCTGTCGAGAAGGGTACCGTAACTACTTTGCGTGGCTCTGAATCCGTTCTTCAATCTTCGGCAAACTCAGAATCACCGCGTCGCCGACAGCTTTCAAACTCTTGGCTGAAACTTTGTCGAGCGTGTCTTCTTTGGTGTGCCAGTAAGGATAGGTTCCGAGTTGAATGATATCGACGGCATCGACGCCCGCGCGCAGGAACGGTGCGTGGTCGTCGTCGCTGACGCCTTCATAACCGTCGGTGAACTGCGAGCCGTAGCCGGCTTGCTTGGCCGTCTGCCAGATTAGATCCACAAGCCACTTCGAACTTAAAGCCGGACGTCCGAACTTCAGATCTTTGTAGCCCACGATGTCGAGTAAGATCATTGAGCGCACACGCTTCAATTCATTTTTCGCAATCAGCTGCGTTACGTAATGGCGGCTACCGTAGGTGTTGTCCGGAAGTTCATTGTTGGGATCTGCAGGATTCGGATTCTGGCAAGTGTCCCAGTCCTCGCAGAATGGTTCTTCGCCATCGAAGAAAACAAACCAGTAAGTGAATTTCGGTTTCGGTTTGGCCGCCAGGACGCGCGCGATTTCCAGTACCGCTCCGGTTGAAGATCCGCCGTCATTCGCGCCGACAAACTTAATTTCTTTGAAGTATTTTGTATCGTAGTGACTGGAAATAATGATGACGTCAGTTGATTCACCGGCGAGTTCAGCCGTGACATTCGCCATCTTTCTCTGGCCCTGCGGCGTCGTCGGGTGAAACTCGTCGATCGTGACGTTGAGCCCGTACGACTTCAGTTGATCGCTGATGTAGCTGCGCGTCCTCTCTAATTCCGCCGAACCCGCGGGCCGTGGGCCGAACTCAACCTGCTTGCGCACATGTTCAAAAGCACGATTGCCGTCAAAGTCGGAACCCGACTTTGGCTCAGCCGAATTCGTGGATCCAGTGTCTGTCGGTTTGT
The DNA here is from genome assembly GCA_049273695.1 of Pyrinomonadaceae bacterium. GTDB lineage: Bacteria > Acidobacteriota > Blastocatellia > Pyrinomonadales > Pyrinomonadaceae > UBA11740. Next base: position 92,467 of record JBASRE010000036.1, read on the forward strand.
TGCTGTTGCTCGGACAACCAAGCAGCGACAGGGGCAGAATCAGCGCGAAGGCGACCGTGAAAAATCTCAGTGGACTCTTAGAGAATTGAATGAGTTGGCGGCGAGTTTGAGTCATGAGTAAGTTAGCGGGCTGCGGCACGCGACGTCGTGGTCTTCTTCACGCTCGCGATGCGGGCCTTTCGACAGTCATAACAAACACCAATCATTCGCAAGAGATGCTCGGTAAGCTCAAATCGATGCTTGGCGGCCATCGCATCCTGAATTGCTTCCAGTTCAGGCGAATAAAACTCGATGACCTTGTGGCATTCAGAACAAATCATGTGATCGTGATGCTCGTGTTTGTAGTTGTGCTCGTAATGCGCGCGACCGTCGCCGAAGCGCACCTCGCGCGCCAGGCCGGCTTCCATCAGCAGCCGCAGCGTCCGATAGACTGTCGTCTGACCCACGCTCGGATCCTGCGCCTGCACAAGCCGGTAAAGGTCTTCGCCGGACATATGACCTTCAGTACGCAGGAACACATCAAGAATCAGGTCGCGCTGCGCGGTGCGCTTCAGCCCCTTCTTCTGAATGTGTTTGACGAAAACTTCCTGCTCTTCAGTCATCGGCATAGGCAAGACTCCGAAGCGCTGGCATTTTACCACCGCCACGATGTGGTCAGAAGGCCGAGTGTGCGCAAGGAACAAGAAAAGAGGCATCGCCCGACAGTGTTTCAACCACATTTCTGCTTCTGGCCCATGAACGCGCGTGGTATCTTTTGGCAGAAGGCCGGGGTGGCGGAATGGCAGACGCTACGGACTTAAAATTCGTTGGGAGTAATCCCGTGTGGGTTCGAGTCCCACCCTCGGCACCATTACTAATCTTGAGGTTTTCACGACTTTCATCAACTTAGCCCTTCAAACATCTCAGCCCGAAAATGCAAGATGGGGCTAAGATGGGGACACCTGACTTAACTTGCCTTTCTTTTGAACTCGATCACGTTGCCTCTCGGCTCTGCGAGTTTGTTCACGGCTTCTTCCAAAGCCTCGGGGGTGCTGCGAGCGTAAGTGCCCGTCACGGCTTGAATGTTATGACCTAACAGATCAGCGATGTCGTACTCGTGTACTTGTCGCGCTCGCAACTCAGTAGCAAAGGTACGGCGCAGGTCATGCCAGATCACTCCACCTTCAATGCTGAGACCAAATGGAATCTCTGCCCGTGCACAAGCGGTTTGAAATCCACTGCGGAGAAGGTGTTCATTCACTCCGGTGTGGTCTGGGTCAAACACCAGACCCGCTTTTCTGTTTTGAATGATCCCGAGCAACTCATCTCGAACTGGAGCATTCATGGGCCTGGGAAACAACAATTCGCCGTTTTGTTACATCCGAGCTGGTGCGGACCGTTATGAATTTGGGCTAAGCGAGGAGGCCAGGGTTAGCAATTACTTTCATACCAGCAACCGATGAGCCAGCGCATTGTGCATTGACTCCTGAGCGATTGGCGCGTTGAAGACAGTGTCACGATACGCTCGTTGAGTTCGAAGAAAACAGAGGTTACAAGTGGCGGAATCGAGTTCTCATCCAACAGAATTCCGTACCTACGAATCGGTTGCCACCTCGCTTGATCAGCCATCGGCGAATCATTCAATCTGACAGTTAAGAGCTCCAACTCTCAGTAGCCCAACCCACCTTCCGCCAACCTTAGCAATGATCCAGCTCAGGACAAAAATCGACGACTAGATTAAGCACTAAACTACTGAAAGAAGAACTGGTTATGAGAAAGGTTAGCATTGCTAAGCAAAAAGATTAGCATTCTTAAATGTCTAATGTTCCTGGAATCATCAACTTAACCTCTTCGGCAATTCGAAAATACACTCCTATCCTGTCCGCTCATTAATCTTCATTGCTAAGATCTAAATACAGCTCGCACTGAACGATTACGTGACGCGAGTTGGAAAGGTCGACTTGTCCATTTTCAGAACACGATTTTCGTAGGTTACGACGGTGTACATACGACCGAATGCGAGCGAGCGCCGAGTTGCGTTAAACGCGAATTTAGTAACATGCAAAATACTGACTGCGAGCACGTTGCGAGAAGGTGTACGAAGTGTACTCGGAAAAAGTACGATCTTTGAAAGTGTAACGTGTTAAGAATCTACAAGTTGGCTCTATCGGCGTCGCGTTAAACGCATCGCTATCCTGTCTGCTCAGTACTCTCAAAGTGTACTCTTCATTTTCCGCGTACACACTCCCGCCAGAAGGGTTTTCTTCTCTCAATTTGAACTCTTCACCCTACGCGTACACGTGTCGGAGTAGGTCGTGTCTGTCGGGCTATTGACGAGGACTAGGATGCCGCTCTGAGTGAATCGGAACCGCTCGGCAAACGCGGGTGCGCGTGAGCGCGCGCAACCACGACCTCGCGCAAGAGAGTTTTTGGTTCTCATTTCTCCGATCGCCAAAAGCACGAGCTTGATTCTCAATCTAAGCATGTCGTCAGAGTCCAGAAGCGGCCAAAGGCAGACGTAACCGGAATTAATTTCGATGGCGGATTAGCAACTAAAAGCCAAGAGACGAATTATCGAAAAGGCCTTTTGAGGCGAGGCCTAGTTCCTGCTTTAACTATGAATTGTGGGTTAAATCTCGCATTTTGCTCCCACGTTTTCGGAATATCGCGCAGAACGGCGTGCTTACGGCTAAGTGGACAGCGCTTTAGAGTTGGCCCTGAACTTGCTTGTCGATAGCACAAGGATTGATATGGGCGAACATAACGTCGAACAGGAATTAGATGAGCGAAAGCTGCACGAGTTCACACAGGCTTTGCTGGCCGATCTCCGCGCACTCGCATTCATGCTGGAGGAAGGCCGGATTGAAAGCGGCGTGCGTAGGATTGGCGCTGAACAGGAAATGTTTCTCGTCGATCGCAGTCTGAGACCGGCACCGCTTGCCAGTGAAGTTCTCGAGAACGCCGGCGACGCTCGACTAACGACAGAGATCGCGCGATTCAATCTGGAGGCCAATCTAACGCCGCTTGCGTTGACCGGGCGTTGCTTTAGTTCGCTGCATGAAGAGTTAGAGGAAGTCTTATCGAAAGCGCGCCTCGCAGCTTCGGAGTTTGCAGCCGACGTATTACTCGCCGGAATTCTCCCCACGCTGAAAGTATCGGATCTCACCCTCGCGAATCTGACACCTATGCCACGCTATCACGAACTAAACCGTTCGGTGACTGGGCTGCGAAGGGAACCCTTCTCGATCCACATCAAAGGGCTGGATGAACTTCAACTAACTCACGACAACATGATGATGGAGTCGTGCAACACCAGCTTTCAAGTCCACTTTCAAGTCGATCCGTCGGAATTCGTAAACAACTACAACATCGCCCAGGCAATCACCGCGCCGGTGCTGTCGGCTGCTGTCAACTCTCCACTATTGTTCGGTCACCGCTTATGGCAAGAGACACGCCTGGCACTCTTCCAACATTCAGCCGATGCGCGTTCGCGGACGCAGCTCGCGCGCAGTCAGCCGACGCGTGTGGGCTTTGGCGAGCAATGGTTAAAGCATTCCGTCATCGAATTGCTGCACGATCAAATTGCGCGTTTTCGCCCCATCATGATCACTCGTCCGGATGAAGATCCTTTTCAGGTATTGGCGCGCGGCGAAATACCCTTGCTCTCTGCACTCAGAATGCATAACGGAACTGTCTGGCCGTGGAATCGGGCCTGTTACGGAGTCACCAACGGAGTCGCGCACTTGAGAATTGAGAACCGCGCGCTTCCTGCTGGACCGACCGTCATAGACGAGATTGCCAACACAGCTTTCTTTGTCGGACTCATGCTGGCTTTGCCGAATGAATACGGTGACATCTCAAAGCGAATGAACTTCGACGATGCGAAATCAAATTTCTTCACCGCTGCGCGACATGGCTTGAGTGCCCAGTTCAACTGGATCGATGGACAGAGCTATCCAGCATCCTCATTGATTCTCGATCATCTGCTTCCGCTGGCACGGCAAGGGTTGCAAAGCGCCGGCGTCGATGCGTCGGATATAAACACGTACTTAGAGGTCATCGACGAAAGAGTGCAAAGTGGACGGACCGGCGCGCAGTGGATGCTCCAATCTCTCACTGCTACCGAAGGCTCCGGACTAAAAGATACGCGCTACCGCATGCTTACTTCGACGATTCTTGAGCGACAAAAGGAGGGCAAGCCTGTGCATACGTGGCCGATAGTTGAAGCAACCGAAGATGATGACTGGCGACACAGTTATCAAACTGTCGGGCAGTTTATGGCGACTGACCTTTTTACTTTGCGTCCTGATGACCTGGTTGATCTTGCCGCGAGTGTGATGGACTGGCGCCACATCCGCCATGTTCCGGTCGAAGACGAGAACGGCCACGTCGTGGGTTTGATCACACACAGAGCATTGCTGCGTCTGCTCAGCCGCGGAACACAGTCGCAGAACTCTGATCCGTTAACGGTGCGCGAGATCATGGTGACCAATCCCGTTACGGTTTCATCGACAACGCCAACCTTGGAAGCATTGGAATTGATGCGCCATAACAAAGTAGGCTGCTTGCCAGTAGTAGATGGTGGCCAACTTGTGGGGATTTTGACGTCCTATGATTTCCTCGATGCGTCAGCTCGCCTTTTCAAGGAGCAACTAACCGCGTCGATTGTCCCACAAACGCTCACCCTCAACGCTCGCCACGCCTGAAGCGAATACTCAAGCCGGTTGCGCGGATTCCGGACAAATATGTTCCCCGATACGACGGTCGCAGGTGATTCGCTAAGAACGACGCCTGCGGCCAGTCTTTTGTTTGCCGACTCGGGGGGTGTTAGCCCGAAAATCACGGAGGGCTCAGCTCACATATGAGTGTGAAGTTCTGGTTTTGCGATTCGGCAAAGCCCGGTTCATAATCGCCCGATTCTTCACGCACCTGCCCATGGGTCAACTCCAGGTGTGAATGCCATATGAGCGAATTAAAAACCTGTTTCAAACGCGTGGATTACGATCTGTCGGCGTTGCTCCACTACCTCGACATCGGACACATCGGGCTCCCGGATATCCAACGCCCCTTCGTGTGGCCAAACTCAAAAGTCCGGGATCTCTTCGATTCTATGTATCGGGGTTTCCCCGTCGGCTATCTCCTGTTCTGGGAAAACACGGCAGCTGAGGGCAGCAAACAAATTGGCATAGGCACTAAACAACGTGAAATCCCTGCACGTTTAATCGTGGACGGACAGCAACGCCTCACCTCGCTCTACGCCGTTTTTCGGGGGCACAAGGTTCTCGACGAAGACTACCGCGAGCGTCAAATCGAGATTGCCTTCCGGCCACGAGACGGCGCGTTTGAAATTCTCGATGCGGCGATTCGACGTGATCCAGAGTGGATTCCAAATGTCTCCACGCTCTGGGCTTCGGGCAAGCCGAGTTATCAAATGGTGAAAGGGTTTCTAACGACACTGCGCGAGAAGGCCACGATCACTGACGAGGAAGAGGAAAGTATCGCCCACAATCTCGATCGCCTGTTTGATTTACAGAAATACCCTTTCACTGCTTTGGAAATTGCCCCGTCGGTTGATGAGGAACAAGTCGCCGACATCTTCGTTCGAATCAACAGCAAAGGTGTAAAACTCAATCAGGCAGATTTTATCCTCACGCTTCTTTCGGTGTTTTGGGATGAAGGCCGTAAAGAGCTAGAGCAGTTTTGCCGGATCGCGCGGCATCCGACCGGGCCCGGCATGGCTCCGTCCTCTTTTAATCAGTTCATTCAACCTGACCCAGATCAACTATTGCGCGTGGCAGTCGCTCTCGGGTTCGAACGCGGGCGACTGAAGAGCGTTTATCAAGTACTGCGCGGCAAAGATCTCGACACAGGCGTGGTTTCCCCTGAGAAGCGGGAACAGCAGTTTGCAATACTGAAGGAAGCCCAGGCAAAAGTCCTTGACCTCACTAATTGGCACCAGTTTTTGAGCGCGCTCGTCGGTGCGGGTTTTCGCAGCAGCGAAATGATTTCATCGCGAAATGCGTTGCTGTATGCCTATGCTTTCTATCTCATTGGTAGAACTCGTTTCGCGGTACCGGAACACGTTCTTCAGAAAGCAATCGGACGGTGGTTCTTTTTCGCCAGCCTTAGCGGGCGGTACACGAGTTCGCCTGAAACAGTCATGGACGGAGACTTGAACCGCTTGAAGGCGGTGAAGGATGCTGACGGTTTCATCAAAACACTCGATGCCCTGATCAGTCTGGGATTCACTAACGACTTCTCGGCTACGACACTTCCGGCCGAGATGGATAGCTCATCGGCCCGCAACCCAGCACTCTTCGCTTACACAGCGGCCCAGCATCGATTGAATGCACCGGTCCTGTTCTCACATAAACGAGTGAGCGACTTGCTTGACCCAGCATTGAAGACTAAAAAGAAATCACTTGAGCGACATCATCTCTTCCCCCGCGCCTGGCTGAACCGTAATGGTGTCGAAGACTTAAAGCTCATCAATCAGATCGCGAACCAAGCCCTCATCGAATGGCCCGAGAACATCGACATTCGGGCCCAGTCGCCCACCGACTACGTGCCGCAGATCGAGAAGCGGTTTTCGTCGAGTGACTGGCAGCAAATGCACGAATTACATGCCTTACCCGATGGCTGGGAAGACATGCGCTACGATGAGTTTCTCGCCGCTCGGCGTCCCCTCATGGCCCAAATCATACGTCGAGGGTTTGAGACGCTGGCTTAGCAAGTGTCCGAGGGCGATACCTTGTCCGTGCCAAATCCATGATGACTCCAATCGAATGAATATTTGAAACCATTTGCTTAACTCAAATCGTGACCGTTGCCGCACGCATTGGGCGCGCAGGCTTGATGAACACGAAGTAATTCACCGCGAGGCAGCCCAACGCGAAGATTGCCAGGAAGATAAATCCCCACGTATAAGCGCCAGTTGAATCGCGCAGCACTCCCAGGACCAACGGCGGAAAGAATCCGCCCAAGCCGCCGAAGGCTCCGACCAGACCCGTGACGGTTGCAGTCTCTTTCGGAAAGTACTGCGGCACGAGTTTGAATACGGCTCCATTGCCTAAGCCCAAAGCTGCTGCGGCGCCAAGAGCGCCAACCGTAAACGTCGGCATCCAGGGACAACCCATCAACACGCCGAGCACGGCTACTGCCAGAAAAACGACGAGCAGAACGCGCGCGCCGCCTTTGCGATCGGCCAGCATTCCTCCTAACGGCCGCATCAGCGTTGCCACCAGGACAAAACCAGCGGTCCGCGCACCAGCGTCAGCCGCACTCAACTTAAAATTGTCTCGCAGGAGCGTCGGCAAATAGATCGCAAACGCTACGAAGCCGCCGAAGGTTAAGAAATAGAAGAGCGAAAGCACCCATGCTGTTGGCGAGCGGCCCAGGATCCCCAGATTTTCCGCGAGCGTTTTTGGCGCCGCGGTAACCGGAGCATCACGGGCGAACAGATAGAAGACTGCCGCCCAAATAAGGGATACCGCCGCAAAGATGAGGAACACCGGTCGCCATGATCCGAGCGCAACCGCCAACACCGGCGCGCCAAAGACTGCGACCGACTGGCCGATGTTGCCCATGCCGTAAACGCCGAGCGCCGTGCCTTGCTGATCAGATGTGAACCATTTTGAAGTGAAGCCTACGCCGACGGGAAAAGTCGATCCGGCCAGACCGAGCAGCAGCCCCAGCCCGAGTAATTGTGCGTAGCTGTTCGAGAACGCAATGAGCGCCGCGGGAAACGCTGAGACCAACAGCAAAAACCCGAACACTCGCCGCCCACCGAAGCGATCGGCCAACATGCCGGCAGGGATTCTTCCCAGTGCGCCCAGCAGCACCGGAATCGCAATCATCAAACTCTTCTCTTTTGCGGAAAGCTGGTAGGCCGCGGCGAATGTCGGAGCTAATGCTCCAATTAATCCCCAGACGGCAAACGAAACTGCGAACGCTGTGGTTGAGAGAAACAAGGCGCGGGCGGCGCCGGGCTTAAAGGATTTCATAGGATGACTTGGGTTCGTTACTTCTCGATCTCGCCTTCTTCGTCGCAGCGTTTGCAGTCGAGTTCAAAACCAAGACGCGACGCACGACCCGCCTCGGTTAGCACCCAAACCCGACTGCTCAGAGGCGGGTCATGGCGCACGTGCTGAAAATGCCCGCAATCAAGTTCGGCTCGCCAGTGACCCTCGCCGTCGGTTTCAAAGCCTATGATTCGACGTTTCACAAAGTGTTCCAGAAAACCCTATGCGCGGATCATGATGAGCAGCATCTTGAACTTCGTAGCTGCTCTAACTGCATGAGGGCGATTCGCAGGCAAAGTGATTGTCTCCCCCTGTCGTACCTTGTAACTCTCGCCCGCGATATCAACATCCGCTTCTCCCTCCGTGACCACTACGAGTGCATCAAACGGCGCGGTGTGCTCGCTGAGACCTTCGCCCACGTCGAACGCAAATAGAGTGACCGTGCCGCCCTTGTTCTTCAGCAACACACGGCTAACTATGGAACCATCCTGGTATTGCAGCAGGTCAGCAAGCTGTTTTACTTCCGCGGTCGCGGTTGCTTCGTCATTCACAGTATTGTGCCTCTCCGGATTTGATCCCAACAATCGAGACAGCGCCGAGTTGCCTGCGCTGGCGGCGGAACACCGATCTCATCTCCAGAACTCTCTGTCGAGCCTCTGAATCACGCAGTAGATTCCAGACAAAACGCGCAGCGCCCGCTAAACCCTCATCACGGATCAAACGGCCTGGCTCCAACAAACTCATCGAAGCCGTGTCGACTGTTTGTACCTCGAACCCTTCCGACGCCAACAGCGAGCGCCACTCTGAAACAGCCAACGGCCTGACTCCATGATGGACTACACCAGTCAAGGCTCGCTCAGTCTCCCGCTTTTTACTCTCATCGAGATTATCCGCCATCAGGCACATCTCGTGAATTCCATAACGGCCGCCGTTCTTGAGTAGACGATAAGCCTCTCGCACGATCTCGCGTTTTGTCTCTTGAGTTTGCATCGTGAGCATGGCCTCGCCATAGACAACCGTGGCGCTTTGATCTGGAAGGCCAGTATCCGACGCGTTTCCCACAACACACTGCTGCCGCTCTCCGGTCAAGTAGTTTGCGACAATCTTTGCCGCCGCTTGGTCTCGCTCCATGGCAGTGTAAGACGCCGGCTTCAACTTAAGCGTGAGTCGCGCAGTAACTCCCATACCGGGCGCAAACTCCACGACGTTATCGGTATGTTGAATTCGGAGGGCTTCAAGCATGCGACGGGTCAGCTCCATGCCGCCCGGTCGTAGTACACGCTTACCCAAACGCGCCAGAACCCAATGCCCCGGCATCTTTTGTGTCTTAAGACCCTCACCGGGGGCGATTCTTGTTACAGTTTCCAATGCAGCCTCCTTGCGGGCGCAACCTTGCCCAGTAGTTTCTCTTGAGCAACGATTGTGCCGTTGACATTGCTTAGGCTTTTGTCAGGATCACTCGGAAGAGTTGCGAGAATTGACGGGGGTGATCGCGGATTTCTGCGCAGTTCACGCGTTAAGATTGCAGGCCCAGCGAAAAAAGATTCGTCATCGTATTCGTCCTTCCTCCTTGGCCTTGGCCCACCGAAACTCTGCGTAGGTGAAAAAAGTCCAAGTCGTCAAAAGCGTCGCCCAAAAGGGCACAACGTTAGAACGTCTCGCTGCAATCCCGCTCCTAAGAACGGAATCAGAAATATCAGTGCTTAGAAAGGAGCGGACGCCGTAAGCAATCACAAGGCAAGCGATTACGTTTGCGATTGCCCGCCAACTTGCCGTTCGATGGTCAATGTCGTTTTGGCGCTCTAACCACAGCGTCATACCAAACAAACCGGGCAGGAAAAGCACCCAGAGAGGAATCTTAACCGGCGCCCAAGAGTTAATCGCGAAAAAGAGCAATCCCGCTGGCACCAATGAAAACACAGCAAGCAAAACGCTTAACAAAAATTCCGACATCCAACCCGCAATTGACTCTTTGCGGCGAGATTCGTCTAAGAATCTGTTGCCAGCCTCGGTGCTCATTACTGTTCTGAATAGATTCTTCACGTGCACCCTCCAATGCTGTTCTGTAGCAGTTAGATTGACATCCTTGACTGCTCACCAAAATTTTCGCTGGTAACGGGCTTATGAAACGCCGAATATAAGAAACTAGGCTTTCTGGAGAAACCTTGGTGGAAGGTTTTCTAGTTCGTGTCGAAGACGATCACAGAGTTCCACGATCCCGTTCTCATCAAGAAGTAGTGCCGGCCACTTGTAAGCCTGGGTCTCCTCCAACCGATTATGAGCTTCCAAACGTCTCGCGATCGCCGTGATACGCTGTTTCACGTCCTTAACTTCTTCAGGGCGCATCGTTTCAGACGCAACGCTCTCGCGCATGATCTTTACTATCTGCGCCAGTTCCTTCATGAAAAAGTCGTGATCCGAGCGAAGACGGGCGAGTACGCTTTGCGCTTCTTTACGGGTCGGAAAACCGTCTTTTCCGGTAAAGAGCGAGGTTGGAGCCGATTCGATGGCGGGAAAAAGATGCAAGTTTTCGCCGCGAATGTGAACGGCCAGGCGAGCCCAGAAGAAATCAAGTAACTCAAATGCGCGAACTACATTCGGCTTAGCGAGTTCCTCGTCGAGTTGGTTGAGCACTTGGTCCAGCGACTCGTGGTCGTGTTCCAACAGAGACTCGACTGAATGCTTCATCGTTTCACATAACCGGAGCTAGTGCGCCTGCCTGAAGTTGGTCGCCACCAGCGAAGGATCGAGAGCGTGATCAAGAAACAGATGGCGGATGCTACGACGAGGGGCAGTAATACCCGGTAATGATGCGCAAGCGCCGCGTCGACCGTCGCCGCAAGAATCCAAAGCTGCGCAATATTGATCATGACAAGCATAATCAAGCGCGCTTGCCAGACGGCCGCACTCCCGCTTCGCGAACGACGCGACTTGCGCTGTGTTGATTCAGCCGGTTTTTCACGGACATGAAAGTCCTGCGCAGAATCGGTTTGCATCGGCTCGCTCACCCTGCCGCCTTTCTGCCAACAGCCCACACCCCGCCATCCCTCATCTCGATTTCAATCACATCCAGCGGACGAGGCGGTGGGCCATACAACACATTCCCAGTCACGGCATCGAAAGCGCCCTCATGACAAGGGCACTCCAGGCGTTTGTGCTGACGTTCGTAATAAACCGGACATGTGAGGTGGGTGCATTTCTGTCCGTAAGCATGGAATTCGCCGTCTTCCGTGCGAATCAGAATCGCCGAATCCTTCTCAGTTGGATAATGGAAGTTGAGCGCTGAGTTAGGCGCGAGCGTCTCGGCTCCTTGGATACGCGCCGGCGCAAGAGTCTCCGTCTTGCGAGAATCGAGCGCACCTTTTGCCGCGAAACCGACGGCTCCTACAAACAGTGCGGCGGAAGTCAGCCCTAGAAAGTTGCAGAACTCCCGTCGCGTCACCTGCGCTTCATCGCTGCGGTCATACGGGAATTCTGCTTGATAGGGCGCGGTGGCTGCACGTACGTCGTTTTCATCTGAGAGAACTCGTTTGATGGTCTCGCCTAAGTTCGATTTCACGTCATTCATTGGATGATTCCGCGGGTTGAAACTGAGCAACGAGCCATCGAAGATGGCGGCAGCATAAAGCCTGGGGTGAAGCGAAGCGGAACCCCAGGATCCAATACCCAAACGAGGCCGAGCCCGCGAAGCGGGCGACAGAATGTCGCGAGCGAACTTTCTAAGCCAGAATCACGTTCCAAGAATCATTCGTCTGACGCCCGCTCCGCGGGCTCGTTACCTGTTCTCTCCCGTGACCTGGGGCTGACGCCCCAGGCTTTATGCTTCCGCCCGCTTCGCAGGCTTTTCAAAATTCGTTGCGCTTATCTGACTCTTCAACCTGAGTGTCAATCCACGACTCGACTGCCGGCGCTTCCGTTTCTGCACGCGTCAGCACCCCTTCAAAGACTCCACAGCCATCGACATTAACTTCATCGGCATCTGTCGGCAGCATTAAGTAGACCTTCGTCTCGACGCGCTGATTTCCAAAGACGTGAACGTTCACGGGTTTTGTTCGTCGCAGCGGAACAATCTGCTCATACTTGCCAAATGAGATCGCGCCCGTAGGGCAGACGCTCGCGCACATCGGCTTCAACCCTTCTGATGAGCGGTCGTAGCACATGTCGCATTTCATCTGGAGGTGCATTTGCGTGTTGTACTTTGGCACGCCGAACGGACAGGCGTTTACGCAGTTGCGACAATCCAGGCAGCGTGGCTTCAACGCCGACATTACGACGCCATCCTCCGATACTTTGATGGCATCAGCCGGACAGACCAGCGCGCACGTCGGCTCGTTGCAGTGCATGCAAACTGTCGGCATCGTCGCCGTCGTTTCCGCGCGATCGATGTAGTCGACAAAAATCATCGGATAACCCTTGTGCGTCGCGCATTCGCGACAGGCAGCGACGCAGGCGCGACAGCCGATACAGCGCTGCGGGTCGATGAACATGGTTTCTTCCATCGGTTAGCCTCTTTGTACCTCGCTGAGTGACGCACCTTTTCGCTGTTTACCCAGAATAGGCAACTGCCGCGAATGTATCTTCTCGATGCGCGCGGAGCATGCCTTAAACTCGGGAATCTTCGATGTCGGATCAAGCGCCGGATTCGTTAGTTGATTAACCGCTAATTGTTCTCCCCAGTGATAGGGAATGAAGATTGTGTCGGGGCGAATGGTGCGTACAACGAGCACCGGAAAGACTCCTTCGCCACGGCGTGAGCGAATGCGAACCCGCTCGCCATCATTAATCTTCAGTTTCATCGCGGTGTCGGGATGAACCTCAACATAGGGTTCAGGGCATTGCTCAACCAGAAAGCCGATGCGGCGCGTCTGATTGCCGGAAAGATACTGATAGACGACACGCCCGCTGGTGAGAATCAACGGGTACTCTTCGTCAGGAACCTCATTAGGCGGATGGTATTCAATAGCGTGAAACTTTGCCCTGCCATCAGGGTGATAGAAGCGTTCTTCAAACAGTCGAGGCGTGCCGGGATGATCTTCCGTCGGGCAAGGCCAAAAGATACCGTTGTTCGCTTCGATCTTTTCCCAGGTTATCCCGTAGTAATCCGCGTTCCCGCCCCGCGATGCGACCCGCAGCTCGTCGAAGATTTCGCGCGCTGAATTAAAGCTGAAATACTTCTCGCGGCCCATGCGACGTGCGATCTCCTGCACGATCCACCAATCGGCGCGCGCCTCACCCGGCGGATCGTTTGCTTTGTTGATTTTGACAACACGACCCTCACTGTTCGTCGTCACACCTTCATCTTCACTCCAGGCCGAGCCCGGTAGAACCACATCGGCGTAGCGCGAGCCTTCCGACATGAAGAAATCGATACAGACGTAGAAGTCGAGACCTTCGAGCGATTCGCGCACTTTGTTCGTGTCCGGCAGACTAACCATCACGTTATTGCAGATGGAAAGCAGTCCTCGGATCTCGCCTTCACGCATCTTGTCGAACATTTCGACGACCGAGACGCCCGCTTGCGGTAGTTCTTCTTCCGGCAAACCCCACACCTCGCAGACATGTTTGCGGTGTTCAGGATTCATTATCGAACGCTGACCCGGAAGTTGGTCTGCCTTCTGCCCGTGCTCGCGTCCGCCTTGCCCATTGCCTTGTCCCGTAATTGTTCCGTAACCGCGTCCGAGCGCGCCGATCTTTCCCGTTGCCAAAACGAGGTTGATGTACGAGAGAACGTTGTTCACGCCGTTCGTGTGATGTTCGATGCCGCGCGCATGCATCACCATGCCGGTTTTCGCGCGGCCGTACTTCCGCGCCGCTTGAATAATCTTTTCCGCAGGGACACCGCTGATTTGAGCAGCAACATCAGGCGGGTAGCGCAGTGCCAACTCGCGTGTGGCTTCCCAATCATTCGTTCGGGCATTGATGAAGGTCTGGTCAATCAGGCTCTCTTCGATCAGAACGTGCAGCATGCCATTCGCGAGAGCTACATCAGTGCCGGGCTTCAGTTGTAAATGGAGATCGCCCTGTCTGGCCGTCGGTGTTTCGCGCGGATCGACGATGATCCAACGTCCGCCGTTGTCGCGCTGCTGCCATAAGAACTTGTTGAGTACTGGAAAGGTTTCGGCGCAATTCGAGCCGGCTATTAGTAGAACTTCAGCGAGCGGAATGTCGTCCCAGGGATTTGCGGCGCGATCGATTCCAAAAGCTTTGTTGTTTCCCGCCGCCGCGGAGACCATGCAGAGCCGGCCGTTGTAATCAATGTAACGCGTCCCCAATCCTGCGCGAGCGAACTTACCCATTAGGTAGGTCTTTTCAGTCGTCAAAGACGAACCCGAATAAACACCGATTGAATCCCTTCCGTGACTTTCTTGCAGTTCCTTAAACTTGCTAACAACCAGGTTGAGCGCCTCATTCCAAGTCGCACGCTCGAATTTGCCGTTTCTTTTGATCAGCGGATGAAGCAAACGATCCGGATGATGAACTTGCAAATATGCAGTGACGCCTTTCGGACAGAGACGGCCTTCGTTTACCGGAAAGTCGTAACGCGGCTCAAAGCCGACAACGTGGTTCTTTTCCACCAGGAGATTCATTCCACATTGCACCGCGCAGTACGGACAATGGGTCGGCACAATCTTGTCGATGACCCGATCCGCTCGCCACCCGTCATACGGCGCGTCGTGCAGATGCGGGCCGAAGGCGTCGATTATTTGATCGAGATGTTCGACTCTGCTCATGAGTTAGATTCAGCCTGCGGAGCAGGCGAAAGCGTAAAGCCTGGGGCGTAAGCCCCAGGAAAGGATCAACCAAAAGATTATGAGTCCGCGGAGCGGACGGCAGCCCTTCGCTATCATTGCGTCCGTCACATCTGTCGCCCGCTTCGCGGGCTTCGATTCGCTAACTACAGTGACCTGGGGTTTCGCTTCGCTCCACCCCAGGCTTTATGCTTTCAACCGCTCCGCAGGCTCTCTGAATCAACTTAACCACGCGACCCCTTAAAGACCTTCTCACTTGTTTTCGGCAAATTTGCATACGCCAGTCCGCGCATGATTCGTTTGCAGCGCGGACAATAGTCTTGCAGCGTCCGACCATCGCCCATCGAATAGTCGAACCCAAGCTTGTCAACTACCGTCTTCAAATCATCAAGCCAAAGTTGCGACACAAACTCCGCTCCGCAGCGCGCACACTTCGCCTGCTCCATCTCGCGGGCGCGCTGTTGGTACAACTCGACGCCGATCGACGCCGGCCGCTGCACAACATGAAAGAGCTTGCCGAACGGCAGATAAAAGAGCGTCATGATCACCGTCGCCTGATGCGTCAACGCGATGAAGTGATACATGTAACCGTTCAGCCATAGACTGGATGCCGTGAGCATCAATCCCGTGACCGAAATGGCAAGCAGCAACATGTGAGGGACGAAATCAAGAGTGAACTGCTGCAAGGAAATGGCTCCTCGATCGCGCAAGCGACGATGAATCGCGATCGCGCATCCGGCGATTACCATTACAGCGGTGATATCCAGCGCGTGAAATGTAATCCACGCAATGATGCTGCGCCCCTGCATCAGGTTTAACGGGAACCCGAAAACGTAGGCGCGGTAACCCAGGTCACCCTCTAACTTGAAATGCACCCATCCGAAGACCAGCGGAAACGTGATCAAGGCGGAAATCACACATCCCCACATGATCAGAAAGTGCATCAGCCAGCGGGTGAAGCCGCGCTTGAAGATGAACCGCTGTCCGACCAGGTTAGTCGCAACTGTCTTTGCCGCATTGGCAGTGTTCTGCACGAACTTGTCGCGTTGTAGATAGAGCTTCCATCCACGACGCCAATAAACTCGAGTTGCCGGTCGCTGCAACCAGATCGCGTAGCGAAACACGACTGCGCCGAATGCGACCACACTCGCAATGGTGTAGCCGAAGAGCGCCGAGTCGTAATGTTCGAGATTGCGCGATCCGACGATGATCAGCACCGTCAGCAGGAACGAAGCTCCCAGCGCAAGCAGTATCGGCCGACGATTAGTTACGGGGATAGCCACTCTGTTCTGACTCTGCCGCACGGGTCCGAAGATTGGTCAGTCGTTAACTCGGTAACTTGATCCTTGAGTTTTACAATTAGTAATACGCCTGTTCACGAAACGATTGCAAACAAAATATTTTCATCGGGCATTGGCGCTTCTTGCATTAACGCGGGCGCGGCCTGGATGAGCGCCGCGCCCGTCAAGGACCGAAAGAAAGCCGTGCGGTTACGATTTTTCTTTCGCAGTCTTCATGTGTTTCATGTTGCACGAGTCGCCACAGCAGCAGCACCCATGTTTGTTAGACGCTGCAGTCACTCCAGTCGTCGTGGTTTTCGCGCCGTCTTTCATTTGGCACGAATCACCACAGCAACCTTCTTTTGCGGCCGACGTGGCGTGATTCTTCGCGCCTTCCTTCTTCATCGCTTGGCACGAATCGCCGCAGCAGCCGCAGCAACCCTCTTTATCGGACGTCAGATGATTCTTCGCGCTGTCCTTCTTTTGACAAGAGGCGCCGCAGCAACCACAGCAGCCTTCTGTATCAGACGAAGTCGCGTGATTCTTCATCGTGTGCTTCTTCATCTGACACGAATCGCTGCCGCATCCTGAGGACATGCAGCAACACGAATGTTTTTCGTCACTGGTTGCCTGCTTCGCGCTTTGCGCGAACGAAACGCCAGCAAGAGCAATCGTCAATCCCAGCACAAGCGCCGGACCGAGCCGTCTTAGATTTTTCATCTTCATTTCTCCTGTTAGAAAATTGTTACCGGATCTCATGCCAAGGCGTGTTTCCCGTTTTCACTCAGGGGTCGCATTGCTCGCGCTTCCTCGATTTCTTTTATCTTGGTTCGCATCCAACGCTTCAGGTTCAGTTCAAGTCTCCATTGACTGTTCTGAGCTTCAAGATCCTCGATTGTTTCGCCTGCATCATTCAGTGGAATGAAATGACACGGCACTCGTTCGTCCCTATGGTCCGGCGCCACTAAATCAACCAAGTGACATTCGCTACACGGATGGGGACGATCGAGATAGCCATAGTTGAGGCAGGTCCGGGAGTTTTGGAAAGCAGACTTTGGTAACCACGGCGTGCGAACCGAGCGTCCGTAACCGCCGGCCTCGATGAAAGCCAATTCTTCACGAAGCAACTCCAGAATGTCCCTTTCATCTTTCTTGGCATCTTTAGCCATGGTATCTGCCCTCCAGTCCTCCCTGCTCTCTGCATCCTGAGCAGCAAGCCGCTGCTCCCTTCGCTCGAGCTTTGGGTTCCGACTGTTAAGAGAGCAATGCTCATGCCGGATCGAATTGGGCCGACTAGCTACACGTTATCGCCTTTACTTCATGCGCGACTGCAACGAGTTGCGAAAACTTGCTCACACCAGTGCGCGAAAGCGCGCAAATGGACAAACCTGTTTGTGAGTACAACGGCGTAATTCGCACAAAGGTCGAAGGGCACATGTGTTGCGAAGCATAGGCCCGTCAGAAGTGACGAAAAGGTCATGTTGAGCGCGAAGGATCTCAAAAAAAAAGACGGTGCAAACGGGTCCGCCGCCCAAGTTCCGGCCAATTCTCCAATAAGCGAAATAAGAGGGTTGAATAATCTGAAGTTGACCAGGGTCTATCCGCGCAATTCGATGCTGTTCGTCGAAGGACAGCGGTCGCAAGGTGTCCACGTGCTTCGCTCCGGCCGGGTAAAAGTTTCGATCACATCTGCCAAAGGTAAGACTCTGATTTTAAGGATAGCGCAACCAGGTGAGCTGTTAGGAATCAATGCAACGCTGACAGGCCAACCTTATGGAGCGACGGTGGAAACGCTTGAACCTTGTCGGATCGATTTTATTTCACGGGAGTCTCTCTTGAAGCTCCTTGATCGAGACGAGAAGGCTTGTCTTGGTGTGGCCCAGGTACTCAGCCGCAAACTGAGCGGTGTTGTTGATCATAGCCGGCTCCTCTTTTTGTCCCAGTCGGCGTCGGAAAAACTGGCGCGGCTCTTGGTTAGATGGTGTGACGAGGGAGGGAAGCCCACAGCCCACGGGATTCGGATAAACCTGGGACTTACCCACGAAGAGTTGGCTCAGATGATCTGCACGTCACGAGAGACCGTGACCCGCCTGCTTGCTGATCTCAAGCGGAAGCAGGTCGTTAGTTTGTCGGATAACGCGATTTTCATTCGAAACCGGAAGGCTTTGGAATTGGCAGCCCGTTGTTAAGGATTTTTCGGGATTAGTGTGTGTTAGCGCACAGACCGGTTTTTCTCGGCTCTGCTAGGATTTCGACTTCCAGACATCGCCTGGTCGGCCTTTTGGTGCCGGCTTTCATGTGACAGCCGTCACAGCCAGGCGTCGAGGGTGGCCGTTACAATGCGGTGGCAAGAATGAAACATTGGCTTTCAAGTGAATAGAACGTGCTCTTTCTCGTTGCTTAGTCCTACATTGCGTTTAATCTGAATCGCCTCAAGCGAGGACCAAGGGTTGAGACTCAACCTAATCATCAAGTCTTTGTTAGTTTGCCTCTCGCTGGTGGCCGCCCTTATTTGGCTCGGCTCCGGCGCAATCTCTCAATCCGTCAAGCCTGACCAAATCAAACCAGCAAGCTACAAGTCCGAAGACTACGTCGGCAGCGAAGCTTGCAAAGGTTGCCACGAAGATCAGTTCAAAGCTTTCTCGCATACTTCACACGCTCAACTCACAAACATTAAAAGTTGGAAGGGGAAAGTAACTGGCTGCGAGGCTTGCCATGGTCCTGGCAAGGCTCACGTAGAAGAAGGCGACCCCGCCAAGATCATTTCTTTCAAGAACAAACCTTCCAAAGAAATTTCAGAAACATGTCTGGGCTGCCACGCGGGCAAAGAAGAGCACAACAACTTTCGCCGTGGTGAGCATTGGCGCAACGATATCGGTTGCACAGATTGCCATTCGTCGCATTCCTTTGAAACCGGAAAGAACTTGGCCAGTTCGAATGTGTTCATCGCCGAAGCAAACGCTCAGAAGCCTGGTTTCTCAATGATGAAGTTGCTCAAAAAGAGCGAACCCCAGCTTTGTCTGAGCTGTCACACCGAAGTTAAGCATCAGTTCAATCTGCCGTTCCACCACAAGGTTCTCGAAGGCGCGATGAAGTGCAGCGATTGTCACAATCCTCATGGCGGTTTCGAACTAAAACAAACAAGACTGGCGACTGGCGCCGACGCGGCGTGCATGAAGTGTCATGCGGATAAGCAGGGTCCATTCGCCTACGAGCATGCGCCGGTGAAGACGGAAGGATGTAGCGCATGTCATACGCCGCACGGTTCAGCTAATCCGCGCCTGTTAACGGCCAGCCGAGTGCCACAGCTTTGTTTGACGTGTCATAGCGCTGCCCACGACGTTGGCGCAATAGAGCCGGCCGGCCCCCAGCACAACTTAAATGCGCAATACGGCAATTGCACAAACTGTCACGTCAAGATACACGGATCGCATACGAGTCCAGTGTTTTTCAGATGACGACTGACGAGGCGCATCCTATGAAAAACAAAATCATCCTGAGGGCGGCGGTGATCGTGTTAGGAATATTATCGTTGTCGATAATTGGCAGCGCGCAACAACCGACTCCCAGCCCAGCGCCGCAGAAACCTGCTGAAGCGAAATCTAAAACTGCCGGCGAAGCGGGAGAAAGTGCCGGAGATTACACCGTCATATCCAGCCTTGAGTTTGGATATCGCGGTCTCAGTGTCGACGGCGATCTCAATAAGTATCAAAGCGACCTGAATTACAAGGCAGGGCCACGTCTGTTCGACAGCAGTCTCCTGCTGAAGTCAAAAGACGGTAAGGGCAAACTCTTTGACACTTTGTTGGTGACTTCGAGCGGGTGGGGAGCAGACCCGAACGGTCACATGCGACTTAGCGTAGAAAAGCCGCAGTGGTATCGCTTCGACGCCAGCTATCGCAGGTTCAAGTACTTTCGTTTCTTGAACAGCTTCGCGAACCCGAATTGGGTTTTTAGCCCGGCCACCTTCAGCCGTCCTCCCAATCCGGTCACCGGAGAGCATGGAACTGATACGCGGATGCAGATGGGGGATTTTGACCTGACAATTCTCCCAAAGGATGAGCGCATCAGGTTCAATATCGGTTATTCGCCCGAGCGTTACGACGGACCCGCGTTCACAAATTATCATGCCGGCGGAAACGAATTTAATCTGCTACAGCAGCTCGACTCGCGCGCACACGACTTCCGCCTCGGCGCGGATGGGAAGGTCGGCCCCGTCAGTTTTTCCTTCCTGCAAGGCTTTCGTCGTTTTCGTGACGATAGTTCTATACATGTCGGACCGAATCCTGGCATAAATGTGAATCCCACAGCGGCCAACCTGACGAGTTTCAATCGCGACGAGCCTACACGCGGTGCAGTCCACTACACGCGTTTCAGCGTGCACACAACCGTGGCCCGCAAGTTGGATATCACGGCCCGCATCGTCCACAGCAATGCCACCTCAAAATTTGTTTTCGCAGAAGCTTTCACGGGCAGAAATTGGAATCCCAGAGTGACCGGATGGCCGCCGACGCCACCGGCGGCCACGCCGAATATTCTCAATCTCGGCCAGTACAACATCACCGGGACCACCGAACGTCCAAACACGCTGGGGGATATCGGAGTGACGTTTCTGGCCACTGAGAAATTGCGGGTCTCAAATACGTTTCGAGTTGAAGACTTCGAGATCGTCGGCCGCGCCGTGTTCAGCGATTTTTTCTCTATTACGCGAGGAGCGGGAGCGACGCTGAGGACAGACACCGTAGGGTTCAGCAATCTGGACGCCAACAGGATTACCTCGTATCGCAAGTATCAGAACACCATCGAAGGCGACTACCAATTCAGCGCTCGCTACTCGATACACGCCGGGTATCGCTACGGAAGCCGGCGGATCGGAGAAAGCTTTGAGGGATTCAATCTCGGCACGAACGGGTCGTTGACTCCTCCCGCGGTTCGCACCTCAAGCTCAGAAGTGGATCAAAACCACACTCATGCTTTCTTCGGCGGGTTTAAAGCTCGCCCCGCCAGCAATTGGACGATTTACTTCGACGCCGAACGCGGCACAGCCGACAATATATTCACGCGCATTGGAAATTACGACTACGTAAATATTCGCGCCAAGAGTCGCTATGCACCGAGCAAGAAGCTCTCTTTTCACCTCGCGCTCATCACCAAGAACAACTCTAATCCGTCGGAAATAGCCGGGGTGTCGCTCCAAGATTTTGGCGTGGACACCAAATCACGCATATTTAGTTCGTCAGTTGACTGGGCTCCAACTTCCAACATCTCCTTCAGCACCGGGTACAACTACCATTGGGTTAACAGCGACGCGGCACTGGAATATTTCTTCAATAGCGTCCGTCACCTGCTTGGCCGCAGCCAGTTCTACGTGAGAAACAATTTCTTCTTTGTTGATTCGGTAGCACGGCTGCATCCGCGGTTGACGCTGTACACCGCTTATCGAATCAACAAGGACACGGGACAGGGGAATCGCGTCGCTGATCCGACCGGCACGCCCGGCACTTTGATTTCTTCGTACCCGATGAGTTTCCAATCGCCTGAAGCCCGGCTGGCGATCAAAATCAGCAAGCGCGTGGATTGGAACCTGGGGTATCAGTACTACAACTACAACGAAAGCGCGATCGTGGGTCCCAGGCCGCAAAACTATCACGCGCATCTGCCGTACATGTCGTTGCGTGTTTATTTTGGTCGTCGAGAATAAGCGCGAAGATTTTTCGTCGGTTAAGGTCTTAAGTAGTTATCTCCGGTTCCCCGATTGAGGGCGGGCCGGAGTTTGCCCTATTTGAGCGAGTACTTCTGGGCCATCAATGTCCAAGGACGAGAGTGCAAAGAAATCGCGTGAGTGCACAAGGATAATGATTCTCGTGATTGGCTTTCTTTTATCTGTCGGGTCGCCCTTTATTCACCCAGCTATCGTTCATAGCGGTGCGGTAGAGCCACAACGTCGCCCGCAGACTCGACGGTCGGCAAAACTCGCGGTTGCCAAACCGAGAATTAACTATTCCGAGTTCTCTCATGACACTCATGTCACAACGCAGAAGCTTGCCTGCGATTCCTGTCACAAGTTTCCGA
Organism: Pyrinomonadaceae bacterium; assembly: GCA_049273695.1. Taxonomy (GTDB): domain Bacteria; phylum Acidobacteriota; class Blastocatellia; order Pyrinomonadales; family Pyrinomonadaceae; genus UBA11740. Next base: position 114,568 of record JBASRE010000036.1, read on the forward strand.
CGAAGAATTGGAAGGACGTTCGCAAAGTCGATGCGGCTTTTCCGGATGTCGCGGAGTTTCCGGAACATTCTGCTTGTCTCGAATGCCATCGCACGCAGTTCTTTGCTCGCGAGCGGCCGGCGCCGGCGATTTGCTCAAGCTGTCACTTGAAGGCCACGCCGAAGGACACGACTCGGTTTCTGTTCCCGAGCCTCGGCGACGTCACTGATTCAACGCTCGCGACGCGTGAGTCCATTTCGGAATTTAGAGTGGGTTTTCCGCACGACAAGCATCTGGACGTAGTCGGAATGAATCAGCCCGGTTCCGGGAATGACAAGGTGCGTTTCGTAAACGCTTCGTGGAGCAGGCAGAAGCCGGCGGACCAATCAAAGACGTGCTCACTTTGTCACCAGGCTTATCAGCCGCAGGGATCTTCCAGCGAAGAGTATGTGACGAAGCCGCCGAAGAACCTCGGCGACAACTTCTGGCTGAAGAAAGGGACATTTCAAACGGCCCCGAACAGCCATACCGGATGTTTCGTTTGCCATAACGCTGATTCAGGAATTGCGCCTGAACCAAAGGACTGTCAAGCGTGCCATAAGCTCTCGCCGACTACGCAAAAAGTAATAGTCGATTTTGATCCGAAGCTGGCCGCCGGAATGGGAATTGTCGACAAGACAATTCTGCAGAAATGGGGCCGGCGAATTTCGGCCGGGGCGTTCAGGCACGAAGGTGGCGAGCATCCGAACCTCGGGTGCGTTTCCTGTCACAACGTCACGGTGATGAATACAGTCGATCCGGCAACGCTAAAGGTTCCCATTCGGTCCTGCGGGGGCACGGACGGTTGCCACATCACGGCGACCGCCGACGATGGCGGAATTCTGAACTTCGAAATCGATCAAAAGAAAACGACCGCGGGCTTTGTCTGCACGAAATGTCACATCACTTTTGGCAAGGAAGCCTTACCCGCGAATCATCCTGAAGCGATACCGAAGCCGAAGGCGATTCAGACGCCACAGGCGATTCCGACGCCGAAGGCGAAGTGACGTCGCAAAGTCGATGAAAGAATTTCGGTTAAGGTATGAACGGCTATGCCGCCTGATGTGCGGAAGGTCTCTGACCTTCCGGCAATCGTTCTATCGATTCAATCGGGGCTCCGCCCCGAAGATGGGCATAACCCTAAATCAAATCAGACCGCGACGACGGTGGGGCATAGCCACCACCGCACATCGGGCGGCACAGCCACGTCAAAGCGTTTCGTATTCGGCATCACAACCGATTGGAGTGTTACTCGGAGTCGTCGGACTTATCTCTTTAATTCCCTTGACTTCGCGAGCGTTCGAATCTGGCGCGTCGAACGCGTCAACTCAGACCATTGACTACTCGAAATTCAAACACGCGAACCCCAACCATTCTCGGTTGCCATGCCTGCTATGTCATCGGCGGGAGACGAACGCGGCGCGGCCGACGCTGCCCGGAAAGGATAGTCATGCGCCGTGCGCCGGTTGTCATGCGCAACAGTTCGCCAGCTCATCAGGCCCGATGTGCGGCATTTGTCACACTGATGCGCAAGGCAAGCTGAAGTCTTTTCCGCGATTGCGTAGCTTCAACATGAGATTCGATCATGCCCGGCATCAGCGCATGGCCGGCTGCGCGAGTTGTCATCGGCCCGCTCGTGGCGGCGTCGCGATGACGATTCCCACGGGACTCAATGCGCACTTGAACTGTTTTCGATGTCACACGCCGCAGGCAAAGTCGGGCGAGCGAGACATTTCATCGTGCAGCACTTGTCATCAACCGGGAAGCCACGCCCGAATGTCTCAATCCGCGCGCGCGTTTCGCGTCGGGTTCAGCCATGCGAAACATGACAAGTCAGAGGGCTTGACCTGTAACGAATGCCATCGTGTTCGCGCTGGTGTGGCCCGACAGGCGCAGGTAAGCGCGCCGCAACCCCTCAACCATCACGCTTCCGCCGCAGCATTCAGTTGCATGTCTTGTCACAACGGCAAGCGGGCGTTCGGCGGTGATGACTTCTCAGTTTGTAAGCGATGTCACACGGGTGCCACATGGCACTTCTAAAATTTGAAGTGGAGGAAAGGAAATGACAAAACTCTATTTGGTCCTCGCAATCCTGACGGGCGCATTCGCCCTTGTCCTGGGCAGTCAGATCTTAACTTTCGATGCCTCGGCGCAGGGCGGAAAGAAACCGCAGGACACTTATGCGCTGGCGAGCGACGCTAAGCTGGGCGCGGTCAAGTTCAGCCACGTCGATCATATAACCAAGAATCGGAGCATTGAGAGTTCTCAGGTGACTTGTGTCGAATGTCATCACACTGCGCAGCCAGCCGCTGACGCCGCCAAGCATCCTCCGCTGAAAACCGCGTGGCCCGCCGATCGAGCGACCACTCTGACAATGGAATTAGCCGAGAAAGATGCGAATGCCGTGGGCGCCCCCTGTCGCGATTGCCATGCGCGCGCCGATACGAAACCGAAACTGCTGCCGGAAATCCCAACCATCAAATTGGAGGTCGGCACCGAACTGGTCACGTTGAATAATCAGCAGGCGTTCCATCGCAACTGCGCCGGATGTCATGACGAGATCGCGAAAACCAGAACGGACGGGAGTCCGCCCACATCGAAAAAATGCACGGCTTGTCACAAGCGGGCGGCAGCTTGAGGAGGACTTGCTTAGCGAAAACTTTCCCACTTAATTGCGCGAAAGCCCGCAACTTAGGAGAATTCGGCGGCGAATTCCTGCAATTTCTGACGGCATACGCATTGCCCCGGTAGTGGTGAGCCGTAAAGGCTCCTATTTATAAACTGGGTAAAGGCGTTGAGTAATTATGAAGACTCTTAAGTTTATGACAATGGCAGCTCTGCTGACCGCACTTTTCATTTCGGCTGCAGTTTTTGCGGCCACCGCAGGGCCGGGGAACGACGATCCGTTCGATGCCGCCGCGTCTTACAAGGCGAAGTGCGTTGCGTGTCACGGACAAAAAGCGGAGAAGAAATTCGATTCGACTTTGACTGAACAGCAACTGATTGACGCCGTGATCAATGGAAAGAAGCCCGAGAAGCCGCCAAACATGCCGGCCTACGGCGAAAAAGGTGTCACTACGGAACAGGCGAAGGCTCTGGTTGAACACATGAAGCAGTTAAAGAGCGTGCAGTAACACGCTCCGTCGCCGGTGCGACGTTTAGATTGTTTTCATTAGACCTCTCCATGTTTGCTTTTCTGCAAAAGCGGAAAGCCGGCATGGGGAGGCGTGCGTGTTTGCTGTGACGGACACGCGAGCAGTTCACGATCTAGACATCGGGAACACACTTATGAGCGATGAAGCGCAGGCGTCAGTAAAAGCACCAACTCTTTTCCGCAACTACATAAGCTTCGCGGGAGCGGTAATCGTCGCCGCCAGTCTCGCCAGCATTGTTCTGTTGTTCTTAATCGAGATCACTAAGGCTGCTGACAACCCCTACCTTGGGATCGTCACGTACGTCATCCTGCCGGCATTCCTGATTCTGGGACTCGTAATAATCGTGGCCGGCATGCTGCTCGAACGGCGCCGCCGCCGGCGCCGCCCCGAATCTGAAATTACTCCATATCCAAAGATCGATTTGAACGATCCGCGTCAGCGGCGGATAGCGTTTTCACTCGTCGGCGCATCGTTCATTTTCATTTTCATGAGCGGCTTCGGTAGCTACCGAGCTTACGAGTACAGTGAGTCAGTGGAATTCTGTGGAACAACGTGCCACGCCGTAATGAAGCCGGAACACGTAGCTTTTCAGGCCGGCGCACACGCCAGAATTCGCTGCGTTGACTGTCACGTCGGCCATGGTGCTGAGTCGTATGCGCGTTCAAAACTCAACGGCGCGCGCCAGCTCTATTCACTCGCATTTAATAAGTATTCAAGACCGATCAATACGCCTGTTCACAACATGCGCCCGGCAAACGAAACGTGTGAACAGTGTCACTGGCCATCGAAGTTTTACGGTTCCGAACTCAAAACCTTTAACCATTACGCGCACGACGAAAAGAATTCTTTGCGGCAGACCCGAATGCTAATCAGCGTCGGCGGTGGCAATTCGGATACGGGACCAGTAGCCGGGATACACTGGCACATGAACCTGGCCAACGAAATTTCTTACATTGCGACGGACAGACAGCGGCAGGTAATTCCCTGGGTTCAGGTGAAGGACAAGCAGGGAAACGTAACTGAATACACGGACCGCCTTCGACCTTTGAACACAGAGCAGATAGCTACGTCTCAGAAACGAAGGATGGATTGTATTGATTGTCACAATCGTCCGGCCCATGCTTATCTCCCGCCGGATCTTGCAGTGGACCAGTCGTTTGCCGCGGGTAAGCTGGATCCATCATTGCCGTATCTCAAACGCCAAGCGATCGAAGCCTTGAATAAACCTTACTCAACCGAGGACGAGGCACTTAAGACCATCGCTGGGAGTCTGGATAACTTCTATCGTTCCTACTACAGCGAGGTGTATCGGGATAAAGGAGCTGCAGTCAGCGGCGCCATCAGCGAGATCCAACGCATTTATCGAACGTATTTCTTCCCCGAGATGAAGACAAATTGGGAAACTCACCCAAACAATATCGGCCATCTGTATTCTTCCGGTTGTTTTCGTTGTCACGACGGCGAGCACGTCAGCAATACCGGCAAGGTAATCTCAAACGATTGTAATGTTTGTCACACCGTCTTATCTGATTCAGCGCGCCCCTCAACCGCCCTCAAGACAGTTTCGGTGCAGCATCCTGTCGATCTCGGCGGATTGGCAGATCGTAAGTGCGAGTCGTGTCACAAACCTAATGAGCCCTTCAAGCACCCGGTGAATCTGGGGGACATTTCGATGTTCCAGTGTGTTGAATGTCATGCGAAAAGGAACTAAGTTAATAAGCCACCGGGTGGCGAGCACAGGAAGGCAAAAAAAGAGCTGAAAGACTCAAAACAAAAAATTCTCGTCGTCGATGACGAGAAAATGATTCGCTGGTCACTCGGCGAAGCACTTCGCGGCTGGGGATACGAACCCATCCAGGCTGAATCTGCGAGCGCCGGATTGGCCGCATTTGAAGCCGATCAACCGGCAGCAATTCTTCTGGACATCAATCTCCCGGACGGCTCGGGACTTGAAGTGCTGCGCCAGATTCGACATCGCCAGCCGGACGCGGTCGTGATCATGATTACGGCTAACGTGCTGGTTGACGAAACCATCGCAGCGCTACGAGGCGGCGCATACGACTTCATTGGCAAGCCGATTAATCTCGAGGAGTTGCAGGTCGCGATTCGCAACGGCATCGAAGCTGGCCGCTTGCGCAAGGAAGTAAACCTGTTTCGTCGCGAGCGCGCTCAGCAGTTCAGCTTCGATCAGATAGTGGGCGAGTCACCCCCGATGCGCGAGATGTTGGCCCTGGCGAATAAGGTTGCCGAGAGCGAGGTTTCCTCTGTGTTGTTACAAGGAGAGTCGGGTACCGGAAAAGATTTAGTAGTTAAAGCAATTCATTACCACTCGTCGCGTGCGGATCACCCCTTCGTCGCCATCAACTGTGCGGCTATACCCGGCACGTTGATCGAAAGCGAATTGTTCGGATACGAGAAAGGTGCCTTCACGGACGCAAAAGCGCGGAAGGAAGGACTGTTCGAACAAGCGGAAGGCGGAACGCTATTCCTGGATGAAATTGGCGAGTTGGAGCTGAGTCTGCAAGCGAAGCTCTTGCGAGTGTTGGAAGAGGGTGCATTTCGCCGGGTCGGCGGTCTTAAAGATCTGCCGCTGGACGTCCGCGTCATTGCGGCGTCGAATCGTGATCTCAAGTCAGAAGGTGAGGCTGGGCGTTTTCGGCCCGATCTTTTCTATCGGCTCTCGGTGATTCAAATTGATATTCCACCTTTGCGCGAACGGGGTGACGATGTGCGCTTGCTGGCCGAGCATTACATGTCAACTTTCAGAAAGCGGCTGCGTAAGAATATTGATCGCATCTCGCCGGAAGCGCTCTCCGCCTTCGCCAGTTACGAGTGGCCGGGAAATGTTCGCGAACTGCGTAACGTCATCGAGCGCGCAATGATCCTCGAGGATGGCGACGAGATTACGGCGAAATATCTGCCACGCGGACTGGCGGTCGAATCGCGCACGGGAAGTGCGACTTTTCCCTCGGATCAAATGCGCTTACCCGCGGAGGGCGTCTCGCTCGAGGACGTTGAGATGTCTTTGGTCCGTCAAGCTCTAATGCGGAGCGGAGGAAATCAGACGAAAGCAGCCGAGCTTTTGAACATTTCCCGCGACCAGCTTCGCTATCGTATGAAGAAGTTGGCAGAAGTCGGCGCCGCCGCGTCTGACGCCTAGCACCACTGACCCTCAGGGAAACCCTGAGTTCATAATCATCCTTTGAAAGAACCCAAACAACTCGATGTTACCGATAGCGACAGACTTGAGCGTTCGCTCAAAGAACTCGCTGACATTAAGTTTGCTTTGGATCAGTCAACGATCGTGGCGATCACCGATCAGACTGGAATTATCAATTACGTAAATGATCAATTTTGCCGTATCTCGAAATATTCACGTGAGGAATTGTTAGGCCAGGATCATCGCATCATTAACTCGGCCTATCACTCAAAAGATTTCATACGCGATCTGTGGACAACGATTGCCAGCGGCCAGGTATGGAAAGGGGAGCTTCGCAATCGCGCGAGCGATGGCAGCATTTATTGGGTCGATACGACCATCGTTCCGTTTCTCAATTCGGAAGGTAAGCCCTACCAGTACGTCGCCATCAGGCATGACATTACGCAGCGCAAACTCGCGGAAGAGCAGGTTCTTCAGCAGGCAGCTGAACTGCAACGCGCGGCACAGCTATCTTTCGTGGGTGAACTTGCCGCCGGCCTCGCCCATGAAATCAAAAATCCACTGGCAGGCATTCAAGGCGTAGTAGACATTCTTATTCGCCGCCGCGATAAGAATGATCCGGAACGCGAAGCATTGGAAGGAGTCCGTCATGAGGTCGAAAGAATCGACAGCACTGTACGGGCACTGCTGGATCGCGCGCGTCCGCGACTGATCTCCGTAAGAGAAAGTTCACTCTCGGACATCGTGGTGCGCGCGATCAATTTGGCGCGCGCGCAGTTGGCGAATACCGCTACAGGCAACCGAAACGTTAGCATCGAATTTCAGCCCCCTGCGGATCCAATAACCGTTGCGATCGATCCAGCTCAGATTGAAGACGCGGTGCTCAATCTGATTATCAACGCTATTGAGGCGGTTGATGATGATGGTACGGTTAAGATTCAGGTTGCACGATCTAAAAATGAGAGCTCCGAAGAATTTGAAGACGAAGCGATAGTCGAAGTCTCGGACAATGGACGCGGCATCAGTGAAGAAGATCTCGCCCGCATTTTCAATCCCTTCTTCACCACGAGGACAGGAGGAACCGGGCTTGGACTTCCTGCTGTGCGCCGGATCGCGCGCGCGCATGGGGGCCGTGTGGAAGTAAATTCTGTTCCGGGTGAGGGCTCAACCTTCTCGCTTCATCTTCCAATAACGCGATGAGTTTCCACCAACAGGCCATGGGTTTCGAACCGTGATGGCCGTTTAAGTCACGAATGTGCGCGTTCTACCAGGCGAGGCTAACGGTTTCTTCTTCTCTGTTGAGTCTGTAACCCTGACGATAAGATAGTGACAACCCGCGTCGATCACGCTCCGGTCTCAAGGTTATATTGATCCTATGCCAGGTCCTTTTTAATTCGACGCCGGTAGGGTAGAAGCCGATCGTGTATTGCTGGCGAAGTTCCGTGGCTATCTGCGTGCAAATCCCGACAAGTTCGGGTTCGTTTTCTGTCTCGGGATAATAGGCCGCGCCTCCGCTTATGCGTGCCATTTCAGAAAGCACTGCGTGTCCCATCGAATGTTCGGAGTATCCCTGAAATCTCCTCGCGGGCGCTTGGCGCGTGATGTCTTCGAAAATCCATCGACCATAACCGGCGGTCCGATCCGTCGCGGGATTATTGATGGCGACCGCATAAATCTGCACATCAAACTCTCGCAAGCGATTGCGCAGCGCTTTGTACTTAGTCCGGCTTTGTTCGTCTTCTCCGTCTGAAACAATCAGTAGTGCCTTCTTGAGGTTTCGTTCTTTGCGCAGCCGGCCCGCAGCGGTGTAAATCGCATCGTAGAGAGACGACGATCCGCCCGGCCTGATAGCAGCGAGATGGTTGAGTACCTGTTCCTCGGTGGGAACGAAACCAGTCGTCACACTACCCTGCGCGCCAAAAGCCATGAAAAAGAAATCGTCTCCATCGCCTAGGTTTCTCGCGAACTGCCGCAAGGCAGCTAACATCGCGGGTCTTCGATCTGATGTCCTGGGATGGACTTCGTAAACGATGCCGAGCGAGACGGGCGCGGGATCGCTTGAGAAGTGGGCGATCTCCTGTTTCACTTTCTCGTCAAACAATTCGAAATCGTCGCGCGTCAGTCCGCGAACGTAGCGTCCACTCTTGTCGGTAACGATGACGTTGACGCTCACAAAGTCCGTGCGGCTGACGATTCTTTGATCCTGCGCAATTGTCGTCGACGCCAGCAGCAAGGCAAGCATCAGCGCCGATGTTAACCATTGAAGCCCTCTCATGATTTACCTTCCGTTTCCAACATAGACTTAATGAATTGCACATACGGACGGTGCAACGGTTGTGCCCGAGATTAATTTCGGAATTAGCCCCAGTGGGCATGCCGGCTGCGCAAAGTTGCGCATATCTATGCGAGAAAGCTCGCACGCGCGTCTCTGGATTCTTCATTCGCAGACGCCTAAATCAGCCCAATCCTGCTGGCACAAGCGTTGCACCTTTGAGCCAAATGTCGAGAGGAATAAGCGCAGTTTAGAGAGGTGAGAATCATGGAAGACAATATCGAACGAACGGAGTGGGCCCGCTATCTCACTCAATTCAACGAGCGCAACACGGCGCGACCAACTTGGCTGCAAGTGTTCGGCGAGGCCGGCGCGCAATCGGAGGAGCAAGGACTTCCCCTTGTAGGCATCAGCCTCGAAGAGAAAGGCGCTAATGCGCCACGTGTTCAGATCATGCTCGGCGGACACGATGCCATTGAGACGCGCCACTTAACTCATATGATTTCCAATGTTGAGCGCTTGACGCCGAAGGTGGGGACGGATGGACGCGATGAGGCAATAGAATTTGTCGACAATCAGGGAGAAGCCAGTCTTCTAATCTTCAAACATCGGGCACGAATGGCTGCGCATGCGTAGCGGCACTCGTTAGGCCTGCCCCATCAACTATGGAACATGAACACACGGTTGAGGCGATTCATCAACGGCTTGCCGCTGGGCCACGTCAGAACTATCTGCGCGATTGGATCTACGGCGGCATCGACGGGTCGGTAACCACTTTCGCGGTGGTAAGCGGAGTCGTGGGCGCCGAACTGTCGCCCGTCGTCATTCTGATCATTGGCTTCGCCAATCTCTTCGCCGACGGCTTCTCCATGGCGGCGAGTAATTTTCTTGGCACGAAATCCGAACATGACGACATGCGGCGCCTCGAAGCGATCGAACACCGCCACATCGAACTCGCGCCCGAGGGTGAGCGGGAAGAGGTGCGTCAGATTTTTGCGCGGAAGGGGTTCTCAGGTGCGGACTTGGATCGAGTTGTAGAACTGATCACGTCGGATCGGCAGCGTTGGGTGCGGACCATGCTCTCAGAAGAGTACGGTCTGCCGCTTGAAGCCCGCTCGCCGTGGTTGGCGGCGATCTCTACGTTCAGCGCTTTCTTAACTTGCGGGCTTGTTCCTTTGATTCCTTTCTTGTTCGGATTTACCAAGCCGCTCACTTTCTCAATCGTGATGACCGGCGGCGTCTTCTTCGCAATCGGTTCTGTAAAGAGCCGTTGGGCTACGGTGTCGTGGTGGCGATCCGGGCTGTCAACGCTCGCGATTGGTTCAATTGCCGCGGGTCTCGCTTATGCGGCCGGACTCGTTCTAAAGAATCTTGCCCAATGACTCGGACCGTAGAATCCATCTCAGCAAGACCGCACCTCCGACGGTTGCTTGCGGGCGGCATAATCGCCGCTTGCCTTATTTCATCTTTGGTTTGGATTGAGGAACCAGTACTGCAACGAGCGCTCATCGTGGCGGGTATCTATCTCACACTCTCGCTAACTGAAGTTGTTCCGCCATATGTCCCAACCCTGGTCCTTTGGGCACTGACACCGCTTCTGCTCTTGGGTCTTGGGGATCAGTTTCGCTTGCCAAGTGTGCTGGGTTGGTCAGCAAATCCGGTTCTCGCGCTGTTTCTCGGCGGGTTCGCCCTCAGTGTTGCGGCTAGCCGTTATGGAATCGATCGCCTCATTGCTCGTTTGGCGGTTCACCTATCTCGGGGGTCGAAGCTCCTTCTTTTAGTTCTGACGATGGCGGCTACGGCTGCGCTCTCAATGTGGATGTCGAATATTGCAGCGGCAGCGATGATGATCGCCGCACTCTCTCCGCTCTTTGCCGAAGTTTCTAAAAGTAATCGTTTTCGCCGCGCGCTGCTGATGGGAATTGCTATTGGCGCAAATTTTGGCGGCATGGCAACCCCAATCGGGACAGGGCCAAATGCGATCGCCATTGCCGCTCTCTCTTCCACCAGAGTAATCACGTTTACCGGCTGGATGATCTTTGCCTTGCCCTTGACCTTAGGGCTGCTCCTGGCTGGACTGTTGCTTCTCTTGTTGCGCTTTCGAGTTCGCGGCCCAATCCATGATCTGCCAGAGATTCCGTTGAGAGCGCCAAACTTTTGCGCGCGGCTGGTAATGCTGGTGTTTTTCCTGACGGTCGCAGCTTGGCTCACCGAGCCTTTTCACGGAGTTCCTTCTGCAATTGTCGCGCTCATCACGACCGCGGTTCTCTTTGGTTCGGGACTGCTGCGGCGCGAAGATCTGTCACGAATCGACTGGTCTACGCTGCTACTAATCGCTGGGGGCATCGGATTGGGCAACTTGTTGGAGCAGTCGGGTGTGGTTAGGGCGGCAGCTGCCTCAATGCCCTGGCAGGACGTCCCTCATGTTGCGCGGCTCTTCACTCTTTGTCTGGCAAGTGCGCTGTTTTCGGCGCTGATGAGCAACACGGCGTCCGTTACAATGCTGATTCCGCTCGCAGCCGGAATCGATCCTGCTCCTTCAACAGCGATTCTAATCGCCATCGCTGCGTCGTTAGGAATCCCGTTTGCGATTAGCACGCCGCCGAATGCAATGGTTTACGGGGAAGGCGGAGTCACGTTTTCCGATTTAGCAATCCCCGGAATTGTTCTAATGATTCTGGGTTGCGTGTTGGTCAGCTTAACCGGACCGTACGTCCTCAATCTTGTGGGAATACCTTAGCGAATTTCTTTGAGAGGTATGGAGATAATTCATGAGCACCGTCGGCGCTCAATCGGTGTGTTAAAGATGATCATTGAAACCACTACGACCGCGTCTGAAGCGATTAAGGTCTCCGATCATGTGCTCGCCCAAAGAGTCGGGACGGGCGACATGCTTGCCCTCCAGGAGCTCTTCCTTCGCCACAACCGAAACGTGTACTTGTGGTGCCTGCGGATGACCAGAAATGTCGCGGATTCAGAAGATCTGGCGCAGGAAGTCTTTATCAAGGTTTTTCGCTACGTCAGAGGTTTTCGGGGCGAGTCGGCATTTGACGCATGGCTGCGACGCCTGACAGTTAACCACGTGTTGATGCACTTTCGTCGTCACCGCGTGCAGCCTGATCAACTGGCCGATGATCATGAGATGCCGCTTCAGCTGCGAGGTACTGAGAATTTCCGAGCACCCGCAATCTTGAATCGGATTGCGCTTGAAAGAGCGATCGCTAAGTTGCCCTCTGGTTATCGGATCGCCTTCCTTCTCTACCACGTCGCGGGGCACGACCACCGAGAGATTGCCATGATGTTAGGGCACTCAGAAGGAACGTCAAAATCGCAATTATTCAAAGCGCGCCGGCAACTGCGCGCGTCGCTCTGAAAGGATTTCTAGCATGACCAAAATGAGAGCCAACGTATTTTACGGCGCGAACGACATTCGCGTAGAAGAAGTCGAACGGCCCCGCGCAAGGGTTGGCGACGCAGTGATTCGCGTAACTCTCACAACCATCTGCGGAACTGATCTACACATCTTGCGTGGGGAATACCCTGTGAAGCCGGGACTCATCATTGGCCATGAACCGGTTGGTGTCATTGAAGAACTGGGAGCCGGCGTAACCGGATACTCAGTCGGGGATCGGGTACTAGTCGGCGCAATAACTCCTTGCGGCCAATGCCGAGCCTGCCTTTCGAATCAACTCTCTCAGTGCGGTCATGGCGAAGGCTACGAAGCCATTGGCGGATGGCGCTTCGGCAATACGATCAATGGCGCGCAGGCGGAATACCTTCGTGTGCCAAATGCGCAGGCGAACCTTGCCAGGATTCCTGATGAGTTGTCAGACGAGCAAGTGGTTCTGCTGGCGGACATCGCATCGACCGGTTTTAGCGGAGCAGAGTCGGGGAATATCCGCATTGGCGACTCAGTCGTCGTGTTCGCGCAGGGACCAATAGGACTTTGCGCCACTGCCGGAGCAAAGCTGATGGGCGCAACTCTGATCATCGGCATAGACGGCGACGACAATCGGCTCGCGATGGCAAAGCGAATGGGCGCCGATGTGGTGCTCGATTATCGAAACGTGGATATTGTCGCTGAGGTGCAACGATTGACCGGTGGCGGAGCTGACGTGGCGATTGAAGCGCTTGGCACGCAGCAGACCTTCGAGAGCGCATTGCGTAGCTTGCGACCTGGCGGTACGCTTTCGAGCCTCGGCGTCTACTCCGGCAAGTTGCAGATGCCGTACGAGGCCTTTGCCGCGGGCCTCGGAGATCACCGCATAGTCACGACACTCTGTCCCGGCGGCAAGGAACGAATGCGCCGGCTGATGGAGGTTGTAAGAAGCGGCCGCGTGGATCTTACACCGTTACTGACGCATACCTTTCCTCTCGAGAAGATTGCCGATGCCTACGAGTTATTCGGAGAGCGCAGGGATAGTGTTTTGAAGGTAGTGATCGGACCCTAACGCTTGTGCCTCGGAAGGAACAAGGCCCGGATGGTTTTTTGATTTTTGAATTACACTTCTAACGGTTAGAGCAAGTCTTCTCGAAGCAGGTAACCGACAACTGAACCCTTATCAACAAGAAAGTTCAGAACCACAAGAATTTGGTTTTTCACTTGCAGAGAGGATTTGATCGCCATTCGTTTGAGCAATGTGTATTTCCTTACCAGATTCTCCAAATAGTACTCGGTGTTTACTTCAAGTTTCGCAGTCTTTAACTCCGGATTATTTTTCAGAACGCCGCTAATCCAAAAGATGCCGTCATCAAAGAAGGTTGCTCCTATCTCGTTAAGAACCTTCGCAAGCGAGTACAACACCGCCGGATCATTTCCCATATCACGAGCGACGTTTTGAAAGAATATTTTCTCTCGCTCTTTCAGCGTGTGCCACTCCTTGGCTGTCTCCTTCCAGTACTGCCAAGCAAACAAATAATTATGAACAATTGATTGACCGTCATAGCGCGTTGCGCCCTTTTTACATAATTCGACTATTTTCGGATAAAACGCATTCCACACAATCCAAAACTCCTCGTAACGTTGTAGGGCATCTTCGGCGGACACAAAACGCGCGAATAATTCAGCTGTGTCTCTTGAGACCCGGAACGCAGCGACGAAGGGTTTTATGTAATTTTCGATGCGGTCAGCGGGAGCCTTTAAGACGAAAAACGCAAGCTTGTCAAGGAGCCTATACTTCAACGTATATTCAATTTTGTCTTCCCGATCGCTGAACACCTTACCTGCGAACACGGGAAAGACCGTGTTAACGAATTGCTCGTGGGTTTGATGAGTTGTTCCAAGCGGTAGAAGCTGGAAAGCTGTGTTTAGAATCTCCAGTTCTATCGACTTTAAATCCCTTACTGCATCAAACTGGATCGTGTTCGAAATGATTTCGTCGGCTAATGTTTCGTGACGCTCAAGGAAGCGCTCCAGTATCGATTCCTCTGAGAGTTCCGAGAACTCAAAGTCGCGATAATGCGCCTGGCGCATTTCGTTTGAAAGCTTTTCGTATTCCGGTCTCAACAGCAGGTACCCCACGAAAAGCGATTGAGCGTCTTCAAAGCTTATGTCCCATAGGTACTTCAGAATCGCTCTCACCGCGAAGTTGGACGCTTCGCGCGTAGGGCGCACCAATAGCAACAGTAAAACCGACTTAATCGTCTCGCGGTCTTCAGGAAATTGTTTCAGAAGAAAGGGTAGACTTAGAACGGCCGGCTCTACACCGTCTATTGATTGGTAGTAATAGTGCTTAGCAGCCAGGGGTTTGGCGGCGAATTCAAATAACACTTTCTTACAAAATTCTCTATCGTCATCAGAGAGCTTATCGCCAAAGTCTCTAATTAATACGGCGCATGTGTATGCAGGTATGGAAGCGTTTAATGACCGCGACCAGACATCGGGTTTGGCATTCGAAGCTTCTTCCCTGATCTGTTTTGTTTCCTCGAGGACCGCTTGTGGATCTTCCTCATATTTCCGATATTCATGGTATTTATCGCTTTCCTGCCTGAATCTCACCTGTGACCATAGATACAGGGACGTGTATTTCATCACCTCGGAACTTTGCTTCAATGAGTCCTCACTAAACTTCTTGAGCTCCGGATCGAGTTGAGGAGTCAATTGCACGAGAGTTTGACCGTCTCTCTCCTTAACCTCCGTTTCCATTTTCCTTCGGTCCATTCTCGCCAAGTACAGTCGCCAAGTCTTGTCATGCTCGGTCTCTTTAGCCTCCGGCGGCAACTCCGCGTAGTAGTTATCCAGGATTGCGGCGATTACCTCTAGTCGCTCTTTCGCGACTTCGTCAGATTCCCCCTCCGATTTGAAGAACTGATAGTTGAAGGCGAGTTGTTCAAGCGATAGCTTCCTATGAGAATCTTCGGAGGTCTTCAATCTTTCGTCTTCAAAGATCTTGTGTCGGTAATTGAGGCCAGCACCAAAAGCGTATCGAGTGGCACTACTTAGATCGAGCACCATTCGCCCCGAATCATAAAAAAAGAATTCCTTTGTCTTAAAAAGTACTCGCGCAACTTTGAAGAGCTTGAATGGTTGGGCCAGGACGACACTTACAACAACGGCAGTGATAGACGCCGAATGCGAATTCTTCAACAAGTACATGCACAAGCCTTCCAACACGGTCTGCTGTGCTGTTTTCGCGTACTCGAGCAACCACTTTTCTAAGGCCATATGAATCGACTCAAGCAAGTAAGTGGAGACTTGGGTTCCTCGGTATGTGTTCCAGAGACGCGTGCTAATGTGCTGCTTAACTCTTTCATTCGGACTTATTACTAATTCAACCTGTTCAACTTCGTTCTTGAAGTCCGACTTCGCGTAGCACTCAACAGTTCTGTTTGTAATGACAGTATGAAATCCAAGGTCGCTTTCGGTGCAGAATTTAGGAGTTGGAAGATTGGCGTTTGGAAGGCGCTTGCGGGGAAATACTCGGTTCTCCTTGTTGAGATACAAAAGCGCGCTTCCACCTCTAACATCATTGAGTGTCTCTCATGTGGGTCTCGTTCTTCCATTGGATCTTCGTACCAGACGAGATCTGCTAGTCGAAGCGCTTCTTCCGGAAGACTTCTAGCTATGACGTAACTGTCAGGAGCCGAAGAAAGAACTCGTTGTGCTAGCTCGTCGTATTTGCTCTGATAATGGAATTGCCCTTGGATATGATCTCATCAAAGATCGCTTTCAACTCAACCTTGATTTCCGCAGAGGCAGTAAGAATAATCCCCACTAATCGCTTCTTGCGCTGTTCGAGATCTCGGTATCTTAGCTTTTCACTTTGATATGCTTGATCGTAATAGTACAGAGCCAGGAGGCCGGCCAACCTCGTGGTGGCACCAGTTTGGTTCTTGCTCGTCCAATCTTCCAATAACGGAAGAATAGTCTCTATGCGTGACTCGCCGATCTTCTCCCTCTGCTGGTAGAGAAATCTGATCGCAGAATCCCACCCGTTGCCTTTGGGTTTGGTGAAGACGGTTTTGAGTGTACTCGAATCCTTTTTACTAACACCCAGAAGCTCTAAAAGAGTCACATCAATTTCCTTGCAAGCTATCCTGAGTAAGAAGACAACCCGCATCAGAACTTCTTGATCGTTCTCCATTAGAACGCTCTCAAACATCTGGAAGAATACGTCTGAATAATCCGATAACAATACCGAGACAATGATCTCGTCCTTCCAATAAGGTTCCAATTGAACGTTGCTAAAAGATCCTTCAATGAGCGGCTTCACTTCCTCGCGACTGCTTAGGAGTTTTTCAGACAACCAATTTCTAAAAGCCCTTCGGATTGGCAATGAACTTCCTAAGGAACTAAAGACTTGGCTTTGGTCGACGGAAACGACGAACGTTCTGTCAATAAACTTTTCCAAAGCCCACTCTTCGTAGATGTCGTGCGTAATGAAAAACCGGCCGGTTCTTGGATCACGCTCGATGATTTCGTCTGCCTCAAGATTCTTTAAGGCGTCGGCATCGCACCCAATCACTTCATCTACAAAAAAACCGCCGGTGTCGGCCCTCATTTTGGCAAGCCTGATGAAACACTCTTCTCGCTTGACGTGAATATTGTTAAGGCGATGAGAAGACTTCGCGATCTGTTTCTCCCACAGCAGATTCTTGAATCCCGAAAGCGTTAGACCACCTTCAGCCCCGTCGTAAGCCTGTAAATACTCATCCAAGTAGAAAGGATTTCTCAGGAGGTCCAGTAACCTTGCGTTAGTTGGAAGCGTAAAGCCATACCGAGTCGAAAGGTCTGAAGTTCATCTAAGGTAAGGTTCTCGATGGTCAATGGTTCGAACCTAAGTCGGTAGACCTCGACGAACTGAAACTTGAGATCATCTAAGTAGCTGTATCTTGTTGTGAAAATGATCTTCCAATCGTGCTGGAGCAGTGTGGACAACAGCTCCTGAAACGCCTCTTGATCTTCCAAGTCGGATAACTTTTCAGCGGAATCGATGACCACGTATTTCTTCTCGATATCCTCATATTCATTAACAAAATCCAGCAGCGATACATTGCCGTAATTCCGAAAAACTTCGTTGATATGACTTACATTGAATTCAGTGGCTTTGAAAACGAAGAACGGAACGTCTGGACCAAGCGGAGCTATGAAGTCCTTTATCAAAGCTGTTTTTCCTACGCCCGCTAGACCACTCAAGATGATCAAGGATGAGGTCTCTAGAGCACCCGCAAGCCTGGCAAGAACATCTCTTCTTTCGATCTTTATTTGCGATCCCTTGAACTCTATGTGAGAGCGTATCGGCTTAAGTATTGCGGCGGAGTGTTGGGCTAACTCTTCGAGAGCATCAAGGACACCCTTTTCAAGGCTGAAGAAGTACTGGGCCAGGACTGCGTTTTCAGTCAATGACAGCTGCGCTTCGATATGACTCGGGACTCGCCATTCAATTTCTACATTTTGTGACTTAGCGAAATCCTCCAGGTCGATTTTATACTTCGGCTCCTTCTTGTCCTTCTTGCGACTTTCAGAAAACTCTAAATTCAAATAGACGTAGATCTTATCGAGCTTTGGATTTCGATTCTTCGCAGTCTCAATAGAATTTTCTATTTCCTGCTGATTTATCTTATTCTCAAAGAACTTTGACTGAAGGCCAATCCATTGCCCGTTGACGAAGACAGGCTCAGTTTCGATTCCAGCTTGGTTCTTGTATCGGAAAAGACCCGTACTCAGGCCGAACTCGCGGCAGAACAAAAGATAGCAAAGGTACTCGAAAGTGTTGGACTCCTTGCCATTGAACTTCGCCCTGAACTTATTCCAATTGATCTCTTGCATAAGGAATTATCGCGCGTTTCCCCGTCTCGTTCTACAGGGCTACCCCGGTTTAAGCTTGGATTCAGTTAGGGCAATGCGATTCGGGTTGAGAATCAGACAGTAGTCGCGCGACGTGTGCGACGCTAAAACGACTCCAGAGGTAGTTGAAGCGAATATAGGGAGAAGCAATGAAGGCGCGTGCCACGAAGCTTTAGCTCATTCATCGTCATCAAAACATGTATAGCAAACCCGCTTGATTGCTTCGTAGCCAAGCAGCTCGATTTCGGGACTGAGATAGTCCGGCTGAGCGCGTTCCTCTCGCAGAAGATCAGTGCTGAGATACTTCTTGTTGTCGTCGGGAAACACGGTCGTGACGACAGCGTCGTTGCCCAACTCGTTCTGCACCATTAGCGCCCCGATGAAGTTCGCTCCCGATGAAATCCCAACCGCCAGGCCGAGACCGGCGGCGAGTTTCTGGGCCATTAGGATCGCGTCGCCGTCATGCACGCTTACTACTGAATCAAGCTTCTCGAGTTGAAGGATCGAAGGAATGAACTCGTCCGAAATCCCTTGAATGCGATGATGACCGATCTTGTGTCCGGTCGAGAGCGTTGGCGATTCAGCCGGCTGCAAAGGATGTAGCTTAATTGCCGGATTGCGCTGGCGGAGAAATTTCCCGGCGCCCATGATTGTGCCCCCAGTGCCGACTCCAGCTACGAAGGCATCCGGTTTGACGGATTTGAAAAAGAGTTGCCACCAGATTTCGGGCCCCGTCGTCGCTTCGTGGGCCTCGACGTTTGTGTGATTCGCGAACTGTGCCGGCAAAAAGACGTGTTGCTCTCTTTCGGCCAGCTCTTCAGTCATACGAATACTGCCGAGAAAGCCTCCCTGGTCTCTACTAACGGGAACCACTCTCGCACCCAGGCTCTCGATCAAAGCAACACGTTCCGGGCTCATCCAATCCGGCATGAAGATCACAACTTTATGACCTAACGCACGGCCAATCGCGGCTAAAGAGATACCGGTGTTACCACTGGTCGCTTCAGCAATCGTGTCGCCCGAGTGAATGCTGCCTTCTTGATAAGCCCTCTTGAGAATGTGAAACGCCATCCGGTCCTTAATGCTGCCAGTCATGTTGAGGTGCTCGGCCTTTGCATAGATGACTCGCTCTTTTCCCCGGAAGGTAAACCGAATCGCGAGCAAGGGCGTGTTGCCAATCATGTGCTTCAACTGTTTGAAGCGTGCGGGTGTCCTTCGTGTCGAGATTTTCGCGGACAGCAAAGGATCGATGTGCTTGATTAGAGATGCTTCTCGTTGCATGAGATCTATAGGTAGCGCCACCATCGCGCTAAGTGCGCTTGAGTTCTCTTAGAGATGCGGAACGTAAAGTCGCGCTTACGAAGAGGAGCAAAACTTATTCCGCCAGTCCAGGACCCTTACAAACATTGAATTTGCTGAAATGACAGAGAGGAGGTTGGTCCAATTGCGGAATATCGCCTGATGATTAAGGGATTATTCGCACTCGCAGTTCACGGATCGCCGAAATTCTGGGATTACGCTCCGGCACAACCGTTGCACAAACCTCCTGCGGAGGCAGGGCTGCGACCCTGAAGAAGTCTATGAAAATCGAGTGCATCCTTTGTCCAACGGACCTTTCGCCTGACTCCGACGAGGCGCTTCGTTATGCCATCGCGCTTTCGCGGGCATACAACGCTGAGCTATTACTTTTGCATTGCGACCTAAGCGGCGCTCAAACGTCATCCTATGATGAAAATGCCGAGACCATCAGGAAGGCACTTCAAAAGCACTCTGGTTCTGAAGATCTGAATGGACTCGATTGGAAGAGCTTAGTCGTTACCTGTGATGACGCCGGCGAAGCAATCTCGCGCGAGGCCGCCAGGTATTGCGTTGACCTAATCGTCATGCGGTCACGCAGACGGCCGCACCGCGCGGCGCTGTTGGGATCGACTGCCGAGTCGGTATCTCGGAGCGCACCCTGCCCCGTCCTCGTCATGCACAGTGACGAACGCGATTGGGTAAGCAGCTCTGACACCAGGATCGAGTTGAAACGCGTACTCGTGGCTTACGATTTCTCCGATTACTCCGAATTGGCGCTTAACTATGCGTTGTCGTTCGCACAAGAGTATCAGTCTGAGTTGCATTTGCTTCACGTGTTGCCGCCTTTCACGCTAGATGAAACTGAAATTTCCTGGTATCCACTCGGACAGGAAGGCTCGTATCACCAGTCAGCGCGTCGTCTACAAAAGGCCGTTCCTCCCGAGGCGCACCTTTGGTGCGAAATCAAACACGCTGTCAGAGAGGGCCAGCCTTATCGCGAAATACTTCACTACGCAGAAAAGCACAAGATTGATCTCATTTGCCTTGGGGCACATGGGGCCGGTTTCGGTATGCAGACGCTGTTTGGATCGAATGTCGATCGAGTTTTACGTCAAGCGCCTTGCCCGGTATTGGTGACTCGCCCACTGAAGCCTTCAATGTCGTCAGTGCTTCAGGGTGAATTAGTGGTAACAGCAGCGGCCTTGTAAGAACGTGAGTTGATTAAGTGAAAGTTCCGGGCTTAACCCATGGAAGTGGTATGGGAAAGGAACGATGATTCAATGAGCGCTGAGATTCAAATTCACAATCCGGTACAAATCCTTAAGGCAGCGGGATTGTACTTCGGCATTGTGTTCAGCGCTGGGCTCGTTTTCGGAATAATTCGGGTGCTTTGGGTGGTGCCGCACTTGGGGGTACGGAACGCCGAATTGCTCGAGCACCCGTTAATGCTATTGGTCATCTTCGTGACCGCGAATTGGGTTGTGCGTGACGTCAGAGGGCAAAGCAGCGTCGCACTGGCAATTGGCTTCACTGCCTTCGGTGTGTTGCTTCTTGCTGAAGTGTTTGTGGCTCTGTTCGCTCAGCCCAATCGGGCGGGCGATGCGGTATCAGGTATAGCGTACTTCGCGATGCTTGCGCTGTTTGCTCTCATGCCATGGCTGCTATCAACGTGGAAAACTCACAGAGCCAGGAGGGATTGACGTGCTAAAGGTTGAAGACATGACATCGGCTGAAATGCACTCGCTGCTGCAAACAGTAGGCTTTGGACATCTGGGATGCTCGCAGAACGGCAGGCCATATGTAGTTCCGATGCACTACGCATATGACGGCAAGGAACTATTCTTTTTCACTACCGAAGGCATGAAGACGCAATTCATGAAGGGCAATCCCGAGGTTTGCCTGCAGGTCGAAGACGTCCGCGACAGCTCGCACTGGCGGAGCGTGATGGTAATAGGTCGCGCAGAGCGCCTGACTAAGCGCGAGGAAACGGAGCGCGCCATGCAAGTAATTACTGAACGCAATCCATCTCTCACGCCAGCTATCAGTGCAACTCAAATGGACGCTTGGGGCCGCGCCGTCGATATAGCGCTTTACCGCATTCAGCCGGCAATAATTGACGGTCGAAAAACTGTCTGACAGCCCACTACCTTGGTAGAACCTATGGAAGATGGGGCTAAACATTAGTCCGCGCGACGTGTGGACACTGTCGCTTGGCCAGCTGAAAGAATCAAATGAACGTAAGACAATCGCCGGCGAGTTGAGAACTCGCAAGCCGCCATTTGCTTCAACAGATCGAAGAGCTGCGCGAAACCCCGGAAGTAAACATCAATCGGAAAGTCGCTACCGACGCGCTGTTGCTATCGATGCCGACCGTTTAGGACCTCCAACGCGCCGAATTCTCCGATGCAAACGTTCATACGTCCGTCGGTTTCTGTCACCGTTGCAAACGCGGAACCGGTCGCGAAATATTGACACTAGTGATTTCTGAGTTATAAGCTTCGCCCGTCGTAAAGGCTCGAACGGTTTCCTACCTCGCAAAAAACCGCGAACGTGAGCATTCCACAGTCAAAATACCGACAGGGCGATTAGAGCCCCCAGGCAAGTCGGAGGATCGCCATGGCAACCCGGAGCATCTACCTTCTAGCCCTTTTCTTATTAACGATATTGTCGATTGAGCTGTCGGCGCAGCAGCGATGGCGACTCGCGACAGCTCGCGAATTGCAAATTGCTCGCGCCATTGATTCGGCCTACAAGGCTGAACTTCCGCGTGCTTCCCGGCCGGGGCCTCCCGGACTCTTTTATCGCAAGGTTAGGGATTTGCCGCGAGACATCATGAAAGATCTTCGCGAGCGCCTGGTGGACTTCATCGATACCGAGAATAGTCTGGAAAACCCGCAGTCGCGCCGGTTTGATATCGAAATCGATGGCGTTTCCGTTAAAGACTACGCGCCGCGGATTGTCTCGCGCGTCGTCCCCGTATTTCATCAACCGTGGTTGAAGGAAGGCGTACACAAGATTCGGATCACGCGCCGTTCGCTAAAGCGTCTCGTTTATGACGGAGAAATTCTGGTTAACAACATCGACAGAGTCTCAGTGAACCTGGGTCGGTGCGAAGCCCAAACCGACCCGTGCGCGGTAACCGTCAAGAAAGGAACCGAGGTCATCTTCCGCGGCTCATCCGGGCCTTAATGCCATTCGGATCTACAGTATCTCGCTCAAATGAATCGAGGTTTCGCAAATGCGCTTCTTACGTGCAGTCAACATTCGCGCGGCTCTGCTCTTGATATTGTCCCTCGCTGGGCCGCTAGTAGTCCTAACGTGGGCACAGGAGCAAACCTCAGCAGACCAGATTATTGATGGTGTAAAGGTACCAAAAGGCGTAACCAGGGAGGCTGTCGAAGCGCGTAAGAAATCCGCCGAAATCATAATCAGTAACTACAAGCGCTACCTTGAACTGAGGGAAGTGGTTAGGCAAAAAACTGAGAAGGGCGAGGCGCTAACCTCCGAAGAAACGGAAGTCCATAAGATCAAGAAGAAGTTTGAGTTGGACGCGTGGATCGATACGCGAAAGAAGAAGGAAGGGTTCACTGTTATTGTCGTCGGCCACACGGATGTTTTTAATAACGTTCAGACGACCACACCACCGCCGGAAACCCCCGACGAGGAATTTGAACACGAGATAACGATTAAGGTCCATGAACCAAGCCATGTGGAAGGCAACAAGAAACGTGCTGAGCGGGCCGGTCTTCCTTGGGAGGAAGTGGTGGAACTCGGGAAGATCGTTAAGAAATACGAGGCCAACACTTTAACGGACGAGGAATATGAGTACTACAAGATTAGGAAGCCCAAGTTCGTGCAGTATCTCGCATTTTGCGGTGATCCCGTCGAGAGCGCCCTGGAGGAGATTGGCGAGTATGAAGCCGAAAACAGGGTTCGTGACAAGGTTCTGAAGACGCTGACAAGCGCAGGGACGCGGCATCGGGATTGAGATACGCGCTTGCCAACTCAGCTCGGCCTTGATGGGACTGGCTCAAA
Source organism: Pyrinomonadaceae bacterium (assembly GCA_049273695.1). Lineage (GTDB taxonomy): Bacteria > Acidobacteriota > Blastocatellia > Pyrinomonadales > Pyrinomonadaceae > UBA11740. Next base: position 137,793 of record JBASRE010000036.1, read on the forward strand.
TGAATCGAGGTTTCCCAATGCTCTTGTTAAGTTCGGTGAATCGCCGCGCGCTGCTGCTGCTTATGTTGTCGCTGGCTGGGCCACTTGCGGTCACAGCGTCGGGACAGGAGCAGACCTCAGCAGACCAGATTATTGACGGTGCAAGGGTACCTAAAGGCGTAACCAGGGCCTTTGTCGAAGCCGGCAAGCAGTTCGCCGAAGAAATGATCCGGAACTACAAACGCTACCTCGAACTGAAGGAAACCGCTAAGCAGAGAAAACAAAAGGGCGAGGCGCTAACCACGGAAGAAACGGAAGTCGATGCGATCAAGACCTACGCCGAACTGGACCAGTGGATCGCGAAGCAGAAGCGGAAGGAAGGCCACAACCTTGTTCCCGCCGGTCATACGGATGTTTTTAATAACGTGCAGACGACCACGCCACCGCCGAAAACTCCGGACGAGGAATTTGAAGACGAGCTAACGTGGAAGATCCATGAACCTAGTCATGTGGCGGGCAATTTGGAACGCGCTGAGTGGGTCGTGCTTACCTGGGACGAAGTCGAGAAGCTCGGTAAGATTAAAGCGAAAAAAGACGCCGACGAAGCTTTGACGAAGGAAGAAAATGATTACTTCACGGAGAGGGAGTCACGATGGCAGGATTATCTCAAACTTTGTGATGATCCCGTCGAAAGCGCACTGGAAGAGATAGCAGAGTACGAAGCCGAAAACAGGGTGCGTGACAAAGTTCTCAAGACTATGTCAAGCGCAGGACCGCGACGCCGCCGGTTCGAGTGATAACGCCTCGTGGCCAGCACAACACTTCTCTGGCCACAGGTCATTTCGATTTTTGCCCTTCAGTAAGACGGTGCAGTTCTTCAATTTTCGATTTGAAATCGCGCAGAACCTCGCACATCTGCCAGGTTTTTTCTCGGGCCTCGTCTTCGGTGTAGTTCTTTCTGGTTTTGGGGTTTGTCATTCCCATCAGCCTTGCTTCCGTGGCCCGTCGGCCGCCCTCGGTGCACGGATTAAGCAAAACGCCGAGATTCTTATAACTCACGCCGATGAGCTTTATGTAATCTTCCGGGATCTCGCCAATGCTTCCAGTCACGCTTTGCAGGAAGTCACGTACCGTTCGCCCTGTAACCTTCTGGACAAAATCAAAAAAGAAATCGGTTGCGCCGGGAATGTCCTTGTAATCGAGGCTGTACTTAATTAGCTCAAGCTTGTTGATGTTATCGATCAGGTAAGCAAGATGCTCTTGTCGCTCTTTGGCGTTTTTCTCAGCGGTTAGCCGCCGCTCTTCGTCTTCTTTTCGCTTCTTCTCGGCGGCCGCTGCCGCAGCGGCGGCTTTTGCATCAGCCGCGGCCTTGGCTTCCTCGAGCTTGCGGCATTCCTCTTTTACCTTCTTCTCGCAATCGTCGAGTTTCTTTCGCGCGGCGTCAGCCTCCTTCTTCGCCGTGTCGGCTTTCTTTTGCGCGGCGTCAGCGTCGGCTTTGGCTTTATCGGCTGCGGCGCGCGCTTGGTCAGCGGCAGCTTTGGCTTTCTCTGCCTCTTTTTTTAGTTCTGCTTCTTTGGCGAGTCGCTCTTCTCTCGCCTTTCGTAAGGCGTCGGCGCCCGAAAGCGCCTCCCGTTGCTTCTGGTGCTCCTCGGCGGAAATCTTTCCCGCCTGCCATTCACCAAACAACGCGTCACGTTTCTTGTCGAGCCATTCGCTGTCGGCTTGATCGAAAGTCTCACCGTCAGCGGTAATCTTTCCGCCTGAATTTGGCTGCGCGGCACGTGCTGCTTTGTCGGCTGCTTCTTTGGCAGCTTTGGCGTCCCTCTCTGCCTGTTCGGCGCGAGCCTTCGCGTCGTCTGCTTCCTTTTGTGCGGCGTCGGCTGCGGCTTGCTTCTCCTGGGCAATTAGCCTCAGCTTTTCGCAATCCTCTTTGAGCGCAGCGCATGGATCCTGATTCGAAGTCGGAACGATCGGCAGCAGCGGCGTGCCGGGGTTCCCGCCTTGCGTTGGAGTTTGACTGGGTGTACCTGCAGTCGGCGGTTGAGTCGTGGGTGGTACATTCGTGGGCGTCGTCGGCGCACCTGAAGTTCCAGGCGGTTGACCTGACCCAGGTGGCTGAGGCCCAGGTGGTTGACCTGCTCCCGGCGGCGCCGCCGTCACGGTCAGAACAACCTGCAATACTTCTCTATCCTGCGTGCAGGTCGGTTCGCTTTTGCAACTCACGCAATTGACCAGAACCTGTCCCTTATAGACACCCAGCTCCAAGTTTCGAGTGTCGAACTTGACGGGTACGACTTGCGTCTGGCCGCCTTTGACATTGGCTTGGTTTGCCGAAAGTTGCAGGAACGGCACGTTCTGCAATTGAATGTGGAATTGATGAGGTTGCTTGCAGCGATTGGCGACCGTCAGCGTGCTGTCGGCGACCGTGTTCGCATGCATCGTCACGTTCCAGGGTGCGGACGCGGGTGGCTGCGCAATGACAGTGGCGCAAACGGTTAGAACAAAGAACGCGCAAACTAGAAATCGGGTCATTGTTTCTCCTCGATAATCTGCAAGCGGAGCAGTTTGCCTCACCGAGTAGGCAAGCTACTTCGGGGGTGATGCAGCCGTGTTATCAGTTACGTTCTTGTCGGTAATGTTGATATCCGCTTTGGGTGAATTCGTTTGGACGTTGGCGTCCGCAGACTTGGTGCACGCATCCAGGCGCGCAAACACGCGGCGATCGGGCGCGTTGTGGGACAACGTGATGATGCACCCTTTCATCGTGGGTCTGCCGATGCCGGTGAGATTAACGCCAGTCGGCGGAACGATGGGCGGTGGGCCTGTGCCGCCGGGCTGCGTCATTCCTCCGGGCTTACCAGTGGTACCTCCGGTTTGAGTGCCGCCCGTGGAGCCGCCCGGGCGACAGCTTCCGCCGCCACAGGCAAAAAGGTAATCACCCGTGAAACTGTTGAAATAAAAGAGGCGATTCGGATCTGTGTCGTCCTGTAAACAGAAATCGAATCGTCGAACAATGACTGTCGCGGTGACGGTGAATCCTCCCGCTTGTTGTCCAGTGATGGCGCGCGTGGTTGTGTAGCGTCCACCCTCGTTAACTTCCTGCGGCTTGATCCGAAGATTTTGAAAGTTGCCGCCGTCCATCGTGATAACGCCTTTCGAATCCAACTGAAGCGGCACGTCTTCCTTAATTCCCTCAAGCCCCCTCACCTCGACGGTGAGCGTCGTGCGCTCGCCGCGCATCAGATTCGTCTTGGGCGCGCTCAATTGCACGCCGACATTCCGATACGTACCCGTCGTTGGCGCGCCGTCTCCATCTTTGACCATCATTTCCTTCGGCCCCGTGATGTCACTCGGTGCCTCGAAAACGACTTTGCGCGGTGACTCAGCTAACGGCCTGATCAAGCCAAAGCCTCCGGAAACATTCTCAGGGCCCTTCTCAAAATCCGGCACCTTGCTACCCGGCGGACCGAAACGGAGAGTCGTGTTCGAAGCGTTCCCGTCGAACGGGCCGAAGATTTCGATTGGCCGTCCCTGTTGGCCCAAGGGCGGAATAGTAATTTTCGGATCAGGCGTAATCACCGCCCCGGATTCAGTCGTTCCCGGACGCGGCGTGATTTTCGGATCGGGCGTAATTACGGCGCCCGAGGGGGTTGTGGGGAAGACTGGAGTGTAGGGAATAGTGATCCGGCCAAGTTCTTCGCGAGCGGAGTCGCCAGTTACGAGACGGATCGAAAACCCTGGATTGCCCCCTGACTCTGAAGTAGCCATCGGACTTGTGACGGGGCTTGCCGTCGGGTTGGGCTTAATCCGGTTTTCGTGGCTGTGATAGATCCAAAAGGTCTGTTGAATCACGCTTTCGCGTTCCCTCTCGGGTGGCGCGGTGAACGGCTCCACAATCTTCCCATTAATTTCCAAAGCCAGCCCTTTCAGCTCACCTCCCTTCTTTGCGCGCTCTTCCGGCGTGTGTCCCTTTGGTTCACTAACTACGGTGCCGGAAATCGTATCTCCGGCCCTTATGTCATCAGGTAGAATCACGCGAACAGTTCCGGCCTTTGGTTCGAAGGTTATAGTCGTGAGGCCACCGCTCGACGTTACCTTGGCCGCACTGCTTCCGGCGGTAGTTTGCCCCGGCACCTCATTTGCCGTGCCGGAACTCGCCGTGACCGTGACGGTATCGGTAGCAGCGGCGGGACGGAGTTCTACCTTCACGTTCGTGGGCCTCGAAAGATTGACTTCCACGTTTGCCCGCTCGAATTTGGCAAAGCCCTTCCCGGCTTCAACCGTGACCGTGTATCGACCGGGAAGAAGATTCGGGATACGGAAAAAGCCTTCATCGTTAGTCGTGGCAGAAGCGCGGTTGTTGCCTGAGTTCGCAGTCACGGTTACCCCGGGCACGGCTGCGCCATTAACGTCCGTCAACGTTCCCTCAATAACCCCTGTCGTTGACGTCTGAGCCAATGAGCTCGGAACTGTTAGGCGAACCAGGCACCCTAGAACACTTAACGTTAGAATGAACATCGGCAGCCAAAGCCGACGAGAAGCGAGTCGGGTATTCATTTGTTAAATCCTCCGAGATGGTGCTCCGGATCTGAGTCCGAAACTGTGACGCGAGCTTTCTAAGCGAGGTGAACCTTAGCTGGATAATTACGGAGAACTATCTATCTGAATCGGCGATAATACCTATCACCAGTACCCGTGTGAGTCAATGTTAAGTTAGCGACAAGGAGCCTTTGACTCGTCAGGTAACACAGCCGGTGTCATATTCAGGAGGTTACTTATTGATGGGTCGCACGCCAATACTGCTCATGAATTCGCTTGGCCCAACTCCAGAAGCGGCCGTGGCGAACGCTTGAGGGCTCGTTTGCCCAGAGATCCTTCTGGAAATAAATACTCTCGCCCTCAATATCTATGACCGTCATCAGGTCGTGATCGTAGTGAACCACCGGGGGATGACCGGCGATCTCGGCGGCTAGATTAGCAGCGGCTACTTCGCCTTGGTGAACCGCCAGATGTCCCATTTTGGGGCCGCTGAAGTTCACACAGTCACCCACCGCATACATCCTTTCCATTCCGATGACTTTCATGGTCCAGTCTACATTGATGTAGTCATCCTCACTGGTAATACCGAGCCGGGAGGCCGCGCTCGAGCCTTGGAAGGGTGGAAGCAACATCAGAAGGTCGTAATCGAGTTGGCGGCCGTCATTGGTAATTAATGTCGATGATGTAACCCGGCTGACGTGAATATTCGGCAAGTACTCAATCCGCCTTTTCTGTAAGGAAGCAGCCAGAAGTTTCGTCAGCTTGCTGTCGTCAAACTCAGATCCGGGAGCGCCGGGGTTAACAATCGTAATCGTTGTCTTCTCACGGTCGCCGTTTTCATCGACGCAGCGCGCCAAAGCAAATGCCGACTCGTAAACTGGAACGGGAAGCCTCGCGTCGGGACATTGACCGATGATGACCCGTCCACACTCAAAACTGCGAACAGCTTCGCGAAACTTGAGAGCACCTTCCAGATCGAGAAGGTGATGCGCGTGTTCGAAAAATCCGGTAACCCTCTCGGTTGCCAGCCGCCGCCCCAAAGCGAAGATGAGATAGTCATAAGGAATAGTGCCGGTTACATCCCCGTGCGCAATTATCACTTCTCGGTCATCCGCGTTAATCCGCGCTACTTCACCTTCAATGAAAGTGATCCGCCGATTGAGCATCGATTTGCGCAGGTCAAAGGAAACATCGTCAACTTCACATTGTCCGAAAGCCAACCTGACCAGCGCCGGGTAGAAAAGAAACTGAGCGCTGCGTGAAACCAGCGTGATTTGATGCTCGTCACTAAGCTGCCTGGCAAGCGACTCCGCCGCCACTACTCCGGCGAAACCGCCACCCAGAATCAGTATTCTCGCCATAGTAAGAATCACCTCAATCGCTAACAATCACAGCACACGCTCCAAAGGACGGCGCGTTTTGTCCCAGGGATCGGATACAGAATAGTCAGATATTACTGTTCCATTGTCGGCGTGAGTCAGGCGTGTGACCGCAGGCACCGAGCTGGCTTCGAACTCGGGCACACTGCCGGTGAAGACTATCCGGCCTTCATCGAGCGCAATTACCTTTGATGGGGGAAGCTCTTGCATCGACGTGACTTCTTCGTTGATTACGTCCTCGCCGGTCTGCCGCGCTCGATGCGTAGCAAGGTATGGAATCTCGTCCAGCTTCTTCGTTACATAGATCGAGGACATTCCATGGATGTCGCGCGCTCGAACAACCAGATCGAGAATGTGAATGGCCGTCAGGGGATCGAGGCCGGACGCAGGTTCATCGAAAAGCATGATTGACCGCCAGCCAACCAGCGCACGAGCCAATTCGACTCGACGCCGCATTCCGCCGGACAATTCCCACGGGAGCTTTTCCGCATCCTGTTGAAGTCCAACAAACTGTAAGACCTCCATTACTGCCTGACGCGTTTCATCCTCCGGCACGTTAAGTTCGTCCAGTCGGTAAGCGACGTTGTCGTAAACCGTGAGGCCGGTAAAGAGCGAGTCTTCCTGAAAAACGATTCCGATGCGATTCCCTCGCAACTCGAGAAGCTCCGTTTCATCAAGCTGAGCAACATCACGCCCTTCGATTAAGATTTGTCCGCTGTCCGGACGCTCTAAAGCTATAGCCAGCTTCATCAGCACAGATTTGCCTGAGCCTGAGGCGCCGGTGATAAAGATCAGCTCGCCGCGCTCCAACTTGAAGTTGATATCGGATAAGACTTGTTTCTCGTCGAAGCTTAGCGAGACGTCGCGAAACTCTATCGCGGGAATGCTATTAGTCTCCGTTTCCATTTCCATTTGTTCTTCGTTTGCGCCTTCTCGTGCGAACGACTTCGACGGAGCAGTGCGCGCGCGCCGCTACCGCGCCGGCGGTGCTGCCGAGCAAGAATTTCTCAAGCCGATTACTCAAACCCGTAGCGCCGAGAAAGATGCAGTCGGCGCGCCATTCTTCGGCGACCTGAACCAGCACTTTCTTCGGGTCACCGTCAAAAACATCAGCCATGGCGCGCAGACCGGCCGTCCTAAGTTTCCTGGCTGCGGCGTCAACAAGTCGTTGGCACCTCTTGTGCTCTGCCTTATTGACTGACTGTATTGAATGTCTCAAAAGAGGAACCATCCCACCGACAACGGTCAAGTCGAGCGGTTGGTCAACAGTCACTACGCGCACCTCGCTCTTTGCCGGCCAGTTTCGCGCGGCGACTTGTTCCAACGCCTTCTCTGAGCTGCGGGAACCATCAAGCGCGAGAAGGATTCGAACCGGAAAATCCGGCTCATCAAGTTTCCCGCGCGCCACGCGCACGGAACAGCGCGCTTCATTGAGCAGCCACTGGGAAATGCTCCCGAGGAATAACCGGCCGAGCGCCGAGCGTCCATGAGAACCCGCTACGATAAGATCAGCCTTCCACGCTTCGGCTTTGGAAAACAGTTCCCACGTGGGCGAGCCCCACACGGCTTCGTGCTTTACCTTCCACGCCGGGAAGAGTGACTTGAAGCGCGAGGCGGCCTTTTCGGCCATCGCGTTTGCGTCGACAACAGCCTGCGACCCCGCCATGTACTTACGTTCCAATCCGAGCAGACCTTTCGTGGTAGTCGCCATTTCAACAATTTCCAGCGCGGAGGGTGGCGGTGGAGATAGCCAAATCTCCGCAACACTCATAACGAGCGCCTCGCCCTTGGTTGGCAAACCGGCGTGAGTAAGATCAGCAAGCGCCGAGTCGGCGCATTCAGAACCGTCATAAGCAATTAGCAGTCTCATAAATCACCTCCGCACCCGTGGCAAACCGATGGGTTAACTCGAACGTCAGTAGGGCAATCGTCATACCGATTAAGAAGACGAGGAAATAGTGTTTGTTCAAAAAGGAGAGCTCGTAAGAGTGCGCAAAAGTCCGCAGTGGCTACCGAAAAAACCTCAGTAATCTTGCTTCTCCTCGGCTAGCGCACAGTAGAGTGAGCCTCTGCATAACCGGTACAAGCATTGCACGCAATGAGGTGAAAGGATGGTCTCGTTACAATGCGCGAGACACTTAGGTTAGACCGCCACGCCCAGCACGCGTGGGTACACTTTGCGATTCGCGTTCTTATCGCAGTCCTGCTAATCGTTTTGCTTCTCGTACTTGCTGAAGACTCAGTTGGACAACCATCTAAGCGAGGCCTGACGTCAGCCGAAATCATGGAAGCCGACCAGCGGCTGTCTGACTTAGGCTATTGGACCGGACCCATCGACGGCAGTTTCGACGGCAGCTCGGAACACGCACTGATTGCCTTTCAAAAAATAGAAGGCCGGAAGCGCACAGGAAAGCTGACGGCCGGCGAACTCGAAGCGCTGAAGTTTGCAACTCGCCCAGAGCCTCGCGATTCAACTTATCCTCATGTTGAAGTCGATCTCAAACGGCAGGTCTTAATGGTGGTAGATGCTTCAGGTCAGGCGACCCACATCATTCCTGTAAGCAGCGGCAACGAAGGGAGCTACTGGGATCACGGGCAGATTCACCGAGCGCATACACCCCGCGGCACCTTCAAAGTATTGAGAAAAATCGCCGGTTGGCGCCGAAGTTCACTTGGACTTCTTTACTACCCGAACTACATCGTCAATGGCATCGCGATTCACGGCAGCCTGTCAGTTCCCGCTTTCCCAGCCAGTCACGGTTGCATCCGCATTCCAATGTTCGCGGCAAAAGAGTTGAGCGAGATGACGCCGGTGGGAACGATCGTCGTGGTCTACGGTGATTAGTGGCGTGCGATCAGATTGCGCAAGCCGGATGCGTCGAAATCGCGAAGTTTCACGCATGCATGAGTAGCCTTACCCAGCGGCCAGACAAATAACTGCTTTTTAACCGGCCAAAACTCAGTAGATATAACAGTGACGGGGCGGAACGCCGATTGCGGTTTCGTTCGATGTATTTAGAACTTGATTCAGAAGGTCCCATGTTTATTCACGACATGACTGAAGCGGAATGTCGCCAGGCTTTGAGGGAGGCCAAGGTCGGCCGACTAGCGTGCGCGCAGGGCAATCAACCTTATGTCGTGCCGATTTATTTTGCCTACGATGGTCACCATCTCTACGCCATCAGCACTATGGGACGAAAAATTGAATGGATGCGAGCAAATCCGCTTGTCTGTGTAGAAGTCGATAACATTACGAGCCACGATGAATCGAAGAGCGTGATTGTCTTTGGGCGTTACGAGGAGTTATCAGATATTCCCGAAAACAAATACGCGCGGGAGCAAGCTCTCGCACTTCTGCAAAGACGGTCGGCCTGGTGGTGGGAACCTGCCTGTATTTGTGAAGACCATCGCGACAGTCCACATTCTTGTAGACCTGTCGCGTATCGCATTCACATAGATCGCATAAGCGGACATCATGCGACACCCGATAAGGTGACATCCAGTGAGACGCGAGCCCAAAGCAAACCAGCAAGAACAAACCTGATTAGTAATTTGTTAGCGCGTGCAAGACTTCAAATGAACCAATAGAAGGAGCTGCAATGATTAAACTCGAACGCATACCGATTTGACGACGGAATCAGACGAGGCGCTGCGCTATGCAATAGCCCTCGCCAGCGCATACAAGGCGAAGCTGATGCTTCTGTACTGCCGTCAACCGGGTTCGATTGTTGAATGGAGCACCGGCTCGGGCGCAGCACGTCTGTTCGAGCTGTCACTCTTTACGCACATGGATGCAAATGAGCTGAAGGGTCTTGATTGGGAAGGCGTTATCGCAGAAGGCGACGACAAAGGCTTAGCAATCGCAAACGAAGCAGCCAAACGAAACGCAGACTTAATTGTCATGCGTTCCCGGCGGCGACCTCATGCTGCGGCACTCCTCGGTTCGACTGCGGAAACAGTATCGCGGACTGCGCCATGTCCGGTGCTGGTGACTCATCCAAGCGAACGTGAGTGGGTGGGTCTAACAACTAGTGAAATCGATCTCCGTCGTGTGCTGGTTGCGTACGACGCCTCATCACACGCGGATTTGGCGCTAAACCATGCCATTTCATTGGCTCAGGAATATCAGGCTGAAATACGTCTGCTTCATGTAATTAGTGACGTGGAGAAAACAGAAGACCTTGAAGTCACCTGGTCGAGCGCGGAGAAGGAGCTCTCTTATGAGATTGCCGCCGATCGCTTGCAGCGAGCAATCCCAAAGAAGCCTTTCTCTGGTGCAATATCATCACCGCAATACGCTCTGGTCAGCCGGCAAACGAAATTCTGGCTTACGCTGAGGAGCATGAAATCGATCTCATTTGCATGGGCGCGAGTGGAACTGGATTCAGTTTGGACAAGTTGTTTGGCTCAACACTAGATCGTGTCCTCCGCCATGCTCCATGTCCGGTCTTGGTTTCACGGCCAATGAAGAAAGCAGCGGCCTCGATTAAAGCGGCGTGACCGGTCGTCTGCGCGTTAGATGCACGATTAAGAAAGCATGGGTTCTTGATAAGCTAGCGCCGGTTGAATCTCTTGCCCTTGTCCTCACTGACGTCCCCGTTCCCCAGCCGGCCGCCGATGAAGTCCTGGTGCAAATGCCCTCGCTTGTTCGAACGTGACGGCATAGCAGCCCGAACACAGGAAGAGTACTGAGCATGATTCCTTTCACCGTCGATCAGTTTCTTAATGTTTTCGCTCGATACAACGAGGCAGTGTGGCCTGCACAAATTGTCCTTTACGCTATTGCCTTATGCGCAATCGGCCTGGCGATTCAACGTTCCTCGGACTTCAGTCGGAGCATTGCCTTTTTATTATCCGTTCTCTGGCTGTGGAGCGGCATTGTCTATCACTTGATTTTCTTCAGCCGGATAAACCCGGCGGCGTACCTCTTCGGAGTGCTTTTCATCTTTCAGGCATTCCTTTTCATTTACGCAGGCGTGTTGAAAAGAAAGATATCGTTTAGCTTTCCACGTAGGCCCTACGGGATCATCGGCGGACTGTTTCTCGTTTACGCTCTCGTTATCTATCCCATTCTCAGTTACAACCTGGGGCATAGATATCCCATGACACCGACCTTCGGTGTCCCTTGCCCAACCATAATCTTTACCTTTGGAATGTTTCTCTGGAGTCGGCGCACGGTTCCTATTTACATCCTGGTCATTCCATTGCTTTGGTCTCTGGTTGGCTTGTCGGCTGCGTTGTCTCTCGGAATGAAAGAAGACTTTGGTCTGGTTATCGCGGGGCTGCTAGGCTTCTTATTGATCCTATTGCGAAATCGCATGAAGCGCCCTTCTACCCCGGTCAATTTGTCGCACGACGCAGGCTGCTTGCCAACCCCCCGGGTTTTACATCAATCCGATAAAAGACCAGGAGATCGGATTGATCGCGGACAAGTTTAGTTTGTCTGAATCTTCGCTGCCATTTGCTAACTCTCGAGGGGAAGAAATAGTCAGATTACGTCCGGCGCCGATTCATTTTCCACAAAGCGTAACCCCACCAGACAGCGTACAACCGGTAAAGGAGGTAAGGTACTAACGCCCAAGCTGCAACCGAATCAAACCGGATCAGACACAGGAGTAAGGCAATGTCCAATACTGGAAACAGGCTCGCCGCGACAAAGCTTATGAATAGATTGCGGGCGCGAAAGAATACGTAGTTCCAAAGCGCATTCACCGCCATCATAAAGATGATTAACGAAAGAGTACCAACTCGTAATCCGAAATCACCCTCATGTCTGAGAATGCGAAAGATCAGCGCAAAAAAGATCGCATAGTAAACGAACCCGATTCCGTACCACACCCCAAGCGGAGCAGCATATGGTGGGAACTGTAGTGTCGCAAAATACGACTTGACGTTCTTGCCCGCGCACAGCCCCTCCAGAACAGCAGCGACTAGACAAATGCCAAGAGAGATCAGTACTGCTGTCGTAATTGACATGTTCACATCGCAAATTGAATTGCCGTTATGATCATAATGTGAAATGTCATGTGGGCGATGACTGCTGCTTCAAGACCCTTCAGCCAGTAAAGAAAGCCTGCAATTAACCCAAATACCGAGTTGCCCATAACAATAAACCCAACTATGGGCACGGTGAAATCAACTCCCAATGCACGGACTATTGGCAAATGCCCAATTCCGAAAACTAACGACGAAAACACAATTGCCACGACGAAGTATGTTGCCGGGGGTGTCCCGCGTCCTTTGCGGAACCATCGCCACGACGCCCACACTATTAGCGTGAGCAGTCCCCATCTGAGCAGCAATTCTTCGGTAATTCCTCCGGAAAGAAGTCGAGTCAGAACCGGCAGCGTCGTGTTGAATTTTTCTGCTCGGGTAACAAAAAGAGGTGGCAAAGACGGCTTCAACAATATCCAGCTTGAGAGGAGCGCAATCGCGCCAACCACTCCGCAGACTAAGCCCGGAATGATTTGAGGTTTGAGGACGGGAACCAAACTCTCGCCGCCGGCAAGGGCTTCCGCCACGGGCGCTGACAGCCCGACCGCCGGTGCAAGCCGCACGCCGACTAACACGGCAACACCCAGGAGAATCGTCGGCTGAATTATGCTTACAAGTTTCATGAGGAGAGGTGGAAGGGGCATTTCAGATCCGGCAGTAGCGGGAAGGCTGGCCATAAGCGCCGGCAAATCGATGAGCAGAATGGAGAGCACACCCGTCATGCCTGCCAGCCAAAGAATTAAAAACAATCTGGTTTTGACGCTCATCTGCTCAGCGCAGGCTTACTGCGACCTGCCCGTGACAAGGGATAACCGGATAGATGAATAAGCGATGACGATACTTGAGAGTCAGTTCACTTAAATGCTGCTCGAAATCATGTCGTCGCTCGGACATTCAGTCTCCATCTTTCTCGGCGTGCAACAACTCGGTCGTGCGCTCAGTTACGCTTACCATCGGCGGACGTTCGCCCTCCGGCGAAAGCTTAGGTCGTTGAGCGCTAATTAATCCGTCGGACGGTTGCAGCCGGCGTTTGCCCGACCCCTCTTTTACTTCATTCGCCTTGGCAAACAAGATCACTGAGAGCAAACCACTTCCCATGATGATAATGAAGGCTAAGATCCCGAGTGCGGCTACTATTTTTCCTTGCGAAAGCATCAACTTGTTGCCAACCAGGGAGAGCAGCACACCCAACAGTCCAGTGCCAAATATGCTCAATGCCACAACACCCAAACGCTCAAGTTTGTTTTTCCTATCCCGCAGATTTTCATCGAGTTCGCCGGGAAGCTGTTCACTGACTGCCAGCACTGTTTTCTCCAACCCGAAGCCACAGGTCCGACAGAATTTCTGATTCGATGCGACGATGGCAGAGCAAATCGGGCAATACATGTTCGCCTCACTTTGTGCACTTGATAATCCAGTCCGACAATGTCTGTAGGACGGTTGAATTTAACCTACCCAATCTTGCAAAGTTCTCCTGAAGCTACGATTCCGCCGGCATCTGGTGGGCCAATTTCTTTCCGCGCCGCGGCTTCGCCGGCGTAAAGCCACTTGAGAAACGGTGGCGCGACCAGTGTAGTCGCCACAGCCATGAACAGGACCACACCGTAGAGCTCGGCCCCAATTACCGCCAAGCTCAAACCGATCTGAGCCACGATGATTCCTACTTCACCGCGGGGCACCATGCCCATGCCAACCTGTGCAGCGCGTCTGATACCAAGGTTGATTGCTCCCAAGCCACAACCTAACAACTTGGTAGCGATCGCTATCAAAGTGACCAAAACACAAAGAACGATCACCGAACACGAACGAAAGACGTCAAGCCTGAGCTGCATTCCAATGTTGACGAGAAAAAACGGCACGAGAAACTCAGTTACGCCGTTCATGTGCTGGTGCATCTTCGAATCATCTTCAGCAGCTTCAGCCACGGCCATACCGGCAAGAAAAGCTCCAATGATCGCCGCAACGCCGATGTAGGAGGCGGCGACCGATAGCCCCAGACACAACACGAGTCCGAAAATAAAAATTCCATGCCCGGCTCGCATTCGGTCGACTGTGGGCGCAACGCGCGTAACGACCGGTGCGCCCACCAACGCAACAAAGACAGTGAATCCGATTGCCAGACCGGCGGTTGTCAGAATCTCGAGGTAATTGACGGTACCTGCGGCCATGCTCGAAACAATCGCCAGCACCAGGAGTCCAAGGATGTCGTCGATGACCGCCGCGCCGAGAATAATGCGCGCGGTGGGCGCGTCGAGCAGTCCCATTCCGGAAAGCACGCGCGCCGTAATTCCGACCGATGTGGCGACCATCGCCGTGCCGACGAACAGAGCCTCAATTCCTGTACCTCCCCAGGCTTTCATCAACAGCCATCCACCAAGAAACGGAGCTGCGACTCCCAGCACGGCCACAATCGCCGCTTGCTTGCCAACTTTGAAGATGGCCGCAGGCTTGATCTCGAGTCCTACGGTAAACAGAAGGAAGATGACGCCAATCTCCGCAAGTAGGCTTGTAATCTCTGAGGGCGCGGCCCAACCGAGTAGGCTGGGGCCGATGATAACTCCTGCCAGAATCTCTCCCGCCACGGCCGGCTGTCGAAGACGCTCAAACAGCTCAGCCATCAGCTTGGCCGCGAAGAGCATGATGAAGAGAGTCAAAAGAACTCTCGTTTCGCCCCCCGTTGCGAGCCCCAGAAAATAGTTCATCTTCTTTGTCCTTATGTCCCAGACTTTGCAGAATGTGCGGGTGCAAGTAGGCTGAGCACTCACCGCAGCCGATACGTTGACTGCGGCGAGTGTCTGCTTCTGACTTTGAAGCGTCTTCCGTGTTCTGAGTTCAACCCGCTTAGCGCTCGCGACCAGAATCGCGCGCTTTAATCGTGGTCTGCTCTCTGTGTTTTTCGCCGCGCTTACCGGCGAAAACTACCAGCCAGAAAATGAACGCGATTGTTATGACTGAAATTATTATGCCGATAACAGTGTTACTCATAATCACTCCTCCGTGCGCCTGCCCAAGGCAGACGCGGTTATGTCCCTGAATTGGGCGACTCCGCACGCGCAAAATTGTTTTGGCGAGCAGAATCCAAAAAACTTGGCAATGAGTTTTTGGACTAAAGAGGTGGAGCGCGACCCGGAGGTTGTGACGCTAAGGCACAGACATAAAGGTGAACTGCTGAATTGAATCCCGCGAAAACTCGCGGGTCATTTGAAACGATGGAACCTGTTTTGAACGTTCCGGCAAGCGGTTGGGAATGGGGCTGCTTAGCTTCACGCTTTTGGGAGTAAGTCGTTATCGGTACGCGAACACTTTGGGTGTCAGGTTGTGATGGCGCGCGTGACAGTTGTTCCTGATCAGTTGGCTCCTGAACATCTGTCTGGTGATCAGTGACGAGGGGTAAGGGAAGAAAACTGAGTCCTACGTTATTTGAGGCGCAAAACGCGAAGAGCGTGGCCACAGAAAGAAGGACACGCAGACAAAACATTCTTGAGGTGATTGCTGATCCAATCATCGCTTGCGTGGAAAATGTTACCAGAATTCGCAGCCTGCACCCAACGCGAGTTGATCAATGGATTATATCGACGGCTACTTCAGCATGTTCCTTTTGAGAATCCTCGGTCACGAAGGTGTGCCTGTTTCTGTGATGGCCAGCGGACGCCTCCGATTGACGAGAGCCAATATTGATTGTGGCCCTGGAAGAATAGCTTGATCTACTTCTTATTGTTGGGGAAACTATTACTGATTCCTTTAGCTTAGTCAGGAGGCAGCATGAAGCTTCTGGTTGGTTATGACGGATCGCAATGTGCAGATGCAGCGCTTGACGATCTGAAGAACGCCGGCTTGCCAGTCAAATGCTTTGCTCTGGTTGTCACAGTGGCGGAAGTATGGCTACCACCACCCCCGCCACCAGCTTATGAATTTGCCGGCCTGGCTGAAGTTGATGAGAATCCGGCAATAAAGTTTCGTTACGAGAAAGAGTTGGGCAAGGTCGAAGAAGCGAAAGCCTTAGCTGCGCGCGCTGCGGCCAGACTGAAAGCAAATTTTCCGGACTGGGAAATATCCACAGAGGAAGCTTCCGGCTCGCCAGCCTGGGAGCTGATTTCGAAGGCGGAGCAATGGAAGCCGGATCTAATAGTTATAGGTTCCCACGGTCGATCCGCATTGGGTCGCCTGATCCTGGGAAGTGTCTCGCAACGAGTGCTGACCGAAGCCACCTGTTCAGTCCGAATTGCGCGGGGCCGGGTTGAAGAATCATCGCCCGTGAGAATCATTGTCGGCGTGGACGGTTCGCCGGGTGCCGAAGCCGCCTTACGTTCTGCCGCTGCACGCGAATGGCCTGCTTTGAGCGAAGCGAGAGTTGTGGTGGTTGATGATCCGATAGAGCCCACGGCGGCTACCGAACTGGTTCCATTTGTTTCGAAGTCACTGGATGATGCCGACCGTGAATTCAGGGAAAAGCTTGCTGGCATGGTTGAAGGAATGGCGGGCAGACTCAAATCCCCGAATCTCGCTGCGGCTGCCATCGTCGCCGAAGGCGATCCGAAACGCGTGATCGTGAAAATGGCGGAAGAGTGGGGAGCCACTTGCATCTTCGTGGGCTCAACCGGATTCAGTAGCCGCCTTGCGAGGGTTCTCATCGGCAGTATCTCGTCAGCAATAGCGGCTCGTGCTCATTGCAGCGTGGAAGTAGTGCGCCAGCCGAAGGGATGACAACGTGTGGGGAAGCATTTAGCACCTCACCTGTAACAGACACCTCAGACCAGCGCGAAACTAATCTCAAAATAGATAATGCGGGCTAGTCTCTACTGACTTAACGGTGCGCGAATTACTCTTTAGACCTGACGCATTAAAAGCGATCGCGACAGTCCTGATTCTGCTCGCAGCGGTCTATGGATTTGTCAGCGAGAGAGTTCCTCCCGATCTGGTTTCGTTGCTTGCCTTGCTCGCCTTGCTCGTCCTCGGCATCTTGAGTCCTGGTGAAGCATTTTCCGGATTCAGCCATCCGGCGACGATCTCAGTTGCGGCGGTACTCGTTCTTTCTGCGGGAATCGAACGCACCGGGCTGCTTAGCTTTGTAGCTCGCCGCGTACTTGGACCGCTGGGCAAGTCAGAAGTTGTGCTCACGCTTCTGATAATGTTGGTGATCGGATTCCTGTCAGCCTTCATCAACAACACCGCTGCTGTTGCCGTATTCATTCCCGTCGTCATCGAGGTGTGTCGCCGTACCGGAGCGAGTCCCGGCCGAATTCTGATGCCGATGTCCCATGCGGCTACCTTCGGCGGCATGTGCACTCTAATTGGCACATCCACGAATCTTGTGGCTCACGAATACGCTCTCAGCAAAGGACTGCCCGGCTTTTCCATGTTCGAGTTCGGCAAGGTCGGTCTGCCCATGCTGATTGCGGGCACGGCGTACATTTTGATCGTCGGACGTCGATTCTTGCCAAAGCAACCTGTTAAAGATGCCAAAGGCCCCGGCCAGTCCGATCGGTATCTCGGAGAAGTCCTGGTGCAGGCTGAGGCTCCCTGGATTGGCCGAGAGATTGATCGTGAAATTCTGGATCGGGATTTCGAGTTGGAATTGCTCGGAGTCGTCCGCGATGGTCAGGTAATGAGTCTCGATTATCCGAAGCCTCGTTACGCCTCAGGAGACTCTCTTTGGGTGCGCGGTCAACTCGAACAATTGCTTCTGTTAGTCGCGCAGGATGGTTTGGAACTCGACCGGCCAACCCGCAAAGAGCGAGAACAGATGTCGACGCTTCCTTCAGACGAAACTAAGAGTCGCAAGGAACCAAAGGAAACCGAAGAGACACAACTCTCGCTCGCGGAAGTCGTGGTTCTAACTACTTCGGGCTTGATCGGACAGACATTGCGGGAAGCCCGTTTTGCTGAGCGGTTCGATGCGGTCGTGCTGGCATTGAAGCGTCGAGATAAAGTCAGCGGTGGAATATCAACGACTCGACTCCACGCTGGCGATGTTCTAGTGGTGGAGGGAAAAGAAGACGCCTTACGAACTTTGGCCGAGACTCGTGGCTTTCTGGTTATTGGAGCACCAGCTTATCCTGAGAGGCCGTCGGGAAAAACGGCCATCGCGCTAATAACTTTGTTGGCCGTTATTCTCACGGTGTCATTCGGATTGTTGCCGATCGTTACTGCGGCCACCGGCGGATGTGCAGTGCTAATGCTAACGCGCTGTTTGCGCCCGCGAGATGCATATCGAGCAATTGATCTGAGCATCATCTTCGTGCTAGCCGGTTCCCTGGCTTTGGGATTTGCGCTGGATAAGACCGGTGTCACCACTTTGCTGGCAAGCGCGCTCGCTGGATTGAGCGGTCTAACCGGGCCTTATGTTGTGCTGATCGTTTTCTTTCTCGCGGCAGTTCTCATCTCAGAACTAATGTCCAATGGAGGAACGGTGGTGATCCTGGCGCCGATCGCCCTTTCAACTGCGGTCGCCATGAACATCAATCCGATGACCGTGTTGGTTGCGATTACCTTTGGCGCGTCAGCGGCGTTTGCCATGCCCATCGGTTACCAGACAAGTTTGATGGTCTATGGGCCAGGGGGTTATCGAGCCCGAGATTTCATCAGGATGGGACTCGTGTTGGATCTTTTACTGGCAATTATCGCGCTGGTGTTGATTCCGTATTATTGGCCGCTGAGATGACTAGTCGGCAACGAAAACAGTGATTAACCATCAAAGACAAAAGCGGCCACGGACCAAATGGCGCGTGGCGGCTTCTGCGAGAGTTGAAAACGTCGGCGATGTTCACGCAGTAGCAAACGCGCTACTTGCCGGCTGCAAGACCTCATCGAGCGCATACACCACGCCGTTCTTCGCTTCCGCTTTTGGCAACATGACCTTGGCATTCGCCAGAGAAATGTCCTTGAGATCGGGCGAGACCGAGACTTTGATCTCTTGACCCGCTTCCATTTTGAGCGCGTTCAACTCCTTTAAGTCCTCAGCCAACAGTTTGCCCGAGTAGACATGAAGTAGGACCAGCCTCTGCAGTTGAACGCGGTTTTCGGTCTTCATCAGGTTGCCCACCTTGTCTTGAGGAAGCCTGGCGAAGGCGCCATTAGTCGGGACGAAGAGAGTAAGATCTTCCGCGTTCGAAAACTTTTCGCCGAGTCCCGCAGCTTTGATCGCTTCACCAAACCTCGTGAATCGTGAATCATTAGCCACCAAATCCAAAACATTGACCTCGCCTCGTGAATTTGTTTTCTCCATTCTTTTCCTTTCTTTCAGTAGTTAGTTGCTCGCAGGAAATTCTTCTGCGAGTGGGCTGCGAGTTCGGGACTTCGCAGTAATCGCGCACTTATCGTCGTTGGATAAGTTCTAAGAGGTTATCTGACTCACGTATTCAGATCGTCGGCGAAATCCACAATTTCTGTGAGTGATAATACTCATGACGCTCGTTTATCGTGGTGTTTTAGAATTTCCTTTGAACTTTAGTGTCCAATGCTGCGCTTGTTAATAGGAGTATTGCGTAGGTCATCAATCCAAGCAGCATACCTGCCCTAAAGCCACTCATCAGGAGAAAGTCCCAGGCACAACCACTTATGATCGAAAACGAAGTAAGAGCGATCACATGCAGCAGTATTGAGAGCCCTTGCCCGAAACGGGACTCAAGCAAATCTTGGCGCTTGATTGCCAGGCGTAGCTTTGGCTTTGGCGGGGGTTGGATGAACTTGCGAACTGTGCTCCTCGCCGGCGGAGGGTATCTCGGCCGCGCGTGCCACTCGTAGCCCCTACGTTTGGCTGGTCGTGAAAGCATTTCAGTAACATGCCCCGGCTGCTCGTGCTTAACCCGTCTGAGGAACACCGTTCATTGTCTTGCGATAGGCTGCGTAGATATCTGAAAGACGATCCGCGGCTGCCGGATCATTTCGTGCCAGCAACGTGATGATGTCGTCGCGTTGAGCCAACAGAGGCTTTAAGCCTTCGCGCTGGGAAGCAGAGAGATCAGATTGCGCGTCTCGATCAATCTGGTCTCGCAGCGAGGTAAAAAAATCGCTTGCTGTTTGCCGCGCCGGCTCGTAGTCACCGCGTCGTGCATTAATGACCGCCGCGGATAACCGGTTTTCCAGCTGACTCAAACGAAGTTCGTGTTGAGCCGCTTCGCGCTCGGCCGCATTCTGCCAACCCGCGACCCACATAGGAACCGCCCCGAGAAGGACCAAGCCCAAAGCGACCACTACGTAAATTCCGACTCTGCGCCATGGCACCTGAATTCTTGATGTTCGCGTGGTGACCGGCTTCTCGGCAACGGGCACAAGTTTCGGCGCCGCGGCCTCTCTTTTCTGGTTTACTGCGCTCATGACTTACCTCTTCCTAGTTCAGCTTTCACAGATAAACTGCTTATTACACAGCGTAGGGGACAATCCATTTGTGAAACACAGAATGATTACTCACTCGCCGTAGGTGTTTACACTCAGGGGCCAACAAGAACGTAAGGTTCGAGCCGTGCGCGCGTCCACTTCTTGACGTTATACTTGCGTCAAGCGGCAATCATTCAGATCTAATTTCTACGCGTGCTTCGTTGTGAGCCATGAAAATAGGCATTCGCGGTCGATTACTTTTGTTGACCTTTGGAATCGCTATTCCTCTGGCTGTGATCGGCATCCTCGCCTTGAACCGGATGTGGAGCCTGGGCCGTGCGCAACTTGACGATTCAGTTAAGCAACAGGCGGAGCTTGCGGCGCTTGCCTTCGACCGATGGGTCGATAGTCAAAGACAACCTCTTATCACAATTGCGGCAGTTGCCGGTCAGCAGGGAATCGATCCTTCAACTGCGAATCTAAGATATGGGATGAGAACGCGTCGTCATTGGCTTGGACTTGATGTGGTAGATGCTTCGGGACGAACGCTAATGAGCGAGCCTCCCAAAAACCAACCACCTCCGCCCGCGCTGGTTGAATATCTCTTACGTGAAACGACTCGTCGAGACTCGTGGGTGCTAGTAACCGATCGGACCCGAGACGAGTCTCGTCCGATTGTCGCAATCGCCGAGCCTGTTGCGAGAGATGGCGCGGTGATCGCTCGGATTGATGGCGCTGCCATTAACGAGCTGTTCCGGGATATTGAACTTCCGGGAAGCGGAATCATTGCCGTTTTCGACGGACGCGGAGAGCTTCTTTATCGGAAGCAAGCCGCCGCGACGCCGGTAACTCCGGAAGTCACCAGCTCCCCTTTGTTCAGCGCTTTGGGGAACCAACGCGTTACCGTTGTCGAGCTACAGAGTCCTTACGACGAAATTACACGTGTCTATGGATTGTGTCGCGCGGGAACTACCGGCTTTGTTATTTCAGTTGGTATACCAAGCGCCACATTGTACGAGCCCATGAGTCGCCAACTAAATCGATATATGGTTTTAAGTCTGGTGGCGCTTGGAGTTGCCGTGCTGGCAGCGATCATTCTGCAAAGAAACATCGTGCGACCCATTCATCGTTTGCAGCACGCCGCTATTTCTCTTGGAAGGGGTAACCTTGACGCACGCGCCCCAATTGATAGCGCACAGGAGATTGGAGAACTGGGCGCAGCGTTTAATTTGATGGCCAGCCAAATTAAAGAACGGGAAGAGCGCCTTGCGGAGTTGGATCGGCTGAAGTCTGATTTTGTGAGTAGTGTGTCTCATGAGCTTCGCACGCCTTTGACTACAATCAAGACTTTGGCGCACGTTCTCCAGCGCACTCAACCATCAGCTGAAGAACAAAGCGAATACTTACAGACCATCAGTGCTGAGTGCGATCGTCAAATTGATCTCGTCAGTAATCTTCTGGATTTGGCGCGGATTGAATCAGGTGCTTAT
This sequence comes from Pyrinomonadaceae bacterium, assembly GCA_049273695.1. Lineage (GTDB taxonomy): Bacteria > Acidobacteriota > Blastocatellia > Pyrinomonadales > Pyrinomonadaceae > UBA11740. Next base: position 159,490 of record JBASRE010000036.1, read on the forward strand.
CGGGTTGATGTGGAACGATTCGACCCCGCGGAAGCCGTTTTGGAATGCGCGAGACTGCAACGAGTGCAGGCAGAGGGGCGTCATCAGACGATTTTGACTGAGGTACCTGAAAGCACTGCGTGGGTGCGAGCGAATAAAACAGTCCTGCGTCGGCTCTTATGCACGTTGGCCGAAAATGCGATTAAGTACACGCCGCCAAACGGCGAGATTACTCTCGGTGTGTTGCCTGTGGACAGCGACGTTGAGATCTATGTAAGAGATAATGGTGATGGGATTAGTCCTGCCGACTTGCCGCATATATTTGAACGTTTTTACCGAGGCGGTCAGGGAGGCGATGGTCGCGATCCGTCGGACGAACCGGGTGTTGGGCTGGGTCTCTATTTGGTAAAAAACCTAGTCGCTCAAATGGATGGCAGGATTACCGTGGATACTCAGGTAGGCCGCGGCAGCACATTCACGATTCATTTGCCGGCGATGACCGGCGACGACGACGGCGACGGTAAACCAGGAACCGCGCATGGCTAAACGTCTGTTAGTGGTTGACGACGAACCTAACCTATTGCTTGCCGTAGAAGCGTGCCTGCGCGCCGAAGGGTTCGATGTAACCACTGCGCGAAGCGGCCGCGAAGCTCTGGTTCGCATCGCGCAGACAATTCCCGACCTAATCGTTAGTGACATTCGGATGCCTGGAATGAGCGGATATGAATTGGCTCAGCAGTTGCACGCTTCACCTCGCACCAGTCTGGTACCGGTAGTTTTTCTTACTGCCAAAGGAGAAATGGCCGATCGGATCAAAGGATTTCGCGTCGGAGTTGACGCCTACTTAACAAAACCGTTTGAGCCCGATGAACTTATAGCGGTGATTAAGAATATCGTGGAACGCGTCGACCGCACTCATGCTCAGATCGCAAGTTTGATAGGAGCCGATAAAGATCAGGCCGCGGCATTTCATGATGAAGATTTGACTGATGCAGAGACTCGTGTTGCCGAAGCAGTCGCGCGCGGCCTGAGCAATAAGGAAATTGCCGCGGAACTGGAAATTAGTGTCCGAACCGTTGAGAACCACATTAGTCACATCCTGGACAAGAAACGGTTTGGTAACCGAGTTGAGATCGCTCGTTATGTGTACGAGCGAACTCAGAGACCGCTTCTTGACAATGGATAAAGCGAGGCGCTCCGTACTCCGAAAGTCGGAGCACCTGCTTGATCGAGAGTTCGTCTCTAACGCAGCGGTGAACTTGCTCGAATCGTGAACTGACTTCCCTGTTGCAATTCCAGATCGTCTCGGCCCTGAACATAGACCGAGCCTGCGCCCGCACTAGCTCCGACGGCCGCGCCAATCGCTGCGCCCTTGCCGCCACCAGTAATTGCGCCAATCAACGCACCGACTGCCGTACCGATACCGGTTCGCTGAATAGTCGTGTTCGTTTGGCTATCATTTTCGCGAATGGCCCCTTCGTTATCGACTCGAACACTCTCACCGCCAGGCGTGCGGACCTCATCGACAATGCCTGCGAAGTTGTACGTCTGCCCGTTCGCCAATCGAATCCGATCAAAGTTAAAGGTCATCTCAGATCGGCCTGAAAAACGGCCGCTTCGGTCAACGCCAGTAAGATGGCCTTCAATCATGGCGTTGCGATGAGCCGCGGGAGAAACAACCCGCATGCTAAAACGGTCACCGTCATGAGCGTGCTGGGTCGATAGGTCGCTGGTCAGTAGTGCCACTATTTGCGCTCCGTTCGGAATCACGAACGTCACATTCGAGTCTGCGTAGTTAGGAGCGCCGTTATAAACGCTCCATTGGGCGATCTCCAACGTTTCGTCGTAGTAAGTCCGCACCACCACCGGCATCGCCAGCCGCTCCGCATACACCTGCCGAGTCACAAGCAATCTTCTGCCGTTATCCATGGGCGTGAACGTAGCCGTAAAGTCGTTTACTCGATCTCCGTTAGAAATTACGTTCAGTACGCTGCCCGAAAAACTGGCGCGGACACGAGTTGTGCGACCGTCCGGATACGTTTCGATTCGTTCGCGGCCGTCAACCTCGAAGTTAACCTGAGGAGTACGACTTGACGCTAACGTAACGACGTTGCCACGACGCTCAACTGCGATCATCTCCGGAGGTGTCAACCGGTCTACCAGATTGTTGTAGATCCTCTGTCGTTCGAGGTAAGTCGAATTTCGCGTTGCGTTATCGGCGATGATCCTTGGGTTATCGCTCATTAAACTATTCAGACGGAACGTGCCGGTCAGCATCGCTTCCGCTCCCGAATAGACAGGAACCGCAGGCCACTGCATGTATCTCCAGTTAGACGCCACTCGATAAGCATTCGCCAGTCGGTCCAGCTCGGTTCGAACCTGGGTCCACGCCCGCTCAGTCCGATTGCCCAAGCGCCGGTTGCGCATAAAAGTATCGATTCTGGCTCCCTCCCGGAGCACATCCTGCGCATCCGTAATCGTGGATTGTTGGTTGTTAAACCGATCCTTCAATCTATCCGTCGCGGCTTCGAAATCGGTTACCATCTTGTTAACGTCGTCTTCTCGATCCGTGCCGTCCAAACGACTGCGATCGAGAGCGTTAGGCAGCAAGTTGCTGAAGCGATCCGTCCGCGTTTCCAGTCTTTGAAGTACCTGTCTCATGTAACGATCGTTGTATCGGTATGGCCGTTGGGATTGGGCCATGGTTACCGAGATTAGTCCGAAACTCATTAGTGAAAAAATAGCGACCAAAACCATGGTCTTCTGTAGTGTCTTCATCATTTCCTCCTTCTATGCGTTCAAGATTCGTCTTGGGGCGTTTTTGTTTTAAATGCAAAGGTCGCGTCCAAGGAGAACGCGACCTACCATGCGGATCGTTTGCAGTTGTTTTCAGTTTGACATTGGAACTGCGACTTTTTGCATTGTGATCGTCACCGTGGGATCGTCTCCTGCTGTGCGATTGTAGGCAATCCAAAAGCCGGCCGAGGGATAACGCTTGAGACCATACATTGAGCCGTCAGATTTTGGCTGAATTTCCTCACCTAGTACTTCGACAGGCATTGGAGGGTCGCTGCCTTTGCCCAGGTAGTCGATCGAGATCGCCCTGACCTTTCCATCCTTGTCGTAAAAGACTTGGGCAGTTTCGGTGTCTGACAACACAAAGAAATCCTGCTTCTCTCCTTTATCTCGCAGTTTGTCGACTAGCTTTCGCACTTCGTCCGCAGTCATCCCGATTTTTATGCCGCGGTATTCACTGAATACCGGCTGTAGTTCCATCGCACTGTCCGCAGACTTGTTCTTGTTGTTTGCCGTCGTTTGCGCGACTTGACTGGTGTCGGATGTTTGCCCCGCCGTTAGCGGGACCGCAATAAGCAATGCAGCAATCAACACAGCCGTAAGCGCCAGCCACAGCGGCAACCGTCTCCAAAGCGGAAAATGTCTTAAGTTACTTCTGATTCGCATGGTGATGCCTTTCCTCTTGAAATCCGGAATTCTCATAAACAGATTAGGGGAAGTGAGAGGGGATGCCATCGGTGCGATTACTTAATCTGCCTAGGTGTTTACACTCATTTGCTGTAATGGCAGGAACGACATCGGAGGCAGGTCCACTAATTTCGTTGCAGAGTGCTAGGTGAATTATTCAAGGCGAGTGAGTTGGGCTTCTCCTTTTTTGAAGTTCCTTTGCCGCGCTCATTAGGCGGAGGTGCGCTTTTCTCTTTCGCCCTGATTTTGAGTTTTTCTTTGGGAGGCCGTTTTGTTTTATCGCGCGTTCCTTGCCCGAGACTCATCTCGGCCCCAGACATAACCAGAGCAAGAATCAACAGCAGCGTAGCCTTTGGCCTCGCCATGCTCTCATTGTCGAACCAATGAAACAGAAGCGCATCGGCGCGATCACTCAGACGCTCTGAGTGTTTTCACGCAGGTTTTCAAAAAATGATGCATTCCTTGGAGATGAAGAAACTTTTTGATTTGTGCGCTACGGGTGTGAATCGAGAAAATGCCTCACGCTTTCTCTCTTCGATGCAGGGTTCCTCTGCATCGCTTCTCTTTGAGGGTTAGATTACTCTGTACGAGAGGACATGACATGACGCTTTTTCAGAAAATCATCTCTACGAGCGCCCCAGCCTCAGTGATTCTCATCCGCCTGATGGTGGGTGCGGTCTTCCTTACCGAAGGAATCCAGAAATTTCTTTTTTCGGCTGAAGTTGGCGCGGCGCGATTCGCCAAGATCGGTATCCCTAACCCGAACGTGATGGCTCCCTTCGTCGGCGTCGTCGAAATCGCGGGCGGAACGCTCCTCCTGCTGGGACTGCTCACACGGCTGGCTGGTATCCCTCTCATCATCAACATGCTGGTGGCGATCCTCTCGACCAAGATCCCTATCCTCCTGGGTCATGGGTTTTGGGGATTTAGCCTCCGCAGCGTTCCCTACGGCGGCTTCTGGGGCATGGCACACGAAGCTCGCACTGATTTCTCGATGCTGCTCGGCTCGATCTTTTTACTAATCGTAGGCGCCGGCGCATGGTCATTGGACGCGTGGTTTCAAGCTAAGCGGGTTGCACGCCGCTGAAGAAACACGTTAACAAAAACGCCGCCGGTCCTGTCTGAGTTATCCATGAAGCGTTTCGAAATTTCGCCTCAGGCTAGCGAAGCAATAGAATAAGAATTGTGATTAGCGCTCTATACATCATCGTCGTTTTCTTTCTGGTCTTTGCGAACGGTTTTTTCGTAGCCTCGGAATTTGCCCTCGTGGGCGTGCGGCGTTCGCGCATTGAGATGCTGGCCGCCGGCGGAAGTCAGAAAGCGCGCCGTCTGCTCGGACTGCTGGATAACTTAAACGCCTATATTTCTGCCACGCAACTGGGAATTACGATGGCCTCGTTGGCCCTGGGATGGATTGGCGAGCCCGTTTTCGCTCACCTACTCGAAGCTCCGCTCAAAGGCCGAGTTTCGGACCTGACGTTACACACCATTTCTTTCGCGGTCGCCTTCGCAATAATCACGTTCCTACACATCGTGCTCGGCGAACTCGCGCCCAAGACACTAGCGTTGGAAAGAGCTGAAAAAGTCGCATTGGCTATTTCATGGCCCATGCAGGCGTTCTACAAAATCTTTCAATGGCCCATTCGGATGCTCGACTGGGCCGGGACGCGCACGGTGCGGCTGTTTGGTCTGCATCCGTCGCAAGAGCACGCATCCGTTTACACTGAAGCAGAGTTACGTCAACTGATAGACGTCTCGCGAAAGAGCGGTCATCTGAACTTCAGGAGCAGCAACTGATTCATGGGGTGTTTGAATTCTCCGACGCAGAGGTGCGTGAAGCGATGGTCCCGCGTAATCAGATCGAGGCGGTTCCAGTTAAGACTACTCTGGAGGAAGTGAGAACTGCTTTCCTGTCTACCGGCTACTCTCGGCTTCCTGTCTACGGTGAGCAGCTTGATGACATCGTAGGCTTGTTGTTCAGAAAGGACCTGGACATGGGCAGAATTCCTCATGACGGTTTCGATCTCAGATCTGTGGTTCGGCGTCCAGCCTACGTACCGGTTACAGCTTCGCTTGGCGAAGCACTTAAGCAAATGCAAAGTGCGCGTGTTCATTTCATGTTTGTGGTCGACGAACACGGTGGCGTAGAAGGGATACTGACGCTCGAAGATCTGCTGGAGGAAATAGTCGGAGAGATTAACGATGAGTACGATGAGGAAGTACGCGAGCAGATCAGAAAAGATGGTGAAGCGTACGTCTTGGACGGAATGTTAGCGGTACGCGACGCCAATCAACACCTGAGGCTAAATTTGCCTGAAGACTCCGGCTACACGACGATCGCAGGTTTCTTGATGGAGCGTGCCGGGCGGATTCTGCAGAGCGGCGATAAGGTAGAACACGATGGCTGCGTTTTCGAAGTCGAACGAGTTGATAAGCGGCGCATCACCCGGATAAGGCTAATTCTTCGGCCTAACCCAGAGAAAGAACAAACGGCGTCTATGCATTCCTTATTTGGCGCGTCAGTATTGGCAGGGGAGACGGCTACCACGTTGGCTGCCGGCGCTGAGCCACTGCTTTTATGCATTTAACTTGCCTATAGGCCGTCCGGCTTGTACCGGAAGAGTGTCGTCTCAAACCCAAAAACATTTGCGCGTGAAATGCCATGTTATATTCGAGATTCTACGCGGCTAGCCGTCCCAACGCCGGCCAAGCCGGTATCGCGGAGTAGAGTGCGTCCCTAAGCGCCACTTCTCGTGGGTCGCCGGTTAATGCCGTTCCCATCTGGCTAGTCACGTACGCGTATCCGACCCCAGCCGCTGGATCGGCAAAGCCGAGAGAGCCGCCCGCTCCGGGTGAGCCGAACGAACTCGCGCTGCCGAACGGCCAAGCGGGGCTCGGCTTCATGAAGCCGAGAGAGAACTGGATGCCGTCGGTCTTCATGCATTCGTCGTAAAACCCGCGTGTCGGGGGAATCGCAGGGGCGGCCAACAAATCCAGCGTCTCTTGCCGCAATCCCAACTCACGTCCGCCGGTAGCGAAGACACTGTACGCGCGCGCAATAGCCCGGGCAGTGCCGACCGCGCCACCGGATGGCACCTCAAAGTTGCGCACATAGGTGCTGTGCTCATCATGAGGTAACTCAGAACCCCTGAGTGCTTGGACGATTTTCGAACGTGGATTGATCGACGCCAGTGCCAAGCGCAAAGGAAAGCCGAGTAGCCTGTCTACCAAAGTCGGTTGGGCGATTGTGGCCAAGCGCCAGTTCGGAATCGATGCCGGCAAACGGATGTAGACATCCAAGCCAAGCGGCGTAGCGATCTCGTCCTGGAAGAACTGTCCCAGACTGCGATGCTGTGGATCGATACGTCGTAAAAGCTCGCCCTCGTAGAACCCGAGAGTGATCGCGTGATAGGCCTGCCGCGTTCCGGGCTCCCACTTGGGTTTCTGGCGCGCCAACACAATCGCCAGACGATTGAGATCGCCGACGACACTTCGATCGATCGGCTCGTCCAATGCGTACAGCCCTGCCTGATGCGCCAGGAGTTGGCGTACTGTGATTCGCGCTTTGCCCTGCTGCGCAAACTCTGGCCAATACGTGCACACCTTTTCGTCGTAATCGAGCCAGCCGCGAGAGTGCGCAATCGCAAGCGTCATCGCAGCCAATCCTTTGGTGGCTGAATAGACGATCACCATCGTATTCTGCTCCCACGTCTCGCCAGTCTTCTTGTTGCGAACGCCGCCCCACAGATCGACGACGTTCTCCCCAAAGTGATAGGCGCAGCAAGCACCGCCCAACTCCCGGCCTTGAGCAAAGTTATCAGCAAAGGCCTGTCGCACGGCCGCAAAGCCGTGACTGACGTGTCCTTCTACGGTGTGTGATATAGCTACTGACATGATTCCGCTCCAATCGCACGGAGATGGGCACTACGCGGGACTGCAAGTGCAGAAGTCGCGGAGCGCTCTGCGATTAAGCCGGTCGGCGCTTTTACCTTCATCTCGTTCACCACGGATACCACACCGGGCGCGCCGCGTGTCGCCTCCTCAACGGCTAGTCTGTCGCTATAGTGTGGCGTGCTGCCTTGGAGTCTTACGACCCCATCGCGAGCGAGAACGCAGATTTCGCGCGAACGTATCTTCTCGTGCAAGCTCAACCCTCTTAGGACCCACTGCTCGATCTCACTGTCGGTGTGTAATTGCATTGAAAAATCTCTCCAGTGGCAATCGTCAGATAAGAGGTCCAGCTTTTTCCGGAAAACAAAAACCCGAGACTTGGTATCTCTTCATGTTCCGATCCTCTCGGACTGAAATTGCTGATGCTCTGGACTATTCAAGTTCAGGATGGTCCCATGCTCGCACCACTCCCGGTTGCGCGCGATTTCCTCCTGCCGTTCCTTTTCGAGTTCGTGAAGTCGCAGATCGAACAGCACGGGGCAGCACGCCTGCAGCATGCACCCCTCGCAGTTCGCGTGGTTTCGACATCCCTGGAACATCCACATAACCACCGCCATCGAGGACAGAATTTGTGTTGTCAGCCGCGTTCTTCGTATCGGAACTTCAGTTCCTATGCGTGCCGCATGACATGCCTGGCAGCCGGTTTTCTTTCAACTTGCAACCAGTTCCAAATTCCTGCCGCCATCCAGCCGGTAACGAACCCGAGAACCGAAGTGAGAACAATCAACGCAATCGCCAACCCCGGCCGAAATGCTGTTATCACCCACACGGGTTCGATGAAGTGAAGCCGAAAGGTCCAATCGATCAGCCATTGCGCGATGCCAAACGCGACTAACAGGGCCCAGCCCAAATGCCATAACCCAAAGGCTGATCCGACCACCACACCTAATCTGTTTTTGCTAATCATGACGCCTCCTTTTTGGTCGAAAGCGGGCCGGCCCAAAATAGCGGGGGTAGGCCTGCCTCGTCTTCACGGCTACGCAGTCGCCTTGACTTGTTTCAAACTGATCTAAGCAGCCGTAGCTGGTTGGGCCATTGGCAATGGATGCTCGCAAATTGCCTGGTAAGTTTTGACGACATCTGCGTAGTCGATCTGCGGCTCCTTACCATTTCCTCTCGCCTTCAGCACGATGTCATTCATCGACACGATGCCTTGCAGCTCGCCCTCAAGGTTGAGCACTGGCAAACGACGAATCTTGTGTTCGCGCATCGTCTGCAGCGCCTGCTCTACCTCTTCCTCTGGCTCAGCCGCATAGACCGTGGCATTCATTACTTCTTCAACTGAAATGTTTGATGGATTTCGATCCCTCATGGCGGTGGCCATGCAGATGTCGCGATCCGTAATCATGCCAATCACTTTCCGCCCTTCCTTAATGATAGGTAGGGCTCCGCAATCGTTCTCCCACATCGTTTTCGCCGCCTCCGCCAAACTCTCGGTGAGCCAAATCGCCCTGGGATCCGGCGTCATTACCTCTTTGACGTTCATGACCGTTCCTTTCTTCTGGTGGTAAAAGGACGCGCACCATTGCTCTGAGGCATCGCGCCCCGGGTTCTTGAATAGAGCTTCTTCAGAGCAACGACTGTGCCCTGTTGTTTGCCTAAACAAATCGACGGAAAGCGCGTTTTGGATAACGGTCAGTGAGCAAAGTTCCGCACCCGATTGCGAGGAAACACGCCCCTCGAAGGATATCAACCAGGCAATTCAAGCCAAGGTGCTTATGCGCGACGCGAAAAGGGACGAGGTTGCCTCCTGTGCGGCGGCATGTCAGTTGCCCTTCACAAAGTTTCAATGAGCGCTCAGACACAACTCGCGCGGGGGAAGGAGAACAACGCAAGGATGAGATTAAATGGCAGAGTTTTAGGTACCGCTCTCGGAGGAGTGGCTGCCCTCGCTGCGTACGCTTTCTTAATCAGCCCATGGCACCTGAAGTGGGGCGCGACGGATGAAGAAATTCGGATGACGCTGCCCGGCGATGAGTTCGTTGAGCATCCACAACTGAATGCCACACACGCCATTACCATTAATGCGCCGGTTCAAGATGTTTGGCCCTGGCTCGTGCAGATCGGGCAAAAGCGAGGAGGGTTTTATAGCTACACTTGGCTCGAGAATCTTGTTGGATGCGACATGCACAACGCTAACCGGATCGTTCCCGACTGGCAGGATCTCAAGGTTGGCGACGAGGTTTGGCTCCATCCGAAAGCACCGCCGCTCCGCGTTCTAGCGATTGAACCAGGACGCGCAATCGTGCTCGAGAAAGTCTGGGGTTTCTTTCTCCGGCCCATTGACGAGAACACGACTCGTTTGATTATCCGTGGTCGAGGCAACTTCAACCCTGACCTCAAGAACACTCTCCTCAATCTAATTGTTTGGCGCGGGATTTTTGAACCAGCCCATTTCATCATGGAGCGAAAAATGTTGCTTGGAATCAAGGAGAGGGTCGAAAGCAAGACGGACCGGCAGTGAGATGGACGCACAGAGAACACAAACAGCTCAGGCACGTTGGATTGCGGTATTGGTAGCGACAGCAATAGCTCTTTATCTATGTTGGCTGATGCTCAGACCATTTATCGGAGTTCTAGAATGGGCGGCGGTCCTGGTAATTGTTTTCTATCCAGTTCACAAACGTCTGGCTAAGAGGATCAGGCGCCCTGGGTTGAGCGCCCTCATTTCATCGCTCTTGGTTGTTCTTATTCTTCTCCTGCCTCTTACTTTCCTCACCGTAGCGTTGGCAAACGAGCTGACTGTTGCGGCGCGGAGCTTGCCGGCCCACGTCAATCAGCTAACCGAGGCACCGGTTACGGGAAGAGTTTCTAAGTGGATACAAGATCACGCGGCTGTAGACACACAACGCTCGCAAGAGTTCGTTGCCGAGCAACTACAAAACGCCGGCGTTGCGTTGCTGGGGCAATCCCTCGGCCTAATGGGGAACATACTCAGCGGTATCGTAAAAACATTCTTCGTGATTTTCACGATGTATTACCTCTTTAGAGATGGCGACAAGATTGTAGCCGCGTTGCCCGCAGCCCTCCCATTAAAGAAGAGTCAAAGCGACGTGATTATTGCGCGCGCAAGCCAGGTCGTCAGCGCCGGTGTTTACGGGGTTGTGGCCATTGCGATGATGCAGGGATTACTCGGCGGACTCGCCTTCTGGGTGCTGGGAATACCGTCCCCGGTTTTGTGGGCCGTAGTGATGACCTTCGTGTGCATGATTCCCGTTGCAGGTTCCTTTTTCATTTGGCTTCCGGCGTCGATTTACTTAATGATGACGGGGCACTGGACCAAGGCAGTCTTTCTTATTCTTTGGGGGACTTTGATTATCAGTACAATCGACAATTTCCTGCGTCCCAGACTAATTAAGAACCAAACGAAGCTACATGAACTTTTCGTCTTCTTCTCAGTCTTAGGCGGCATAAGTGTCTTCGGATTGCTCGGCATCGTACTTGGCCCTGTTGTGCTTGCGATTACTCTCGGACTGCTGAACACATTCAATCAAGAGGATCGAGAGGGTATAGAGCATTTAGACGCTGCTCGATCTGCCTTGCAGTCTGACCCTCATCGAGCTGCAGCTTAGGATTAGGTGAGGATGAGATGAAAAGAGTCTCTGTGTTAACGAGCGGCGGAGATGCTCCGGGCATGAATGCTGCGGTAAGGGCTGTCGTCCGGGCAGGCGTCGACAAGGGTTGGAATATGTTCGGAGTGCGTCGTGGTTACACCGGCCTTATCGCAGGAGACTTTGTGCCGCTGGGTTTGCGAGATGTGGGCGGAATCATTCAGCAAGGTGGAACGGTACTTGGTAGCTCACGCTGCAATGAATTCAAAACAGAAACTGGACGAGTCAAGGCGTTGGCTGCTTTACACACGGCAGCAATCGACGGCCTGATCGTCATCGGAGGCGACGGCTCTCAAGCGGGCGCGTATCGTCTTTCGCAGAGTGGTTTTCCGGTAGTGGGTATCGCTTCGACAATCGATAACGATCTATACGGCTCTGAGATCACTATTGGTGTAGATACAGCGCTCAACGTAGCCCTTGAAGCCATCGATCGTCTGAAGGCGACCGCTTCTTCACACCGGCGTGCGTTTCTGGTTGAAGTCATGGGAAGAAAGAGTGGTTATCTTGCCCTGATGGCGGGCATCGCTGGCGGCGCGGAGGTGGTCGTCATACCCGAGAAGGAAATTACTCCTGAGGAGATCGCGCGGGAATTCCGATCTGGGTACGAACGCGGAAAGCAACACGCCATCGGTGTCGTCGCTGAAGGCGCTTACTACAACGCCCAAAGACTATCGGATTATTTCCAGGAACATCAGGAACAGTTGGGCTTTGAATTGCGAGTTACCAAGTTGGGCCACGTTCAACGAGGCGGCGCGCCTGGAGCATTTGATCGACTGCTGGCTACACGTTTCGGCGTGGCCGCCATCGGCCAATTGGCCCAAGGGCGACACGGAGTCCTTATAGGTCTTCTCAAGGATGAAATATCTGTAACACCGTTCAGTGAAGTCCTCGCAAATAAGAAGCCTCTCGATCTTAGACTCCTAGAAATGGCGAGAATCCTGGCGCGTTGAGATGCTTTACAGCGTCGCCTAATCTTCTCCAAGGAGTAAAGATCGGGCTAATCGTTAAAGACTGAGAAAGTCGGCGACGTGACGCGCTGAGTTGTTTGCTTTCTTCATCAGCCATCCACTGCAGAGAGCAGGGGAGTTCAACTCTAAAGAATTCCTCGCTTTTCTTTTGTCGAGAGCTATTTGCCTGCAATTTTGATGAATGCTTCTGCTGCGCGGCCGAGATGCTTGTCCTTTCTGTAAACGATCTTAAGCTCGCGTTCGATATTAAGACCGCGAACGGGAACGGCAACCAAAGTCTTCGCATTCAATTCCGTCTCAACAGCGAATTTAGAAATGAAGGCGATGCCAAGTCCGCTCTGGACTGCTTTCTTGACCGATTCGGGATTCTCCATTTCCATAATCGGCTGCAGTTGCAGGGCTCCCATTTCTAGATGAGTGTTAATCGCCGCTCGTGTGGCTGAACCGGCTTCCCTGAGAATGAATTTTTCGCTTTGAAGATCATCAGCCTTAATTGTTTTCTTTCGCGCCAGACGATGTTTAGGAGCAACAATAAGAACTAACTGATCTATCAGCCAGGGAAATACATCGACTTCATCGCCCGCTAAGTGACCACCCACAAAACCAAAATCGAATTCGTTTCTGATGACCCCTTCCTCAATTTGTCTGGTGTCTTTAATTCCGAGATGGATATCAATCTTCGGGTAGCGATCTTTGAAGCGGGCAATGACCTGGGGAATCAAATACATCCCTGGCGTCGTGCTGGCGCCAATCCGTAATGAACCCCTTTGCAATCCCTGCAGTTCACCGATGGATTGGCTCGCATCATCAACGGCGGCTATGACGCGGCGCGCATGAGGTATGAGGACCAAACCAGCCTCAGTCAAGGCCACTTTCTTACCGAGTTGCTCAAATAGCTTCACGCCGAGTTCACTCTCGAGTTGCCGAATTCGTACGGAGACGCTGGGCTGACTGAGATTTACTTCTTCGCCTGCGCGGGTGTAGTTCAAATGTTTCGCCACGCTGAGAAAGACTTCGAGCCCACGAACATCCATGATGCGAGTATTGTAATCGACTATCGTAATCATCGAAACAATTCATTTCCCTAATATGTAGCTGAAGACTACGATTGCCTCAGGTGAGCCAGGTAAAACCAAGCGATACGCTTCAGGAATGGCGGGACTCCGCGAAATATTGGGAGACTCATGCCGATACCATTGGAACTATGTTCGCGCCCGTTACGGAGGCGCTGATTGATGAAGCCGGCATCATTGAAGGTGATGAAGTGTTGGACGTGGCCGGTGGACCAGGCGAACCGTCACTCACAATCGCCGAAGTAGTCGGGCCAAACGGCTCGGTGATGTGCACGGATGCCGTGGCGGAAATGGTGGAAGCCGCTCGCCACGGAGCGCTTCGGCGAGGACTGAACAACATTTCCTTCCGACAGTGTCAGGCCGATTCCTTGCCCTTCGAAAAAAACTCTTTTGATGTGGCGGTTTGTCGACTCGGTGTCATGTTTTTCCCTGATACCTTGTCAGCTCTACGCGAGATGTTGCGCGTCACCAAACGGGAAGGCTGCTTATCTTTCGCTGTCTGGCATGAGAGCGACGTGAATCCATTCGCATACATAGTCACCGACATCCTGTCGCGCTATGTCGAAGTGCCAGCACCGGATCCTGACGCGCCGGGAGCGTTTCGGTTCGCCGAGCCAGGCAAATTGGCGGGAATTCTTGAGGAGGCAGGCGCTACGGGCATCCGGGAACGATTGCTGCGATTTCGCATCGAAGCTCCCATTTCACGCGATGAATTCTGGGAGATGCGTTCCGGCACGTCCGGCACATTGCGAGAGAAGCTGGATGCCATGTCTCCCGAGCTGCGAATGAGAGTTGCGAATGAAGTAAAAGCGGCAGTGGGTGAGTTCTTTCCGGATGAACGAATGAGTTTCCCCGCGCAGATGCTTATCATCTCGGGTGCAAAGTCTAGCTAACGATCGACTAGTTGGATCAAAGCCTATGGGCGAATAGCGAGTCGGAGATGACCAAGGACGACATGAAACTAAACCGATTCTTAACGGCGGCTTGTCTTTTGTTCGCGCTGGTAAGTTTCAGTTGCGCTCAGCCGAAGCCAAGAGTCGAATCTTTCGAAGCAAGTACGCCGCAGCTCATCTGGCAACATGACACCGGCGGTTGACTGTTCTCGGTCCCCGCGGTCGCGGAGGATACGGTCTTCGTCGGTTCATGTGCAGGCATTTTCTATGCGTTCAATAAAGCTACCGGTGAGGTGCGGTGGAGTTACAACATCGGGAAAGATGGAAAGCAAATGAGCTTTCATGGGAACCCGTTAATTACCGATGATTTGATCCTGATTGGCACTGATTATAACTGTGCTCCCGATGGCATTGGGCACGTATATGCTTTTGAAAGAAGCACGGGCAAAGTGCGCTGGAAATATCAAACAACCAGCGTCCCTACGGACATCCTTCGTATCGGCCAGAACGTTTATTTCGCCAGCTTCCAGGATAACTGGTATGCGCTTAATCTCCAGGACGGGAAGTTGCTCTGGAAATTTTCAACCGGCGCACCAAATGAAAGCTGCGACATGATCAAATCACCGGTCGCTGATGACCGGCATCTTTACCTGGCCGGACTCGATGGAATTGTCTACGCGCTTGAGGCCGCATCCGGTCGCGTCGTTTGGAAACGAAAGCTGCCCGCGGTTCCCTCGACTGGTTTGGCTCTCAAGGACAAGACGCTTTTTGTCGGCGCCAGCAACAATCGGATTTATCGCCTAAACACCGAGACGGGAACCACCGTCGCCGAGTTGCCGGTAGAAGCGATGCCTTTTGGGAGGATCACTTTGACCGCCGACCAACTGCTGTTGTTTTTAGAGAATCGCTCGGAACGCATGGGATACGTTGCTACAGTCGATCCGGATCTAACGAAATTGCGGTGGCAGCAGTCATCTGCGAATTGGAGATCAGAACGTCCTCACGCGTGGGGGGAGCTAGTCGTGGCCGGTAACTGTCGCGGTGAGGTAGAAGCATTTCGGACTTCTACCGGCGCGCCACAATGGAAGCTAACCCTGAAGGGCTGCGTTTCGAGCATTGGGAGTTCTGAAAAGAGAATGTTTGTTGGTGTGCAGGAGGGAACGCTTTACGCGTATGAACTCTTGTCGCCGAAGCAATAGCAACTTAAGCAAGAGGAGGAAGAAAAATGAAACGTTTAGGATTGGTAGTCGCAGTTGCAATAGCGGTCGTTGGCATCGCCATCGGCCAAAACACGGGCCACTCATCAGATCATGGCTTCTTCCAAACGGCGGATCTGAAGTGGACGGACGGACCGCCATCTCTGTCAAAGGGAGCAAAGGTCGCTTTGCTGGAAGGTAATCCGGCTCAGGAAGGACCGTTCACGATGCGCTTGCAACTCCCGGACGGTTTTAGGATTCAGCCGCACTCGCATCCAGCGGTAGAACACGTGACTGTCATCTCCGGCACGTTCAATCTAGGAATGGGAGAGAAGTTTGACACGGCTGGTGGACGCGCCCTTCCGGCTGGCTCGTTCGCTTTTATGCCGCCGGGTATGAAGCACTTCGCCTGGGCGAAGGGAGAGACCGTCGTGCAGGTGCACGGCATGGGGCCATGGAAAATTAATTACGTGAACCCAGCAGACGATCCCAGAAATCAGAAGTAGTCGCTTGCGATGGATTGATCACTGGCACCTTCCTGTTCCAATGCGGTCTCTTGCCGTTTGACGACGGATGCGCTTGATGTTTGCCACAAAAGGACGCGTCAAGAACGCGTCAACTCATTTTTGTAGGGCCTGCAAATAACAGAAAAGGAGCCACTTGTTTGAGTGCTTCCTGTTACTGAGGTAAGCGGGCAGTATTTTCAACGAAGTAACAGCTATCACTCAAGTTCCTTACTTTCTACGCGTTATCGAAGGTCATTTCCGTTCCCTCTGTTCCTTGGTATTGTCGTACAGCGGCCACGAGTCGCGCGAATTGTATGCATGAGCCAATGGACATCTAATTTGCGCGTTCTTTCCGTTGTGCCAACAGTCTCTTAATCGTCGAAGAGAGTTGATTGACGCCTTCTGGTTTGCGCAGAAAAGCATCAACTCCGGCGCGCCATGCCTCCGACTCGCAGTTATCGCCCGCCAACATGATCACGGGAGTACTCCTCCTGTGAGCAATGCTATGGATGCGCAACACTAGTTCCAGACCACTAAGACCCGGCAGCTCATTGTCGATGATTATCAAATCGTAAGGTGCATGATTCTTTAGTAGCGCCAATCCGGCGCTGCCGTTAAGGCAGAAATCAACATGGATTCCTTCCGCACCTAATGTCTCCTGGATCGTTCGAGCAAAAGCCCTGTTGTCTTCAATATGTAGAATTGAGATTTGTGACGTACCTGATTTCGTCGGTTTATCAATACTCCGGTTGTTGGTTTTCTTAGCTTGAGAAAAAAGATGACGCCTTCGCTTGCGGACGTTCGTTCTTTGCTTAAGTAGCTCTCGGTGCCGAGTGTTCAGTAAGGAGATTAGGCTCTGATGATGCTTGAAGCCTAGCAAGTGCGCAGCTTTGGTAACTGAACCGCCTGCATCTCGCAGTGCTCGTTCGATTACGGTCCTTTCGCTCCGCTTCACATGTTGCTTAAGAGAAAAGCCTTCCCAGATGAGATCCTCAGACTTCGTATCCTGTAGTTCCAAGCGCCCCAGCGTTTCGAGGAGAGTATCCGCGCAGGTAATAAGACGCTTGCCCGTTCCTGGGTCTTGAGAGGTTTTTAATAGATCAATTGCTGAGCGGTAAATTGTGATTAGCTCTTTACCGGCGATCTTGTCTCCAAATTCTTCGATGATGCACAACTTCGCGCGACCGGCGCCTTCCAAATCACCGACCGTTTCCGCCACTTCGATTGCGCGTTCCAACGTTGCTCTCGCGCGAATATGATTACCCAACCGTGCGAGGGCAATACCGTGGGTTGTGAGTCCTTCCGCAAGGAGCGCTTGCTGACCGCCTTTCTCAAGAGCCCTCACCGCCTGCCGCGCTATCCGCTCGGCCTTAGCGGGATGACCTTCAGCTAGCAGGGTTCGAGCGCGAGTGTCGTCGACTTGGGCGGTTGTTGCCGCATCCTTGAGCCTAAGAAAGAGGTGACGCGCGATGTCGAGATGTTCGTGTGCTTGGCGATATCTTTTGGCCTTAAAGAAAAGAAAACCTAGATTCAATTCCACCCGAGCGAGAGCAAGTTCGTTTCCGGCTTGCTCATAGTGGAAACTCGACGCTGCGTATTCGATCAGCGCCCGGTCTAAATAGTCTCCCCTATTTTCGGGAGCAGATAATTTCCTAAGCACCATGCCATATGCGAAGTGGTAACTTCCCTTAATGGCGTGATCGTGGCTTCGCTCAACCAACGGAGCGGCTCGTTCGTAAAACTTCAACGCGTCATTTAATCGGCGTGTTCGCTCTTCAATGATTCCAGCACGGATTAGAAGAATTGCTTCAAGGTCATTGTTCCGTTCAGGGAGAATCTGTAACGCGGTTCGCAGTTGGATGCGGGCTTCGTCCCATGCCCCTTCGCGATGATAACAAATCGCAAGATCACCGCGCGCCTCCGCTACTCGGTCGGCTTTTTGAAGTCGTTCAAAGATTTCAATGCTTCTTGTGAGTATGTTCTTCGCCGTCTCTTGTCCGCCAGCGGTTTGATCCGTACTTCCGAGCCATCCGGCTATGGCTCCGATTCGAAGTAATACTTCCGCCGTCTGTGTCTCATCAAGTCCGTCAACGTGAGGTGATTCATCTCGACTAGGCCAAAACTCAGATAGCGCTTCATACGCCAACTCATACTTGCCAATCTTTTCCAGCTGTTTCGCCAAGCGGCAGGAAAGCGTGGCTCGCTCGGAGAGAGGAAGGTTACGATTCTGCGTCTTAAGGGCGGTTAATTGGGCCTCCAAGTTCATGTGAGGTTTGCCTTTCTATGTTGGTGATAAACTCTTTGCGCAACGAAGCCCCGCCGCGATTTGCCCAAGTAATCGTTGATTGACGGTGGTGAAACGAGCTTCGTCTTAATCGTTTAGAAAAACTAGCCACGAATCCCAATCTGAGAGGTGAAACAATGAAGAACCTAAGACGACTAGGTATCTCCGTTACCTTGCTCTGTGCGCTGTCGATGACCGCTCTCGCGGGCGACACAACTTCTCCACCCTGTGCGCCTGGTGAAACCACTTCGCCACCGTGCGTTGCCGCTCAAGTCGCAGACGACGAATCCATAGTTCCTGGATCAACAAATTCGCCGCCGGCTTCCAACGCGGAGGCAGAGTATTCAATCACTGAGATAGCGGTAGATCTGCTATCCGCGCTGTTGCTCTTCTAGCAATAGCCTGATTCCCCACCAGAGCCTTTGTTGCCATTGATGGCCCTCACTGGCAGCAGGGCACTTGTGTGCCTTGCCTGAGAAGTCCTCAGGACGCACGTGAGCCAAACAAAGCTCGCCTCTGGCAAGTTTCGCAGCATAGATGCCGACTGCAAATCGGCGCAACCCTCCGAAGGGTTAATGGAAATTAACTAACTGAGGAGCGCGATGTTAGCATAGGTTGCAACCCGCACGACTAGGAAAGTTTTCCCGATGCTAAAGACTGAGCTAGCGACATGATTTGGATGAAAGTCACCAACCGGCATGAACGGCATTGAGCCGAAGATACGTTTTAGGAGGTGTCTTCACGAATTCCGTACAGAGCCTTACCACCTCCACTGTGCATGAACCACCAAGCGTAAATACCTACCGGCCAGAATGCGAATAGGGTGATCGGCGTAGCTATCAGCGCCAGCGTTCGGCCGATGCGTTTTCGCCGGTGCATGTAGAGTGCTGACGAGAAGAACAGAATCGCTATGAGAGCGACTACTCCAAAGATTAGGATTGCGCTCGGAATTTGCTCTGGCCTTCGGAAGTTCCGCTCAATGATCCACGGCGCGGCGATGATTCCACAACTGTAGAACGCGCCAACCGCTGCGTATAACATAACCAGCGTTTTATTGTGATCTTTTGTGGACATATCACTTCTCCTCATTGCTAACATTCGCCAAACGGAGAACCCCTGGTATCTCCGAACAGCGAACTTCTGGTATCTTGGAAAACGCATTTCCCTGTTCTTGCTTAAGAACTCTTTGACAATTGGCTGATTGCCACATGCGCAACTTCCCGCCCGGTTTTCTCAGGTGATGACTGGCGCCGGTGAGCATGGAAGACCCTTGCTCACGGCGGAAAAAGAGCTTGACCGCAGTCTATCCGCAACAACGGATACACGCAAGACAAAAGAGGCGTTTTTCGACCTGTCAGGAGGCGAAACCTGATGGGTCACGCTCGTCCAAGACCAAAGCGGCTAGCGGAAAAGCTCAAACAGATTCGCCTGGCGCTTGGATTGTCGCAAACCGAGATGCATCGACGTCTGAAAGCGGAAGAAGAGATCCCGTACACGAGAATCTCAGATTACGAGTTGGACAAGAATGAACCGTCGCTTATGACCGTTTTGGCTTATGCGCGGCTCGCGCGAGTACACATGGAACAAATTGTCGATGACGAATTGGATCTGCCCGATAGACTCTCCATGCACAAAACCTGGTCACCCATTCGACGGAAGAATACCAGCAGGACATCGCCACGATCGTAAAAGCGGGTTGATGTTAATGGCGTTTAGTGCCGGCCGACTCGTGACCAACGGACCAAGATGGGGCTAAGATGGTGACGGTACGTGTTGATATGAAGCCAGCCAAAGCGATACCTTGACAACCGCTAGGCGCATATATACTGGGTCGTATCGTTTAGTAAGACTAGGTGATGCCGATTTCAAAGGACTTAAAATCCGTTGACCGTAAGGTCGTGTGGGTTCGACTCCCACCCTCGGCACCAATTGTCTTCTGTTAACTAAGAGGCACAGTCTTACTCACGGTTGAACTCACCTGATCTCGGCTCCGGAATCCCACCTGTTCGCAGAATCCTGAGTTCGGCTTATGACCTCGAAAATTAAAACCTCGATAAGCTGTCGGCCATTCTTATGGGATACGGTTCATTCGGGAGACCAGACCTCGCGCGCCTCGTCGTTACTGCCGAGGTCGGCGATAGCAACACCGTCGATCTCGGAAGAGACCGCGCCGGATTGACTCTGATACTCTTTAATTTGCTTTTCCACGCTGCCGAAGACCGCGGTCGTGCCCAGATAGAGCGCCGATGCAGCCCCGGGTAGGGCAATCTTCCAGGCGAAGCCATCGCTAGTACCGAGCGCAAAGAACAGAATGATTCCTCCAAGTCCGGTGGCGGCGGCCAGAATCAGACTGAAGGTTTTCATAGTCGCGTTCTTTTCCAGGATTCCGCGACCTAACTGCAGGTAAATTTCGTTTGTACTCCTGAAGGCGGCGTCGAACGATTTGATCCTGGATAGCAGCCCCAAGGCAAAGCCAATTCCCGCCCATGGAAGGCAACAGAGAATGTAATTCGTAAATACTTTGGCCCGGAACGACTCTGCCTGGTCGCGGGGGACGTCGCCTATTTGATTGATGTCCTTTTCTGCTCCGGCAATTAAGCCGGCAACGTTCCTGAGGTAGCTCTCGACCTTGTCAAGCTCTGCTTTCAGACGCATGAGATCGGCACGCTTAATGGCTACTTCGGTTCTCTTGATGAAGTGTCGGTCGTCGTCCGCAGCCTCCAGAATGTCAAATTCCTTCATACCGACAGTCTGGCGCACGTGTTCTCGCAGGGCCATTACCGCGGGCCGCAGGTCACGATGATAAAAATCATCGATCACGGTCTCGTTCAACATTTCGAACGCAAAGTGAGTATCGTGCAGAATTTCATTTGCCATGCCTGCTTGATTGCTCTTCATTTCACCAAGCATTACTAACACTGTCTGGTGTGCGCTGACACCACGCTGGGACGGCGCCTGGGCAATCTCGACAGTACTCCTAACTCTGGCATCGTGATCATTCAGATCGACTATAGCTTTCTTGATCTGGATGACCATCCCGTCCAGTTCACATGGGTCGATCAAATGCTTGTACTCAAAATCCGTGTTGATCTGCTTCTTAAAAAGCCCGCGAAGCTCTTGGGCCGGCTTCTCCAGCGACTCGCTATCGACGGAATTGATGGTTTGAAGGACGTCGCTATGCAATTGCCGGTTCTTCGCGATCAAATCAAAGTTGCGCTTAAACAGGTCAGTCGCGTAGTTTCGTACCTGCGAACTCGCGCAGAGATCGGCGAGAAGTTTAGTTACGTCAGCCAGCCGCTCTTTGAAATCACGCCTCTGCGTGTTTCCTTCAATGTGGTCTTCGAGAATCAGGCCGAGCTTTAGTTGGAGAAAGCAGATCTCAACGGCAGCGAGCAAGTCTTCCCCAATGTTGCCGCCGCCTAGCTTCAGTCCAACCTTGCTGGTCTTGTCCATAACGGCGACCATATCGTCGTCAATAACCAGCAGGGCCTCAGTGGTCAGCTCTTCCAGCTTCTCGTTAGCCTCTTCTAGTGCCTCATTGTGTTTTTCGACCGCATCATTACGCCTGTCAACGGCCCGCTCACGCTGATCCTCTAGTCGCCGGACCACCTCGAGGATTGCGTTATACTTGGCGGCCTTCTTGGCGCGCTCCTCAGCGTTGTCAAAGATTCCCGGCTTGGTGCCGGTCAGGGTACGACCCATTACGTCGCCGAGGAAACTTCCGTCCGTTCGCTTCTTAATCTCGCGGGTGAGGTGGTCAATCTCACCCTCCAGCGCCGCCACTTTTTCTTTTTGAGCGCTTACCTTCTGATTGTATCGCTCCATTAACCGGTCGCGCTTTTCAACGGCCTTTTCGAAATGATGACAATGGATGAGCGAGGGGATCTGTATCTTCTCGATGTTAGGGGGCGTCAGAGCGCTAATGCCGCTCACGGCCTCGTAGATGATGAAATCCTTCAGCTGATCTTCCGTTTGTTTCATGAGGTCTCTCCTTAGCGATGGGTTGAGAGTGGTGACGAAATCTGATTCATCGGGGCGGCCAGAGCACCGCGTTCACAAAGGCCTTTTTCAGTTCGGGTTCGTGCTTGAGAAAACTGCGGCTGTTGAAAAGGTCGTCAATCGGTTTAGAAAGGCGTTTGTTGTGAATACGCATTAACTCGATAAACAGATGCTCCATCGATTCCCGACAGATTTTGATTGGTAAGGCTTCTTCGATCCAGATGGTTAAATGCGAGAGAAAGCTTTCGCGCAGATAATCCTGCAACTGTTTTGGGAGAAAGAAGGTCACCGAGAAAGCTTCGAAAATGGTCACCAGGAAGCGCGCCATCTCGATTACGGCTTCGCGTCCCGAGGTCAGGGTGGCAGTGATGGGATTACAGCTCTTCCGTTCTTCAACGTTGGTCCCGCCATCAGCTACCTCGATCTGAATTGATTCCAGGGTTGAAGCAATGCCGTCCTGGATCAGGAACATCAGCGCCACCAAAGCGCCCGTTGCCTGGCTAGAAGACTCGATCCATAAACGCAACTCTTTGAAGACGGCAATTGGGTCGGTAGTCAAACAGAGCGATGAGAGTGCATATTGGACCCCGACGAAAGTGCTGCCTTGCTCGGCATAGAGGCGTTCAGCCAAATCCCTTAGCATTTCCTGAAAGATCAAGAGGCCAATCACATCTCTGGCAGACCTCTGTTGGGCGAATTCGCTCTTCGTTCTTTCCATGAGGCGCCCGATGCGTTGCACATCCTCCATGATGGGCGCCAGCTTGTCATCGGCGATCCGTTCCAGGCCTTTCATTGCCAGGGACAATTTATAAGTGCCAATCTTTGAGTAAACTGCGATCGAGGTCAGCAGTCTGTCCTTTTGTTCGTCCTGATCCTGGTTCGGATCCGTCGAGCTTAAGGACGCAAGGATTTCAAGAAAATAGGTCCGGTAACGATCGTTATCGCTGGTGAGAATGCCCTGATAGAGAGCGCCAATGATCGCGCGATGCCGAACGTCGTCTGAGGAAATCCAACGATTCATCACGCTCAGAGTCACGCGATCGGGATCCATTTGACCAATTCGTCCGATAATCCGCGCGCACGTCTCGCGCTGCCGCGTGTCGTCTCCCGCACTATGATCCTCGGCCATTTCGCAAAGCCGTGGCAGCAAAATTGTCAGAACGCGGCGATGATGCTTAAGCAGAATTTCCCAGAGTTTGCGCGCATAACTTTTTTCACAGAAACCGACCAAGTCAGCCAGTCCGTTCGGATCTTTAATGACCTTCGCGCGACACTTTTCCAGGTAACTATCGTCGGTGAGGTGCGGTGTAATCTCTGCAAGTTCACTCGATGTCTGGTCGGTCAAATTTCTTCTTGAAGGAAACAATGCAGGATCGCGTTTCAAACACCGCGCAACCTCA
The DNA here is from genome assembly GCA_049273695.1 of Pyrinomonadaceae bacterium. Classification (GTDB taxonomy): domain Bacteria; phylum Acidobacteriota; class Blastocatellia; order Pyrinomonadales; family Pyrinomonadaceae; genus UBA11740. The sequence continues at coordinate 182,833 of JBASRE010000036.1, forward strand.
CGATGCAAATACTCGAAATCAATCCAGGGAACGCCTTCAGAATCTGCAGAATACTGGGTTAGTCCAAGAGCCAGAGTGAAGCACCAAGCGTCAAAATCAGCGCTCAGCTCATGCTGAAACCAATAAGTGATGTCCTCAAACTGACGGATTGCGTCGTCGAGATCCGCTCCGATTGCTATGGTCGAGTCAAAGCGCAGATAGGATTCAACGAAGCGAACAATGCGAGGCATGGTCTTGAGGCGACCAATAATGATGGCTTTGTGTCCTGGCTTTCTTAATTCTTCGAGACGTTCAGGCGCAAACTTGGCCGTCCGCTCAAGATGCGCCAACCGTTTTTCCAAACCCATGAGCAGGAGATCATCACCGGGACATTTCAATTCATGCTGGAGATCGCTGTTTTCATGTCCGTGCAGAAACACAGAAGCGTCGGGTGTTGTAGTCGTGAAGATGAGGTATGAATTGGCCCTGCGGAGTTTGGCGGCAACCTCCGTCAGGCTAAATTCATTCAACTGGCGAAAGAAGTTCCGCAGATCCAGATTGCCGCGCGCAAACGCATTCTGGAAGATGACGACTCTGTTTGCCGTCTCACCGGATTCAAAGACTTCATGGAGGTCGATCCTTACCAGACGATCCAACGAGGGAATCAAGTATGTTTCCGACGCCTTCCCACCATTGCTAGAGTCGGGCACCGCCGGCAGGATGCCGCTCAGATAAACTGCTGTCGTGGTTTTTCCCAGACCCGATTCGCCGCTAAGTACGAGCATTCGTTTGGCGAAAAGCAGCGATCGGAACAGTTCGATCTCTACCGGATCGCCCACGAACAACTCCGCAATCTCTGTTTGCTTTTCGGCGGGAACGCGCCGACTCTCGGTAAAGGAAAAATGCCTGATAACAACATTGCCGACGCCATGCTCAAAGCTGATGTTGTAATTCTTAATATCGCGATAGGCATTCGCAAAAATCGCCGTCTGCGTATCGAATCGAGGGATGGTGTTCTGCTGGGTATTGACCTCACCGACGGGCGGCGAACTAACGGGCTTAACCGGCTCCGGATTCGGCCCGGGCTCGTTGACCTGCTGCCCCAGGTTCGGATTCACTTCGAGAGGTATCTCCATGATTTTCGTTGGATTCGTGGGTCGGCCGCCGCGAAATCAGATTACCTGAGCTTGTCTTTCAGTTCGTCGATGTTCTGAAACCCTTCCAGAAAAAGCCGCTGACCCCGGCTCAGCTGAGCCTGTCGGCCCAGTTCGGAAAGCTTATTGGCGTATTGCTTAAGTACTTTTTCGTCGGCGTGATCGTCAAGCATTGCTTCCGATACGAGATGAAAAATCGCAGAGCGGAGTTCCTGCTTGGTCGCCCGAGGACAATTCCATTTCTCAATCTGCCGGATGGCACGATCCAACAAACTACCCAACTGGTTTTCGCCATTAGCTGACTCAGCAGGATCGCCGATCTGTTTTCTCTCAAACCCGGGAGGCAGCTCTCTCGTTTCCCTGTCGGCTTGCATGCCCATGGTGATTTCCCGCGCGACCTCGTAACCTTCGCGGAATTCCGCAGCCGTATGTGTACCGTCGCCGACGTGTTTCATCGCCTGCCCGACCGCCTCGGTTTGATAATCCATGAGTTTCCAGGTTTGCTCAGCCCGGCGCACAGTTGTCTCTCTTTCCTGCAAATCAATTTGCCGATCCAGTCTTCTGCGTCGCTGATCGTATTCAAAGTCGAGATCGCCTTCGCTTTTTTCGTGTTCCCACACCCGTGCGTCTCTCTCTTTCGCGCGGCGCAATCTCTCCTCAATTTCGTAGGTTGCTTTGTCGGCTTCGGCTTTTTCTCGCGTTTTAATAACGCCTCGCTTATGCTCCGAAAAAGTTTTGCCCAGATCGATCGAAATAATCTTGAACCCAAGATTCGCTGCGTAAGCGCGCAGCCCGCCGCTTTCGCTATCGACGACAATTCGCTCGAGTTCTCGAAACCGAGACCGGAACATCTCGGCCTTTCGCCTGGCGCAGTTCCTGGTGATCACTCTGGCAATTTCATCCTGTAGTTTCCAGAGCGGATCGTGTTCCCACCCTTCGGCAACTTTCTGTGGATCGGCGACCATATATTTCAAGTCAAATTTCAGCTTGAACTCGTCACTGCCATCGTCCAGGGTAACTAACTGCTCAAAGCTATACTTGAGAACCGAGTTGTTCACGGCCACGGAAAAATATTTTTGCGACGACCAGTCCAGAAAAGGAATTCTGAATCCCGCAGGGAAAACCTCTCCGGGCCTAACCAGGCGAGAAAATATCGCGCCACCTTTGGCGCGCTTCTCAAAAACCACGAGCACGTATCCCGGTAAAGAGTCGAGACCCTCGTGACCCTTGACTACTCTTTGCTCGTAGGTGAGGTTCCCTGCTCCTCTTTGCGCGGATGCGGTATTCCCAATTCCATTCGATCCAAGTGCCATCGTGTCCATTTCATGTTCCTCGCTATTTGCCGCTTCCTAAGTTCGGTTTCTGATCGCGGGCCAACGGCGACCGCGGGTTCAAGGGTTTTCATGAACCGTTCGCATCTCTTTCCACTTCCACCGGCCAATGGTCGCCTTCGCTATCTCAGTCTGCGCTTCCTCAATATCTTCGGCCGCAAGGTTTTCCACCTGGTGCGGGCTCAAGGTTTCTCGTATCAACTGGCTTTCCAACTGCCGGCGCGCTTCAACCTTCGCCTCGTAAAGTTCAAGCTCCATATTGGTGTCACTATTAAAATTCGATATCTCTACTTGCTGGGAGAAGTAGACCTTGTGTTCGAGGGCATCGAGCAGATCATCATAAGGGCCTCGCTTCGCAAACAACTTGATTAGCACGGGAGTCGTTTCGATTAGCGTCAGCAGAATAACCAGGAACAGGGTTACGTTTCTGATCGGGCCGTCCGCGGCCAATTGACTCAGCGCTTTGAAGCGCGCCAGGAATCCATCCCCGTTCGCTCTAAGTTGATTCTTGTCGGCGATCTTCTTTGCCAGCTCGAGGCGCAAGGTGTTGAGCCGGCCGGTCAGATATTGCACTCTCTCCTGGTTTTTTGTCTGGTAGTTCGCAAGGTCATCCTCTGCCTGTTTTGCGTCCTTCAGCCTTTGTTTGAAAATGGGGCCAGCGCCAGCCACGCCGGTGAAACCTGGACCTTTCACTCCTAGTCCTTCGTACTTCACGTCGTCCGTCAGTGAATCGCGCCGCTCTCGCAGTTTCTTCTCCTGGGCAGCTTTGTCTTCCAGCTCCTTCTGCACTTCAGCAAGCTCGGGGATTGTCTGCGGCGCTTCTGCCGCCGTCACTTTTGCGGCTTCTGTATTGGTCTCGTCTATTTGGGTGGTGATTTCCGGCTCGAAGTACTTCATCTCCAGCGGCACTGCGACGGTTACGGCAATGAACCCCGCCAATACCAGCCTGGGAAGTGCGGTCAGGATTTCGCCTGACTTGATCCAGGCCTTATGCCCTAATGAACTGTCGTCCTCGATTTGCTTCTTGCGAATGCTGGAGACGATGAATCTGTCGAGCGTGAAGATGAACGCGCCCCAAAGCAGTCCGACCGGAATCGCCAGGAGCAGCTTCTTGAATCCGGTGTAGAGGGCAAATCCTCCAGAGAGCGCTGCAAAACTGGCCGTGAGAAACACGAACGCTCCCATCATCGCGTAGCGAGCTAATTCGGTCTTGCATTCCGGCTGCTCCAGAATGTCGACCGTGGCCCCTGAACAGATTAAGAAGAATCTCCGGATGGAATTAATCATAATGATTTGCTTCGCTCTCTCATCTCGAACCGCCGGCCGGCGCTTTCACGAACGCTCTCTCGTCGATGTTCACAAAAGCTGATGGATTGATTCTGACAAAGTGGGGCTCATAGTCAGCCGCATAGATCGCCTGGCTCTGAGCCGTCGAGGCGTTTTCCTCTTCCCAGGTTGAGTGACGACTGTTGGTCAACTCTGTTTCGATCCGATCGACCCAATCGGATGGGTTGGGGCATTCGACAAAACTACGAGCGGCTATGGCTGCATCCATTAACTCCACTGCCCTGACAAACGTATGTCGAAGACTGTCCCGGACTGCGCGCAACCCTTTGCCAGATCGAAGGTATATGTCGTCCTGGCCAATTAACTCTCCCGCGGGCGGAACTTTGGCGGCCATGCTTAGAAGCTCGACATTCAAAATGGCCAGGGCAAAGCGATCTGAGTTTTCCAGCCAGGTCGACTGTGCGGCCTCACTGCCGACTCTAACAAAGGGCGCGATGTAGCCTTTGGTTCCGCAACCTGCATTTGAAGGCATGGCCAACGTCGGATGATACAAACTGTCCCAATCGATCAAATGGACTTCGATATTCAGGCCGTCGATCAAAACATTCGTGCTGGATAGATCCCTGTGAGCCAAACCCACTGACTCGAGCCATCCAATTTTTTCGCTTAGCTTTTGGCACAAAAGTAGGCGCTCGACTCTGGATAGATTCGCGCCGTCGCGGATGGAAGCGGCCAGGTCAGCCCAGGTTGTGGACATCACCTGAGGCATCAATACAGCGCCGTCAATCCAGGCTTGAAATTCCGGATCAGCGTAAGCCGAACTTGATACGCTCGAACTTTCCAGCACCTGTCGTTCAAACCCCGACTCAAATCCCGGTCTTCCTGGAATCAACAACTGAACCGCCGAGCTGTAAGCCGGATCGGGCTGGGCCTCGGGGAAGAACTTTTTCAGCACCCACCCTCTACCATTTTCATCGGTCAGGTAATATGCCGTTCCTTGCTCGCCCTTCGTGGCCAAAGGCAGTGGTGACATGTCGTCCACGGCACGAGGGATGAAGGCAATGCCTTCCAAGACCGCGTAGCGCCTTGAACTTAACCATGACTGGACAATGTCAACCATGAGTTCACATGTCACTTTCTACTGATGACCGAATCAAGTTCGTCCTGGGGCAGATCGGAGACAACCGCGTCAGAGGTCCTGGTCACAACCGCGTCAGAGGTCTTGGGCACCGAAAAGACACTTGCTTCGATAGCACCGAGTTCCTCGCGCAGCCGGCCAATCACAGCGGAATCCGCGCCCGCGTCGTCCAACAGCTTGACTAAAACCGCGGCTTCACTTTTCCAGGAGTCTCGTAGCGCAGATTGATCGACGTCGGCGGCCGGGCCTGGCTCTGAGGTTGATTGGTGGTTTTCGAGATTGCTGTCAGTTTGTATTCCGCGCTCCGCGCTGTGTCCCTCTTCTGGCCGTTCCTCTATCGATGAAGGGCGCGCGCGCTGATTTGTTTGAGTGTTGCCAGCAATCTCTCGCGCTACCTCGAAACCCTCGCGCAAATTATCAGGGGTGTCTATTCCCGCGCCCACGTTGGTAAGCGCCTGGCCAATGGCGTCTGTTTGAAATTCACGCAGCTTGCGGCTCTGTTGGGCGCGATGCAATTCATCCAATTCGCTGTTCAATTCTATTTGTCTTTGTACTTCCGATCGCTGGACATCGTAATTGTGATCGACATCTTCTTCTTCGCGTTGATGCTCCGACTCTGGCAAGGCTTTCTGTTTGGTGCGATTTATGTCTTGCTGAATCTCATGGCTGTGTTTTTCCCAGCGCCTTTTATTCTCTTGCTGAATAACTTCACGTTGATAATTCTGCACAGGAGGTTTATCCAGATCGATCGAAATGATCTTGAATCCCAGGTCAGCGGCGTACGTCCGCAGCCAGGCGCTCTCGGTGTCGATGACAATTCGCTCGAGTTCTCGAAAACGAGAATTGAACATCTCCGCTTTTCGCTTGGCGCAGTTCCTGGTGATCACACGGGCAACTTCACCGCGTAATTTCAGGAGTGGATCATGCTCGCGCATTTCCGCGACCTTCCTCGGATCAGCTACGCGAAACGACAATTGGAAAAGTAGAGTGAACTCTTCGCTTCCGTCGTCCAGGACTATCGACTGCTCAAAGGTGTAATTGAGCACCGAGTCGTTGACGGCAATCGCAAAATACTTCTTCCACAAATCCCGGCGAGAAATACTGAATCTGGAACGAAAACGCTCGCCCGAATTCACCAGGCGAGAGAAGACGGCGCCGCCCAGATCGCGCCTTTCGAAGATCACCAGCACAAAACCGGGCAACGAGTCGAGACCTGAGAAGTCCTTGACGACTTCTTGCTCGAAGGTAAGATTCGGCTCAGCGCGTCGCTTCAATGCCAGAGGTTTTAGCCCGGGCTCCAAAATATTCGGTTTCATCTTCGGTTCCTTTTATTTATGAAGCTCACGCTCGTTGTTGCCTTCAGGTCGGCGACATGGTTTCTCTGCACATTCTTTTCATTCGGCCCTCGCAAGTGGGACGAGTCATCGTGCCGGCCTTCGTCGCTAACGTTTACAAACTCTGCGGTTGGCGTTCGGATTCGCCCGAAAGTGTTTTCCGATATGTTCTCTCTGGTTGGCGGCAACATTGGCGGCAAGAGCGGCTGGTCTTCATCCGTGCCGCTGCGAACAAGTAATTCGTATTGTTCAGTGAGAGCTCTTTGATCGAGCGAAGCCAGTTTGTTCTGAGTCTTTTGATATGCGTCACGCACCGAGTTCCCGACCGCCAGGGCCTCATAAAAGTGAGCCACGAATACCACTGCGAGGTCATCCGGAACCGCTACTTTCGTTCCGACAACGAAATCAACTGATTCACGCATTGCTTCAGCCTGCAGGGCGGAGAAACAAGCATTGAGCACCACCAGCCGCACGTGCTCACCTGATGATTTGATCAGGTCGGCCAATTGCGCTTTGGTAAGGGGGCTGCTTCGGCCCTCGTTATCTTCCAGAAAGATCCCCTCCTGGCTCCCATGGCCGGCGAAATGGATCACATGGGGTTTATGGCCGGCCAATGCATCTTTGAGGTCCTTGAATCGGGCCGCCCATTCAAAGAGCATTTCACAGTTCCCTGCTTCTTCATTGGCGCGCATCTTGTTTCGCAACAGGCGATGCTCGGCCTTCAAAGCCATCTCGCTTGTGTCCACCGGATTGGCCGCGAGAATCAAAATTCGTAGTGGTTCCCTCATGTCGCAATCATTCGTAAGTTTCGACTTAATGCCGATGTCCCCCCCTAATTGTTGCGAAGCCTTCTTTCACAACAACTAATGCCACGTCAGATTCTTGACTCGCCGTACGCTCAGTAGATAGCCCGATGAGCTGCCCAACGATCATTTCGGCTGAAAAAAAATTGCCATCTCCTAAGCTGGCGCCCTCTCTTAACTTTTCGCCCCAACAAAAATGCGTCCAGCACATTGATGAGGAGTAAAACGATGCCCCAAGGGCCGGGCGCCGAGCTCATTACCAGCAAAAGCACTACAACAAGCAGGCATAGACCCTTCTCCACTTGTCCGAGGTAGATTTGCCCCATGCCTACCAAGAGAGAACTGAGCAAAGCGGCAAGAACGGGTGACTTTGGCTGGTTGATCGCCAGCGAGTGGCTGACTTCGCGTTCTGAATCATCTAGTTGAATGGTCGTTGCCTGTGCGGCCAACCTTGCAGAGTCTCCGCTTCGCCCTTGCTCTTTCGGGAACAAGGTTGACCCATCAACATTCGCGGCAACTGGTACGGACCACTCATCGCCGCAACGCGGACAAATCAGGAGATTGTCCGGCACCCGGCCATAACTGATCTGACATTTGCCGCACGTCCGCTCCATGTTCTCACCCAACCGTTCCCTTCTTTAGAAAAGTCTGGAGGACCGGCCGCCGCAGGCTGGGGTCAGGTTCGACAAGAGGCGCGAACAATGTGAAGAGACCATCTGCTCCAGACCATTTTAATGGGATGAGCTCCGGCAAAGAGCACCGCGGGAACGGTTGCCGGAGCCGCGTTGGGGTGAGTGAAAATCGAGTGGACACGCCGTTCACGGCGAGACCTCGGAAGGCGCGGCTGTAATCAGCACGCATCTTCCCTGGATCGATATTTCGATTCCAGTAAAAAGCGTTCTTGAATAAGCGGTGGCTTCAAATAACATCTCAGATCCTTGAATCCGATGTGCTTGAAAGAGCTTGCGTCTAACTGATAATGCGATCAGCTAAACTTCATTACATTTTTCTAAAGAGGTTCCTGAGCGTGACGGGCAAGAGGCTTTTGTGAGCGTAAAGCCTCGGATCGTTGGGCCGGTCGCGGCCTCTTCAAAAACGTTGTAATGTCTGCTCGCTTTACTCATATTTAGAGCGAGAGACGTTTTTAGATTTCACTCAAATGCGGCCAACTCTCTAAGGCCGGCCGCAACGCTCTTGAACGACTATTTGAAGCGGAAGGAATTCAGGATCATGGAACAAGAAACTGTGAAGAAAAAAGCCGGCGGCGACGCCGAATCCAAAGGTGTCGAGGGCACCCGTGCCGGCGGCGACGCCGAATCCAAAGGTGTCGAGGGCACACGCGCCGGTGGCGACGCGGAATCAAAAGGTATCGAGGGCACACGCGCCGGTGGCGACGCGGAATCAAAAGGCGTCGAGGGCACACGCGCCGGTGGCGACGCGGAATCCAAAGGCGTCGAGGGCACACGCGCCGGCGGCGACGCCGAATCCAAAGGCGTTTAGTTTCCGCAAACCGATTCAGCGCCTACATGCTGCGTTGGCCACGTGAATTTGCAACGCATCCGTGAACCGAGTACCCGTGCGGAGTAATGCGCGGAATCGACTCCCATGGTGCGGACGTTTTAATACATCGACGCGCGCAAGAAACGGCACTTGGCCTCCTCACTCACAATTCAAAGTGCGCGTTCACGATCGCACTTTCGAAGTCGAGATGAGTAGTCTTTATTCTTTCTCTCGGCGTCATATCTCTTTCCTGCGAAACCAAAAGCGTTCCGTTTCCGCCCCTTTGCCTTGAACTCTCCAGAATGAACCGGCAGCGTGCCGGTAGACCGTTGAATTGAGTGCTATAATCCCGGCGCCAGCGTCATGACAGTTACTTTTGGCATTGACGAGGCTCAAAATAGGCATTTAGCCTTGCCGCAGGAAAGCGGTCTCACGACAATTCGGATTCTCAAGCCCGCGACTGACTCTGCTGAGATTGATCTCAGATGGGTCCGCCGACATATCTTCCGGTTGTACCATGATCTATCGGCAACTCTCTCTTGCCCGCTTGTCGCCTTTCAAAATAGGCCGATGCTTTGTTTGCGGTCTGACGATGGCTCTCGGTGCAGTCGCCGTTAACTCGCAGACTCCATTACCGGTCGGGGCTTCCATCACTGCGGAAATAAGCGCGGGCGAGTCAAACTCCTACGAGTTCTGGCTCCAGCGAGATCAACTCATTCAGTTCACACTTTCAAGCCAGGACTTAAATCTCCGCATGCACATCGTCGCCGCGGATGGTAATACCTTGGCCGAGGTAGTGCACCGACGCTACGGTTCACTCACTTGGACTTTCATCGCACCTCAACAGGGAAAGTATCAGCTGAATGTCTTTTCTCTGGAACAGGCCGCGCCCAGACGTCAATATCAATTGAGCGTGGATAGCGTGAAAGTGGCCACCGAGCTGGAAAAAAAAGCTGGTTCGGCCGCCGCCAGTTTTTTCCGAGCGGAAGGCTTCCGTCTCAAATCCGATGACAGCAATTTGACGCGCGCGATCGAAGATTACCGCTCCGCGGCCGTCGCCTGGCAGCGCATCGGGAATTGGGGCGAAGCCGCCGAGGCATGGCAGCAGATGGGAGAAGTGCATTTCAGTCGCGGGAGTTATCAGGATGCTTTGCGCGCATTTGAAAAAGCTTCACAACTAAGTGCGCGGAGCGCCGATGGTCTTTTGACGATCGAGCAGCAGGCCAGAATTGGTTATGTACAAATTTATCTTGGGAACCTCGAAAAGGCGTCTGAGTTGTTTGACCGATGCAAGAAAACATTGGGCAAAGTGAAGGACGCTGAGGCGTCAAGGCAAGAACGATTTGAGGCCCAGTTGCAAAACAACTATGGCGAAATCGAATACGGTCGAGGAAATCTTAAGGGCTCGCTCGGTTTTTTTGCTCGTGCGCTGGCGCAATGGACAAGAGTCGGGGACCGGAGAGGAATGGCGCTCGCTCATTTGAACTCAGGGCATTCGTACATGGATTCGGGAAGGGTTGATGAGGTGGCTTCAGAGTTTGACCAAGCGCTGCGGTTGTGGCGTGAAGTCGGAGACTGGCGCGGCGAAGCTCTGACGCTAACCGCGCAGGGTAACCTCTTCTCGCAGCTGGGCGACAATTATGCCGCGCTGACTGCGCACCGCGCGGCGCGAGCTATTTTTCGTCGCATTGGTGACCTGCAGGGCGAGGCTGTCACGTCTAATGGCTTGGGAAAAGTCTTCGAGGATTTGAACCGTAAACGGGAAGCGACGGACGAGTATTCTTTAGCGCTGCGACTGAATCATTCAATCGGAAATAGGGCTTTTGAAGCCGTGAGCGCCTACTATCTCGGCCGAGTGTGGCGTGACTTAGGGGATCTGCCAAGAGCGCTTGAGTTCTATACAACCAGCCTCGCGCTTAGCCGCGAAGGCGGCAAGTCAAGAATGGCCACGCTGGCGCTGATGGACATCGCCGGGATCTACGTTAAGCAGTGGAAGCTCGACACAGCGGCGGGCATTTACGAAGAGACCCTCGCTTTCTACAAGAAGATCGCCGACCTCCGGCGCCAGGCTTTCACCCATCAGGGTTTGGGCGAACTGCTGCGACTGCGAGGCCGGACCGAGTTGGCCACGCAAGAGTATCGTCTCGCTCTCGATCTTTTTCAGCGGATTAAAGATCCGCAGGGTCAGGCCGAATCGCTCTATTGGTTGGCCAGACTATCTCAGGAGCAAGGACGCCTGAACGAAGCGATGACGGTAAGCCAGGAATCGATCAAAATAATAGAAATCCAGCGGGCGCGCGTGATTGGCCAGAATTGGCGCTCGTCTTACTTTGCGTCGGTGCGTAGGCATTTCGAACTCTATGTAGACATCTTGATGCAACTGGATTCGCAGAGGCCTGGCCAGGGATTCGCCGCGTTGGCGCTGGCCGCAAGCGAGCGTGCCCGAGCGCGTTCGCTGGTGGAGCTATTGAATGAAACGCAAAGCGAGATTCGTCGCGGTGTTGACCCGGCACTGCTCGCACGTGAGCGACAGTTGAGACAACAGCTGAGCGCCGCCGCCGCTTACCAAACAAAAACGCTTAATGGTCCGCACCAGGAAATCGACGGCGTCGAGATTGAGCTTAAGATTAGGGACCTGAACATCGAGTACGACACGATCCAGGCGCAGATCAAGGCACAGAGTCCTGGCTACGATCAGTTGCACCAACCATCAAGTTTGAATCTCAGCCAAATTCAAGCGGAGCTAAAACAAGATCAAGACACGGTTCTGATCGAATACATGTTGGGCGACGAACGGAGTTACGCCTGGCTAGTCACTCCTGACAGCTTAATAACGCGGGAACTGCCGGGCAGGCACACGCTGGAACCACTGGCGGCTGAGGTTTATCACAGCATTGCGGCGCGACAGCAACAACCGGATGAAGACGCGGCAAAATATCATGAACGCTACACCGCGGCTGAGCAACGTTTTTGTCCGTCTTCCACGCGACTTACTCAACTATTGCTTGGCCCATTCAGGACCCTTCTAAAAAGGCAGCGCCTGCTTATCGTCGCGGATGGCAGTCTTCACTACATCCCATTCGAAGCTCTTCCATTGCCGGCCGAGAACGATTCCGGGAAAGTTTGCGAGCTAGACGCACTGACAACCGATTATTTCCCAGTGTTGACGGCACACGAAGTTGTGCATCTTCCTTCTTTCTCCTGCCTGGCTACTCTGCGGCGCATTAGCTCCACCTCTTCCCGCCCAGCCCGGGAAGTCGCGGTCTGGGCTGATCCGGTATTTGAATCAGATGATTCGCGCATCGCGGCATATCTGAGGGAACCAATAGTGCCACGTGAGCTAAAAGCCGACGGAATCGAGACGACGCAGGCGCCCCCAACTCGGTTGTTGGCTACTGGAGAAGAAGCTCAGAGCGTCATGCGATTTGCGCCGGCGGGAGCTTCCATGCTGCTTACGGGTTTTGCTGCGAACCGCGAGAGCACGCTAAACCGCAGCCTTCAGGATTATCGGATTCTGCATTTCGCCACGCACAGCATCGTTAACAGCCGCTATCCATCACTCTCCGGTCTCTTGTTATCCACTATCGACGAACGCGGCCAGTCGCAGAACGGCCTCCTTCAGTTACATGACATTTATGGTTTGCGGCTGAACGCGGACTTGGTAGTGCTAAGCGGGTGTCAGACCGGTCTGGGTGAGCAAATATCAGGTGAAGGGCTGACAGGTTTGACTCAGGGATTTCTTTACGCTGGATCGAGAAGCGTTGTGGTGAGCTTGTGGGATGTGCAGGACAAATCCACTGCGAATCTCATGGCGAACTTCTATCAAGCAATGCTGAAGGACGGCGCCGCCCCTGCCGAGGCCCTCCATCAAGCCAAGCTGGCGATGTATCGACAACGCGGATCGCGACCTCCGTTCTATTGGTCAGCCTTCATCATCCAGGGTGAATATCGTTCACCACCCAGGTCGTGGCTTCGCGTACTTCAATCTCACTCATCATGGTCGGCCCTAATATTGTTTAGTATCATGGCTTGGCTACTCTGGGCGTGGTGGAAAAGGCGCCGCCAGAGCCAGCCTTCCAAATAGGGACTTCGATGCGACGATGAAGTAGCTGAAGATGCCCACCGATCAAACGCTTCCGGAAAACTTCGAGTTGTTACTGTCCTGGCTGGCATCTGATCGAGAACAGGCCGGAGAGAAATACGAACAGATCCGGCGGAACCTGCTTGACTATTTTCGTCGCCGCAAAGTTTCAGATCCTCTCCGTCTGACTGACGAAGTCATGGTCCGCGTTACGCGAAAAGTGAACCAGGTGTCTAAAGATTTTGTCGGTGATCCTTCTGCATATTTTCTGGCAGTCGCGCGCAGAGTATTGGCGGAATGGTGGCGGCGGCCGGTTGAGACCGAACTCTCAGAGGACCTCCCCGTTTTCCCCGACGCGGAAACGGGAGAACGTAAAGAACTGATGCTGCGAAGCCTGGAACACTGCTGGGCCCGATTAGCGCCGCATGAACAAACCGTCGTGTACCGGTATTGCGTTGAAACACCGCCGTTGAAACTCGCCCAAAATCGCGAGCTGCTGGCGAGCGAAATGAACATGACCCTGAACGCGCTCAGAGTCATGGCGCACCGGCTAAGAAGGAAACTGAAGCGCTGCATCGAGCGGCTCATGAAGAATAAAACCTGAAATAGGCTTTCAAATTCTGCATAACGGAATGGAAGCTCGCCCGAACAAAGAGGTCTCTTATGAGGGATTTTAAGGACCTACAAAATACAGTCAGACAATTCTTACTAGCTCAGTTGACGGAGCGAGAGTCCGCCGCGATTGAAGATCGTATCTTTGCCGAACGCGACTTTGCCGAGGAGGTGCAAATAATCGAGGACGAACTGATTGCGGATTATCGCGACGGGAACATGCGTGCGGATGATCGGGTCTTGTTTGAAGCCAGGTATCTTAAAAGCAGAGCCAACGCGGCCGCTTTGGAAGTTGAGGAGGTGCTGAGCGAATTTATCCCTTCAAAGCCTGAGGTTAATGTGAAGCTGAGCGGTCTTGAACCGTCAGAACCTCTTCGCGTTCAGACGATACCTGAGTCACCAGAGGTCACCAGCGAGAGTCGCGAAACGTGGCTCTCTTCTGTTTTTGGCGCGCATCGGGCCTTCGCCTTCGCGGTCCTTCTGGCCGGCTTCTTGTTGGCGATCGTAGTGGTTTGGCTGTTGTTTGGGCCCGCCACAGACAACTCCTTACTGGCGCGGCGGCAGGAGATCGAAGCCGAATTGGCGCTATTGAACACGGCCGGATCAACTCCGCGGGAGAAACTTGTATCGACCGTTGACCTGCAGCCCTCGGAACGTAATCGGGGCGCAATGGCTCGAATCGAGGCCCGTCCGGCTAAGCCCGACGAGTTAATCGAATTTCGTCTTAACCTTACGCAGGCCGGTACGGAAAAATATCGCGCGGTCTTTATCGACGATCATCAAAATGAACTATTTTCAGTCCCGAACCTGACGGCCCACGAGGGTTCAGGTAGCCCGAGAATTCAGCTCATTGTGCCGCAAAGATATTTGAAGCCCGGCGACTATCAAATCACTCTCAGTGTTACGAACAAGAACGGTGGTTACGATGAAATCGTCAGCTACTCGTTTCGCGTGGTAGAAAGTAAGTCATAGTTTCAGACCTTACCCTGAAGTCAGCATAAATGACGTTGGGCAAGGCACACTTCGCAAATAGACAATCGGCGAGATGTCGCACCCCGAGTCCGATATAACCAGCCGCTGAAGTATCCGTTCCACAAGTCTTTTGGTGTGATCACGGTAATGTTTTGGTTCTGAGCGCATGAATAGAGTGGTGCGAAATCGTGATCGCCCGCGATATATTTTCCTCGGTAACAGGCGGAGGCCAAAAGACTATGGTTAAGGTCGCCACTCCACCGAACAAGAGAGCACTCTTGATCGGCGTCAATCGATACCCAAATCTACCTGCTCACTCGCAACTGCAGGGCTGTGTCAACGACGTCCGGATAATGAAGCAAACGTTGGAAACTTCGTTTGGCTTTCCTGAGAGCAATGTCGTTGTGTTGGTGGACGAGGAGGCCACCGTTAAAGGCATACGCAATGCGATGGAAGAGTTGGTTGCGGACTGCCGTCAGGATGACATCGTTGCCTTTCACTTCAGCGGCCACGGATCTCAGATGATTGCGGCCGGAGACAAACCGAGCGGCTATGACGAATCGATCATGCCTTACGACAGTGGTCGAATGAATCCGACGTTTCCGAAGCAGGTTCCACCTTGCGACATTCGTGACACTGAAGTGCAAGAGTGGCTTTCGCGCCTCACGCAGAAAACGTCTCACGTCACACTAATCTTTGATAGCTGTCATTCCGGCTCAATAACCAGGATGCAAAGCGATTCCGAGGCAGAAGGAACGCGACTGCGTTGGATCGCGCCCGATGCTCTACCGGGGGGACAGCCAGTGCCGAAGCCAGCCGTCAGTGCGATCACCCGGGACGCGCAGGGTGGCAGCGGTTGGCTCTCGCTTAGTGAGAACTACGTCTTGCTCGCAGCGTGCGCTGCAGAGCAAGGGGCTTACGAAATGGCTCACGAGGAGATCGGTGGTCGAAACGGCGCCTTTACCTTTTTTCTGACCCAGGCGCTCAATCAAGCGACTGATAACACCTATCAGGACATTTGGGATGTCGTGGCGATTAAAGTTAACAACCGATTCCAAAAACAGACGCCGCAACTTGAAGGAGCGCGCGACCGGCAAATATTTGATGTGCAGGACTTCATTCCAATGCGTTATCTTCTGGTCACTGACCGTCAGGATGATGACGTCCAACTGGCTGGTGGCGCAGTCCACGGGGTGACTGCCGGGTCTGAATGGGAGATCTATCGGGCAGGCACTAAGAAAGTACTCGAGTCTGAGAATGCACTTCAGGGCCTTGTAAGAATCACCGCAGTCGAGCCGGTGACGGCCAGGGGCAGAATTGTCAAAGAAGATGCTGTTCAAGCAATCGCTCAAGGCGCGCGCGCAGTTGAAGTCATGCGCGCTGATCCGGAAATGAAGATGACGGTTCGGCTGGAACCGGCTCTGGCGAAATATGTAAGATTTCAGGAAGAACTGCGCGAAACACTAGCTCAGTCAGACTTATTGCGAATAGCCGACTCGGCCGCAGGCGCGCGCGCATTCATCAAGATGGTTTTTCAGAACGGTGATATGAAGTCGAATGACGGGCCATCCTGGGACGTGCTTGACCAGTCCCAAGGGCGATTGATCCCTCAATATCCGGTAGATGCGGCGGGTACCCGGCTAAGAATTCTGCAGAGTCTTGAAACCGTTTGGCGCTATGAGAAGGTCTTGGAACTTCGCAATGACAAAAGTGCATTGAAAGGCAAAGTAGACTTCATTCTGTTAAGAAGGGCAAACGGTAAATGGCAAGAAGTTTCAGAGCAAGAAGAGCCTGTTTATTTGGAAGGCGACACGATTGCTTTTCGGATCGTCAATCGATCTGGGATTCCCCTTCACGTGAGTGTCCTGGATCTCGGGTTGAGCAAGCGAATAAATCTCCTTTATCCATCCGCGAGCGCCAGCGAAACACTTGCTAGCGAACGCTCGGGCGGAGCAGCAACTGATGTGGAAGCCAGTGGCACCCTCTCTGTGGGTGAACGACCCGAGAGCGAAATCGAACTCTTCTATCCTGAAAGTCTCGCCCTGTTTTTGTCCGGAAAAGATATGGAATCTTTGCGCGGGAAAGAAATCTTCAAGCTCTGCGTCACCACGCGTCGTCATGACTTGGCGTTCCTAACGCAAGTAGGGCTGCGGACCGAGCCAACCGAGAGCAACTTGCATCCTCTGGAAAGACTGCTTTACCTGGATATGAGCGGACCCACACGCGAAGCGCGCGTCAAGCTCGCACCCGAGGATGAGTGGTTCACGATTGAACGCTCTTTCTGGCTTGAGCGAAAAGTAACGAGCGGCAAATAAGCTTTTGGTTCGGAGGACAGATGGATTGGGCAAAGGCAGCGAATATTGCGACCGTCGTTGAGTCGATCGTTGTTGTCGTCTCAGTTGTGTTCATCTGGATTCAGCTAAGACTGCAAACCAAATTAGCGAGAATATCCAACACCCAGGCTCTGGTTGAAATCTCTTCGCCTTTCAATCTGGAGTTGATTAAGGATCCGGCAATGACCGCTCTCTGGATCAAGGGTTCGAAAGACTACGACTCCCTCGATGAGGTAAAACAATATCAATATAAGAGCCTTTTGATCTGGTGGTTGATCTTTCAAGAGAACATTTTTTATCAGAACAAGGAGGGGCTTTTGGACGAGAAGATTTATGCTTCCTGGGACTATGACCTTCGGTTTTTTGTCGTACACCAGCGTCTGGGCGAACGCTGGGATGAACTCAAAGATGCTTTCCAGATTGAGTTCAGGGACTACGTGACGAGTTTGATCGGAAATTAGATCGCGCCGACAAGTCGAGATTCTCTCCAATGCATACTCGGCCTGATCGATCAGATGTTGGGAAAAGCTGGATGACTATGCTTTCGGAGACATCTGCTGCTTGAAACCTAGAATTGAGTTATTCCGAGCACTAGCCCGGGATGCCAAGGAGACTGAAACAAAGATTATCGACCCGTGAATCCGAAGGATTCTGCGTGATTTCGCCAAGCTTAATGGTAGGTTCTATTTTCTAAAGCTCTGAACAGCAAAACCGGAGCACTTTCTTCAGAACTCAGCCATTCACTTTTCTGAGCTCCTATTGCTCAAGCACCAATGCAAAGAGCAACGGCGATACAATTGTGGCGTCGGATTCGATGATAAACTTTGGCGTGTCGATCCCCAGCTTACCCCAGGTTATCTTCTCGTTCGGATGCGCGCCCGAATATGAGCCGTAACTGGTGATCGCATCGCTGATTTGGCAAAAGTAACTCCACAACGGAATATTCTCTTTCAGTAAATCCTCGCGTAGCATCGGGACGACGCAGATTGCGAAGTCTCCGGCAATTCCGCCGCCGATTTGAAAGAAACCGATTGAGTTCTTGGTAACTACCCTGCCATACCAGCTCGCGAGTTCGATCATATATTCGACCCCACTCTTGACGGTATGAATGTTCTTGATCGCGCCCTGGATGCAGTGTGCTGCGTACATGTTTCCCAAGGTACTATCTTCCCAACCCGGGACAAACATTGGGATATTCCGTTCCATCGCCGCATGGAGCCAACTGTCTTTAGGGTCGATCTGATAGTGCTGCGCAAACTTGCCGTCTCGCAACGCTTCAAAAAGAAACTCATGCGGAAAAAAGCGCTCGCCAACAGTATCCGCACGCCGCCAATCTTCCAGAATGATTTGCTCCACCGTTCGTATCGCTTCGTGCTCCGGTATGCACGTGTCGGTGACGCGATTGAAGTCCTGTTCAAACAAACCCAACTCCTCCGCCGGAGTTAAGTCCCTATAGTTGGCTATCCGCTTGTAAGAGTTGTGGGCAATGAGATTGAAGAGATCTTCCTCGAGGTTGGCCCCAGTACAGCAAATGCCATGGACTTTCTCCCTTCTAATCATCTCTCCAAGAGATATGCCTAACTCTGCGGTGCTCATCGCACCGGCGAGAGTGAGCAGCATTTTTCCGCCACCCTTAAGATGCCGACGGTAACTGTCAGCCGCTTCGATTATGGTTGCCGCGTTAAAGTGCTGAAAGTTTCTCTTCAGAAAGTTCGAAATGACTCCCTTATTGATGGGGTCCTGAGGAACGCCGGGGTTCCCGTCGGAGTCGCAGGCCTCAGAAGTCTTCTTCGTGAGTAGCAGGTGAGGAACCTTTTGCATTGTAATTATCGTGCTCTCGGCTGCCCAGCCCTGAGATACCGCTGAGTTGAATTCTCCCTCTTTCCTTCCGAAAAGTTGCTGGTGATCTCCAATCCGTCCCACTCAGTTTCTGAATAGTCTTCGGTTATTTCTTCACCCGCCTCAATGTCCCTCGATGCGACGAGAATGTCGTGTTCCTGGTCCAGCCAGACATTCGGTTGAAAAGAGTGATTGATAAAGCGCGTGTCGTCCATGTAGACGACAAAGCGATTTCGTGGCGGATCCAACGAGCAATACCGATTGATGAAGTCCCGAATTATTGAGGGTTGAGAGGCAATACTCTCGAGCGGTACCGCCGCGTCCAGCCCAGGCGTAAACCTCCAGATTACCCGCCCCGCTGCAATTCGTTCGGCGGCAAAGAGTCCATAGCCGTGTATGCGTGAGGCCTTTAGCTCTGTCCGCACAAGCAACATGGTGAGCTGTTACTAACGAAACTCGCCGGCAACGGTGAGATTGCTTCCAATCGTGCGCACCGACCCAGGTACTGATAACTGGGAATTATTTTTTCTAACTAGGAGAGGCGCGGACGGACGCCGCACGATGATGGAAGGAGTTACGAAGTGAGAGAATTACCCATTCTAACGATCAAAATCAGTTGTGACTCTTGCCCTGACAAGTGTTGTAGCCAACCCTATGATTGGGTATATCTGACGAGCCGCGAAATCTCACAACTCGAAGCAGCCTCCGGTTTTCCCAGAGAAAAATTTGTCGTGAGACAAAAAAACTCGAGCACCGGTCACGAATTTCGCATTCTCAATTTGCCCTGTCCGTTCTTCGAAGCGCAAACGGGCTTATGTACCGTTTATGATTCACGGCCATTAGGCTGTCGTCTGTTCCCTTTTTACCTTGATCCTTTAACCGGCGATGCCACGTTCCATCCCGCCTCCTGCGGCGAGCAACTCTCATTTCCTTCGCCCAATACAAAAGAAGGTTGGTGCCTAAGAGATCTCGAAGGAAGCGCGCGCGAGTGGCTAACCGAGTTCTGGCAAGAAGCGAGAATTAAAGATTAAAAGACGGAGGGAACCTCAACTGCGCGCGCAGCCGGATCCCCGTAGAGTATGGCTGATGACCAGGTGGTGTCTTCCGGCAAACTGGAATCGCGACTCTGAATGCGTGCTCGACGAAGCGATTCACCGATCGTTTGTCCCTGGGCCAGAGACTGATAGAAGTAGATGGCAAAGTGAGTAGCCGATACATCGGGAACGGGAATAAGATAACCCAGGAATGCGGTGGCGCCGGCATACAGAAATGTTCGTCCGAGGCCACGCATCATTGGTGAATAAGACTCAGGCAACTCTTCCGCCGACCAACAAGCATTGAGAAAAACTACCGAGGGTACGCCTCCTTTAAGAAAGCGGCTAATCTCATAGGCTGTGAGTTCGCCGTCCGAAAAGCGCATACAACTTTCATCGGGGCTCCCGGAACCATGTAAGGCATGACCAGCAAAATGAACAATGTCGTAGTCTTTCAGACTTAGGACAAAGTCCGTTTTCGTCATTCCATTTTTCGTAAATTCGTCGACTTTCATTCGACATTGATCCCGAAGTAGAGTGGCGATGGCTCGACCTTCTCGTTGAGCTGCCGGAAGGTCGCTGGTGGGGTCTGCCACGATCAGAGCGCGCGTGTTTTCAGCTGTTTGGACGTAGCGATGAGGCGATACGAACTCTTGGTCTGATACTAACCGGCGACCGAGAGCGTAGCGTAAAGAGAGAAACTGTTTTCCATCGTGAAGGAGCTCCCAAGGCAGGTCAATCAGTTTTTCATCCATATCCAGCCGCAAGTGATCTGCCCTGGATTCCTGAATTTGCCACTGAATACTGACAGGAAGTAATTGCCCGTAGGCAAATTTCCCTGTCTTCTCCAGTTCACCCTGAATTGACCCTTGAGGGCGACGCCGGGTTGACTGCCTCGTCTCTCGTGTGGCACGCATTTGTCCCAACGCCGCATTGATGAATTGTTTATTGTTGCTGAGATTCGCGCGAGCTTGAGGCGATATCCTTATCTGGTACCCGCCAGTGATTGCGCCAGCACCCGGTCTCTGGAAAGTAACTCGTAGCGTCCCGTTCTCACTGAAGACATTCAAAACACCAGTACGAGGATCTGAGACGTCTACGAGAGGCGCGGTAAGCAAACCGGAAAGAACCAGGATCGACATGGCCGTGTCATGCACGCGTGACACTTGAAGCCACTTGCCTTCCAAGTCCTGGGCGGCCAGGAACCAATCTACTGCTTTGGCCACGAGAGGATCGTCGAGATCGTAACCGTTATCCAATAGCGCTTGCAGCGGGTAGTAATTTGACCAAGCCGCGGCGGTCCAAATTGGTTTCTTCTGAAGATCTTGACGGAGATATTCGATCGCGCGATCCACCACGCGTTTGTTGTTGGTGAGACGTGCCTTATTAGTCAGACAAAAGATTGAGGCAACCAATCCCGTATGGCGAAGCCCAATGATTGAGCCATCATCCTTCTGCAAGGATTCAATCCATTTAAGGGGCCGGTCGGTAAAGGTTTCGAGTTGATCGGGTGCTAAACGAACTATGAGATCAAGAGCCAGAAGGGTGTCATAAGGTTCTTCATACCACGTTCCGTCTATCGGATCCTGGGTCGCTTGCAGGAATCGAAAAGCATCGCTCAACGGTTGGTCATTAATGCTAAATCCGACATCGCTCAGAGCGCGCACGGCAAAGAACGTATCGTAAACCTCATCGTTCCAACTTCCGTTATTGTTGCGACGTTCCAAAAGGTTCGAAACGAGTCGCTGGACCACATGTGAGTGCGGATTCCTTTCCGCTGCTACCAACGCTGAGATAGTAACGCCAATGTCTCTCGGGTCCTCTAGTGCTCCGGGCATTACCTCAGAGTGTTCCTTGAGCCATCGCACACCTCTCTGTACAGAGCGAATAATTAGCTGTGTTAGCGGCGTGCTCAATTTACTCACCTTCGCCACCTATGTATAATTCCCAGTTATCCAAAGAAACACACCAACGCAGAACCTGAGGTCAGAAGCGCATATTATCCCTTCAAATCCAAGTTCCTACAACTGTTTCAAATAGACAGCAAGCACTTTTGGGAACCGAGGCGGATTGGCATCACTCTAAACACACCAGAGGCGTCTTCCCTCTCGTGCCATTTTTCTCTTGAAACATTTGAAGTCCAAAACTAAACTCACTGCCGTTTTCCGACCCACCGCTGAGACAACGTATTAAGGTCTTCAATTTTATTGGTCCAACCGTGAAGGTTTCGTGTGCTTATGCAACTGACGCAGGCAATCTCGGAGTTTATCGGCGGCTACTTCTCGACGCATGATCGGAGCCCGAAAACAAAAACGGCCTACACTTCAGATTTAGAACAGTTCAAGACATTTGGCGGGACGGATCTCGACTTGGTATCTCTCGGCGGGAGTCTGATCGAAGATTGGGCTGCGAATCTTCGCATGAAAGGATACTCGCCGGCTTCAATGCGCCGAAAGATGGTGGTCCTCAAGGTATTCTGCTCTTATTGGGTACGCAAGGGAGTCCTACCTGAATCGCCGTTCTGGCGGGTCAAACTAAGTCTTGGGCGGATTCTACAGCCACCGCGAGCGCTTACCGAAGGAGAGATAAGAGGACTCCTGACACACGCTGGTCAGTGTCGTGCCGCCGAGCTTGCACCTCGCAAACCTCCGGTTCTGGCCAAGCCTAGACCTGCGCGTAGATGCTCACGCGAGTATCGCGCTATGCGGAATCTCGCGTTACTGGATCTTCTCTTCGCCACTGGAATACGCGTCGGAGAGGCATCGTGTCTTAACGTTGAGGACTTTATAACCTCGGAGTTGACCTTCAGGATTCACGGCAAGGGAGGAAGGCATCGACTAGCCTACGTTGTTGACGAGCAGACGGTGCTAATACAGCAACAACATTTGGAAGTGCGATTGCAATCGGGAACAGATAGTCCGGCGCTGTTCATAAACTCATCGGGTGAGCGTCTTTCGACTCAGGGCATTGCCAATATCATTTCTCGTTTTCGCAAGGATGCAGGAATAGAACGCCACATTACTCCGCACATGCTCCGACACACTGTCGCGACTTTGTTACTTCGCAACGGCGTCGATATTAGAGTTGTACAAGAGTTTCTCGGCCACGCGTCAATCGCAACTACTCAGCGTTACACACACGTTGCTAAAGACCATCTCGTTCAGGTCCTGCGAGAACGTCATCCTTCGTTGATGATAAGAAAGGTTCCCTAGGCTTACCACCATTTCATGCCGCATCATCCCCATGAAGAATGGACGCCGGGCCATACAACGAGCGAACCGGTATTGTTTTGAGCGACCGGGGATCGAAGTTCTTCCAACTTATTCAACCTTCTTCAGCGACGTTGCACGCGGCGTGTGTTTATCGCCGGCTAGCAGCAGCGACTCGATCGCAGCCAGGCGCTTTTCCTGTTCGGCGAGCTGGCTACGCAGCGCGGCGTTCTCTTCCTGCAACGCTTTCACTTCTTCGTCCTTCTCTTTTTTGATCTGCTGGGTGGCTGAGACGTTGAGCATCGAGATCGCGTCGTAGTCCACGGTGCGAGCGTCGTTCACTTCGCGGCCATAGACGAAGACTTGATCACCCTCCGGTGCGAACGCGGTGCGGAACCGGCCCTCGGCGACTTCCAGCACTTCATGGACGCCCTCCTGCTTCTCGCCGATGAGGCGAACCCGCTCGCCTTTTTTCAGATTGGTCCCGATCATCACCCAGCCGGCTTTGATCGTGGCTTTCTGGTAAATGTTCGGCACGACGTCGGTGGACCGGGTCACAGCCTGCGGAAATACATTCTCCAACTGCTGGCCAGTGACTTTCTTGTAAGCCCCGTTGCCTTTGCCGATCACGTCCTTATGGCGGTAGTCGGTGATCTCGATGCCGAGCAGAGTGCGAAGATCCGCTGCGCTGTCGGAACGACCCTGGATGTTCTTGAAGCGTTCATCCGAGAGGGCGTTAAATTCGCTTGCCGCGATGCGCTGATCGGCCCAGATCGAATAAGGCAGGGCTGGGGCCTCTAAGGGGTGCACGTTGTATTTACCCGTCTCGGGCACCGCGCCGTCCGTCTGGACAGAGTATGGGTTTCTGAGAAATCCGTACATATGCTGGTTCCGGTTGACGAACCCGCTTACCTCCAGCTTCGCTTTGGTGGGATTATTCGTGCCGATGCCGACGTTGCCGTTGTCCTTCACGATCAGCCGGCCGCCGGTGACTCCCGA
This sequence comes from Pyrinomonadaceae bacterium, assembly GCA_049273695.1. Taxonomy (GTDB): domain Bacteria; phylum Acidobacteriota; class Blastocatellia; order Pyrinomonadales; family Pyrinomonadaceae; genus UBA11740. The sequence continues at coordinate 206,438 of JBASRE010000036.1, forward strand.
AGCATCCACGAGCAGCTCGCCAGTTCCACCGATGCTCATGGCGGCCACGCCTGAATTGGCGTCAAGCCGCAACGCGGGGACGGCGCCGCCCGCGATTTGCAGTTTGCCAAACTGCGGATTCGCCGTGCCGATGCCGACGTTTCCCGTATCACCCTTAACAATCATTTCCCTGCCCATGCGACCAATGAAGACATCCGAATTCGAAGGAGAGTCGCGGTTGAGATACAGACTCTTACCTGACGTTTTTGAGTTGATATTCCATCCATTCGCCCAGCCAACGAACTCGAGCTCGCCCCCACCCGTTACATCGAAACGGAAATGAGCGAAGTCTGTCGACGAACTCGGATTCGCTATCCTGAATCGGGATGTCCCAAGAGTGTTCGTCCCAATGCCGACTGTGCCGGAGATATTCGCGTTACCAGATACATCAGCGTTGCCGGCCACCGAGAGTTTGTTCGCCGGCGTCGTCGTCCCGATGCCGACATTGCCGTCCTTCGTGATTGTCAGCGGGTCCGGTTGTTGACCTTGCGACACGCCGATGGCGCCAAAAATGAGGAGCATCAGCAGCGCAAATCTCAACGCAACTGCTCTAAAGTTCAAGCGCCGAGCGCCAAGCGAGTCTTTCGGCTGCGACGGCAAGGCAATTTGTTTGGATAAGGAGATCAGCTTTTTCATGGGTTATGCCTTTCGATAAGTTGCAAAGCACTTTCGCAAAACGATCCGACCGACCTCTTCGACTTGCAGGGCTGCTTAATCGATGAGGGTCAGCTCGCACGTGCGATTCGGATTTGTGTAACCGGTCCAGAGAAGCAAGTACATGGCACGATCATCATCTCTCATCCCGACTCTGTTGTAATACGGAGCGTCGGTGAAGTAACAGGTGTCCCATCCGTTTACCGCGTGCTCGGTTATTCTGTTGCCGTCTGCACCTGTAGCTTCTCCATTCTTAGCTTCCTTGCCCTGCTGCGCGAGCATACTCGTCCTCCAACGACCGTCGGTCGTTGAGTAGTAAAACAAGCCTGTGATTGAGGCAGTCTCTGTCTCCGTGTCATTGGACCAGCGCGTCATCCCCAATCGAAACTGACAACCATCCGGATCGCCACAAAGACTATTGATTACCTGCTGCGGAATTAACTTAGTGCCACCGTCGTACTTAGGCCCAGTCAACGAGACGTGATAGCGAGGCGAGACTTCATAGGTCGTCTCGGCTGCGTCGTCCCTCTGGTAACGGCCTTGGGAGGTGAGTATCCCGGTTACACGCATATTTCCGGCCACACGCATATTGCCGGCTACATCCAATTTTGTCTGAGGCGTTGCGGTGCCGATGCCAACGTCGCCGGTGCTCTTAACAATCATTTCCTTGTTGACCGGACCGATCAGCACATCCGAGGTGGCAGTATCGCGGTTGAGGTAGAGGTTCTTACCGGACGTTTTGGAGTTGACATTCCAACCGTTGGCCCAACTAACGAACTCTAATTCGCCCGCGCCCGCAGCAGTAAAACGGAAATGTGCAAAGTCTTCCGACGAATTCGCAATTCTTAATCTGGATGCACCAGCATTGTTTGTGCCGATCCCAAGACTGTCGGAGATATCAGCCGTACCCTGCACCGAAAGTTTATTCACCGGCTTCGTCGTCCCGATGCCGACCCTCCCTTCGGTGCTGACAAACAATGCGTCAACCGCGCTTTGGCCGAAGACAATCGTGGCGCCGGCGAGCATCACGCCCACAATCATGAGAGCAAGTCTCTTCGGAGTTGCACGCCAGTGTCGCTTCCGGCCGGCTGTTTGGTCGGCATGAGCCGGCGTGCAGGCTTCGAGTGCGGCAAGTCTCTGCCGCATTTCGTCAATCTCGGCTTGCAGGTGAGCAGCGGCTGACGTCGGGTCGCCAAGAATTGTATCGGGGTCTTGAGGGGAATCGTTTTTCATTTTCTATCCTCCGTTTTCACTCATGCCGGCTTCGTTGGTCGTGACTTCTTATTGCGGAACGTTGGTTTTGACCCTCAACGTCGTGTTCGGCTTCACCTTAAATTCCCCGCCGAGGGTGACACTTCCGCCTGCCGAGAGCGTCGTCTCCTTATCCACGGTGCCTTCAACGCGAAGATGAGTCGGGCTGGAGATGTTGGCGCTTTCCGCGTTGGGCAACGGGTACGAAGGAATCAGCGCCGACAACGATCCGATCTTGCTGTCTTGCAGGTAGAGCGTTCCATCCGATCCGAAGAGCAGTTCCATGCTTCTCGGAAGTTCGTCAAGCACGCGCGCGAACAGTTGTGAGACCTCCGTGCCCGCCCGGTAACCGTAGAAGATTTTGTTTTCCCAAAAAAAGATATTGCCGTTTTTGTCCATCGCCAGGTTTCCGCCGCTCCACAACTCAGACTCATCGGCGACAACAAAGTGGGGCGATCCCGGGCTCTCAAGCATCCCGGTCTGAGCATTAAGCGGTATCAAGCGAGGCGGAGTCGGTTGATTCTCTTTCCACACGACATAGAGCTTCTTGGAAGAAAGGTCGCCCCCCGAGCGAGGCACCGTCGCGTCCGGAGCAGGCTGGCTGAATAATCCCTTCGCTTCGCTCACCTGAGTGACAGACGCAATGCGATCCCCGCTCGCCCCAGTCGGCGGCCTGTTCCTCAAAGTGCGCAGGACTCCAGTATTCTGAGAATTAGCGGCGATGTAGATGTAGTCGGAATTACCGTCCGGATGTTTGATCACGACGGGGTTATGGAAAATTTTGGTCTCGGCAGGAAAGTTGAGCAACGGCGGCGCCTTTCCACTTTGAGCGTTTATCGCCAGCAAGCCGGGCTTCTTGTTATTTCCGTCCGACAGAAAGACGGTCGCGTATAAGTATTGACCATCCGGGCTCAGGGTCATGCGCGCGGACGCGGACGTGCCCACGCCGGTGGTCCAGAGCATCTGCAAATCGGGGTTCAACGCGTAGAGATCGGTATCATCGATCACATAAAGTCCCCCGTCGGCGCCCGGCAACAGCGCGGCCGGCCCTTTTACGCCGGGCACTGTTCTATCCGTGACGTGGGCCAACGGCGCCTGCCGAGGATTGGCCGCGTTCAATTGGTAAATGATAAAGCGATTCCGACTCGAGATCGTGAGTCTTCCGGCATCGTTAACCACCACGCGGGCCTTCTCGCTGAGCGCGGACGGAAGTGGCTTGCCCCAAACGACGTTTCCGAACACGTCCTGCGCGTCCAGGCGCCACTCATTCGTATTCGTCTGTGTATTCGTATAGGTGCGAACCACGTGGTTCAGTCCACCGTAAGTCGCTGCTTTGTAAGACGAAGTCTTCGTGCCGTCGAAAACCTGAATGGGCTTGTAGTTGTTCTGGGGCGGCGTGTTGGGCTCCGGCATGAAAGGCCGCGGACTGCGCATCGCCGCCCAGCCGTCGGATTGCGAGTCGGGACTCCGCGGCGGCGCGGCTCGGGACACCGTGTACTTTAGGACCAGTCGCGGCTGCTTGCCGGCTTTGAAGTCCGTGGCGCCGATGGGTGGAAAGTAATTGCGGGCACTTCCGCTTGTCTGCGGTGACAGAAGCAGCACGATGTATTGCTTGTTCGCTTCAGGCCGCAGCAGGGCTCCAGGCCGCAGCATAGTATCCACGGTGCGGCCCGAGGTATCGACGACATCGTCACCGGCGTTTGTAGAGCGGATGATGCCCAACCAATATTCTTTTTTCCTGTTTTCGTAATCGGCGAGTTTGGTTGTCCAGTCAACACCCTTCGGAATAGAAGCGACGTTGATCAGGAGCGTACTGGGATTTGGTTGGTCGCCTGTTTGCACGAGCCGCACGAACGCCTCGGTGATGGTTGCGTTTCCGGGAATAGACGCAATGGTGAACTCCATGTAGCAAGCCGACTTCTTGTATTCGTCGAACGCATCAGAGACCGTCACGTCTTTGATCGGTTTCCAGTTCGTACCGTCGAGAGCCTTGCACTCGGTAGAAATGGGCAAGAGCGTGGTAATTCTCGTGTCGACGCCCTGGGCGAACGCTGTCGCGGCAAGCGCGAGACCGAGGAGAAGTCCGCTCAGCAAGCGCAGGCCAATCGATGGGTACGCACGCCTCAGGCGTGCTGCACCCGAGACGCGTGCGTACCGAACTCGCCGGGGAAGTTCTAGCTTGCGATTCAGAGTGTGACACTTCGTCATGATTTTGTTCCTTTCCTTCTTTTGCAAATCGGCAAACTACGAGTTACGACGGAATGAAAATGTTCAGCTTGGGCGCGGTCTTGATGTTCTGGAAAAGCGACCAGAAGAACCAAAATCGATTGAACACGATCGATTGCATGAGGAAGGTGTTGCCGCCAAATTGTTCCCAACCCCAACTTACCGGATTGGCTTCCCAGAGATAGCGCCTGACGCTCAAGCTATAGACCATCTCCGCAAGGGTTGCTCCATTTAGGTCGGCCGGGTTTGTCTTGGACCCGGACTTGAACGAGCCCCCGAGATGCAGGCCGTCGTCCCAGAAGAGAGTTGCGCCATTGGGCTGTCCACGCAGCGGACCGATCGCGAGAGTTTTTTCTTCCTTCCAGGTAGCGCCGTCCGTCGTCGACCATAAATCCATCTTGGCGACGATGTTGTCGGGATCCTCGGCGCCGCCGTAGATCCACAGCTTTTCCTTTTCAAATCCGAAAACCCCTGGGCTGGCCGGAGTCGCGGCCGCAGCAAACATGCAGCGCGCGGGCCAGATGGTTCCGGTCGTTTGCTTCGACCACGTCTGGTTCGATTGGTCATAGCTCCACACGTCATTGAGTGGACCCGTGGCGTCTGAATAACCGCCCAGGACCCAGAGCTTGTTCTGGAAATTAACGACGCAGTGACCCATGCGCGCAGAAAAGCCACCGGGTTTGTCTCTGACCCACTCTTCAACTTTTGTGGTGTCGTTCTTGTGGTAATACCAAACTTCGTTCGAAATCTGTGTCGGCTCGACCGAGCTGCCACCGATCAGCCAAAGCTTTCCGCCGCTGCCAATTCCGGGGCTGTGGCTCATTTCGCTTAGAAAGTATTCCTGGTTATTGCTCACGACCTTGATTTCGCTGAAATTCTTGCCACCAGATTCCATTCTCCAGGGCGGGAAGCCGGTCGCGGACGAATAGAGCCCCACCTTATTAGTCTCGGCATCGACAAAAACTCCGTAGAGCCGCTCAGACTCTCCGGATTTGAACGAAAGAGTGCTCATCAGCGCCGTGGGATAACCCTGTTGCAGCGGTTGGCGATTCCAGCCAGCCTGCGCAACCTGGACCGTCAGCGTGCGCACGACGAGGGTCCCGTCCGTCAGTAGTTTTTCACGGTCGGCATCCGGGGAGGCGGTAATGTCTCCCATCGCCTCGAGGCGGTACACCGACGTGATGCCTGGCCTATCTAAGACGAACAGATCCTCACTACCACCATACGGCGGCCAGATTTTGACGTTGTTCTTGAACACCGAGACAGTTTTCACCGCGCTGGTCGTATGCCAGGAAAGAATTACTTCTTCTTCACTGGCGTGGAGGACGTAGTCCTTCGAGGCGGTGAAATAATGAACCTTCACGCCTTTTTCATCGCCCTCTTTCAGCTTAGCTTCCACGGGCAATGTTTGTGCGGTAAATGGTTTGTCCTTGACCGGGCCCCGATCACGGATTCCTACGATGACGTTGGCTATGCCGGAAGGGATGTTTCCTGCCAACCCGGTTACGTCGATTTTCATTGTGGTACCAGCGCCGATGACGATTCCCTTGGAAGGCATTTCCCAGGCGAGGTAGCCTGGGGGCGGCGCCGGCTGACCACCTTCTATCAATGGATCGATTTTCACGGATTTGTCGGCATTGGCTGGAAGCAGATAATTGACATTCGGGCGTGGCCCCTGGGCATCGTCCACTAAGAAAGTCCCTTGCTCGGGCTTCTTTGGCCCGCACGGAATGGAAACACGCACGATCACGTCCTTCAGCTCGCCCGCAGCGGGAGTAATCTCGATGGAAAAGTGATTTCCCTCATTTTGCCCGACGGTAATTTTGCTGTCGTCTGTAATTTTGGCAGTGAAATTTGGCATGATGAATTCGATCTCCGCTAACTATTCTGTGATTCGGATCCGTGACACAGACTTCAGTCTGTGATTCTGAACGCCAACAGACTGAGGTCTGTGCCACATCGGCCTCTCATTACGCGTTTGTATTGCGCTTGATAACGATCTCCTTCTCGTCGCGATATCCGGCATCGTCAGCGGCGGCTAAAATAAACACCGTGTCGGCGTCGACTGATTTTTGCAAAGTGAATTCGCGCGGGAGCGGCGCCTGCGACCACTCCATTTCCAAGACTCGCGCCGGGCTTCCCACGGTCTTTCTGAAGAGTTGCAGCGACTCTGCGCCGCGAATCGACCAGGCCAAAGTGGGATGACCGGCTTGCGTCGATCCATCGCGCACCCAGAAGCCAAGAACCTGCACCGGATCGATCTTCAGCTTTAGCCAGCCCTCAGCGATGGTCGGATACGTATCGGAAAAGCCGCCGCGATCCGATGCTGAAACCAGGTCGCCGTGTTCCGCCCAACGGGTGACGTCCGGGCGGTAGGCCCATGACCATTCGCCGTAATCGTCTGACGGTTTTGGAATCTGCGGCGTCGCAGGCGGGCCGAGCACGGGCGCTGTTTGAAAGAAAACTTCTCGCGCGCCTTTGGCGCCCGCCGACTCGGAATGCGGCAGCGCGAGAAACCCCTTTGGCAGCACGCCGCAGGTGGCGTGAACGCGGGCCTGAGGATCCATCAACAGGGTAACTTGAAATGGGTGACGACAATCGACAGTGAGATTCTGTTCATATTCCAGAATCTTCTCGTAACGGGTCCCGCCGAATCCCCAACTTGCATAGAAGGGCCGTGAAGTCTCGCTCGGGTCGCCGGCGAAGAAACCGATGAGGCCGTCGTTGGCGCTGCGCCGATCACCAAGCCGCACCGGCCAGCGAACATTTTCGGCGCCACCAGTTTGCAGCAGTGTGTTGAGTTGATCCTGAGGGAACTGGGCCAGGCCGTTAGCGTTGAGTAATTGATTGATTGCAGAATCCGTGGCACTAGCTGTCCAACTCAATTTCTGATCAAGAGCCGGCAAACCCGAAATCTCCAGCCGAACCTCGGCACGCACCAGCGCCAATGGGCGCCCGATCAGAACTGAAACGCCCGGATCGTCTTCGGGGACGCGCTGTTCGGTCGCGGTCAACGCGCGATCCAGCAGAGCGCTGAACGCAGCGCCTTGATCGCCGTTGAGGCCCAGCACGTAGCGCGCAAAATCGCGCAAGTGCAGATTCGCGATCGTTTCCTCCAGGTGTTTCTCGAGCGCCTCGCTGAAAGCGATACCGCCTGAATCGAGCCAATCCCTCTGGATCGGCGCGTCGACTGTGCCCGGGACGTCGACCCAGTAGAAAAAATTCTGTGTGCTGCCAGCCTTCAGTTCAAACTTTCTTTGCAAGGCGCCAAGCGGTTTACCGTTGGCCGCGTACAAGGTCAGGTTCTGATCAAACTGATTAGGAACGATCCAACCACAGATGGGGCTTGAGGTTGGCGCGACAGTGGTGGGATTTCCGGCGGGCGCGTTCGCGAATATTAGTCTCATCGGACGCACAAGCCGGGGGGGCAGCCGTAGCGGATCGGTGTTCGAGGGTCCGCCCGTGCCATTTGCGTCAGCTCGAATCCTCTGTCCCGCGTGACACGCTGTTTTGGCTCCCGGATCTAAACTAATTGCCTGACCAAACGCGTCGATGATCCTGAGGCTCAACAGTTTCAAGCGTCCGGATCTGATAGGACAAAACGGAAAGTCCGTCGCCGGCGAGTAGTCGAACCGATCCTCCGGCTGCATGGCGTCGTGGATGGGATCAACGAAGAAGCCAATTTTGGGATCAAACCTATTGTAGTCAAATGGTGGAAGCTGATCGCCAACGCGGCGCATGATTAAGCCGTCATTAAAACCCGCCAGCGCCTGCGAGAGCATGGGGCGGTTTTCCAGAAGCGCCTGTAGCGGAACCGCTATTTCCTTGACGCGCGGCGGAATCTTATCTGGTTCCCTGCGCAATTTTTCAGCGAGGGCCAGGAATGTCGGTCGCGCCAGCAACGCGAAGCCGCGGTAGGTTGGCGATGTGGCCTCAGCTTGCGTGGGCGGTGGCCCATCGGGCGTCAGGTCAACCTGCCTTCGATATTTCCACTCGTCGCTTCCGGCGTCTTCGCGATCGCCTTGCAACCGCCAGGCGCCGACATCGATGTTGGCCTGCGAGCCAGAATCAGCGACCGCGGCATAATCGGAATGCCACTCGAACCTCCATGTCAGATAAACCGGAATCCAGGGGTTATGTGTCCAGTCGAAGAGGCCGATCGCGGCCGGCATCCTGCTCTTATTATCGATTCGAGGCAGGCTCTTATCTGAAGGTGATGGACGCGCTCGCCATCCGATATCCGACGGCTGGCTGCCGGCCTGCTCAATCTGCTCCAGCAGCATGGCCTCGGAAAACAATTGCTGCGCAAAGAACGGAAGCGCATTCAAGCTAGCACTCTCGATGCCGAGCGATTTGATTTGGTCAGCAGCGGTCACCACGATTCCGTGCTGACCGTCGCTGATGTCGTATGAATAGCTCAGAACCTCCTGACCTGTGGCGCGGCATGGGAGAATGTCCGCCGGACTCGGCGTGTAAGTGCCTTTTCGCTCGAGTGCCGGCCCCGAGATCAGAACGACCGGATCGTTGGGAGTATAAAACCGATCGGCCGCTGAAGACGTAAGACGGTATTTTGGTACCTGGATTGTTTCATTATCGTTTTGCTTGGGCGTGGTCTCATCAGCCAGCGCCTGGCTGAGCCGATCTTCCGCCGCCTGCCGCCGATTCCTGGCCTCCACCAATTGCGGAAGCTGGTCGAAGTTCTGCAGGAAAGTTTTTAAACCGTCGAGATTGGACTTCAGCAAAGCCGCGGCGTCATCGAACTCTTTGCATTTTTCGACCCAGCGATGCCATAGGGCATAAAGCTCCCAGCGGTAATCCTTCTTTAATTGCGCGTACCGGTCGCACTCTTGCTGACACGAGTTAAGATCCGTCAATAGATCCTGAAGGTGTTGCGGCACTGGCTCATGAGGCTGGGCAACATCCGACCTGTCCGACGCGCTGGATTCGGACTGAATGAGAAATGTCTTTCCGGTCTCAACCGGAACAAAACCCTGGCGATGAAGCTCGGCATCCAGTTCCGCAATCGTCGGATCATTTGAGAGGAGCCCCGTTTGAAAGGCGGTCAGCACATCTTCTAACAACTCCGGGTCCGAATGAGTTTTTTGCGCGCTCGCCAACACCAGACGCGCGGCGAGCGCCTCTGCCGAGCTGTTGCCAATGTCGACCGTGTGACCAGCCGGACTATCGATACCGTCAAATGCCTCAATGTCCGAATAGTCACGTTGACTACCCTGCCAATCGACACCTCGAACCAGTCCGTGACAAATCATTCGCGACGGAAGTTTGCCCGGTTCCAGTCCGGCGGACCACCCCTTGTCCTTAAGCCACTGTCGCAGCGCGGCCAGCTTGCCCTGGTCGTCCAACTTTGGATCGAGGCCATTGATAAAGATCTGCAAGAAATCATCCGTCGCCGCGGAATACCACCCGGCTACCAGATACGAGAGCTTGGTTTTAGCCGGCACGTCCGGATTCTTGAGGTCGTCGTGGAAGCCAAGGATGCTGTAGCAGGCTGGATAATGCGCGCTGAACCCTGCGTCTCCATTACCAACCGCGGTAATCGTCAATGCGGCAGCAATGTCATCTTCCTTGAAAGGTGACTGGGGAAGAACGTCGCACTTCCCGGTGCGGCGAATCCGAAGCGGTCCCGCGTCTTTCGTGTCGGGCAATACAGGCCAGCCAACGGCATCGTCCGGCCCCGCTGCATCGCTGCGAATGATCCAGGCTTTGGTGAGGATATTCGTCTTCGATTGTGGCTGATAGTAACGTACCACCAACCAACGGTTCGGTAACCTGGGAAAGACGAGCTCTGCGCCCGCCCCCGTCGACGTGCCGTGCGTCAGTGCGGCCGGCAACTTGAAATGAAGATGAAGTCCCTGGCCGGGAGCGCTGCTACTTCCTGAGAGATCTCTCAAGTCGGCCCCGAGAAAAAAATCTCGTTCCAACTTTGTGTAGTCCGGCGACAAGTCGGTCCACGAAAAATGTCGCGGCTTCGCGCCCACGAGCAGTGCATCAACGTGGATCGGAACCAGCAGATGAGTCGAATCAGTCAGCGTCGCGCTCACGACGATCCTTTCTTTTTCCGGATGGGTATTTCGATGAATACCTTGCCGGGGCTTTCAGTCATTTGCACTCCCATCTCCGCCGAAGTGAACGCCGCATTAAGATCCATCGCAGGAACAGTCGTGGGCTGCTTCGCGAGGTTTCCATCCAAATCCATGTCGTAGAGAGCCGCGCCCTTAAGCTTGAGCAGCCCTTCTAACGTCTTTGCCAAGGTTGCCATTTCGACGACTCGCATTCCCTTGGCCGCGGCGCGAAGTGGCATGGGCACTTCCTTTCCCTCCTGGTGGCGAACTTGATCGCCCGTCTTGTCTTCAGGGGTTAGCCGCCGCAGCGTGGTCTTGAAATAATTTGGGCCGTCCGGATCAGGAGGAGGAGCGGGCGCGGCGCCAAAGTGCATGCCCTCGGGCGGCTGCTGGATCTCGATGTGCACAACCGGGCCATTGAAGATGCAGAGCATGATGTCGGGGGCCAGCCGGTCGATCCGCACAGGTAATAGTCGTTCCCCGGTCTTTGTGCTTTCATTCCAGGATTGCCACGCGCGCATCTCAACCCCTTGCCATCCCGCCACCAGAGGTGAACGCAGCAGAAATCCGGTCAAAGGCCAATTTACCTTCGGCGGCTGAATCACCGGCTCTGAATCTCCGTGCTCAGACTCCGGTCTTTGTCGGACCGACACCGAGTCCTCGATGGCGAAGTCCAAAAATCGGTTGCGAAGAAATTCGTCCACGAGCTGCTCTTCGGTGCTGTTGCGCCCAACACTACAAGCACCTTCGAGGAGACACTTGATCCAGCCGGGATCCAGGCAAAAAAAGCGCAGGCTGTCGGGCGGCAGCATTCGTTCGTCCGGGACCAGATAGAAAAAAGGGACCCGATAAAGGAGCGTGAGCCGCGCGAGCCACTGACGCACCGCCGACGGAGGTTCACGCTGGATGTCTGTGTCGTTCTCCAAACCATCTTTGAACAGCGCGCTCTCGTCCGTCGCTGGCGGCGCCGGCGTTTTACCGTTTGGATTTGTCAACGCAGCGCTGAGACCAAATTCCAGGAGTTGGCTGTCCGGCAACTCACCCGTTGCCCCGGCGTTGAGCGCGCGCATTAGCTCCTGCTTCCGATACGAATCTCGAATTTGAGATTGGACTTTGCTTCGGAAGTCACACAACGCTCTGGCAAAGGATCGATCCTGAAGCCCAAGCAGTCTTCCCAATTGCGCTGCTGCCGCGTAGGTTGCGTCCATCAATCCATTTCGATAGTCGTAGCGCAACAGACCATCGGGCACGGGCTTGAATTGATACTGTTTCTTCTCGATCGAAACCGGCGTCAGCGGCCCTCGATACCAGGACACCGTGTCCTCGCCAATCCGCGTATGATGATTCAGCGCGGTATAGCCCCGGTTGAATCCGTCACTAATATATTTTTGTGACTCAGACGGTTTCTCATTACTCAACAATTCCGTTGGCAGTTTGAAGCCTTCGGCTTTGAGTTTGTCCATCGATGTTTTGAAGCTGTATGTCTGGCGGCAGCGGAAGCTCCAGCTGGCCAGCACTGCCAGGCGCACACTCTTGTTGCCGGGATCGTCGCTGCCGCCGGGAAGATAGTCTTCCAGTCCCTCGAGCGACACGAGGACCGCTCGGTTCTCGATCGGGAGCGGCACGCCGTCATTCGCCTTTTCGGGCTCGGGAAACCGGTTTCCCAATACGACTGAAAACCATCCGTCGGCGAGAAACGAAAGCGTCTCTTTGTCTCCGGTATCGACTTCGCGCACGTGCGCGAGATACTGCACGTCCGCCAGCCTTGGCGCGATCCGGCGAAAGAGAGATCCTGGGAGGTCGATCGTATTACAAAGATCCTCCTCGGATTCATCCGAAGCGAGATCGTTGCTTTTCAACTTCGGTCCCACTGTGTCGCCGCCGGGCTTGATCAAGTCTCCAACCTTACGCGGTTTCAGCTCCGGAAATTTTCCATCGCTGAAGTCTGCAGCACTGAACAAAAGAATCGCCATCCAGGGTTTGTCAGCGGCGGGCTCCTCGCCCAGGTGCAGGTTTCGCTCCCATGGAAGGGTCCGGCGGGTGAACACAACGTGAGGCAGTGAATTTGCAAAGTCACCAATCTCGTCCTTGGGGGGATAGACACAGTAGATCTCCGCCGGCTTCAGCGAAAATCGCGGACCGGCCACCGTGAACGAGAACTCGTGTTTGAATGCCTGGTCATCGACCGCTCCCAGCTCTGCAACCGTTTGCGTGACGCCGACCTTGTAGTCTGCAGGCGCGAGCGGCGGGGGACACCACTGATGAAATTGAATCTGTCCAGGCTTAAGACTCATCTTAGTTGCTCGCCCAAAGTGGCGAACTCGGGATCGGCTTGAAAATAGTCACGCTCAGATTTTTGCAGCCGCTCGAGTTTGGGTGTATTCATCGCAAAGGGTGATTGGCGTTTCAGCACGTCGAGAATTGCATCGCGCCGCGCGTTCACTTCGTCGTTGTTCCAAATCGTGTTCCAGAATGTGTTATTCCCCGGGGCGGGGATCGTCTGTGCCTCGCCCAGGTCCTGCCACACCACTTTTTTCGTGGGCAGTTGCTCGAATTTCAATTTCGCCAGCGGGATGGGAAACAACGCGTGCTCAGGAGCAATCGGGAGAAACGAGAAAAGGATCCCGGCCGTCGCCTTTATTGTTTTCGCCGCGGGAGCGCCGGGCAACGTAACTTGTCCCTCGACCTCGCATCGGCCCCAGAGCGCGTCGGGCACACCGTTCTCAACAAATGTTGCCCGAAGATTCCCGGGAACGACGATTTCATCGCCGCGCAACAGGTTCACTCTGAATAATGAATTCAAGGTCTGTTTGGCCATCGGCCGGATGCCAAAGGTGCTTCCTAAGTCGGGTCGTCCAATATCACCTTCCTTGTACCTGGCGCTTTCCGCGAGGCCGGCAAAACTCGTCGACGGGATCAGCGACTCGGCGGTTATGGAAAGCGCATGGGCGTTGACGACTCGCAGAACTTCATTGTTTTTCTCGCGTTGTGTCAGGAGCCCGTCGTTGATTCTCACGGTGATCACCGGAGGAGGTGATTTCGCAGGAGGCAGGAATGACTGGACAAACTCGGGCGCTTTCAGCGGTAGAGGCGGTTCTTTGTCAGGACCAAAAGGAATTGTAAACGAGATGATCGAGAGGTCAACGACGGCCTTGCCGGCGAATGGTGGCCCCCAAAGATGCAACTCGACACTTAACTCGACCCGGATCGAGATCGTGATCGTAACGAAGCCCAAAGGGATCCGCACCGTTGCTTCGACCCCGATCGCAATCCCCATGTCTACCAGGTAGTAGAAAGGTTTCCAACTCAGCAGCAGATCGGCAAACGCGGTAAACCAGGCTTTTATGCAACTGGTTTGAAATACCGCACTCAGCTTGCCCCCGGCCATTAAGCACGAAGGGGTAAGTGCGAAATACATTTCGGCCTTGACCTTAAGCTGGCTCGTCACCTGCCAATTGACACCCAGGCGCGGGACAATCGGATAGTGGGTCGGCCGGACAAACCGCGGATGGTAGCCGCCCAACGTAAGGACGAAATCGCCTCCCTTTGCGCCCTCCGTTGCGCCTGCTGCCGGCGGCTGATCCTTCAACCAGAGACAGAACGCGAACCCACCAGTAAGGTGGCAGTCCTGTGTGAAGATGTACGACTTGTCGGTAAGTCTCCCTTCGACAGAGATGATCCCCTGGTCGGGGTTGACCACTGCGCGAATTGCCAATTCGGCGTAGGCGACGGCCTTGCCCGGTTCGGCGCCCTTCGGGATGCTCAGTTTCGACATTCCCAGGAGCCCGATCTCCACCTGGTGGCCGAACGAAACCGAAAGCAAGGCAAACGATTGGAGCATCTCGAACGAACTGAACCGGACGCCGGCCGCGAACCAGTAGTCGCCCTTCGACGGCGGAATATATTCGCGCAACTTCTCCATCGCGTTTCGGATCAAGACCTGGGTCGAGACGCCTGGAGGATTTAGATAATTTTCTTCCAGCGCTCCGCGTACGAGCGGAAAGTTCTGCACCTCCTCGATGGGTGGCAGCTTGAACTTGCGGTGATAGCCGAATCCAACTGCTATTCCGTTGACGCGAAAGCACGGTGGTCCGCCCAGTTCCGCATGTAGGACGGCGAACATGAACAGTGACGGCTGGTCCCCGACGACGGAATAGGATCCAAGGCCCATGATCGTGAACTTGGCCGCTTTGATCAGGGCCAGGCCGTCGTAGTTATCGATGCCGTCAATTTTGGTTCGAAGTAGTGCGGCGCTGACACTGACTGGAGGAACATCAAGGACGAGACCGAGGCCATCGAGGTTGAAGGTTGGCGTTTGGAGCGGCCACGCCAGAGGTACACCAGCGCCGAGACCTTCAACGAAAAAGGCGAGTCCCGAGATTTCCACACCCCCGCTGATTCGAAGTTGGACGGCGCCGGTGGCGTATCCGATTCCGACCTTGTCGAGATGCACGGGACCGAGTGACTTATTGACCTCAATCCATTTCATCATCTCGTCTGTCTTGGTTGGCTTGGTGGGTTTGGTTTCCCCTTCGGTTGTGCCGACAGTTTCTGGTGGGGTTTGTAACTGATCGCTCGGTTTGCCACCGCCCAGTGGAATACTCAGCAGCAACGGTTTTCCCGTCATCTGGAGAGAGGCGGCGAGCTTCAGGCCTTCGAGAGTTCCACTCTCCGGAGCCGCGAATTGCAACTCGCTGCTGAGAACTGAATTGATTTCAGTGACTTCCGCTGCGATGAAAGATCCGGCGGCGTACTGAATGCCGAGGCTCAGCTTGGCGGTGCCTTCCGCCTTGATCGCCTCGCCCACGAACGGCAGATCTCCAAAGTCCACGCTCATCGCGAGGCTGACCCCGACCAGCGCCTTCGTAGCCTGGTTCTTCCTGACGATAGCCAACACCGGGTTTTTGACGGTAAGACCGATCCCGTCGGGAATGGAGAAGTCACCGAACATCGGCCGGAAGAGATCGTCTATGAGATCGACTTCTCCCTCGAGGGCCATCGCGAGACTCTTCGCGGTACTGCTCGCGGCGATCTTAAGGATAAAGACTAGCGGTGGACGCGGCGTGCCCTCCTTCGCGCTGCGCGCGATTATCACTTCGCCGCCGAACGCCCAAACATTTTTCTCTTTCGCCAGCGACAGGCGCACGAGTGCGGGGATAGGGCTGTCCATCTCGACTTCGAGGACGAGGCCCTTGAACCGATCGCTGATTGCCACGAATCCCTTGCGGACCTTGAGATGGCCGAGCACGTCGGAAACGGCCTGCGGCATCTTGCCTTCTCCCACAACGCGCTCGATTACCTCCGCGAGTGTTTTACCTTCGCTAAAATCTGACGGAAACGGATCGATAGGGACGAGATACTGTCCCGCGGAAACTACCCTGCCGGGAGAAGGCAGCGTCGCTTGCTCGGCGGAAGGTTGAGTGATGACAACTGCGGGTACGTCGCCCTTAGTCGTTTCGGGAAGATTAATAACCGCGATGGGGGTTGGCTTCTGAAGCGTAGTAGCCAAGGGCGGAGCTTCCGGAATGACCGCCACTGTAACGGCTGACTTTGCTGCTTCCGGTAGAGTAACGACTTTCGACATCGCACCCGCCGAAGGGAGCGGCGTGGCGGAAATCGCAGGTTTCGAAATAACCGTCTGCGCCTCAACAGTGGTGAATGGAACGACGTTAGGATCTGCGGTCTGCTGCGGAAGCACGACATCCGAATGAGCCTTGGGAACAGATGGCGCGGGCGACACGGATGGCAATCGGGCAAGGCCAGAGTCGATCGTGGGCAAGGTCACCACAGTGACCTGTGCCTCTGGAGGGGGCACAACTGTCGATTCGTCAAACGACTGAACGGCCGCTAACGCGTACGCCTGTTCGAGCAGCTCATTACCCTCGACGGATATCTTCAGCGGATTGACTACGCCAGGTCCCGTGTATTTGAAGACGAGTTTGCGATCTTTTTTCTCGATTTGATTGTCGCGCACAACCTCGACAATCGCTTCGACGGTAACCGAAGTGTCCTGAGCGGCGCCTTGCACACTTTGGATCTCGGAACACCAGGTGATCCAAAGAGTCTTGAAAGACGGGTCGTGATCCGCGAGCCACTGTCCCAGCGCGAACGACCCGCCGATCAGCTCGGGCGAGTCTGGCGTGTTTGCCAAGTGATTGCCTCCGTTGTTAATCGGCTATTGCTGCAATCGCCTTGTTACTCCGTCTTCGGTTTGGGCGGCGGATAATTGTTTACGGCGATAACGATTTCTCTCAGGGCCACCGGAAAATCTTCCATGAACCATTCCGGAACCTGGAACCCAATCACCAGCTCGCCGTAGAACCTGTTTTTTGTTTGGTCATTCTTAGTATCGCCGGTCCAGAACAGAACTGCGGAGTAAATAACCAACTCGGTGTTCACCAGCGCCTTGAGACCGGTGTTGAAGGGATCCGGCAATTTTTCTATCGAGGCTTCGAGTTTGAAATCTGCCTTCATCTTCTCGGTCACCCAATTACTGAAGTCGTTCGCCGTACCCAGGCGTAAGGGGCTCATCCCTTCGGGGGTTTCCAGGGCGAAGCCTATCTTTAGGTCCGCCTCGGTAAGTAGCCCGCTTTTCTTGAGCACTTTCTTAAGCGGCTTCGCGGCGTCGTCAAATTTTTTTCGTTCGACTAATACTTCTTTCTTGTTGATCTCGACCAAGGCGTACCTGAATTCGACTGCGACTGCCATATCTGTTTCTCCTTTTGGTGTGACTTTTCAGCCGTTGCATGTCGTGGTTAACGGTGCGGTTTCGGAATGGACCTTTGGGCAATAACCGGGTTTCCACCCGCTTCCACAAAGGACATCCCTAACTGTGCGCGTTCCATGCCTCAACGGGGATGGATCTGTTTCAAGGCATTCCAGAGTTCCTGGCGCGTTTGCTAAGAACTGCAATTCGTTTCCTGGAGTCTTCGCATTCCTCAATCCATTCAGACCGACATAGTCGGGCCGCGGACATTGTTTGCGCGTGCGTGCAGGATGAACTTCAGAGAACTGAGCTGAATTCACTAACGTCACGCTCCGTTGTGCCGTGAGAAAGTGCGGCTTATATCACCTTAATTCGATAGTGGCAATAAGAATCAATCTCTGTGTTCGTAGAACTTTGCCGTCGTGTTTTGCAGGTCATCCGAGTCGACCTCTTCATAACAAAATCATGATGGTAAGAACGGTTAACAGGTGTCTTCAGCTCGATGCATTGCCGGATCTTCCGGCCGCGATCGCGCTACGGCTGCAATGACGGGAAGGGCGCAACAGATTGGGATGATTTCGTGGAAATGCGAGTTTTCTTGCGCAGCCGCGAACCGGTGGCTCATCACCGCAGCCGCTGCGCGAGCCAATCGCCGATCATCGTCAACACGTCGGCCCTCATCATTATTGGCGGCGGGAGCTTCGCATAGTTGATCGGGAAGCCATCGGTGTCCTGCACGAAGAGATGATTGACGTCCGGCACCACGCGCGCAGTCACGTCCTTGTTTCCGCCCTCCTTGAACGCGGCCTCCTGTAGCGCAACCTCCGCGGGCACCGCCTGCTGGTCGCGCGAGCCCGTGAGGATCAACACCGGCGTCTTCACCCGGCGCATAGTCGGAGCAGGATCGTAACTGAGGAAGAATTTCATCCACGGGTCAGCGGCCGCCATGGTGTCGATCCTCCTGGGGATGTCGGCGATGCGGGCTTCACGTTCGGCGGGTGTCAGCTTGGTGTCGTGCTCGATGATGTTCTTGAGCTGAAAGTGGAGCGCGGTGCGCCCGGGCTGCGCGATGCCGGCGAGCAGCACGATAGCGCGCAGCGTGGGCTCCTTCTCGGCCACCATCGGCGCGATGATGGCGCCTTCGCTGTGACCGACCACGCCGAGGCGATCGGCCCGGATCTCTGGCCGCGTGCGCAGATACGCGAGGCCGGCGCGCACGTCCTCTGCGAAGTCGGCGCTGGTCGAGCCCTTGAACGTGCCACCTGATGCGCCCGTACCACGGTCGTCCATGCGCAACACCGCGATCCCGCGGCGCGCCAGCGAATCGGCGATCTGGCGGAAGGGCAGAAAACCTGGCAGCCCGATGTTCTCGTCGCGGTCCTGCGGCCCGGATCCCGTGACGGTGACAATCGCGCTCACGGGTTTTGTACGGCTCGCGGTTTTGGGCAGCGTCAGTGTGCCCGCAAGCGTGTGGCCTGCCGGTGTCTTCACCAACACCTCTTCCGCGATGTAGGGTGCGTCAGCGGGCGCGGAATAATCGGGCTTCGGCTTTGGTGTTGGAGTCGAAATCGGCGTCGCGGTTGCTTGCTCGCTGCGCTTGAGGGTGAGCGGGATCTTTTGGTCGGCCTGGGTGAACGTCCCGGTCAGCTCGGTGCGCTCTTTGTTCAGAGTGCCTTCGAAGACGATCGCGGGCGACTTGATCTCCAAGCGCACGGCCTCACCATTGACCGTGATTGTGTCAATCGGGATGGTCGCGCCTTGATCGAGGCTTTCGAATTTACCGGAGTAAACGCCGGCGTCCGATTTCGTCACGGTCACGACCAAACGAAGCTTCTGCCCGCCGGCTTCAAGCGTACCTTGCCACGAACCAACAAAGTCTTTCGTTAGCGGAGGAGTTTCGGCTTTCTGATCGCTGCGCTTTAAGGTGAGCGGAAGCTTTTGGTCGCTCTGGGTGAACGTGCCTGTCAGCTCGGTGCGCTCTTTGTTCAGAGTGCCTTCGAAGACGATCGCGGGCGACTTAGTCTCCCAGCGCACGGCATCACCATTGACCGTGATTGTGTCAATCGGAATCGTCGCGCCCTGATCGAGGCTGTCTAGTTTTCCGGCGTAAACGCCAGCGTCGGATTTTGTCACGGTCAGGGCCAGGCGAAGCTTAGTACCACCGGCTTCAAGCGTACCCTGCCATGAACCTTCAAAGTCTTTCGCCGGTGTTTGACCAAAGACGTAGCACGATAGGCCAAGCAGAAACAGCAGTATCAATAACTTGTTTTTCATATTTCCTCTTTTGATTCATAAGAACAAAGCAGCCAGCTTGTTCCACCATCAGTCATCACCAACTTTTCGATCAGCGCGGTGAGGTCTTAACCGGCACGGCGATGTATGACGCATGCCGGCCTGAGCGGAATATGTGCTGCGTCGCCCGCTGAAAGTCCGACTCCTTAGCCAGAAAGATATTCGGTACGAAGCGCTGCGGGTTGCGATCGATTACCGGAAACCAGGTGCTCTGAACCTGCACCATGATCCGGTGACCTTTCTTGAACGCATGATCGTTTGCCGGAAAAGGAACTTGGTAGTGCTGTATCGAGTTTGCCGGAATCGGTTGAGGTTTCTCAAAGCTCTTCAGATAGCGACCGCGGAAAACATCGCCGGCAATCATCAGTTGAAAGCCGCCCATTTCCGCATCGGCGTCGTACTTCTGGGGATATACGTCGATCAGCTTTACGATCCAATCGCTGTCAGTACCCGTAGTCGACGCAAACAGGTTGGCAACAATCTTCCCCGACACCACCACATCTTCTCTTAGCGGTTCACTGACCCATGAGAGCACGTCTGGTCGATGGTCCACGAAACGTTGATCTTCGACGAGCCAGGTTGACCAGCCGGTACGAAGCCTGATCGGGCGCGGACGGTAAGGAACCGGATTCGCCGGATCGGAAACGTAACTATCAAATGATTGGCCTGCTGCCGGCGGGGATGTGAACGAAAGCGTTCTGTCCTTTTGGAAATACAACTTGCGGTCGACAACGTTCTGTTTCGGCGGCCATGCATCGTTTCGGATCCACTCGTTGGCGCCGGTTCTGAAAGTCAACGCTTCCGGTAAGTCGTGACTTCCCTTGCCTTTCAGATAGTGCGCAAGAAACGGCACGAGTATCTTGCTGCGATAATGTTCCGACGTCGCACTGCCGAAATCTATCTTGCCCAGTTTTCTGCCATCGCCTCTTGACCAGCCACCATGGTTCCATGGGCCAACGACCAGAAAATTTTGCTTCGCCGTGTCATGTCGTTCCAGCAGCTCATAGATTTTTATCGGGCCGTAAAAATCTTCCTGGTCCCACCAGCCCGCGACGTTCAGGGTCGGCACCGTCACGCGGTTCAACCACGGCGCGAAAGCCTGACGCTTCCAGAAATCGTCATAGTCGGGACGATTCGCAAAGTCGCGCCAGCTTGGAATCTTGCCGTGAAAATATTTCGATTCGACGTTAGCGAGCGAGCCGAGTTTCAAATACCACTCGTAGGTGTCAAACGTGTCGATGACTTGCGAAACATTCGTCATCTCCTTCGACGATTCCATCATGTACGCGTATTCAAACCCATAGCTCAACCGGAAGGCGCCGTTGTGGTGGAAGTCGTCGCCGATCCACATGTCAGCCGGCGACGCCTGCTGGACAACTGCTTTGAGCGCCGGATGCGGATCGAGCATGGCCATCACCGCCAGCCAGGCGCCATAGCTGGTTCCGGCGATGCCGACTCGCCCGTTATTGTTCGAGACATTTTTCAGGAGCCATTCAATGGTGTCGTAAGTGTCGGAGCTTTCGTCGATGGCGTTCTTGTTCCTGGGATCTCGCGGTTGCCGCAGCATGACGAACTGGCCTTCCGACTTGAATCGCCCGCGGATGTCTTGCTGCACGATGATGAAACCGTCACTAGCTAATTCGGGCAGCGCCGCCGCGATCTGCGTCGGCGTAGAGTTGCCGATA
Organism: Pyrinomonadaceae bacterium; assembly: GCA_049273695.1. GTDB lineage: Bacteria > Acidobacteriota > Blastocatellia > Pyrinomonadales > Pyrinomonadaceae > UBA11740. Next base: position 227,374 of record JBASRE010000036.1, read on the forward strand.
CCGTACGGCGTTCTCAGAAGCAGAAACGGAAACTGCTCACCGGCGCGGGTCGGGACAAAGATGCGGGTGTTAAGACGGACGCCATCTCGCATTGGCACCATTGCGTCGGTGCGGGTAAATGGTTCCTGCTGCGCGTTGACCTGCGCGCACGTTGCGAAGAGAAGCACTGCGATGAACGCGCGAGATAGATTTGTGATGGCGTGTTTCATTTTTGTCTTTCCTGAAACCAAGCCTGCGAAGCAGGTGGCAGCATAAAGCCTGGGGCGCAAGCCCCAGGTCAAAGTCCGAAAGATTTTATTAAGCTCGCGCAGCGAGCGACAGAGCCGTAAAATGTCTGATTTGATTCAAGGCTGTCGCCCGCTCACGCGGGCTTTGAACTTCTTTCCCTTTCTTCCTGGGGCTTACGCCCCAGGCTTTATGCTGTCGCCCGCTGCCGCGGGCTACTTCACCTTCCCCGGTCCCCACAGCGCCTTTCCTGGTTTTGCACCCGTGGATTCGCCGTCCTTGAGCACCTGCGTGCCGTTCACAAATACGTGTTGCACGCCGACCGACAACTGGTGCGGATTTTCAAACGTCGCGCGGTCAGCAATCGTTTGCGGATCGAACACCACGACATCTGCGAACATTCCGGGTCTAAGAAGGCCGCGGTGAGCAAGCCCGAGGTTACTGGCCGGCAGGCTTGAGAGCCGCCGCACTGCTTCAGTCAGCGAGATCACTTTTTCTTCGCGCACGTACTTGCCCAGGAGCCGCGCAAAATTGCCGTAAGCCCGCGGATGAGCGGCAGACCTCAGCGCATTACCCTCCGGCGCAATCGAAGCGGCATCAGATCCAAACGAAACCCACGGTACGCGAATCTGTTTCTTGAGATTGTCCTCACTCATCAGGAAATAAATTGTGCCGATGCGAGATCGATCTTCGAGCACCAGGTCCATAATTGTCTCGACCGGATCCTTGCCGCGCATCCTGGCAACTTCACCCAGCGTCTTGCCCACCAGTGGCTTCAACTGCTCGCTTCTGAAACTTGCCAGCAACAGCCGCTCCGGCGATCCCGCCAGCATGTAGAGATTTTCCCAGTCGTTCGAGGGAGTTCGAATGGCATCGGCAATCTTTTTGCGCGTAGCCGCGTCCTGGAGGCGTTTGTAACCAGCTTCGCGTCCGCCATCCCAAACCCATGGCGGCATCGACGCGTCGAGACCTGTCCCGCCCGCGGGATATGTGTACATGTTGGCGGTGATCTTTAATCCGCGGCGGCGGGCGTTCTCAATCATCCTGATCGCCTGATCCATCTTGGGCCAGTTCGCCGCGCCCGACGCTTTGAGGTGATAGATCTCCGCGGGCAACCCGGCCTCGCGACTGATGCGTATCGTTTCCTGCACGGCTTCGATCAACTGATTGCCTTCACTGCGCATGTGCGTCGTGTACTTGCCTTTGTATTTGGCCGCGACTTTGCACATTTCGATAATCTCTTCCGTTTTGGCAAAGAACGCAGGCGGATAGATCAGGGCCGTCGTGATGCCGAGCGCGCCTGCTTCCATCTCGCGCCGCACCAACTCGCGCATCTGTTCGAGTTGTGCAGGTGTTGGTTGCTTGTCTTCCAAACCAATCACGTGTTCGCGAATGGTTGCGGCGCCAATAAACGAGGCGACGTTTTGAGGGATTCCGCGTTTTTCGAGATAGGTGAGATATTCGGCCAGCGTCGTCCACTCGATCTCGAGCGTGCCATCGCCTGGGGTTTCGCGAAGGCGCTGCTTCATCTGATCGTTAAGCGGACCCATGGAAAACTCGCCGAAGATCTGCGTCGTCACACCCTGTTTGATCTCACTAAGCGAGCGAGGATCGCGAATCAGGGACGATTCGGAATGCGAGAGCATATTGATGAAGCCCGGCGCTACCGCGAGACCTTTTGCATCCACCACCGTGGTGGCGGTGGCTCGACTCAAGTTGCCGACGGCTGCGATGCGGTCGCCTTTGATTCCGACGTCGGCGCGTCGCGGTGGGCGGCCACTTCCGTCATAGACTGTGCCGCCTTTGATGATGACGTCGAAAGAGGAAGGTTGTGATCGTGGTGCTTGTGCGATTGCCGTGTGCGAAAGCGCAACGATCAGCGTCAGTGTCAGAAGGTTTCCTAATTTGGTCAGCATTTCTTAGCTCCGGTAGGAGCGGGATGTTTATAGAAACGTCCCTTATCCCTGGTTGCCTGGCTCCGTGAGGAGCGAAGTATTACGCCCCAAACGGGGCTGAAAATTGAAAAGTGAGACTGGAATCTATAAATATTTCGTCCCTACGGGACTGTACTTGTTGCCGAAGTAACCTTAGCTCCACTGCCGTGCTTCTTCATCAACTCCATCGCCTGATCCGCCAACTTAAACAGATGTGGATGGGCGCGATTCCCGTTAGTCAAGATCGCGAAGCCAAGCTTGCGATCGCGATTGCCCAGCAGGAAAGCTGTATAACCGCCGACGCTTCCGCTGTGCGCAAAATACCGATCGCCGTCACGAACTTGTGTCCACCACGTCAGGCCAAACCCGGCGGATTCATTCCCCCAAATGTTTTCAATCTTTCCTTTGAATTGATCGTGTTGACGGGTGTACATCTGCTCCAGCGTTGCTTCGCTAATGATCTGCTTGTCTTTGAACTTGCCGCCGTTGAGACTAACGATCAACCAGTTGGCCTGATTGCCCACCGTGCCATAAACCAGACCCGCCGGCCAGACCGAGGCTTTCGTTCGCACGACTCCCACCTGGGCACCGGTGTTTTCGTCAAACCGGTAAGGGATCGAAAGTCGCTCCTCCATGTCGGGTCGCGGTTCGAATGCCGTGCTGTGCATTTCCAAAACCTTGAAAATGTTTTCCTGGATATATTCCTTAAAAGGCTTGCCCGAGAGTTTCTGCACCAGATAACCGATTAACGTATAAGCATTGTTCGAATAAGTGACCGAGGTCATCGGCGGCTTGGTTATCTTCAAGGACTTCCGCAGATATTCTTCGAGAGGAGGCGGCACTGTATCGCCCCACACGGGAAACGGCCCAAAGTCAGCAGGCAGCCCGGATGTGTGAGTCAATAGATGGCGAAACGTGATGGGTTTTTGTGGGTCTTCACCCTGGATCTTGAAGTCGGTTAAATAATCGTTGACGCGATCATCCAGCTTGAATTTGCCCTGCTCCATTAGTTGAAGCAGAGCAACGCTGGACATCGTCTTAAACGTCGAGCCGATCAGGTAAACGGTGTTCGGTGCAGCCGGCGTCCTCGCCCACAGATTCGAGTAACCATAGGCGCCGGTCCAAATCACCTGATTGCCGGAGACTAAAGCAATCGAACATGAAGGAATATTTCCCGCGAGCATCGCCCGCTGGATTTCAGGTTCGAGCTCCGCGACAACGCGATCGATGTTGACGGTTTGGGAAGCGGCGACTCCGGGCGCAAACAGAACGACCGCTGCGAAGATCAAGCCAAGAAATAGGCATTGATATCGAGTTATTTTTGGAGTGTGTTCGATTCTATTCATAGGTCAATTTGATAATCCGAAATCCAACTGGTAAAAGCCGCGCTTGAGATGAGAGCCGGCATTCTCATTCTCGCCTGTGCTTTAGCCAGGCGAGAACGGCAATCGTTTGTCATGGGAAACCGTTTGAAACGGTTTCCATTCGCCACCCGCAGCTCGCTTCTCACCCGGCTAAAGCACGGGTGTGAATGAGATGAAAATGGGGCCGGCTACCGACAGTCATTACGAACAGTCTTATCGCGTTCTTGGTTTCGAAACGCGATCAATCGAAGCCGGCCGCGGCACGCGCTTCACCGGATTCTGTTCCAGCAGTTTCATTGCTTCCTGCACCGCGCGTTCAAGTTGTGGATCGTGTCCCTTGATGACTTCAGCCGGTGTGTATTCAACTTCGATGTCAGGCGGCACGCCTTCATTTTCGACAGCCCACTTGCCCGACAAATCATAAAAGGCCAGATTGGGAGCTGTGATTCCTCCACCATCGATCGTCGGCGGAAAACCTAAAGTGCCGACCAGCGCACCCCATGTACGCGTCCCGATCATTGGGCCCAGCTTTCGTTGTCGAAACATGTAAGGCAACGCGTCGCCGCCTGAGCCGGCCGATTCATTAATGATCATCACCTTCGGTCCGTAGATTCCGGCAATGGGCGAAGTAGCCGGTTGACCGTCGCGCTGCGCAAAATAGCCCATCAGTTTGCGATCCAGTTCACTAACTATGTAATCAGCAACCTGGCCGCCCTGGTTATAGCGTTCATCGATGATCGCGCCTTCCTTGTCCTGCTGCGCATAGTAGTAACGAGTAAAGTACGTATAGCCAGGACCCGCGGTATTAGGAAGCCAAACGTACGCCAATCTGCCGTTTGAAAGCTTGTCGACGGTCCGGCGATTGTCCTCGATCCAGGCGCGCGCGCGCAGGCCGTCTTCGCTGGGGACCGGAATCACGGTCACTACGCGTGAACCTTCCATCGAGGGAGTCTTGTTGACTCTGATTAGCGTCTGCCTTCCCGCGGTCCCCTCAAACAAGCTGTAGAGATTGGTGGGCGGCGTCAGCGCACGGCCATTCACTTCGAGAATGTAGTCTCCTTCGGCCACTTGAATGCCCGGCGCGCTGAGAGGTGCTCGCAGATCGGGATTCCAGTTCTCGCCGGTGAAGACACGCTTGATTCGATAACGTCCATTCTCGATCGCGAAGTCGGCGCCCAACAAACCAACCGACACCGGATCTTCACCCGGAACGTCGCCGGGGCCCTGGAGATAGGAATGGCCCACAGTCAGCTCTCCGCCAACCGTGGCTATTAGATATGCCAAGTCAGTGCGATGGCCGACGAAAGCAACCAAGGGTCGATACTTTTCGTAAACCGCCTGCCAATCAGCCCCGTGGAACTTTGGATCGTAGAAATACTCGCGTTGTATGCGCCAGGTCTCGCGATAAATCTGTTCCCATTCAGCGCGGGGCTCGATGCGCATTTCCATTTGCGCCAGGTTGAGCGGCCCATCCCCTACCCTCACGGGCGCAGGTCGATCGGTAGGCACGATTCCCCAACTGGTCCCGCCGCCGGCAGCGGCTTGATAGAGGAGTTTCTTCTTGTCATTTGAAAGCGAGTACGATCGAATGCCTTCCAGGAAAGGAGCGGCGGTGCGCGCACTGAGTTGATATCGCTGCAAACGGAGTTGCGGCGGTCCGGGAGCGGTGGTCAGAATCGGTTCCGTGTAATAGAAGCTTCCGGTTGCCCCGGCGGTGAGATTGCTGTAATTGCCGGCCGGAATGTTCACGGAAATAATTCTTTGACTAATGCGATCGAAATCAATCCGAACATTTGGCGCCTTGGGAGCAGCGGGCGCCGCAGCTGGCGTTGGTGGTGGCGCTGGAGATTCGCCCGGCGTGGGACGTGGCGGGGGTTCGTCGCCAGTTTCCGGCAATAGCGGCGAGGGCTCGTTTGCGCCCAGCACCGCGAGATAAATCGCGCGGCGCACCGGGCGATCGATCGAACTCATTTCCAGCCAGCCAGTGCTCGGTCCGTAATCGGTGCTCGCCATGAAGTACAGATACTTGGCGCCGGCATCGAATGCGGGCGAGACAGAGTCTGCCATTCCGTCAGTAACCTGATGACTCTTTTTCTCAGCTAACGAATAGACAAAGATCGCCCGGAGACGGCTGGGCAGATTCTTTGAGTAAGCCACCCACTTTGAGTCCGGTGCCCAGGTCGCATCAAACGAGCGAAATGGATCGGGATAATTGTCGGTGTCAATCTTAGTCGCCTTGCCGCCGGTCACATCGATCGTCCAAAGGTTTTTGTGGTTATCCTGAAGCAGAATTTGCGCCCCATCGGGCGACCAGGCAGGCGCGGAAAAAAATGCCGTTGATGGGAGCGCAATTGCACGAGGAGCGACGACCCCGAGCGGGTCGCCGAGCATTAGTTGGTACTCGCCGCTGGCGTCTGAGAGCCAGGCGAGCTTCGCCCCGTCAGGCGACCACGCCGGGCTGCGATCGTGGCTGCCCGAACTCTGAGTCAGATTCCGGTAATCGCCTTTTTCCGACGGCACCGAGAAAATCTCGCCGCGCGCTTCAAACGCTGCTCGCACACCGGTCGGAGAGAGCGCCGCGTTACGGATCATGCTGACGACTTTCTTGAATTGGGGTCGCGCCCACGGAAGATCGCCGGTCACCTCGATGTTAAGTCTGCGCGCCTGCCCTGTCTTTGTGTCGAGTAGGTGGACATAGCCCGCTTGCTCGTACACGACGGCGTCGTGACCGGCCGATGCGTTCATGATGTCGAAGTCGTCGTGACGGGTAAGCTGAGTGAGTTGTTTCGTGTCCGTGCGGTACGCGAAGAGGTTGACGACGTGATTGCGATCAGAGAGAAAGTAAATCGTATTTCCGATCCACATTGGATCGGTGTCATTGCTGTTGTCCCACGGAAGTTTCTCAATGGAATGGTCGGCGAGAGTCATGACTCGGATCGGATGGGTGCGACCGCCACGGTAATGCCGCCACATGCTGGCCTCGTGCCAAATGGGAATGAACGCCGTCGAAAATTCTTCGTGGGCCACACGACGGCCATCCGGTGAGTAAACGCCGCTGAAAGCCCGAGGCATCGGCAACGCTTCCGGCAATCCACCATCCAGCCCGATCGTCCAAAGCCGGAAGTATGGCTGGGGCGCGCCAACGCGGCCCGACGCAAATAGCACCCTGCGACCATCGGGCGTCCACCCACGAACTCGGTCAGGGCCGGGATGATAAGTTAATCGCCTGGGGTCGCCTCCCGCGGTGGTCACCAGGTAGACGTCGGTGTTCCCGGCAACCGTAGCGCTGAAGGCGATCTGAGAACCATCGGGCGAGAAGTACGGATCCATTTCGGCTCCGGCCGTCGAAGTGAGCCGGCGTGCCTGGCCACCGTCGCGCGACACCAGCCACAAGTCTCCCGCGTATGCGAATGCGATTAGGTCGCGACTAACGCTCGGGTGACGAAGCAGGCGTGTTCCCTGCGCCGTTACGGCGGCTGGGATGGCAATAAGCAGCAACAGTCCAAAAAATGAAAGTCGTAATTTCATTATTGAGCTCCTGAAAAGATTCCGAACATGAGTCATTTTGTTTGATTGATTTTTTCACCCCGTTAGGGGTGGAATGTTTATAGCCGAGCGATCCGACCAGCCACCAGCGCCGTTCGGACGGGCGGCGTGACGATGATGAAAACCCTCAAGTTGACGCCCGCGCCGTCCGAACGGCGTTTGATTCTGATTGTTTCTCAAGGTTCTATAAACATCACCCTCCTAACGGAGTGAAGAAATCGCTTGTCAGCCATCGTCTCAACTCCCGCCTGCCGGCATCAGTCGGTTGCAAGCACTTCGGACGGACGGACAATTCTCCAAACGCCCACTGTCAACACCGGCAAAATTAACAGCACGATAAAGGCATAGGTGAGCAAGCCGTATCCCTGTGCGATCAAGCTCACCAAACCAACCGCGGCGGCGGCGTACACGGAGACGACCATGATGCCGCCCGAAAGCGCGGGTCGCAGAATTCGGGGCATGGGCTTTTGTCGTTCCTCGAAAGCTCTGGCTACGCGTTCGTTAATCGCGTGCAGCATCGCCACGCCAGTGTCGACCAGAGTCATTAGCACCGCGATCTGAAAAGCCCACGCGAACCACGGCGCTCCGAGCTTGTTCAGCAGAAAAGCTGAGGGCAATGCGACAGCGCCGATCTCGTGGTAGTAACCCATCATGGCGATGTAGAAAACGAAGCCCGGCAACATACCGAGCGGGCCCGCTAACAACCCGGCGGCCAGGGCTTCGCGACGGCGCGTCAGGTGACGGATGCAAAAAAGCACCGCGGGAATGCAGGCGACGTTGTAACCGGCGTAAGTAAGACCGGCCTTGAACCAATTGCCGCTCACCGGCACCGACGAAAAGTTCGCGGCGATGCGATCGCCGAATGCGACAACGCTCCAGATTACAAAGACGATGTAAACGAGATAGAGATAGCCCACCGACATCGCCAGAAACTTTTCGATGGTCGCGTTGCTGTAGAAAAGGAGAAAGGCCGTGGCGGCAATCATGCCCAACGAGCCAACCAGTTTCGGCAAGCCGAACAATTCGTTCGTGATCTCACCGGCTGCCGCTCCCATCACAGCCAATATGATGATCAGCAAAAGGAAGTAGGCAATCTCGAACAGAAACCAACCGGGGCCGAGCAGTTGTTTGAAGAACGAACGGTAGTCGTAAGCTTGCGCGCGTCGCGCCAACTCGAAACTGACCATCAGCACGACACTCCACAACAGCATGCTGACGGCCATGCCCAACAAACCACCCCACGCGCCGGCCGGCAGAAAAAACTCGACCAGCTCGCGCCCGGTAGCATAGCCTCCGCCAATCACTGCCGCTTCGAAGACAAAACCCGGCAGCAGATAGCGCTTGAAGAAATCGTTCATATCTTCTCGTTCACACCCTGCTTTAGCTGGGTGGTGGGCCAGACCAACAACCGGCGCGAACCGTTTTAACGGTTTTCGATTTCCGCTGAACGAACCGTTAAAACGGTTAATGAGAGAACACTGACTCGACTATCACCAAAGCTAAAGCTTGGTGTGAATGAGAGCGTTACCGACCCGCTTACAATCACGACGATCACCGCTAGGCAAGATCAATCATCTCTCGCCGCACTGTAAGGGCCTCGATGCGATCTTCATTGACGTCAAAGCCGATTCCCGGACCGCTCGGTGCTTTGATCGTGCCTTGCCGAGAGACTTCGACCGGCGGCTCGATGATGTCCTCTTCCCAGTAACGCTTCGAAGCCGAGACATCCCCAGGCAGAGTGAAGCCGGACTGGGTTGACATCGCGATGTTATGCGCGCGGCCGATGCCGGATTCGAGCATTCCGCCGCACCAAACAGGAACCGCGCGCTCGGCCGCGTAAGCTTGAATCTGCCGCGCTTCGGTGTGTCCACCGACGCGCCCCAGTTTGATGTTGACGATTCGGCACGAGCCCAATTCCAGAGCGTGGCGGACGTCGTCAAGAGCAACGATTGACTCGTCAAGACAGATGGAAGTCTTGATTTGGCTTTGCAGTTTCGCGTGGTCAACCAGATCGCCGGCGGTCAGCGGCTGTTCGATCATGAGCAGCCGATAATTATCGAGCTGCTTAACTACACTCAAGTGCCCATTCAGCGAGTAGGCGGAATTAGCATCAACCGAGAGCGTGATATTCGGAAACTGTGACCGAATAGCTTCGACCAACTGAATATCCTTACCCGGTTTGATCTTGATCTTGATCCGCTGATAACCGGCGTCCAGTTCGACGGCAACTTTATCCAACAACTCTTCAGTTGTTTCCTGCAATCCGATTGAGACGCCACAGTTGATTTCATCGCGCGTGCCGCCGAGGTATTGCCACAAAGGACGGCCGGCCAGTTTCGCTTCCAGGTCCCACACTGCTGTCTCGACACCGCCCTTGGCCATCCGATGGCCGCGAATCTGCGCCAGCGCTCCGTTGACTTCGCCGGCGTTTTTCACCCGCGCCGGTGTCAACAGCGAAGCGATGTGCTTGGTGGTAATCAACCACGCTGTATCGATCGTTTCGTAATTGAAGAAAGGCTTTTCGGCGGCGACGCACTCGCCATAACCGGACGCGCCGTTCTTGTCGAACGCTCTCACGATCATGATGCGACGGCGCGTAGTGCGGCCGAAGCTGGTCTCGAACGGAGCTACCAGCGGCAGCTCAATCTCGCGGAGCTCTAACCTTTCCAAATGCAACTCGGTCGTCATTTGATTCTCTTGGCCTGGATTTGCTGGCCTCCCTGATAAAGCGTCAGGCCGCTGGCCTTGCCAGACGCGTCGGTCACAAACTCGATTTGAATCGGGGCCTCTTTCACAAAGAACTTCGTGGTTGATTCAGGATGCAGTTCGATTCTTGGTTGACCAATTACCTGGGCAAAAAGTTTATTGCCTTCTTTGGTGATCGTAATCATCAGGTTTGGCCCGACTTGATACTCTCCTACGTAACTGTCCAGGACCGCCGCATCGACGGTAACAGCCTGTTTCTCAGCCGGCAGCGGCTTGTCGATTTTGGCGGCCTCCTGAATGGGACCCGAGCCGCTCGCCGTAAACCCAGTGACCGCGCCAGCGGCGTTCCTCGCGAACGTCAGACGGTTGCGAGATTCCTTCACAAAGAACGCGGTTTCTGACGACGGGGTGATTTCAGTCTTTCCTCCACCTGGAAGCGTTATGAAAAGTTTGTCGCCTTCACGCCGGATGGACGCTTCCGCTTTGTCGGTGAACTGATAAACGCCGACATACTTATCAAGAGCTTCCGGCGTCAGTGTGATCTCGGTCGGATCGCGGAATGGTTTTCCGGACGCCAATGCCGCGATTCTGAAAGTGATGCGACCAGGACCCGGTCCACCAGTGTCTTTGTTGGTCAGCACCGCGACATAGACGCGATCATCAGGCATGCGCACGGCATGTGTAGAAAAGCCGTTGATGCCGCCGCCATGCTCGATCGTTGGGTGGCCTTCGTAAGAATTGAGCGACCAGCCAAAGCCGTAGCCGGTTAACCTGCCGCTATTCAGTTTGGCTGAGGTCCAGGCGCGCTTGAGGGTTTCCTGTTTGACCAGCTTATCGGTGTAGAGCGCCGCGTCCCACAACGCGAGGTCATCGACCGATGAAGCCAGCGAGCCGGCTGCGTGTGGTTGCGTCATGCTCAAGTAGGCAGCATTGAGCCATTCGTCCTTCGGTTTCGAGTAGCCGTTCACGCGGCGCGGAAACACCCGCGCCGTGTTGTCATAAAACGAATGCGTCATGCCGAGTGGCGCAAAGATGTTCTTTTCGACAAAGTCCGCATAGCTTTGCCCCGAAGCCTTCTCGATAATCGCGCCCAGCAGGACGTAAGCCGAGTTGTTGTAGGCATAGCGCTCACCCGGCGCAAAATCCATCGGCTTGTCTTTGAAGAGAGCGATCAACTCGTTCAGCGGCATGTCTTTTCGCCACATCGCCAGCCACTCCGGCAACGACGTATAGGGCTTGACTCCGGACGTGTGGGTAAGCAAATGGGTGATGGTTATCTTCTGGCCTTTGGTCGGATAGTCAGGCAGAAATTTCGTGAGATCGTCATCGAGTGACAGCTTTCCCTGCTCAACCAGCATCAGGATCGCCACCGCGGTAAATTGCTTCGTGATTGAACCAAGGCGGAAAACCATGTCCGGCTGAACCGGCACGCCGAGTTCCAGATTCGCCATTCCATAGCCTTTGCGAAAAACTACTTTGCCGTCTTTGACGACAATCACCGCCGCGCCTGGTTCATTCGGCTTGTACGCTTGCGTGAGAATTTCATCGATGCTCTGGCCGAGGTTTGCGTTTGGCGACGTCGCCGGTTGGGCCGCGGTAAACGAATGCGGAACTGTCAGCAGGACCAATGCAAAGACTAAGATCCCAAATCTTTTTGAATATCGATTTAGATGATGCAATCGTTTAACTCCTTTAATTCAGTTACTTGTTCTCACGGTTTCTGGGCGCAAAGCCCGCGGCAACTCCCGACCGCTGCTTCAACAATTCACGACGATCATCCCTGACATCTTCTGAGGGGACGGCCACTAATACAGCGCGGCGGTTCTATTGAAACCGCCGCACGTTCACCAACAGGGTGTCGACTAAGAAAATGGACACAAATTGTTCATCATCAGAAGTTCAACTTCAGCCCAAACTGAATGATCCGCGGGTTCACAGAGGTACTTGAGATCACCCCAAATGTCGCCGCGGAAACACTGGTGCTTGGGTTGCCGAACTGCGGATGGTTGAAAGCGTTGAAGAGCTCGGTGCGAAACTCGACATTAGCGGCCTCATTGATAAAACGAAGCGGTGTCCGCTTGATGATCGCGACGTCGGAATTATTCTGACCGGGGCCGATTACGATACCCACGCCGCTGTTACCGAAATTCCTGCCGCCGCCCGGTTCGATTAGCGGCCATACAGCCGCGCCGCCGACCGCAAGCAGTCCGTTAATACACACTCTGTTGAAGTAACCCGAGCCACCGCTGGCTCCGCCCAACCTGCTGATCGTGAAACCGGACGTAACCAGGTTCGCATGCGTGCAACCCGCGGCTAACGGCGCGCGGTCACTCGTGATGCCAAAGGCGTTTTGTGCGTTGGTGCCGGTTAGGCTAAGCGGGACACCCGATTGGATCGTGGTCACACCCGCGAGTGACCACCCGCCCAACAAGTTGTTCACGACAGAGTTGAATTGTCTCGGACTGGGAAAATCATAAACGTAACTCAAAACGAATCGGTGCTCGCGATTGAAGTCAGCCCGGCCGTAAGTGGCGCTTCGGTCATTCTGGTTTCCGGCGATTCCGCCAGTACCCGCAGCCGTAGTGTTTGCGGCCGCGTCGCTGTAAGCATGAGCGAACGTGTAGGCGGCGAGAAACTGCAAACCACCGCTGAACCGCTTCGTGAGACTAAGTTGCAGACTGTTGTACCGAGAGATGGCGCCCGAATCGATAGCGTTCAATCCTGTGGCCGTAAAACCCTGGATGGGCACGCGCAACGGAATACTGGCCACGGTGTTAGTCGTCACCCCACGAATCGGATTGGCAGGGCTGGCCAGTTGGGCCTGGTTGAGTGAATGAGAAAAGACCAGGTTATCGCCGCGTGTTCCTACGTAGCCTGCTTCCAACAGGTAGTTGTGTCCAAGATCTACCTGAATGTTGAAGTTATACTGCTGCGTTCTGGGTGGCCGATAATCCGGAACAACCAGTGACGTTGTTAACGCGGTCGTCGGTGAATAAGGTAAGAATCCAGGCAGCACGGGCTGCGGCTGAAATGGATTCGCAATCGTGGCGGCAGCGTTGGGGGCGCCTTGAAGCTGACGCAGCGCTGCGAAGGGCCGCGCGGTAGCCAACTGAAGAAAGGCCTGTCCCGTCGCGCGGGTGTGGTAAATCCCGTAGCCTCCGCGCATAACCATCCGCTCGGTGAATGGCAGAAAGGAATTCGGCAACCGCCAGGCGAAGCCGATTCGGGGATCGAAGTTATTCTGTCCTTCTCCGCGAACGCCGAACTCATTGTCCAACTGCGTCACGCCCGCCGGAATAGTGCCCGGAAAGTTATTGGAGACGGTAAAGCCTGCGAGGCTCCCCCCAGCCGGCGGATTGGGATTGGCCAGGCTGATATCGAACCCTGAGTTTCGGCCGCCGCTGTCACCAAGATGCCCAAGTCGCTCATAACGCAAGCCAACGTTCAAGGTAAATGAAGGAGTCAACTTGATATCGTCCTGGATGTAGAGATTCCCATCGTCGACTTTCCACGAGCGGTCGAGATCGCCGGGTAAGTCGATCGAAGCAAAGATATTGCTGAACGGTGTGCCATTGCCGGTGCCGGGAAAGGCACCGCCTGGTAGACCCAGCAAAATGTCAGTCCAACTCAGCGAAATGATTCCGCCGAAGAAAGTGAAGTCGGCCAGGTCGAGATAGCTGCGAGTGTAGCCGCCACCAAAACGGAACGTGTGACGTCCCTTAATCCAAGTCACCGAATCCTGGAAGTTGTAGTGGTCTTGATTCACCCGCACGCTCTGCCCATTACCACCAGTAGCCATCGTACCGGCGCCAATCACCGGAAACTGATTGGCGTCCCCCTGTGCATTCACTCCGATGTCCGCAAACGTGAATAGTTCCTGTTGAAGGTTACCGACCTCTGTGCGGTGGAACCCGAAATCAAACTGGTTTATTAGAGTTGGCCTTATTGTGTAGATGTGCGCCAGCGAAAGGTTCCTGAACTTGTTGGGGATAAATACCGGGAATCCGGGGACGGTGGGAGCACCTGTTTGGCTGGGCGGAAACGGGTTCACCAGGTCACTGTCAGCCGCGAAGAAGCGGCCATAGATTCTGCTGTTGTTAGTGTGCAGCAAGTCCAGGTTTACCATGAACTGGTCTTCGTCAAAGGTGCCAGGTTCGCTGAACGCCGAAAATCCGCGCACGTCAAACGGCAACGCCGGATTAACTGTTTGCGGCGTGGGAATGATGAATCCCCCGTTCGGGTGTCTCAGGTTCAACAAAGCGATGGCCTGCGGGCTGATGTTTGAGCCGTCAGCGAGAATGGCCGGCCCAACGCCGCCAAGTTGGTTCTGGACGTTGCCTCTTTGCCCTGCAAACAAAGCTCCCAATGCGGCGCGCGAGCGATCGTTGGTGAAAGCCGGCGACGAGATGTTTGCGGTTGAGCCGCCGCCTACTCCGTTAATCTGCCGAGTCCCCTGATAAGAAAAGAAGAAGAGTAATTTGTCTTTCTTAATCGGACCGCCGACCGTGCCACCAAACAAGTTCTGTCTCAAGATGCCGCGCGGTTGCCCGGCACGATTACGGAAAAAGTCGTTCGCGTTGAGTACATCGTTGCGGAAAAACTCGAATGCCGAACCATGGAACGCATTCCCGCCGCTCTTGGTCACGACGTTTACGTTCGACCCGGCGTTGCGCCCGAAAGAGGCATCGTACAGACCGGTCTGCACTTTGAATTCCTGAATTGCATCGGGGCTGGGAATGGCGATGCCGCCACTAAAGCCGCCGCTTGCCTGAAGGTCGTTAATCTGCACGCCATTCATCTGGAAGTTATTGTCTCCACCAAACGCGCCGTTTGAGCGGAACGCTCCCCCGGACTGCCCGCCCGTCCCGCGTCCCAGAGCAGTGGCATTCGTGACGTCGGCGGCAATCCCCGGCGACAGCGTCACGATCTGAGTGTAGTTGCGAGTAACCAAGGGAAGATTCTTTACCGTGACCTCATCTGTGACTCGTCCCAGCGCGGGAGACTCCGATTGCAGTAATTCGGTCTCAGTGGTCACGCTGACCGTCTGAGTCATTTCGCCTACTTCAAGCTGGATGTCGAGCCGGCTGGTCTCCGTGACGTTGACACGAAGTCCCGCCTTGACCGCCCTCTTAAAGCCTGACTTGAAAAACTCAATACGGTAGGCGCCCGGCAGCAGCTGCGAAAAGGCGTAATCGCCGTTGTCCTGGCTCACAGCATTACGTTTCTCGCCGGTCGCTTCGTTGGCGATCGTCACTTCCACACCGGATACGCTCGCGCCCTGTGGATCGGTTACCGTTCCGGTAATTGCTCCAGTGCCGGCTGTTTGTCCGAATGCAGGCACGCCGAAAAATAGACATGCGAGGCCAACACCAACGATGAGTCGCGTAGTTCTCATGGCTTTGTCTTACCTCCAAATAAGTGTAGTCACGCTAGTTCCCAAGGTCAGGTTTCTGTTGAGCGTGAGCGTGCTTCCGTCCTCGACCACGAGCAGCGGCACCGTAATTACCCGGAATCGTCGTACAGGGGCCATCGTGATTCTCGTTTTTAAGGAAGACTTCTTGAAACTTCGCGAAGGGGTATAACGCAAGTGCTGCAGAAAGTCAATAATGCTGCACATGCTGCAACGGGTCTTGTGCGTTGAGCCGAGTTCTGCTATCTTGCGCCCCGATAAATGGCCAGACCGCGTCAACCACGGTCTGTCGAAAACGAAACTTGTTACCCGTATAAATTTGAAGACTTCCGTCAATCATCCCGGCGTTGCGTGAAACACTCGGTCGCAAAGAGACCCCTGATTTCTCAGAACCAGGAAATCAAAAGATGAACAGGTCAAACTCACATCGGAAGAAACGACGCTCAATTAATGACCATGACTTGAACTCTGACGGAAGGATTTCCGTTCTGGAGACTCGGTTCGCGGAGGCGCAGTCGGTGCTTAATCCACGGCGCCGCGAGTTGGTCAGGGCGATACTCGACTCCGCGGAAGAAACGTGCTTCCTCTCGTCTCGTGAATTAGCTAAACGCTATCGCGTCGACGCGACCACTATTCTCCGTGCGACCCAGGTGTTGGGTTATCAGAGTTATTCTGATTTTTCTGCCGACCTGCGCCAGCACTTCGTCACGCGAATCACGCCGTACGCTGTGCTAAAAGCAGCCACCCGCGAGAAAGCCAGCGTCGCCGATCATATCGATCATGCTTTGGAGAAAGCGCTCGACAACATCAATACATTAAAATCGGATTTGGATAGAGAGCGCGTCATAGAAGTAGCCAAGCTAATCAAACGGTCGCGCCGCGTCCTCGTGGTCGGGTTGGACTTCGCCGCTTCGCTGGCTTTTTATCTGGCCTACGGATTGTCAGCGCTGGGGTTCGACGCGGAGGCGCCGACGGGCAGCACCGGAACGCTGCAATACAAGGTGAAAGTCCTGACCCCGAAGGATGTACTCGTGGCTATCAGCTTCGGGCAATGTCTCAGGGATACGGTCGATTCCGTACTGCGTGCCAGAAAACAGGGTGTCCCGACTTTTGGAATCACCGACAGTGATACGTCACCATTGGCGCGCTACTGTGACACGCATCTCGTGGCTTCCGTGGTCAGCCCGTCCTTCCTTAATTCGTATGTCGCTCCAACGGCGGCGATCAACGCGATCCACGTAGCCTGCTCTCATATCGATCCCAAGCGTGCGCTGACGCGATTAAGGCCGACCGACAGAGAGTACGCTTCGGGCTCTCGTTGGTATCGCGAGCCGAAAGGTTCCAACGGGGATCTGGCTTAAATAGTCACTGTGTCCAGCGCTATCGCAAAACGGCCCATCCTTATCCGAGAGATAACGCTCCGCTCAGAAATGCGAGAGGTTGAGACTCTCCAGAAGGAAGTCTGGCAATCCGACGATCGCGACGTCGTCCCGCTTAACATCCTTGCGGCGACGCGAGAGGTGGGCGCAATTTTATTAGGAGCGTTTGACGGGCCGGCGTTGGTGGGCTTTGCGTACAGCTTCGTGGGACGTGAGAAGGATCGTCTGGTCCATCATTCGCACATGCTGGCGGTCACGCCATCGCATCGCAATTTGAACCTGGGCTACCGACTTAAACTTGCTCAGCGGGACCGCGCTCTGGCACAAGGCATTGACACTATGACGTGGACGTTCGACCCCCTTCAGAGTTTGAACGCGCATTTTAACTTCGCAAAACTCGGAGTGCTCGCCGACACGTACAAAGTTAACTTTTATGGTGAAACCACGTCTGGCTTTTTGCTTCAGATCGGCATGGGCACCGATCGACTCTGGGTCACGTGGCGGCTCGATAGCCGACGAGTCCGGGGCCGAATACTGGAAGGCAGCAGGCCATCAACTCCTGAGCCCGGAAGCGTATCCCCGCTGGTTCGAGTCGGACCAAACAACACACCTGAGAGAGAAGCGTCAGCGAAAAACTTTGACCAGGAACTTCTCTCAATTGAAATCCCGTCAGACATCAACTCATTGCAGATTGAAAACCCACAACTAGCTTCAGAGTGGCGAGAAGAAACTCGACGGGCGTTTAGCGAAGGGATATCTGCAGGGTATCTGGTTGAGGACTTTTATGTTTCGGCGAGGAACGATTGTTCCGTTGGTGTGTACCTTCTCAGCCGCGGAAGAAAAATTAACCAAATCGTCTGAAGCTGCATTAGGAAGATCTTAGGCGACGATTAGATTTGAGCCAGCAGATCATGAACCCTTCTGATTCTACCGAGATTCTGGCGCTACAAGCGTTTCTGTCGGGCCGGCAGGATGAGATCCTTGAATCGATTTGCAGGCTTGTTGAAACTGAATCGCCATCTGGTGACTTCGAGGGTAGTCGGGATGTGGTCGATCTTCTGCTGAATACTGCTCGCGATATTCCGGCAATTACCTCAGTCGAGAGAATACGTGTGCCTGGCTATGGCGAACACTTAAAGCTGACTGCCTTCGATGGCAATGCTGGGAATGGATCCAGAACTTTGTTGCTGGGCCACACCGATACGGTTCATCCGCGCGGCACGTTGCGCACCCAAGGCGTGCGCGCGGAGGAGGGACGACTTTATGGTCCAGGAATTTTCGACATGAAAGCCTCCTGTGTGCTGGCCCTGGAAGCGCTGCGCGCTTTGGATGTCCTCGACCTCCCCCCAAAGGGTCCCGTGACTTTGCTTCTGACCTGCGATGAAGAGAGCGGAAGCAAAACCGGGCGCGCGCTGGTGGAGGAAGAAGCGCGCCGCACCAAGCAAGCTCTGGTTCTTGAGCCTCCGGCCCCAGGAGGAGAGGTGAAGACAGCGCGCAAGGGTGTGGCTATGTGGACGGTCGCAGCTCAGGGAATTGCGGCGCACGCGGGTTTGAATCCCGAAGCAGGCGCCAGCGCAATTCTCGAACTTGCTCGTCAAACCGAACGGTTTCACTCCATGAAAAACTCAGCGAGCGGTACGACTTTTAATGTGGGAGTCGTGAGTGGCGGTACCCGTAGCAACGTGGTGGCGGCGGAAGCAAAGATCGAAGTTGATGTCCGATTCAGTCGGATGAAAGAAGCTCAGCGAATCTCTGAGCTCATGCGCAACTTGGAGCCGTTTGACAAACGCATACGTCTCACCGTGGCGGGCGGACTCAATCGTGGCCCGCTTGAACGGACCGAAGGAGTGGTGAGACTTTATCAGCTCGCCCGCGAGGTAGCTGGTTGTCTGGGTTTTGAACTGAGAGAGCGTTCGGTCGGGGGAGCCTCGGACGGCAATTTCGTGGCAGCACTTGGTGTTCCCGTCCTCGACGGTCTTGGCCCGGATGGGGATGGCGCGCACGCCACACATGAACACGTCTTAATCTCGGATATCGTGCGGCGCTGCGCTATGCTTGCGGGACTGATAGCATCATTAGAATAGCCCGGACTAAACTTATCGATGACATTTACGAGTAGACAAGAACAGTTTTTCCGAAGATAAGATTGCTGATTTATTTGTGCCGATGAAACCAATGAAGAAAACATCCCCCCCTGACATTAGAGCGCTGACAAGACTTGTGCCTCCGAGCGGCAACCTTGTGCAGGGCCAGTCGGAACTGGCTATTAATCCCGCTTTAGCCGGCGCGGCTGCTCGAATAATCTCGGCCAGCCTGAATCATTACGGTCCGGCCGAAGGCCTGGACGAACTTCGCCTCGCCGTGGCGGAAAAGATTTCTACGTTTAACGGCATCAGAATCGATCCCGAAAGTGATCAGCTCGAACTATTGATTACTCCCGGCGCGACTGGTGCGCTCGTTGCGATCGCTCAAAGCTACCTAAGAGGCGCCTCCGCGCTCGTCTTTGAGCCTTACTATCCGTATCACCGCCACATTATCAACGAGTTGGGAGGAAGCACTGAGGTGCTCGCGCTTCACGGTGAGAGCCTTGCACTCGACCCTGATGAATTACGCGCGCGCTGCCGAGAGCTGAAGAACCGGCAGTCGTTTCCCCTGAAAGCAATCATCCTTTGTACGCCTGTGAATCCTACCGGCAAGGTGTTCAGCGCGAGTGAGCTGAAGCTAATTGCGTCGGCCTGTCAGGAGTTTGATCTTCTCTGTATAGCAGACGAGGTTTATGAACATTACGTGGTTGGCACACAGCCCCATACTTCTATCGCGACCCTGCCTGGCATGTGGGACCGAACGATCACAGTCAACTCTTTCTCCAAATCATGGAATATTTCCGGCTGGCGCCTGGGTTACGTTTACGGCAACTCGAGCCTCATCTCACCTCTCAACCGCGCCAATAATGTCTTTTACGTATGCTCGCCGACTCCGCTACAGCGTGCCTTGAGCGAAGTGTTAATGACTGACCCGCAGTACTACCCGCGCTTACGCGAAACGTTTGCGGCGAAAAGGAAACTGGTTGTTGGGGTACTTGAGCAGGTGGGGTTTAAGACTTTTGACTCAGGTTCTGCATTTTATGTTTGGGCCCGTATCCCAGAAGGGTTTACGGATGCGATGGAGTTTAATCAGCTTTTGATGGATCGAGCAGGAGTGGCCGGCGTACCGGGGAATGCTTTCACCGACACAGATCACTGGAACAACTACATGCGACTGTGCATCGCGCGTGAAGATGAAGTGTTACAAGGCGCGCTCGACCGGCTGCAAAGCGTTCTCATGCCAACAACTTCGATAAAATAAAGGAGCGATGAGGATGAAATCTTGCGTTGTCTGTTTGGCGCTCTTGATATTTGGCACGCTCCTGACCGTTAAGGCGCAGGAAAGAAAGATGAAAATATATATTTCCGCGGACATGGAAGGCGTTGTTGGCGTGGTAACCAACGAGCAATTGGGACCTCAGGGGTTTGAGTATCAACGGTTCCGAGAGTTCATGACGCAGGAGGTAAACGCCGCGATCGAGGCCGCATTCGAAGCCGGCGCGACGGAAATTGTCGTCAGTGACTCACACGGCAATGGTCAGAACCTGCTGATCGAGAAACTGCCGAAGAATGTCCTGCTTGTACGCGCCTGGCCGCGGCCTTTGATGATGATGCAGGGTATTGATGAGACTTTCGCCGGCGCGATCTTTATCGGCTATCACACCGGGACCACCAACCCTCAAGGAGTGCGAGCGCACACAATATCAAGTGCCCGCCTCGCTGACGTGCGACTGAAAGGCGTTTCCGTCTCGGAGGCCGGCATCAATGCAGCGATCGCCGGTCACTTTAACGTCCCGGTGATTATGGTATCGGGCGACGACGCCGTGGTGATAGAAACCACAAAGCTGCTGGGAGATGTCGAAGGCGCGGTGGTCAAATGGTCGACGGGTTTTCACTCGGCGAAAACATTGATGCCCGAAGCCTCTTACCAGTTAATCCGCGAGAAGGTAAAGAAGGCCATCGGCCGGATCAAAGATTTCAAGCCCCACAAGCTGGCGGGCCCTATTCAGTTGGATGTGCGTTTCAAAAACTATCGCCCATCCGAAGTCCTGAGTTACCTGAGCATTGTGGAACGCACCGACGCGCACAGCATCAGATTCACGGGGAAGGACATGATCGAAGTGTCAAAGTTTCTCGAGTTCATTGTTACCTACGAGCCGTCGCTGGAACCTTAGAAGACAATCCTCAGAGCCAATCCCACCGACTTCCTCATGACAATGGGCGGGCCCAAGACGTCGGGAACCGGATCCTGGCCGACATTGGGGTCAACGACCGCGCCGCCCGGGTCTGATTCCGTATTATTTCAGTTAAGCTCACGGAGCCGATGAAGTGGCTCACGGGCCACGGAACAAGCGACGTTAAGCGATCGCCGAAGCCCGCGGCATGGTTGGCGCTGAAACCCAGAACATAGTCATAGTTCAGCTTGCGTTGCGTCATGCCTCGCACCGTGTGCCAATGACCAGGCGCTCGGTGCTCTGAAGAGGGTCTAGAAGGAAATCGGTGTGAAAGTATTCTTTCGGTGGTTCTGAAGACCGGTAAATATTTACGATGGTCCAACAAAGATCACGGGAACGTCATAGAAATCCGAGTACCAATCGCGATTATTCACCGTTTCCAACTCAGCACGTTTAAGACAGACGGGCAAATCTTTGTCGCTTGAAGGTCCCTTCGAGAACAGACTTGATATATCTTTCCTTCTCGGTCGATCCTGAGTTCACCGACGTAAGAAGCTTTTCTGCTTGGTCTCTATATTTTCCTCCGTCTGGGCCAGCAAATAAATGGAAATAAGGCACGAGTGTGGTTCCCTCCTCAACCAGGAGCTCACATTCGGGATAGAACGGGTCCGCGCCGCGCAGAATAAAATCAAAATAACGCCTCCAGAATTTCAGTTCTGCGTTTTCCCCAAATCGTTCAGCCGCTTCCGTAATGAGCTCGCTCGTTCGATTCCAAGCCTGGTCCAGAAAAGGTTCGGAGAGTTTATGGTGAGCTGAGTAGCCGCCATCGTTACATACAAAATACAGAACCGCCAGGTTGAGGTAAGTATCAAGGTCCGCGTCGGACTTCACGATGACCGACTCGTAAGCTTCGGCGGCTTCCACTGGACGCTCTTGGGCATCCAGTGCAGTCGCTTTTTCTTGCGATGTCATCGAAATGCTCCTACCGGATTGACTCCAGCGTTCTGAATGATACCATTGCGTATCTCAACCCAAACCTGCCCATTTCGAAACGTCTGTGTGTACACTTGAACGCCGCTCCTGGCTTTTGCTGGTGTTACCAAGTCAGGCCGTGCGTTCTTGGGGTTTGAAGCCACCCTTTCAAACAGTCTTGCGAACCTACCCTGCGAGGCTGCGGTACCCGGAGTCACGTGGCCGGGTGACTGGCGGAATATGTGGCCGGTTCGACCCGCATCGAAGGTGGCCGTGGTTCGCGCACCTGAAGCGCCTCCACTGCTTCCAGCGCCAGCTCCGGCGGTCAGCGCCATTATCACGGCATTACCAGTGTCACCACCGGCCCGATAGGCAGAAGAATTCTTGTCAATGACCGCCCCGCCCGGAGTCTGATTCCGTATTATTTCAGTTAAGCTGGTGGTCCCGATGAACTCGCTCACGGGCCACGGAACAAGCGACGTAAGCCGATCGCCAAAGCCGGCGGAAGTGTGGGCGGCGAAACCCAGCAAATAATCATAGTTCAATTTGCGTTGCGCAATGCTCCGCATCCGTCCGCTGATTCCGCCGACACTCAAACCCGAAGGATCGGTAAAATTCGTTGGACTATTTGCCGTGTACGCGTAGAGATTGATGTCACCGCCCTCAAACTCGAGCGGGTCTTCGCTGATAAACCGTTGCAGCGTCGCTGAATAGTAACGGGCGCGATTGAACTGCAGGCTGGTTCCGTCGTTTTCGCGGCCGGTGTACTGGGCCGCGTTGTTGTTGTCTGCGCCAGTCGCCGTTGATTGACCAAACGCGCCGTAAGTGTATTGAGTCTGTGCCGCACCGGTCGCATCGGTCAGTGCGAGCGAGCTGCCAAGGCCGTCGAGCAACGGATTCCAGCTCCCACTGGAATCGGTACGCGTGAAGATTTCATCGATGCCTCCCGAAAGAATGTTGGCAGTGCCGGTCTGTGCCGATTGTTCCTGGACTATGTTCGCGCCGTTGTAGAGAAAGTTTGTGGTGGTTCCATTGAGGGTTTTGCCGACACGTTGGCCACGCGAATCGTATTGGAAGCTTGCGGTAGTCCCGCTGCCGGTCACGTTAGAGAGCTGATCGCGCGCGTCCCAGGTGTATGTGTTAACTCCGTCGCTGACCAGATTCCCGTTAAGATCATAGGTCAGAGTTTGGCCACCGAAACTCAGTTGCTGATTAGCGGCATTGTAAGTAGCTGAAGCGACGGGTTGAGGCATTATGCTTCGCGCAAAGCTCCCGCCCATGCGTGTGCGCCGGCCATTCGAGTCATATTCATAAGTCACATCGCCAATTACATTCCCACCCTGCTTGTAAGTGAGGCTGGTCAACTGTGAGCCTGCGTCATAGCCATACTCAGTAACGATGCCGTTCGGTAAGGTTAGCGAAGTTCTTCGCCCACCATCGTCGTAGGCGATCGTAACAGTCGAGCTTCCCTGCGTGATTTGCGTCAGGCGGTTGCCGTTGTCGTAGGTGTAACTGACGGGTGGTTGTCCGGCGACGGTCATGCTGGTGCAGCGGCCGCCCGCATCGTAGGTGTAGCTGACCGTGCCTTGCGGAGTGGTCTCGCTGGTTACTCGATCGAGGTTGTCGTAAGCGTATGTGATCGTTCCCGAGACCGAGTCAACCACCTGCGTTAACCGGTTGACAGAGTCATAAGTGTAAGACGTGGTGGATGCGTCGGCGTAAGTGACCTGAGTGAGACGGTTGAGGGCGTCGTAAGTGAATTGGGTTATCTGACTCTTGCGATCCGTCACCTCCGTGAGATTACCATTGAGGTCATACTCGTAAATCTCGTCGTGCAACAGCGGATCGCGGCGGGTAGTGAGGCGATCCATGTTGTCATAGATGTAGCTGGTGACGCTGTTGCGGGCGTCGGTAACGCTGAGAATATTCCCGTTCGGATCGTAGGCAAACTGCGTCGCGCCCTGCTGCGGATCGATGGCACGCGTAGCGTCACCCATACTGTCAAACTCGGAACGAACAACATCCCCCATCGGATTAGTGACTTGAGTCACCCGTCCGGCGGCATCGATATACTGATTGACGGTACGATTGAGTGAATCGGTAATCGCAACTAGATCGCCGGAGTCATAGGTGAATTGGGTGGTTTGCTGCAGCGGATTCGTAGCTGTCAGGATTTGTCCGGCTGAATTGTACGTGAACGTAGCGTGATGATTGAGCGGATCAGTTACCTCCGTAAGCATCCCGTTACTGTCGTAGGTAAACGCGAGCGTCTGATTCAATGGATCGGTAACGCTGACAACCTGCTTGCCCTGCGAGTCGTAAGTCATGCTCGTGGTGACGGCATCTGGTGTTCCGGAAGGCCTCGTCACGCTGGTCAGGTATCCCTGCGCGTTGTAAGTCAGCGCGGTGGTGCGGTTCAAGGGGTCGGTCATGCTGAGGAGGAAATTGGTTCCAGTCTGCCACTGGTAGGTGTAGGTTTGCTGGATCGCAGTGCCCAATGCGAAAGTGTCGGTGACGCAAAAACCGACCGAGTTAAACGTGGCGCGGCGCACGTAATTACGAGGATCAGTGACGTCCGTTTGCGTAACTTTGCCGTTCCCGTCCACCGTGTATGTGAATTGATAGACGCCGTTGTCGGCCAGCGTTTGGCTGGTGATGCGTCCACTTGTGGCATCGTACTGGTTCGTTAGATAGACGATGTTGCGCGGATCTTTGATCGTCAGCATTCGATCGTTAGAATCGTATGTGTATTCAGTAACGCCCCCTTTCGCGTCCGTCACTTTCCACAGACGCCCGCTGGCATCGTAGAGGTAACTCACGACACGTCCACTGTTATCAGTGGCCGTGGCAATGCGGTTGGAGGCGTCGATATACCCAAACTCAATCCAACGGCCATTGGGTGATGTCACGCGCGAAATGCGCAGATTGGCATCGCGCGTGATCGTCACTTTGTTGCCAAAGCGATCTTGAATCACCGACAGGAAGTTTATAGAGTCATGAATACCGAAAATGTCTCCGTAAAGCACCTTAATTCCGAATTGATAAATGGTGCCGTCAACCAGCTTCACTTCCCAGGCGCCGTTGGGCCCGACGCCGGTAATTTGTCGCATCGTCGCCTTATAGAACGGGCCCGGGCCTCTAGTGCACTCGTAAACCCATGGGCTGCTGTTCGGGATTTTGTCGAAGTGTATTCGAGCTCCATCGGGCAGGATGATTTCACCGTAGTTCGCGGTGTCGCCATAGATGAACATGTCATAAGGATGCGTGAAACCTTTGCCAAACGAGCGAGCGTTCGAATCGTTCTGACGATAAGTTCGGGAAAGCTCGACAGGTATGACGTCTGGGAGGATGAGATCGGTCTTACGGTAGACAAATAGGCCGGTGCTGAGGTCAACCGGATCGCCGTCGAAAAAGGCCATGAGTAACGACATTGCGGGAGAGACCCAGGCAACGAACGATTTGAACATCAAAGAGATGCAGTGCATGCTCTGTAACTCGACGCCCGCGTCGGGAATCACCTGCCGCCGATCGGCGGTCACAGTTCCCTCCCCGTACTTGTACCAACCGGGTCCGGACGGATCGTAGTTCCAAAACTCAACCCGATCGCCCGCCGGCAGGTTTAGATAATTTGGATAGACGATGCGGAAGCCGGGACGCTTTTCGCCTTGCGGTCCTTCGATCTTTGCGCCGTGCAACTGAAGCGTGAATACAAGCGCGTCAGTCACGCCTGCAGGCAACGGAAAGGGAGTCCGATCTGCCGGAATTGGCGTGATCGACATCGAGGTCAACTCTTGTCGCTTCAAGCCATGCGAGTGATGCGCGCCCGCCGGCATCCGCAATACCGAGTCGCGCGGGACGCGCACTTCCATTCCCGGCACGCGCGGCGTGGTGACGCCGATTTCGCGATCGGTTGGCACCGGCAAAGGCACGGCATTCTGATCGTCAAGCACCGGCAGCCAAATCGTGTAAGGCAGCGCGATCGTCTTGCCCGCCGTTATATCAACGAGCACATCGAAGGTGCCGTATCGCTTTCCGGGTTTGCCGGCCGTGTGGCCCTGGATCGTTAGTTGATGCCGGCCCGCGGGCAGACTGGTTAGAAGAAAACGTCCGGTGTGGTCGGTAACCGCGGTCCGGTTGCCAATCTGAAGAGTCACATTGGCCAGTGGATTCCCGCTTAACGCACGTACCTGTCCGGCCAACGCTGTCTCTCCGCTCGCGGCCTGTAACGCGGGCAGAGATTCCATGGAATTAGCTCGGCCGCTCTTCCAATCCGTTTTGAAATTCTGCGGTCCCGGAATCCAACTGTCAGCATCGATGATCTGAGCTCCGACGCCGCACAAGCCCTGCCTGCGGCAGTTGTCGTCAGGCTCTGTCTTGAAAGCGATCGAAGTGAAGGCGAGCTTTTGCCCATCGACATTTGAGGCGCCGTCAATACTCACGTGATAGGTGCTATCTGATGCCAGCGCCGCTAACGGCGTCACGAAAGCGAGGCGGCCGGCTTCCGCAGCCACGACTCTGGCCGGCACCTCGCCGGTGGGCCCGGCTAAGCGGACCGTTGTGCGATTAATGGTGTCCGGCCGTAAGGCTTTTGAAAAACGAAGCGCGATGCGCAGGTTCGGATCGACTCCGAAGGTTCCGTCGGCCGGCGAAGAAAATACGAGACGCGGTGCAGCGGTTTCTGATTCCGCCGGCGGCGCCGGAATCCAGGTAAGCGAGTCGTTCTCCGGGAAATAAATTTCCGCACTTGAGATCGCTGCGCCCGATTCATCAGCGCCGGCTGAGATCAGGACACGACCATCAGACTGAAGTGAAGCAGTCCCTCGAATACGAGCATTCTGCAGACGTGCATTTGAAGCTGAGGATGACTTGCCTTCATTCCAAAACTCGACATTGCCAAGCAAGCTGCCTTGTTCATCTGACCCACCGGCAATGAAAACGCGGCCGTCGGTCAATAACGTTGCGGTGTGGTACGCGCGGGCGATTTGACCGGGAGCTCGACTAAAAGTTGATGTTTCGGGATCGAAAATCTCAACTGTGCCGGCCAGTTTGCCTTTCGCTGCAATGCCGCCGATGATCGCGACTTTTCCATCGGGAAGCACCGTGGCGGTATGCCAGGCGCGCTTCTGAATCAGACCCTGAGCCAGTCGCGTAACGGCGCCGGTTTGAGCGTCTCTAATCTCAGCATCGGTGAGCGAATCTTTCGCACCCTCGCCGCCGAGTAAGAGGAATCGGCCGTCGGATAAAACGGTCGAGCTTTCGCCTGCAGGCCGCTTCGGTTTGGTGCCTGCGTCCTGTTTCAGGCGGCGGATGAATTTGGGCGGAACGGCAGGCTGTCGATTTGATCTCTCTGCTTCCTTCGTACCGGCAAACACTAATAACTGGCCGAAGGTCATCAGGGACATGAGCGTTACCGCCACCGCTGTGTTGAGGTGCCTCTTCATTGTCTCCTCCGCTTGTGCTGCTACGGACTGGTCACTCGCAAATTCAGGCTGCCGGTTCTGCCGATATACGGGTCGATGATGAGCGTATAGGTCCCGGTGGTCGGGAGCGACGGCATCGCAAGGTTGATGTTGTAGTCGGAGCCGAAATTCGTCAGGTAAATTTGCGAGCCGCCCGGTGCCAACAACTTGACTCGCACGCCGACAATCGTGTTGTTGGTGATTCGTACGGTGGTTTGCTGACCCTGAGTGCCGCTGAAGGTGATATGCGCGTGCTGACCGACTGAATTCAGCGGCACGTTGATCGCCGGATCATTTATCTGAACGGTCGCGGTGAAATCCGGCGGTACGTCGTGAAGCGCCAGAGTTACATTTCCGGTGTTCGCGTGGTGCGGATCAATCAGGATTTTATAGGTGCCGCTCGTCGCTAACGTGGTTTGGTTGATGTACACGTTGTTCACAGAGAAGGCAATTGACGTCAACGTGGACGAGTCCGGTTTGATGATCGAAATGTTACCACCGGCGGTAGAGCTCCCCTGTGAGTAAGTCTGCGTGTAGGAAATGCCAGTGATGTGCAGTGCTACTCGCTGACCGGCAGTACCTGTAAAAGAAAGATAGGCATTCGTTCCTGGCGTGTTGATGCTTTGCACGATAGGCGTGCCGTTCGCAGCAATCGTACCCTCAATGTCGGTATTATCGTTGAGCGTGAGCGTGATATTACCGGTATACGAGCCCGTCGGATTTAGCAGAATCGAGTAAGTTCCGTTGGCCGGCAGGACGAGCGTACCAATCATGTCGTTACCGTAAACCCCAGCCATCTGTCGCGAGGCCAGCGTCGAGCCATCGGGATTCTTGACGTAGACCCAGAGCTGGGTAATCGACAGGCTCGTTAGGCTCAAACTCACCTTTTGTCCGGCGGTGCCCGTGAAAGTGATGTTGGCATTCTGTCCGGGCGTCCCGAGGCTTAGTGGGACTGATGAACCGCCGATAACAATTGACCCAGTGATGTCTGACACCTCGTAAAGGGTCAATGTCACACTGCCGGTATTAGCATGGCGTGGATCAAGCAGTATTTTGAATGTGCCCGCCGCGGGTAAAGTGACTGCGTCAATTAACCCATTAGCCGTGGTGAGAGTAAGCGACGTTAGAGTTGAACCGTCCGGATTGAGTATCGAGACGTGCGCGCCCGGATAGGACATCCCCTGGGAGTATGTGGTGGTGTAAGAAGCCCCGGTGAGGTTCAAACTGACTCGCTGTCCCGCGTTGCCATTGAAAGAGAAGTAGGCATTTTTTCCAGGCGTGGTGATGCTCTGCGCGACGGGCGTGCCGGCAACGATGGTCCCGTTAATATCGGTTGTGTCGTTGAGCGTTAAAGTGATGCCGCCTGTATACGACGTAGTTGGATTTACCAGAATTGAGTAAGTTCCGTTCGCCGGCAGGACGAGCGTGTCAATCATATCGTTACCGTAAACCCCAGCCATCTGTCGCGAGGCCAGCGTCGAGCCATCGGGATTCTTGACGTAGACCAATACCTGGGTGATCGACAGGCTCGTTAGGCTCAAACTCACCTTTTGTCCCGCGGTGCCCGTGAAAGTGATGTTGGCATTCTGGCCGGGCGTCCCGAGGCTGAGTGGGACTGATGAACCGCCGGCGACGATTGGGCCGGTGATATCAGCAGGCACATTGTACAAATTGATGAGCATGCTGCCGGTGGCTGTGCCAGTCGGATCCACCAGAATAGTGTATGTTCCCGAGAGCGGAAGGGTTTGAGGTTCAATGAAAGTTCCTGCAGTGGTAACTGGCGTTGAAACCAGCGTGGTCCCGTCCGGCTTGTAGATGGTGACATTGCTGTTCGAAAGCGTCACGCTGCTGATTTTCAAACTCACGCGCTCTCCGGCGGCGCCGTCAAAGATAACCATCCCGACCTTATTCGCGGTCGGAATCGCGACAGTTCGATTTTCGCCGAAAGTCATGCGACTGGTTACGACAACATCGGCCGCGACGTAAGGCGACGGAGTTAGAAAAAAGTCGCCGGTGCTGGTGGTGCTGCCGAAGGGCGTGGTCACCGAAAGGCGGCCAGAAGTTCCAGTTGGCGCATTACTCACAATGCTGGTGGGGGATGCTGAACTGACGCCGGCCTTCGTTACATTAAACTTCACCTTATTGTTAGTCTTGATCGGTTCGAAGTTCGTGCCTGTGATCGTTACCGCAGTGCCGGCTGGCCCGATCGTTGGCGTAAAGCCGGAGATCGAGGGCGCGCCTGTAGTGCTGGCGCCAACCGTGAAAGAAGTGCTGCTGGTTGCCGATCCGTTTGGCGAGGTCACGGCGATTGGGCCAGTAGTAGCTCCCGACGGAACGGTTACCAGAAGTTGGGTGGCTGTGGCTGACGAAACGGTCGCTGTCACTCCGTTGAACGTGACAGTGTTTTGGCCTGCCGTGGCGCTAAATCCAGTGCCGCTGATGGCGACGGTGGTTCCGACCGGGCCGCTCGAGGGATTGAATTGGATTATGGAGACGAGAGCAGAGCTCTGCCTTGAAATTGAAAGCAGATTGCCAACCGAATCGTAATCATAGACGACGGTATCGACAGGACTAACCGTCGCTTTCAGTCGTCCCAGCAAATCGTAGATGTACGTAACTGGTCCGCTGACAATCGCATCCAGGCTGAGATTGATTGTGGTGGTTGCTCCTCCAGTAACGACGACGGAACTTTGGCTCTTATTGCCATACCCAGTCGCTGAAGCATTGATAGTGTAGGTTCCGGTATTGAGCGGGGTTAAGCTGTAGTCCCCGGTTCCGTTGGTTGAGGTCGTAGCGATTGTCGTGGTGCCCTGGAGCGCTTTTACCGTCGCTCCGATGATTGGCGTCGTCCCATCACTCGCCGTAATTCTCCCGGAAATTGTTCCCGTGGTTTGAGCGGTCGCATTGCCGCCAAGGAAGAACACAAGAAGAATCGCCCAGAACCCGAGAAGACGGGGTCTGAAAGAGGGATTATTGAGCACTTTGATCCTCCTTGGTTGGAGCGCATCAGAGAGATATTTTTCTCGTCACGGGAAAAGTGAGTCGGGAGAACTGGGACGAGGCGCATTGTAGCCGTAATCGACTTCTTGAGTAAAATAAATTTGCAAAGAAAAACAAATTGAAAGAGTTCTTGGGCCTCAGTTGCTCGTGGGGTACCAGAATCATTTTCAACTCGCTGCGAACTTCTAATTGGCAATCTGAGATGCGAGCAGCCATCGAAACGAATCTCACCCTCTTTCTCATCCGCACCCATTCGCGAGCAATGTTCAAAAAACTGCGGCGCTGATTGTCGTCAGCTTTACCACGATCTTTTCGTTCTTACCTGCCTGCTGCAATTTTCAATGTTTTTCAAAGTCATCGCTGCGCATGTTTTATTAACTACGATTTGTTGACATAAATTCCATCGCCTAACTAGAATGCGCCGCAATAAACGTCACTGTTGCGCGTTGGTTCCGACGTGAGACTTCGGTTCCTTCGCTGAAAAACCTTTTTCGCACGAGCGGTAACCGAAAGCACCCGAGACATCCAGTAATGACGCAAGAGGCAGAGATGCTGATGCATCACGGCGCTGTGCCAGGCGTCCCTCCATCTGCAGCCGCGATGGCGCACTTGCGGACATCGAACTGGGCAGGCGGCGTGCTGCTGAGTTCGGCCACTCTGCTCACGGCAGTTGGTGTCGCGGTGTCCCTCCAACCCAAATGGTGGTCGTGGCTGCTCGGCCAGGCCGTTCTGGCTGCCGCGATGGTCCAGTGGTTTGCGCTGCTTCATGAGTGTGGACACGGAACGCTTTTCCACACAAAGGCTCTGCATGCACCCGTTGGGTGGGTAGCCGGCTTTTTCTCAATGATCCCCTTCGGCTGCTGGAAGCGCGTCCATGGCCGCCATCACAAATGGACCGGATGGCAGGATGTGGATCCCACCACTGCCGCGCTCGTACCTCGTCCTCTCGGCAGCGCCGAGCGAGTTCTGATGAACGTATGCTGGAGATACTGGATTCCGCTCTTCGCCACGCTGTATCGGGTCAACAACTTCTGGAACTTGCCCCGGCTCCATTCGCTGTTCTCTAAGAGGGCAGACCACCGCCGTATAACGATCAGTATCGGCGCGCTCCTCGTAGCTTATGTGGCCGTCGCCGCTATCGTGGGCCCCTGGACGCTGCTGTGGGTTACGCTCCTTGCGTCTTTGCTTGCCTTCGTCGTGGAAGAGCTCATCATTTTGAGCCAGCACACGCACATTCCTCAGAACCTGAGTCAGGGAAAGCTAGTCCCTCCGTTCCCCGCCGTCGAGCAAGCAGTGTTTACGCGATCTCTGGTCTTCCCATCGTGGGTTTCGGCTATGCTGCTGCATATCGACGCTCACGAACTCCACCACATGTATCCATTCGTGCCCGGGTATCACCTCCGCTCGATCTCTTACGACACGCAGAACGAAATAAATTGGTGGACGTGGGTGAGGTGTGTGCGCGCAATGCCGGGAGAGACATTCATGTTTCACAATCGGATCGAGACGGGCGCCGACATTTGAGCCAACCCAACCATGCCAGATCCACTTCACTGTGGTCTCTTCTTAATTGTGGCCTTCGTGCTTGCCGGCCTTCTGCAGTCGTTGTGGCTGCGTAGTCGCGCCTCGCAGGTGCTGGCGATACCGCTCGATGGCGGCCGCACGTTTCGCGGACGGCCAATCCTCGGTGAGAACAAGACGCTGCGGGGCTTTGTGGTGATGATCCCAGCCGCGGCGGTGGCGTTTGTCGCGGTTGCGATCGTGGTTTCTCTTTCGCGAGGAGTTCCTCCCGCAACGTTGTGGCAGTTAACCCCGGCGGGATACGCCGCGCTTGGTGCCTGGGCCGGGTTCGGCTTTATGGCTGGTGAGCTTCCGAATTCATTCGTTAAGCGCAGGTTCGGCATTCTGCCCGGGCAAGCTCCGGCGTCCGCTCTCACCGCAGCCATCTGCTTCACTATCGATCGCACCGACTCGATCGTCGGAATGCTCCTTGCGGTGACGGTAGCAGTTCCCACTCCGCGGATGACATGGGTGTTGGTGCTTGTTCTCGGGCCTTTGATCCACTGGTTGTTCAGCTGGTGGCTCTTCCAAATGGGCGTTAAGAGGCGACCGGCATGACAACCGCTGCCGTCCGAGCCGCGCCTGCAAGCGCCGGCTACATAGTTCCGCTCGACGAGGCAACGCTTCCCGAGCTCGTCGGCGGCAAGGCGCATAACCTCTGCCTCATCGCGGAGCTTGGCCTTCGTGTGCCCAGCGGCTTTGTCGTCACCGCACACGCTTTCGATTCGCACCTGGAAGAGAATGATCTGGCCGAGAAGATCCGCGCGCTGCCTCAGTGGCAGACCCGATCGCTTGCCGGCGAGCTCGGTCTCGCGAGCCAACGGCAGTTGTCGGCGCGCATTCGCGAACTCATTGTAAATACTCCGCTTTCGCCAAAGCTTTGCAATTCGTTGGCTGCGTCCGCCGAGGCGTTGCTCAATCGTGGGCCAGTCGTCGTGCGCAGCTCGGCTATCGGCGAGGATTCAGCGCGAGCCTCGTTCGCCGGGCAGCTTGATTCCTTTCTTCACGTGCGAACTTTGCCAGAGTTGGAGAATGCCTTGCTGGCCTGTTGGGCTTCATGTTGGTCCGAACGCGCGATCGCATACCGCGCCGCTCGAGGGTTTGAAGTTCGGGGCATGGGTGTCGTCGTGCAAACCCAGGTTGACGCGCTTGCCGCAGGCGTTCTGTTCACGCGTACCGCCGAAGGAGCAATGCTGGTCGAACACACGCCAGGACTTGGTGACGCGCTCGTGGCCGGCGCGATCGATCCCGGGCGCTTCCTGCTACAGCGAAACGGGTCCGGATTCCAGGCGCTTTCCGCCGGCGAGCGATCCATCAAGAGCGTCGAAAACCTGTTGTTCTCTCGAGCAAGGCTCGCCGAGCTTGCCCGGCTCGCCGCGATGCTCGAAGAAGGGCTCGGCGGAGCACAGGACGTAGAGTGGGCCATCGACCAGGCGGACTTGCTGTACATCGTGCAGTCACGTCCGATCACCGCCACCGTGACTGTAAACGCGCCGCCGCCGCGTGGACGGCCGGTGCGCTGGTCGGATGCCAACATCAATGAGAACTTCCCGGCCCCCGTCTCCCCCTTTCTGTACTCAATCGCGAGCGCTGGTTACGCCCACTATTTTCGGAACCTGGCCCGTGCCTTTGGGCTGTCGCGCCGGCGAATCAATGCGATGGACGACGCGCTCCGCCACATCATCGGCGTTCACGGGGCGAGGATGTATTACAACCTGACGAACATCCACACGGTGCTTCGCACATCGCCCTTCGGCGACGACCTGGTGGTTGCATTTAACAGCTTCGTCGGAGCGAGTGGATCGCTAGGAGCGCCGCCGGTCAAGAGCGGCCGGCTGCGCGAATTCGCCGAGCTTGTTGTGATAGCCGTAAAGACCTCATGGCTTTATCTCTTCCTCGGGCGACGTGTAGCGTCGTTCGAACAACTCGTTGACGACTTTGCCGAGCGCACTGAACCGCAACGGCTCGGGGCCCTGCCCCTTCGCGATCTTCGGCTACTGCTCAACGAGCTGATGGACATCCGCTGTCATCGATGGACCAACGCCAGCCTGGCCGACGCGGCCGCTATGGTGTGTTACGCGATGCTGCGCCGTCAGGTCGAACAAGTCAGCGACGGCAACCGCCCCGGGGCGCTGCACAATACTCTTCTCAAAGCCATTCCCGAGCTCGTGAGCGGAGAGCCTGTGCAACACCTCTGGGAGCTGTCGCGGGCCGTTCGCGCTGAACCGGCGCTTCGCAATTTGTTTGAGTACGAAGCGGAATCAGTTGTTGACCAGCTCGCAGTCAATCCAGAGTTTACCGATTTCCGCGCGCGGTTCGAGGAGTACTTGCAACGATGGGGTTTCCGTTGTTCCGCGGAACTCATGCTCACGGCGCCAAGCTTTCAGGAACAACCTGAGCTGCTGGTTGAAACCATTCGCGCCTATGCACGTCTGGACGGCGAATCTCCGGCTGCGACCCTGAGCCGGCAACTGGCTGAGCGCGAGCATGAAACGCGGCGCCTACTGCGAAAGTTGCGCAACCGCCCGATCTCCCGTTGGCTGCCCTTCGTCAGCCGTGCTGCCGTCTTACGCACCGTGCTCCGCTGGACGCAAGCCGCCATTGCCTACCGGGAGCGAGCGCGACTCAAGCAGGCGCTTCTGTACAGCCGCTGTCGCCGCCTCGCGCTCGCGCTAGGCGATCGGCTGGTGGCGCGCGGGCATCTGGCCGAGCAAGAGGATGTCTTCTGGTTGACTGTTGCGGAGGTCGACGAGCTTGCGGGCGGGAGCGCCATGTTCCCGCACCACGTGCAGGAACTTACGGCCCTTCGCAAGCGCGCGCACGAGCACCTCGCGGCGATGCACCCCTCGGACAATTTCACTCTTACTGAAGGAGACTATCTCCCGCTGGATGGAGCGTTGCAGACTGGCGTCGAAACATCGCCGCGAAACGGTCACGCCAACCCGGCCAACGGAGGTCCGCGCACGCTGCGAGGCGCGGGTGCATGCGGAGGCCGCGCGACCGGCCGCGCTGTCGTTCTATGCGACGCGAGTGAAGCAGGCCGCCTGGCCGCGGAGGATATCCTGATTACACGTCAGACAGACCCGGGATGGGCGCCAGTCTTTTTCCTCATCAAGGGCCTGGTTATCGAACGCGGAGGCATGCTTTCACACGGAGCGATTGTGGCGCGCGAATTCGGAATTCCATGCGTCGTCGGTGTAGCGCATGCCACGCGTGAACTCTTCCAGGCGGGACGGGTTGAAGTTAACGGCGATCGAGGGGAGGTCCATGTCCTCGATTAAATTGATTTACGACTACTGGCGTGAGCGTTATCCGGCAAGCGTGTTCGTGCCCTTCGCCATCTTGCTCGCGGCCGCGGGGGCCGCCGCGGGAGGATCGCTCCCCACAGTTCGCGAGGCCCTAAGAAGTTGCATCCTCGCTTACACGTTGGTTTTGGTTTTCCGCATCGTCGATGACGTCGCCGACCTCGGTAGCGACCGCCTGCGTTATCCGGGCAGAGTGTTGGTCCGGGTATCGAGTCGAACTCCGATCGTTGTGCTGGCGTTGGTGATCGCTTTCGGCGACGTCCTGATGATGATGTCCCAACCGCGCCCTGCCGCCCGCATTGCTGTCTTTGCGGGAATTTCGATCTTCCTTGGGCTTTGGTATCACCGGCGGGCGCGCCTTCGCGCAGGTCCACTCGCCGGCGCGCATATCCTGCTCCTCAAGTATCCGGCTATTTCTCTTTTGACCTGTGCGAGCTGGGACAGCCTGACGCTTCACACCACGCTCCCCTCGCTCGGCGCGATCTATCTTGGCTTGTGCATTTACGAACAGGTTAGTGACCGCGCGGTTCGCCAGTCGCGCGGAGCCCCGTTGATTTTCGCCGCGGAGTTGGGACTTCTTGCCGGACTTCCAGTGCTCGCGCTTTCGACCGGAGGTTTCCTGCGATGACCATGACAGCAACTGCGCTGCAAATTGAAGCGGTCGAGTCCGTGCGACCCGCGTCCAAATTTGAGAGAGTTCCGTGTTACTACTGCCAGGCCACGGAAACGGTGCCCTTTCTCACCGCTCAGGATGATCTCACCGGCAAGCCCGGGACCTTCACCTTTATTACGTGCGCGCGCTGCGGACTTTGCTATCAGAACCCGCGGCTCGGCATCGAGCACGTCAAGGCCTTTTACGATCAGGAGTACATCGCCCACCGAAAGAAGACAACCTGGGGCCCGCTTACCGGTTTTTTCAACTGGGTGATGGATCGACATGACCGGCAGAAGGAAAAACTCGTGCTCCGGTACGTCGCGCTCGATCCCGAGAGTGAGGTTCTCGACGTCGGGTGCGCCGTCGGAACCTTCTTACAGAAAGTGCGCGCGGGTTATGGCGCTCGCGTTGTCGGCGTCGACTTCAAGGATCTACGCGACTGCCCGTCGCTCGAAGGCGTCGAGTTCCACTGCGGTCTTTTCTACGAGCAGCCGCTCGAGCATGAACGGTTCGACGCTATTACGATGTGGCATTTTCTCGAACACGATTACGATCCCGTCCGCACACTTCAGACGGCCAAAGATCTGCTGAAGGCGTCCGGTCGCCTCGTGATCGAGGTCCCCCGACTGGACTCGCTCACCTTCCGGCTCTACGGCAATCGGTGGCCCGGCCTGCAGGCGCCACAGCACACCGTGCTTTATGACCGCGAGATGCTGTTGCGCATGGTCCGGAAGGCAGGGCTGGAGGTCGTCGACTATTTGCCCTACGGCGCGTTCCCGGCATTCTTTTACTTCTTTGCCGGAGCAGCCTTCAAGCTACTAAAGGGTAAGGGTCTCAATCTATCGAAGGCCATCTATCCCTACTTTGTCGGGCAGATATTATTTGCCCCGATCCTGGCTTTCGAAAAGCACCTCAACTTTGCGATGCAGACCGTAATCTGCAGGCGGGAGGATCAAGCATGACTAAGCGTAGGCGTATTCTACGCTCGGCAGGATTTCTTCTGGCCGGCTCGTTTCTGATGCTGCTGGCCGCGATTCCTACGCTTTTCCTGGCGCGCCGCTTCTATTCCGAAGTCATCGCCCGCTGGATCGGGCGCACCGTTCTTCGCATCTGGAGTATTGACTACACTACACACTATTCCGAGCCGCTCCAGGACGGCCAGACTGTCTACATTTCGAACCACACCTCGACGCTCGATGTCATGCTCTTAATTTCGCTCGGGTTACCGCGCGCGCGGTTTTTTCTTTCCGGGTACCTGCGCAAATTGCCCGTCGTGTTGATCATTGGATACATCATCCGTGTCTTTTGGACCGTGCCTCAGGAGTTTCCGGAGCGAAGACGCCAGATTTTCCGCCGCGCCGACCGCATCCTGCGACGCACCGGCGATTCAGTGTACCTAAGCCCGGAAGGCAAGTGCGTCACGACGGGCGAAATCGGCTCCTTTAATAAAGGAGCATTTCATCTCGCCACCAGCCTCAAGGCGCCTATCGTCCCGATCTACATTCACATCCCGCCGAAAGTGCAGGGGTGGAGAGGTTACAGCGCCCAACCGGGGACCGTCGACGTCTACTTCCTTCCCGCTATCGACACGTCGTCGTGGCGGCTTGAGGACCTCGAGACCAACCGGGATCGAGTGCGCGCTCTCTACGTCCGCGTGCACGACGCGATGCGCGCAGACGGCAGGCTTCCGGCGGACCTTGGCATCGAGCCGCTGCAACTCAAAGTCATGAGGGCCGCCGTATGACGCACGACTTCCGCTCGCTGGTCTCCATGCTGCGTCACCGGGCGCTGCAGCAGGGGAACCGTCGCGCCTACACTTTTCTAGTCGACGGCGAAACTGAGAACGCGGCACTAACCTATGAACAACTGGATCGCGGCGCGCGCGCCATCGCCGCCACCCTCGCTGATCGAGGAGCGAGCCCG
Organism: Pyrinomonadaceae bacterium; assembly: GCA_049273695.1. GTDB lineage: Bacteria > Acidobacteriota > Blastocatellia > Pyrinomonadales > Pyrinomonadaceae > UBA11740. Next base: position 265,070 of record JBASRE010000036.1, read on the forward strand.
GGAGATCGTGCCATTCTGCTTTACCCGCCGGGCCTGGATTTCATAACCGCGTTCTTCGGCGCGATCTACGCGGGCGTGATCGCCGTACCGTGCTATCCACCTCACCGGTTGCAGCTCGCTCGCTCGCTGCCGCGCCTGTCAGCGATCATAGCCAATGCCGAGCCCAGCGTTGTCCTTTGCCCCACGGAAGTCACGGCCCTTTCCGCCTGGGTTGCGCATGTTCCGGCGCTTGGTGCGCTTCCATGGATCGCCACCGATACACTCGGGGACGACGCAGCCACCTCGTGGAAAGAACCTGATGCCGGCCCGTCAACGCTGGCCTTCCTTCAGTACACTTCGGGTTCGACTGCCGCACCGCGTGCGGTGATGGTCACGCACGGTAACCTCCTCCACAACCTCGCCGTCGCCAATCACGTGGAAGAGAATGACGACGACAGCGTTTCGGTTTCCTGGCTGCCGGTCATCCACGATATGGGGCTGATCGAAGGAGTTCTCCAGCCGGCTTACGCGGGATATCCGGCCTATCTGATGGCGCCCGCCACTTTTCTACAACGTCCCATCAGTTGGCTGCGAGCGATCACTAAATATCGCGCCACCAACAGCGGTGGTCCCAACTTCGCATATGACCTCTGTACTCGAAAGATCCGCGCTGAGCAGCGTGACACGCTCGACCTTTCAAGTTGGCGCGTCGCCTACAACGGCGCCGAGCCTATTCGTAGCGGTACCTTGACCGCCTTCAATGCGGCCTTCCGCGATTGCGGCTTTCGGTGGAAGTCCTTTTATCCGGTTTACGGCCTGGCCGAATCAACGCTTGTAGTCACCAGCGGTCGCCGCACCTACGAGCCGGTGTTTCTCGACGCCAATGCCTCCGCTCTGCGCGAGGGAAAAATTGAGGAAGCCTCGCCAGGTGGGTCATGCCAACGAGTCTCACTGGTATCGAGTGGACCGCCGACGTTCGGCTCGCGCCTGCTCATCGTCAATCCCGACACCTGTCGGCGTTGCGCGCCTCGCGAGATCGGTGAGATTTGGCTCTCTTCGCCGAGCGTTGCAAAAGGCTACTGGCGGCGCGAGGAGGAAACTTTGCAGACTTTTGGCGCCCTGCTCGCTGACGATGGAAGCGGACCGTATCTGCGCACGGGTGACCTTGGCGCCCTCATCGACGGCGAGTTGTTTGTCGCGGGACGACTCAAAGATCTACTGATCGTACGCGGGTTTAAACACTACCCGCAGGATCTCGAGTTGACGGTTGAGCGCCAGCACCCGGCCATCCGTCCAGGCTGTACCGCCGTATTCGCTCTCGAGGCGCACGACGACGAGCGTATCGCCGTCGCCGCCGAAGTTGATCCGCGGCGCCTGGAGATCGCGCGGACGAATCCTCCGGAATTCCGCGCCGCGCCGTTTCTCTTACGCGAGGGCGCGCGTGCGATCTCTGAACTCATAGGAACGATTCGCCGGGCCGTCGCAGAGATTCACGGCGTTCAACTCCACACGGTCGCTCTTCTGAGGCCCGGGGCGCTTCCGAAAACATCCAGCGGCAAGATTCGCCATCGCGACTGTGCCCTGGCCTTATCTGGCGGGCAATTGGCCGAGATTGTTCGGTGGGTCCAACCCGACGTGGGACTACCGCATTCTGGAGCTGCGCTTATGCGGAGCGAGATATGACAGCCCTCCACCTCACGGCGAGCGACGCGTTGCGGCCGAGATTGGCGCAACTTGCGGCCGATGTGCTGCGCATTCCCGTGGGCGATGTTCAGCCGGCCGTGCCGCTCGCAGCCATGGGGATGGATTCGCTTGCCGCAGCCGAACTTACCGCGCTGATCGAAGATGAACTCAACCACGAACTGCCCCCGTCAGTGCTCTTCGAGTGTCCTACTCTTGAATCGCTCTCGCGCTTCATCGAATCGCGCGCCGTCGGATCAACCATTGAAGACGATGAACGGTCCCGAGAGACAAGCATTGCCGGAATGCTGGCAGACGCGATTTTGCCGGCGGACATCGTGCCGCCGTCCTCTCAAGCCGAGGTCTCGGATGACGTGCTTTTGACCGGCAGCACCGGTTTTGTAGGCGCTTACCTGCTGCGCGCGCTGCTGCGCGACACGTCGGCCGTTGTCTACTGCCTGGTCCGTCCGAATGGTACCGAGGCAAGCTCTCGGGTGCGCCGAAATCTGATTCAATACGGAATTTGGGAGGAGCGGTTTGCAAAGCGAATCCGCTGTGTTTATGGCGACATCACGCAACCGCTTTTGGGAATGGCCGGCCGGGACTTCCGAGCTATCGCCGGCTCGGTCGGTGCGATCTATCACGCCGCTGCAGCAGTCGATTGGGTGCGCCCGTACGAGGAGCTTCGGGATGTGAACGTCATCGGCACGTGCGAACTGCTTCGTCTCGCCTGCGCCGGCACGCCAAAATCCTTTCACTTTCTTTCGAGCCTGGCCGTTTGCTATTCCACCGGCGCGACCGGCGACGCGCTTGAGAGCGATGATCCTCTCCTCAATCTGAGAGGCCTGCGCCTGGGTTACGCGCAGAGCAAGTGTGTTGCCGAGTCGTTGGTGCGACAGGCTGCGGCGCGCGGCAGTCGCGCAACAGTTGCGCGGCCCTCGCTCGTTTCCGGCGACTCGACATCCGGAATCTCGAATGCCGATGACTTACTCTCCCGCTTTTTTCGCGGCTGCGTCGAAATGAAGGCGGCGCCCGATCTCGACTGGGCGATGGACTGCGTCCCGGTCGATCACGTGGCTGATGCTATGGTGCAGCTTGCGCAAGACGACGTCCCCGGCGGTGTTTATCATTTGGTTAATCCGCAGTTGCGGTATTGGCGCGAGTGCGTACTGTGGATGTGTCTGCGCGGCTACTCATTTGATCTAATTCCATATCGCGACTGGACGCTGCGCCTGCGCGAGACAGTAACTTCATCAAACCCGCTTTATCCCTTGCGGGCGTTCTTTGTGCGGACCATTCCTGAGGAAGGAGGCCTGGCCGTTCCCGAGCTGTACGAGGAAACACGACGACGCCGCGCGCGATCCGATTTCTCCCGCACGATTCTTGCCCAATCGGGGACAACCTGCCCGCCCCTGGATGCTCAACTGCTCGATCAATACTTCGAGTCCTACGCAGAGCGTGGTCTGATTCCGCCGGTGGCTCGCGCTCCAACCGTACGTCGCGAAGCGAGTCTCAGCAGGCCCGTCGTCATGGCCATCGAACGTTCGCTGCAGCGTCGCACGTGCGATCCTGCGCTGCGCATCACGAACGTCAAAATCTCTCCCATGGATGGCGACCACAGCATAGTCGCCGAACTGACCTCCTGGAGACATGGAGGCCGACCCGGGCTTCGCCGCGCCCACCTAACAGTCGAGGCGCGAGATGGACACACGTCGGCGATCGACGTGGTGTTGAAGTCCAAGCCTCATGATTCGGATGCGATAGACGTCGGCGAACAGGTCGCGCGGCTGTGCAGCCACGAGCTGGGCGAGGCATATGCGGCGTGGCGCGATCACATCGGGTTGACCCGCGGACATCTCAGGGAACTGGCGATCTACGAAACCGATGATGATCGCTTGCGCCTTCATGTCCCCGCGCCGCTTGCCGTGTTGCGCGATGAGGATCGTGGCGAGTGGCTGGTAGTGCTCGAGTATGTGAGCGATGCGCAGGTAGCCAATGCATGGCACCGCGCGTGGACCAGCTGCGAGATCGAGGTCGCGCTTCGCGGTCTGGCCGCTGTTCATGCCGTCTGGCTCGATCGTTGGGAGGATCTGGTTTCGCAGAGCTGGCTTGCGCCGCGGCGCACCTCGGCGCAAATGGCCCGGATGCTTCCCTTCTGGTCGGCTCTGGCCGCAAACGCACGCCCGGCTTTTACGAGCTGGGCCGGGCCCGCATTGGCTGAAGCGCACGAATCACTGCTGTGCGGAATCGATCGCTGGTGGCGGCCGCTCAGCCGCGCTCCCCAGGTCTTGATTCACAACGATTTCAATCCGCGGAACATTATGCTGCGCGGGCTGCCTGGCGGCGCCCGGCGCCTGTGCGCCTACGACTGGGAGCTGGCAACCATCGGAGCGCCGCAGCGTGATCTGGCCGAGTTTCTCTGTTTCGTGTTGGCGCCTGAGACGGCGGCTGATGTTGCGTCCGCCTGGATCCAGCGTTACCGCGGACTGCTTGAAGAACAAACGGGCGTATTCATCGACCCAGTCGAATGGGAGGAAGGATTTAGAGCCGCACTTTGTGACTTCATCGTGGACCGGCTGGCAATGTATGCGATGATCCATCGCTTTCGCCCGCAGCCGTATCTCCCTCGGGTCGTGCGCACGTGGCTGGCCCTTCACCATCGCTTTCCCTGGCCCATCTCGTGAACAACCTTGCTCCTGACCCGGAACCAACCGGACCGGCGGGCTCAATCCATTTGAGCAATCTGCTTACGTACGCAGCGCTGCTGTCGGGCTGCGCGGCCGCGGCCTTCGCCATGGCGCACCAACGCTCTGCCGCTGGGGCGTTCATAGCCGTTGCCGTTATTGCCGACACCTTCGACGGGCGCTTCGCTCGCCTGTTTGATAGGACCCGCTTTCAGTCCGCGTACGGCGTGCAGCTTGACAGCCTCGCCGATGCAGTGACGTCAGGCTTTGTTCCTGTGATCGTGCTCGCGTCAGACAGCACGCCGATGACACGGGGAGCAGCTCTCGTGTGGTGGGGTTGCGCGTTTCTCTACTCCCTCGCTGCTATCACCCGGCTCGGTTATTACAACCTCAAGCACGGTGACGGCCCCTGGTTTGTCGGCGTGCCGGCGCCATTTTGCGCCCTGGTGATTTCGACATCGCTACTCTGGTCACCACGCCCGCTGGCCGCCGCCGTGATTTTGCTCGGCTGCGCCGTCGCCATGATTGCGCCGATCCGCGTGCCGCGTCCGCGGTCAGCCGGGCTCGCCGCCTGGGTTGGCTGGGCGATGCTTGTCATAATGCTGCACGCCCGTGCCTTGTGAAGTGACGGATCAGCGCGCAGCGCCAGCTAAATAAGAATTATCATCCAGACTTTCAACCTCGCGACGCCAGGAGTTTCTCAATGCTTATCGGTTCCCAGATGACGTGATCGCATTTTTAATTTACCTAAGTGCAGCTGACTTTGACGGCTAACCATTCCGATAGATATTGGTTTATCGTGTTTGGTGAGACTTGGTGAAGTCCGCGATTTAGGACTTAAATCCGTTGGGGGTAATCCCTTGTGGGTGCGAGTCCCACCCTCCGCACTAATTTAGACTTCGAATAGTTACGGGCAGTCGCGACCTTGTACTGGCTGCCCGTTTCTCTGTTTTGGCCGGACGCCGAATGGCTTGCTCATGATGCAGCGGAGGCAGCGCTGATGTAGGCCCATGAAGGAGTTCCCGATTTTAATCGAACATTAATGCGCTTGTAATCAGCGGCGTTCTCATAAACATCGGATTGCTCGAGTTCTTTCCTGGTCACTTGAAACCTGGTCCCTTCGACGGCGTCGGACTCACGTCCAGTGAACTGAGCGTTCAAATAGTATTTGTCTCCGATTGTTACGGCAACACCGGAATCCTTAATCTCAATCCTGGTTTCGCGATAGCCAGGCAGCGTGTCGGGCTCACCCATGAGTTTCCGGCCAAACGTGGCTAACTGAACGGCCTCAGTTTGCAAGGTCCCGTACGAAAACAACTGTTCTAATTCTTCTGTAGGATCAATGCTCTCCATATTGATTACCTCACCTCAGTGATCTGAAGCCCTCGCCGTCATCCAAGCTGTTCAAGTTCCGTCGCAGTGATTTCCGCTCCTTGCTTCCCGCAATCGCTCATCGTATAGTAACCCAAAGTTGAGTGTAACAAGTGTTACGTTTTTCGGGGAAACAAAGAACGCGAACAAAGCCCGACAACGGAATGCCCTATGAAACCGAACGGCACTCTAATTCTCAAACGCTCTGAGGTCGCGACGCTCCTTAGTCTGGAAGAATGCATCGGAGCAGTCGAACAGGCGTTCAGGATGAATGAGGAGGGGCGAAGCTTGCCGCCGGGAGTCCTTGAGACTCTCACAATGGACGGCGGCTTCCACATCAAAGCGGCGGGGCTAACGCTCGACGCCACGCCTTACTACGCCGCGAAAGTGAACGCGAACTTCCCTCGGAATATGGGCCAGCGGGGATTGCCTGCGATTCAAGGAATCATCGCACTGTTTGACAGCGAGAGTGGTTACCCCCTGGCTCTTCTTGATTCCATGGAGATCACAATCTTGCGCACGGGTGCGAAATACCTGGCTAGACCCGATTCGAGGGTAGCCACCATCTGCGGGTGCGGGGTGCAGGGGCGCGTTCAGTTGAAGGCTCTCATGCAAGTGCTCCGGCTCGAAAAGGTTTATGTCTACGATCAGGACGAAGTTCAGTCCGGCAGGTTCGCCGATGAGATGTCTCGGGAGCTGAAAGCGGAAGTGATGTCTGTTACTAATCTGCCGCGGGCCATCCAAGAGAGTGACGTCTGCGTGACCTGCACTCCCTCTAGACGGCCCTTCTTAATGCGGCAGCATGTACGCCCCGGCACTTTTGTAGCGGCGGTAGGCACCGACAACCCGCTGAAGCAGGAGGTGGAGCCGGCGCTACTCGCCGTGAACAAAGTCGTGGTCGACGTTCTGGAGCAGTGTGCCACCATCGGCGATCTTCATCACGCAATCGCTGATGGCGTCATGAGCAAGTCAGACGTATACGCGGAGCTGGGCACGATCGTCGCGGGGCGGGCACCAGGCCGCACGTCTGCTGAAGAAATCATAATCTTTGATTCTACGGGCACGGCGTTGCAGGACGTGGCTGCGGCCTCCGTCGTGTACGAGAAAGCGCTTGGAGGCGGGTTGGGCGTCTGCCTCAATCTCGCGGAGTGACAACACGCAATCACAAAAAATACCGCGAAAGATAAAGAGGAACGTATGTCTGAGATAAGTTGGTCCGATATTCAGAGCTCCCCGGTAAGAGAGCTATTTAAAGGAATCCGGCTCCGCTCATTATGGAAAGGCGAAAATGGAGCCAGCGCTCAGGTGCTTGAGATCGATCCGGGTTGTTGCTGGGAAGGATTGGACGTGCACGACCCTGGCCCGGAGGAAGTTTACGTAGTGTCGGGAGTCTTCAACGACGGAGCGCGGGACTATCCTGCGGGCACATTCATTCATAACCCGGCCGGCTCTTCACACGTTCCACAGAGTTCTACGGGCTGCACTCTCTTTGTTTTTTACCCGGAAGGCTAACGGCGCTGATGATCATTAACCGAGGTTTCTCAATTTCAGGCCACGATGTCTACCGCACTCGCTTGTGGGTTGGGCAAACAGTCATTTGCAACTCACTGCGGAACTAGTTTTATGACTACAAAAAGTAAGCCATCTGCACAGGAGTGGATACTGCTCATCCACCAGTTGCCGCCGCGCCCGACCAATTTGCGCGTCCGCATTTGGCGAAAGCTGCAGAAGCTGGGCGCGGTGGCAATCAAGAATTCCGTATACGTGCTGCCGGCAAACGACAAGACAAATGAGGATTTTCAATGGCTGAAGCAGGAGATCGAAGCGGCCGGCGGTGAAGCCGCGGTGTTTCGCGCCGGTTCCGTCGAAGGAACGACAGATAAAGAGATCATCGACGCGTTTCGCAAAGCCCGAGACGAGGAGTTTGCGGAAATCGCTGCGGGACTTGACGGATTGTCCGGCTCGGTGCGGGAGCAGGCCCGGGGCAAACATCTTTCGGCTGGGCGATTGTCTTCGCATGAAGCCGAACTCGACAGGCTTCACGGGGAGCTTGAACGCGTCATTGCAAATGACTTCTTTGAAGCGAAAGGAAGACCCGCTGCGCTCAATGCTTACCAACGTTGTCAGAAGGTTATCCGCTCCTCACAAACCCCGGTTGTTAAAGCCCGACCCTCATCGCAGAGGCGAGATGCGCTGGCAGTCTCCGATTACCAGAACCGGCGATGGATGACTCGACGCAATATTCACATCGATCGCCTCGCCTCCGCCTGGCTCATTAAGCAGTTCATTGATAAGCGTCCGCGGTTCTATTTTGTGGCCGAGGGTGAAACCGTCGAGAACGCCATACCCTTCGACATGTTTGGCGCAGAGTTCACCCATCAGGGAGAGGACTGCACGTTCGAAACACTGATCAAGCGATTCGGCTTAAGCGACACGAGGGGCCTATCAGAGCTAGCGCAGATAGTACATGACATCGATTTAAAGGACGACAAATTCCAACGGCTCGAAGCCGCCGGACTAAATGCCATCATTAACGGACTGAGCGAGAGTTTGCGCGATGATCGCAAGCTTCTGCAGCAGGCCGGCGCAATTTTCGACGGCCTGTTCGTGCTGCTCGATAAACAAACGGAAAAAAGACAGCACAAGTCCCAGCCCAGGAAAAGAAAAGGCACTCGGAAGAAATAGCTTTCAACATAATGAGTGAAGACCTGAATCAAGAAGTACCGGCCGATGACAGACACCAAATGCCTTCGTGGCGTGAGGTGTTTCTGTATTTCCTTTTTCTCGGCTTCGTGAATGTCGGCGGGCCAGTCGCGCAAATCACGATGATGTACAACCACATGGTCGAGAAGCGGAAATGGCTCAGCAATGATCGCTTCGTCAACATCATGGCCTTCTGTCACATGCTCCCTGGGCCAGAAGCGCTTCAACTAGCCATCTATGTCGGCTACTTGAAAAGAAAACTTGTGGGCGGAATTCTCGCCGGCCTCACTTTCATCGTTCCCGGTGCGCTGGTAATGATCGTCCTGAGCTGGTTGTATGTTGCTTACGGTAGCCTTCCGCAAGTCAACAACGTTCTATTCGTCCTGAAGCCTGCCGTACTCGGCATCATCGGAGCAGGAATCCTCAAACTTGGCCGAGCGTCGATCCGCAATTTCTTTCTCGCCGCGTTGCTCATCGCTGCCTTTGTGGGAATGTATTTCGCTGGCATCAACTTCCTTTTGATACTGCTCTTCGCCGGGGTGCTCAACTTAATCTTTGCTCAAGGATGGCCCAACATCTGGCGTGCGAAGGCAACTCTACCAACGATGATTGGTGGTTTCATTCTGCTTGCGCCGTTTGCAAATTCACGCTGGTTTCAAATGGCTTGGTTGTTCTTCAAGACTGGGTTATTCAGTTTCGGAGGCGCGTATGCCTCAATCGTGTTCCTCGAGCGCGGGGCAGTTGAGCAGCACCACTGGCTAACGAGTAGCCAATTGCTTGACGGGGTCGCTCTCAGCGTCGCGACGCCGGGCCCCTTCATGCTGTTCGCTACGTTCACGGGATTCCTCGCGGGCGGTGTTAGGGGAGCGATCATTGCAACCTTCTTTGTCTTTCTTCCGTCATTCGTATTCGTGTTGGCCGGCGCCCGATATATCGAGAAGCTGCGCAACAATCGTTGGATACAAGCGTTTCTCGCCGGTGCAAGTGCGGCCGTTGTCGGAGTGATCGTTGTCGTGACACTCGATCTAATTCCCACGGCTTTGGTTGATCTTCCGACCATCGCGATAGCTCTAACCGCTCTTGTCATCATCGTTGTGTTCAAGGTTGATGTGGCCAAGGTTGCGTTAGGAGCTATGGCCGGCGGAATAATTTATGCGATTGTGCGCGGCCTATAGTGAAGCGATGAATGAAGGTGCCATAACAACTCCGGTAGGTTGGCGCAAAAACGTGAAGGACTATCTCGGTCTTGAGCGCAATGTATCCATTGCATCGGCGGCTGTCTTGCTGCTTGGATTCGGTGAAGAGTTATGGAAGAAGTTTGTCCCAAAGTATCTTGAAGTACTGGGGGCGACTACTCCTGTCATCGGTCTTTTCGGCAGTGCCACAGATTTTCTCGATGGCATCTATCAGTATCCCGGTGGATGGATTGCCGATCATCTCGGTCGGCGCCGCGCATTTTTGATCTTCATAACGCTCGCTTCCTGTGGCTACGTAGTCTACCTCCTAAGCCCTTCCCGGCCCTTTCTGTTCATCGCTTTAGCTCTCACGATGGCGTGGCAAAGCATGGCTTCGCCAGCAATCTTTGCAGTCATCGGTGATTCCCTGCCCCGCGAGCGGCGTGCGATGGGTTTCACGATGCAATCAATTCTGAAACGTTTGCCCGTCGTGATCGCCCCAATGATCGGCGGAGCGCTGATAGCATCGCTAGGTGTGTTCAACGGCGTGCATGTCGGGCTTCTAATTACGCTGATCCTGGCGGGAGTAACTCTCTTGCTGGTTACCAGAGTAAACATCGCCGTTGGAACAACTGTGACTACGAATATTCGCGGAGTCTGGCGATCGTTTCACAGTACGCTGAAAAGTCTACTGATCTCCGACCTCATCATCCGAACCGGTGAAGGTATGACAGGCGTATTGACGATTCTTTACCTTACCAACGTGAAAAACCTCAGCGTCGCATGGTATGGGACTTTGATTGCTATACAGATGACTACTTCAATCCTTGTTTATCTTCCGGCAGGAAAGATCGCTGATCGCATCGGTCGTAAGCCGTTTGTCGTTGCCACCTTCCTCAGCTTCGCCCTGTTTCCTATCGCCGTCGTGTTCTCTTCAAATTTTACATTGCTTGTCCTTGCGTTTGTGATTGGTGGCTTGCGTGAGATTGGCGAACCATCGCGAAAAGCAATGATTGTCGACTTTGCCCCGCACAACATGCGAGGGAGATCCGTGGGCCTTTATTACCTAATACGCAGTCTGTCAATTACACCGGCCGCAGCGATTGGCGGGCTGCTCTGGAATTTGTCTCCGCAGGTTCCATTCATGATTGCTGGAGGCATAGGACTCGTGGGGACGCTCGTGTTCGCGGCAACAGTGGAAGAGCGTTACGCGAGTTAATTCAAACGGAAGGGATTGATGACACGGCCTCCGCAAGTAGGCGGGCCAAACGAGAAAGGAGTCAGTAAAGATGCAAGTTTTGGTGAGTGATCAAATGCGACTATTGGTGCTGGTGGGATTGTGTGGTTTGTTGTGGTCGCTGGAATCGATTGTTCCGCTTTACCGTTATCAAAACGGTCGGTTGCGACATGCGTTACCGAATGTCGCGCTCGCGGTGATTTTAGTGCTGATGAATTTGGCGCTCTCCTTCAGCTCTGCCTACCTTGCCGCTTTCACTGTTCGTAATAGCATGGGGCTTTTGGCTCTTTTTGCGCTGCCCGCTTGGGTACAGGCGCTCTTAGGTATTGCAGCCTTAGATTTTTTCGCGTATCTGGCACATCTCCTTTTGCATAAATCGTGGCTCGGTTGGCAGTTTCATCGCGTGCATCACTCGGAAAATGCAGTCGACGTAACAACTGCTTTCCGCCAGCACCCGGGTGAAACGGTATGGAGACTGCTATGGCAACTAGCTGCAATCGTCGTGTTTGGTATACCACTCCACATCGTGATTATTTATCTGATCTTGTCCGCGCTAAACGCTCAGTTGGAACATGCCAACATTAAGCTGAATACTCGTCTCGACAGCATCTTGCGGCTGGTCCTTGTAACGCCTCACATGCACAAAGCACATCATTCGCGTGACCAGAGGGAGACCGATACAAACTATTCAAACATCTTTTCTTTATGGGACCGTGTCTGTGGCACCTACATTGCGGAAGTGGACTTTCGAAAACTGCGGTATGGACTCGATGGCTTTGACGGTGAGGAAAGGCAAACGCTCCCAGGACTGCTGAAAATGCCATTCATGAGCTATACCCGCACCTGACGTGTGCGAACCGGATCTTCCGGCAATCCAAGGTAGAGGCTTTGTTGGAGACATGCCAACTGTGTGCCAACTCAGCGGAATGCAGATATACTCAGCGGCACTAAAGGATTAAAGAGCTCGGCGAATGGTTAAGGGAAGATGAACTTAATTGTGCTGAGAGGAACTTATGAGAACAAGTGCATAAGTCTCCGCGCCAGAAAATATCTCGCGTTAACCAGTTTTTGTGGCTGGTTAAGAAGATCAACTCATTATGCCCGCATCGATAGAACTAAAGCGCCGCCTGCGTTGGGCTGATGCCGACGCTGCCGGGCGACTGCACTTCCCGCGGATTTTCGAACTGGTTGAGGAAGCTGAGAGCGAACTCGTTCGTCGCATTGGTTGGCCGATGAGTCGTTTGATGGGACACGATTTTCCCCGCGTGAAAGTGAAGTGCCAATTTCGCAAAGTGCTGTCGCTGGACGATCCTTTCCGGCTCACCCTTACCGTCGGTGATCTTGGCCGCACCTCATTTCGTTACGATTTTCAGGTCTTCAACGCTCAGCAGGAATTAGCGATTGAAGGAGCAATGACAGTGGTGACGATAAAAGACGGCAGGCCCATTGAAATTCCAGCATCACTCCGTGCTGCCTTGGCCGCCGATAATTCCTACTCCGCGTAGGTCATAGTCCTGACTCGCGTCGCTCTGTGTCTCTGTGAATTCTCCGTGTCTCTGTGGTGAATTCTTGTGCCGAGACATCTCACCACAGAGGCACAGAGCATGCTCACAGAGGCACAGAGAAGAATCGCAAACCAGCAATCCGCGACCCCGTCGTTATGTCCTTGAAACCTCCCTCTGGTATTTTAGGCCTGCACAAACCCTGATTCATTCGAACAAAACATGTCCCCTGTCGAAGCTAAACTCCAATCCGACATCGAGCAATCGCGCAAGATTCTGGATGCCTGGGTTCGTGAGGTCGTTGAATGGCATTTCGATCCGGCCACCGGTTGTCCTTTCTGGTTGGATTATGCGAAGCAACTCTCGTGGGATCCGCGCGTAGAGATAAAGAGTTACGACGACCTGGCGCGGTTTGGTTTTTTCCAGGACGAATGGCTTCGAGGCGGGCCCGTGCGTCGATGGGTACCGAAAGGTTTCGACGGTCGACCGGTTTACACATTCGAAACCGGCGGTAGCACTGGCGTCCCAAAGTCGCGCATCAACATCGAAGACTTTCGGATTGATTACGAAGCCTTTAGCACGACGTTGCCCGACGAGTTCTTTCCGAAGGACTCTGATTGGTTGTCGCTGGGACCCACCGGGCCGCGCCGGTTGCGTCTCGCGGTCGAGCATTTGGCGCAGTTCAGGGGCGGTATGTGTTTTATGGTCGATCTCGATCCGCGTTGGGTCATCAAACTGATCAAGCAAGGCAAAGCGAAAGAAGCAGAAAGTTACAAACAACACGTTATCGACCAGGGCCTAACGTTACTGAAGGCCCACCCAAACATTCGATGTCTGTTTACGACGCCGAAGCTTTTGGAAGCTCTCTGCGAAAGAGTGTCGCTGAAAAAGATGGGGATCACCGGAGTGTTTTGCGGTGGCACCGAAATGACCCCTCAGTTCCATCGCTTCGCCGTCGAGGAACTATTGGAGGGGGCCTATTTCGCGGCCACTTACGGAAATACTCTGATGGGTTTGGCGGTCCATAAGCCGCGCATCCCTGAAGACAATTTCGCCATCATCTACTATCCACCGCTGCCGCGCGCGATGATCGAAGTGGTTGATCCAGACAATCCTGACAAAGTCGTCGGCTATGGCGAGACTGGCCGCGTCCGTCTGACAACTTTGACGAAAGAGTTTTTCATGCCGCGATTTCTCGAGCGTGACGAAGCTGAACGCGAGCCGCCGTGTGATCTTTATCCGTGGGACGGTGTCAGGAATGTGCGGCCATTTGGGAAATTGAGTACGTCAGTAGTTGAGGGTGTTTACTAAGCACAGGAGGTCGGTACCGAAAGCGGTAGCGACCGGGATTTGGAGTGCGGTGGCAAGCGTAGCGCGACACCGCTTTGGATTCTGATTTCTGAGAATTCAACCAAAGCGCCGTCGCCGCTACGCTCTGCCGGCGCACTCCAAAAAGCATCCCGGTACTGACTCCACCGCGCAAGACTTGCCATGATATCTATCCCAATCCTTCGCAAAGGCGAGCCTTACACCAGCATTGATGTCGCTCGTGTTCCGCATCATCGCACGCGCGAGTCATTCGTTGAGATCAGCCAGGCGAACGCTGGATTGATTCGCCGCGACCTGCTCGATCAGCAGAGCGCTCGCGCCGCGCTGACAAAATTCTCAACTGCCGAACTCGTCGACATCTGCGCGCGCGCTGCCGACTACTTTCTCAACGACGTGCTTCCGCTCGACCCGATTCCTCAGTCGCCAGATGATTATGTGCGGCAGGTCTCAGCGACAACCGGGTTGCCTCATAAGCTGGCGCGCCGGAACATGCAGAAGATCCGGACGATGCTCGCAGAGATGGGACGCGTCCTTCACGGTCTGACCAGAAATCTCGACTGGGAGATTCTCGATCGAGGGTTCGGCGAGTTCGAGGGACATGCACTCAGTTTCTTCCCGCGCGGAGACTCGCTCGGGGCTGTGTTGCCGAATAATTCTCCAGGTGTTCATTCACTGTGGATTCCGGCGTTCGCATTGAAGATTCCGCTGATTCTGAAACCCGGCGGGACCGAACCATGGACGCCTTTCCGCATCATTCAGGCATTGATTCGGGCCGGTGCGCCGCGCGAGGCCTTCAGCTTCTATCCCACCGATCATGGTGGCGCGGGAGAAATACTGCGCCAGTGCGGTCGCGGCATGGTCTTTGGCGATAGTTCAACGACCAGTGTTTGGGAAGGCGACGCGCGCATGGAAATTCACGGTCCCGGTTACAGCAAGATCGTTATCGGTGAGGATTGCGTTGATCAATGGGAGCAGTATCTAGACGTGATAATCGCTTCGATCGCCGAAAACGGCGGCCGCTCATGCGTGAACGCGTCGGGTATTTGGGCGCCCAGGCATGCTGAAGAAATCAGCCACGCGCTGGCTGAACGACTTAGCAAGATCGTGCCCCGCAGCGCTGATGATGAAGAGGCGCAACTAGCGCCTTTTACCGATAGCGGCGTGGCCGCGCGGATTTCAGCATCGATCGATCAGGCGCTTAACGAGCCCGGCGCACGCGACGTAAGCGCTCGCTTCCGTGGGACCGGCCGGCTGGTCGAATGGGAAGGTTGTTCATATCTGCTGCCGACGATCGTTTACTGTGAAGACGCAGCGCATCCGCTGGCGAATCGAGAATTTCTTTTTCCTTTTGCCAGTGTCGTCAACGTTAGTCAGGATCAGATTCCCGAATCACTCGGCCCCAGCTTAGTCGTGACTGCGATTACGAACGATCCGAAGCTGGTGCAGAAACTGGTCGCTTCGCCGAACGTCGATCGGCTCAATCTTGGCGCTGTACCAACGAACCACGTGAGTTGGGATCAGCCACATGAAGGCAATCTGTTTGAGCATTTGTACGGCCGTCGGGCTTTTCAGTGCGCGGGGGTGGTTTGAAGAGCACCTGTCGATTCCAAGCCCCGAGCCACCGTGTCCAGCGCTTTTTCCATGGCCGGGGTCGCGAGGCCGAGGTCGAGTCCGGGTCACCAGCACCACGCCGAGGTAGCGGCCCTGCCGGGCCCGATGATGGTAGCGCTGCAGGCCCGAGACGGCTACACAATGAGGCGATCCGTTCAGGTGTGGTGTCTATTGTAGCCCGCAGCCCGCGCACCCTCGTAGTAGAACACTGAGTGTGTTATAAAGCGGGCCACCACGCCTTGTTCTATGTCACAGGAGGGAAGTCTCTTGGCCACCATCAAGATAACAATCGACAATATCAAATGTGATCGGACAGCCGGCTTTGTCACTCGGGACGACATTTATTACGTCAGTACGCTCAATTGCGGTTTCTCCACGGATCGTCAGGTTCAGGACCCTATCACCCTGCGCCGGATCACGCGCACATCCGAAAGCATCGACATCGGCGACGGCGAGACCGCGAGCTTTCCGCCCCCGCAGGACGTCGTCTTCCAGGGAGACTGCAACCCTGAGCAGTTCGTTTCGGGCTCGGTGTACTTTTTCAACCAGCGGGGCGATCAGGAAGTGAAACAGAAGGACCTCATTGCCCGCAGCCTGGGATTCCTGTTCGGGTCCCTGGCTGGGATCTTCCCAAGCATCGCGCTGGGAGTGCTCGCGGCCCTCGCGGCGGGCGGAGGCACGCTGGGGCTCCTTGTGGGCATCGCCGCACTCTTCGGCGGGCTGGGCGGGAGCGCCCTCGCAGGACTGGGCATCGTCGAGCTTGTGAACTCCATAATTGCAGTGTTCACGCGGGACGAATATATCGGCGCCGTGGCCTTCAACGTTCCCGTCTCTGGCCCTTCCGGCACTCAGCCTGTTCCGGGCTCCGCGTTTCGCCTTAACAGCGATACCCGCGGCATCACGATAAACGATGGTCCTACCCTGCCGAACATGGTGGTCCTCAGGTTCTCGGGGGTGACCTTCATCGACTACTCGATCAGCTTCTCGGTCACCCGGTAGAGCAAGTAATGTCCGCGGCTCGTGCCATGTCATGATCGGCAGACGCATCCCTTGCCCTACGCGAGATTTACGAGGACGGATTATTAGCTCTGACCCTGATCCAAACCAATCGCGATGAAAATCCTTTACTTAACCGGTGGAGCGGGCCGGATGTACTGCGGCAGTTGTTTGCGCGACAACGCGCTGGCTACTGAGCTAATCGCCCGCGGGCACGATGTGCTGCTGCTGCCGGTTTACACGCCAACCCACACCGACGAGCCGAATGTCAGTCAAAATAAAGTTGTGCTCGGCGGCATTAGTGCTTACCTCGAACAGTACGTTCCGTTCTTTCGCAAGACGCCCGCCTGGCTGGATGCGGTTTGGGACTCGAGACTGATACTCGATCTCGCTTCGCGCCGGTCAATCTCAACCAATCCGAAAATGTTGGGCGAGATGACTGTCTCGGTCCTCAAAGGTGAGGATGGTTTTCAGCGCAAAGAAATCCACAAACTGATCGATTGGCTCAAGAGCGAGCCGCTCCCTGATGTCATCAACCTCCCTTACTCGCTGCTGCTCGGCCTCGCTGGACCGCTCAAACGTGAATTGAATCGTCCGATTTGTTGCACGCTGCAGGGAGAGGATCTCTTTCTTGATAGCCTGCGCGAGCCATATCGTGAACAGGCGCTGGATCTAATTCGCAGCAACATCAAGCACGTGGACCTTTTTCTTCCGATTAGTGAATTCTACGCCGAGTTCATGCCGGTCTATCTCGGTATCCCTGCCGAAAAGATGCGGGTCGTGCCCATCGGCATAAACCTTCACGGCTTTGATAAAACCGAACCGGCGGCAAAGAACGGTTTTACGGTGGGATTCCTCGGTCGCATCGCACCTGAAAAGGGACTTCACATGCTCGCCGACGCCTACAAACTGTTTCGCAAAGAAAGCAACGGAGCGCCAGCACGGCTGGAGGCCGCGGGCTGGATTGCGCCTGAATGCAAACCGTACCTGCATGATATCCAAAAGGGTTTGGCAGAGGCGGGACTTGCTTCCGAGTTTAGTTATCGAGGCGTGCTGGACCGCGAACAGAAAATCGACTTTCTTCGTCAGCTCGACGTGATGTCGGTGCCGGCGACATACGACGAGCCGAAAGGAGTTTCCCTGCTCGAGGCGATGGCGTGCGGCGTCCCGCTCGTGCAACCTCGCCGCGGAGCATTCACCGAAATCATCGAAAAGACATCAGGTGGGCTGTTGGTTGAGCCGGACGATCCGCAAAGCCTGGCCGATGCCCTGCTTCAGATTTTCCAGGACCGTCCGCGAGCGGAAGAGATGGGCCGCGACGGCGCGCGCGGCGTGCGGCAACATTACAGCGCGGAGCGCATGGCTGATCGCGCGCTGGAAGCTTACGAGAGTGTGATAGGCGGGTAATGGTTAGAGTTTGAGCCCGCGAAGCGTGGCGACGGCATAAAGCCTGGGGTGGAGCCGAAGGCGGAACCCCAGGTTTGTTGTGCCGCACGAGTTGAAGAGCCCACGGAGTGGGCGACGGCCGTTCCGTTATCCGCTCTCGCACGCTTCGCGCGCTTTCATTCTTTCTCGTCTTGCGATCCTGGGGTTCCGCTGCGCTTCACCCCAGGGCCGGGGTCCCCAGCCGAGCATCTCGGCTGGGGTGGAAGACTTTATGCTTATGCCTGATACGCAGGCTCAAGAATTTTCAACATGCTGAAAGCCGAAGGCATCTCGAAAGAATATCCTTCCCCAAAGGGAACGCTACGCATTCTCTCCGACATTTCGTTCTCGCTTTCGCGCGGCGAGGCCGCCTCGATCATGGGCCCATCCGGCAGCGGCAAAAGCACTCTGCTTTACATCCTGGGTACGCTCGAGCCAGCGAGCAGGGGAATTGTTACGCTGGCTGGTGAAAATCCATTCCAGCTCGCGCCGCGACAGCTTGCTGTCTTCAGAAACCGGCATATCGGTTTTGTCTTTCAGGATCACTGTCTCCTCCCGCAGTGTTCGGTAATTGAAAATGTGCTCACGCCCACACTTGTTTCGGGGAATAGCGACGATGCCAGCGAGCGCGCCCGCAATTTGATCGAACAAGTAGGCCTTCAGGATCGAATGGAACATCGTCCGGCTGAACTCTCAGGCGGAGAAAAGCAGAGAGTTGCGCTAGCCCGCGCTTTGATCATGAAGCCGCAACTGCTTCTGTGTGACGAGCCCACCGGGAACCTCGATCAAAAGTCAGCCGACGCCGTCGCTTCTCTGCTGGTTGAATTGCAAAAGAGCCAGGAAACGATTCTGATCGTAGTCACACACAACCCGGAACTGGCCGCTCGTTTTCCCCGCCAATATCAATTGCGAGATCAGCAACTCCACGAGGCTTAATGCGCACCTCCGATCTCATCAAGCGAAGCGTGAAGTATTACTGGCGCACGAACCTCCCAGTCGTGTTCGGGGTCGCTACGGCAGTTGCGGTGCTGGCCGGGGCATTACTTGTGGGCGATTCCGTGCGTGCCAGCCTGCGCGATCTTTTCCTTCAACGGTTAGGAGCAACGGAGTACGTGATCGCGGCGCCGGAATTTTTTCGCGAGCAGCTCGCTGAAGACATGCGTCCACAGCTCGAACGGCGCGGCTTCTCGAGCAGTTGTCCGCTGATTGAGTTGGATGGGACGGTCAGCAGTGATGATGGCGCGCGCGCCGGCGGAGTGCGTGTTTACGGCGTCGACGCGAAATTTTGGCAGTTTCATGGTCGCGATCAACGGCCACCGGAAAATCGCGAGACGTTGATTAGTGAAAGTTTGTCGCGTGAACTAAACATTCGTTCGGGCGATTCGCTTCTGATCCGGATCCAGAAACCCTCGGACGTACCACTCGAATCGTTGTTTGGACGAAAAGATGAGGCCGGCGTCACGTTGCGGCTGACGATTCGAGAGGCTCTTTCACCTGCCCAGCTAGGCGAGTTCAGCACGCGTCCTCAGCAGAGCAGTGTGCGCGCAGTTTTCGTCCCGCTGCAGCTTCTCCAGAAAGAGTTGGGACAACCGAATCGGATCAACACCATCCTCGTTTCCAGTTCAAAAGACCCGAGCGAAGATGCAAGAACGGAGAAAACAAATGCGCTCGCGAGCTTGCTAAAAGAGAATGCTCACTTAGAAGACTACAACATCAAGCTACGCGTTCTGGATCAATCACAGAACCTGTCGATCGAGACCGGCGCCGGGATGATTCCAGAAACGCTGAACCAAAACATCAGTGACGCGGCGAAGCAATCTGGTAAAGCGGCGGCTCTGCCATTGATGTCATATCTCGTCAACACCATGCGGCTGGAAAACGGCCGCGCGATCCCTTATTCGATCGCGACCGGCATACATGGCGAGACGTTTGAAATGATCCAGCACGACGGTCAGGGCCATCGGCGGGGCTGTGATGATAGCGCCGGCGATCTGCCTGCACTGATCCTTAACGAATGGGCCGCGAACGATCTCGGGGCTAAACTCAAGGATCGAATCACGCTCGATTATTATGTTTGGCTCGATCAGGGCCAGCTTGCGACTCGTTCGACTGAGTTTCGGGTGGCGTGCATCATTCCGATCGAAGGCCTCGCCGCGGACCGGAACCTTGTTCCTGATTACCCAGGCATTACTGAATCGGAAAACGTGGCTGACTGGGATCCTCCTTTTCCAATGGATCTGGATCGCATTCGCCCTCAGGATGAGGATTACTGGAAAAAGTATCGCACCACTCCCAAAGCCTTCCTTCCCTTGGGGGTGGCCCAACAATTGTGGCAGTCCCGTTTCGGTAAACTGACGTCGCTACGAATTAGTGCCACACGCGGCCAGGATTTCGCCCAGTTGCCTGCCACTTTCGAGCGCAATCTGCTTGCGACGTTAGATCCGCCAGAAATGGGTTTCGGCATTCTGCCGGTACGCGCTGACGGACTGGCCGCATCGCGCGGCGCGACTGATTTCGGCGAGTACTTTCTGTACTTCAGTTTCTTTCTCGTCGTCTCTGCCTTGCTACTGGCATCACTGTTTTTCAAATTCGGAATTGAACAACGCCTTCGTGAGATCGGCACACTGCAAGCGATCGGCTTTCCTCGATCGAAAATTCGAAATCTCTTTCTGGCTGAAGGGCTGGTCTTATCTCTCGTTGGAAGTTTGCTCGGTTTGCTCGGGGCGATAGCGTACGGTTATCTGATTCTGCTCGGCCTGCGCACCTGGTGGGTGGACGCGGTGGGAACCACACAGTTGCGCCTTCACGTCTCGGCAGTGTCACTTCTGCTCGGCGGAATTGGCGGTGTTCTGGCGGCAGTGATCTGCGTCGCCTGGACTTTGAGACGTTTGGGGAAAGCGTCCTCGCGATCTCTTTTTTCCGGAGTTGTGTCCGCGTCTGCGCGCCTCCGCGTCTCCGCGTCAGCGAGTTGGCGCCTCTGGATCTCAATTGCCCTCACCGCGCTTGCGCTTCTGATTCTGGTTGGGGCGGCGTTCCAGGTAATTAGCCAAACCGTAAGTTTCTTCGGCAGCGGTACGCTGTTGCTCGTGGCCTTACTCTGCTCCGTATCAGCTTGGTTGCGGCGGCCGCGGCGTAAACCAATTCGCGGAACAGGTTGGCCGGCAGTTTGGCGGCTGGGATTCAGAAACGCAGTGCATCGACCGTCGCGCAGCGTAATGTGCATTGCTCTGATCGCGATGTCCGCCTTCATCGTCGTAACTGTCGAAGCATTTAGAAAAGGTGATCAGGATCTGAGTCGAGACAGGAAAGCCGGTAGCGGCGGATTCCCGCTGATGGCTGAATCGCTCTTGCCACTCGTGCACGATCCAAATTCAGCTACCGGACGCGAAGCATTGAACATCGCAAATGAGGTGAGTGGCTCAGCTTTTTCCAGCGCTTCCTTCACGCGGTTCCGTCTGCGCCCCGGCGATGACGCCAGTTGTCTCAATCTGTACCAGCCGCGCAATCCACGCATTCTCGGAGCCACCGCGGATTTCATTCAGAGCAACCGCTTCACTTTTCAGAAATCGCTTGCTACTTCAACGGATGAGACGGGCAATCCCTGGCTATTGCTGAACCGGCGATTGGAAGACGATGTCGTGCCCGTAATCGCCGACGCTAACTCGATGACCTACGTACTTCACTTGAAGGTTGGCGACGAATTTGTACTGAATCGCAATGAAGGGCCGGTTCGCTTGCGTCTGGTAGGCGCGTTGTCCGACAGCATCTTTCAAAGTGAGCTACTAATGTCGGAAGAGAATTTCGTAAAACTCTTCCCTGCCGAGCCCGGCTACCGCTACTTTTTGATTGACGCTGAAAGCGAGCTCTCGACAATCACCGTCGCGCTGGAGGATCGCCTTTCGGATT
This sequence comes from Pyrinomonadaceae bacterium, assembly GCA_049273695.1. Lineage (GTDB taxonomy): Bacteria > Acidobacteriota > Blastocatellia > Pyrinomonadales > Pyrinomonadaceae > UBA11740. The sequence continues at coordinate 286,668 of JBASRE010000036.1, forward strand.
ACGGCTTCGACGTCTCAAATACCGGCGAGCGGCTCGCCAATTTTCATCGCGTCGAAAATACCTATCTTTCAACTTTCCAGATGTTGGGAGGCCTGGGTCTGGCGCTCGGCACTCTGGGAATGGCTGCGGTGCTGTTGCGTAATGTCCTCGAGCGGCGAAAAGAGCTGGCCCTGTTGCGCGCCTTGGGATATAACTCGTCGCACTTCACCATGATGGTGATTGCTGAGAATGCTTTCTTGCTCGTAGTCGGCTTGGGCACCGGCACGGTCTGCGCGTTGCTCGCAATTGCGCCGGTCCTTTTTGACCGCGGCGGCCGGCTGCCGAACCTTTCTCTGGGCGTCCTGTTGGTCGCGGTATTAATATGCGGGCTTGCGGCATCGTTGGTGGCGACCTGGGTAGCACTCAGATCGCCGCTGTTGCCGGCGCTGAGAGCGGAATAAGGATCGGGGCCTTGACGTTGACAACTTGCTGCGGTGCGCGAGAATTACCGGGGAGTAAAATTATCCATGCAACGAAATCTCAAGGAAGTCTTTCACGAAGCGGCGCAATTGCCGGAGCGCGATCGGGCCACTCTGGCTGGGCTGCTGATCGAAACGTTAGATCCCGCCACCGAATCAGATGTTGAAGCGGCTTGGTCCGAGGAAATCAAGCGTCGTTTGGCGGAAATTGACGCCGGAACCGTTGAATTGATTCCCTGGGAAGAAGTACGAGCCGAATTATTCGCACAACCGAATGAGAGCTAGGCTTCATCCCAGAGCTCGCGCCGAACTTCTTGAAGCGCAGCGTTGGTATTTCGATCGGAGTCCATTGAGCGCGGTCGCATTCGCTTACGAGATTGACCGCGCCGTTTCCAGAATTCGAGAGGAACCTGAACGGTACCCGGTGGCGGACCATGGAGTGCGGCGATTCGTGCTTCAACGCTTTCCCTTTACGGTTTTCTATCGAGCAAGCGAGAATGAAATAGTCATCGTCGCGGTTGCACATCAGAAGCGCCGACCCGGCTATTGGTCGAAGAGAGTTGAAGAGTAGAAAAACTTTGACCGATCACGGGCTGCCGACTCCGTAATCTGTGTGAGCTCGCAAATCTGCGGATTAAGAAACACCCCCGAGGAGGAACATATGAAACACCGCACTCTTCACCTGATAGCAATTGTGTTGTTCTCGATGTCAGCTGCCCGCGCCGAAAACTGGCCGCAATGGCGCGGGCCGTTGCTTAACGGCATCAGCACCGAGAAGAACCTGCCGGTCAAGTGGACGCCCGAAGAAAACATCGCGTGGAAACTGGCAATGCCTGAATGGAGCGGATCAACTCCAATCATCTGGCGCGACCGGATTTTTCTTAACGTCGCCGAAAAGGACGAGTTGTATCTCTGGTGCGTGGATCGAGCGAAAGGCACAATGCTTTGGAAGAAGTTACTGGGCAGCGGCAACGTCAAGATGCGCAAGCAAAACATGTCTTCGCCATCGCCGGTAACTGATGGCAAGAACGTATGGGTCATGACCGGAACCGGCATTCTCAAGAGTTTTGATTTTACCGGTAAGGAACTTTGGACCCGCGACATTCAAAAAGACTACGGCGAGTTCGGTCTGAACTGGGGCTACGCGTCATCGCCTTTGCTTTTCGAAGACTCGCTCTACGTTCAGGTGCTGCACGGGATGAAGACTGATGATCCGTCGTACGTAATGCGAATTGATAAGAAGAGCGGAAAGACGCTTTGGAAAGTCGATCGGCCCACAACGGCCATTAAAGAGTCGCCGGATTCCTACACGACGCCGGCCTTACTTCGTTACGGAAAGACGACCGAAATCGTGATCACTGGCGGAGATGTTGTAACCGGCCACGATTCGGCAACGGGAAAAGAGCTTTGGCGTGCGAACGGCCTTAACCCGGAAAATGCTCCGATGTATCGAATTGTAGCCTCACCAGTAGTCTTCAACGATTTGATCTATGCGCCGACGCGCGTGAAGCCGTTATTGGTGTTTAAGGCCGGCGGACGCGGCGACATCACCACTTCGCATCTGGTCTGGTCAACCAACAATGGCCCCGACGTGCCGACACCGGTCACCGATGGAAAGTATTTCTATATCGTCAATGACCGCGGGATCATGTGGTGTCTCGACGCCAAAACCGGCGCCGAGATTTATGGCCAGCAACGCATCAAGCCGGGAACGTACAGCGGCTCGCCAGTGCTGGCCGACGACAAAATTTACGTGACGAACGAAGAAGGGCTGACTACGGTCGTAAAGGCCGGACCAAAATTCGAAGTCCTGGCAGAGAATCCTTTGAATGATTATTGTCTGAGTTCGCCCGCAATTTCCGACGGGCAGATTTTCATTCGCACCGCGACAAACCTTTACGCAATTGGGAAGAAGTAGGGCCGCGATGAATTTGGAGTGCGCCGGCAGAGCGAAGCGGCGACGGCGCTTTGGCTCAAGGTCAGTTGCTTCGACTAACTAATGCGTCGCTTAAATTTATTTGCAAAGACAATCCAGAGC
>JBASRE010000037.1:0-7519 GCA_049273695.1 Pyrinomonadaceae bacterium
TGCCTGCGGCTTCCTTCAGATTCCACCTCGCGATGGACACCCTTGCCGTCTAGCTAACGATTCCCCCTGTCGGGTTCGTAGGAGACTTTCACTCCCAAGTGGGTGCGCCCTGCCGGGCGCACCAAAAGAAAAAGGCCGGAGAAAATCTCCGGCCTTTCGCGTTTTGCAGGATCGTCGTTTAGCTAGGGCTTTTTCTCGTGAACCGCTTCGTAATGTTTCGTATCGACTGGGTAATCGGCGACTGTAAATGAGGGCTCCCCGGGAATGACCTGTACGACTTCGGTAATATTCTTTGCCCCATGACGAGATGTGGAGACAACTTTCACAGGATATCCTTGAAGCGCCGGACATACATAAGTATCGGTAACTTCCCCCGTTTCGTCCGTTACCGTTCGGTAATGGAAGACCTTGTACCCAAGGAAAGTTTCCTCAGCCACAAACCCTGGCAGCGATCGTAACTTGGCCTCACTGACATCGCGAAGCGACGCCCCTGACAAATATTCAAGCCGTTGGTTCTTTTCATCGACGTGGAAAACTCCACGTCCCATCTGGCCAAATCCCACATCGACGCGGCCATTCGGGTAAATGTTTTGCAATCGCCAATCACCGTTCGCTTTGTGATTCCGAACTTTGACGGTGCTTATCCGCGGCGCCGAACCATCGGCTGGGTAGTCCACGACATTGAGTACAAGTGAGAATCCTTGCCCGTTTTGGACGGGCCGAACCTTCGCCACGATGAACGCTGTTGCGGTCAGAGAACCAACAAACAAGAGTCCTACAAAAAGAGCCTTCGGTTTCATTTCTCCTCCTAGTCCTCTCTTTTGTCTGAGTATTGAGCCCCTTGTACTCCCATGCCCAAAGACTGTCAATCAATCCTTTTGTACATCATGACTAACCCACAAAATATCAACACTTACCAAACACAAAAGCCGGAGAGGATCTCCGGCCTTTCGTGTTGAACCCAAGATGAACCGCGCTCATTTTTCTGAGGTTGTTTTCGTGGTTTTTGTCTCAGACTTCTTTTCGTTCTCGGTCGCGACCATGTTTGGACGCGTTAGCCGCACGTTACCATTGACGCCGCTGAACGTGAGCGGCGGACCGCCGTTGCCGATGCGGGCTGAGTAGCGCGAGCCGTAATCGTCCTTTTCGATGGTTACTTCCGGAATCTCTGAACGCACATTGCCGTTCATTCCTTTCGCCGTGAGTTGGGCGTTCAGACCGCTCGCTAGTTTCAGCTCAATATTGCCGTTAATGCCGCTGACGCGCGCGCCCGAATCAGTGAGGCTGTTCAACCCTACGGAGATGTTGCCGTTCACGCCACTGATGGTCGCCGTATCATTCGCCTGACCTAAATCGACGCCGCCGTTAACCCCTTTAACTTCGAGCGCCCCTGCTATGTCGCCGCCGATGACGCGCCCGTTAATGCCCTTCAGTCCCAGCGCAATCTGGCGAGGGGCTTTGATCGTGACATCTTCCGTAGCCTTGGTTCCGAACAGATGTTCCCAGAAGCCGTGGCCGACTTGTCGGCCCTTGATCACCAATCCGGCCGACGTCTGCTCGATAGTCACTTGCCGTCGATTCAGACCTTCGCGACCGCCCGCGGTCCGCAGGACGTAAACTTCAGCGGTCCTGGTATCCGACGTTTGAATCTCAACCTTGCCGTTGATGCCCATCACATCGATACGCGCACCCGGCTGCAACTCGAAGCTCTTGCGAATTTCCTCTCGCGCATCGCCTTGTGATTGTTCTCCGGAAGCTCCGACGACACGGCTCAGGCTCTGCCGGACGCCCCCGCTAGTGCGCCACAAGCCCAGAATTGCCGCGGCTACGACCAGCACTACAACGATCAGTATTCGTTTCATTGAAGCCTCCTGATGATCGGTGGCGGCTGCCACCATTGGTCTTCTACACGCTGAACAACGATTTGATTGGCGCGTAGGTTCCTCGAATCTGCAATGTAAGGCAAGGAAATCTCACCGAGCCACCGGGCCGCACGAATGAGGCCGATGTGTTGACTTAGCTCAGGAATTGGCATAAGAAGAGACCGTCTCTCTTCTCAGTCCCCGAGCGGGATAAGTAATAGATTCCCCAACGTGAAAGGAACCGCCGTATGACCCAGCTTTTAGCCCGAGCGAGACGCTCGATGTTCGCCGTACTTTGGCTTGCACTTCTAATTGCCTGCCTGTCCGTGAACGTAGTAGCCCAGCGCGGAGGCAGTAGCACCAGTTCTCCGATTCCATTCGGCGACGGCCACATGATCTATGGCGACCTAAAGATTGCCGGCGCCGGCGCCGATGACACGACTACGTTTCACGTCGTGATCTATGCCGGAGTGAACGTTGTGCAGCGTCAGCCAATCTCAAAGGACGGCCGATTCCGCTTTATGGGCATTCCCAATGGTGAATACGTGCTGGTTGTCGAGTATGAGGGCCGTGAGATTCACCGTGATCAATTCCGGCTGGCAGAGCGCCAAAAAACGGACATTCGCAAAGACATTAATCTCGAGATGCGGGTCGCGCCCACCAACCCGCCACGCAGCACGGGCCTTTACAACCGATCTACGGCCAATCAAGCGCTACTTGAACGCGCCAGAACCGCCGCTGAGAATAATAAACTGCCTGAAGCCAGCAAGCTGCTTGAACAGATAGTCGCGAACGATCCAAAGGACTTCGTTGCCTGGGCAGAGATGGCTTCTATTCTGTTTCGCGAAGAGAAATATTCTGACGCCGACAAAGCTTATCAACGGGCGCTGGAAGGAAAGCCCGATTTTCTCGTGGTCCTGGTAAACCTCGGTAAAGTCCGCATCGCGCAGAAGAACCCTGACGGCGCCATCGAAACGCTCACGAAAGCCGTCGAAGTCGATCCCAAGTCAGCCGACGCTCACCATTACCTCGGCGAGGCGTACCTGCAAGGGAAGAAGGGGTCGAAGGCGGTTGTCCACCTCAATGAAGCTTTAAAATTGGATCCAGCCGGCAAGGCAGATCTTCATCTGCGCCTCGCGGCCCTTTACAACGCAGCGGGCATGAAGGATCGGGCAGCGGCTGAGTACCAACAGTTCCTCACGAAGAAGCCTGACTATTCAGATAAAGCCAAACTCCAGGAATACATCAACCAGAACAAGAAACCGTAACCGAAGGAAAACCAAACGGGCTTGAAGCTTTCGCTCCAAGCCCGTTTCGGGGAAAGCACGTTCCGGTGCTGATTAGAAATCCAGCCGGATCGCGAACTGCATGATCCTCGGTGTGCCTTGAATTGCGGTGAAGTTGCCAAACGTCGGGCCCGGCTGTCCATTCTGCGGATCCAAGCCAAACGTATTGTCGGCGTTTCCGGTCAGTCGCTGAGTGTTGGTGACGTTGAAAACCTCCCAGCGAATTTGAAGTTTGTGCTTCTCGTTCCAGGGCAGATCAAATGACTTGTACAAGCCCATGTCGAGCGCCACGTAGCCTGGATATCGAATGATGCTTCGATCGCCAGTTTCACCCGGGGCCGGGCTGCGGAAGCTTTGATAGGCGGCAACCGGATCAGAAAAGATATTCGGGGCCGCATTGCCGACTCCGCGGGTTGGCGAAGCTTGAATGTTGCGTGTTCTGACCACGTTGCTCCGCACGTTCCAGTTCGTCGGCCAGCCGCCGAGGTCCACGAGATTCACAAGTGGCAGACCGGAGTTCCAGCGGAAAATGCTGGTTACTTGCCAGCCGCCGATAATCGCGTTCACCAACCCATTCGAGCCACTCAGGAACTGGCGTCCGCGACCGAACGGCAATTCGTAGATCGAGTTGAAATTGACGATGTGGCGAATGTCGAAATCCGACACCGAACGGTTGTCACGTTGCCGGAGCGGGTTCAGGATGAAAGCGGAACCGTAGACGCCGCTGGTCTGGAGTCCGGACGCATCATCCATGGAATGGGACAGCGTGTAATTGAAGTCCCAAATTAATCCCTTGGTCCGTTGACGGATGCTCAACGTTCCACCGTGATAGTCGGAACTACCGATCGTGCCAAAAGCGGAAAGCGCTCCATACTGGCTTTGGAAAAACAGCCGCTTGCCAGTGAACTCGTCAAGGAAAAGCTGTAAGAACGTCCAGTCATTGCCGAACTCGAAGCAGCCGACGGCGGCACATTGAGTCGCCAGCGTCGTGCCCGGTCTCCCGGCAGCCATTACAGCGTAAGCCACTTGCGTGTTGGTTAATCCGGCGCCGAAGAAGATTGGGTCAAGCGTTCCGGCCCCGTATACATTGTCGAACCACGGGATGTTGGGAATCTGGGTAATCGGCGTGTTGTTGGCCCGCAAAAACTCGAGTTGCTGGCCTACCGTGTACCAATCCACTCCCGATTTCGTATCGACAATGTTATTGAGCGCCATCACGTCGCGCGTGGCCAGCAAATTCCGGCCCAGGCGGCCGATGTACGACGCTTCAACCAACAAACCCTTGGGCAGCTTGCGCGTAAGGGTGAAATTCCAGCTGTAGTTGATCGGCGAAACCAGGTTCGTATCAAGCGAACCTTCGATGCGCTGCTGGAAGTCCTGCGGTTGGGTTTGTGGAAATACCAGGTTTGCCGGCACCGTAATTCCGGGCAGGCCGCGGATGGACATAGTCGGGCCGGTGATCTGCGGGGCCGGATTGGTGGTGATGTTGTAAGTGTTGGCCGAAATAGTCTGACTGGACCCAAAACCGAGCGTGTTGTTCGCGTTGAAGTTCACCGCCAGAGCTTGTCCAAAGTAGTCGTTGGTGATGGCGAAACCGCCGCGCAACACTGTGGTGCTGTCAGCTCCGAAAAGTTTTCCGAGAAATCCGGATCGGAAATTCGGTGACCAGGCCAATGAGACTCGAGGCTGGAAATTGTTCTTGTCCCAGGGATAGAAGCCCGGTTTGTCGTGGAACGGCCCCGCCAAATTGACGGTGATTGGGTCCGAAAAATTGACGCCGCGCGCGGCCGCTTCAATACGGCGGTCGAGGTAATCCGACAAAGCCACGTTGGGTGTAGTCTGGAAGCCGTTCGTCTCATAGACGGGCCGACTCAACCCATATCGCAATCCCAGATTCAAGGTTAGGGTCGGCTTTAGCTTCCAGATGTCCTGCACGTAGACGTCGTACTCTTCGGTGGCGAAATTGCGCCCCACCCCGGCTCCCTGCGCCAGCGGTTTCCCGTCAATTCCAAAGTTAAAGTTGGCCGAATACTGTGACAGTCTGCCTACCAGCGCTGCGAACGCGTGACGCGTATTCACTGCTGTACCAGACGACATGGTCGTTCCCGCAGGCAGCCCGGTGAGGCCCGGCAACGACTGATTGATAGCGTTCGCGATAATATTTCCGGACGCAAAATAGAACGACTGATTGGTGATGCCGTTGTCGAACGACGTGGCAAAACTTTCGCGCTCGTTGCGAACGATCCGAATATTCGTTCCGAATTGGAGCGAGTGGTTACCATGCAACCAACTGAAATCGTCGGTGATATTCGTCACCGGAGTCACGCGGCTGAAAGTGCGAGTCGTCAGTCTTTCCGCAAGAAACACACTGCGATACCGGACATCATCCGTCGTCGACTCACCCTGATCGCTGAAAGCCTCACGCGTCAATCCGTATCGCAGGTTGTTCGTCATTCTTGAATTGATCGTCCACGCGTGTCCCACCACAAAGCCAATGGGATGACTCCAGGTATCGGGCGCCGGAAAATCGGGAAAATAAGGAGTGTTCGCGGTGATGTCCTTTTGATAGTTACCGCGAGCGAAAATCGCGTGCCGAGCATCGCTCGTGACGTTCCAGTCGAATCGCGCGGTGTGCGCGTTCAACTCAACGGGCAGGCCAGCATTGAAGCGAAAACCGCCCGTGTTAAGACCGTCTCCGGTCGTGGTGTCATTGGCCGTGTATCGAGCAGCGGCGGCCCCGAGGATAGCGGTAGCTGCCGGATTGACGTCGACGACCGCTGCTCCACCCAGTGTGATGGCGTTGACTTGAGCCTGGCTGAGCGTCACGAGAGCCCCGGTGTTCGTGCGAAACCTTAGTTCGCCGCGGCCCAGACTTGGCAAAGGAACGATGCGTACGGCACTGGCCTCGCGCGCGTCGCGACGACCCTCGTAGTTATAGAAGAAGAATAAGCGGTCCTTCATGATCGGACCTTCCAGCGAACCCCCAAAGACGTTCCGCAGCAACTTCGGACGCGCCACGCCGGAACGGTTGTTAAAGAAATCGTTCGCTGTCGTGATCGTGTTGCGGTGATACAAGAACAGGTTTCCGTGAAAGTCGTTCTGCCCGCTCTTGGTAATGAACGAAACCTGCGCGCCGGATGACCGTCCATAGCTCGCATCCGCATTGGTCGTGATTACCCGGAACTCTTCAACCGTGTCCGGGCTGACTCGCAAAACCGGTGTGAAGGCCGTGCCCAGCTGCTGTTCGTTGACGTCGATGCCGTCCAGCGTCAGGTTCGCCTGGTCGCTGCGGCCACCGGCCACGTAACCGTCAGGAGTCACCGCCGGCTGCAAGCTCAGCAGGTTTCCCACGTTGCGCGCGTTAAGCGGCAGCTGCAGGATCTGCTGGGACACAAAGTTGTTGCCCAAGCTCGCATCCTGAGTATTTACCAGGTTCTCAACACCGCCGGCCGTGACGTTAACAGTCTCGGTAACGGCGCCGATTTCGAGACTCACATCGACTGAGTTGGCTCTGTCGGCAAGACCCTTTATGCCAGAAATCACGGCCTTCTTAAAGTTGGCCGCTTCGGCTTCGAGCACATAGGTGTCAGGCGGAACATTAGTGAACGTGAAACCTCCGTCACTATCCGTCACCTGATCACGACTAAAATTCTTTTCATCATTTCTAAGGGTGATCTTGGCGCCGGAGACGGCGTTTCCCTGGGGATCTTTTACCGTGCCCCTGATCGTGCCGGTGCCGGTTTGTGCCGAAGCACTACTTCCGAGGGCCACCACAAACAACACCGCGATCATTAATGAAAGCCCACTCGCAAACAGTTTCTTCATTCTCATCGCTTCCTCCAGATAGCTTGTGTAGGACTGTTGGGTAACTGGGACGACATGCAGCAATGGGACGTGCGGGTCACAGGACTCCGCCCCTTGCCGGTGATTTGGAACTCGAACCAAGGACGCATTACGTCTGGTTGCAAGATCTAGAATCATATTTTTCAGTTAGCGGACAGGCACTTCTTATTCCAGCCGCAAACAGAAGAGTGAAACGTTATGAAACTGACGGTTTTTACTTCTTTTGCCGATCAGATGACCGAAGACGCGGCGGCATTATATACAAAACCTTGGAAATTGCATCCAGAAATTTGGCGTCCTCTGGGAGAATCGCTGATAACCGCATCCTCAACAGGTACGCCGGGTTATCAACCGACCAGACAACCTCGGGCATTTCATTTACTGTGATCGCGGTCGCGAGGGGGCATCGGGTAGGAGGCGGAGTCACCTCCGCCGTCCTCCCACACCACCGTACGTACGGTTCCGTATACGGCGGTTCATGAAGTCCGCTGAAGACGAAGCCTTTGATCCCGCAGCGACAAGAGTTCA
>JBASRE010000040.1:0-102855 GCA_049273695.1 Pyrinomonadaceae bacterium
AGGCTGCGCTAATTCAGTTCGAATACGACAATTATGTTGCCGATTCCCATCATGCTCCGTTGCTTCCACGAAGTAATATCAGCGGTTTCGACGTGAATTATCATGCCGGCCTTACTCGGCGCGGAAACCTTACTTCAGTAACAAGTTTCCGCAACGCCCAAAATCAAACCGGGCCCGTCAGCAGCTATTTCCAATACGACATTGCCGGGAACGTAGTTAAGTCCATCGACGCGCGCAATTATGCGACCACCTTCGATTTCTCAGATCGATTCGGCGCGCCGGATGCAGAAGCACAATCCAATACACCGCCTGCGGAGCTCGCCTCAGTTGGGCAATCAAGCTACGCATTCGCCACAAAAATTACGAATGCGCTCGGCCACAGTAGTTACACTCAATTCGATTACTATCTAAGTCGTCCAGTAGACAAGCAGGACATCAATGGAGTTGTAGAAAGTGCCTATTTTGCCGATCCCGCCGACCGCATAACCAAAACGATTCGTTCGGCAAACGATCCGCAGCTTAAGAGTCAAACCACCTTTGCCTACGATGACGCGAATCGCGTAATAACCTCAACCAGTGATTTGCGGTTCTTTGCCGATCCCAGTCCGATGATGTTGCAAGTAGTTCTTGATAGCTTCGGTCGGCAGAGTGAAACGCGTCAGTTTGAGACCCCTACAACCTATATCGCGGTGCAGACGCGCTATGACGCCTTGGGTCGCGCCCATCAAACGTCGAATCCGTTTCGTCCGCTGGCGCCTCACAACGAATCCGCAGTGTGGACGACGACGGCCTTTGACGCGATGGGCCGGCCTGTGAGCGTCACCACGCCCGATAATGCAGTCCTTGCCACGGCATACAACGGCGAGCGAATCCTCGTGAACGATCCATCCGGCAAGAAGCGTATCAGCAAGTCAGATGCGCTCGGTCGCTTACGAGACGTGTGGGAAATCACCCCTGCGGACAGCGCCACCGAAGCAGTTTCATTCCCGGGTTTTGCCGATGTCGTCGCAGGTTATCGCACCAGCTACAGTTACGACACAATCGATAATCTCGTCACCGTCAACCAGGGTAGCCAAACTCGCACGTTCGTTTACGACTCTTTGAGCCGACCTCTCTCTGCCACCAATCCTGAAAGCGGAACGGTCTGTTACGGTACGGTGGTAGGCGGACAATGCCAGGCAAATGGATACGACGGCAACGGCAACCTCACGATCAAGACGGATGCGCGAAACGTCGTTACGAATTACATGTACGATGCTCTGAATCGGATAACCACGCGAGACTATTCCGACAGCACGCCTGACGTTAGTTACGTTTACGACTCTACCAGCATTAGCAACGGCATTGGCCGCCTCGCTTCAGTCAGTTCAACTGTCTCGACCTCCAGTCGCGGCGGCTATGACAGTCTTGGGCAACCGCTCAGTACGACGCAAACTATCGGCGCTCAGAACTACACCTTCAATTACACCTACGATCTCGCCGGCAATCTGAAGACGATTACGTATCCATCCGGTCGCGCAGTCAGCTACAACTATGATATGGCCGGTCGGCTAGCAGACCTGGACGCGCAGAACCTGGCGTTCACAGGAAACCTCGGCGACGGCACGCAACGCACGTATTCCAGCGCCATCAGCTATTCGGCATTCTCGGGCATCACGATTGAGAAGTTTGGGATGCAGACGCCTCTGTATCACAAGCGGCAATATAACGTGCGCGGACAACTTTGGGACGTGCGCGTGGCAACCGCTCCTGACGTCAACGGCACATGGAATCGCGGGTGCCTGCAGTTCTTCTACGACAACTCTGGAGGATACGGGACCAGCGGCCCCGAGAATAACGGCAACGTGTTAAAGAGCTGGCACTATGTCCCGCTCGACGAACAATCGAGCAATTGGGCAATTCACCGGGACAGCTACAACTACGATCCTTCAAACCGAATCTCGTCCGTTTCTGAAAACTACATTTCCTCGGTTCAAGCGGAAACGCCGAAGTTCGCGCAAACTTACAGTTACGATCGGTACGGCAACCGCACGGTCAGCGCGGGGGTCAACAATCTGCCGTTTGACAAGAGCGAAGCACACACCACCAACCGGATCTACGCTCCGGGAGACACTGCGCTGCCGATGAATCAACGGCAGATGCGCTTTGACGCGGCAGGTAACCTCACCTACGACACATACACGGGTCAGGGAACCCGCGTTTATGACGGTGAGAATAGAATGATTGAAGCCGCAGGCACTGGGCAACCGCAATACTACAGCTACGATGGCGACGGTAGGCGTATCAAGCGCAAAGTCAATCAAGTTGAGACCTGGCAGGTTTACGGTGTCGGCGGCGAGCTATTGGCTGAGTACGCTTTGAACGGCTCGCCCGCGAATCCGCAGAAGGAATACGGTTATCGCAATGGCGAGCTGTTGATTACGGCAGCCGTGACCAGCGGCTGGGGCGCGCCGCCAACGATCGCCGACAATCCGTTGAATCCTCCAGGCGAGCCAAAGACGGACATCAAAGCAATTCACATCACGCAGTTGCGAGCAGCCATTAATGCCCTTCGATCGCACTTGAACATGGGGGATTATCAATGGCAGAAGCCAACAATCAGTGGTGGCGCCATCAACAGCGCCGTCGGCATCAGTTGGGAACCGATCGACGAGATGCGCACCGCGCTGAACGAAGCCTTGGGTCCACCTGCCAACGGCTACACCGCCGGGTTGGCGGTTAATCAACCAATTCTCGCGGCCCATATTCAGGAGTTGCGCGATCGAGTCCTGGCTTCATGGCAAAGCGGCGGAGGCGGCGTCGAGATTCGCTGGCTGGTGGCCGATCAGATCGGCACGCCACGGATCATCATCGACCAGACCGGCTCACTTGCCGGAGTCTCGCGTCATGACTACCTGCCGTTCGGTGAAGAAGTACCTGAGAATTTTCGCACCGGCGTTCCCGGCTACTCAGGCAATGACGCTGTTCGGCAGAAATTCACCGGCTACGAGCGCGATCTTGAAACTGGCTTGGACTTCGCACAGGCGCGCTATTACGCGAGTTTGCAGGGAAGATTCACGAGCCCAGATCCGGAGAATGCCGGAGTCAACGCCAACGTCCCACAGAGTTGGAACGGCTACTCGTACACCGGTAACAATCCAATCATCTCCACTGACCCGAGTGGCTTGGTGTGGCTCTGGGATACTATTGGGGCTCTTTACCTCTGGGTTCCCGATGAAGAGTACGTGGCGGGCAACAAGTATTTTGACGACAAGAGCTTCGTCCCTGTTCCTGAAAGCATGACTGGATCAGGCGGCATCACGTTTGTTCTAACCAACGGTTCTTACACCCAAAAATATCCTGACCTGGTGGGTCGCGAAGTGTATCTGGGCAGGGACGGTAAATTGCATGAGACGTGCCCCCCGTGCCAACAGTTGGCAACCGAAATGAATCGAATTAATGGTAACGGTAACTTTGAAAAAGGGGTGCTCCTTTTCGCAGGTACGAGTGTCGCACTTGGCACGGGAATCGGTGTCGCCGGATATTTTACCGGAGCACTTGCGGGCGGCGGGCTAACGACTGGCGGCATAACTACGCTCAGCCTGGAAGCAGCACCTGCAGCAGCACCTATAGTCACAACAGTTGTAACCCAAAGTGTAAGGACTGGTCTTTTAAACGGCGCAAGAAGTCCCGCTGTCCGGAAATGGATAGAATATCTGTATCGTCAAGGCGCAAAGATTGGCGACGGAAGCACCGCCGACGCGATTCGATTTGAACGTCTGACGGGTCAACTGCTTTCAAAGGCAGGACATTCGCAAAAGGGGAAAGAAGCGATCGCCGGGCTTGAAAGGCTTTTAAGGACCAACAAGCTTGGACCTGAGGACACAAAAATAGTTAAGGAGCTGATCAGTAATTTGAAGGATGCGCTCAAGTAAAGAACCCATTCGTTCGGACAATGCTGTGAGAATCTTACTTGAAGAGATTCCAGCCTTCGCACTCGAACGATCCAGAAACGATACCTCTTTGTCGCATGAGCTGGATTTGCCATACCTGGTGTACGGCGATTTCGGCTTTTTCCTGCGAGATGTTTTGGAAACGACAACCAACTCGCCCGACCGTGAAAACCTTTTGCGGCAAGGTTTCGATCTTCTAAGCGAAATGTTGACCTCCTCTGATCCTAAAATCGTAAACCTGGCCGAAGTAGGAGTGTTTGAAATTCTTTCTGAGAAGCCTGACACGCTGACCACAGCCAGGAATTATCTAACTGATGAAGCACGAGAAGTTGTGAACGAATGGACAGATTAGTGAGTGTTCTCAGACTTTTCTCGACAATCTGCAGCAGCCACCACAACTACTTTACACACCCCGCGCAAGCGAGACGACTCGCGACCGCGTAACCAAGTTATCGAGTTGGAATTGTGAGAAGGTCGTTACAGTTCAGACTTTGTCTTCTTGCGGTCGCGATAAATCGCCAGCGCGATGAGAACTATCACAGCGACGAAGATGACTATGATCGCCAGCTTGATGATGGCCACGAGCAGGCCGACGGCGAGAACCAACTGCTTCAGCAGCGCAACCCCAAGAAGAATAGCGCCGATGATGGCGCCGCCGCGGGTCAATGCTGCAATAATTCCGGTGATCATATCGTTCGGACCTTACTGACGCTGCGGAAGTCGCGCGGAACCAATTTGCCGCGGCGACTGCACGCGAGTTGGAAAGTCGCCGCCATCGTAAGCAGCGCGGGCGAATTGGCTGTTGACTACGACCGACGGCGGCGGGTTGTTGGTATCGAACAGCCGCATTTCCTCTCGACGCCGATGTCGTTTCATGTAGTCGTACAGAATGTAAGCGCCCAGAACGACTAAGGCGACGGGCAGCGCTCGCCGCATCGGAAACTGAAATCCAAGTACGGTGTGTGCGAGAAAGATTCCGCCAAGCACCAACAAAGTGATACCCCAAGCCAGGGGATTCCCGTACAACTGGCGCGTGATGGCGTCTTCTTCAGCGTCAGGCGCTAGTCCGGCGCGCATCAATTGGGCGGTCCGGCAAGCATCAACCGCGGCAAAGAGCCAGGTGCCGAAGACGCCCAGCGCAAAGAAAGCGACGCCGTCGGTCACTACAGCCATCTGGAAAAAGCTGGCGAAGATCGCGAAATGGACGATGGCCTTTGAAGTTTGACCGTTATAAGCCGCTCCCAGTCCGGGCACGAAAAGCGAAAGAAACGTAGCGATGAACGGAGAAGTCTTACGGCGGATTACCTGTTGATTCGTCGGCTGTGATTGGCGATGACGCAGCGCGTCAACGCCTGCGACGATGCAGTCCTGACAAACAGCGAACCCGCGAATGCGATGGTCGCAGGCCGGGCACAATGGCCGCGAACAGCTGCTGCACTGCGCCATGGCGGGATTCTTCGGGTGATAATTACAATTCATCAGTTACTTCACGCTGTCGCGGTGTCAGATGTACGTTGAATCGCGCGCGAACGTTCAGCGGTTTTTCGAATCGCGGTTGCCGGTCTTTCCTTCCGAGCTTTGCGGGCGCGGCGTCGCGCTGTTTTGATTTGAGCTATTCTGATTCTGGTTCGCCTCATTGCTCTTCTCGTTGTCCTTCTGGTTCTCTTCGCCACCGACTAGTTTGTTGACACTCCCGGCGAACTGCTTGACCCCTTTTTCGGATCCTCGCGTCGCACTGTCCGCCGTGCGCTCAGCCAATTGCAGGCTGGCGCGATAAAGTCCGCGCACCGAACCGTCGGTTGAAACCGTGTTCGTCAATACAAAGACGGACACCAACAGCATTGTTGCGACTGAGGCGAGCTGCGGCGAGACGAGCGGATCGAGCGCGCCACGCAGCCATTCGACCATCCGCGATGTGAAAGGCGCGCGCACTTGCCGAGGCAAAACGTTGCCGATGGTCGCTTGCAGAATGCGAGCTTCCAGGCCTGCGGGCACTGGCAGTTCATCCTGCGCGTAGGTGTAAACCGCGCCGATCGACCGCACTACCTGTCCCGGAAGTTCGCTACAGGCTGAACACAAAGCTGCGTGCCGTTCCCAACGGTGATACAAAGGCGCCATCAACACGCCATCGAGATAATCCGTCAGGTGGTCTTCGAATTCTTCGCAGGTGATCGCCGTTTGCGGGGCCGTTGTCATCAGGATCCGTGCTTCCAGCCCGACACCTGCCGGCGGAGCCTCGGAAGACAGGCACGCGACGATCGTTTGCTTCACATCGGCCAGCAGTTCGTGACACAGCGGGCAGCGCAACGCGTGTTCGGAAAACGCGCGGTGCTCCTCGACCGGCAACGCGCCGTCGAGGTAATTCGTCAATCTTTCTTCAAATTCATTGCAAAGCATCATTTCGTTTCCATTCCGAACCCTTCTTACGCCCGCTCCTGCTTATGCCGCCTGGCTTCCGGCTCTAAGCCTCCACTACTCGCATACGACGAAGAATCTTCGCTAGTTCGATTCGGCCGCGGTTTATTCGTGATTTCACGGTGCCCTCGGGGATCTTCAACAAATCTACGATCTCCTGGTAGCTCAACTCCTCGATGTCGCGGAGGATGACGCATGTCCGCAAATCCGCCGAAAGCTTGTCAATTCCGGCCTGTACCTGCGCGCCGAGCTCGCGCCGCTCCATCTCACGTTGCACCGAATTCCCGGCCGAGCGCAGGTGATACTTGTGATCCTCTAGGTCGTCCGCGATCTCATCCTGCGGCGCGCGTTGACGTTTGCGATAGTCATCAATGATCAGGTTCCGCGCCAGCCGCATCAGCCAGTTCTGCAAGTCGCCTTGCTTCGGATTGTATTGTTCAAGCGAGCGGTAGACGCGGACGAAAACGTCTTGCGTCAAGTCTTCGGCGGTGTCGGCTCGTGAGGTGAAGCGGTAGGCGAGGTTGTAAACGCGCCGCGAGTAGGTTTGGACAATCTCTTCCCAAGCCGCGCCGTCGCCCGCGCGACATCGTCTGACTAGTTCAGCGCCTTCGTTGGTAGCCAAGCTTCTGACGGCTCCCACTTGGTGAATTCTCCGGATTCAGTCTATCGCAGCCGATTGAGACTCATAGAGTCCGACACGAGCTTCTTACGTGCCGGTGCTTCGCAAAGTTCCCCCCCGGTCTCAGCCTGGGTACGCACGCCACTGGCGTGCAGCATGCCGGAGGCATCCGTACCGGCTCGTCTGCTTCTTGAACGATAACATTAAACTGTTGTAGGCTGGCGACGCCGCACAATATATTGTGGCTCGCGCATTCTTCGCTCACTGCGTTCAGATCGTTGGTTTCGGTCAATGGCGGCAAAATATCGCAAGTTTCTTGAGTTCATCGCGCTTCTCCTGCTGGCGATCGCCATCGTCTGGTGGTTTGGCCGGGGACTCGATTGGGCCCAGGTAAAGAGTGCGCTGCTCGCATCTGACTGGCGACTGATCCTTCTGGGAGCGCTGGGTGTGCTCGCAGGCTATTTGTGGCGCGCCTTCCGCTGGCGCGCGTTTCTCGCACCCCTGACAAAGGCGAGTCTCCGCGAAATCTGGATTGCCGTGTGCGTCGGATACGCCGCCGTACTTACGCTTGGCCGGGCTGGTGAAGTGGTGCGGCCTTTGGTCTTACCGATGCGAGATCGGAATGTCAGACCGGCGGCTTCATTCGTCACCGTGATGATCGAGCGCGTTTACGACTCAATCACCGTACTGCTGTTATTCGCCGTCAACCTTGTTCTTTTCACGCCAGCTTCGGGTGCTTCAGAGTTCGCCCGTGCGCGGCTAATCGGTTTTGCGCTGGTCGGAGCGCTGTTCGTGTTTGTTGCTTTGCTGATCGTCTTTCGATGGCGCTCTCGACCGATTATCAAGTGGCTCGACAAGAAGATTCGACCCGATTTGCGACTCCTGGGCCGGTTGAAGCAGGCGATCCTCCACCTTCTTCAGCAACTGGCTACGGCGCTCGGAGTGCTTACGAGCGCGAAAGAGCTGGCTGCCACCATTGGGTGGTCCCTCGCCCTTTGGGGATCCGTCGCGGCAGGAAACCTAATCGTTTTCCGCGCGTTTGGTTTGCCGTTCGGCGTTTCCGAAACGCTTTTTGTCCTCGGTTGGTCGATGATCGCGTCGGTGATTCCCACGCCGGGCGGCGCCGCCGGGGCCTTTCACGCGGTCACCGGCGGGGCGCTGATCCTTCTTGGTGTTCCGCCTGAACAAGCGGCCGCAGTAGCTATTGTTGTGCACCTCGTGGATTTCCTCCCGGCAGCATTGTTTGGTTTGTTCTACTTTTTACGTGGTGATGTAACTCTGGCGCGACTGCGCCTATTGATGTCAGCGACTGAACGTCCAGGTGATTCTGAAAACCTGTCGAGCGCGACTGGAGTCAAAGCGGCTTGAACTGGTTCAAATTGAGTGAGGAACAATCGTTATGAAATGTCCCTTCTGTGGTTTTGTCGAAGATAAGGTCGTCGATTCGCGCGAGTCGCGTGAGGGTGAATCGATTCGCCGGCGCCGCGAATGTCTAAAATGTGAACGCCGCTTTACGTCCTACGAGCGCATCGATGAGATTCCGTACATGGTGATCAAGAAGGACGGTCGGCGCGAAACCTTTGATCGCAACAAAGTCATGGCGGGCCTGCTGCGCGCCTGCGAAAAGCGGCCGATTCCGCCTCAAAAGCTGGACTCGATCGTCAACGCGGTCGAAAAATATGTGCAGGAGTCGCCGGAACGCGAACGGCCGACCAGCAAGATTGGCGAGCAGATCATGCGGCGGCTTAAGGAACTCGACAAAGTTGCTTACGTTCGATTTGCCTCTGTCTATTTGGAATTCGAAGACGTGTCTGAATTCATGGAAGAGTTGAAGACGCTGGTGCGCGCGCGCGCGGGCCGGTAAACGAGCGATGGCGGCTAAGCGAGTGATGGTTAAGAGTGTCGGGCCCGCGGGGCTCGAACGCCTCGAGCTAAAGCGGCTGACAGAGCGCATCGGCTGGCTGTTCTCTTTGTTGCAGGAAGCCGCGGCCGCGCAGACGCCGCCCATTGCCGGGACCTGGGCGCCGACGATTGATGTCTGCGAGACCACGAAAGCGATCGAAGTGCGCATCGAATTACCGGGCGTGACCTCTTCGCAAGTAAGGGTGGGTTTGAATGGAAATAAACTGCGCATTTGTGGCGATAAGAAGAAGCGAGCGGCGCGACAACGCATCACGTCGCACCTTTGTTCGGAACGAGCCTATGGTCACTTTGAGCGCGTCGTGCCGGTGCGGTGGCCGGTTGATGTGAAAGGCGCCACGGCAGAACTAGCTAAGGGAGTGTTGGTGGTTCGACTGCCGAAGCTAAAGGATCGCAGGGGCTCTGAAATAGCAATTCCAATTACGGAGAAGGATTCATAGAACATCCATGTCAACCGAACTGGACAACGAAGCAGTAGAAGTTTTAGTAGCGGCTGAACCCGCGATAGATCAGCAATTGCAGATTCCGGAAGAGCTGCCGCTGCTGCCACTCCGCGACATTGTGATCTATCCGTTCATGATCGTTCCGTTGTTCGTGTCGCGCGAGAAATCCATCCGCGCCGTGGATGAAGCGCTCGGCGAGCACCGCATGATCCTGCTCGATTGCCAGAAGGATCTCGATAAGGAAGATCCGACGCAGGAAGATCTCTACAACGTCGGCACGGTCGCTGTGATTATGCGCATGCTGAAGCTGCCCGACGGCCGCATTCGCATTCTGGTCCAGGGCGTTTCGCGCGCGAAGGTTGAATCTGTTGATTCCAGCGGCGACTTTCTGCGCGCGCGCTTGAGTGTTCTGTCCGAAGTGTTGGCGCCCGAACGCTCGCTCGAAGTCGAAGCACTCATCCGTAACGTGCGCGCGTTGATGGAAAAGGCCGCGGCCCTGGGTAAGAACATTTCGCCTGAGGTGATGGCCATCATCGCGAACCTCGATGATCCTGGCCGCCTCGCTGACCTGTCTGCCTCTAATCTCGAGCTTAAAGTCGAAGATGCGCAGTCGGTGCTGGAAATCCCTGACACGACCGCCCGCCTGCGCCGCGTTAACGAACTGCTGAACAAGGAAATCGAAGTTCTGACCGTTCAGCAGGAAATCAATACGCAGGCCCGCGCCGACATCGATCGTTCGCAGCGCGAGTTCTACCTGCGTCAGCAGATGAAGGCAATTCAGGGTGAGCTTGGGGAGGGGAACGAGCTGGCCGAAGAAATTCAGCAGTTCCGCGAGAAGATTGAAGCGGCCAAGATGCCGAAGCCGGCGGAAGAAGAAGCTTTGCGGCAGTTAAAGAAGCTCGAGCGCATGCATCCGGATGCGGCGGAAACAGCGACGTTGCGAAGCTGGATGGAGATCATCACGGATCTGCCCTGGTCGAAATCATCGAAAGACAATCTGGATTTGCTGAAAGCACAGCGCATTCTCGACGAGGACCACTACGGCCTCGATAAGGTGAAAGAGCGCATCATCGAAGCCCTCGCCGTGCGCCGGCTGAAACCGAAGCCAAAAGGACCGATCCTCTGCCTGGTCGGACCCCCGGGCGTCGGCAAAACGAGTTTGGGTCGTTCAATCGCGCGCGCTCTCGGCCGCAAGTTCATGCGCTTGAGCCTCGGCGGGGTGCACGACGAAGCTGAGATTCGCGGCCATCGACGGACCTACGTGGGCGCAATGCCCGGCCGCATCATGCAGGCAATTCAGCAGGCCGGCACCAACAATCCGCTGATCATGCTCGACGAGATCGACAAAGTCGGCGCCGACTTTCGCGGCGATCCGTCTTCAGCTTTGCTCGAAGTTCTGGATCCGGAACAGAACAACAGTTTTCGCGACAACTATCTGAACGTCACGTTCGATCTTTCCAACGTGATTTTCATGACCACGGCCAACGTGCTCGACACGATTCAGTCGGCGCTGCGCGACCGCATGGAAGTGATTCGGCTGGCGGGTTACACGGAAGAAGAGAAGCTGGAAATCGCGCGCCGTCACTTGCTGCCGAAGCAGATGGATGAGACGGGCATCACGCCGAAAGACGCGCACATTTCGCGGACCGCATTGGCGGCAATCATTCTGCGATACACGCACGAAGCTGGTTTGCGCCAACTTGAGCGCGAAATCGGATCGATTTGCCGCAAAGTGGCGCGAAGAATCGGCGAAGGCCGCAAAGAACCTGTCCGTGTGTCGCTCCGAAACTTGCACGAGTTTCTCGGCGTGCCGAAGGTAACGCCAGATGAAGTCCTGAAAAAGGATCAGATCGGCGTTGCGACGGGTTTGGCGTGGACCGCTGTAGGCGGCGAGGTTCTGTTCATTGAGGCACTCAGGATTAAAGGCAAAGGCAGCCTCGTGCTGACCGGCCAGATTGGCGAAATCATGCGCGAGTCGGCTCAGGCAGCGTACTCGTACGCGAAGTCGCGCGCGAAAGAGCTCGACATCGCACCTGAAGACATCACCAACTACGACATTCACATCCACATTCCGGAAGGCGCCATCCCGAAAGACGGGCCGTCTGCCGGCATCACTCTGGCGACCGCGTTGGTTTCTGTCTTGTCTCGCCGGCCCATCAAAAAAGACGTCGCCATGACGGGCGAGATCACTTTGCGCGGCAACGTCCTGCCGGTGGGCGGAATAAAGGAGAAGGTTCTGGCGGCGCGGCGAGCTCGCGTCACGAAAATCCTGCTGCCGGTGCAAAATCGACGCGACTTGGAAGAAGTGCCAAAAGAGCCTTTGAAAGACATTCAGTTCATATTTGTCGATAATGTGCGTCAAGTTTTTCGGGAAGCGCTCGGACCTAAGGCTACGCCAATCGCGACTCCGTCGCCGCGTCCGATTCGGCTGCCACAAGCCGCCCGGCCTCGAGACATCTAATTTTGCATGAGCGAACCAGCCAATGACGGCCAAACTCTGAAGCGGCTGCTTCTATGGCTGGTTCTGCTGCTTCTTATCCTCGCTCCGCCACTTATAATCGTCTTCTTTCTCGGCGCACTGTAATCGTGCGCGCATGTTGTACTTTTTTTGCATCTAAGCAACCTCCGTTATCTTATGAGAATCAAAGGAGTTCGCCACATTTTTGTTGGGCGAAAGTGGTTTGACACCCCTTGGGGCGTATGGTAACCTCACGCATCGAGTGGCTGGCTTTTTTAGCCACTAAAACGGAACTTTTGAAGGTTCCGGATTGTTTACTTATTGAATACCGCAGGCGCGCGACTCGGGTGAGTCGCAGTCGTGGATTCCCCCGAAAGCAAGCTCAGGAGAATAACGATTGATGACCCGTAAAGCTGTTCCCGTATTTTCAAGCGTCCTGTTTGCGGTCGCACTTTTTACCCCAGCAGTAATTCAGGCTCAAGGTCCCGCTGGTTCGTCTGCTCGCGACATTCAGACGGAGGTTCAGAAGAATGAGCCTCGCGTCGACCAAATTATCGAACGCGCGAACGATCATTTCCGCAAGGGCAAACTCAATCTCGAAGATAACAAGCGCGACCAAGCGAAAGATGAGTTCGACAAAGCAGTTGACGCGATTCTGATGTCCGGCATGGACGTTCGGTCAAGCCAGCGGCTTCAGACGTACTACTGGGAATTGGTCGAGCGCATTCACCGTGAAGAAGTTCCGCTGATGCAGATCGGGCCGCGACAGAACCCGATGCCTGTCGTCGCGCAAGCACCGGCCGACGCGAAAGTGGAACGCGTAGTAATCGCGCAAGCGCAACCAAAACAGCAGCAGATTGGTTTCGTGCAGCAGGGATTTGAGCCGTCGCCGCTCGATGAGTTGAGCAAACTCATTCTCACCGAGGACGAGAAAAAAGTAACCGTTGAGCAACTGGCTACCGCGGAGCAAATCAAGAACTCGCTGGATTTCAGGTTCACGATGAACCCGCTGGTTCAACAGTACATCAATTATTACCAGGGATCGGTCGGGCGAAGAACGATGGAACTGGGCCTGCGCCGATCGGGCAAGTACATGAAGATTGCTCGCGATGCTTTCCGCAAAGCAGGTGTACCCGAAGACATCGTTTGGTTAGGACAGGTTGAGAGTGCGTGGCAGCCGCGTGCAAAGTCATGGGCTGCGGCGTCCGGCTTGTGGCAGTTCATCGGGAGCACCGGCGCGGCTTATGGCCTCCGGCAGACTGCCTGGGTCGATGAGCGCAACGGAATCGAAAAGCCGACCTCGGCGTCAGCACGACACCTGAAAGACCTGGCAAATCGTTACAACGGCGACTGGCTGCTGGCAATGGCCGCGTACAACACCGGCGCCGGCAACGTCGATCGCGCGATTTCACGTGCGGGCGAAGCAAATTTCTGGAAGATTTACCCGTACATTGCGCAAGAGACCCGCAACTACGTTCCGAACATCCTCGCGGTGATTCTGATTGCGAAGAATCCGGACAAGTACGGATTCCACAACATTCGTCCCGATTCGCCGATGAGCTTTGATCCGGTGCCGGTTCCTTCGGCCACCAGTCTCAGACTCATCGCGGAAGCGACGGACACGAGTCTGGATCATATCCAGCTTCTGAATCCGGAGCTGAAGCGAGACACGACGCCGCGCGGCGAAGCTTTCACCGTGCGTGTTCCTGCCGGCCGCGGCAAACAGCTGGCTTCGCTGCTGAAGCGAGTGCCGGGTGACCGCCACGACACCGCTCGCGTCATCTCGGTAGCGCCGGGTGAAGAGTGGCAGGCGATCGCGAATCGCACTGGCGTCAGCGTTGCGACTCTGCAATCCATGAACGCGGGTATCGATCTCAATAACGCAACCAAATTGTTTGTGCCGAACAGCACGATTCGGCTGACGAACTGGAAGCGCTCGGCAGACACGCCCGGTGCGACCCTGACTCGGGTCAAGGCCCGGAAGGGCGACACGATCGCGAAGATCGCCGCCGCACACAAATTGTCTGCAGACGAAGTCGCCCGGTTGAATGGCATCGGCCCGACGACCCCATTGCAGGCGGGTCAGGAAATCAAACTGCCGTCGGCAGGTAGCACATCTGCGCCGACCAGCCGTCGTCGATAACAAAAAATAGCAGACGCTCGTTTTCCGTTCGAGCGCTTTAACTTACGTCGAGCGCGCCTTCCCAAAGGCGCGCTCTTCGTTTTTCTGTAGCATACTTCCTTCCGCTCTTCTCAAAAGAAAACCAATTGCCCTAAGGCGCGCCAAGCGAAACTTACGCTGCTCCCGTGCTATTCCGCGCTCTCTCAGCCGCTGTCTACGGAATCGACGCGAACCTGGTCGATGTTGAGGTCGATCTGACCCCGGTTCGGAATGAAGTCGATCAGCCACCGGCGGTCATCGTGGTCGGCCTCCCGGACGCTGCCGTGCGCGAGTCGCGCGAACGCATTCGTGCGGCAATTAACAACAGCGGGTTTTTCTTTCCGTTTCACAAAACGACCATCAATCTGGCCCCCGCCGATGTGCGGAAAGAAGGCGCCAGTTTCGATTTGCCGATCGCGCTCGGCATCCTCGGCGCTAACGGCGACCTCGGAGACGCCGAGCACTTGACCGACATTCTTTCGGTCGGCGAGTTGTCATTGGATGGTCGAGTCCGCGCAATTCGCGGCGCGCTGCCGATTGCCTTGCGCGCGCGACAGTCGCAGGCGAAACACCTTCTCCTGCCGGACGAAAATACGAAGGAAGCCGCCGTCGTTTCGGACGTGAACGTTTATGCCGTCACGGACCTGCGGAACGCAGTTGAGACGATCGCTGCGCTGCGTTCCGAAACTCCACCCAGCCCGGTTCAGGTTGACTCGTCGCAACTTCTCTCGTTGAGTGATCATTACAACGTTGATTTTCGCGAGGTGCGCGGCCAGCAGGCGGCGAAACGCGCTCTCGAGGTCGCGACCGCGGGTGGGCACAACATCCTTCTGATCGGCCCGCCGGGCTCAGGCAAGACGATGCTTGCGAAACGACTCCCTACGATTCTGCCGCCGCTGGAATTCGAGGCCGCACTCGAACTGACAAAGATTCATTCGGTGGCTGGGCTCACCGGCCGGGCCGGATTAGTTAGCGAGCGGCCGTTCCGTTCGCCGCACCATACCATCAGCGATGCAGGGTTGATTGGTGGCGGCGCCATTCCGCGGCCGGGAGAAGTTTCGCTGGCGCATCAGGGCGTCTTGTTCCTGGATGAATTGCCGGAGTTCGATCGCAGCGTGCTGGAAGTTCTGCGCCAGCCCCTGGAAGACCAGCGCGTCACGATCAGTCGCGCGGCGATGTCGTTGACGTTTCCATCTTCGTTCATGCTCGCGGCGGCGATGAACCCGTGTCCTTGCGGTTACTGGAATGATCCGACGCGCGAATGTAACTGCTCGCCGTTGCAGATTCAGCGCTATGTCGGACGCATCTCAGGACCGCTGCTCGATCGGATCGACATTCACATTGACGTGCCCGCGGTTAAGTTTCGCGAACTAGCCGGGGATACGCCATCTAACGCGGAAGACTCGGGGGCAATTCGCCAACGTGTAATTCGGGCGCGCGAGCGTCAGCGCGAACGTCTCTCTGGCGATGGGATCTTCTCGAACGCCGCAATGTCGCCGAGGCTAATCCGCAAATACTGCCGCATCGATTCGGAAAGCGAGACGATGTTGGAACGTGCGATGGCTCGTCTCGGCTTATCGGCGCGCGCCTTTGATCGCATCCTCAAAGTGAGCCGAACGATTGCTGATCTCGATGACTCAGACGCCATCACCTCCGCCCACGTCTCGGAAGCCGTACACTACCGCTCACTCGACCGTACTTACTGGACGTGATAATTAAACGAACTCACCGCCGCTTGCCTGCATCCGCTCTTCATCGGATACTGAATCGAGCCCTCTGAGAGTAATTCGAATAGGGAAAAGGCCATGGGCCGGGCGACGCTTCAGACTGATCGAAGTGCGCATACGAAGGAACTAGTGGCTGCCATCGATACCGAGACACCGCGAACTCCGGACTACGAGCTGACGAAAAAAGCTGCCGAAGGCGACATGAAGGCCTTCGAGGAGCTTTACCAGCGGCACAATCGCCGCGTTTATTCGCTGTGCCTGCGCATGACCGGGAATGTCGTTGAGGCTGAGGATCTGGCGCAGGAAGTCTTTATTCAGCTCTTTCGAAAGATTGGGAGTTTCCGCGGCGAGTCGGCTTTCACGACCTGGCTGCACCGGCTGACGGTCAATCAGGTCCTGATGCACTTCCGCAAACGCGGCGTGCGGCTCGAGCAGACTACGGAAGAGGGCGAGGTTCCGGTGCAGATCGTGAAAGGCACCGAAAATCCGAACGCGATGCCCGTGGTTGACCGCATCGCCTTGGACAAGGCCATCGCGCAGCTGCCGCCGGGTTACCGGACGGTTTTCACGCTGCACGATATCGAAGGACACGAGCACGAAGAGATTGCGAGGATGCTGGGTTGCTCAGTTGGGACATCAAAGTCGCAGCTGCATAAGGCGCGGATGAAATTGCGTGGATTACTCAGGCAACAGAAAAAGCCGCACTAGCAACCAAGAAGTTGGCCCGATTTTTTCGGGAAATCGGCGAAATCGGCCAAATTGACATAGGCAAGAGCCCCGCGAGTCCCGCCGACCGCCGCTCTAGACCCTACGCAGTCTCCCCTTTATTGCTTTAGACACCGCGATAGTCGTGTCGTCCGAGGCTTTATTCCGAGATGCGACCCATCAGAGGTAGGACAATGAACTGCGAGAAGCACCAAAATCTACTCAGCGACCTGATTGACGGGTCGCTCACTCGCCGCGACTGCGACGAAATTGAAGCGCATTTGCAAGCCTGCCCCAGCTGCGCCGACACGCGCACTGACCTGCACGCGATTGTCGAGTTTTGCCGCGAGCATCGTGGTGAATACGACGCGGTCCCGAGCGAACGCGCAATGTGGCTGCGCATCAGCAACACGATTGAAGCGGAATTAGCAGCAGGCAGATCTAAGGCTTTACCAGCCGACGCGGGCTGGTGGTTCCGTTTGACGAATCGCAACTGGCAACTTTCGTTTCCGCAGTTTGCCACCGCGATCGCGGCCACCGTTGTCGTCGCCGTGCTGGCCACCGTTATCGGGATGCGAGCTTTTAACAGCAGCGGCCTTCGTTCGAGCGGCCTGGCAGTAACGTCCGACATCGTCACGGTTAAAGATCGGTATCGGCAGCAGCAGCAAACCATCGATTACTGGAACAAACGCGTGGAACTGAACAAGGCGCGCTGGAATCCGGAAATGCGCGAAACGTTCGACCGCAACCTGAACGTGATCGACGCCGCCGTTAACGATTCGATGGGAAGATTGCAGCAGAACCCTCACGATGAAGTTTCGGAAGATATCCTGAACGCAGCGTTGAGCGACAAGATCGCATTGTTGAAAGAGTTCGCTGAGCTATAATCCCCCGGCAGTAGAGTTTGAAAGCAGACCCGATTGTGATGAACCAGCGCCCACTTGCCCGCACCGCCAAACGCATTACGCCAGTCATTTTCGTCGTGCTGATTTTGACGGCGGCGGCGTTTGCGCAGAAGAGCGTGTCGCGGAAATTTCCCGCCGGCAAAAATGTCAGGCTCGAACTGAAGAATCTTTCGGGCACGATTACCGTCGAGACGTGGAACCGCGATGAGATCAAGATCACTGCGTCGATGGAAGCGCCATCGGTGCATTTCAATCCGCGTTTAACCGACGGTGGGCTGGTGATCGACATCGTGGGCGACAATCGTGGCCGCAGCGACGTGGGCGATGTGAATTTCAAGGTTCAAGTACCCGCGCGGTCGTCAGTGGATCTGGAAACACGCCGCGGGCAAATCAATGTGAGCAACATTCAGGGTGACCTGGTACGCGCGCACGTTTGGACTTCCGGTGATATTCAGCTTTACGGCATCAACGCCGGGCGTGTGTTTGCGTCGAACTCTACCGGTGACGTCTTCTTTGACGGCGAGTTTGCATCAGGTGGAACCTACGAGTTCAAATCAGGTCAGGGAACGATCACTCTGCAACTGCCGGTCAACTGCGGTTTTCGTTTGGTCGCGACGGCGCCCGCGCAAAAAATCTCAATGGGCAAGTTCTGGAACCCAAACATGAAAACGCTTGGCGAAGGTCGTCGCATCATCGGTGATGTCGGCGATGGCCGCGCGTCGGTGACCGCCACGACCTATCAAGGCAACATCAATTTCCGCGTTCGCTAGACAAACTCTTTCCCTCTCCCGCACAATCCGCTTCAGTGAACAAACGGAGAGCACTGCTAATCGCGGCGTTGAGCTCAGCATTATTATCGGCTGCTCTTTTGCTGACACCGGCTAAAGCACAAAAAGAAAAGAAACCACCCGCGCCCCCGGCCGCCAACGTCAAACGCACAATTCATCGTCGCGCGACCCACCGCTTGCCTTACGGCGGCAGTGTGACGCTGGTAGCACCCCCGGTGAGCTCGATCACGATCGAAGGCTGGTCTCGCAGTGAAATCGAGATCGAGGCGGACATCGAGTTGCAAGCGCCAACCGAAGCGGACTTGGATCTGCTCGCCGCAATCAACAACCTGGCGATCGATGTTGACACCAATCACGTGCGCATTCTCACCTCAGGCACGCACGACAAGAAATACATGCAACGAGTGGCGAAAAAATTCCCCAAGACGCTCATCGGCTTGCCGTGGAAGATCGATTTTCGTCTGAAGATTCCGGCGCTGACTGATGTCGATATTGATTCCGGCATCGGACCGATAAAGCTGAGTGGGGTGGAAGGGTCGATCCGGCTCGAGGCTTTGCAAAGCGACGCTGACCTGACGCTGACCGGCGGTTATTTTTCCGGCCTCATTCAACGCGGCGCGGTGAGAGTCACAATACCGGCGCGCAATTGGCGCGGCCTGGGCGCGACTTTACAATTAGCAGGCGGCACTCTCGAGGTCATTCTCGCCCCCGGTTTCAGTGGCGACGTTGACGCGAACGTCTTACGCCTCGGCGAAATAAAGAATTCGTACACTGGGCTCACGCCGCGCGAAGGGACTGCGAACAATCCCCGATTGCTGTTGGGTCGCGCCGGCGCCGGCGGGGCAAAACTGTCGTTCACGGTTGGAGATGGAACTCTTGAGATCAAATCGAGTGGTGGGCCGTGAGGCGAGCGCCGGGAATTGAAAAGTGAAAACTGAAAATTGCAAATTAGGTCTTTAGCCGTTGGTCTTCGACGAGGATTAGCCCGACAGAGAGAGCAGTCCCAAAGCCAAAGACCTAAAGGCTGTCATCTGAATTTGCACTTTTCAATTTTCAATTAACTTTCTTCCGTGACTAACGCCACTCAACTCGATGTGCTCGCCGTCTTCTCGCATCCTGACGATGCCGAGTTAACGATGGCCGGCACATTACTCAAGCTGAAATCTCTCGGCTACGGTACCGGCATCGCTGATATGACGCGCGGCGAAATGGGAACGCGCGGCAGTCCCGAAATTCGGGCGAAGGAGGCACTGGATGCAGCTCGCGTGATGAACCTGGACGCGCGCGTGAATGTGGGTTTGCCGGACGGCCATCTCGGCTTGAACGAGGAGGGTAAATTGGCGGTCGTCCGGGTTTTAAGAAAGTATCGGCCTCAGGTCGTCTTCACCGCGCATTGGGACGATCCGCACCCGGACCACGCAGCGACCGCGCACATCGTGCGTGAAGCCGCGCGGCTCGCGACGATGCGCAGATACGACAAAGACAGCGGGTTAGAGGCGATCAAGATGCCCGCAATCGCGCACGCGGTTTATTCGCGCCTCGTGGTGCCCTCGTTCATCGTCGATGTATCTGAATTCGCCGAGCAGAAGATGGAAGCGATTCGCGCGTACGCCTCGCAGTTCTACCTTGCTGACTCAAGCGAGCCAGAGACGCGAATTGCGCAGAAGGGGTTCCTGCGGCAGATCGCCGATCGCGCGCGCTACTATGGTTCTTTAATTGGGGTTGAGGATGGCGAACCGTTTTATGTTCGTGAGGCGCTCAACGTGGAAGATCCGTTTGCGCTGTTGACCCGCCCGATGAATATCTATTCGTAAGACGTCAGTGGTCAGTTGTCCTTTGTCAGTTGCAAAAACTAATTCACCAAGTTACCGACCTGACCACGGACAACTGACAGTCTTTACTTCCGCTTCTCATCCAACATCGCTTTGGCAATTGCGATCGTAGCACTGGCGCGTGGCGCTTCCTTCTCAAACAATCGCGCCAGTTCAATCGTGCGCGCGTAGTCTTCGTTGGCTAAGTCGGTGAAGACCGCGGCGACATCAAATTCTCGGACGGTGGAGCTGCGAATCGAAGACGTACCTTTCGTCAGCAGCGTGATGCGCAACACGCCGTCTTCACCGGTATAAGTTGGCGCTGAGTTTGCTGCCTTCGTAACATCTGCAAGCTGGTCCCAGGCTTTCTTTCGATCGACCAGCAGATAAGTGTTCGCGATGGCGATCAATCCACGTGGACGATCGGCGTCGGAAGTTTCGATCCGCCTCGCCTCTGTGTCCGCCTGTTCAAGGAGCGCCACCGCCCGGTCCTGGTCAGTCTTGTAAACCAGCTTGGCTGCCTGCGTCAGCGCCCATGTTTTTTGAATCAGCGTCAGCGAGCCGATGCGCACAATCTCCAGCACTCGGTCTGCGTCTTTTTTCTCGATCCCGCGACTGACGAGCGTGGCGTCGGTGTATACGCGGGCCTGGTTCCGGACGTCCGTATCTTCTATCTTTTCGACGATTTCACGCGCGCGCATGTCGCCGTTTTGGCTGTAAACCCTGGCGAGTTGGAGATAAAGCTGGTCGCGTTGTTCACCGGGCTTTGTTCGATCGATCTTTTCCAGCAGCGACTTCTCCTGATCCTCGGTATTCTCGAGCGGACGAATTCCCTCGCGCATAGATTCGTCGTCGCGCAGGCGGTCACCTTCGGAAACGTTATTCGCCAGCGCTTCCATGTGGGCCCGCACTGCGTCGGTTGTTTCTTTCCCGGCAAATTGCTCGAAAAGCGGCATGAGGCGCTTCATCATGAGATATTTTCCGACGACGCCAGCCGTGGTTTGATCCTGTCCGGGCGGCGGCAAGGGCCTCATCAATACGTCGGCGGCGGCTCGGAAAAAAGCCGCGCGGAGTTCAGGGACGACAGCCGGCGCCGGAGTCGTTCGGCCGGTGGAGGATGTGTTTGCGCCGCCGCCGTTAAACTGTACGAAAATGTGCGGCGTGAATAGATAGGAAGCAAGTAGCGAGATTGTGTTCGCGTCCGTTTTCGCATCGCCGCCAGCGCGCGCTAACAGCGCCGCAAATCGACGGTCAGCAGCGACTGCGTCTTTGTCTCTTAAGTACGAAAGATAATCGATGCCGTCTCGCGTGACAGTCATTAGCGCCGGGTCCGCGAACTGAATCGAACGTTCGACGTCGCTATCGAGCAGCTGCCGCGCGAGATTCAAACGCTGAGTGATTGCTTCAGGCGTTTCGAATACGTTAGAACGGGCCTTGTCGGCTGCTTCGGTCGCTTCTTCTTTCTTCGCGGCAGTCAACTTGCCAAGCATCTCTTCACCGAGCTTCCGATCGCGTCGTGCTGCCAGACGCAACACTTCGTTACGAATGCTCCCCCGGCTGGCAACGACCGCGCTGCCACGCTGCGCCTGCTGCTGTCTGATTTCTTCCAGTGTGATACGGCGACTTTCTTCGTCGACGGCTTCGGCGGCGTCCCAGGCCTTACGAAACATCGCGCGTGCCCGTTCGGGATCGGCATCCCAAAGTGCATCAGCAATCCGGGCCACCGTCCGCGCGCGCAATCTCTGATCGGTGTAGTTGCCGGCGTCGGCCGCCAGCGAGATGAGAAGGGACTGAGCATTGGAGCGCCGCTCGCGCAACAGGCGCTCGGCCTCGGACTCGGCATCGTTATCATTCTTGGTCTTGGCAATGTCTGAAGGCGACGGTTTGCCCGGTTCGGCAGACTGGCCGGCCGCGATGGGCGAAATGGTAAGCAGCAACAGCAGGGAAAGCAGGCAGAGTCGGCTCATCTGAATTCTCCGGAAAGGCGGTCGGACGAACGAATAGCGATGATAAAAACGCGCCGGGGAGAACGATAGTTCCGATAGTTTTTGGAGTGCGCCGGCAGAGCAAAGCGGCGACGGCGCTTTGGATCGTCTTTGGATCGTCAAGAACTAATCCAAAGCGGTGTAGCGCTGCGCTTGCCACCCCACTCCAAATTACACCGGCACCACTTCCAATTCAGGATCGACTTCAGTCTTGAGCATATTTTCGATGGCCATGAGTGTGCCGGTCAGGGAACTGGGACAGCTGCCGCAGGCGCCCTGGTAACGGATTGTCAGTGTGTGGTCTTTCAGGTCGATGATTTCAAGATAGCCACCGTCGCCCATCAGGTAGGGCCGCACGCGCTCGTCGAGGATCTCATTAATCTTCAATAGACGCGGGTCATCGCTCGTGACGGCAGCGATTGCCCCTCCCACCGCCGCAGCCGCGCCGTTGTCGGAAGCCGCCGCTGCGGATTCCGCAGCCCGGATCGGGACCGCGAGCGCCGGCAAGAGTTCATCCCAGTCGGCCACATCTTCCTTTTCCACTGTGACCATGTTGTCCATGTAAAAGACCGAGACAACATTGCCTATGTCGAACAGGGACTTCGCCAGCGAATCGCCCTCGCTCTGATCGGCTGAGGCAAACTGGCGCGCGACGCCGCTCGTGATCGGCTCGCGCAGAATGAATTTCACGGCGTTGGGGTTCGGTGTTTCCTGAATGTCGCTGATTTTGGGCATTGATATGAATCCTTTAATTAAGTTCACGACCATTATAGCCGTCGTCTGTCGCGGGGCACTAGCCGGGCTGCGTCTAGACGCCAAAACTCTTGCGGCGTGAGGGTCATAGGTATATAGTCCCCACCCTCACTTGGCCCCCCTTTTTCTCAAAAGGTGAGACAAGTTGAGACGAGGTGGGCGATTGCGAGGGTCGCCCGCCTCTCTTTTTTGCGGTCAGCTGTCAGTGGGCGGTGAGCAGTGGGCAGTGAGCAGTGGGCGGTAAGCAGTAAGCAGTAAGCAGTAAGCGGTAAGCAGTAAGCAGCATTCCCCACTGTGCCCTGTCGCTGAGAACAGCGTACCGCTGACGCCTGGACGTTGCCGACTGCCCACTGCTCACAACTCACCGCCCACTGAGTTGCCCACTGCTCACCGCCCACTGCATACTGCTCACTGATTCATGAATATCGGCATCACAGTCTATCCAACCTACGGCGGCAGCGGCATTGTCGGTTCTGAATTGGGAAAGGAACTCGCCGCGCGCGGTCACAACGTCCACTTCATTTCGTCCGCCCTTCCGACGCGACTGACGGAATTGAACGAGCGCGTCCACTTTCACGAAGTCGAAATGATGTCGTATCCGCTCTTCGAGCATCAGCCGTACACGCTGGCTTTGGCGACGAAGATGGCGACGGTGGCGGAGAACGAAAATCTCGATCTGCTGCACGTTCATTACGCGATTCCGCATTCGATCAGCGCCATTCTGGCGCGCGAGTCGATCAAGAGCCATCGGCGACTGCCGGTCATCACCACGCTACACGGCACCGACATCACTCTGGTGGGCGCAGATCGTTCGTATCTGCCGATTACGAAATATGCCCTGGAGCAATCGGATGGGGTGACGGCGATTTCGAACTATCTCAAGGAATCAACGATCGAACACTTTGCGTTCGATCGCATCGAAGTCATCCCCAACTTTGTCTGTCCGGAGGATTACAAGCCGAAGATCGATTGCGAACTACGCGAAGCTATGTCGCCGGACGGCGCGCCCGTGCTGGTTCATGTTTCAAACTTTCGCCCCGTCAAGAGACCGGTGGACTGCGTTGAGATTCTGGCGCGCGTATTGAAGAAAACAAAAGCAAGGCTGGTCATGGTTGGCGATGGCAGCGAGCGCACAAATTGTATCCATCGCGCGAAATGTCTTGGCGTCTCCGACTTCTGTCAGTTCGTCGGTAAGCAACCGAACATCGTCGATTACCTCTGCGCATCGGATGTCTTGCTGCTGCCGTCAGAGCAGGAATCGTTCGGATTGGCGGCGTTGGAAGCGATGGCCGTGCAGGTGCCTGTGATCGCTTCGCGCGTCGGTGGATTGCCGGAAGTCGTGGAGGATGGCGAGACCGGCTTCCTCAGTTCCGTCGGTGACGTGGACAAAATGGCGGATGACGCAGCGCGCCTTCTGCTCGACCCGAAACTGCGCCGCGAGGCGGGAAAACGCGCGCGCGCATTGGCCATCGAGCGCTACAGCACGCACAAGATCATCCCCCTGTACATCGAGTTCTACGAGCGAATTCTGTCCGCTCAGTGACACCGGGCTCCGGGCTCATTGCTTCCTCAAATGCTTTCGCAATATAGCAGGCTATTGAGCCGAAATAACCTCATATAAACAGTTGACTTTCTAATCGAAGAGAATAAAATACCTGGCATTCCGAGGCTGGCTCCTCGATGTTACACAATGCCGAAGGTAGTAGTGCCTCGAATCATCTAACCGCAATAGACTCTAGGATCGAATCATAGCCGTAGCTCACCTTTGAACTTTGCCCAAGGAGGTTTTAGGGATTATGGAACCTCAACGTAAACAGGTTTTGTTAGCTTTTGCAGCACCGATTATGGCGTTCTTGATCGCTGCAATCTTGAGCGGATCTAATGAAGCCAGCAAGTCTCTCGATCCGTCTCGCTTGGAAGACACAAATGTTGATGTGATTAACCGAACGCGCTCCTGTGAAGTTATGCAGGCTAAACGCCGAAATGGTCAGCTGGTGTTGTCATTAAGGAACGGCTACACCAAACGGATAACGGCCTTTTCAGTATCAGTGGGGTCGTCGGCAACCTCTCTTTTTTTCTATAAGGAGGATTTCATCTTCTCTGAGGCAACTGGCGAGGTCGGAATCAAGCCGAACGAGACGCATGTTCCGACGATCGCGCTTCCACTATCGCTGCATCACACCCCTTCGCCGCGAGTTACCATTCAAGCAGTTGTGCTTGATGACAGCACCGGTGATGGTAGTCCGCTTGTCTTTAAGGACATTAAGGATGAACGATTAGGAGAAGCAATTCAGATGAAGCGGGCTATTGACGCCTTGCAGAAACGCGAGGAGATAGGTCAACTAAGCGCCGCTGATGTGGCGGACTTTAAACGGGAACTTACTTCAGCGTTCGATGCGCCTGAGAGGGAAACGTTGGCAGTCCTCAGCGCCATGCGGCCAACCCGCTCTGTAAACCGTGACTCAGGTCTTCTTTCAGATGCTCTGAAAGAGGGACTTAGCAACGCCAAGAAAGCCATCATGCGGAGTTTAACAGAGGCGGAAAATGCCCCCTCGCCCACGGAACGTCTCATTAAAATGAAGGCGCATTACGAGGAAAGCCTGCGGAGACTCTAGCTTCGGGTTTCTTGAACGAGAATGCGGCATCCGGTGGATGGAGACACGATGAAAACGATCCTCTCAATGCTGATCGCTCTTTCGGGTGGGATAGTTTTAACGAGTCTTTTCGCAACCAGCGCGCATACCGAGGTTAATTGTAGGCCTGAAGGGACAAACCTCGGCGAGACCTACCAACCCTGCCCCGCTCTAAAAAAAGACGCGCGTTGGCGAATAGAATGGCGGCTGTGAAAATGTACCCAAGGTTACTTGTTACACAAGTTCAACTGTGACTTACTCAATTCAGCACTCCTGTCCTGATTACGACGACGATGAATGTAATTACGATTGGGAGTGCAACTGTGAATGCTTCTGCTTTGCTGGGCTGTGTTCGTACGACACCCCAATTCTTATCGACATAGCCGGCGACGGCTTTGATTTGACCGATCCCAGCGGTGGCGTGAACTTTGATCTGGATAGTGACGGCGTTGCGAGAAGGCTTGCGTGGACTTCAACAGCGTCAGATGACGGCTTTCTGGCTCTCGACCGAAATGGTAATAACGCGATTGATGATGGCTCCGAATTATTTGGAAACAGGTC
Organism: Pyrinomonadaceae bacterium; assembly: GCA_049273695.1. Taxonomy (GTDB): domain Bacteria; phylum Acidobacteriota; class Blastocatellia; order Pyrinomonadales; family Pyrinomonadaceae; genus UBA11740. Next base: position 25,817 of record JBASRE010000040.1, read on the forward strand.
ACCGCAATCGCCGTCTGCTCAACCCAATGGTTTTCGGGCATTGGCAGAATATGATAAGGCTGCGCACGGCGGCAACGCTGACGGGCGAATCGATGAGCGCGATACGATTTTTTCGTCCTTACGACTCTGGCAAGACACGAATCGCAACGGCGCCTCTGAAAGCTCCGAATTGCATACATTAGCGTCATTGGGGGTTAACGCGATCGACCTCAACTATAAAGAATCGCGTCGGATAGATAGCTTCGGCAATCAGTTCAGATATCGGGCTAAGGTTTACGATAGCCATGGCGCACACGTTGGTCGCTGGGCTTGGGACGTGTCGCTGGTAAGCGCACCATAATCTTGGACTTTGCAAAGCCACCCGCCTTTAGGTTCACCTTCCGCTCATTGCCGCGGTCGCGTATCATCAACCGCGATGACCAACCGCCTCCCGCTCGCAATCCTGCTCATCACGCAACTGCTGGCTGGCGGTCTTGCGCAGCAGCCGGCGCCTACGCCAACTCCCTCACCCACTAATCAGGAACGGCCCCAGCAACCCGAAGCCGAAGACGTTGTTCGCATCACGACGAACCTGGTCCAGGTTGATGCGGTGATCACCGATAAAGATGGGAAGCTCGTCACGGATTTGAAGCCGGAAGAGGTCGAGATTTACGAGAATGGCCGGGAGCAGAAGATCACAAACTTCTCTTTCAATCTAAGTGAAAGCCCCTCTCCTTCCCGCGAGGCGAAACGAACCGCAGCCGATAAGAACGCGCCGGCTGTGCCTCCCTCGCGATTGAGGGCGGAGGACATCCGGCGCACGATCGCGCTGGTCGTCGATGACCTTGGATTGTCTTTCGAAAGCGCTCACTTTGTGCGGCGCGCGTTGAAGAAATTCGTGGATGAGCAGATGCAGCCCGGCGATCTGGTGGCGGTTATTCGCACCGGCGGCGGCGTGGGCGCGCTGCAACAGTTCACGACTGACAAGCGTCAGCTTTACGCGGCCATCGAACGCGTGCGCTTTTACATGAATGGTCGCGCAGGCGTCGGCGCGTTTGCGCCGATCAGACCGCCCACCCCCGGCGAGCGCGGCGAAGAGATCGACGAAGCCAATGAAGAACTCAACCAGTTTCGCGAAGATGTTTTTTCCGTCGGCACGCTCGGCGCGGTGAATTACGTTGTGCGAGGTTTACGCGAGTTGCCGGGGCGCAAATCGGTGCTGCTCATCTCAGACGGATTCAGGATTTCCAGTCGCGACGATCCGACCCGAAATTATAGGACTGCGCAAAGGCTCCAGCGTTTAGTCGACGAAGCCGGCCGTGCTTCTGTGGTCATCTATACGATGAACGCCACCGGACTGCAGACGCTCGGCCTGAGCGCCGCCGACGATACGTCGGGTCGTGACGCGGAGCAAATCCAAAACGCATTGAACAGCCGGCGAAACGTCGCGTTTGAGACGCAGGAAGGACTGGACGTGCTCGCGCGCCAAACCGGCGGTATCGCTATAAAAAACAGTAACGATCTCAGCGGCGGTATACGTCGCGTCCTGGAAGACCAGAAGGGCTATTACCTCATCGGTTATCGACCGGACCAGTCAACTTTTAATCCACGGACCGGCCGGCGGCAGTTTCATCGTCTCTCGTTGAAGGTAAAACGGCCGGGCAAGTTCAACGTGCGCATGCGTCAGGGATTCCTTGGTATCAACGATGACGAGCGTTCGGCGGCGCCCCGGACCATGGCGGAGCAGCTTCTTCACGCCCTCATGTCCCCGTTCGGCGCCACGGGTGTGCATCTGCGGCTGACTTCATTGTTCGGAAACGATGCCAGGACAGGCTCGTTCATGCGCTCGCTTTTACATATCGACGCAAACGATCTGACCTTTACGAAAGAGGTTGACGGGTTTTATAAGACAATGATCGACGTCGTGGCGATCACATTTGGCGACAACGGAGTTCCCGTCGATCAGCTGGGAAAGACATATCAAATGAGAGTGAGCGAAAGCGAGCACAAGCGGCTCCTGCGCGAGGGGTTGGTTTACTACGTCACGGTGCCGCTTAAGAAGCCCGGCGCATATCAGTTGCGGATGTCGCTTCGCGATTCGGCCAGCGAGCGCGTCGGCTCGGCTAGTCAATTCGTTGACGCGCCGGATATCAAGAAAAAGCGGCTTGCCCTTTCCGGCATTATCCTGCGGGCGCAAAGCCCCGCTCAGGCGGGCGGCGCGCTCGCCTCGGCTGCCGGCGAAGGCCGCGAAGAGGGCAGCGCTCGGACCAGCGCCGCGGTGCGGCAATTCAAACCTGGAACGATCATCGAGTACGCGTTCTTCATCTACAATCCGAAACTGGATAAAGCATCATCTCGCCCGCAACTCATTACGCAGGTCAAATTATTTCACGACGGGAAAGAGATCTTCTCGGGTAAAGAACTTCCGTATGACAGCAGCGGCCAAATCGACCTCCAACGATTGCCAACCGGCGGCGCGATTCAACTTGCCAATAGCATGGAACCCGGCGACTACGTGCTTCAAGTGATCGTGACCGACCCTCTCGCTGACCAGAAGCATCGCCTCTCGACGCAATGGATGGATTTCCAGATCGTGAAGTGAAGCGCGCTCGCGATGCGGATTCTTCAGTTATCTTCAGCGCGACACTTCGGAGGAGGCGAGCGTCACTTCGTCGATTTGACGAATGGCCTTGTGCGAAGTGGCCACGAAGTCTTTGCTGCTACGACGCCGGAGTCTCCGTTACTTCCGGAACTTCAAAAACTTCCCGCCGGTAACATTCTAAGCCTTCCGTTCCGCAAACCGTTTGACGTCGCGTCGGCCTGGAAGCTGCGCCGGTTTGCGCGCGATCGCGACATAGAAATTATTCATGCGCACGTGGCGCGCGATTACCCGCTCGCATCTTTGGCGGCAGGAGGCGTGAGGCCTCGGCTTGTGCTTACTCGTCACGTTCTGTTTCCGATGGGCAAGCTTCACAGGCTAACGCACCGGCGCGTTGGGCGCGTGATTGCGGTATCGGAAGCGGTCGCCGCCAGCCTGAGCGATCAGAAAATCTTTGATGAAACTCAAATCACCGTGATTCGGCACGGCATAGACCTCGAGCGATTTCACTCCGTCGTAGGACGAACTGAGGCCAAGACGCTGCGCGTTGGCATGTTGGGTGAACTTTCTCGCGTCAAAGGCCAGAAGGAATTTGTGCGCGCGGCCGCGATGATTGCGGGTCAACGTGCGGATGTGGATTTCATCATCGCGGGTCGGGACAATTCTGCCGAAGGTGAATACAGAAGGGAACTAATGCAGTCGATAGAATCCGCCGGTCTCACTGACCGGATTAGCGTCATCGAATCGAGAATCGACGTCGCTGAGTTTCTGGCGCAGCTTGACGTGTTCGTCTCAGCATCAAGTTCGGAAGCTTTCGGGCTCGCGATTGCCGAGGCGATGGCCGCGGGCGTTCCGGTGGTTGCGACTGCCAGTGACGGCGCCCGCGAAATCATCGCTGACTCGCAGACGGGACGGCTGGTGCCTATTGGCGATGTAGACGAGTTGGCCAAGCGGCTCGGTGAATTGTTGGATGATTCTGCGGAGCGAAAACGCCTGGGCGATAATGCCCGACGCAAGGCCGCCGAAGATTTTTCTTTAGCTCGCATGATCGCGGAAACCGAAGCCGTCTACTCCCAGGTTCTGAACAGCTAGATCGTTGCGCGCTTCAGCGCGCGCGGGACAACTCAACCAGAAACACCTGCTCGCCCTGCGCCACAGCCGACAAAACATTTCTTGTTTGGTAACCGAGAGTCTTCACGTAACTCATTGGTGGCCGATTTTCGTCCCAACGCCGGGCCCGGTAGGCGACCCAGATATGCTGACCGTCAATTCCTGATGCGGGCACGATTTCGACTTCGCTGAAGCGACGCGGCAGAAAAAACGCCGGGTCGTCAGGTACGCCCGGCAGGCCCTTCACGACTTTGACCTTGAAGGACGGCGTCACTGTCCGCTCCGGAGCGAACCATACGTGGTAAGCGACCAGGTCTTCGAATGTGTAGACCACGGGCGCTGGTTCGCCAGGTGTGGGCGCCGGGATCTGCTTCGCAAGATTGTTCCATTCGCACCACGACAGCCCCGGCACCGGCTTCAGCAAGTAAACCGCACCGGCGAGTATCATTACTGAGGCGAAGCCGATCAGCACCGTCAACTTTGTCCAGTACGGTTTCAGGTTCGCGATCGCGATGCCTGCGAGGATGAAGAAGGGGACCGCGGAAATAATTAAGTGCCGCGTGCCCCAAATTGAATACGGCAAAATCCAGCTTACTCCCGCGGCAAGAATCAGCGGAACAAACGTAAGCGCAAGCATAACTCGTTCGGCCTCGGTGAATGCACGATCTCGCCACCGTCGGAAGAATAGAATTGCTAAAGCCACGCCGACTAGCAGCAAAGCCAACCACCCGATCAGAAAACTGTCAGCTCGATCAAGCGTGCTTTGGCTGAACAGGAAAGGCTTATTCAGCAGGACGAAATATTCGGCGAGGTCGCGTGCGTTTGGACGCTTTATCCAACCGATGTTTTGCGCCAGACCCCGCGCAGGTTCGCGGAAGGTGGCAACGGCATAGATCCATGGAAGGTACGCAACGATAAGCACTGCCGCCGTACGCAGAAATCGGCTGAGGTTCTTCCGATACCAGATGAGCACGAGGCAAGCCTGAGCAAAGACCAGCAGCCATCCGTAGTAATGCGTGTAGACGAGCAGCAGGTTGCAAACGGTTAAGACTGCCAGAGTCCTACGGCCTGGGTTCTGCACGAAGAGAATAAACAGCCAAATCGAAGTGACGCCGAGAAACAGCAAAAGGCTGTACATGCGAACTTCCTGCGTGTATTTGATCAGAAATCCGCTGACCGCGATCAGCGTAAAAGCGAGGTTTCGTTCTTTCGCGTTCAAATTCAGCTCGCGACAGAGAAGGTAAAACGGCGCGATGGTGGCGACGGCCAAAAGCACCGAAAGGAGTCGAAGCCAGACGAGGGACTCGCCGCCGATTCCGATCCAAATTTTCAGCAACGCATAGAAGAGGGGTGGGTGAATGATGTCGGCGGCCACGAACTTAAACATCTCCGGCCAACTGTGGCGCGCGGCATGAACTGAAAAAACTTCGTCGAACCAGAGGCAGGTGGCCGTGAGATGCCACATCCGCGCGCCGAGAGACATCAGCAACACCAAGGCAAAGATTACCTGGTGTGCGGAGAGACGGGTCCCCGAAGCACGCTCACTGTCCTGCGTTGTAACCATTGTTAGACCGCGCGACATCTTACACGGGTACTCGCCTCTGGCGGGCAAATTGTGGCACAGAATTCAGTCTGTGGTTTCTCGGCTTGAAGGCATCACAGACTGAAGTCTGTGCCACTTGCGCACCGGGCGCCCTTTCTCGTCGCTGGAACTGTGCGATAAAATGCGCGTCTAACAAATCCATGGCCGCTAACCACAGCATTCCGGAAGAAAAGCCCCGACGGACTCTAATCATTGTCGTCGCCGTGATTGCCGCCGTTCTCATTGGCGGTGTTTTCTATCTGCTCATGCGCGAGACTGCAGCGCCCGCGGCGCCGGCGACTTTGGCAGACGGCATCCGCGCCGGCTCGCCGGAGTTCGAGCAGTATCGGGCGAAAATTGCTCTGGATAAACCGGAAGCCACGCAATCGACAAACGTGCTGGGTGGATTTCAGATGACTCTCGAGACGACCGTGCGAAACTTTACCGGCCGCACCATCACTGGAGTGGAAATTCGCGCTGCGATACTGAATAGCGAGGGAGGCGTCCTCAGGGAGCGCACCATGGTGGTCATTCCTTCCGCGAAACGCTCAGAACTGGAACCGAACAAGACCATGTTTGTGACGGTCCCAATAAGCCAGCTAAAAGAAACGGATGACCGGGCCAGTCTTTGGATGGAAGTGACGGCGTTTAAGCTGAGGTAGGTAGCGCAAGCTGATAACTTGCGCAGAGCGCAAATTAACAATTTGCGCTACAAAAACAGTTCTTCCAGCGACTGCCGCACCGGCTGAACTGAAACCAGTTTTCCATTCGCCTTTCGCACTGCGGCGATTACCGCGTCGATTTCCTTTTCGTTGTGAACCTGGATTCTTAATCCGCTGGCGTCGATCAGCACCTGCGCGTTGCCATCCAGGTTCTCTCTCAGGACCGCTTCGTTTGCGCCGGCCGCAATGATCTCGATCAGGTTTGATTCTCGGGCGCGCAGTTCATCGAGCGATCCGGCATGTGCCAAACGGCCCTGCTTCAGAATCGCGACGTTGTCGCACAGCACTTCGATGTCGGACAGAATGTGCGAGCACATGAAAACCGTCTTGTCTTCGGTGCGCAGCGACGCAATCAGGTCGCGCACCTCGCGACGGCCGACCGGATCGAGGCCGCTCATCGGCTCGTCAAGAAAAACGATTTCCGGATCGTTGACGAGCGCCTGTGCGAGTCCGACCCGCTGCAACATTCCTTTTGAGAGTTTGCGCAGTTGCCTGTCCCAGCTCTTTTGATCGAGATTCACCCGCGTTAACAATTCTTCCGCGCGCCGTTTGCGCGTCGCTGCATCCAGGTCGAACAGTTGCCCGCAGTAGTCGAGAAACTCGCGCGGAGTCAGGTAGTCGTAGAAGTAAGGATTCTCAGGCAGATAGCCGATTCGTTGGTGCATCGAGATGTCGCTGATGTCCTGACCAAGAATGCTTGCGCGGCCCTCGGTGGGAAAGATTAGTCGCATCAGCAACTTTAAAGTTGTCGTCTTGCCCGCACCGTTTGCGCCGAGAAAGCCGAAAATCTGACGCGGCTCGACATTGAGGGACAGGCCGTCCAGCGCGCGCACTTTGCGCTTGCGCCAGAAGCCGACTTCGTAGTCCTTCGTCAGGTTTTCTATTTCAACAACCGGCATAATTCAACGTGCCACCTTTGAGCCTTCACCGAGATCCACGTCACATTGGTTCACAATTAAGCGATACGGCACGCCAGAGGGATCTAGCGGCGCGCCAGTAGCGGGATCCAACCGGAGTCCCTCGCGGCGAAGTTCGGCACCAATCTGTCGCCAGGATGATGGGCAACGATTGTCGCGGCTGTACATCTCGGAGGAACGCAACAGATGCCGGATCACGTCGCGATCATCCAGCGAGTCGAGCCGCATCAGATGCGCAACGACCATCTCCTTCACGGTTTTATCGTCCGCTGTTTCGTACAGGCGTTGGTACATTTCACGCGCGGCATCGCGCGATCCGGCGTCACCTTTCAAACGCGCGCTCATCGCGGTCATCCACGACGGCGCGCCAGGGAGTCTGGCGCCGGCAGCGTAAATCGCAGAAGCGGTGGCATACTCGCCGCGCTGCCAGTAGATATATCCAAGGTTTTGGTGCAACCGCCACGACGACGGATTAGCCGCGATGCCTTTGTTAAGCAACGCAATCGCTTGATCGGGATCCACCTCGGGCAGAATTACGGCGCCATACTCGTAGACCGGAATGAACTGCGGATCGAGCGTCGTGGCAACATCGAGCAAACCCGCCAGCAGACGCAAATCAAGACTGGACAGATCGCTCAACACAAATTGATTGTCATGGGTGTCTTGATGAGCGACGATCTTGCGCCCGACGTACTGCAGCGAACGCATCCAGTACCAGTCGGCTGCCAATCCGTTGAACGCCAGTGTCAATCGCTTTGCTGCCGAACCGCTCAGGTACAGTCGTGATTCAGCCAACTGTTTTGCGTGATCGGTTCGACGTGCGTCGAGCCACCGGCTCAGGAATGCTGAGACGCCCAGGCCGGCGACCAACACGACGATTAACGCTGCCTCACGCCTTATGTTTCTCATTTGAAGTTACGCCGGCCGAAAATGAGAGTGGCAGCCGACAGCAGGACTCCCACATAAACCACGGCATAGATCCCCGACACGAGCACCGCGGCCGGTTCAGGTATCAGTCCATGCGCAGTCGGTGTAATCACGCTGTAATTGGAAAAATTCGGCAGCAGGTAATAGAGCCCGCGAAATAGCCAACGCGCCGGCGCGCTGCCGCTCGCGTTTGCCAGAACTTTCAGATCAGCGCTGAAGTGCCCGATGATGAAAACGAAAAATGTAAGCAGCGCTGACAACGCCGGGCTGGAAAACGACGAAAACACCAAGGCGACCGCGGTGATAATCAGCAGCTCGAAGTAAATCAGCAGAATAGCGGGCCAAATCTTTGCGGCGAGCGGATTCCAACCTCGGTGTACATAAACCAACGCCAGGGTTACGCCGGCGCCCATGACGAGGACGTTGACGAGCAGCGTCAAGCTCAGGCCGAGGTACTTCCCAACCAGAAACTGGCCGCGGCCAATCGGCTTGGAAAGAATCGCGTAGAGCGTGCGCCGCTCGATCTCTTTGTAAACCAGGCCCACGCCGACAAAGATTGCGATGAATGCTCCGAACAGCAGCATCGCGCTCAAACCGAGATCGACGATGATCTTCGCTTCCTGGCCGGCGGACAGCTCGCCCAAAAAAATTGCGCTGCCGATCAACAGCAGCGCAAAGAGAATCAAATTGTAGAGGACGCGATCGCGAACCGCTTCGCGGAAAGCATTACGGGCAATCGCTATTGTCCGACCTGCCATGGAGGTGAATATTACACGATTTTGTATCAGATGCGCGCGACGTGTCGAAGTAACGACAGCTATCGCTAGTTCCCCATGACCGGAGCTGATTTCACCGCATCTCCATTCGCGTAAGCCGCCAGGCCACCTCCGCTGTCGCCGTGCAGCACGCCATCTTCGGTGATACCGAAACGGCGCGTTCCCGTCTGGCCGATGCCGGCCGGAGTGATTGGCGCCGCGGTCGCATAGAAAACTGCCGGTCTAATGCTGGGCGCGCTGGGCGTCGCCGCGAAGTTGTATCCGCTCTTCGAACCGCCGCCGAGCACCGCATCGGTCAAAACCTCGGCGCGCAACTGGGCCAGCGTGCCATAGTCGCCGCGGCCCGTAGTTGACTGGTACGTAAGCTGACAACTCTGAATTGTTCTTAGCGATGATTGGGCCGAGGCCTCATTCGCCGAGCGCCGGGAAGCCAATAAGCTGGGTACGGCAATCGATGCCACAATTCCGATGATGGCGACAACGATTAAAAGTTCGATTAACGAAAATCCCTTAGATTGGCGGCTCATAATGTTACCCCTCTCCGTTTCTGGTGGGTGGGGCCGAAGGTTAAAAAAAGCGGGGTGAAGATTAACTCCACCCCGCGAAGTCTAGCTTCAAAGTGATTGGTTTAGTTGTTAGTTGCCCACTACTGGAGCCGACAACACTTCAGCTTCGCTAGCATAGACCGCAAGACCGCCACCTGAATCACCATGCAGCGTGCCGTCAGTCGCGACGCCGAAGCGGCGAGTCCCGGTTTGACCGACACCAGTCGTGGCCACCGGAACCGCGGTCGCATAGAACTGGGCGGGGGTGACACTCGCGGGGGTCGGGGTGATACCAAAGCTATAACCACTCTTGGTTCCCGAACCCAAGCTGGCATCGATCAGGTTCTGACCGAGCAGCGCAGCGCGGTCGCCGTAGATGCCGGCACCGACGGTTGCCTGGTAAGTACCTTCCGCGCTGTGAATCGTACGCAGCGAAGACTGGGCAGAGCCTTCGTTCGCGGCGCGCCGGGAAGCGAGAAGGTTCGGGATCGCGATGGCGGCGATGATGCCGATAATCGCGACGACGATAAGCAGCTCGATTAACGAGAAGCCTGCTTGACGATTGTTTTTCATATCTTTCTTTTGCTCCTTCATGAGATAAGCTGGTTTTGTTTGTTTCGCGCCACCGGCTTTGTCTCGTCGATCAACGCAGCGCGCGATTTGTCGGTTCTGCCTATATCAAGGGTCGTGCCAAACGCGTGCTGCCACGGAAGCGCCAAAAAAGACTCGCAAATCTGCGTTTTTGCCGCTCTGCAATCTGCGTGGCTAGCGGCGGCCCGGCCTGCGCTGACAATTGATGTCAAGGCGAAAGTGACGGATTCTGTCAAAAGGGGCAGTTGGCGCGGCCGGCAAACTAGTTCGAGAAGAGGAGCGAGTAGAGCTGTGCGATAGAGCTTTTGCGAGACTGGGCGTTGGCCATTTGTTGAGCCGGGTGAAAGTTGTAGAAGGCTTGAATTTGTTTCAGCTCAAGCATGATCGCATTTTTGTATTCGGCGGCAAGTTCCTCCGAGATGCTGATTCTTTTCCCGCCGTAACCCTGCGTCAGGTCATAAAGGTATGCTTTGTTCCTGCCGGCGTCCGCGACGAAAAGCGTACGACCATGGTCGCGCAGAATGCCGTACACGGGCCCATAGCTATCCGCAATTAAGTACGAGTCGCGTAGGTAGGCTTGTTGCTCTTCCAGCTTCGCCGTAAAAAGCGGCCGGCCCAACATCTGATTGTTGACCACGGGCTTGTGGCCCAGCAGGTAGTACAAGGTTGGCGTGATGTCTGTCGAAAAAGCGACGATATCCGGATCGGCAACCACAGCGGGCTTGAGGCTCTTGGGTATATGAATGATTAGTGGGATGCGAATCACTGGTGGATAAAGGGCATTGCCATGCCCCCACTGACCTTCTTCGCCGAGAGAGTCACCGTGATCCGAGGTCAGGATGATAATACTCTCGTCATAGATTCCGGCTGCTTTGAGAAACTGCACAAAATCACCGAAGGCGTCGTCCAGCCGCTCTACTTCAAAAGCGCGTTGGGGTTCGAAGCCGTGATACTTGGTCTTCACTGAGGGCGGTCTCTTGTTCAGCTTAAGAGACACCTGGTGAACATTCTGAGATTGCGAGTAAACAAATATTGGCTGCTCCAACATCTGCTTGTTCGACAACTTTTCCTTCAACTCAGATAGCGTCTGCGCCAGGTCATAGTTTTTCCAGTCAATGCCCTTGTCGAGTTCGATTATTTCAGTAGATGGCCGCAGGATTGACTTCAGTACTGGATCAATCGTCATGAGTGCGCGGTAGTGTTCCGCATCGACCAGTTTCTGAAGCGAATTCATTGGATAGAATGGCTGCACGAACTGTTTATGTGGCTGCATTCCACCCGTCCAAATTGAAGGGATTGCCAAAGCGGTCCCGCCGTAACGAGTAAAGGCATTTCTCATTACGACGCTTTCGCGCGCGAAGCTTTCGATTGCAGGTGTGAAGCGCACTGCCCGGTTGTAGGGCGAAAGATAATCCTGGCGCAAACTGTCGATCACAAAGACAAAGATGTGCGGCTTGCTGGCGGAACTGGTTTTTACCTCTTCCACCAGCTTGATATCTGTTGGTTCGACGCGTACCTCGGGCGGGATGTTGGTGTTCTGCCGCAGCATAGCAAAAAAGGGGTCTTCGACAGTCCCCTCAAGCACCACAATTGTTGCAGGTGCAAGGATTTCCCCGGTCACGCCAAATGACGGGTCATAGTCCGCATACTGCTCGATCAGCAGAGCGAACGACGGGACATGCTGTTGCAGTGTGCGCGTGATGGTTGGTCTGCCAAGCTGAATAGCCCCGTAAAGTACCGGACCCGCCAGCAGGACGAGGAGCAAAGCTGCCAACGAATGCCGCTTCGCTGGTCGTGGCTGACGGATTGCGCGGAATACGGCGAACGTCGCAATCCAAACCGATATCACAGAGATTTTCTGAAGCAGTCCCTGCCAATCGGCGCCCTGCAAATACACAAGCGTGAAGTAGGCGAAGAGGCAAACCCCTGATGAAAATACGGCGAGAGGAACCCATCGCAAAAGGCGACGCCGAAAGAGCCTGCGCAGAGTGAGCGTGTAATGTGAAACTTCACTTGCCGATCCAAGGTCACCACAACGAAGAAGCGAAGTTGCCGCGTAGGCAACGAATGACGCGGACAATGCAAAAGCTGCAAAATCCGCTACGCCGCCGGTGAATGACACCGCGACGAAAACAACCTTGCGCAGGATCAATGCAAGCACTAACGCGATTAAGGCGCTACGAACGATAACGGCAAGCCTTCGCGAGTCCGATATTCTTTGCGAGATCCCGTCGGCAACTTTAAAGGTGGAGAAGACAAGCCCAAACAGCAGGAGATGCGAAGCAAAACCGCACACCGCAAAAAAGATTAGTTGGGAACGACTAAAAGTTGGTGCACCGAACAAAACATACCGTACCGCGAAGATGCCGAAGTAAACGCTTGAGATACAAAGCGCAATCATTACGGCGTCAGTGAAGCGCAGCCGTGCGACACGTTCTGACGAGGGACTTTGCTTGGTGCTCTTGGATCTCCAGTCGAGCGCGGCTATCCACCAAAGGGGAAACGGAGAGATGAGGCTCCAGATAAAACTGCGCTCATCCGGCGGCAAGCCTGACAGCAAGGGGTGAAATGACAATAGCGCGCCAAGCGAAATCATCGTAGCCATGAAACCGATCGCCGGCCGCCGCAAGTCCCGTTCTTTCAGATACGGGAACAGTGTCAGGCACACCGGCAGCGCCACGAGAAAAAAGAGAAGAGCATGATATTTGGCGAACAGACTCAAGACCGGCACGACGTCCCAGCCGAACAACGTCTGCCGGGAAAATGGGATGTAGAAAAGCAGGCAGTAAAAAGCGGTCACGAAAATGAAAAAACCAAAGGCGATGCGCGAGAGAAGAAACGCCACGCGAGAGTTTGAGAGGCGCAGCACTTGCGACCATCGTCTTTGCCAGGTTTGTTTCATTTGGGTGCGTTGCAAAGCGCCCGGGCGGGCTTGCTCGCAGAGAAATTCCGCGGAAGTTTAAGCAACGCTCATGCCACGTGAGACAGGAAATGAGAAGGCCTTGATCCGGATCGGGAGTTGGGTAGTGATTAGCCGCCAAGGTAAATAGCGGACACTATCCCCACGTGGGCCAACATATGCGCAGTAATCGCCGCTTCCAATCCCTTACGCCAATACAAATAGCCGGCGGTTAATCCAAACACCGAATTCGTGATGACTACATAAGCAAAGACGGGAAGTGTAAGTGGGCCGCCAATCGCCACCGCTACCGGTAAATGTCCCAATCCGAAAACTATCGACGAGATTAGGATAGCGCCCCCAAAGCAGACTGCACCCGGCTGACGTCGCCCCCGCTGGAAAATTCTCCACGCCGCCCATACCAGCAGCGTTAGCAGTCCCCATCTCAGAAGTAATTCTTCCGTGACCCCTCCGTACAGCAGGCGCGTCGGCAGCGGCACCAACCGGTTGAATGCCTCCGCTCGCGTCACAAACTCCACCGGCAGAATTGGTCTCAGAAGGATCCACGTAAGCACGATGACGGCGGCGGCGATTAGTCCGGTAATCGCACCGGGAATAATTTGCGGTTTCAGAGCTGCGATGAAGCTGTCGCCGCGCGCCAATGCCTCAAACGCGGGCGCAGAAAGATTGACCTTTGGCGACAGGAAGACTCCGGCGAACACCGCCAGGGCCAGCAACACCGTGGGCTGAATCAAGCTCACGAATTTTAGAACCGTCGGTGATACCGGAAGAGGGGCTCCGTCTTTTGCCGGCATCATTGCCAGGAGTGCTCCAAGATCGACAAGAAGGAAAGAGAGAACGCCGGCGAAACCCGCGAAGAAAAGGTATGCAGACAGTTTGGTTCGGTAGGTCATTCAGGAATGTTAGGTCGCGGCAAAGGCTGGCCAGAAGTAACGCGCCGGTGAAGAAGTATCGATTCCTCACACGCGCCCAAATTTGTTTTCAACCCATCCAGACTAGAACTGCGATTAACAGAAATACTACCCAAGACAAATGACGGCCGCGCGAACCAATCAAAGCGATAATCGAAGTCACGAGAAAAGTTGCGGCTATGGCTCGGGAGAACATTCGAGCAGACTCATCAATCGGATTCGAAGCGAGTATCAGGAGCAAGGCCGCGGCCCCAAACCAGGTAACTGTCGTGATATGCCAGGCAAAGCGCAGAGTGCGTTTGGTGAACTCATCATTTCCAAACAGATGCGGAATGTTCTGCCGCCGAAAAAGTCGCGTGAGAATGTAGCGCTCACCTAACAATGAGTGAGCTATACCGATTCCGACTACCAGAACTGCGGCGGCAACGAAATAGAAGTTCATACTTAAAAGAATTGGTGTGCGGCGCGTGAGTGGAATAATCCGTTTTTCACATCCTTGCACTTCGGCTTCGTCAATTAGCCTGCCAGGCGGTGCCGTCATCGTAGAGGATGCGGACAATAATAACTTGCTCCAGTAGGCCCTCCCGCTCGTTCTTGCCAAGCGTGTAAGCGCTGATTCTCCGAGTCGGTGGCTTAGAGATCATCACCGAGAGTTCTTTGCGCTTGCCGGCGCCGATCTTTTCCACGCTGGTAAACTCGCGCCGGCCCAACTCTTCGCCGGTCGCTACGTCTGCGAACACATAATCCCATTCAATCTCCTTGATTGCCTTTGACCCGGCATTGACGACGGTGAGTTTATAGTCAAAAACGTAACGGGGAGGTTCGGTTGGTTTCTCCTGGCGGGCCTTTTGCTCGCGGGCCTCCCGCTCCTCCAGGATTGATCCTCGACGACTGCGCACATCTGAGATCTCGGTCCGCCTACCGAAAGGAGTTTTGTGCCAGTCGATACGGTCCTTGCTCCAGCTGTACTTCACGACCTGGAGGGGGGATGGTTGGGACGTCGTGGGCGTTTGCGCGCGGACAACGGTGGCGGTGAACAAGATGGCCATCAAGGTGACAACGACTCTCATATTGTGAGTACCCTTACTTCAAAAGCGCCGTTCAGACGTATGCCGGCGTTGAAGAGCGCGTGCGAAAAGGAACACTACCACCGCGACCGCCGTGAAAAAAATCACAGCCCCTATAGTGATGAAGCGCGTGCTGACCCCAAAGCCGAAGGCAAAGGTGCTGGGGAGGAACAGCGTGGCGGCAGCGATAAGCAATACCAGGGTGAAAACAAACACCAGCAGGCTAAGCGCGCCAAGATAAACCAAGTTCGAAAACTGCTTTCCCATCACTACCGTCGGCTTAAAAAGAACTGGCCAACGACTTGTTGTCATTCGGACCGCTGTAATCGACCGCCAGCCATGACTAAAGTCCTTTCTCGGTTAGCCACCTCGCGGAGGAATTCGTCGGTGCGTTGCGGAGAAATCATGAGCGATTGAGGACTGCCTGCGCCCTTCCATTTCACCTCGAGTCGTTCAAGTGACCACGCTGGACTGCTGAGCGGGTTCGAAGTGGGCGTGACCGATTCGATCTCCGCCAGCGGCACTTCCCAGCGCAACAAACCACTACGAACAAGGAGTCGATCCATCGTGACCTCATAGTGCGTGGGCACGGCCACAATAAGAATAATGACGATGATCAGCGCGGCAATTAACAGCGGCAGCCACACGGCCGGAGTTGTGCCCATTCGAACGTAGCTCACAGCCGCGATCGCAATCGGCAGAGCCACCGCACCCGTCAGCAGGACAACGATCCACGTGTCGACTCTGGTTTGATATCGCAAAGCGTCCTCCAATCGTTGGCGGCATGACGCCCGAATTAAGCCGCGCGCCACGATAATACGCAAGCGGCCTGAACGCGACAATCTGTTTGGGCGACACTCAACCCGGGCGCGCTTGACAGACGACGTGCGGGGCGTCGAACATGCGCGGGCTAACAACCGCGCCGCGGGAGCGTACCGGCGGCTCGCGCGATTCGCCAATTGCTATCCGTCAAAACGAGGTGAAAAGAATGTCACGCAAATTATTCGCGTTGGGCTTGTGCCTTTCCTTCCTTATGTCTGGCTTTCTGTCGGGGCTACGTGCGCAGCAACCAACGCCATCGCCGACGCCCGCTCCAGAGCAGCCAAAGACTCAGGAGGAGCGCAAGCAGGCCGAGCAGAACGCCAAAAAGGAAGAGAAGTGGGACATCGAAGCCGATCACGGGCCGAGCACGACGGTTGAGTTCGACACCGATGAGGGTACCTGGATGAGTTGCGACGTTTCGCCTGACGGGCAACGCGTCGTCTTCGATCTGCTCGGTGACATTTTTCAAATGCCCATCAGCGGTGGCCCGGCGCAGTTGCTCGCGGGCGGGCGCGCGTGGGAAGTGCAACCGCGCTACAGTCCTGACGGCAAGTGGATCGCGTTCACCTCCGATCGCGATGGCGGCGACAACATCTGGCTGATGGACACGGCGGGCCAAAATCGCCGTCAGGTCACGAAAGAGACTCAACGCCTCACCAACACGCCCGCCTGGACGCCCGACGGGCAGTATGTAGTCGTGCGCAAGCACTTCGTCGATCAGCGTTCGCTCGGCGCGGGTGAGATTTGGATGTACAGCATCAACGGCGGGTCTGGTTTACAGCTGACCGAGAAGTCTAGTTGGACGGCGAACGTCGGCGAACCGGCGTTTGATCCGAAAGGTCGCTTCGTCTACTTCGTCAATAGCGGAGATTTCGACTACAACAAGAACGTCTATGGCGCCATTTACTGGATCGAGCGATACGACACCCAGTTGGGCCGCCGCGGCGTCTTCATCCGCGGCACCGGCGGCGCGATTCGCCCACAGCCCTCGCCCGACGGTAAATATCTCGCCTTCATTCGTCGCGATCGTTTGAAGACCGTGCTTTACCTGCGCGAGATCGAGTCGGGGCGCGAGTGGCCCATCTACGACAAGCTTACGCGCGATCAGCAGGAGACCTGGTCGGTCTTCGGCACGTACCCCGGATATGCCTGGACACCGGACAATCAGTCGATCGTCATCACCGCGGGCGGAAAGTTTGTTCGTGTAAACATTGCCACGAAGCAGGCGACACCGCTTCCGTTCACGGCGCACGTCAGCCAGAAAGTTACTGAGGCGGTGCGCTTCCCGCAGAAAGTTGCACCGGCGCGCGACAACGTGCGGCTCTTGCGCTGGGCGCGCAAGAACGGCGACCGCATCATCTACAACGCGCTCGGCAAGCTTTACATGAAGGACGGCGCAAACGCGCCGCGTCCACTATTAAAAACCAACGACCTTGAGTACGCGCCGAAGTTCAGCGCGGACGGTCGTCGCATCACGTTCGTCACCTGGTCGGACGCTGAGAAGGGCGCGGTTTGGATCGCGGATGTTGATGGCCGAAACGCGCGCAAGATCACGAACGTCGGCGACCAATATGCCAATCCCGTTTTCTCGCCTGACGGCAACAAGGTCGCTTATTTGAAAGGTCGCGGCAGCATTAACCGCGGAGAAGACTTATCGAGCGAGTCAGCGTTTGAGATTCATTACTGGGACGGCGCCACCAGCCGCTACGTGATGGACGTGCAGAGCCGTGGCTCGAACGCGCGAATGCCCGTGCTCACTTTCGATCCGAAAGGTGAGCGCATCTATTTCATGGAGTCTCCGCCGGTGCCTGCGCCGCCCGGAGCGCCCGCCAACATCCTGACATACCTGAGCAGCGTCAAACTCTCGGGCGACGACTACAAGCGTCACGTCGAAGCAAAGTTCGCGGCGGAAATCGTGCCCTCGCCCGACATGGCGTGGGTCTTCTTCAAAGAGCTGCACAAGCTCTATCTCGCGCCGTTTCCACAAACAGGAAAACTTTTGAAGCTCAACTCCGGCGAATCGATTCTGCCGGTTAAGACCGTGTCGCAGGACTCAGGCGACTGGCTCGCGTGGTCGCCCGACAGCAAGACGGTGCAGTGGACGCTTGGGGAAAACTTCTACGAACAGGGGATAGCCAACGTAGTGAAAGAGGCGGCCAAGGATGAGAAACCGTCTGCGCCCACAACCACGAAGATAGGCTTCGAGTTTGAGACGGCCCGGCCGCGGGGTCTCGTCGCGCTCACCAACGCGCGCATCATCACCATGAAGGGCGACGAAGTGATCGAGCGCGGCTCGATCCTCATCGAAGACAACCGCATCAAGGCCATCGGCTCGAGAATAGCGATTCCCGCCGGCGCGCGGCGAATTGATATGTCGGGGAAGACGATCATGCCTGGCCTGATCGACGTGCACGCGCACATGGGCTACAACACGCTCGACATCATCCCCGAAAATCAGGCGCCCTACTACGCCAACCTCGCCTATGGCGTTACGACTACGCACGACCCTTCGGCCTCGACGCAGTCGGTCTTCGCGCAGTCAGAGATGGTCAAGGCCGGCGTCATGGTCGGCCCGCGTATCTACTCCACCGGTTTCATACTTTACGGCGCTGAGAATGCTGAGAAAGCGACCGTCAAGAATCTGGAGGACGCCAAACGTCACCTTGCGCGCTTGCAGGCCGACGGCGCGTTCTCTGTCAAGAGTTACAACCAACTGCGGCGCGACGTGCGGCAGATGATTATCAAGGCGGCCCGCGACACCCGGATGATGGTCGTCCCCGAAGGCGGCTCGACCTTCTTCTACAACATGAACATGATTCTTGACGGCCACACAGGCATCGAGCACGCGGTGCCCGTCGCGCCTTTCTACAAAGACGTGGTCACGCTTTTCGCCCGCAGCCGCACGGCGTACACGCCCACGCTCATCGTCGGCTACGGGGGCATCTGGGGCGAGAACTACTGGTATCAGCACACCAAGGTGTGGGAGAACGAAAAGCTTCTACGCTTTGTCCCGCGCGACGATGTAGACGCGCGCTCACGCCGCCGGCTGATGGTCCCCGAAGACGACTTCTTTCACTTTGATCTGGCGCGCTCTGTTCGCGACGTAGTACGCGCGGGTGGCAAAGCGCAGCTCGGCGCACACGGCCAACTGCAGGGTCTCGGCGCGCAGTGGGAGCTCTGGATGCTGCAACAGGGTGGCTTGACGCCGATGGAGGCGCTCCGTTGCGCCACGCTTTACGGCGCGCAGTACCTCGGCATGGACGGCGACATTGGCTCGCTCGAACCAGGCAAACTCGCGGACCTGATCGTGTTGGACAAGAACCCGCTACAAAACATTCGCAACAGCGAGTCGATCCGCAACGTGATGATCAACGGCGTGCTCTTCGAGACGGAGAACATGAACGAGGTCTACCCTGAGGCGAAGCCGCGCCGGAAGTTTTTCTGGGAACGTTAGCTTCGGCTGGCGCGTTGCCGTTGAGGCTGCTATGGAGGTTAGGGGTCAGGCCTTCGATTCTGCGATTCTCGCGGGTGAAGCTATCGCTCCTCGATTCCAGTAACTCGGCTGAAACAAAATCCATCGGGAGGGTGAGAATTGAGAATCGCAGAATCGAAGGCCTGACCCCATCATGTCACTGAATGCAACGGTCAACTGTCGAAGACCGCGCATTTCCCCTCGGCCACTTTGTCCGTCGCGTCAGGTGGCAGCGAATATCGCCAGTTGTGTCTCTTCCAAACTGATCCGTTCACATACTCAATCTTGTTTATTATTACTTCGCCATCTTTGAACCCGTCCGGACGTATCGCGCTGATCACCTTCACCGGCGCGTACGGGGTCCAAAAGTCGAGAATCTTCTTCTCCTTTGGCTTCATTCGCAGCGCGCAGAGATATTGCTTTGGCGCATAGTCGGCGGGTGTTGCGGTTGGTTTGAATTCCCAGATAAAGCTCCGGACGACACTCGTGCCGGTGTTCTTGAACTCCAGGAAAAGGTGATAGCTGTTCCCGTGCTCATCGGCTGACATGATGGCCTGCTTATCCACATTCCGCAGGTCAACTTTTCTCGACCCGAGATCCCGGGCATCCGCCACCATTGGCGGGGTGATTGGTCCAGCGCCGCGAATGACCCCCGTCCTTTGCTTGACCCAACGAAATTTGATCGCTTCGACGTCAGGCTGTTCGCGTGGGGGTGATTGTGGGTGCTGGGCCGCCGGGAAAGCGGCGCAGATGAGAAGGAAAAGGCTGAGGACGAATAAATTACAACGAACCATTTGGACCTGCACTTAGCTTAAGATCGCGGTGGCGCCGCGGGTCATTGAATCCGCAATTCACAATCCGAAATTCAGAAGCTTCCGCCGCTCGCGTCAAACAAGTTGTTATATTGACGACCGATAGCGAGCGTTACGCCGCTTCGACGTAGTCCGCCAGGCTAGTGGGTTCGGGAATGGATAATCCGTCCTCACGCATTCCGTCGAGGTGAAGTTCAATCGCTTCACTCATGCGTTGGCGAAGTTCTTCAATGGTTTTCCCGGTAGCGACACAGCCCGGCAGATCGGGAAGGTAAGCTGAGTAGTTCCGTTCGCCCGGTTCGATAATCATTGCGTACCGCATAATGTGAAACTCTATTTCTTAAGGCCCGCTTGCGTCAAGATACTCTTCAGGGTCTTGGGATGAATGTCATCCGATGGGTGCCAGATACGGTGACGCGACCAGGCTTTGTCGAATGCTTGAGTTGACGATGACTGCCCACCGTTGCAACGAGTGACCAGCCATCTCTGCTGAGTAGCTTTAGGAGATCACGAACCTTCACATTCCCGAGATGATAGGGCGAGTCGATTTAGAATCAGAAGCCATACAACGTAAGAGTTAACCAGGCGGTGCGAATTCGAAATCCGCTATTTTTGTTGCTCCCGCCGCTCGCGTCCAACGATTTGTTGTGCGTCGGAGTTAATAACAGCATTCGAAAGCGGCGAGCACCGATTAGGATCTCGGCGTTAGTTTTCGTTTCGCAGTGCTTCGGCCAACGATCCAGAAGACGATCGCAACGATTGTGAGAAAGCCACCGAGAAAGAACATTCCAATTCCCGGTAGTGCCCATCTGAAAAAGATCCAGTCGAATTCATGTGCCGCTACAAAGTCCGCCGGATATTTCGCCATTTCGTGACGGACGGTACGTTCACCCCACTGACACGTTGGGTATGAAAGTACCAGCAGCGCAAGGGCAACCGCGAAAATTATTTTGGTCGGTTTGCTCATTCAGAGGCCACGTACCTTAAGAAACCCAAGCCCGCGAAGCGGGCGACAGGGTTGCGCGTGGTGTAGTTTTTCAATCTGGTTCAACCCATCCGCTACCGCGGACGGTACTGACCTCACAATCCGAGTTGAGCCGATGATCCGGTCGCATCCACCACCCCGCGCGGGATGCCCGCGCGGGGACCCCGGTTCGCTCGCGGTTCTGACGCAAATTACCGCTCGCCGGAGGCCCCGGCCGCTTGTTCGGCGGTGCGCTCAGGCTCGGGGTCGTCATACTCGCGGCGGCGTGGATAGGGATCATTCGCGCGGCGGCGGGGAATTGAATCGCCCCGGCGTTCGTCACGCATCTGCGCGGTCAGCCCGCGCACGCCATGCTTATCGAGCAGGTGACGCAGCGAGCGCACGGACATCTGAAGAAGCTGCGCGGCATTCGTCTGATTGCCTTCCGTGCGGCGCAGAGCTTCCATCACATATGTCTTTTCCAATTGATCGAGATGCGCAGTGAGATTAATTCCGTCGTCCGGCAGTTCGAAGGCAGAAGCCACGCGCGTCTGGCTGTATTTTGTAATCTGGTCAGGGAGGCGCTCGGGCTCAATCACTTCAGTTGTTTCGAGCGCGACGGCGCGTTCGATTGTATGTTCCAGTTCCCGAACATTACCTGGCCATGAATAATTCTCGAGCAGACGCATCGTCGATGGGCTGATAACGAGGGAACGGCCGGTTTGGGTGCAGTGTTTGTTGATGAAGTAGCCGGCCAGCTCGACAATGTCGCCGGCGCGTTCTCGCAAAGGCGGCAGCTCCATCGGAATGACTGAGATGCGGTAGAAAAGATCCTCGCGGAAACTTCCGTCCTTCACCATGGCTCCGAGATCGCGGTTCGTGGCGGCAATGACCCGCGTGTTTACTTCCATCTCTTCGTGCGCGCCCACCGGACGTACTTTGCGTTCCTGCAGGACGCGCAGAAGTTTCACCTGCATCGCGGGCGACATCTCGCCGATTTCGTCGAGAAAGATTGTGCCCTGATTCGCAGCTTCGAAAAGTCCTTTGCGATTTGCCGTGGCGCCGGTGAACGAGCCTTTCACGTAGCCGAACAGCTCGGACTCCAGCAGCGTTTCGGTGAATGCGCCGCAATTAACTGAGACGAAAGGCTTCTGTGCGCGCGGACTAAGGTCATGAATCGCGCGCGCGACAAGTTCTTTGCCGGTACCGGACTCGCCGGTGAGCAAAACCGTCGAAGGCACTTGCGCGACCGTCTCGATCATTTGAAAGACGGCCTGCATCCGATCCGATTGGCCGATGATGTTGCTGAGGCGGCCGCGCGCGCGCTGCCCCTTGATCAACGCCTCGTTTTCGACTTTGAGAGTCTGCGCCTCGGCTTCTCGCGTAATTTTCGCAAGCGCGCGCAAGACTTTTTCTTTCAGCAGTTCGTTGTCGAAAGGCTTGTGAACAAAATCGAACGCGCCCAGCAGAAACGCTTCATGCGCCGTCGATTCGTTGGCGAAGGCGGTCATCATGATCACTTCGACGTTCGGGTGGAGTTCGCGCGCCGCGCGCAATAATTCGATGCCGCCCATGTCCGGCATCTTCACATCTGACAGGATCACTTCGGCCGGCTGAGTCTGAAGCAGCTCCATCGCCTTGCGCCCATTCTCAGCCACGCGGACGGTGTGACCCTCGCGCTGGAAAAGATGCGTCAGGAACTGGCGCATGCTGAGTTCATCGTCGACGATCAGAAGATTGGCCATAGAATCAGAAAACTATTTGACATTTGGCATTTGAGATTTGGCATTTTTAACATTTGCGTTTCACATCGGACTTGCCTGATTTTGCTTCGCGGTCTTTAAGGTAGTCGCGAAGATTTTGCAAAGTTCAAGGTTCTCGTTGAGGATGTCGGTGATGAGCTCGTACTTCAAAAGCTGGCTGCGGTGTATTACGCGCAACCAAATCAACGTTTCGTTTAGTTCCTTAAAAACGATCCTGATCTTGTGAATGAAATCCGGCGTGCTTTCCGCGCCTCTCGCTTCCGCATAGTTTGGCGCCGGTGAGGTTCCGGAACGAAGGATTTGCCCGGCGATATGTCTTCCCGCCGGGGTCCGCGGAAGCGCCGCCGACAATCTCACAATCCGAACAGCAAAATCGACTAGCCGCTCCTCTAACTCATCGGCTTGCGACCTATGTTCCTTCGCGATTGCCGTTGCTGCCTTCATCCCAATTCAAACCGCGCGGTTACGACAAATGCCAAATGCCAAATCTCAGATGTCAGATGGCTTCAGGTTCACCCCACCCCCGGTAACTCCACCGTAATGGTCGTCCCAGAGCCTTCTCGGCTGCGAACGTTAATTGTACCAGAATGGTCGCGGATAATTTGATAAACAATCGACAGCCCGAGCCCGGTGCCGCCGGTCGTCGAAGTGAACGGTTCGAATAAGCGTTCCACTTGCTCGGGCGTCATGCCGCAACCCGTGTCCTTGAAACTGATGTGGACGCGATCGGCATCGGTACGCTGAGCAGTAACGCGAAATTCGCCGCCGTCAGGCATCGCCCGCAACGCGTTACGCGTGACGTTCCAACAGACTTGCTTCAACTGTTCCGCGTCGCCTTTCACTATCAACGGTTCGTTTGGTAGCTCCTCTTTTAGACTATGGCCGTCGGTGATCTCAGGACTGTTACGCAACAGTTGAAGCGTATCGCCGATCAATTCGCGCACATCCAACTCCTGCATCTCCGCGGCCCGCGGCCGGGCGTAGTTGAGATAATCAGTGACGATCTTGTTCAAGCGATCGGACTCGCGCAGGATGATCTCCATCAGTTGGGAATGATCGGATTCGTTGTCCATCTCAGCCCTGAGCATCTGAATCGAGCCGCGCATCGCCGCCAACGGATTGCGAATCTCATGCGCGATCGACGCAGCCATCCGGCCGACCGCGGCCAGACGATCCTGACGTCGCGCGGTCTCTTCCATCACACGCACGTCGGTAAGATCCTGAAAGGTGATCACGAGACCGCTCGTCTCGCCGGATTCCGCGAACAAAGGCGCGATGCTGTAGCCGAGATGCAGCATGAAACCGCTCTGCGTGAGTGAATCGATCTCGTATCGCGGGCTGACTTTGCCTTCCGCGGCCGCGGCCATCGAATCAGCCATCTGCCGTGTCATCTCGCCAAAAAACATCGAAGCGTTCTTGCCGCGAACGTCGGCGGCTTCATAGCCGGTGATCTCTTCCGCCGCTGCGTTGAACGTGAAGATGCGGCCCCCAAGATCGGTAGTAATCAAACCCGATCTGATCGATTCGACGATCCGTTCATGCAACAGGCGCAGGTCGGCTAAGGTGCGGGTCGCCTCTGCCAGTTGCACATCTGAAGTTAACTGTCTCTCGGCGAGCTTAGCCGCCAACAGTCCGACCACGAGAAACGAAACGTCCGCGAGACCCATTGCCTGGATCACGTTGGGCAGCGATTCGTCCGTGATCAGGCCACCACGCGGCACCACTCCATTCAGCAGGAGCAATGAAACTGTGTTGAATGCCGCCGCGCTGCCAATCGCGGTAATCAGCGCGCCACGCGGACCGATGAACCAGCTCGCGACCGAAATGACGACTATGTAAAGCGCGATGTAAGGCGACCGGACGGCGCCGGTAATCCAAACCAGCCACGAGACTAAAAGCACGTCGGCAAAGAATTGGAAGCGCGCCTGGACGAGATAATTGTTCCAGAGGAGGTGCGCGACGCAATAGATAACGGTGAGTAACGCGACGACCAGGAGCAGCGGTTTGATTGATTGCAGCGAGTCATCGACGTTCGGTCCAAATGTGCCCCGCGCCCAGATTGCGCCGGCTAACATCACCAGCACAGCCACCGCCGCCCGGCCGACAATCAACCGCCACAGACGAGCGCCGAATGCTCCTTGCGTGATGCGGCTGCCTTCACTCGCCATGGCGAAAGCGTACCATGAATTTCGAGCGTCGTGGGTGATGGAAACTCGGTACGCACGCCTCCGGCGTGCAGCACGCCAAAGGCGTGCGTACCCGTGTCGCCGCATTGACTTTGGCTGGTCAGGGGCTTATCTTCGCGGCGTTGCCGCAAGCGTAAGAGTGCCCACTACAACCCTCGGTCTCGATCATGCGTCGTCAGGCTCGGTTTCTCTTGCTCGTTCTCTGTCTGGTCGTGTTGTGTGAAGCCGTTGGCTCTCAACAACCACCTCCGATCGTAAATCTGCGTCCGAGCTCGGTTGCGTCACCGCCGGGCACTCCGCCAGTTCGTGTCAGGGCTGAAAAACAGCGCGTGCCCCTGGGCACCAAAGTGACCTTCACGCTCTCACCCGCCAGCGTCCTATCTGACTACGTGGTGACGCTTTACTTCGGTGACCGTCAGCAACAGGTGATGACTGGCCCTCAGGCCACTCACGTTTATGAAGAGGTCGGAACCTACACTTATTCCGTAGACGTCAAATCCCGCCGGCGGTGTGATGCGCGGGTCGCGTTGAACTCTTCCACCAACTCGGTTTCTGAGGCGGAGCCAGTCAAGTTCTCAGCCCAGCTTTCGGGGAACTGTTCCAACATTCAGTATCGCTTTGTGTTCGGCGACGGGTCGTCGAGCAATTGGCGCAGCAGCGCGCAGGCGGAACATCGTTACGCGCGAGCAGGGAACTACTTTCCATACGTAGATATCAGTGACGGCCAGAACCGCATCGGCGGCAGCCAGCGGTTAAGACTTGCTGTGACGCGGCGAGGACCTGTTGTCGACCCGCGCAACAATGTGTCCGTTTCTTTGACGGCCGAACCGTTACCAGCGAGGCCAGGAGAGCCGGTTACTTTCACCGCGAAGGCTTCGCCTGCCCGAGCAGGCGCGCAATACCAATTCAATTTTGGGGATGGCGATCGAACATCCTGGCAAACTGACCCGCAGTCAAAGCACACGTACAAGACTGGAGGCGTCTATCGACCTTACGTGCAGGTCAGTCAATTCTTGAACAATCAAACCGTGAGCGCGACAAGTGCGCCGGCCGTTTTGAGAGTGCGCCGCGGACGTGACACGACACCGGATCCTGATCCAAGTCCTACGCCGTCGCCCACGCCCGGTACGAGTCCATCACCGACGCCCGTTACTTCGCCGACTGCGAGTGACTCGCCGACACCTTCGCCTGGTGACGGATCACCTTCGCCAGGTGATGGATCATCTTCGCCCGGTTCGTCACCGTCCGGTTCCAACGGAACCACTGTGACGGGAAGCCAAACATCTTCGTCGTCACCTTTCGGCACTTCGACTCAGAATGACGCGTCTTCAGGGAATAAGTGGTGGTACCTATTGATTGCGGCGGTAGTTCTGTTTCTGATTTACCAGGCTTCGGGGCTTCTGTTTGCCACGCAGCCAACATTCGCGCCATTTGCAGACCACGGAGTTGCGGCGGTCGCGACCGAGAAAGGCGCCCTGCCGATCAATTTTGAGCTAGTGCTCGACAGAAATGTTTCAGGTGGCGACTATTCCGTCACAACGGACCAGCCCCGCCTGATTACGAATTCGCCCGAACCGGAAGACCGGCAGATAATCGAAATCTAAGGAGAAGAAATGACTGAACCCGCTGAACCCACTACCATCGCCGATGTTTTCGAACTTCCGAAACCCGGTGACCCCGATCCGAAGACGGATCGCTGGGATGCCGTGCAGAAGCGGATTAAAGAGGAAGTGAAGGACGTAAAGTTTCCGGCGGCGCTCAGTGATCTCGGCCCGAAAATCTGCGAGCTGTTCGACGTGCCGCTGCCGAATATCCTCGTCACGTCGTGGAAGAAGGTCGATGACCTGCGCGCGCGTCTCGAAAAAACCCGCAACGCGCCCGACAAAGTGGAATACCTCGAGCTGGCGCAGCACACGATCAACTGCGACCAGAAACCCTACCTCGAAATGCGGCTCAAGGACATGCCGTTGAAGAAAATTGTGTTCACGGTGAAACTCGTCTTCACCCTGAAGGCCTTTGTGCTGAAGATCCAGGGCGGCGCGATTCAGGAAATTCAAACCGGGGCATGCGAAGTGAAGGGCACCATCTCGTACGCGGGTCAGGTGATCGTTGAAAAGAAACTCTCGCCAATCAAACTGCCGGGCATGATGCCCGTGCCCGCCGCTCTCAGTCTCTCCCAATCACCACCTGAGCAGGCCAAGGCTGCGGCAACTTAATCCAAAGGAATAACGTCGAAGTAATTCGCAGTCCAATGCACTTTCAGGGTCCCACGCGGTAGCTTAAGCATCGGGCGTTTCCCTCAAGAACAAATGCTAATCAACGGCAAGCTCTTTGTCTGCGCAGTGATTCTAATGCTTTCTGCGCAGGTCCTGGTCGCCCAACAGGAGCGCAAGCCGCAAACGAGCGATGATGTTTTGCGAATCAGCACCGAGCTTGTGCAGACCGGTGTCAGTGTGTTTGATAAGCAAGGTCGCTTCGTGGAAGGACTGACGAAGGAAAACTTTGAGTTGCAGGTTGACCGGCGGCCGGTTCCGATCTCGTTCTTCGAAAGCATCGTCGCGGGAAGTGCGCGTGATCGGTCAGCCCGGCGCATAACTCAAAATGATCCGTTAACTGAAGATCGTACCGTCCCTTCATCTGTTCGACGGCGCACGCTCGTCTTTTTCATCGATGACCGTCATCTTTCGCTCGACGGCCTGGGCCGCACGCGAAAAACTCTGCTCAATTTCATCAACAAACAAATGGGCCAGAACGATCTGGTCGCCATCGCTTCTGCCAGTGGCCAGATCGGATTTCTGCAACAGTTCACTGACAACAAAGAGGTCTTGCGCGCGGCCGTGGCGCGCATCAGCCATGTGCCGAACTCCGTCACCGACTATGGAAAGAATCCCGGTAGTCCGATGACGGAATACATGGCGCTTACCATCGAGCAGAAAGACGATCGGGACGTCTTCGAATTTTATGTTCAGGATTGCCTGAAGTGGGCACTCAAGCCGCCGGGCGCGAGGCGAAATGCCCGCGCGCAATGCGAGATCGAAGTCACTAATCGCGCGCGACGGATTCTGCTTCAGGCCGGCGCTGTAACTTCAGCCAGCTACTACTCGCTCGAGACGCTCCTTCAGTCCGTCGAAAAGATGCCGGGCAGCAAACTCGCTTTCTTTATATCCGATGGGTTCTTAGCTGACACAGGCCCGCGCAGCCAGATTGGCCGGGATCGGCTCGGCCGCATTACCGACAATGCGCGCCGCGCCGGCGTGGTGATTTATACGATCGATGCGCGCGGTCTGATTTCCGGCGCTTTGGATGCCACGGGTAACGTGCCGTTCGATAGCGGCGGCATGCTCGAGAATGCAAACCTGCGCGAGATAGCCGCGACGCAGGACGCTTTGCATTCGCTGGCGGTGGACACAGGCGGGCGCGCTTTGCGAAATCAGAACGAGTTCGACCAGTTTATCAACGTCGCCCTGGACGAAACGTCGCGCTATTACCTGATCGCCTGGCGTCCTGAGGCTGACGATGAAAAGGATGCGAAGCTGAGAAAGATCACCGTGAACGTGATCGGGCGTCCGGAGTTAACGGTGCGTTCGGCGCGCGGGTTCACTAACAGACGCGCAGTCGCTTCGGCGGACGCACGGAAGTCGGAAGCAGAAAATGGAAAGAGCACGCGAGCGAAACAGCCCGACGCCGATATTCAGGACGCGCTCAAGGACTTTTATCCGAAGCAAGCTTTTCCGCTGCAGCTTTCTTTGATCTATTTGGACACGCCGGCCAGCGGCAGCGTGCTGACCACGTCCGTGCAAGCGCCGGCGGAATCTCTCTCATACGGCGAGGAAGGGAAGGATCCCGCGCGAGTGACAATCGCAGGTGTGGTGCTCAACGATCAGGGCAAACCGGCTGCGAGTTTCCGCACGGGCCTTAAAGTTAACCCGCCTTCCGCCTCAGCATCGCCGGGAAGTTCTTCGAACGTTATTTACAACTATCCTGCTCCTTTAAAGCCGGGCATTTACCAGGTCCGCGTAGCTGCACGGGACGATGCCAGCGGGCTGGTGGGCAGCACGATGCAGTGGATAGTGATTCCCGATCTCGCGTCGCGGCAACTCTCCATGAGCAGTCTGGTCGTCGGGCTTGAAAGCGTTGGGACGAACAGCGTGAGCGCCGAACGAATTCAGTGGAGCGTGGACCGGAAGTTCGCCGCCCTCTCACACCTCAGATTTATTACTTTCGTCTATAACGCCGCACAGGCGAGCCCGCGCGTGACCAATCTCGCAGCACGCGTGCAGGTTTACCGGGATAGTCGTCCGGTACTCTCGCTCCCAATTGCGAAGCTCTCACCTCCAACGGATTCAGATCCGGCGCGTGTTCCTTTCGTTTCAGAAATCGATCTCACGCGTCTGCCGCCGGGCGCTTACGTGCTGGAAGTCACGATTGAAGATCTAGTCGCGCACAAATCGATCTCACAGCAGACGACGTTTTACGTTCAGTGAGTTGGCTGGCTACGATAGAGTCCTTTCTCTTCTGCTCAACCCAATTTCAGAACCTCTGTGGGACTCTGTGGAACTCCGTGTCTCTGTGGTGAATTTGTCTTTAAGAAACCATCACCACAGAGACACCGAGAACCACAGAGCCTGCACTGAGAAAAGCAAAATGGGACAGTACTCTCCACCGGGTTTCCGACGCTGGTTGCGCGTTGCGTGTTATATACTTCGGCAGCTTTCGTTCGAGAATTCATCTGAACGTTTAGCGGCGGGCTACCGCCCGCCGGTTGTCGGGCAGTAGCCCGACTCTAAACAAGTAGAGAAGCTTGAAACGCATCATCCACATCGTCGGCGCGCGTCCAAACTACATGAAAATCGCGCCGATCGTGCGCGAGATGGCGAAGCACGCAAACGAGTTTGCGCAGACGCTGGTGCACACCGGCCAGCATTACGACGACAACATGTCGAAGGTCTTCTTCGACGAACTCGACATGCCGCGCCCGGACATCAATCTCGAAGTTGGATCGGGTTCTCACGCCGAACAGACAGCCCACGTGATGATGCGATTTGAACCGGTGGTGACGCAGTTCAAGCCTGACTGGGTCGTTGTCCCGGGCGATGTGAACTCGACTCTGGCGTGCGCGTTAGTGGCCGCGAAGTTGGGAGTGAAGGTCGCACATGTTGAAGGTGGGTTACGCTCGTTCGATCGCACGATGCCGGAAGAGATCAATCGGCTGCTGACAGATCAAATCTCAGATTTGCTTCTGACTCATTCGCCTGAAGCTCGCGCGAACCTGATGCGCGAAGGCGTGGCAGAAGAAAAAATTCATTTGGTCGGTAACACGATGATCGACACGCTGGTAAGGCTGATGCCTCTGGCTGAAGAACGGTGGCCGGCGTTGCACTCTCGTTTCAAATTCGATCGGTTCGTTTTGGTGACACTCCATCGGCCGAACAACGTCGATGACCGCGCGGGCTTGAAGGAAATCATGTCGGCGCTCAACGAAGTCAGTAGCGACGTTCCGGTGCTCTTTCCGGTGCATCCGCGCACGCGGCAGAAGATTGCTGAATATGAAATCAGCGTGAGTGAAACCGTGCGACTGACTGAGCCGATCGGCTATATCGATTTTCTGGCGCTGCAGGCGCACGCGGCCGTTGTCGTCACGGACTCAGGCGGCGTGCAGGAAGAAACGACGTTTCTTGGCGTCCCTTGTCTCACCGTTCGGCCGAACACTGAACGGCCAATCACAATCACGACGGGGACGAATCAGCTGGTTAAGAGAAACAGTGAGGCAATCGTTTCGGCGATTCGCTCAGCCCTTGATCGACCGCGAAATCTCGCCAGTTCTCGTCCGGAACTCTGGGATGGCAAAGCCGCCGCACGGATCGTGAGCCTCTTCCTCAAGCTCGACTGACTTTAGAAAAAAGAAAAGCGGCAACAGCTGCCGCTTCGATTAGAAAAGTGGTGAGGCGTGTAGGGATCGAACCTACGACCCGCAGATTAAGAGTCTGCTGCTCTACCAACTGAGCTAACGCCCCACGAGAAGTGAAAATTATACGGCGCGAATTGACGTAGTCAAGCGACTCCGGGCAAAACAGCCACAGATTTTCACGGATGACTCAAATCAGGAACCAGTGATGAGACTGAACATCTCTTAGCTGTGACAATCTGTGTGTATCTGTGGCGAGGAAGTAGCGACTGGAGCGCAAGCGTCTCGCTTGCCTCCGTGGTCGAGAGTAGCTACGCCGAATAGTGCAAGCGAGGACGCTTGCGCTCCAGTCAATTTGTCAAAACGCACGCACTTCGCACAGAATGTCCTCTCCGTTTAATACTGCGCAAACCGACATGAAATACCATGACAGCGTGTTGAGCCTGATTGGCAACACGCCTTTGATTAAACTTAATCGGCTTAATAGAGGAGTGAAGCCGCTGATCCTCGCCAAGATGGAGAATCTGAATCCCGGCTTCTCTGTCAAAGATCGCATCGGCATTTCGATGATCGACGCGGCCGAGCGTGAAGGCAAGCTCAAACCCGGCGGCACAATCGTCGAGGCAACTTCTGGCAACACCGGCATCGGTTTGGCCATCGCCGCGTCCGTCAAAGGTTACAAATGTATCTTCGTGATGACGGACAAAGCATCCGTTGAAAAGTCGCGTTACCTGAAAGCCCTCGGCGCCGATGTGGTGATTACGCCGGTCTCGGCCAAGCCCGGCACGCCGGATCACTACGTTTCAACGGCGCGCCGGATCGCCGCGGAAACACCGAACTCCTTTTATCCCGATCAGTATTCGCATCCGGCAAATCCGGAAGCGCACTATCGCACGACCGGTCCCGAACTTTGGCAGCAGACCGAGGGCCGGATTTCTCACTTCGTTTCCGGCATCGGAACCGGCGGAACAATTTCCGGCACCGGCCGATTCCTGAAAGAGAAAAATCCGAACATCAGGATTATCGGCGCCGATCCTTTCGGATCGATCTACAAGACATACAAAGACACCGGCAAAGTTCCCGAGACGACGCCTTACCTTGTCGAAGGCATCGGTCAGGAGGTGCTACCGCCGAACGCGCACATGCAGTACGTCGACGAGGTGATGAACATCAGCGATCACGACTCGTTCGAGACTGCGCGTCAACTGAGCCGCATCGAAGGAATTTTCTGCGGCGGCTCGACCGGAACGAATTGCGCCGCGGCATTGCGCGTGGCGAAAGACCTCGACGAAAACGCCGTGGTCGTCTTTGTTGTCTGCGACACGGGCGAGCATTACCTCTCGAAGTTCCATTCAGACGAATGGATGAAAGAGAAGCGACTGCTCGAGCCGCAGAAGATCACCGCGCGCTTAATCAGCGAGACAAAAGGGAAGCAGGCGCCGCGCGAGCTGGTGACAGTCGCGCCGACCGATCTGGTCGCGGCGGCTTTGGCCAAGATGAACGAGATGGGCCTGACGCAGATTCCGGTGATGGTGGATGGAAAGTCCGTCGGTTCGCTGCGCGAGAATCACTTGCTCTCGAAAGTGTTCGCCGACCGCGACCTGCTTGAGGCGCCAGTGAGCAAAATCATGGACAAGGGTTTTCCGACGGTTGACGTCGATGCAGATGTGAACGTTGTTTCCCGCAAGCTGCGCACAAACCCCGCGGTGTTAATCGAGGAGTATGGCCGGATAACCGGCATCATCACTCGGCATGATGTTTTGGAGATGAGCGAAAACGGGGATTGAGTGGCACAGACTTTTGTCTGTGGTTCCTCCTGGCTGAATTAGTCCATGCCACGCGGCT
Organism: Pyrinomonadaceae bacterium; assembly: GCA_049273695.1. Lineage (GTDB taxonomy): Bacteria > Acidobacteriota > Blastocatellia > Pyrinomonadales > Pyrinomonadaceae > UBA11740. The sequence continues at coordinate 58,232 of JBASRE010000040.1, forward strand.
TTGCCTCAAAGTTCCGAAAAGGCAGCTTTCATTCACACCGGGCTTTAGCCCGGTGATAAGCAGAGAAGGAAACCTATTGAACCGTTTTAACGGTTTACTGGTCCTCTCAAGACACTCACGCGATCGGCTACAAGGACTTGCCCTGCAAACGACACTGAGAAACCGTTGAAACGGTTCGTAGGATTTTCCCAGTATTTGATCACCGGGCTGAAGCCCGGTGTGAATGAGAGTAAGGCTCTCAGACTTTTGAGGTGTGCCACGCTGCCTTTCATAAAACTTCACGCGCAAGCCTTCATCCAACTGCCTTAGCTCGTACATTTCGAACCCATCGAGAAAGTTCGTCGGCATAAACGTGTCCGCCCCTTCAACTGACAAAGGGACTTCTGTGACAATCCAGCGATCAATGTGCGGCAGGAAGGCCTCGTAAACTTTCGCGCCTCCCATCACAAATAAATGCTCGTCGCGACCGCGCGCGAACTCCAGCACGGAATCGACGTCGCGCATTACCAGAACGGAACCTGCTGGATTGAAGTTCGTCTCGCGACTCAGAACAATATTTGTTCGTTCCTTCAGCGGTCCCTTCAACGTTTCCCAGGTCCGCCGGCCCATGACGACCGTGTTGCCCATCGTAGTCGCTTTGAAAAACTTCATATCGGCGGAGTAGTGCCAGGGCAGCTTTCCGCCCTTACCGATGGCTAGATTGCGATCTACAGCGACGATTCCGATGATGGACATGCGATTAGGTTTCTATCAGAAGGAGTTCGATTACTTCTTGCATGTTGTCTCGCAACTCCTCTAGCGTTTCAGCTTGGCTGTGAGCGCCTGGAAGGCCAGGCACGTACCCGACGTATAGGCCGGTGTCATCGCATTTCTCCACGATGTAATTGAACTCATTCATTTGAATTTATATTGCCACCTGCGCAGCGATCTTCGCGTGCGATTCGTAACCGACGAGGCTCAAATGTTCGTAGCGAAAATTGAGCAGACCTTCGAGGCCGCGCAATTTCCCCTCCTCGTCGTTAATCTCGAGTTGCGGCAGCGGTTTCGGTGTGCGCGAAAGCAATTCGTTAACTTGATCCAGATGGTTCTTGTAGATGTGATAGTCGCCGAGCGTGTAAATAAATTCCCCAACCTGCAAGTCGCAGACGTGCGCGATGAGGTGTGTCAGCAATGCGTACGAGCTGATGTTGAACGGCACCCCCAGAAACGCGTCGGCTGAACGTTGATAGAGTTGGCAGTGAAGAATTTGGTCGCCATGCCGGTTTTCAACCTTGAATTGAAACAAAGTATGACACGGTGGCAGATCGACGTTGTCGCACTCGCGCGGATCCCAACCGCTGACGATTAATCGCCGGGAATTCGGATTCGTTTCGATTCCGTTAATCAGACGCGCAATCTGATCGACGCCGTCATGTTTGGGATAACTCCCGCCAAAGGATCGCCAGAGATATCCATAGACCGGACCGAGGTCGCCGGCTTCACGGCCAAAGCGACTCGTGTGTTCTTCATCCGCCCACTCTTTCCAAATGTCCACGCCGCGCGCGCGCAGGTTCGCTTCGTTTGTATCGCCCGACAAGAACCAAAACAATTCTTCGGCAACCCAGCGAAAGGGAACTCGCTTGGTCGTGACGATGGGAAAGCCTTCGCGCAAATCGAAACGCGTCTGAAATCCGAAGTGGGAAATTGTCCCGACGCCGGTGCGGTCCTGATGTTCGATGCCACGGTCGAGGATTGAGCGAAGAATGTCGTGGTATTGCTTCATTCGGAATCGGTACGCACGCCTCTGGCGTGCTCAGTATAATCGCCCTCGGTACGCATGTCTCTGGCGTTCAGTAGATCGGCAAAGCACACCAGAGGCGTGCGTACCAGATCGGCAAAGCACGCCGGAGGCGTGCGTACCTATGTGCTACTTGACCGTCGCCATGCACTCAATCTCCACACGCGCACCCAAAGCTAAACCGGTAGTGCCAAACGTGCTGCGCGCGGGCATCCGCTCTTTGGGAAAATAGCCTACGTAGACTTCGCTCATAGCCGGCCGCTCGGCAATGTCCAGCAGCATGACGGTGCACTTTACGACGTGCTCCATCCCGGAACCGTTCCTCTCCAGAATGCCGCGGATGTTATCCATCACCTGTTTTGTTTCCGCTTTGATGCCTCCCGGGACCAATGCGCCGGAGGCGTTGACGCCGAGCTGCCCGGAAAGATAGAGCATATTCCCAACGCGCACGACTTCCGAGAAAGGCGATCCGGGTCGACCTTTGTATTCGACTGCCGACTTACTTTGCGCTCTAGTTTCGGCAGCTACAGCGCAGCAAAAGCAAAGTGCGAAGAATGCGATCCAAATTGGCTTCATAGTTTCTCCTTATGACAGGCGTTCGTACTTCAGGTTGCTTTTAAGTTCGCAATCTCGCGAACTGCTTCGATCAGCCGCTCGATTTCTTCATCGCTCGTGTAGCACGCGCAACCGACCCGAACCAGCCCTTCGGGAGCTAGACCCAATCTCTCAATCACCGTCTGCGCGTAGAAGTCTCCATGCGAGGCGAACAGACCGCGTTCGGAAAGGCGGCGAGCGACTTCAGTTGAAGCGACGTTTCTAATCGTGAACGAAACAGTTGGCGTGCGTTCGACGTGTGGCGGTGGGCCATACATGCGAATACCGTTTATGCCCGATAACGCTTGCCATAACCTTAGGACCTGAGGAGCGCTGTGTGCGCGCAGACCAGCGAAGGATTGTTTCAGCGCCTCTCGTCGATTCGAGGTTGAGTCAATAACCCGGTCGCTACCGCTCCCGGTGTTGACACTGAGCGCCGCGTAGAAATCGACTGCGGCAGCCGCTCCGGCGATCCCTTCGTGGCTCTGCGTCCCCATCTCCGCACGTTCCGGCGCAGTGTCGGGTGCAGGCTGCAACTTCGGGAAATCGATCGACTCAAGCAGATCCTTTTTTCCGTAAAAGACACTGACGTGCGGCCCGTAGAACTTGTACGCCGAACCTGTCAGGAAATCACAATTCATTTCCTTAACATCGCATAGAAAGTAAGGTGCGTAGTGGACGGCATCAACCAGAGCGAGCGCGCCCACTGAATGCGCGAGTTCAACTGCGCCGCGAAAATTGTTCACCGTTCCCAGCGCATTACAACCCGCCCCGAACGACACCATCTTCGTCTTCTTAGTAACCAGCCGCTCGAAATCATTCCAATCCAACTGGCCCGTTTCGGGATCCATCTGTGCGACTCTCAGCGTGACGCCGCGTTCGATCTCGAGCGCTTGCCAGGGAGCAACATTCGCATGATGTTCCAGTTCGGTGATCACGATTTCGTCGCCCGATCCCAACGTCCGCCCCAGCGCGCGCGACAGGTGGTAAATCATCGTCGTCGTGTTCGGGCCGAACACAATCTCTTCGTTCGAAGCATTTAAGAAATCCGCGAATACGTCTCGTGCCGACTGGATAATCGCGTCAGTCTCGTGACTTGTCGGATATTCCCAGTGCGTGTTCGCATTGTGATTCAGCAGGTAATCAGCGACCGCATCGACAACGACTTTCGGCGTCTGGGTTCCGCCCGGAGCGTCGAAGTACGCGACCGGGTAACCGTTGTGCGCGCGTTCAGTGGAGGGAAACAGTTTGCGAATTTCTTCGGTTGCCAGGATCGAAGCGGCAGGCGTCGCGACAGGTGTGCTCATGATCTAGTTTGGCGAAGAGTGGCACTGACTTCAGTCTGTGAATCCCCAAGTAGGCAACACCACAGACTGAAGTCGGTGCCACTAAGAACGCCGCAGATGCTATCAGAAAGCTTCCGGAATTTCCCCGCGTGGTAACTACTTCATGATTGTTCACCCGTCGGCACTGCGATTGCACAAGGAACTCTTACAGCGAACGGTTGCAGGAAAAGGCTCGATCCATGAGCCGTAACCGAACGCGGAAGTGCGTAGAAGTGTACGCGAAACCAACAGACGGCCGGTTAAAACGGCGAACGCAAACAAATGCAATCATGAAGCAAAGGAGCAATACAAAATGACTTGCAGTGATGTAATGACGAAGGATCCGAAAACCTGTGCACCGACTGACATCGTTGAGCAGGCCGCGCAGTTGATGAAGAGTGAAGACGTCGGGCCGATCCCGATCGTCGGCGACAATGGCAAGCTGGAAGGGATCATTACCGACCGCGACATCGTTCTCAAGGTGGTGGCGGAAGGTCGGGATCCAAAGACAACGAAGCTGGCCGATGTGATGACGACTGATGTGATCACGTGTACCTCTGACGGCGACATCGAAGAGACGCTGGACTTGATGGAAGACAATCAGGTGAGGCGCATTCCCGTCGTCGATGCGAGCGGTCGTCTGGTCGGAATTATCTCGCAGGCTGACATCGCCACTCGACTTGATGATTCAGAGAAGACAGCCGAGCTTGTTGAAGACATCTCGAAGGCGGCGGCGACAAGCTAACAAGCGAGGGGGCGCGAGCGGATTGGCCTCCCTCTCCCTCTGGCAGAGGGCTGGTGAGGGAGCAAAGCTTTAGCCAGGAAAAGCGAAATGGTTGATCGTTCCCGCGCCGCCGAGCGCAGCCTCGCGGCGCGGCCAAAAAGAGTATTGACGCGAAGGCTACAAGCCCTCACCCTAACCCTCTCCCAAAGGGAGAGGGAATAACAAATGCGCCGGATCAACCTCAGCGCGACCGCGATCGTTCTCGTTTGCTTTTTTCTGCCGTGGGTGCAGATGAGCTGTGGCGGGGCCAGCGATACTCTGAGTGGATTTGATCTGGCACGACAGGACTCGACGCTCCTTTGGCTGATTCCGCTGCTGACGGCGGCGGTGTTGGTTCTGGGATTACTGCGTCGCGCCGGAGAGAGACAGCAGCCGTTCGCAATTCTCAGCGCAGTCACCGGCGCCCTTACACTGGTCCTGATGAACAATCAGCGCGCGAAGTTTAGCGATGCCGTGGCTCTGATTCCCGCGCAATTGACTGGTTGGTTCTGGCTGGGACTTATCTCGGCCGGCGCGATGGTCGTCAGCGGAATCGCAGTACTTTTTCGAAGGCCCAGATCGTCAACGGCTGAAAAAATATAGTTCGAAAATGGCTTTAACACTTTCACTCAAACCTGAACATTTGAAGCGCTACAAAGATGTGGTCGCGCTCTTCATAAAGTACGGCCGCTCTGACCTGGTTAATCAGACCGCCATCCAGCCCGGAAGCGACGGCCAAAAAGACGCTTTAGCTGCCGGCGTCGCCAAAGCTGAAGAACTCGCCGACGATCTGGAAAAGCTGGGGCCGACGTTCATCAAACTGGGCCAACTGATTTCGACGCGCGCGGATCTTTTGCCTGAGCCCTACCTCGAAGCGCTGGCGCGGCTTCAGGACAAAGTCGAACCATTTCCTTTCGAACAGGTTCAGGAAATTGTTGAAGCCGAACTGGGCGGGCGTCTATCAAAACTTTTTGACAAGTTTGACCCCGAGCCGTTGGCGGCGGCTTCGCTCGGACAAGTTCATCGTGCGTGGATGCGCGATGGACGCGAAGTAGTTGTTAAAGTTCAGCGGCCGAACATTCGCGGAACAATCATCGAAGACCTGCAAGCGCTGGAGGAAGCCGCCGAGTTCATTGACAACCACTCCGACGTCGGCAAGCGATATGAATTCAGCTTAATACTGTCAGAGTTTCGCCGCAGCCTGATGCGCGAACTCGATTTCAAACGCGAGGCTGACAACCTGCTGAAACTCCGGGAAAGCCTGCGCGAATATGAAAACATAGTGATCCCGGCGCCCGTCGAAGACTACACGACGTCGACCGTCCTCACGATGGATTTCATTCCGGGCAAAAAGATTACCGATGTCAGTCCCTTGCGCCTGGTTGAGATCGACGGCATGAAGTTGTCAGAAGATTTGTTTCGGGCTTATCTGAAACAGATTCTGGTGGACGGCTTCTTTCACGCCGATCCGCATCCGGGCAATGTTTTTCTCACCGACGACGATCGTATCGCGCTCATCGATTTGGGAATGGTGTCGCATCTCGGTGTCGGGATGCGCGAGCAGTTATTGCGTATGTTGCTGGCGATCGCTGAAGGTCGCGGCGAAGAAGTCGCGGAAATCACCATCAGAATGGGCGAAGGCCGGCCAAACTTTGACGAGACTGAATTCAAGCGCCGTGTCGCCAGCCTGGTTATTCGTCATGCGAACGCCTCGCTCGACAAAATTGACGCGGGCCGAATCGTCATGAAGATCATGCGAATCGGCGCCGATACCTGGTTCCGCTTTCCGCAGGAATTCACGATGATCGCGAAGGCGATGCTGAATCTGGACCGCAGCGTCTACACGCTGGCGCCGAGTTTCAATCCGAACGATATCATCCGCGAAGAATCGACGAACATCATGACGCGTCAGATGTACAGGAGTCTGGAGCCTGGCGCGCTGATGACGAGCGCGGTCGAGCTGAAAGAGTTCGTCGAGCGTCTGCCGTTACGGGTCAATCGAATTCTCGACGCGGTGGGCAACAACGAATTGAAGATCGGCGTCGATGCGATCGACGAGAAACTCTTAATCGAAGGACTGCAAAAGGTTGCGAATCGCATCACGTTAGGACTCATCCTCGCAGCCCTGATAGTCGGCGCAGCGTTAATGATGCGCGTCGAATCGTCCTTCAAAATCTGGGGCTATCCCGGACTGCCGATGGTTTTCTTCCTGATTGCCGCGATTGGCGGAGTCGCCCTGGTCATCAACATCCTCTTCCGAGATGTGAAGGCGAAGCCGCCACCGGATGATGAATGATTGAACCGACTGGACCGAATCTTTTCCCGTTAAGGTGACGTTAACTTAAGTTCGTCCTGAAGTTTCGTGAACCTCTCAGCCGAGTACGAGTACCGCGTAGTATTCAACCGGCTCGCGAGAAACGTGTGGTAAATGCCGTCCTTGGGATTGGTGTAAATCTCTTTTGGGCCGCTAACCTGTCGTTCGAAGTCCTGGTTTGCTGGAAGCCTCATGGATCCCGGTGTCGCAGTAGACGACGTATACTGAACGAGTATTAGCAGAACCGTTCCTTCCACACGGGGCGGCAATTTCCGGGCAGCTATAAACTTCGGAGTAACAAAGAAGATGGTTGCCGCACCTTCCGGAGCCGCAAATTGCAGAGTGCCGTCTTTGGCGAGCCGATCCGCCGTGGGCGGTCCGAGGACGCGCTCAACATCGGCGCGCCTTGACACTAAGGGCTCAAGGCCTTTCCAAGTGGCCCCCTGCGCCTCTTGCGACCCGAGCATGAGCCCCGCAAAGGCTGCGGCCAAGACCGCAAGTACGCTTTGGATGCTTAAAACTCTTGTGTACTTCATGACCCCGATGCTAGCTCAAAAATGTGTTAGTCGTAAATCTTCACAGTCCGCGGAGCGGACGGCAGCATGAGTCTCGTACCCCAGCCGAGATTCTCGGCTGAGGACTCCGCCCTTGGGGCGTAGCGGAACCCCAGGTCACCAGCGCACACATGAACATGAGCCTGCGGAGCGGGCGATAGCGCATTCGCAATCGTATTGATTATTTGGTTCGGACCCCGTTGGTCTGCCGCCCGCTCCGCGGGCTCGTCGGACTTTTTGTCGACCCGTCCCTGGGGCTTACGCCCCAGGCTTTATCCTTGCGCCCGCTTCGCGGGTTGCGGTTCATTTCGTCTTCAACAATTTGAGAAGCGCCTTTTCCGCCGGATGCAAACGCGGCGAGCGATATGACCCGAGGTGCTCGTGGCCCTTGAAGTAGCCGCTGATCGTTTTATCTTTTTCGAACGCTTCAATCACTGCCGGACAAATGTACGAGCTGCGACAGACGGCGGGCGTGTTTCCCAGCGCGCGCGCCGTTTCTTTAATCGCTGAATTGATCATCCGCTTCACCGAACGCTCATGCTCGGGATCCGCATTACGCCGGCGCGCCAAAGAGCACGCGCAGAGAAGCGTTCCCGACCAGGTGCGAAAGTCTTTTGCGCTGAAGCTGGCGGTCATGATTTCACGGATGTAGGTGTTGAGGGTCTGCGCCCGCACATCCACGAGCTGGCCATCGCCGTTTTCGTATTTGAAAACCCGACGGTTGGTCTGCTTCAGGAGTTGGCGCACTAGCCGGGCGACGTGACGATCTTCGAATTGCGATTCGTGCATCACGCCGGACTTACCGCGGAAGCGGAACGTGACGGTCGCACCCTTGACGCTGACATGGCGCGGTCGCAGCGTGGCCACGCCATAGCTGCCGTTTTCGCTCGCATAAACTTCGCTTCCCGGACGAAGAAAGGCGGCGGAAAGGATGCGAACAATCCCGGCCAGCACACGCTCGCGCGGCAATCCCGGTTTGCGCAGGTCGCGATTCACGGCCCGCCGCATCGCCGGCAGGTTTTCGCCAAACTTGATTAGACGAATAAACTTTTTTTGTTCACGCTGGCGGACGTGACTGTCGTGATAGAGGTATTGCCAGCGGCCCGCCGCGTCGCGCCCCACGACCTGCACACGTCCCGAGGCGGCCGAATTGATTGCCACCTCGGTCCAGGCGGGCGGAATTCGCAGCGCGCGAATTCGCGCCAGGTCCGGCGAAGTCACTTTCCCGCCGTCAACGCGCCGGTATCGAAACCCACGTTCGGGCGTTCCCATTCGAAGTATTCCGGTCGCATGAATCCGCTCGGTCGTGGTCATGAATTAGCGTGTCAGCGTGCGGTTAAGTGCAACCGCGCAAGAGAAAGATGAGCAGAAGAACGCTGACAGGAACGCCCAGGAGCCAAAGGATGATGTAGCCGGCTTTGCCGCGCTGGTCTTTGAAATCGCGCATTGCGACGCTCCTTTCGCTAGCGTGCCGGCGTGGTCACGTTGATTTGTGTTCCGCCGCGGTTGAAGAGTTTGCCGCCAAAGAAAAATAGCGCGACGGCGACCAGGATTATGAAGATGACGAGCACGGCAACGACGCCGGCACTCGATCCACCACGTTCTGATGACATGTCCATTCCTCCTGTTGAAGTTCGAGGGGCCTAAAGAGTCTTTTCAGCTTCTTCCCGTTCACGTTTGACGCGCTGTTCGTCCATCGCCAGCGCGACGTCTTTGTCCGAAGCCTTATGCGGTTTCGTGTTTCCGTGAGCGCCGGCCACCTGACTGCTCGCCGGCATTTCTTCATATTGATTTCGCGTGCTGTCTTCTTTTTGCGCTGAAGATCTCACGCCCCGCTTTTTCGAAAATTGTTCACCCATGATTTTCCTCACTCATGATTGCGAAGTCAGTCCCATCCGCGTCAGCGGATGATTAAAGAAGCATCTTGATCCCACCCGCTATGCTTCGCACCCTCACCTCAAATCCTCTCCCAGAGGGAGAGGAGGAACAAGCAGGTGGTTCTGACTCCTTACTGTGTTTCAGGATTTACGTAATCATTTCGCTCGCCGCGTCGCCGCTCCGGATGTTCCGCTCGCTTCTGCTCGCCGAACCGCACCGAAGCCTGTTCGAGCCGCGGGCTGCTGTTTTCGCGCATCGCCTGCATCTTTTTGTCTTTTCGTTTACCGTCCTTCTTCCGCCTTTCCTTTTCAGACATGTTTTCTCCTCCTGAGTATCGGGACGAGCATTTCATTATGCGTGAACCAACCGCTAATTTCTGCGGCGCACGCCAAACAGGCGTGCCGGATAGATTCCAAAGTTTTCGACCTCGACCTGATTACCGCTGACGAACCGTACGCGCGCCGCGGGAATGAATGTGCCCTCGCCGCGACCATTGCGATCGACGATCAATTCGACGTAGCTGAACGGGTAGTCGGTCGAGCGGGCGCCATAGCGCGCCTCGTAAAGATTCATCCAGCGTTCGAACAGAATCATTACTTTGCGATCGCCGTTCGCGAGCGTTGTCTCAGTCACAAAGTTCAGTCGCCGACCAAGTTGTCCTCCCAGCGAGAAGTAGCCGAGATCGCGGTCGTCGATTGCTTGAAGCAAAGCCTCCTGTCGACCTTCGGCAAGAATGGCGACGTCGCGTGCGACTTCCGCATCCGGCGTGCGGCCCTTGAGCGTCAACGAGAATGTTCGCGTCGCGCTTCGGGAACGGCCGATTCCAACCATCGTGCCAGTGTAGGTTTCAGTCGCCACGTCCTGCGCGACGGCGTTCGCCGTGAATGTAAGAACTAGTGCACTTGCAAAAATCAAAGAGCTTAATCGCATTTAAACCTTACCTCCTTTAGGCGTACCAGTTCGGTATCGTTAACTGTTGGTTAACCGAACGCACCACGGCACGCTTCAGAAGTTTTACTAAACGCTTGAACGTTCAGGCTGTGAATAGCAAAGCTGATGCCGTGACGGTTGTGTCATGCGGTATGATGTCGGCGAAGTAGCAACTTCGCAGATTCGGGAGCGCTGAATGCCGGAAGCAGGAATAGACACGTCACCGAAATTCGATCGTCGCCCGTGGGGCACATTTACGGTTCTCGACGAAGGTGAGAACTTCAAGGTGAAGCGCATTGAGGTCCTGCCGGGCAAACGCCTCAGTTATCAGAAGCATGCGCAGCGCGCCGAACATTGGTTTGTGGTGCGGGGAACTGCGAGAGTGACGCTCGACGATCGCGAGATCACCGTCTCAGCCGGCGAAGCGATCGATATCGCCGTCGGTTCATTCCATCGAGTTGAGAATCCCGGCGAAGAGTTGCTCGTCTTTATTGAAGTCCAGCGCGGTTCCTATCTTGGTGAGGACGACATCGTCCGTTTGCAGGATGATTTTGGCCGCACGTCGTAAATCTTAAAACTCAGCCGCGGAGCGGCGACAGAATCATTGCGCCCCTTCAGGGCGCGGAAATTTTTGTCCAACTTGATCCAGGGGTGGCGCTTCTAGCACCCCAGCGGAGATGCTCCGCTGGGGACCCAGCGCTTCGGTCGCTTACCCCTGGCTAAATTCTTCCACCGCTACGCGGTTGGTTGAGTGGCGATGCTTTCGGACACTTTCGATTGACTGGCTGGTGAGTATCTCGCCTGCGCTCCAATCAGTTTAGCCACGCTGCTTAGGCAGTCGCGGCCCGAGCGGCAGGCGCGCTCACCTCTTGTAGCTCGAAAGTGTGGTAGTAGTGCCGCGCGAGATACCCTCCTCGGTGAGCGCAATCCGGGCACGTCACTATGTAGTTGGCGTCCAGGACGCCCTTACCTTTTGTTAGATCTGAGAATAAGAAGATCGTCGACTTGCACTGCTCGCACGTGACGACGACATACCACGTCATCGGTTCGGGCGTAAACATGAGGGCACCACCTTCGTCGAACAGCTAAACGTTGGCTGGCCCTAACCCAGGAAAGCCGTCTGAGTTTTTATCGGCTAAAACGAAACTCCGTGAGTTTTGCAGCCTATGCGACCATTGTATGGGTGCTGTCTGTACGGGGGCCGACGTAGGTCATGCGGCCAGAGCGGCAGGCCGGCTCACCCGCTGCCGTTAACCTTCCGTGAGCCAGTGGATCGGTGATATAAGCTTCGGCATCCCGAATCATCCGCGCCGAGTCGGAATCCCCTGATCCGGCCTCCAGATGACGACGTTTCGGTCACTTCTGGAGCACCCCTGATGCCAGAACCAACTACCTCTGTACGCAAGTCCCGAATCCTCTGTACAGAAGATGACGCTGATACCCGCGAAGTCCTGACTCTGCTATTGCAGCTTGCAGGGTTCGACGTGACGTGCGTCGAAAACTCCGCGCACGCAATCAGGCTGGCGCAGTCTGAGAAGTTCGACTTGTACCTTCTGGATAGTTGGTTGCCGGGAATGGAAGGCGATGATTTATGCAAAACGCTACGCGAGTTAGATGCAACCATCCCGGTCCTGTTTTACTCAGGCGCTACCGCTCCGGCAGATAGAGCGCGGGCAATGGCTGCTGGCGCGAAAGGGTACCTGCTCAAACCCGCCGACTCAGACCAGCTAGCCTCCGAAATCAAGCGACTAATTGCAGAGAGAATGTAGCCTCGAACCTGGTGGAGCAAATTAAGTTTGTCCCACACCTTCCGGACACCACCGGAGCCGACGATACGGCGGCAGATGTAATCATGCAGTCAGGTCGGATTCTGCAGACGTGTGGAGCAGGTCGTCTAGCGCCTGAAAATCAGGGAGAATTTTGATGTTGCCATCAACCTTTGGATGGTTAAGGTCAATAATCGCCACGACAGTGTCATTCAAGTCGGCGTGACCACGAAGCAGGCTCAGAAGCTTATCGAAGGTTGGTAACTCAAGATCGGTCAGGATTAACGCCGGCCGATTAACTTCGGCGATTTGAATTGCCTGGTCAGCATTCGAGGCCTGCATGACGCGATGTCCGCGTTTGTCGAGCGCCGCGCTCATACTCGTGCTGATTTCGGCAACGTCCTCGACCACTAGAACGGTGTGCTTGTGATTAGATTGTTTGGTGATGGAGGGCCTCCTTGCTTCCGTTCGCTAGCAACGCCGCTGACGGCACAAGGAGGGGCTCTTTAGGGAAAGAGAGCCACCCGATGTCGAAAGTTGGGTTTCAAAAAGATCACGTACCGCTTAAGAACTTCACCTTACGCCGATCGTGATTGCTTGTAAACGTGCGATCAACCAAGACTGCCGCTTTCCCGGACGCCTAACAAACGGTCGTATTCGTCCTTTAAAGCGCGATAGCATTCGCATGCGAGCTTTTGCAATACCTTCACGTCAGAAATCTTGAGGTCGCCGCGCGCGTATTCAATCGCCCCCATTTCCTTCAAGGCCAAGGCCGCCACCGTAACCCCAGCGCGGCGCACGCCGAGCATCTGCGCCATGAATTCCTGCGTAAGGGTGAACCGATCCGACTGAGTTCGTTCGCGTACTTCCATCAGCCATCGCGCAAATCTCTGCTCCAAAGTATGCAGGCTAATGCAAGCTACATTCTGCGAAATTTCAGCCATGTGGACTTGTGTGTATTTCAGCAGCACCGAACGCATTTCTGTGTTGCGGTTGAACTCAACTTTCAGTGGCTCGGCAGCAATCGTCAGGGTATCGCCGGATACCTGACAGATGTATTCGGTCTGCGTCGTTTCCTGACCTCCCATGAAGGCGTTGAGACCGGCCACGCCGCGATTGCCGATGGCCCCAGTCTCAATGGTGCGGCCGTCACTTGTCATAAGCGTAATGGAAACCATGCAGGTCAGCGGAAAATGCAAATAGCGAATTTCTTCGCCCGCGCGATGAAGAATCTGGCCGTGCGTCAAAGAAACACGCGTCAAATCAGACTTAATGCGCTCGTATACATCACGCGGAAGTCGATCGAGCAGAAGGTTTCGCGGAGACATGGAAAACCTGCGGAAGCGGTCTTAATTTCGTGTGAATTATAGCGCCGTGATACCCAGGGTCAAGAATCTTTTGCGTGTCGCGCCATTAAGCGTCTAAGAGAAGTTGTTATTTCTTCGGCGGCGCCTCTACGGCCGAAAAGACCAGCACTCCGTCTGGCAGACGCTGTCCCCGGATCTCGATTGCCCTGACAGCCGAATTCAACTCAGTAACTTCAGCGGGAGTAAATCGAACCTCGGCGGCGCCGCTATTCTCCAGCATGTGCGCCATCACTGTCGTTCCGGGAATCGGCACGATCCAGGGTTTCTGTGCCATCAGCCATGCCAGCGCGATCTGAGCGGGAGTAGCCTGCTTGCGAACCGCCCAGGTCCTTATCAGATCAACCAACTGCATGTTGTGGGCCAGGTTCTCAGGCGAGAATCTCGGAGTGGCTGCACGCAGATCGCCAGGTGCGAATCGCGTGTTCGCGTCGATCCAGCCGGTTAGTAATTGGCAGTCCAGAGGCCACCAGGGCACAAAGCCTATTCCTAACTCTTCGCAGAGCGGTATCACTTCCTTTTCCGGATCTCGGGTCGCCATCGAGTACTCGTTTTGGATCGCGGTCAGCGGCAACGCAGCATGAGCGCGACGGATAGTCTGTATGCCCGGTTCGGAAAGCCCCCAATGCAGAACCTTTCCTTGATCCATCAGGTCTTTGATCGCTCCGGCGACGTCTTCGATAGGCACTTGCGGATCGACGCGGTGTTGATAGAGAAGGTCTATGCGGTCGGTCCGCAGCCGCTTGAGCGATCCTTCAACGACCAGCTTGATATGATCTGGTTTGCTGTTAAGCCCGGGAAGCCGACGTCCCGTCTGCTGATCGATGTTCCAACCGAACTTGGAAGTGATCCTGACCTTATTTCTAAACGGCCCGATGGCCTCGCCGAGGATCCGCTCGTTTTCGAAAGGCCCGTATGCCTCGGCACAATCGAAGAACGTAATGCCGCGGTCGTAGGCCGCGCGGAGAATGCTGATCATTTCCGGGCGGTACGGGACCGTGGTCTCGTATCTCCGATGCATGTTCTGCACGCCCATTCCAATCGATGAGACTTCTAGTTTGCCCAGCCGTCTTCGTCCCGGCGACGGCTGGGCGCCGACATCCCGATCACTCCCAGATTCATTTCGCTTCAGTGAAGTTTGCGCATCAGTGCGTTCCGCCGAAGCCGCCACGATGGCGAGACCTGCGCCTGCGACCAAAGTCTTCGCGACAAAGTTGCGCCTGTCGATAGTATTGTTTTGGCTGTCTTGTTTATGCATTTCCATTTTTCGCGCTACGGCCCGCGTGTGTTTCATTCTGATCATCGACGGCGTCGCAGCAGTAGAAAGACCACAATTACGACTACCAAGAGGCTGATAAGGCTACCCGGCCAGATCCACCAGCCGCCTTCATTGCTGTAGCCTCCCACCATTACGCATGCCGATTGAGTGACTGCGAGCGCGAGAGCAATTATTGAAGTTAATCTCATTACGAGCCTTTCAGCGCGTGCCTGTTTCGCTCGCGCAGATCTATTGGATTTCTTTCTGTCCTCGACACTTGGCAATGTGAATGCCACGCGCCACCAGTAATTCTTGATTTGGTGCGGCGCCGTACATTGACCGCCTCTGCAGTCAGAAATTACCCAGAAGATGACTTGTGCCTTTGCGATCAGGGAAAGCGACAAACTAGATAAAGGGGCGGGTCCTCAATTGCTCCTACGCGATTCCGAAGGAAAGATGTGCATGTTAAGGATTAACGCCGATTCGATTCAATACGGGGAATTCGCTAAGAGCATCCACGGCCGGACTAGAAAGAATCGAGTCGATCATGATCGCCTGCTATTTTTTGTGTGAGATTCATAAAAATGAAGGGTGTTGTGTTCGGGGACGTACAGACTGCCCCGCCCGAAGGTTCGATAATTCGCGCGTCGATCCCGACAAAAAGGGAAGAAGTGGGGCGAATTCCAGATAGTCAGGGGATTTGGGGTTCGCTTCCACTTCGAACCTAACCAGTACCTATTCGTTCGTACTCACCCTAAAATTTGTTTTCCTGCTCAATCGGAGCAAGCTTGCGCGCGATGACGGCTATGTGGCCGCGCGACGTGGGGTCGTCAACTTCCCACAATTCGATTTCAAAGCCGCCTGCCTCGATCATCTTGCGCGTGACTTCCGGCGCGAAGCCGCTGTAGTAAAAAGTCTGCCCGAACATTTCCGAAGTGAAGCCTTCGACCGAATCGTCTTCTTCATCCGGCGCTGAACCGCCCACTGACAACATGAACCTGCCGCCCGTCTTCAGCACTCGCGAGATTTTCTGGTAAATCGCCGCGTGATGCTTACGCTCAACGTGGAACATAGAGTCCCACGCGATGGCGCCGTCAAACTTGTCGTCCAGCTCGAGGTCAACCATGTCGGCGTGAATAAATTTTGCTTTAAGAACTGTCTGTTGAGCGAACTTCAACATCTCCAGGGATTCATCAATGCAGGTGACGCGGAAGCCTCGGTTAACGAGGTGCTTGGTGATGGGATCGCCGGTGCCGCAACCTAAATCGAGAATCTTCGCCTCGGCGGGCAAGCCATCGAGAACTCGATCAACGTAGCGTAAGACGTGCGCGACGTAAGTGGACCCGCGGTCGCTTGCGGTCGCGTGCCACTGTTCGGCAATGAGGTCGTAGGGTGTATGCATCTGCCGCGGCTTCAACTTAGACGTTCGCGTTGCCAGGGGTAATAATAAAGGAAATTCAAACGGAGAGAGCTAATGAGTAAAGAAGGAAGAGAATGTCCCGAGTGTCAAACGGTTCTAAGCCTGGTCCTGCTTTCGGACCTCGTGGGTGGGCGCAAGGCGGGTGGGCTTGAAGTAACCCTGCCCGCGGCTGGAGCAGTTTTTGACTTCTTTGATTTCTGGGTTTGTCCGAAGTGCGGGCGAACTTTGCTTTACGCCGACGATAGAGCCAGAGCTAGGGCCGGTGGTACAGAAAGTAAAGGCGGCGGTAGCCTGCTGGGGCTTTCATAATCGACGTCTGAGATGAGGAGATGATCAGTCATGATTGAAAACGCAATCGCAAGTCTTGCAGTGAAAGACCTGGCTTCGGCAGTGGCTTGGTATGAGGCACTCATTGGCAGGGCCGCGGATTCCAACCCGATGCCGGAAGTTGCGGAATGGAAGTTTTCGCGGGGCGGTTGGCTACAGGTTTACCAATTGCCCGAGCGAGCAGGATCCGGCTCGTGCACACTGGCGGTGAGCGACATTGAAGAAATCGTGACCCGCGTCAAGAGCCTCGGCATCGACGCATCGGAAAGAAGTTCCGGCGCGCAGGTGAAAACTTTGATGATTGTCGACCCGGACGGAAATCACATCGCTTTCGCTGAGGCACTGGACAAAAGTATGGCGCGCTAGAGAAGGATGAAGGATGAAGGATGAGGGATGAGGAGATTTCCGTCGCCGTTCAGCGGCTCGGCTGTGCCTCAAAAGTCTGAAAGTTACGGTGTGAAGGTTTCGCCTGTCATTCACACCGGGCTTCAGCCCGGTGATCCACAGCCGCTAAGGCCAAGGAACCGTTTCAACGGTTTCTCCAGGTGCAGACGCAGGATCATAATCAAGATCTCGGTTCGTTGAGAAGTCCAAACCGTTAAAACGGTTTCACGGATCTCTTCCTGCCAAAGATCACCGGGCTGAAGCCCCGGTGTGAATGAGAGACTTGGAACTCTCTGACTCTTGAGGAAAAGCCGCTCCGCGGCTCGCTTGAGTGCGAAATTCTCACAGGTGTGAAAGCTAACCTGCCACCGCCTGCTTAAACTGCGCGGTATCGGTGTACTGCTGAAACTTGACGATCTTTCCATCGCGAAACGTGAAGAAGTGTGCGAACTGCGCACGCACCTGTTTGCCCGTTTGCTTATGCGTGCCGCTGTAGTGGCCATGGCCAATTGCAGTGTCGCCCGCATCGAGGACCCCGGTGGGACTAACTGCGAAGCCGTCCCAGTCTGAAACGATGCACATGAAAACGCCCGTCAGCACCGATTCAGGACCAACATAAGGATTATTGTCGGCGTAGATAAAGTTTTCCGCTTCCCACCACTCCACTTGCGGATCCAACCCCGCGAGCACTGTTGGAATATCGCCCTTCCCGAAAGCCGCATACATTGATTCGACAGTCTTCACATTTTCAGCTGACACAGTTTTTCTCCTTGTGATGTTCGTGCGCGAAACCAGTTATTCGGGCGGAGCAAGTTGCCGCACCGTGCGCTGCCAAGCGCTCTTGAATGGATAGCAGTAGAGCAAGACGATAATGGAAACGCCGGCGGCGCGCAGCATATTCGACCAATCACCAGTGATGATAGTGATGATGAAACCCAGCAAACCGATCGCACCGCCGATCGACGCCACCTGAATGGTGGTGCCCTGCAGCGTGCGCAGCATTGCAGAGACACCTTTCACCGCCGCAATGTCCTGCAGACGCATGGCTGAAAATCGAGTGCGCCTGAGAACAAATACGCCAAGGCCGCAAACGAGAATTACCAACCACAAACCAAACGCGAGTTGCGGATTCGCCGGGCGAAAGATGCGCTCGCCGGCGAGGTAGGCAATTGCCACCAACACGATGTCCAAAGCCAGAAAGAGCCAGACGGCAATTGTCGCCGAGCGATGCCGGCGATCGAGTTCGCTTTGAATGTCCTCCGCCATTGGGCCGGAATGCTACGTGAGAGTATCGGCCAAGACAAGTGGATGAGCGATGATTGGTACGCACGCGTCTCGCGTGCTGCACGCCGGAGGCGTGCGTACCGGTTGCGAACGCGCCGTAGCGCCGAATGTTTATAGAACCGGCGTTAAAACGGCCCCTATGCTCGATCAAATGAAATAAGATTACGTACCGTTGCTATAAACATTGGGCCGCTACGCGGCCAGGTTGCTACGGTTTTGGACTCGGGCTTAATTTGTGCGTTGTGCGCCGCCGTGTGAACTGAGCCGCGAAGGTCGCGCGTCTTATGGTTTTGTTGGCAGGTCTATAGACGCATCTGGCGAGCTGACATCAAAACGAGTAAAGCCGCTGTACCTGGAAGTTACTTTCCCGCCGAGACGAAGCTCATGCGTGTTGTCCACCTTACGCTGGGCGTGGGTAAAGGCGTTAAAGACGATCCGTTGCGGCGTGAGAATCCCGAATTTACTATTGGCATACTCTAATTCGAACCTGGCGAAGACCAGCGGCTGGCGCAGCGAAGGGTGTTCGATCGTATTCTCCTGTTCTTCGCGCCAGAGTTGGGCGGTCTCGGCATCCAACCACAGACGTCCACGATAACGCGTCTCAGCGCCTTTCAACTGTTTGGGAAGGGAATTGAGCTTGTACGAGATTCCAAGGCTGGGGGCAATCTGTTGATACTGAACGACAATAACGTCACGTCCGTTAATCTGCTCGCGTCCGGCGGCGGTGAACTTGAAAGCCGACCGCAAATTCTCGGCGAGTAGCATTCCTTCATTGAGCGTAAAGCCATTTGATCTAAAGCGGAGATCGTATCTCGCGCTCTCGCGATTAATCCGTTCGAGCTCTTTCTTGACGGCATCAGCTTTTGCCAGCTGGCCGAAGAGATCTACCAATCTCTCGTCACGCTTTGTCACCGCGACACCGTCAACCGACCGCACGTTTCGATACTCGCTCATCTTGGATGTATCAAGCTGGGATTGATAAATTATCAGGTCTGAAACAATTCGCCGTCGGCGTATGACCACGCCTGCGATGTCATATTCGACAATTTCCTGCTCCTCTTCCGCGGAAAGGTCTTTGAACTTTTCTCTGTACTCTCTTGTTTTGAGTTCCGCCAACCGAATGAGTTCGTTCAATTCAGTAGAGGTTAAAGGTGTTCCTGTGAGCTGCTGCCCAAAGGCTTGGGCCACACTTGTCAGAGTGAGTAAGGCTAAAAGTATGAGAATCCGTGAGAGCATTTTATTAACCACTTCCCCCCACAAAAAAGAAGCCGCGCCAGAATCGATCTAACGCGGCCTGGACTTCTTTTTAAGTTCGACCGCGCTATGCGGTTACCGAAAATAATTAAGGCTTTGGACTCGGAGCGGGTGTTTGCGTCGTGCGCGGCCGTTCGGAAACATTCGGGGTCGGCGCGGTCCGCTGAATCACCGGCTGGACGTTTTCCGGCAGCTCGCCATTGTTTGTGATGGCCTTGTCGATCAAGTCTGTGCCTTCGCCGTCCCGCGAAATCAGAATGCCATCGCGGCTGGTAGTGACGCCGGCGCTCCCACTGATTTGCTGCATCAGATTGGCCATGAAACCAGGCTTCTCGCAAGGCGGCAGATCCTTCTTGATTGGATCCGGATCGGGAATCGCCGCGCCGATGATGTTCAGTTGCTCCTTCGCCTTTTCCACGTACTCGCTGTTCGGAAAATCGCGGACGATCTGCTGGTAAAGCTTTGCGGCTTCGTCCGGCTCTTCCTCTTCCAGGAACGTGGTGGCATAGCGGAACAGCACCTCGTCCATCAGACAGAAGCTCGGCCACTTCTCAGTGATCTCTTTCAAGCGATCCTGCGCGCCCTTCAGACCGCCTTTCTTATGGCTGTAACGCGAGTCGTAGTAGAACCGCGCCACCTGCAAATTGTGCATCGCGAGATTGTCCTGCACCTGACGCAGACGCAATTCCGCCTGCTGCCGAAGGTCGGTTTGCGGATACCTTTGCAGCAAGGCTTTCAGACGTTGCTCAGCTTTGCGGGCGTGGCTGATGTCGCGATCCGATAAGCCCATCTGACGCATCTCGGTCTCGGCAACCTTCAACAGGGCGTCGTCGGCGAGCTGATCGGTCGGGAAATACGTGCGCCAATCTTCGTAAGCCTGTCCGGCCTGAATCAGAGAGGACGTGGTGCCCTCGATATAGAAAGAATCGGCAATGGCGAGTTTTGCCAGCGCGAGATAACGCGAGTCCGGATAGGTGTTGATGATCGTGGTGAACAACAACCGCCCGGTTTCATGGCGACCGTCGCGAACTTCTTTGGCGGCCGTGATGAACAGCACTCGATCGCGACCTGCCGAGACGGTCCCGATCAACTCGTCGTACTTATCATTCTTTTTGCCGGGGAACAGTCCGAAGAATCGTCGCCCGCCCTTCTCCTTCGGCCGGTAGTTCGCGGTCTCGCCGGTGCGCGCGCCCGCTGTTGATTGCAAACCTGATTCGACGCGCGTGTTCAACTCCGTGACGGATGTTTCCAGGCTACCAAGTTGCGCCGTGTCGTACTTCTCGGCCTTCTCTTCTTTGGTTATGAGATCGTTGACTTCGCTGAGGATGGATCCGACTTCCTTGTCCAGGCTGCGCAGCCGCTCGCGTGGGTCGTCGGCGTTCTTTTGTTTGTCGGCCTTGTCGCCAGAGTTCATGGCGGCGATTGCCGACGAGAGGGAACGGCGCATGGCCTCGAGCTTCGATTTCATCACGGTGAGCCGCTGAAAGTTTGAAGCGCTGCTCTGGCCCTGTGCGTTTGGCAAGGCCAACGCCGCGACGGGGTGCAACGCGGGGATTACAGACAAAGCGGCGATCAGCAGAAGTGACGAAAAGACTTTCATCGATTTACGGCCGCGGTTAAAAACAAGAAACATTGGGAACCTCCAAAAACAAAACGGGTCATTCTAGACTGACTTCCCGGTGTTGGCTAATCGCTGACGACTCGCTAAACCCAGAGAACTGTCGCTTCACGCAGTTCCCGAAGGGCGAGGCCGGGATCCTTGGCCGAGAAAATTGCCGAGCCTGAGACGATGATTTCAGCTCCGGCAGCGGCCACTTCAGCGATGTTATCGCGGTCAATCCCGCCGTCGATTTCGATCCGCGTGGTCAAACCTCGCTCGTCGATCATGCTCCGCAAACGCCGCAATTTATCCAACGATTCCGGAATAAACTTTTGTCCGCCAAACCCGGGGTTAACTGACATTAACAGCACGTAATCCGCGAATTTGAGGACTTCTTCCACCGCCGAAAGTGATGTTGCCGGGTTGATTGCGATGCCGGCTCTGCCGCCCGCAGCCCGAATGGCCGACAGCGTCCGGTGCGCGTGCGGGTCGGCTTCGATATGCACTGAAACCATCTGCGCGCCCGCGGCAACGAACTGTTCGGCGTACTGGCCCGGCTCGACAATCATCAGATGCGCGTCGAGGGGCAGGCGGGTTGCACGGGAAATGGCTTTTACCACCGGTAAACCGATGGTGATGTTGGGCACAAACCGGCCGTCCATCACGTCCACGTGCAGCAGGGAAGCGCCGGCGCGCTCAACTGCCTGGATTTCTTCCGCCAGCCGGGCAAAATCCGCCGACAGTATTGAAGGAGCGATTTCGACCATCGATGTGTGATGCGAAGTCATGGATCGTGCTCGGTCCGATTGAGTCTGCCGCGTTCCGTCGCGGTCTATTACGGCGTTGGCGCCGCGACGGGGCGGCGGTTCGTGTTTGAGTTGCGCGGCGGCCGGGGCGTACTTCCGCTGTTCGTGTTGCTGCCGGTGTTTGCCGGAGTCGCCGCGCGGTTCGCGTTCGCATTCGGCGTGACCCGATTCGCGTTGCCGTTACGATTCCGGTTCGCCCCAGCGTTCGCATTGGCGTTGTCGTTTGCGTTCTTATTCACCGGTTTTCTCCGCGGCGTCGGTGTCGCCGTGGCTGACGAGTTCGTGTTGGTATTCGTATTCTCGTTCTTGTTCTCGGTTGACGTGTTTGCGTTCGCATTAGCCGGCGCGGCTGATTCGCCGTTTGCCGTCGGGCGACTTATGTCCACGGCAACGGTCTGACCTACTTTCACGATTTCGCCTGCGTACGGCAGTTGGACAAGAACAGTGTCGGGCTTGGCTTCGGAAGTGGCGCGCCGGGCCCGCACGCGAAAGTTCAAGCCGGCATCGCTGATCGTCGCTTCAGCTGATTTTTCGTCTTTTCCAATTACGTTCGGGACGCGCGTTTCAGAACTGCGCAGGGACAGATAGATCGCACCTGCCAGGCCGAACGAAAATGCGACGGCGATGCCGATCACTATGACGATTCGCTTTAGGATTAAGAGGATTTGCCGAACGGTTGGAGCCATCAATGTTGCCAAAGCCCGAAGCCGGATGAAGCGCGAAGTCTAACATGTACCGCAGCGGCAAGGATAGTTATTGCCGCATCGTAATGGTTGAGTCTGGCTGCTCAGTCACACCGCGGCATTAGCCCGGTGGAAAGTTGCGGGCGTGCCAGGGAAACCGTTTAAACGGTTTCGGTACGCGAGCGACCGGCCTGATCGCCGCGCTAAAGCGACGGCGAGACTGAAAGATCTCTCAGACGGAAGCGTTAAATTGCTCGCTCAACGAACCCGCTCGTAAGCCGCCATAAAGAACCCGTCAGAGCCTTGCCGATGCGGCCAAAAACGCAGATGGAAGGATGAAGGATGAGAAAGCAAGGATGAAGGCTGAAGGATGAAGGCTGAAAATGCCGTGCTCAGATTGAGTAGCCTGAAATCCGGATTTGCTGATGCAAAGTGATCACTTACCCGTTCATTCTCTTCCGGTTCAACGGAACACGTTGAGTACAGCAAGCGGCCACCCGGGCGGACCACGGCGGCCGCGCGCGCGAGAATTTGTTTTTGTTGCTCCGCAAGCTCGGTGATGTCGTCAGGCCGGAGCCTATATCGAATTTCCGGATTCCGCCGCAGCGTCCCTGTGCCGGAACACGGCGCATCAATCAGAACGCGATCGAACGATTGGTCGGGAAAGGGAAGCAGCTTCGTCGCATCGTGAACCAAAACGTTAATGCGCGCCTTCTGTTTGACTGCGAGCCGGCGCATTGTTTCGACGCGTTTGTGATGGACGTCGCCGGCAACGATCGTCGCTGACGGCGCGAGAGCCGCAATGTGCGTTGCTTTACTTCCGGGTGCAGCCGTCAAGTCGAGCACACGCTGACTGGGCTCTACGTTCAGCAGATGCGCGAGCAACTGCGACGCTTCATCTTGCAAATAGATGAGTCCATCATTAGCGAATTCCCGGACAACATTCGATGCGCCCATGACTCGCCACGAATCGGGAGCAATCGGGGACGGAATGACCTCGGCACCTTCGTCTCGCAAGTTCTGCAAGACTCGTTCGGCTGCGCCTTTGTCACGCGAGGCTTTGGCCGTTAAGCGAACCGCAGTTGGCGCGGCCTGATTATTCGCGTGCGCAAACGCCGCCGCTTCATCGAATCCGAATGCCTGTACCCAACGCTCGATCAACCACGGGGGATGCGAAGTCTCGATCGATAGTTTCCCAATTGGATCGGTTATCGTCGCCGCAGGATCGTAGTCAGGCTCGCGAGTGGCGCGTCGCAATACGGCGTTAACGAATCCGGCGGCCGATTTCACGCGCGACGCGCGCACGAAATTCACTGACTCGTTTACAGCCGCGGAGGCGGGAACACGCGTTAGAAATCGAAGCTGATACAGACCGATCTCGAGCGCCAGACGCACAGCCAGATCCAACTTCTCGATCTTGCGCTCGCCAAAGTCTTCGATGGTTTTGTCCAGCCACAGCTTGCGCCGCAGGACACCCAACACCAGTTCATGACACAGCGCCCGATCGTCTTCGCGCATTCGCGAATCCAGCGCGGCCAACAGCACTGAGGCGTACGCAGATTCCGTTTCGACTCTGCGCAGGATTTCAAACGCCGAGCGACGTGCGGGTGCAACGGTCATCACTTAATTTTAAGGATTGATTGGGCAGGCCTGCAGGGCGCACAGCTTCCATTCGCCGTCGCGTTTCGAATAGACGTTGAGAATCTTGTATTGGCCCGACAACTCGCGCCCATGATAAATCCAGTTCGTGGTATCGCGCGCCGTCAAGGTCGCAGTCGGGCCGAACACACGCACGCTGATTTGATCGCGATTGATGTGTTTGACTGTCAGATTACCGCTGACACAGTCGGCGATGAACTGGGCTTTGTCATCTCCCTCGAGCGGATAACTGAATACAAAATCATCAGCCATAAGCCGGTCGAGAGTGGCGCCGTCGCGGCTCGATAATGCCTTCACCCACTCTTCGTTCATGTGCCGCAAAAGCTGCTCAGTCTCGAAAGTGTTTTCCGGGTGTGTGTTCACTGATGCTGCTTCTACGACAGATCGAGCGGCGAGTCAACTGTATTCGAATACCGTATTCTTTTTGCGCTTGGTGTCGTCTAAACCGATACGATATGGGATGAAAACAAGCCTGTTATCGCTCAATGGGCTCTGGCATGTTCATTGCGATGCATGCCCAGTGGAGGGTCAACGATTATGAAGAAAAATTTCAAACGCATTTTAGGGGGCTTAATTCTGGGACTTTCGTTCGCCGGCATTTGCATGGTGTCCAGTGCGACCGCCCAGGCACAGCAGAACGATGATTGGTGGAATCGCAATCGCCGCGATAATCGGGTCGAACAGAATCGCGATCAGGATCGTCGCAATCGGCGCAACGAGCGCATGAATCGCAATCGCGGCGGTCGCTACAACGATGGTTATCCGGACCTTGGCGGCTCGTTCAATCTGCGGCAGACTGCTTTGAACGCGGGCTTCGCTGACGGCGCAAAGGAAGGCCGCAAGGATCGCAACAATCGCGAACGCTTCGACTTCCGTGACGAAAACAATTTTCAGAAGGCGACGCGTGATTACAGCTCAAGGCTCGGCGATCGTGGTTTGTACCAACGTTATTACCGTGAGGCTTTTGAGAACGGGTACGATGACGGCTACGCCGGTTACTAAGCACAAGTCCTAACCCCAGCAGGAAAAGCGTGAGTGAGGCTAACAGCTTCGCTCACGCTTTTTTTTATCGGCGGCATCCACCGCCAAAACCGCGGAACGACGACCCAAATCGCACTTTACTAAGACATACGAGAGAGAAGGATTGAGCAGGATTCAGGCGCTACTATGTCCAAGATCTTAGTAATTGAAGATGATGACGTCGCACGCGAGTTGATGCGCATGGCGCTGGAAGCGCGCGGCCACGAAGTTTCAGTCGCTGATAATGGTGTCGCTGGTTACGACGCGGCGCTGTTCACGAAGCCTGACCTGATAGTCACTGACATCCAGATGCCCGGTGCGGACGGCGTCCACGTTGTGCGGCGCGTGCGTGACACTCCCACGCTCGAGCGGACGCCCATTTTGGTGACGACCGCGTTCGGGACAGGCACCGCAACGTTCGCACTTCAGCTTGGCGCGGACGCGTACGAGCCAAAGCCACTCAATCCCCAAAGTTTCCTTGCCACAGTCGAACGGTTGCTTGTCACTCAGAACACGAAGAAGGCTGCCTAAGCCTTTTCGCGCCTAACGGTTCAAACTTTATTCCTTCATCGATAGCGTCAGTTCGAAAAAAATGTACGTCAAACTTCAGTTTGTCTTCGGAAAAGCGACAAGCTAGAACTTGTCCTACATCAACTGACCTACTTCAAGTCGCCGGGGGTTGACAGGAAACGCCTAGCGCGGCTAGTCTCCAATCTTCCCGACCCGTATCCTTGCAAGTCGCTCTAGTAACATCACTCAGCAGAATCGTTTGCATTGAGTTAGTCAAATAGGAGTATTCCCATGAAACGATATCTCGTAATTCTTCCTCTTGTCATTGTTGTGTTTGCGCTTGCTTACGTATCTGTCCCGGTCGAAGCCGGTCCCGAAAACGAGAAGAAGTTCTTTAAGGCAGAGAACGCGATTCCCAACGAATATGTCGTGGTCTTTAAGCAAGGGATACGGGTAAAGGACGTGGAAAAATTCGCGAAGAAGCTCGCGAAGGACAATAAGGGAAGAATATTGTCAATTCACCAGTGGCTGAAGAGTTTCGGCGTTGAAATTACAGAGAAAGACGCTATCAAAATTAGTAAGGATGAAAATGTAGAGTTTGTCGAAGAGAACAGTCTCGTCAGCGTCGCGCAATCAAGCTGTCCAAATAGTTCGGCAACGCTGCCGGGACACTATGGAGTCGATCGACTCGATCAGCGCTACCTGCCGCGCGATGGCAGCTATTGCCCGACGCGCACAGGACGCGGAGTCAATGTCTTTGTAATCGATACCGGTATCTGGCCCACCCACGATGACTTCAAAAACCCGGACGGCTCCAGCCGGGCAATCAACTACGGCGACGTCACGGGTGGCAACGGGCTGGACTGCAACAACCATGGCACCTTCGTGTCGAGCACTGTCGGCGGCAACCTGTACGGTGTCGCGAAAGAGGCCAATATTTACTCGGTTAAAGTGACGTCTGGCTGTGGTGGCTCTTCGAGCCCTAATTTCGTGAGTGCCGGGATCAACGCCGCGATTAACAGCGGCCTGCCTAATAAAGTCATAAACATAAGCATCAACGGCAGCCCCAGCCTGACGATGGATAACGCCGTGCGAAATGCTGTGAATAATTACGGCATTCCGGTAGTTGTCGGTGCGGGAAATAATAACGTCGACGCCGGCGGTTCCAGCCCCGCGCGAGTTTGGGAAGCGATCACCGTCGGCGCGTCCGACATGTCGAACACCAACTACGGTGCAGCGAATGTCACGGAATACAGATGGTGGGCCTCGAACTACGGACCGGTGGTTGATTTGTTTGCTCCCGGCGGACCATTCGTGGGCAGCGCCGCCTCAGGCTACTTTAGCGGCAGCAATTCCGGATACGATGGCTACAGTGGAACATCCGCTGCAGCGCCGCACGTCGCCGGGATCGCGGCGATGTACCTCGAGACCAATCCGGGCGCGCCTCCTTATCTGGTCCAGCAAGCGATTGTGGGCAATGCGACCACCGGACTACTCCTTGATACCGGGCCGGGATCACCAAATCGGATCGCGTACAGTAATTTTCTTGCGCCTTCAACCGCGACCGTGCAATTCGCTTCCTCGAGTTATGCCGTCAGCGAAGGGACCGCGAGCGTCTTGATAACCGTGACGCGCACGGGCAGCACTGCGAATCCCGCCTCGGTTCAGTTCTCGACCCCTTACAGTCCGCACGATCAGTGCAATGCAACCTCCGGAGTCGCCTCACAAAAATGTGATTTCGACAGCGCCTACGGAACGCTTCGGTTCGCGGCGGGTGAGTCGTCAAAGACGTTCAGCATGTTGATTATCGATGATGGCTATGTGGAGGGCACTGAGGCAGTAACAATTCAGCTGGGCATGCCCTCAGGAGTCGATCTCGGCGCGCAATATCTGGCGCAGCTCACCATTACAGACAACGACGCAGCCCCGAGCAACCCGATTGGCGGCACTCCATTCTTTGTCCGTCAGCAGTACTATGATTTCCTCAATCGCGAGCCCGATCCTCCGGGACTTGCCGCCTGGATAAACATAATCGATACGTGCGGCCAACCGGGTGGGGTGCCTCCGCCGTGCGACCGCATCGAAGTGTCCTCGGCTTTTTATCGTTCTGCCGAGTTTCAGGGCCAGGGTTCTATCGTCTACCGTTATTACTCAGGGACCCTGGGCTACATTCCTGATTACGTCCAGTTCTTCACCGATTTGTCTCGGATCAGTGGCTTCCAGACTGAGGCCGAACGCGAAGCCAATAAAGTCAGATTGTTTGACGACTGGACGCAGCGCCCCGATTTCGCGGCTCAATACGGTGCTCTTAACAGCACGCAATATGTTGACCAACTAGCCGGCATGACCGGCGTCAGTCTTTGGAATCGTGATCAATTGATCAATGACTTGAACACCGGGCAAAAGACTCGCGCGCAAGTCCTGCGCGATGTCATTGAATTCAACTCAGCCGTGAACCAGGCGTACTTCAACGAAGCCTTTGTGGTAATGGAGTATTTTGGTTACCTGCGGCGCCAACCAGATGGTTCTTACATCGATTGGCTCAACTACCTGAACTCATCCGGCGACTATCGAGGGATGATTAACGGCTTCATGAACTCGGCCGAATATGTGCTGAGGTTTGGGCCTTAGACTGTTCACTCTTTTCAGTCGTTCGAGATAAAAATGCGTGCGAGGGTCATCCGAGAAACCAGGGTGACCCTCGCCCAGCAAATCGGCACGCAAAACAAAAAAAAGCTGCCTAAAACACGCGCGGTCGCTCGACCCGAATTAACAACTCTTTACAAACAATCGAGCCAACCTGAGCGTAAACTCGCTCATCCATGTACCCGGTTCATCACGGCGGCGGGAATTATTTTCATACACCCAACTTCCACTTCATCTTCGGGGAACCTTTCGCGCACTCATTTCGTGTAATAGCCGAAGCGCCGCGGAGCCAGCACCTAATGACCTTCAATGTTTCCCTCTCTCTTCGTTTGCCATTCGTCCGTCCCGGTACATTGGCGGGGATACTTTTCGCCCTTTTTGCTTTAGTTGCCGCCAGTTCAGCCACGCAGGCGCAACCTGCAGCTGCGACGCCGACCGCGAGTCCTGCCGCGAGCCCGGCCAGCAACAATCCGGCATCCGCGCCGACCCCTGCAGCCGTGGGCGCTGACACGAAAACCGCAACCGGCCGCACCGTCGTCCTTCCGCCTGAGAAGGCGCAGCCCGTCCGTATCCCGAAGCTGACTAAGCCGCCCGTTATCGACGGGAAGCTTGATGATGACGTTTGGAAAGAGGCAGCGGTCCTGAAGGACTTCTATCAGATCGATCCGGGCGACAACATTGCGCCGTCAAAGCCGACTGAGGTCCTGATCGGGTATGACGAAAAATTCTTCTACGTCGCCTTTCGTGCTTTCGATGAGCCGGACAAAATTCGCTCGACCGTGGCTAAACGCGACAACATTTTTCAGGACGACTATGTCGGTTTCTTTCTCGACACCTTCAATGATCAGCGCCGCGCATTCGAATTCTTTTTCAATCCGTTGGGAATACAAGGCGACGGAATTTTGACTGAAGGCCGTGGAGAGGATTTTAGTGTCGATGTTGTGTTCGACTCGAAGGGAACGATCACTGAAACCGGCTACTTCGTCGAGATCGCCATTCCGTTTAAATCTATCCGGTACGTCGCCGGCAAAGACAAGCAGTGGGGCGTCCACTTTTTCCGGCGCATCCAACGCTTCAACCGCGAGCTCGACTCGTGGATGCCATTCTCGCGCAGCATCAGCGGCAACATGAATCAGGCCGGTCATATTACGGGCCTCGAGGGAATTTCGACAGAGCGCACAATTGAGATGGTCCCGAGTTTGACCCTCTCGCAGGATGGCAGGTTTGTTCGTTCGTATGGTGTCTTCCCGAACACCCCGGCGGCGCTAACTGACCCCGGCCGGATCGTGAACGAACACCTTCGTTTCGACCCGGGTCTCACGCTCAAGTTCGTTCCCAGTCCCGCGATAACTCTCGATCTGGCGATCAATCCCGATTTCGCGCAGGTCGAAGCGGACCAACTGGTCGTCACTGCCAATCAAAGGTTTCCGATCTTCTTTCCGGAAAAGCGGCCCTTCTTCCTCGAAGGTATCGACATTTTCCAGACGCGAATCACGGCGGTACACACGCGTGCGATCGTCGATCCGGACATCGCGGTTAAGACGACCGGCAAAATCGGTCGTAACAGTTTTGGTCTGATCCTGGCGAGCGACAATGGGCCGGGGAACCTCAGTGCCGATCAACGTGGAGCGCTCAGCTCGTGTCTCGAACGCCGGTCACTGAATCCGACGGTGGTCTGTAACGACGAACGGTTCGTTGATAAGAACGCGTACATCGGCGTGTTGCGGCTGAAGCGCGACATCGGCAAGGAAAACACGATCGGCATGCTCGCGACCAGTTACAACTTCATCGAGAAGCACAATCAACTGCTCGGGATCGACGGTCGCTTCAAACTGGACAAGCAGACAGTCTTGGCTTTTCAAACGCTCGGCACAACGTCGCGGAGTTTCTTCTTTGATCCAGACGACGGCATCACGCGCTATCGCACCGGAAATGGTTTCGGCTACTCCGCGGTTTACAGTGTCTCAGGCCGGAACTGGGGATATGAGCTCGGCGGCGATGGCTTCACCCAGGACTATCGCGCGGACGTCGGGTTCTTCCAGCGGCCGAACTCGAATTTCAATTTTGCCTTCCTGCGTTACAACTCAGATCGCAATCCCAAGAAGACGTTAGTCTCGTGGCACGCGCATAACTTCACGCACATCGATTACGACTGGCAAGGACGAAATTACATTTGGGAGTCTGAAAACCTGATCGAGTTGAGCCTGCCGCGCAGCAGTTGGGTTGGAGTTTGGTATGAGCCGGCCTGGGAACGGCTGTTCGATCACGAATTCGGCGCGACCCGCGAGGCGCGGCCGTGTAATCCGTTCGGCGGCAACAGCACCACCCGCTGTACCTTCTACGGCCCTGACAACGAACGTTCTTCGATGAAGCACCACTTGTCAGGTTACTTCGGCTCAAATTTCAACAAGAAAGTTCAGTTCAACGGTCAGGTCACGCATCGCTGGGGACACTTCGATTTGGATTTTGGAAACCTGCCGAAGTACCCGCGAGTCAGTCCACCCGCAATTGCGGCGCGCGAACTAGCCGCCGCGGGACAGTGCAATCCGCCGCCGGCCAATCAGCCCGATCTTCGATCGCCTCTCTGTTTTGGCGTGCCGTTGGATCCGGGACCGGGAAACCTGCTGCAAATTACCGGCGGCATCACCTTTCAACCGACCAACGAGTTTCGCACTTCACTCAGTCTGAACAAGCAACGGCTGGTCCGCAACGACACCGGTCTCGTCGCATTTGACGTCAACATCTGGAATTGGCGCGGAACCTATCAATTCACCAAAGCCTGGTTCGCGCGCGCCATCGTCGATTACAACACACTGAATTCGCGCGCACGCTCGCAGTTCCTATTGGGCTGGACGCCGAGCCCGGGCAAATCGTTCTACGCCGGTTACAACGATGACCTGAACTACAACACCGTGCATCCATTTAGCAGCCAAATCGTGCCGGGCTTCCGGCGCAATAGCCGCACGTTCTTCGTCAAGATGTCGTGGCTGTTCCGCAAGAGCTTTTGAGCGTTACCGCGGAACTGGAGTCAGTACCACCCGCGTGAGCGGGTGGGTTCAATACTCAATGAAATGGTAAGTGCTCGATCCATCCGCTCACGCGGATGGTACTGACCTCGTTCATACGTCTTAAGCGGTAGGTAGACCAGGAAGAAGTTCAATGGGCAGGCGTCACCACGAGCCGCTCAACAAGCGGCCCCACATGCGAGCTTTCAAGGGCAACAGCATATGAGTCTTACTCAAACTCTTCTCCGGATGGTCCGATTCGCCTTCGCGACCATCCTTGTTGTTTGCGCTGCTTTGACCGCTGACGCGAAATCGATCCCGACGGCCACGCCGGCCCCGTCGCCCGCTGCCTCACCCGCTAGTTCGCCGGCAGATTCACCGGCCGCGACAACACCCGCACCCGTCAAAGGCCGCGTCGTGCTTCCGCCGGAAAAAAGCCAACCAGTTAGCATCGGCAGGTTTGAAAAGGCCCCGGTGATCGACGGCCGGCTTGACGATGCCGTCTGGCAGAGCGCGGCAACTTTTAAGAACTTCTATCAAACCAGTCCGGGCGACAATACAGAGCCTTCAAAGCCCACCGAAGTGATGATGGGCTACGATTCAAAGACTCTCTACATCGCGTTTCGTTGTTTCGACGACCCTGACAAAGTCAGCGCATCAATCGCCAAACGTGACGACGTTCTGAACGGAGTCGAGGACAGCATCCGCGTGCTGCTCGACACCTTCAACGATCAGCGAAAGGCGTACGTGCTCGCGTTCAATCCGCTGGGCGTGCAGATGGACGGGATTCGTACCGAAGGTGTAAACGTCGATTTCAGCGTCGACATCGTGATGGATTCGAAAGGGACGATCACAAGCGACGGTTACGTCGTTGAAGTTGCAATTCCGTTCAAGTCTCTGCGTTACGAAGCCGGCAAGGGGAAATTTTGGGGCATTCAGATCTTCCGCATCATCCAGCGCTTGAACGGCGAACAGGATTCGTGGATGCCCATCTCGCGCGACACTAATGGGTTATTGAATCAAGCGGGAAAAATTACGGGTTTCGAAGGCATTTCAACTGAACGCACACTCGAGCTGATTCCCAGTCTGACCGTTTCGGAAACCGCCAAGCTGCTGCCGCACTACAATCCGATTCCGAATGATCCGGGCCGGATGGTCAACGAGCCGATCAAATTCGATCTCGGATTGACCGCGAAGTACACGCTGACGCCGACCTCGACGATTAATCTCGCAATCAATCCCGACTTTGCTCAAGTCGAAGCCGACGCGACGGTAGTCACGACCAACCAACGCTTTCCCATCTTCTTTCAAGAGAAACGGCCGTTCTTTCTCGAAGGCATCGAACTTTTTCAGTTGCCGCTGAACGTCGTGCACACGCGCACGATTATCAACCCGCTCGTGGCTGCAAAGTGGGTTGGCAAACAAGGAAAAAACTCTTACGGCTTGATGGTGGCGGCTGATCGTGGCCCGGGAACATTCACCGGTGACGAGCGACTCGATTCATTCAACTTCCCACTGCTGGACAAGAAAGCCTACATCGGTGTGTTGCGTCTGACTCGAGACGTCGGCAAGGAAAGCCGCGTCGGCCTGGTGGCGACGTCATACAACTTTATCGAAAAGCACAATCAGATTCTCGGCATTGACGGCCGGTTCAAACTCGACAAGCAGACCACCCTCACGCTTCACACCGTGGGCACCACCTCGAATCGTTACTTTCGCGATCCGGAACTCGACCGGACGACCGCCTGCGCGAACCTAACCGGGCGTGAACGAAGGTTCTGCCAAAGCCGTCTGGTTTACCGGAAGGGAAACGGTTTCGGTTACCTTGCGCAGTTCACAAAGGCCGGTCGCAATCTTTTCATGGAAGCGTTCGCATTTGGCCGCACGCGTGATTTCCGTTCCGACGTCGGGTTTGTTCGTCGCACTAACACGAACGAAAACGATTTCTACATCTCCTGGAATTCGACTCCGCAACAGAAAGCGCGATTGGTGTCGTGGAACGTCGAAAGCTTCAATCAGCTGCTCTACGACTGGCATGGCCGAATTCAGGGAATGCAGACCGGTGCGCACCTATTCTTCAATTTCCAAAAGCAATCCTTCTTTGGTGGCGGCTTTGACGACCGTTACGAAAAGGCTTACGAGGAAGAATTCGGCGCCAAGCGCACAGCGGCGCAAGCGGGCGCTTTCTTTGGCGAACCGACCCGATCTTCGCATAACAAGGTTTGGTTCTTCGGCGGCGGCGCCACGCCGAGCAAGAAATATTCAATGCGATTCTTTGCCAACTTCGGTTCAGGCGCTTTGGATTACGACTTTGGTGGCGGGCCCAAGTTTCCGCGCGTGAGTCCGGCGGCGCTGCAATTCGGGCAGGGAGTTGCGCTCGATCCGGGACCGGGCCGTGCTTTGGATTTGAACGGATCTTTCACCTACAAACCGACCGAGAAATTGCAGCTTTCGTTGAATTACAACAAGGCGCGTCTCCGCCGTTACGACACCGGGCTGGTTGCGTTTGACGACAATATTTACGCATTCCGCGGGACGTATCAGTTCACCCGGTTCTGGTTTGCGCGCGCGCGCGTTGACTATGACACGCTGGCATCGAACGTGCGCGGACAGTTCCTGCTGGGTTGGACACCGAATCCGGGCACCGCTTTTTACGCGGGCTACAACGACGATCTGAATCGCAACGGCTTCAACCCGTTTACGGGCGACCTTGAACCGGGTTTTCGTCGCAACGGCCGCACGTTCTTCATTAAGATGTCTTACCTCATTCGGAAGAGCTTCGGCGGATAAGTCGGTACGCATGCCTCCGGCGTGCTGGATCGATCCTCAGCACTGGCAGATGGTCCGTTCTGCACGTAAACTCGCTGCAGGTCATCGGTAACGACTAAGGAGTGTTCAATGCGTCCACTTAATTTGCTCCGTTTTGTTATCTGCATTCTTGCCGTCGCGGCGATGCCGACGATCGCGGCTGCCGATTCAGGCACGCTTCTCGTGCTGAACAAATCCGACAACACCGTCTCGCTGATTAACGTTGCCACTAGCACCGCGATGGCCACCATTCCAACCGGCGCCGGGCCACACGAAGTGGCCGTCTCGCCCAACGGCAAGATCGCGGTCATTGCGAACTACGGCACTCAGCAGGCACCGGGAAGTTCTCTGACTGTCATTGATGTCGCAGGCAAGAAAACAGTCAAGACGATCGACCTCGGCGAGTATCGCCGGCCACACGGCATCGAGTGGTTACGCGGTAACGAGATCGTCGTCACGGCGGAAGGGAACAAGGCGCTGCTGATCGTGGATATTGAGAGCGGGAAAGTCGCCGCCGCAGTGACAACCGATCAGAACGTCTCGCATATGGTCGTGGTCGCGCGGCGCTACGAAAAAGCTTTCGTTGCGAACATCGGCTCGGGCTCAGTGACGGTCGTTGACCTGAAAACTCGACAGAAAATTTCAGACATCGCGACCGGAGCCGGCGCCGAAGGCATCGACATCTCGCCCGGCGACAAGGAAGTCTGGGTCACAAACCGTGCGGCCAACACGGTTTCGGTGATTGATGTTGAAACGCTGAAAATAACCGCAACGCTTGAATCAAAAGATTTTCCGATCCGAGTCAAGTTCGCGCCTGGCGGCCGTTTCGTTCTGGTCTCAAACGCGCGTTCTGGGGACGTGGCTATCTTCGACGCGGTGACCAGGAAAGAAATACGCCGGATTCCGATGATGTTGAAAGCCGCCGAAGGAAGCACCTCGGGCCAGCGCCTCTTCGGCAACCAATTCGGACAGAGTCCAGTGCCCGTCGGCATCCTGGTCAACCCGAAACTTTCCCACGCGTTCGTCGCGAATACGAACGCAGACATAGTGACGATGATCGACCTGAAGACCTGGCAAGTCACCGGTCGTCTGACGGCTGGAAAAGAGCCGGATGGTCTGGGCTATTCACCGGTGACGCTGAAGCCGTAACCCAACTCAACCTCCCGTCGTCTAACGTGTTAGACTTCACGCATCCTACTGAAAAGACGATGGGTTTGCTTTCCTATATTCGGATCTATTCTAAGCATGCAGCGATCGCTTTGCTCGCAGTTGCAGCCGTGGGGTCGGCTGCCTGCAAGAGTGATTATCCGGCGTCCGGACGCGCAGCTCCCGGCGATGGCAAAGGCCAACCGCGCCAGGTAAAAACCGTAGCGGTGACGCAGACTCCGATCGGCGACACGGTGACTGTTAACGGAACGCTGGCCGCCTATGATCAAACGACTGTCGGGATGAAAGTCGCCGGCCGTCTGCAATCGATAACCGTCGATTTGGGAAGCGTCGTGCGCAAAGGGCAGGCGATTGCGCGGCTCGAGCAACAGGACTATCAACTGCGCGTCCAGCAGGCGGAAGCGGC
Organism: Pyrinomonadaceae bacterium; assembly: GCA_049273695.1. GTDB lineage: Bacteria > Acidobacteriota > Blastocatellia > Pyrinomonadales > Pyrinomonadaceae > UBA11740. The sequence continues at coordinate 93,734 of JBASRE010000040.1, forward strand.
GTTGGCCCAAACACGCGCGCGCGTCGGATTGTCGCCCGCGGGTGGCGATGACCGCGTGGCGCTCGAGCAGACCGGACCCGTGCGAGAAGCGAAGGCCGTGCTTGACGAAGCTAAAGCAAAACGTGATCGCGCGGCGCGCCTGATCAATCAGGGAATTATTCCTCGCGCTGAGTACGACACGGCTGACGCCGAGTACAAAGTTGCCGCCAGCCGTTACCAGGATGCCATCGAAGAAATTCGGAATCGGCAGGGTCTCCTGGCGCAAAGACGTTCAGAGTTGAACCTCGCTCGACAGCAACTTGCCGACACGGTGCTCTACGCGCCGATGAACGGCGTCGTGCAGCAGAAGAGCGCGAGCATCGGCGAATATCTTGCCGCCGGCGCGCCGGTCGTCGATATTGTGCAGATCGATCCGTTGCGCTTGCGCGTCGATGTGCCTGAGCGTGAATCAAACAATATCCGCAACGGACAAAGCGTGCGCGTCACGGTCGAAGGCGATGCGGAAGCCTATCTCGGCGTCGTCAAGCGTTTGAGTCCGTCGATCAGTCAGCAGAATCGGGTGCTCGCCGTCGAAGCCGATGTGCGCAACAGCGGCCGCCTGCGGCCCGGCGCATTTGTCCGTGCTGAGATTGTGACGGATCAAACCAGCAGCGCCGCGACCGTTCCGCCGAGCGCGATCGTGACTTTCGCCGGCATCGAAAAAGTGATTATCGTTGAAGGCGGCAAGGCCGTCGAAAAAGTTGTGATGACCGGACGCCGCGGCGCAGACTGGGTTGAGATAAGATCGGGCGTCAATGTTGGTCAGCCGGTCGTCGTCAATCCGGGGAACTTACAGTCCGGGCAAGCAGTGACGGTAACGGAATAGTATTTTGAAGGAGAGACCATGTCCCAGCAATTACCCGATGCTGCAAACGAACTGCTGAAGACGCCGCTCACTGTTCAGCAGCGAATCGAACTAATCGGCGAGCTGTGGGACAGTATTCCTGATTCGACCGATGCGCTGCCGGTACCTGACTGGCATCGAGAAGAATTAGATCGCCGATTGTCGGCCGCCGACGCTGATCCGGAGGCCGCGATTCCGTGGGACGAAGTGAAAAAGCGCCTTCGCGAGACGCTATGACCTTAGCGGCTGACTTCAGACCAGAAGCAGTAGCCGATGTGCTTGACGCGAAGTGATGGTATGAAGAACAGGAGACAGGATTAGGAGATTCTTTCGCTGCTTCACTTGACCAGATTGTGGACAGAATAAAGTCCATGCCGCGAATGTATCCGGTAGCGCACCGTGACGTCAGGCGCGGCAAATTGCGAAAGTTCCCGTATTTGATTTACTACCGAGTGCATCCAAACAGACTTGAGGTGCTGGCGGCGCTGCACGGTAGTCGTGATCCCCGATTGTGGCGAGAGCGAATTAACTAGAACAAAATGCAAAAGCTCGCCGAGATATGTATTCGCCGTCCGGTGTTCGCCGCGATGATCATTCTTTCTTTGGTCGTCGTCGGCGCGGCGAGCTATTTCCGCCTCGGCGTCGATCGTTTCCCGTCAGTAGACGTTCCCACCGTCAGCGTCCGCACCGGACTTCCCGGCGCGTCGCCTGAAGAAGTCGAATCGCTGGTCACCCAACCAATCGAAGACGCAGTCAACACCGTCGATGGCATTGACGAGCTGCGTTCAATTTCAAGTCAGGGCCAATCGTTTGTCATCGCTACGTTCAAACTCGATCGAGACATCGAATCGGCCGCCCAGGACATTCGCGATCGCGTCACGGGTCTGGGCCGCCGCTTACCCGAAGACGCCACGCCGCCCGTCGTCTCGAAATTCGACAACGACAGCACGCCGGTTTTGACCATCGCGCTCTCGGCTGATCGTTCGATTCGCGAGCTGACCGAACTCGGCGACAAAATCGCGCGGCCCCAGCTTGAACGCGTCGGCGGCGTTGGCGAAGTACGCGTTGTCGGCGGACTTCAGCGCGCGATCAATCTCTGGGTGGATGCCGAGCGGCTTGAGGCTTATCAAATTCCGATCACGCAGGTTCGGCAGGCGCTGCAGCGACAGAACGCAGACGTGCCCGGCGGCAACGTCAACACCGGAAAAGAAGAGTTAGTGCTGCGGACGCTAGGTCGCTTTACCGATCCGCGTCAGTTTGAAGATTTGGTCATCGCCAACATCAATGGCTCGCCAATTCGCGTGCGCGACATTGGGCGCGTCGAGGACGGCACCAAAGAGCAGCGGTCACTGGCACGGCTCAACGGCGTGCCGACTGTGACGCTGGACATTCGTCGCCAGTCGGGGGCGAACACGATTGAAGTTATCAACGGAATCAAGCGGGAATTGCCGCGCTTGTACGGTCAGCTCCCGTCGGACGTCAAGCTTGAAGTCATTCGCGATCAGTCACGCTACATCGAGTCGGCGCTGCACGAGATTCAGACGCACCTGGTCCTCGGGGGCATTCTCGCCAGCCTGGTAGTGCTTCTTTTCATGCGTTCGTGGCGCTCGACAATTATTGCCGCGGTCGCGATTCCGGCGTCGCTGATTTCCACCTTCGCAATGATGCGCGCGTTGGACTTCACTTTGAACAGCGTGACGATGCTGGCGCTGGTGCTGATGGTCGGCGTCGTGATTGACGACGCGATCGTCGTGCTGGAAAACATTTTCCGATTCATTGAAGAGAAACGCATGCCGGCGCGTGAAGCAGCCAAAGAAGCTACGAAAGACATCGGTCTCGCGGTTTTGGCTACGACACTTTCCCTCGTCGTGATCTTTCTGCCGGTGTCGTTCATGTCTTCGATTTCGGGTCGCTTCCTTTACCAGTTCGGCATCACCGCGGCGGTCGCGATCATGGTTAGCCTCTTGGTTTCTTTCACGCTGACGCCGGTCATGAGTTCGCGTCTGATTCGCGTGAAAGACGCGGGCGGTCACGGCCAGGCCTCGTCGCGCAAAGGCTTCTATCGTTGGATCGACAAGGGCTACACATGGATGTTGAGCTTTGCGATGCGCCATCGCCTCGCGGTGTCGGTCGTCTCCATCCTTGTGATTCTTTCAGTGGTGCCGCTTTATCGCGCGGTGAAGCAGGAGTTTATTCCAAGCAACGTTGATGAGGCCGAATTCGAAGTCAACATCAACGGGCCCGAAGGCACCAACATGCAGGTGATGAACGCCGCGATGCTGGAAATCGAGAAGCAGATCATAGCGACCCACGGCGTGCGTCTGGTACTGTCGAGCGCGGGTGGGTCTTTCATCGGCGGACTGAATTCCGGCGGCGCTTACGTGCGCATTGCGCCACATGAAGAGCGGACTCTGTCATTGACCCGCATCTGGACTGAACTGAAAAAAGGGAAGCCCTGGCAGGCGTTCCGCGGCAATTACACGCAGCAGGATGTGATGACGGAAGTTCGGAAGCGTCTGCAACGCTTTGCGCCGATGCGGGCGGGCGTCCGCAATTCGAACTCATTTAACTTTGGCGCCGGCGGCCGGTTCGACATCGATTTCGTCCTGCGCGGACCGGAGATCGAGAAGCTCTCCGAATACGCGGAGGAGTTAGGCAAGCGCGCTTCGAAACTTGGCGGCATCGTCGATATTGATACGTCTTTGAAATTGAACAAGCCCGAACTGCGCGTCAAGATCGATCGGCAGCGCGCCGCGGATCTGGGCGTCGATACATCCGACATCTCGACGAATCTCCGTTTGATGGTCGGCGGCGAGGATCAGGCTTCGCGTTACCGCGACGAGTCGCTGAATGAAGATTACGACGTGCAGATTCGTTTGAGCGAACGCGATCGTTCCGACCAGGAAACGATCGCGCGTCTCTATGTGCCTTCGTCGCGCGGCGGTCTGGTACGGCTGGACAATCTGGTGAATATCACGCGCGAGATAAGTCCTTCGCGCATCGATCACCTCGATCGTGAACGCCAGGTTTCGCTGCGCGCTTCAGTCGCGCCCGGTCATGCGCTCGCCGATCGCATCGAAGCGTTACGCGGCGCGGTTGGCCAAATGGGTTTGCCGGCCGCGTACACCACGACGGTTGCCGGTCGCGCGCGCGAACTGGAAAGAACGTTCGTCGAGTTCGTGTGGGCGTTCATCCTCTCGATCATTTTCATGTACATGATCCTGGCCTCGCAGTTTGAGAGCACCGTCCACCCGATAACGATTCTGCTCAGCTTGCCGTTGTCCATGCCTTTCGGATTGTTGTCGCTGTGGCTGACCAGCGACACTTTGAATCTCTATTCCGCGCTGGGTCTGCTGGTGCTGTTCGGGGTGGTCAAGAAGAATTCGATTCTGCAAATCGATCACATGAACAAGCTGCGGGAAATGGGTATGGAACGCGCGCAGGCCATCATGCAGGGCAATCGCGATCGTCTACGACCTATTCTGATGACGACCCTCGCGCTGGTCGCGGGCATGTTGCCGCTGGCGCTCGGCACCGGGCCTGGCGCTGAAGAGCGCCGGTCGATCGCGGTGGTAGTCATCGGCGGACAAACCCTTTCGTTGCTGCTGACGCTGATCGCCACGCCCGTCGCTTATTCACTGCTGGATGACCTTGGATCGACGGCGCGCTGGAAGCGTTGGGCGCGCGCCGCGCACACGTTGACCGAACCAATCCGCGCGCGCATCCCGAGCTTCCGACGGGCCCCTGCCACGGAAGCGCAGTCTACTGATCACGCACCGGAACGCGAACGCATTCATTCGACTGACGGCCTCAAGACGCGGCCCGTCGGCGGCGGCAAATAGCGCAGAGCCAGCGGCGAGCGCCGAAGGCGCAGTGTGGTTAGGCTTGCGTAGCGTCGAAACGCGCGCACGGTAAGTGCCTGGGGCAACGCCCCAGGTGAACCCAAAGATACCGAAGCTAAGAGACGTACGCGCGGCAGAGCCGACACGCCTTCAGCGCTTGGAGTTCTTATTTAAGCGCCGAAGGCTAGCCTGGCGGGCATTCTAATCCGCATTGACAAAGCTTGCCCTTGCAAATACTTTTACCACCGCTAACCAGAACAGTCTCAGCAGAAAAGGAGAGAATCATGATCTCCAAACCCCTCCGGAACGGTGTCGATCCGTGTCTTGTACTGTTCCTTCTGTTCGCTGCCGTACTCGCTTGCAGTCGCGGCTCAAACAAATGCACGGCGACCCTGACCTATCAGGGCAAGACTTACACCGGCATTGGCAAAAAGGACGACGCGGTCAGCTTTGCCTGCAACAAGTACTGTATCGCCGATGATTCGGAGTACGAGGCGATGTACCGGATTTGGTTGGACTCAGCCGAAGGCCGGGCGGCCGGCCGACCGCCGAAAGAGGAAGCGATTTACAAGAGCAAGCGGCTGCTGGATTTCGTAACGACCACCTGCGCGAACCGGTGCGTCGAATGGACCAAAAGTGGTAGAGCTCAAGCTGAAACGAAGTGTGATTAGTTAGGAGTTCAGCCGCAAGACTGAAGCGTTACGGTGTGCTAGAGAATTTGACCGGTGGCGCCCACTGCGTCAAGAAGTTAGTCATCTTTTCCAGGTTGTAAGAATTCCCACTTTCGAGCACGCCGGTGTCCTGTGAATGCAGGAACTTGCCGTCTGAATCAAGCACGAAAATGTGCGGGTAACCTTCAGCCCGCGGATATCGTGACAACACTGCCTCATTCGGATCCTCGTCGGTGAAGTTGATCTTCACAGTCACAAAGTTCTTGTCCCGCAGAGCCTTCAGCTCGGGATGCGCTGCAAAGTAGTTATCCAGCGTGTGGCACCAACTGCACCAATCGCCGCCGACGACCAGCAGAATTCGTCGGTTGGTGCGCTTCGCCTCAGCGACGGCGTCGTCAATGTCACGCGCCGCGTTGCGCTTCGCGTCGTACTTTGTGACGGGCGTGTAAGTCGACTGAGCAACCGCCGTTTGCGATACGAAGGCTGTCAATCCGCAGATTAAAGCGAACGACAGAACAAGGTGAATTATTTTAGGGGTCATAAAAGCTGTACTTTGTTCTTCGTACTTTGTGCTTGCTTTGTACTTGGTGCTTTGCTCGCACTTCGAACGCACGCGTAACGTCGATTAGAGATCAAAGCACAAAGTACTAAGTACAAAGCACAAAGTACCAAGCAAGTACAAAGCTCAAGGAACAGACTGCCCACCGCTCACTGCTACTGAAACACCCGGTCCACCGGCACAATTGTCACGTCGGCCGGCTTCACCACAATTTGGTAACGCTCGATCACCTTGTCTTCGTCCGTGATCTCTTTCGGCTTCGGCGCGTTGTAGGTAATCGGCGAAGGTTTGTTGCTGGTGATCGCCTGGCTTAAGCCTTCTGCATCCTTGGTGATAATCGCGACGCGCATCCCGTCCGATTTCAGATGCGTTCGGATCGCGCGGTTGACGTCCGTCAGCGTCAGTTTCGCAAGCTGCTCGCGCATATACGTCGGAAAGTCCTTAATCTTGTAGTAGCGACTGTCCAGCGCGTAGCCGAGTTGCGCGTCCTGCGTGGCCGTCAGGATGTTGACGAATTTCATCAGAAACTGTCGCGTCGATTCGAAATCGTCCGGGGTCATGCCATTCCCCATCAGCTTGTCATATTCGTAAAGTGCTGCACGCAAAGTGAAGTGACCGTTCTGCGGCTCGACCGGCCGAATCCAGATTTGGAAAATTTGCTGCTGGCGGCCCAGGTTCGGATCGGGCTGAAACTGAAACATGCCGCGCGGAAAGTATTCGATGTACGCATAGTCGCCGTAATTCAATCCCCGCAACTCACGCAAACGCTGATAGAGATACGAGCTGCTCGAACGATGCTGGCCCAGGTATGAAGCGACGAGCGCCAGCGCCGGCCAATCTTTATGACTGCGAGTCACCGAAATGGGGAAGCCCAGCGAGATGGCCGTCGAAATAGTTTCGCGCTTGACGATCTCAATGCGCATCCCCGGCGCGACTGTCGGCGTTCCAAACTTCGCCGTGCTGAGCTTGCCCGCCGGCAGTTTGTTGAAATCCGCGCGCACTTTGCCGACAAATGTTTGCGGGTAACCACCGGCCAGCCCTAAGACCAGATTCGCGCGGGTGAAGTTCTGGCGATAAAAACCGCGCACGTCATCAACCGTCAATCGCTCGAGTGCCGTTAGTCTGCCAATGTTGTGATGACCATAGGCGTGGCCGGCGTAAATCATGTTGTAGAGCTGTTCTTTGCCAAGCTCTTCATCGTTGGCTTCGCGTAACGAGACCTTCAGGAAGTTGATAGCGTCCGTCTTTAAGCGCGTGAAGTCTTCCTGCCGAAAACCCGGATCGAGCAACATCTGACTGATGATCGAATAGTATTTATCCAGATTGTCCCGGTGCGTGGTCCCGGTAAAGACCGCCATCTCTTTGTCGATCTGCCAATCGAAGTCGGTGGCCATCGGATAGAACGCGTCCTGGATCTGTTCGTAAGTCATCAGGCGCGAGCCGGCCTCCGCAAGCATCGCGGCGGTCAAAGCCGCGAGTCCTTCTTTACCTTCCGGGTCGAAAGCCGAACCCGTCATAAAGAGGATGCGGAAGGTGATTAGCGGCGAGCGATTGGGTTGAAGAACGGCGTTCGATGCTGCCGGAATTGGTTTTCTTCTTTGTTGAGCCATCAGAGGTGCGAATGAAGCTGAGGTGACAATCAGAGCCGCAGCAAGAACGGCCAGCAGGCGAGGTTGAGCCAGGCGGAACATTTCGAGGCGATTCATTATTTGCCCGCCTCCTTTTTCTTGTCCGTTGCTAAGGTCACGATGGTGCGATTTCGGTCGACGAAATACCTGGCGGCAGTACTGCGGACATCTTCCGGCGTAACCTGCGTGTAAACATCGAACAATTTGTTCAGCGTCTCGGGCGTACGCTTAAGCGCGATGTAGGGCGCCAAAATGCCCGCGATGGCTTCTGAACTGTTCATCCCCATCGCCAGGGCGTAACGCGTGCGCGAGCGGGTCTCATCCAGCTCTTTCTGGGGGACCAGCTCAGTTGAATAACGTTTGAAGGTCTTCAGAATCTCGTCACGCACGTAATCGACATCTTTCTGATCCTTGACGCGCGTGAAGATCGAGAACAACTCGCCGTCAATCGAGTCATCGAACGAAGGGCTGATGAAATCCACCTTTTGTTCTTTCAGGACCAGCTTTTGATAGAGGTCTGAGTTCTCTCCGAAGGCGATTGAAGCCAGCAGGTCAAGAGCCGCTTTGTCTTTGCTCTCATCCGAAAAGGCCGGACCGCGAAAAGCGACGACCAGATAGGGCAGCGTTGGCGAGGCCCAATCAACGTGGGCCGTGCGCGGCTCTTTCTGTTCCGGTTCGGAGGGAATCTGCGGCACGTAGTTGCCGCGCTTCCAGTCGCCGAAATATTTTCTGGTCATCGACAGGGCGTTCGCGCGCGTCACGTCGCCGACTATCACGATGGTGGTGTACTCGGGGCGATAGTACCGATTGTAGAATTGCCAACTGTAGTCGTACTGGTTTGGCATGTCCTTGATGTCTTCGATATAGCCTAGAGTTGTGTGCGCGTAGGTGTGCTTCTTGAAAGCGGTCTCGCGCAGCTTCTCGTAGAGCATAGTGACGGGGCTGGAAACGCTCTTGTCATACTCGCCGCGGACGGCGCCAGCTTCGGTCTTGTACTGCTCCTGTGTGTATTTCAGCCGCTGGAAGCGATCGGCTTCCATCTCCATGATTTTGTCCAGGTCTTCTTTCGAGAAAGTGGCGTGATAAACGGTCCGGTCGTCGGACGTGTAGGCATTTGTTTCCGCGCCCGCCGCTTTGAAAATCGCTTCGCGTTGCTCGGCCGTGTATTTCTCGCTGCCGCGAAACATCAGGTGCTCGAAAAAATGTGCATAGCCGCTTTTGCCCTTTTCGATTTCGTTGCGCGAACCGGTTTGCACGACGATGTAAAGCGCGACCAGATTTGGATAATCTGTCGGCACCGTGATCAGCCGCAAGCCATTCGGCAGGTCATCAATCGTATAGTCATAGGCGAAAAACTTGCTCGCTTTTTGGGCCATAGCAACCATCGGTATGCAGAGAATTAGCGATGCGATAACAAGAAATTTCATGGAACGCGAGTTAACTCCTTTTAAGTGTTTCCGGGAGATTGTGAGTATACACGACCCCGGGCGGCAGTCAGTACCGGGAGCGGTAGCGACCGGGTCGTGATTGATTTTACCC
>JBASRE010000056.1:0-44344 GCA_049273695.1 Pyrinomonadaceae bacterium
AGGCTGCGCTAATTCAGTTCGAATACGACAATTATGTTGCCGATTCCCATCATGCTCCGTTGCTTCCACGAAGTAATATCAGCGGTTTCGACGTGAATTATCATGCCGGCCTTACTCGGCGCGGAAATCTTACTTCGGCAACAAGCTTTGTGAATGCCCAGAATCAAACCGGACCAATCAGTAGTTATTCGCAATACGATATCGTCGGAAACATAGTTAAGACGATCGACGCGCGCGAGCATGCGACCACCTTCGATTTCTCAGATCGATTTGGCGCGCCGGATGCAGAAGCGCAATCCAATACTCCGCCGACAGAGCTCGCCTCAGTTGGGCAATCAAGTTACGCATTCGCCACAAAGACTACGAATGCCCTCGGCCACGTTAGTTACAGCCAGTTCGACTACTATTTAAGTCGTCCAGTTAACACCCAGGACAGCAATGGGGTTGTCGGGAGCACTTATTTTGCAGATCCTGCCGACCGTATGACGAAAACGATTCGAGCGGTCAACGATCCACAGACCAAAAATCAAACCAGTATTGCCTACGACGACGCGAATCGTGTGGTAACCACAACAAATGATTTGCACTCCTTTGACGATCCCAATCCGGTGAAGTTGCAAGTAATACTTGATAGTTTTGGCCGGCAGATCGAGGCGCGTCAGTATGAAACCGCCACGACATACATTGCGGTGCAGACGCGCTATGATGCGATGGGTCGCGGCAACCAGACGTCGAATCCGTTTCGTCCGCTTGCGCCTCACAATGAATCTGCGGCGTGGACGACGCGGGCGTTTGACGCAATGGGTCGGGTGGTGAGCGTTACCACGCCCGACAATGCCGTACTTGTCACGGCATACAACGGCGATCGAGTTCTCGTGAAGGATCCAGCCGGCAAGCAGCGGCTGAGCAAGACAGACGCGCTCGGTCGTTTACGAGACGTGTGGGAAATCACCACCGCGGACAGCGCCACGGAAGCAGTTTCATTCCCGGGCTTTGCCGATGTGGTCGCAGGTTATCGCACGAGCTACAGTTACGACACAATCGACAATCTCGTAACCGTCAACCAGGGTAGCCAAACTCGCACGTTCGCTTACGATTCGGTGAGCCGACTTCTCTCGGCCTTCAATCCTGAAAGCGGAACAGTCTGTTATGGCACCGTGGTCAGCGGACAGTGCCAGCCAAATGGATATGACGGTAACGGCAACCTCACGATCAAGACGGATGCGCGAACCGTCGTCACGAATTACGCGTACGATGCTCTGAATCGGCTAACCATTCGAAACTATTCCGACAGCACGCCCGACGTTACTTACGTTTACGACTCCACCGGCATTAGCAATGGCATTGGCCGTTTGGCTTCAGTCAGTTCAACTGTCTCGACATCCAGTCACGGCGGCTATGACACGCATGGCCAACCGCTCAGTGTGACCCAAGCCATGGGCTCTCAGAACTACTCTGTGAGTTACACGTACGATCTCGCCGGCAATGTGAAGACGATGACATATCCATCCGGTCACGCAGTCAGCTACAACTATGATTCCGCTGGTCGGTTAGCGGATCGAGACGCGCAGAACCTGGCGTTCACAGGAAACCTCGGCGACGGCACGCAGCGCACGTATTCCAGCGCCATCAGCTATTCGGCATTCGCGGGCATCACGATTGAGAAGTTTGGCACGCAGACGCCCCTGTACCACAAGCGGCAATATAACGTGCGCGGACAACTGTGGGACGTGCGCGTTGCAACTGCTCCTGATGTTAACGGCTCGTGGAATCGCGGGTGCCTACAGTACTTCTACGACAATTCAGGCGGGTACGGCACCAGCGGCCCGGATAACAACGGCAATGTGTTAAAGGGCTGGCACTATGTCCCGCTCGACGAACAAACTACCAATTGGGCAATTCACCGAGACAGCTACACCTACGATCCTCTAAACCGAATCTCATCCGTTTCTGAAAGCTACATTTCCTCGGTTCAAGCGGAAACGCCGAAGTTCGCGCAGACTTACAGTTACGATCGGTACGGCAACCGCACGGTCAGCTCAGGGATCAACAATCTGCCTTTTGACAAAAGCGAAGCACACACCACCAACCGGATCTACGCTCCGGGAGATACTGCGTTGCCGATGAATCAACGGCAGATGCGCTTTGACGTGGCGGGCAACCTCACCTACGACACCTACACCGGTCAAGGAACTCGTGTTTATGACGGCGAAAACAGAATGATTGAGGCCGCGGGCAGTGGGCAACTGCAATACTACACTTACGATGGCGACGGAAGGCGCGTCAAGCGCAAAGTCAATCAAGTTGAAACCTGGCAAGTTTATGGTGTCGGCGGCGAGCTATTGGCTGAGTACGCTTTGAACGGCTCGCCCGCGAATCCGCAGAAGGAATACGGTTATCGCAATGGCGAGCTGTTGATTACGGCAGCCGTGACCAGCGGCTGGGGCGCCCCGCCAACGATCGAAGACAATCCGCTGAATCCTCCGGGCGAGCCAAAGACGGACATCAAAGGAATTCACATCACGCAGTTGCGAGCAGCCATTAACGCCCTCCGATCGCACTTGAATATGCCGGATTATCAATGGCAGAAACCAACAATCAGCGGTGGCGTCATCAACAGCTCGGTCCATATCAGTTGGGAACCGATCGACGAGATGCGCACCGCGCTGAACGAAGCCTTGGGTCCACCTGCCAACGGCTACACTGCCGGTTTAGCGGCAAACCAACCGATTCTTGCGGACCACATTCAGGAATTGCGCAATCGAGTCCTCGCTTCGTGGCAAAGCGGCGCAGGCGCCGTCGAGATTCGCTGGCTGGTAGCCGATCCGATCGGCACGCCACGGATCATCATCGACCAGACCGGCTCATTTGCCGGCGTCTCGCGGCACGACTATCTGCCTTTCGGCGAAGAAGTACCTGAGAATTTCCGCACGGGTATTCCCGGCTACTCAGGCAGTGACGCCGTGCGGCAAAAGTTCACGGGCTATGAGCGTGATCTTGAAACTGGCTTGGATTTCGCACAAGCGCGGTACTACGCAAACTTGCAAGGACGATTCACCAGTCCTGACCCTGAGAATGCAGGAGTCGACATCAACGTCCCACAGAGCTGGAACGGCTACTCGTACACCATAAATAATCCACTCATCTACATTGATCCGAGTGGCATGGTATGGCTCTACGATACTATCGCGTGCCTTTATCTCTGGGTGCCCGATGCGGACTATAAGCCGGGCAACGAATACTATGATGACAAGACCTATGAGCGCGTTCCTGAAAGTCAAACCGGTTCGGGCGGCATCACATTCATTCTGACCAAAGGCTCATATGCCGACAAATATCCGGACCTCGTCGGTCGCGAAGTGTATCTGGGCAGAGACGGTGAGCTGCACGAAACGTGTCCTCCGTGCCAGGCCCTGGCGACAGAAATGACGAGAATCAATGGTTCCAGTCAATTCGGTAACTTTGAACAGGGGGTGTTGCTCTTCGCGGGCACCGGGGCAGCACTTGGCACAGGAATCGGCACGGCCGGATATTTTACGGGAATACTTGCGGGTGGCGGGCTGGCGAGTGGAGGGATAACGACGCTTGGTCTGAACACCGTCGTAACCACGGAAGTAGCTACCGTTACAGCGACAACCACCACCACATTCTCTCAGGCGACCATGCGAGCCTTTGAACGGCAATTGGCGCAACATGGAAAACGTGCACTGGAAAAATCGCTGCGCAGTCTCGAAAAACGGTTAGCCGAACACTTGAAAAAAATCGAAGAGGCTAATAAAACAGGCGGTCCCACCAGTTCAATGGAAAGAGAGGTTCGCCAGTTCCGCGCCGCCATCGAGGCGATAAAAGAGATTCTGTCGAGGAAGTGAAAAAGCTATGAATCAACACAACTTGCTTGCGAACCAGACGAGCGTAAAGGAACTCGCTGATCGACTTTCCAGGTGCCCGGAAGTGACAAGATATGACCAGGCAAGTGAAACCGAAGCCGCTACGTTGGCCCACGCGTTTTCCGATCTCGAAGAGTCTTTTCAGGCGTTTCTGGACAAACAGCTTCCGAGGCTCATGAATGAACAAGCATCGCCCGAAGAGTTGGTTGATACGCTACTGGACATTGGCGAGGAGTTCCGACACATCCTGTATCACATTCATGATCCGCAATTCTATCGATACCTTAGGAGCGAGAACGACGATGATGAGCCCGACAAAGGATCCCCTTCGGGCTAGATCAGACCGGAAGACGTAAACGCGTCGAACCGTCCCTCCTTTTCCTTAGCCGATGAAAAAGGGGTCGGGCCTGAGATATTGCGATTTTTTGCTGAGCCAAGCTGAATTCGACGGACAAAGCCCACGAGAAACCACGGAGGTATGCCGCGGGCTCGGGTGCCTACAAAACTTAGAGACGCTCCTAGCTCTACCTGACCACAAGACTTCTCATCGCTAGTACAAAATCTAGTTGACTTCTGCAACTGGCCGCACTATCGTGCGCGCCATTCGTAAGCGAGGCTGAATCCCGAGCCTGCAGAGTCGCACTCTTCGTATCCAGCCGACCCGATCTTCCGCGCCGGAGGATTTCTAAAACCAACCAGCAGGATTGTTTTTGCATTCTGCCCAATCGAAAGAGGACTCACGTGTTTACCAATCTCAGATCTTTATTCGACCTGTTTAAGGCTGCGATAAAACTGGCGGCAGCGTGCGCCTTAGTGTCAGCGATCGCAGCGGCTGTGTCCGCGCAGACAAACACTTTTCCCGCCAGCGGAAACGCTGGGGTGGGGACGACGACACCCACACTGCAAAGTGGGACCACCAATACGATGATTGAGGTGAAGGGAACGGTTAATCCGGGCGTGGGGGTGACGTCAACCGCAGCCGGCGGTCGTCAATACTTCGTGTATTCATCATCACAAGCAGGCTACTTCAGCGTATTCGATACGACGGCAGGCGCCGATCGATTTGTTATTAGCAACAGCGGTAACGTCGGCATCGGGACGTCCGATCCATCATTAGGCGGAGTGGTCGCATCACGTTTCACTGTTACCCAAGCTGATGCCAACACGGGTTTCTCACTTGGCAACACCGCGGGAACGCCAAGATTCGCTCTTAATGGCAACAGCAATGGCACGTGGACGATGTACGATTACGGCTCAGGCGCCTGGACGGCGGGCATTACCCAAAAGAGCGGCAACGTCGGCATCGGGACTACGAATCCGGGAGCATTGCTGGATATTCGCGGGGCGGCGGTTGCTTCCCGAGTCAGCATTTCAGGGACAAGCGGCGCGAATGGGAAGTTCCAACTCTATTCGGCTGAGATCGCAAACAATCCTTTCGGCGAAATGCAGTTGTATGCCCCGAGTGGGTCGGGCAGTGAGTATCTGCGCTTCAATTTTGCGAATTCGAGCGGGAATGTTTTTGCCGATATCTTGACAATCAACAGGCTCGGCAATGTCGGAATCGGCACGGCAAGTCCAATCTATTCCCTTGACGTGAATGGCGGAGTTAATGGTTTTCGGGCAAAAGCGGCGACTACATCAAGCAGTGATGCGATTGCGACTTTTGAAAACGGCGGCGGAATACAGGCCATTGTCCGAGGCAATGGCAATGTCGGGATTGGAATAACGTCGCCGAGTGAGAAGTTGGAAATCAATGGCAACCTAAAGTTAATCGGGACGGGCAATATCAACGCCACCGGCACAATTGAAGCCGGCAACATTAAGGCCAAATATCAGGACATCGCCGAATGGGTGCCATCGTCTGAACAGCCGTCAGCCGCCACGGTCGTAGTTCTCGATTCAACCAAATCCAATCAAGTCATTGCTTCAGCGCAGGCCTACGACACGCGTGTCGCGGGAGTGATTTCGGCGCAACCCGGCATCACTCTCGGTGAAAGTGGTGAAGGCAAAGTGCTCGTCGCCACCACCGGACGTGTGCGCGTGAAAGTCGATGCGTCGCGCCGCGCGATTCAAATCGGTGATTTACTCGTTACCAGCGACGTGTCCGGTGTCGCGATGAAGTCCGAAGCCGTCAATCTCGGCGGCGTTCAAATTCATCGCCCGGGAACAATCATCGGCAAAGCTCTCGAACCTCTGGCCAAGGGTTCGGGCGAGATCTTGGTGCTGTTAAGTCTGCAGTAACTATCCGAGCTAACCGGCTCAATCGTTGTGACTCAATTTAGAAGGGCGGTCCACCATGACACTTCAATCCAAACCGAAAACGATCGGCCTCAGGCAGCTGATTCTTACCCTGATACTACTTACGACGGCGTCGATGAGCGCGTCCGCGCAGACAAATACTTTTCCAACAAGCGGAAATGCCGGTGTGGGAACTACCACTCCCGCTAATAAGCTGGAAGTGAAAGCAGGCTCAGGTGGAAGTGATGCCACCGTCGACGGTTTGGCCGTGTCGAGTACGAACACCACGTATACGACCAAAGGCCGTTTCGGATTCAATTATGACCGTACGTACATAACCCAAAACGCTTATTTCAACGGTTCAGCCTGGCTCTCAGATAACAGCTCACGCGCAACCTCGTCGATCATTCTTCACTCTGGAGATGCGGATAGCAGCATCTCCTTCTTCACTTCAGCGGCCAATAACAACGGTGTTGGAGCGGAGCGCATGAGGATCGATAAGAACGGCAACGTCGGCATCGGCACCGTCACTCCCGGGGCAAAGTTTGAAGTAGACGGCAGCGGGCTCATGCGAGTGACCGAAGGTAGCCGGATTGTCCCAACCACTGGTGTAGGACTTGAACTCTCAGCAGATTCAGGCGGGAGTTACGTTGGTGCGTATAATCGAAGCACTTCCGCTTACAGGCGCCTTTACTTCTACGGTTCCCCTTACGTGTTTGAAGCCGGCAACATGGGAATCGGCACGGCAAGTCCAGGATCTCTGCTGCAAATTGCAAATGCAGCCCAGCCAACTCACAAACGAAAAGTAGCCGCAGCGCTCGCGTTGTTGGTAATCAGTGCCGCAGCGGTCGTGGCATACGTCACGGATCGACGGCGAAGAGTCGTCCCCAATCCGGTGAAAAAGGCAGTTGTTTCACAGCCCGCCGCGGCCGATCAAGCAAACCGGGGTCGCGCTAAAACGCGACAACGAAATCTCTCACTGCAACCGAAGCGCTCGCACTGGCGCGACGTCTCGGAACGCGTTTCGGTCACAGCAACCGGGCGCAATCGACGGTTGTCGGCACCCTGACGATTGGAACAGAGACGCGTGTCGTTCACATCGTACGGACTCAAACGGACACGGGCGAAGAGGTCGAAATCAACCCGGCCGGTAGAGGCGGGCCGTTGCGTTGGAACCATGAGACCGGCGCATTCGCGTCCGCTTCGCGGGCCCAGGGCGCGGATCGCGATGCCGGAAAACGGCACCGGCATCCAAACGACAACCACAGCATACGATTACTCCACGGGATTAGTAACGAGTACCACGGATCCCAACGGCAACATAACGACAATCGATTACACAAACCTGTTGCTCAACGCGATAGATCCGTTCGGTCGTCCTGGTGTGGTTATTAGGCCGGACATCGGCGGAGGTGTTAATCATCTCACCAAGACATTTTATGCAGACGCCTCACGCACGGTGACTGTTTTGTCGGATCTGAATACCGAAGGTGACGGCCTGCTCAAGTCGCAGACCATCTCGGACATGCTTGGCCGCGCCATCGAGGGCCGGCAGTACGAAAACGCGAGCGATTTTATCGCCGTCCGCAAAAGCTACGACACTCCGAACCGGCTTGTGAAAACCTCAAACCCGTTTCGCGCGGGCGAGGCCGTCGTGTGGACAACCGCAGTCAGTGATGTACTTGGTCGCGTGATCTCTGTTACGACCCCGGACAGCGCTGTGGTGACGACTTCCTATGATGCCAACTTCACCACCGTGACGGATCAAGCGCTGAAGGTTCGCCGCAGCATGGTTGATGCTCTTGGGCGCCTGATTCGCGTTGACGAGCCGGAACGGCAACCTCGGCTCAACGTCTTCACCAAATCAGCCGACCAGTTACGATTATGACGTGTTGGGCAACCTGCGGCACGTTTATCAGGGAACGCAGACACGCACGTTCATTTACGATTCACTCTCACGCGTGCGCACCGCGCAGAATCCCGAGAGCGGGACGATTACCTATACCTACGATGACAACGGGAACCTTTTGACTAAAGTTGATGCACGCAGCATCACCAGCAGTTACGTCTATGACTCACTCAATCGCGTCACCAGTCGGACGTATTCCGACGGCACGCCCCCGGTGTCATATGTTTACGACACGCTGGCGCAGAATGGAAAAGGCCGTCTCACGTCGATCAGCTCCAATGTTTCCAGTTACAACTACAGCGGCTATGACGCGATGGGTCGTGTAACGGGTGCGAGTCAGGGGATTGGCACGCAAACTTATACGATTACCGGTATCACCTATGATCTCGCAGGGCATTTGAAAACGATGACCTACCCGTCTGGCCGGACGATCACAAACACGTTTGACGGCGCGGGACGTCTGAGCAGCTTTGGAACAAAAAGAACAGGGGTCAGGCCTTCGATTCTTCGATTCGAACCTGGGCGGAATTGACGCCGGCGATGAGACGCACGTTGATAAAGTCAGGGCTGGCTTCTCCCGGTGGCGGTTCTCCAAATAATGCGTTTCGAGGAAGTTATTCAGATAGACCGTGAGGAGGCAGAGCGAGCGCTCGCGAGCGGCGACGCCAGGCAAATTTGCGACGCGCTGCTTAGGGTCACATATCACGATCCAGATTGGCAATGGGTTCAGGCGAAATGTATTGAGTTTGCCTCTCAGTCTTCAACGAGTGTACAAATCCCTGCGGTGACCTGCCTCGGTCACCTTGCTCGTATACATGGCGTACTAGACTTAGACAAAGTCTTACCAGTGCTAAAGGCCTTGGAGAGTGACCCCAAAGTCCGCGGAACGGTTGAGGACACGCTCGAGGATTTCGAGATATTTCTTTCGCCTGCCAACTGAGAAGTGAGGAAACAAACTGGGACAAACTGTGCCAACTGACGAACTAACAAACTACAAACTCAAACTCAAACTGCAAACTGGGGTCAGGCCTTCGATTCTTCGATTCGCCCCCGTGCAAGCTTCTTCTTATGACAAACTAAGTTGCTCTTCTTCATCATTAGCCGGCGAGGCAAAGTTTTTTGGCGTTGACGCATTTGGCGACCCCGCACTAGCATCCACGTCCCATGTTCCGAAAGGCGCGCGCTGAGGTTGAGGGCGGTTCCTATCACGTCATCACTCGCGGCAATAATCGACGGCAAATGAAGACCTAACATCGAGAATCGAAGAATCGAAGGCCTGACCCTGGGACCCTATGGAACAACTTACATTTGAGTTGTGGCCAAAGAACATCGAGCCTCGATTGGATAGCGAAGAACTTGGCTTCGGAAAGATGCTTAGAGATCGATGGCGGCGTCAGGGTGACTTGCTGCTTGAAGACGTCACATCAGAGCCAATTAGACTAAACTTCTGATTCCCGATTACCAGGAAACTCTCCAGGAAACTAAAACTGGGGTCAGGCCTTCTATTCGTCGATTCGCCGTGCGTGCAAACTCCTCATAACATAGGCACCAGCGAGAGCGTTGAATCATGAAAATACTTGTTCTTTCATCGCTGGTGATGTGGTTATGTTTTGGTTCATGCATTCGCTCGCGTGATCACAGTCCTCTGGTGGGCAAATACGAACTGCAGGGCTACGAGTATTCAGGTGAGCTGATCTTTAAGGGCGCAATTTCTCTTACAGCTCTAGACAACAATCAGGTCCAAGGGAACTGTAAAGTCGTGAAAACGGCAGAAGCTTTTCAAGGGGCAGTAGACAAGGATGGTCCCTGCGAAGGAAAAGTATCAGGCAGCAAAATAACACTCGATCTCGCACCAGGGTTTTCTGATGGCGGTCTTGTGTTCGAAGGCCAATGGACAGACGCCCGCATAGAAGGTACGTGGAGGATTGAAAGCATGGCCGGTGCTAAAACGTTTGGTACGTTCCAAGCAATAAAACAGTAGGATCGTTGCAGTGTAACTTGTCCGTCCACTTTTGAGCCTTCTTATTGCCTTATCGACCGACTCACCCGGCGCCATAAGCGACAAAAACGGGGTCAGGCCTGCGATTCTTCGATTCGCCTCCGTGCAAGCTTCTTCTTATGACAAACTAAGTTGCTCTTCTTCATCATTAGCCGGCGCAGCAAAGTTTTTGGCGTTGACGGACTTGGAGTCCTCGAACTAGCATCCGCGTCCCATGGTCCGAAAGGCGCGCGCTGAGGTTGAGGGTGGTCTCTATCACGTCATCACTCGCGGCAATAATCGACGGCAAATATTTAATGCACCGGCGGACTATGAGAAGTTCCTTTCGCTGCTGGCGCTGCAGAAGCGAAAACTTCCATTCTTCCTCTATGCCTACTGTTTGATGACCAATCACGTCCACTTGTTGATTGAAAGACAAGCGGACACGGTTGGCCGGATTATGCATCGGGTGCTGACCGGTTACAGTCAGTACTACAACCGTCGCTATCGCCGAATTGGCCATCTTTTACAGGGCCGGCATAAATCAATTCTGTGTCAAAGCGAGCGTTATCTGGCTGAGTTGGTTCGCTACATACACCTGAATCCGGTCAGAGCGAAGATCGTGCGCAAGCCCGAAAACTATCCACACAGCAGCCATCGTGCCTATCTCGGCCTGGAAGCGAGTGGAATTGTGGACGTGGATCCGGTGCTGCGTCATTTTGGTGCTAAGAGAGAATTGGCCCGCAAGGCGTACTGTGAATTCGTGGCCGCAGGCATGAAACTCGGTCATCGAGAGGAATTGTATTTTGCGGATGAAGGACGAATCCTTGGAAGTGAGGAATTTGTCGATGCGACCATTCATCGGATTGGTGACACAAAGCGGTCACCGCGAATGGGTTCCCAAGACGGCTCCACACCGAGCGGAAGATTCCATGGGGATCGACTGATTGCTGCAGTCGAGAGAGTCTGTGGCCTACCGAGGAAAGACTTCCATGGTGCAGGCAAGAGTGCTGAATCGGTGTTGGCAAAAGAAATCCTGGTGCTGACCGGCCGTGAGCTGGGCGCAAGCAACAGGTTGTTATCAGAGATTACTGGTCTCAGCAGTGGTTCCGTGAGTCGCCGGTACGACGCAGCTCGTTTGAAGATGCGCGGAAGTCAGGAACTCAATACACTCATGGCCAGAGTCATAGGGGAATACATGGGCCCTTAAAATCGAGAATCGAAGAATCGAAGGCCTGACCCCAACGCCTTTTCCTTGGAAATCCCAGCTGGTTCAGCGTTTTAACTCAAAGGAAGTTGAGTTATGACGCGCGAACTGACGGCATCTGTCGGCAGACAGAACATCTCTCTACGTGACGGGGCGGCTGCGCTATTTCGGCGCAAAGGCCTCGTTTTGCTTACTTTTCTGACGGTCCTCATCGGTACCGTCGTAGTCACCCTCGTCCTGCCCAATAAATACGAATCGCGCATGAAGATTCTGGTGAAGAACCAGCGCGTGGACGTCGCCATTACTGCCGCTCATTCCGAAGCGCCGAGCATGATGGCCGACGGGGAAGTTACCGAAAACCAAATCAATTCCGAAATCGAGCTGTTGACGAGCAAGGACCTCCTGACGCAGGTGGTCAAAGAATCAGGTCTCGCCAATGCGAAGCCCGGCTGGTTCTCGCGAACTCCGCCTTCAGAAACCGTGCGGGTTGAGAGCGCCGTCAACCAGTTGTCGAAAGATCTGACGGTTACGCCGGTGCGCAAGGCGAACATCATCTCGGTCTCTTACGCGTCGAACTCTCCGGAGCTTTCGGCCAAAGTGTTGATGCGGATCGGCGAACTCTATCTCGAAAAGCATTTGAAGCTGCATCACCCCGAAGGCGCGACTGATTTCTTCCAAACTCAGGCCGACGAGCATGAAGGAATATTGAAAGCGGCGGAACAGAAGTTCACGGAATTCCAGCAGAGCAACAACCTGGTCGTGCTTCATCAGCAGAAAGAGCTGACGCTGCAGAAGACTGCTGAAGCAAAAGCGAACCTGATGGCCAGCGAAGCCGCGGTCAACGAAGCGACCCAAAAGATCAAGCGCGTCGAACAGCAACTGGCATCGATGCCCGAGCGCGTCGTGACGCAAAGCCGTTCACTGCCGAACCAGTTTTCCGCCGAGCGCCTGAACACGATGATGGTGGAGCTGCAAACCAAGCGCACGCAGTTGCTCACGAAATTCAAGCCGAACGATCGGCTGGTGCGCGAGGTCGACGAACAGATTCGCATCACGCGCGAAGCGCTCGAGAAAGCCGAAAATAAATCTGCAGTCGAAGAAGCGACAGGTCTGAATCCTTTGCGGCAAACGCTGGAGACAGAGTTGGCACGCGCACGTCTGGATCAAAGCGCGGCGATGGCGCGGCGCGCAACGCTGTCGGGACAGTTACAGCAGTATCAGTCGGCTTTGGATAAGCTCGAATCCAACACGACGACGCACAACGATCTGCAACGACAGGTTAAGGAAGCTGAAGACAACTATCAGCTCTACGCGAAGAAGCGCGAAGAGTCGCGCATCGGCGACGAATTGGACCGGCAAAAGATTACCAACGTTTCAATTGCCGAAACGCCCACGCCGGCGCAGCTTCCGTCGTCGCCGAATCGACCATTGAATCTGGTGCTGGGCATCGTGCTCGCCGGTTTCCTGTGTATCGGCAGCGTGATTTCGGCTGAGCTGCTCGACGACAAGGTGTATTCGGCTCGACAGCTTGAAGCGCTAACCGGCGGACCAGTTTTGGCGACGGTGCCGGCAAACGGAAGAAAGATGATTAGCCGACGCGCGTCGCAGGCGCGACAGGTGAAGGCAAAGCGAGTGCGGGCAGAGCTGGAAGCTTAGTCGCTGGAAAAGCAGGCGTGGACGCCCTGCCTACCGAGCACGCGAGACGCGTGCGTACCAATATGCAAGTTGAAGAACAAATCATTGAGCCGATGTTGCCGGTGAAAGCGCCGGCCACGAATTCCGACAAGCCGGGACGGCGTCACAACCTGCAACTGCTCCTCGCGAACCTGAAGAACACTTCGCAAGGGTTGCGCGGTGGCGCGGCAATCGCATTCACGTCAGCGTCAGGCGATGAAGGCGTGTCGCACGTGACCCAGCTCTTTGCGGTTGAGATGGCGCGCTACACCGGGCGGCGCACACTCGTGATTTCTGCTGAGCGTCTGCAAACACTTGGCGTCGACGACTACCTGCAGATGCCCTGGAACTGTCATCCGACAAACGTCGAGAACCTCTGGATGCTGCCGGCGAATCGGTCGCGTCGCGTGAATGGTAATGGCAACCACTCTGATGACGAACAGGATCTTCCAAAACGCTCGCACTTGATGCGCATCGGCAAACAGGAAGAGGAAGTGGACACCGGCCTGGATTCCGTCGACGCCTTGCGCGTCAGCTTTGACAACATCCTGATCGATTGCGGGCCGCTGCACGAATCGAGCGACGCCGCGGTGCTGGCGTCGAACGTTGACGGCGTGGTGATTGTCGTTGAGGCCGGGCGCTCGCGCCGCGATCAAATCGTCAATGCGCAGCGCACCATCGAACAGGCCGGCGGCAAATTCCTCGGATTCGTTTTGAACAAACGGCGCTATCCGGTGCCGGAGTGGTTGTATCGACGCTTATAACGAACGTCGCCTGGTCTCCTCTCCCTTCGGGAGAGGAAGCAAGACGCGGGCTCGGTTAGGCGCGTACCGGTTTCCCTCGCTCTTCTGGGGCTTGGGATCAGGGGAGAGGGAATTACGTCGCGCGTCAGACCCTCTCCCCAAATTTCTCCGATTGGCTTTGTACCCCTCTCAGCGTGAGAGGGAGAAAGATTAGACATATGAGGCTTTTCTTCATCTCCATTATCGCGGCCATCGCCATTTCAGCGCCGGTCGCCATTCGCGCGCAGGACGGGCGGGCGCCGCGGCTCACGACGGTGACTGAAGAGCGCTACCGTTTACAGCCCGGTGACGTGCTCGAAGTTCAGTATCGCTACTCGCCGGAATTCAATCAGACCATGACGGTGCAGCCGGACGGATATGTCTCGCTCGAAATTGGCGGCGACCTAAAGGTTGCGGGGCTCACCATCGAGCAAACCCGCCAGGCGATTCTGAGACGCGCGAGCGCGCGTTTGCGCGAACCCGTTGCCACGATCGTGCTGAAAGAATTTCAGAAACCCTACTTTGTCGTCGCCGGCGAAGTCACCCAGCCGGGAAAAATCGAAATGCGCGAACGCGTCACCGCTATTCAGGCAATCATGCTGGCCGGTGGCATGAAAGAGACGGCGCGATCTTCTCAGGTCGTTGTGTTCCGAAAAATCAATTCGGACATGGCTGAGGTCAAGCTGCTGAACCTGAAGAGCATCCGCCGCACCAGCGATTTGGAGAACGATCTAACCCTGCAACCCGGCGACATGGTTTACGTCCCGCGCGACAAAATTTCGAAGATTGAACGATTCATTAAACTGGCAAGCGTCGCGGCATTTATGGCGCCGATATTCTGATTTGGAGTGGCACAGACTTCAGTCTGTGTTCCCTCCGGACAATCACAGACTGAAGTCTGTGCCACTTACACGATATGACGGCACGATCCGGAGTCCTTTCAAATTTTGTGCTCAAGGTCACCGACCTGGCGCTCGTTCTGTCAGCGCTGGGCCTGACGATCGTGTTCCGTTACTCGCCTTCGAATAACGTCGAATTCGCGGTTGATTATCTTTCGGAACGCATCAAGGTGAGCAACGCTTTGCTCGGGGTTGGTCTGCTGATCACCTGGCATCTGGCGTTCGCCGTCCAGGGCCTGTATCTCTCGCACCGGTTTACGACGCAACAGCGCGAGCTGAAAGAGATCGCGCGCGGTGTTCTGATCTGTTCGCTGGCGCTGCTGGTCGCCGCGCAAGCCGGCAAATGGCCGACCATCAATCTCCTCACCGTTGCGCTCTTCGGCATCATCTCTTTTTCCTTGATTGGCGCGATGCGGCTGCTCCTGCGGTGGAACCTGCGCAGGTTGCGCCGGCGCGGACTCAACACCAAGTCACTGCTGCTGGTAGGTGGCGGACTGCGCGGGCGGCGATTCGCGGAACGGCTGCAGGCGCGTCATGACCTCGGATACAAACTCTTCGGTTACGTAGACAACGAACGCACTTTTGCCCAACAGCGAATTGCCGGCGCGATTTGGTTGGGAACGCTGGATGACTTGCCGTTAATCCTGGCAAACGAAGTCATCGACGAAGCTGCGATTGCCCTCCCGATCAAATCTCAATACAGCGAAATCGAAGCGGCCGTGGGATTGCTGGAAGAGCAGGGAATCACCACGCACCTGCTGTCAGATTTATTTCCGCAGAAACTGGCGCGGTCGCAAACCGGCGAATTGAATGGCGCCCCGATCATTTCGCTCCACAGCGTGCCGCCTTTTAGCTGGCGCACTGAAGCGAAGCGCTTGATCGACGTCGTGGGCGGCACACTTCTGCTGACGATGATGGCGCCGCTGTTCGTCGTTGTCGCGATTGCAATCAAGCTGGAATCGCATGGGCCCGTGTTCTTCGTTCAGGATCGATTTGGCCTGAACAAGCGGCGCTTTCGCATGCTTAAGTTCCGCACTATGCGCGCCGACGCGGAACAGCGGATGAAAGAAATTGAGCACCTGAACGAAAAATCCGGTCCCATTTTCAAAATTCGCAACGATCCAAGGATTACAGGGGTTGGCCGTTGGCTGCGCAAGACGAGCATTGACGAGCTGCCGCAATTGATCAACGTGCTGCTGGGAGACATGAGCATTGTCGGGCCGCGGCCGTTGTCGGTGCGCGATGCGCTGCGCATGGAACTGGCCTGGCAAAAACGGCGGTTCAGTGTGAAGCCGGGACTGACCTGCCTCTGGCAGATTTCCGGTCGCAGCAATCTTTCGTTCGAACAGTGGATGGAGCTCGATTTGGAGTACATCGATCACTGGTCGTTGAAACTCGACGCTTCGATTCTGCTCCGAACCATCCCTGCGATTGTGACCGCGCGGGGCGCAAGTTAATCAGAAAATGTCCTTAAGCTCAGATATCCAGAAGACGAAATTCTTCCCCGGCGACCTGGTCATGGTGCGTCCGCTGGATGAAATCCTGGCCACGCTCGATGAGAAAGGCACGCTCGACAAGCTGCCGTTCATGCCCGAGATGCGCGCATTTTGCGGACGTGAGTTTCGCGTGTCGCGGCGCGCTTTCAAAACGTGCGTGGACGATACGGAGATGCGGCAGCTCGACGGGACTGTTTTTCTTGAAGAAGTTCGCTGCGATGGGCAGGCGCATGGCGGTTGTGACAAGGCTTGCCTGATTTTTTGGAGAGACGCGTGGTTGAAACCTGCAGGCTCAACCATCCGTCCAAACCCCGGCCCGAGTCGAATCAAAGAATCGCATCTCATCGACCTCGCACAGCAAGGCGATCAGTTTGTGTGTCAGCTCAGCGAGATCATCGAAGCTTCGAAACCGCTGCCGTGGTGGGACCCAAAGCAATACGCCCTCGATCTTCTGCACAATCGAACACCGCTACGTCGTTGGTTGAAGAGTCTGGGAATCGCCTTTTACAACAAGCTGGCGCATGTGAGCGGCCGGAAGAGTTGGCGATTCGTGGCCGGCCCCGGCACTTATAACGGCACGCGCTCAAACCTGAATCTTCAGCCGGGCGACGTTGTGCGGGTGAAGACGCTCGACCAGATTCGCCAAACACTCGACCCGGAGGGTAAGCATCAGCATCTGCTATTCGCTCCATCGATGGCCGAATTCTGCGGTTCAGAAATGCGGGTGCAGAAGCGCGTCGAGCGTATCACGCTCGAAGGTAGTCGCCGGCAGCGGCAAGTCAAGGATACGGTCCTGCTCGAAGGCGCGACCTGCGACGGCGTGTGTCATCGCCTGTGCCCGCGCCAGTCACTGCTGTTTTGGCGTGAGTGTTGGCTGGAAAAAGTGAACGGTTCGAAGAACTAGTTATGGCTTCAGTACTTGTCTATCACTCGATTAGTTCGCCGGCTGAACCGATGGCCGGCGATATCGACATTTCTCGAGAGCGCTTCGCGCAGCAGCTTCAGTGGCTGGCGCGCACGAACCGAGTTGTGCGTCTGGAACAAACGATGACGCAATCACGTCGCGGCGCGATCGCGATCACCTTCGACGACGGTTTTCGAGACAACCTCACCGTCGCCCTCCCACTGCTGGAAAAATTCAACTTGCCGATGACGCTTTTCGTGGTGGCCGGCTTCGTTGATAGCGATGGCTATCTTTCGGAAGAAGATTTGTGCGAGATCGCGGCGCATCCGTTGATTACTATCGGATCGCATGGGCTGTGGCATCGTCACTTCAATCGGATAACTCTGGACGAAGCGCGTTTTGAATTGACAGAGTCGAAGCGGCTGCTCGAGGACACGATTGGCAAGCGAGTCGATCTGATGGCCTGGCCGTACGGCGAATGCAGTGCAGAGGTCGAACAGCTGGCCGGGGAGTGTGGCTATCGTGCCGGGTGGGCGGTTTGGCAAGGAACGAACGGAACGTTTTCGCGGTGGCGGGTGCCACTCGGCCGCAACGATAACCTGCCACGATTTATTGCCAAGGCATCGGGCGTCTACGGCTTAACCGAAGCCCGACTGCACCGGTATCACGAGCGGCGCCGGCAAAAGAAAGAGGCCCTTCGAGCCGACGGCAAAGTAACAGCGTTTGGAAGTTTGGACACATCTTTGTCGAGAGAGAAGTACTGAAATGGATCACGGCGAACAAGAATTTCAAGGAGGTCGAATGCGCGTACTACGCATTGCCCACGCGAGTCTGACGCCCAGACTGCGCGAGCGCGAAAGGGCCCTGGCCCGCAACCATCCGGATGTGGACCTCGAGGTCGTCACAACTGAAAAATGGCGGGAAGCCGAAGTAGAAGTCGAAATCACAGGGGACGACTTGTTTCCCGTCAGGAAAGCGCGACGCCTGCTGTCCCGGCACGTGCAGCTCTTTGCCTACAACCCGAGTCCGATCGTCGCCGCGCTGCGCCGTCACCGTCCACACTTAATCGACCTGAATGCTGAGCCTTACAGTGTCGCATGCGCCGAGGTGCTGACGCTGCGAAATTGGTTTGCGCCCCGCGCGCCCCTCGTGCTGCAAACCTGTCAAAACATTTTCCGAGACTATCCTCCGCCTTTCAATTGGCTTGAACGGCGCGCGCTAAAACAAATCGCGGCCGCGTACCCGTGCAGCGAAACCGCTCGTGAACTGCTCGACGCGAAGGGCTTTGATAAGCCAACACCGGTGGTGCCGTTCGGAGTGAACCTTGAAGCTTTCACGCCGAAGCCTTTCAAACGGAAATCGGACCAACCGCTCACCATTGGATATGTCGGCCGCATGCTACCCGGCAAGGGGTTGAACGTTTTGGCAGAGGCACTCGACAAAATTCGCGCCGAAAACTGGAAGCTGCTGATGGTCGGAGATGGGTCAGAGCGGAAGCCCTTTGAACAAGCGTTGGTGGAAAATCGTCTGATTGATCGCGCGGAATTCACCGGCGCCATTAGTTATGACGAGGTCCCCGAGCTCTTTCACAGGATGGACCTGTTAGTGATTCCGACGGAAACCACAGCACGTATTCGCGAACAGTTCGGGCGGGTGATCGTGGAAGCGATGGCGGCTGGTGTCCCCGTGATTGGATCGACATGCGGTGCGATTCCGGAAGTGATCGATACGGCGGGACTGGTATTTCCTGAACGTGATGCTGAGGCGCTGGCAGCCGCAATACAACGCGTGTTGAACGACTCAGCTTTGCGCGAAGAGTTTGCGCGGATGGGTAGACGAAGAGCTGAGCAGCACTACTCATGGGACAGCGTCGCCAGCAAAACACACGAATTGTATCGCCAGATTTTGAGGAAGCAGGCTTCTGAAGTCCGCAACCCGGAATTCGAGTTCGCGTCGTAATCTGATGAGCAAACCTGAAAACATCGAATGGAGGCTGTTAACAGACGACGAAGCGCGTCGTTGGTGGGACACGAAGCTGCAGAGCTTCGCCGACTGCTCGCCATATCAAACCTTCAGCTGGGGCAATTATCGCCGGGCGCTCGGTTGGCATCTTTGCCGGTTTGCCGCGTTCAACGGAGCAGGCGAGGTCGTCGCAATGATGCAGGGGACGATGAAGCAGCGTTTCGGCGTTGGCCTGCTATGGAGCGAAGGCGGGCCGGTAGGCGATCTCACGGTTTGCGATGAACGTCTCCAGTCCACAATCAAGAGAACGACCGGGTTGAGGCTGGTGTATTGCCGATTTCGGTGTGACCGCGCACGCGCTATCGAAGATGTGCTTCAGCTTAATACGCAAGGTTGGAGTCTCCCCTGGGCGCCGATGTTTTCGAACTATTCGATGTCCCTGGATCTGTCGATGAGCGAAGAGCGTTTGCTGGCAGCATGTAACGTCAAGTGGAGGCAGAACCTTCGTCGTGCGGGGAAAGAGAATCTGACGATTAGAGAATGGTCCGACGCCACGGCCGAGCAAATCCAGTCTGTGTACCTTTCCATGCAGTCGGTGAAAGGGCTGGAAGAGCAACACTCACTCGAGGAGATTGCACAGGTGCTCGAGAATCTTCGTGACCGACTGGTGCTTTATCGCTGCGACGATGAGCGCGGTGAACTAATCAGCCTCAGTGGTTCGTTCGTGATCGGAAACCGGGCCGGCAACTGGTTTGCAGCAACGAGTGAACCCGGCCGGAAGTTGCGCGCTTCTTATCTAGTGTTTTGGGCAATGATTCAGCACTGTAAGAACCTCGGTGTCCGTTACTACGATTTGGCCGGCATAGATCCGGTACAAAATCCTGGAGGGTATCAATTCAAGAGAGGGACCGGCGCAACCCACGTGGAATATCTAGGCGAGTGGGACTGGGCCAGTCATGCGTTCTTCCGGTGGTTTGGCAATTGGGCTATCGCGCGGCGAAGCAGCCTCACCGGCACTAAGAAGGCGGCAGAAAAATCGGGTAACGAAAAATCAGCGAGCGTACCGCCGCTTGCTTCGCCCGTTGCCTCGAATCTCGGTCTTCCGGAATCAGCGAATTAATCCAGTGATTGTAAAAAACACAAGACTAATTCTAATTGCCGATGCTCTGAGCATCCTTTTCAGCGTCGTATCCAGTTTGGTTGGCGCGCGCGCACTGGGCCCTGCCGGCCGCGGTGATTTGTTAATCGTCGTGCTGTGGCCGCCGTTCATCGCGATGTTTGCCGCGGTGGGAATGCCGACGGCCTATCGCTATTGGATCGCGAAAGAGCCGGAACGCGCCTCGGCTTTGTTTTCAAACGCGGTTATTTACACCGCCATCGTCGGCACAATCTGCATCGGCATCGCCGACCTTCTTATTCCTTACCTCGTTGGTGAACGAACCCCTGAGGTAATGACTTTGTTGCGCATCTATCAAATCAATATTCCGGCCGCCTTGTTCCTGGATTTGATGCGCGGGATGCTGGAAGGCACGCGCCGATTCGGCTGGGCGGGGGCCGCGCGCGCTATTTTCTTTGGCGTGCAGGCATTAGGTTTCGCGATCCTTTGGTTTGCCGGCCACCTCACGGTTACGACGGCAATGATCTCGATGATTTCAGCGCAAACGGTCGCCATGGGCGTGGCGTCGGTGGGCGTCTGGCGTCAGTTTCGCCCGCGTTGGGAACCGAGTTGGGCAGATTTCAAGCGGACGATGCACTATGGAGTGCGCGACTACATGGGCAACCTCGCCGACTTTACGACGCTGCGGCTTGATCAATTAATGCTTGGCGCGATGGCTTCGAATGTGGCGATTGGATTGTACGTAATGGCCGTTCGCCTTTCCGAAGTGACGAACCTTGCCGGTGGCGCAATTGCCTCGGCACTGATGCCGGAAGTTGCTGCGGCCAGCACGCACGAAGCCGCCGAAGCGTTGTGGGCGACCAGCTTGCGCATGTCGGTTTACATCCAGACTCTCGTGCTCATCCCCCTGTGGATGGGCGCTCCGTACGCGTTGAAGTTCCTGTTTGGCGAAGAGTTTGTGCCGGCGACGTCGGCGCTTCGTTGGTTGTTGTTGGCGGCCGCGGTTTGGAGTTGGGGTTCGGTAGTGATTAGCGGCTTGCGAGGTTTTGGTTATCCCGGCTTAAGCACCACGGCGCGTTTTCTCGCGGCAGTCGTGACCGCGGTGTTGCTGCTCATCCTGCTTCCGCGTCTCGGCATCACCGGCGCCGCGATAGCGTCCTTTGTCGGTTACAGTGTGATGTTTGTCGTGGCGCTGATAAGTTTCATGAAAAAGCGCCGGCTCAAGTTCTGGACCTCCCTGCGTCCTCAACGCAAAGACTTTCTGATTGCCAATTGGAGATCCGTGCGCGCTTTCCTTTTTGAAGGCGCCTGACATTTCCCGCCGGGAGAGCAAAGGAAAAACTTTGAGCGCAGTCATTCAACGTCCGAACGTTTCGCGCCGGTACCTGCCGCTTTGGCTGATCCCTGTCCAGGCCCTATCGGTTCTTACCATCAGCGCTGCCGCGTTCGGCGGTCAGGTGCTGCGCGCGTGGTTGCTCGCCGGCGCGACCTGGTTATTGGCGTTGCCGTTGCTCGTCAGTCTGGAAGCCGGTCTGATCGCGATGATGCTTTTTGAGCCTCTTCGGGGACTGCTTCGACGCGCGCAATATCTGTTCATTGAGTACAGCTCGCACGATCCAATTCACGTGCTGACGCCTGTGATCACGATCATGGCCGTCATTGCTTTGCTGAAGTCGCACGGCCTCGGCATCGTGCGGGCCACGCCGATGGCCGGTTGGGTTTCAGCGCTCGCCGCACTTTACTTTGTAGAGATCTTCAACCCGCTCCAGGGCGGATTGCTAGTCGGGCTGTCCGGGGCGATGTTCTGGTTAGCGCCCCTGGTCTGGTTTTACTTCGGCCAATTCGTTACCAGCGACTTCATCACAAAAGTGCTCAAGCTGATGGTCGCGCTCGGCCTAATAACTTCACTGTACGGGGTCTACCAACTGGTCATTGGCTACCCGGAGTTCGAACTGTATTGGATCCGGAATACCGAGTTTTACACATCGATTGCATTGGGCCACGTCGAGCGCGCGCTCGCGACGTTTTCCAGCGCTGAAGAGTGGGGTCGATACACCCAGTTTGCGGCGATTGCGGCATTCGGACTGGCCATCGGACAGAAGCGTCTAACAGCGCGCCTCGGTTGGCTGCTTGCAGGCGTGGGCCTGATCGGCTGTGTCGCGTTAACCGGCCAGCGTGCCGCGGCTTTTGGATTGGGGTTTGGGCTCGTTGTCCTCTTCATGTTTACGGCCACCAGTGTCAGTCGCGGAATTTTGCGCGTGACGATGTTCCTGCTGCCGTTCGTCGTCTTTGCGATGTTGGTGAAGCCACCCCAGGCCGAAGAGGTTTGGAGCAACGACGAAACCCAGACGGTTACGACCGTGTTGTCGCACACGCAGCGCGGCATGCTGAAGCCTGCCGAAGAAGCCAGTTTCCAGGAACGGATGACGAACTGGGCTTTTCTGTTGACGGAAGTCATTCCTTATCGACCCTTGGGCGGGGGAATTGGCGCGGGCTCGCTTAGTGAGTGGCGCTTCAACAATGGCGCCGACGAATTGCCGCCCGTCGATAGCTCGATCCTGATGAATGGAATCACCTGCGGCATTCCAGGCATCTTGCTATTCGTGTGGATCCTGGGTCGGTCGGCTTTCTTCTCAGTCGGAGTGGCCCGTCGCGCCGAGCGAAATCGCGACCATTGGATCACGAAACAGATTGTCTTAGCTCTTTTGGTCGCGACGATTGTCAACAGCGTGTTTGGCCTGACGTTTACGCTCTATTCCGTAGCGCCGCTGGTTTGGTTGTTTATAGGTTGGACCAGCGCTGAGACGTTGAAGCTGCGCCGCGAAGCAGAGCGCCAGGAGGAACGCGAGGTAATTACGCTCTGAAATCTGAGATCTCAAACCTGAAATCTGAAATCTGAAACCTGAGATTTGAAGTCGGCTAACGTGAAGATTCTTTTCTACAACCATACCGGCAAAGTCAGCGGCGCTGAGCGTGTGCTGCTGACGCTTCTCACCCGGCTCGACCGCGAGCGCTTTCAGCCGTTGCTCGTATGTCCGGCGGATGGCCCACTCAAAGCCATGGCGGAAGACGTCAATGTGAGAACGTTGGTGAGCGAGCCACTGAAGGCGCGCTTCACGTGGCGGCCTGAGAGGCTGATCCAGTATCTGATTTCACTCATCCAAATTGTGCGCGAAGTTCGGGCCACGATCAGAGCTGAAGCTCCTGACGTCGTGCACGCCAACAGCATTCGCGCGGGCCTGGTGATGACCGCAGCCACCACGGGAATGCGCCTGCCGATCGTCTGGCACGTTCATGATTTGCTGCCGCGGCATCCTCTCAGCAGCGCGATTCGTTTATTTGCGGTTTTGACGAACCGGAACCGCATCGTGGCTGTTTCCGAAGCTGTCGCACGTCGCTTTCGTGGGCGCGTCCTGCAACTCTTCACCCGGCGCGTGCCGATTTTTACAATTCACAATGGCATTGAGCTTCAGAAATTTGATCCGAATCGAAGTCGGCATGAGCAAATTCGCCGCTCGCTCGGAGCTGATGCGAATGCACTGCTGATTGTAATTGTCGGTCAGTTAACGCCCCGCAAAGGGCAACTTGAATTGGTTCGAGCATTCGCCGAGGTCTCGGGGGAGTTTCCCGAGGCGCGGCTGCTGATCATTGGCGACGCGATATTTAACAGTGACCGCGAATACCGCGAACAAATTCACTGGGAAACTCAGGAATTAGGACTGTCTGATCGAATCCAGTTGCTTGGTG
Organism: Pyrinomonadaceae bacterium; assembly: GCA_049273695.1. Taxonomy (GTDB): domain Bacteria; phylum Acidobacteriota; class Blastocatellia; order Pyrinomonadales; family Pyrinomonadaceae; genus UBA11740. Next base: position 23,801 of record JBASRE010000056.1, read on the forward strand.
CCCGTGACGACGTTCCCGAGCTCTTGCAGGCTTTTGACCTGGCGGTTGTCAATTCGCGCGCGGAACCTTTCGGCCTCACCGTCGTCGAAGCAATGGCTAGCGGCACGTCCGTGTTGGCAACCGCCGTTGACGGCATTCAGGAAATCGTAGAGCACGGCCAAACGGGCTGGTTTGTCTCACCTGGTGATCACGATGAGTTGGTTGCCGCTTTGAGCACGCTTTTGAGCGATCCGGCGCTGCGCTCACGGCTGGCAACGAGAGCGCTCAAAGAAGTCCACCAGCGGTTTTCGGCCGATCGATTGATAAACCAATTCGAGGTTCTGTATCGACAAACGACTGATCGGCACAATGTGGCGGCTGAGATAAAGCTGCTGGCAACTTCGCGTACTTAGATCAAGCTGAAAATTTCGCTGTTTTGAGCGTTTCCTATGATGAAACCGATCGAGGTCAGACAATTTGTCGAGAATAGCACTCGTACACGATTACTTTGTTCAAATGGGCGGTGCCGAGCGCGTGGCCGAGGCTATGCACGAATCATTTCCGGCAGCCCCGATGTATACGACTGTGGCACTGCCGCACAGCCTGCCGCACCGACTGCGTCTCGCTGACATCCGCACCTCACCGCTTCAACACCTACCGGCGATCGAGCGTCGCTTTCGTCACTACTTCATGCTTTACCCGTTCGCGGTTGAGAATTTCGACCTATCGCAATATGACCTGATCTTCAGCAGCAGCTCGGGCTATGCGAAAGGCGTGCGCCGGCGTCGCAATGCGATTCATGTTTGCTATTGCCACACTCCGATGCGTTGGGTTTGGCGATACGACGATTACGTAGCGCGCGAGCGGTTCGGAAGACTTGCGCGCGGGCTGCTTCCGATGTTGCTCTGGCCGTTGAAGAAGTGGGACCTGCGCGCCTCGCAACAACCGAATTACTACATCGCAAATTCGCGTTTGGTCGCCGATCGCATCAAGAAGATTTACGGCCGTGAAGCCCACGTCATCCCTCCGCCAATCGACGTGAATCGCTTTCACATGTCGAACGAGATCGACGATTACTACCTCGTCTTGTCGCGCCTGATGCCTTACAAGCGTATCGATCTGGCGATCGAAGCGTGCAAGCGAATGAACCGGCGACTGATCGTGATTGGCGATGGACCGGATCGCAATCGGCTGGAAAAGCTCGCGGACGATCGCATTGAGTTCCTGGGGCGGCAGCCCGACAAGATCGTGAATTACTACGCCGCACGTTGCCGCGCGTTGCTGTTTCCAGGTGAAGAAGATTTTGGCATGGCGCCGCTTGAAGCGAACGCGGCTGGACGACCCGTCATCGCGTATCGAGCCGGCGGTGCGGTTGAAACCGTTGAGGAAGATGTCACGGGCGTCTTTTTCGATCAGGCAAATAGTGTTTCGCTCGGCGAAGCGATCGAGAAGTTTGAAGGGCTGCGGTTTGATCAATACACGCTGCGCCGGCATGCCGAAAAATTCGACCGCACCGTGTTCACGTTTCGCGTGCTGCAATTCCTGGGCTCGGTCGCGCCGAGTTCGTGTTCGCCAGAGCTGCTTACCGGCGCGCGTTTGCTCTCAGAGAATATTTCCAGACGCGTCTGGCCGCGGCTCGCATTAGTTGGCTAAGGACAAACATGCAAACGTCACCGACCGCAGATGTCTACATTCATTCGCTCAACGCGCCCGCGCAGGGTGCCGTGGCTCCTGACGTCTGCGCGATTTCCAACCAGGAAGTACACGTCTGGACCGTCGAGCTGACGCGGATACCGGTACTGGCCGAAGCATTCTCTCGCGACGAACACGAGCGCGCGGCGCGTCTTGACTCAGAAGAGAGTCGTTGGCGTTTTAGAGCAGCTCGTTCTGCGCTGCGGATGATTCTGGCGAGTTATTTAAAGCTCTCTCCCTCAGCACTTGTTTTCGGACAGACCGAGTTCGGAAAGCCTTTCCTGGTCAACTCAGAATCCGAGGGACTTCTGTTCAATCTGTCGTATGCGGGAAACCTGGCCGTCATAGCCGTCGCGCGCGATCGCGAAGTCGGGGTAGATATCGAGACCGTACGGACGGAGCCCGTGTCGATGGATATCGCCGAACAGTGTTTTTCGGTGGCGGAGATCTACACGCTCACTGGCTTGGATCGGCACGCGCGGACGATTGGCTTCTTCAACTGCTGGACGCGGAAAGAGGCTTATACGAAAGCGCGCGGGGAAGGGCGCTCAGTTCCCTGGGTTCAATTCGACATGTCGCTAGCGCCGGGCGTCAGGGCCGCCATGTTAAATAACCGTATCGATAAAGAAGAGATGTCGCGTTGGGTTGTTCACGACTTGCAACTTCCCCCGGGCTCTCTCGGCACTCTCGTCTTTGAGTCCCTCAGTTCGCGGCCGCAATTATCGTACTTCTCGGTCTCCCTCTAAGCCACGCGATGCGCGGAGCACTTTTCCTTCTTTCGCTCTGTCTTTCCTTGTCAACGTGTACGCAGCGCGCCGCCGAGCGATGCGCAGACGCATGGACGCCGCCCACTTTCTCCCAGTCAATGCCTCGCGGTTTCGGAGTCAACATTCATTTCACCGATCCAGAGCCTGGCGAAATCAAGATGATTGCCGATGCCGGTTTTCGTTGGGTCCGCATGGACTTCAAATGGGATCTAACTGAACAGGAGCGCGGGCGTTATGACTTTTCTCCCTACGAACGATTGATAAAGGCCCTTGACGAACATGGAATTCGCGCGCTGTTCATTCTCGATTATGGAAACCCGCTGTACGACAATGGCGCACCACCACGAAGTGAAGCTGCGCGGCAGGCATTTGCGCGATGGGCCGTTGCCGTGGCCAAACACTTTTCCGGTCGCGGAGTAATTTGGGAACTGTATAACGAACCGAACCATCAGCTGTTTTGGCCGCCAAAACCCAACGCGAATGAATACATCGCGCTCGCGCACACGGTCGGGCGCGCGTGGCAGGCGGAAGTGCCAAATGAAATGCTGATTGGCCCCGCAACATCAGGCATCGATTCGGATTTTCTTGAAGCCGGCTTCAAAGGAGGCTTGCTTAATTACTGGGACGGCGTTTCGGTACATCCTTATCGTCAGACAAACCCGGAAAGTGTTGCCGATGAATATTGCGTGCTGCGGCGTACGGTCTCACGTTACCGGAGCGCGAACGCTACTGAGCGTGACAAACAATCGACCAAAGATATGCCAATCATCTCGGGTGAGTGGGGTTACTCATCCGCCTGGCGCGGCATGAACGAACAGATTCAAGGCGAGCTGCTCGCCCGCCAGTTTCTCACGAACGTGGCGAACGGAATTCCCATTTCAATCTGGTACGACTGGCGTGATGACGGACCGGATCCACGCGAGCCGGAGCATAACTTCGGAGTGGTGCGCCATCGACACTATCCTGCTCGCATGCCGATTTACGATCCGAAGCCGGCGTATCATGCGGCCCGGACACTCAACACGTTCTTGGACGGCTACACTTTCGAGAGACGCATTAGTGTCGGCAGCGACGGCGATTACGTTCTGCTGTTCAAAAGCGGTGGTAACTACCGAATCGCGGCGTGGACATCTTCACCAGTTACACACCGCGTGACCTTGCCGCAAATGACCGGTGCGTTCAGGGCAACTACGTTCACTGGCGATGTGACCCGCGAACCCATCTCGAACACACAGGGTTTGACCCTCGAAATCTCCAGCGCACCGATTTACCTCACGCCTCGCAGGTAACCGTTTCGTTTTCGTACTCAAACCCATTCAGCTTGAGAACTCCCGGCCGCGCGCCGCTTAAAACCTATTCAAAATCAAAGAGCTTGAAGCTCGCCGGCGAATGTCCGCTGGCATGTCTATTGCCCGTCAATTGTTCAAATATTCGTCTTTTGAAGCTAACAGGAGGAAGTATTGTGAATAGAAAACTACTCATCGGAGCGTTCGTTATTGCGCTGGCATCATTCTTCGTAGGTTGTTCGTCGAGCGATCAGGCAAATGCCAACCAGACAATCACGACGACGGGTCCGGATAATTCTGAAATCGTTACGACCACGGACAGCACGGGCACGCGAACTGAAACGCGAACGTTTCGCGACAACCCGCGGGTTTCGCGGGTCGTGGTGACGACGCGCGACGGTCGCCGCACAGTCAGGGTCTATTCGAAGACCGGCGAAGAAAGAGAACTTACGCAGGAGGTTGGAGACGCGCTGACGGCGACGGGCGACAAGATTGCCGATGCGGCGGGATGGGTCGCTGACAACGCTGTGGATAAGACCAAGGAAGGCATCAACGAGGTCGGCGATAAAGCTGAAGACGTAGGCGACAAGGCGAAAACCGTCGGCAAAGAAGTCGCCGACAAAGCGGAAGATGTCGGTGACAAGACCAAGAGCACCGCTAAAACCGTAGCCAACAAGAGCGCTGACGCCGCCAAGAAGACCGGCAAGACAATCAAGAAAGTAGTGACTCCTTAACCGGGGCCGCGCACTTGAATCAATAAAGGAGCAGCCGTGCAATCGGCTGCTCTTTTTGTTACCTATTCGCGGTGCGGTGAATGTTGTAAATTGCACCCGCCGGGATGACAAGTACCGCCACCTCGAAGAATGGAATCGCGATCCGCCTAACGGACGAGCGTTGGTTGCATATAGTAGAAGAACATTCAGAGCTGATTGAATTGAGAACGGATGTAATGACGACTATCGAAGACCCAATTCTAATAGTCTCGGGCGGAGCAGGCGAATTGCTCGCGATGCGGGATTTGGAGTTGGGCAAATTTCTCGTTGTCGTGTATCGTGAATTAGTCGGCGACGGTTTTGTGATTACAGCTTTTCTCACTCGTCGTCTTCGCTCTCTCGAACGGAGAAAGCAGCTATGGCCGTAGCGAATATCGACGAATACTTAAAGCTCTTGCCGACTCTTCGCAGCTCCCCTGGTCATTTGTTATGGTCATCGTACGACGCGGAAGGCGACACTCTTTACATCAACTTCAAAAAGCCGAGCACTGCCGGCGATAGCGAGATCACTGATGATGATGTAATCGTTCGTTATGAAGATGGTGAAATCATTGGACTGACAATTCTCCACGCGAGCAAACGGTGAAAACATGGCCGACACTTCCCGATTCACAATCATTTGTCCGTGTTGTGAAGCCACTTTGATCATCGATGCCAACACCGGCGCTTTGATCTCGCATGAAGAGAAGCAGAAGCCGCTCGCGTCGTTTGAAGTACTGGCCAAAGACCTCGACAAGCAAAAGCAAAACCGCGAGCAAATCTTTGCGCAGGAGATGAGTTCAATGAAAGATCGCGAGCGGCTTCTGGAAGAGAAGTTCCGCGAGGCGATGAAGCGCGCCGACAAAGATAAAGACAAGGTTTACCGGAATCCGCTCGATCTGGATTAGAACTGTCCATGAAACAGCTAAGAACAAAGCGGGCCATCGGGCGACACATTGTTGCCGATCCAAAGATCTGTCATGGACAGCCGACATTTCGGGGTACGAGAGTCTTGGTTGCGGACGTGCTGAGTCAGGTGGCCAGCGGCATGGACTGGCAAAGCATCATTGAAGATTGGCATGGCAACATCACGGAAGATGCCATTCGGGAAGCGGTTGATCTCGCGAGTCGCGCGTTAATAAAGCACGCCGACGATTTTGTGCTGAACCCCATCAGCGCGTGAACATACTCGACGAAAACATTTCGGAAAACCAAGCAGCGCTACTTGCCAGTTGGCGCATTCGTTTCAAACAGATTGGTGTTCATGTTGGGCGCTCCGGGATGGCAGATGATTCAATCATTCCTCTGTTAGTTCGACAAGCGTCACCTACATTTTTCACTCGCGACAAAGGGTTTTATGACTTCCGGCGCTGTCATGCTCGTTACTGTCTCGTTTTTCTCGACGTACGCCGGAATGAAACGGCGTCCTTCATCCGCCGCGTTCTTCGTCACCCGGCTTTGAATTCCAGGAAAAGCGAATGGAAAAAGTTATTCGCGCTTCTCGGGGAAAGATCACCCTCTGGGATATGGCCGAACAGCGCAGGGAAAAAGAGCTTCGCTGGTTCGCGATAGCATAACATTTCTAGATGCACCGAAATCTTCGTTCGTTTCTCGATCTGCTTCGTCGCGAAAACGATCTTCTCACTATCGAAACGGAAGTCGATCCGTACCTGGAACTCGCTGAAATTCACCGGCGGGTGATCGAACGCGGCGGGCCGGCGCTCCTGTTCCCGCGAGTGAAGGGAAGTAGCTTCCCGGTCGTCACAAACCTTTTCGGCACCCAAAAGAGGATTGAGCTCGCATTTGGAAAACGTCCGGAAGACTTTGTAAAAGAGATGGTCGGTGTCGCAGAGACTTTGATTCCTCCCAATCCTGCAAAGCTCTGGCGTCATCGGAAACTCGGCTTCGAGTTTCTGCGACTGGGAACGCGAAAGGTTTCGCGCGGACCGGTCACTGAAAACGTCATCCAGCCGGCCCGGCTCGATCATCTGCCCGTAATCACGACGTGGCAGGAAGACGGCGGACCATTCATTACGCTGCCGCTGGTTTACACGGAACATCCGGCTACGAAGCAGCACAACCTCGGCATCTATCGCATGCAGGTTTACGACGCTGAGTCCGCCGGCCTGCATTGGCAAATCCAAAAAGGCGGCGGGTTTCACTATCACGCCGCGGAACAGTTGGGCCAGCCGCTGCCGGTCACGGTCTTTCTCGGCGGACCGCCGGCTTTGCTTGTGTCGGCGGTGGCGCCTTTGCCTGAAAACGTTCCGGAGTTGATGCTCGCGTCGCTGCTGCAAGGCGAGAAACTGAAAGTGACTCAGGCACGCGATGCCGCGCATCGATTAATTGCCGAAGCGGAGTTCGCGCTGGTCGGTAACGCCCCGCCCAACGAACGGCGAATGGAAGGTCCTTTCGGCGACCATTACGGATATTACTCGTTAGCGCACGAGTATCCGGTCTTTCATTGCAGTGCGATCTATCACCGGCGCGACGCCATTTATCCGGCGACGGTCGTGGGCAAGCCACGGCAGGAAGACTTTTTTATCGGCGATTACCTGCAGTCGCTTCTGTCGCCGCTGTTTCCGTTGGTGATGCCCGGCGTGCGCGATCTCTGGAGTTACGGCGAGACGGGCTTTCATTCGCTGGCCGCCGCCGTTGTCAGCGAACGTTACGCGCGCGAAGCGCTGATGCATGGCTTCCGAATTCTCGGTGAAGGCCAGTTGGCGCTGACGAAATTTCTGATCCTCACTGACTCGGACATTGACTTGCCTGACTTTCCGCGCGTGCTGGAACACGTGCTGGCGCGCGTGAAGTGGGAGAGCGACCTCTTCATATTCGCGAACACTTCCATGGACACGCTGGATTACACCAGCGGCACCGTCAACAAAGGTAGTAAGGCAGTTCTGATGGGATTAGGAGAAGCCGTCCGCGACTTGCCGCGCGAGTTCCGCGGCGAACTGCCCAGCGGACTCTCGCGCGCCGAAGTCTTTTGCGGCGGATGCCTTGTCGTTCAAGGCCAACCGTACATGAAAGACCAGGAACAGGCAGCGCGTCTCGCGAGTGATGCCGCTTTCGTGGATTGGCCTCTGATCGTGCTTCACGACGATGCCAGCGTCGCAAAATCGCCGACAGATTTTCTCTGGTCAACGTGGACGCGCTTTGAACCCGCCGGGGACATCCACGCCGCTGAGACGAGAGTCGTGCGGCATCATCTCTCGTATCAATCACCGATAGTGATTGACGCACGCAAGAAACCCTCGCTTCCAGATGAGTTGGTAGTCCGTGACGACATTGCGGAGATGGTCGACAGTCGCTGGCGTGAATACTTTCCGAAAGAACTTATCTTTGGATCAACGCTTACTTCGTAATCCTCAGACGCGATTCAGGTCGCTGGCCATGGGCGTCGCAAGTGCTGATTCCGTCCCTGTAACACGGTCCTGCTTTTACCTCAATCTCCTCATGGCAACCGCCTGAAACGTTTCGACCGAGGCCGGCATAGAGAATAGAAGCACGCGCATCAAGATAATGCTAGCGGAGTTTTACTTTCACTTTATGCCAGTCAAGCCTCTGTCATTTGTGAAAGTACATTCGCCGACTAGAAGACGCCCCGTTCGGCATTGCGCGAAACTCCTGCACTCAACATGAAAGAACCGCTCATGTTTCACCCTTGCCCCGGAGATAACCAATGAAATTAAAACACGCCCTTTTTTTGATCTGCTTTGCCGCGTCTGCAATGGCCGCTATTGGCGTAACAGCCGGTCTGCGATCAGCCAACACCAGCACTCAGAATCCGGCTGGAAACTGCGACAAGATCTGCCTGCAAACCAAAGTTAACAAACACCTAATGTTGATGGGTGAATTTGGTAACGATGAAGCCCTGGACGCTTCGTTGAAAGATCTCAGAGCGGCCGGTCCAGAGCTGGTCGGCATCGTTCAGGACACTTATCGCAGCTGGACGCAATCCGCTGGTAACCTGACAGGAAACGCGCGACCGGCTGAAATGCGCTGGCGCGCCGTGCACCTATTGGGAAGTCTCAATTCTAAAGAAGCTGCTCCTTTTCTTTACGAACTCGCAAAGAAACCATTACCCAATCCAAAAAGCGGCGAAATTCCATTTATCGATGAGTACAAACTTCGTTTGCGCGCCATCGGCGGATTGGAAAAACTCAAAGCGACTGCAGAGTTAAAGGACTTGCATGAACGCGGCGGCGTCTTGCGCAACCCGACAGCCGCCAGTCTCTACGAAATTGGAGTAAACGTTGGTGGTGTGAGCAAAGTTGCTGTGAAAAAAGCACTGGCCGGCGAAGATGATAACGATCACAAAGACATTCGTCCGAATAAGCATCGACCTCCACAGATGAAAAAACCAGGTCTCGAAAAGACTCACCCAATCCGCCGACCCGGCACGCCTGTTCCTTCCACCAACCAATAGGAGACTAAATCATGCCAATCAAAACACTTTTCGCACTCTGCTGTTTTCTTCTGCTGAGTTCATCTGTTGCGTACGCCTGCGACAAGGTCCGCGACCGTGAGCCGGGCGTGAGGACAAGCCATTGGTGCACGGAGGAATGGATTGATTTTTACTGGCCCGCCTACCACATGTCGGAGAGTGACTGGGATGATGGCTTTGGCTTCGACCATGCCTGCGATCGACGTCGGCCACTGGCACGAACCTTTCAAGCGATCGAGTTGCTTAACTATGCCGGACCGGACGACGCGACCGATGTGAACGACTTCAGCGGCGACATTCTGCATTGGGGCGGAAACTACACCATCCGTGAATTTGCCAACCTGAAGGGCCGCTGTGGCTCCGACGACATTGTCGCCGAAACGCTGTTTGGTGGTTTCCCCTGGGACAACTACACCAAACTATTCATCCCCTTTTTCTACGATGAGGACGTTGTCACCAGGGCCGGGACTCTAATCCATGAGGCACGTCACGCCGACGGCTGTGGGCACAACGGAAACGATGGCTCTAACGAGTGCATTGCGGAAAGTGAGTCGTGCGACGAAAAGTATAAGGAAGGTTGCAATGATGGAACGATTAGGCGAGGAGGCGTCGGCATCAAGATTTTATGGTTGTGGGCATACGCCGCACGCGCCGACTCCCAGCACAGCAACTCATCAATGAAGGTCTTCGCGCAAGACGAAGCTAACGTCAGACTTAATACGTTCCTCGATGTAGACCCGTGCTTCAACATTAACAGCAGCGGCGACAAGATCATTACTTGCTGAAGGCGTTAATGGAAAGCTCCGAAACAATCAGTCAGATTTGATTCGTGACTCGCGTGTAGGAGGCGTCTAGTCGGTGGGTTTTCGTGTATCCCCGTAAATTGTGATTCTGACGATTGCGACCGCGAACGGTCCTTACGTCTGACTTAGCACGTCAATGACATGAGGCACATCGTTACTCTCGCGCATTCGAATTACGCGCAGACCGAGGCTGATTAGCCACTCCCGCGGATTCGCTATGAGCGAACCTAACTTCGCGACTCCTTCATCGAGAATTTCCAGCTCCCGGCCTAACTTGTCGGTGGGCGTCGAGTTGATCATGTTCGCGACCAGCCACGCGCTGGCTCGTGCTTTGTTGAGACTGAAATTGATCAGACGATCGTCGCTTTGCGATGGGAGACTGTTGAGCAGACGAATCCACGGAGAGACCTCGCCCACGTCCGTGCGCACCTTGTTAATCATGCCGCCGAGAATGTCGTTAATGCGGTTGAAATCGGTTTTGAGAGCAGGCAACGCGTTTCCCGGGGCGACAGCTTGCGCGGCGATGCCCAAATCGAAATTTATGTGGGCATTCATCCCGATCAAGAGTTGCTGAAGAACGGTCGGCGCCCACGTATCTGCCGTTTGAAAAGCTGTAACCCAGCACTTGCTCGTAGGTCGCCCGGCGCGAAAACTCTCAAGCGCCAATAGGTAACGATTGGCAAACGTGACGTCGAGCTGTTCCATCCGCGCGCCGTCTTCAAAGAAGCCGGCGGCAATTCCTTCCTTAACTTTGATCGTAACGTTTCGGTAAAGCGTGGCGAAGTATCCGAGCCGGCTTTTGTCCTGACGCGCGCGCAGGATTATTTGATCGAGTTCAACGAGGATTTCGTCAATAGTTTGAGGCGGCATGTGAGGGCATCCCTTTCGTCAAATGTTCATGGTTCGATCTCCATCAAGTCTTTCCCGACTATGATGCGTCCTTTGAAGTGCTTGCGCACACCTTCCGACCACTGCTCGTCGGTGACCGTAGGATCGTTGCCCGGCACAAAGTGAGTTAACACGAGTGTCTTGACGCCGGCCCGCGCTGCGATTCTACCGACGTCTTCGGTCGAAGTGTGTGAAGCGAGCAGATGTTCGCGCAGACGCGTCGCGCCCGCATTCTGTCGAATCAATTTGTCGATGGCTGGCAAGTACATCACTTCGTGAATTAGCACGTCGGCGTCTTTGGCGAATTCTGCGAGTTCGGCCAGGTAGGCGGTATCGCCGGAGATCACTATCGAGCGATCCTTTGCGTCGAGACGATAGGCGTACGATTGCGTGATTGGCGGATGCCGCACACGTAGACTGGTGACTCTCACATCCGCGTTCTGCATCACGGCTCCTGACTGATTGAATTCGTGCGCCGTAATCAGCGTGCGCGGATCCATCAAGCCTTCATCAGCAATGCGCGTATCGATGTCGAACTTCTGGTAAGCAAAGAAATCGCTGGTTAGCTTGCTCAAGCCTGTCGGCCCGTACGTGTCGATCTTAATCGGATGCGAAGTGATCCACGCGTTGTAAAGCAGCGGCCCGTACTCGAGATTGTGATCGGAGTGATGATGGGTAACGAAAATGTAACGCAGACGATTGAGCGCGACGCCCGCACTGATCATTTGCCGCGAAACGCCATAGCCACAATCGATCAAATAGGGAACATCGTTAATTAAGATGAGCGTCGCGAAGATGCTTCGGCCAATGGTGCCGAGCGTCGGCCCGCCTTTCGTGCCCAGGAGCACAATGCGGGTTCCTCGGTTTTGGGGGCCTGCGTCAACGCTGAAGGGCAGCACCAAACATCCGGTGAATGCTGCCGAGCCCACAAGAAACTGTCTGCGATTCCACACGTTCGTGAGGTAGAAAGAATGCCAGGTTAGAAACTCAGGTGTTTCGCTTCGCCAAACGTTGCCACTGCCACGGCCGATCAAGACACTTCAGCCATGAATACGCACAGCTAGGCCCGCCGTCGCGCGCGGTGCCGGGAATGTCGGCGATCAGCGTGGAGTTTGAGTCGATCAAGTCCGAGGTGATGCGACTCAAGGGAACTTTCAAACGACGGCTCCAGCATGTATTCGACTGACCGGCGTACGTGCCAATGTCGATGTAGAAATAGCGATCGCCGCGCACTCCTTGCACGAAAGGTCCGGAGAAATCAGGCGCGCCGTCCTTGTCTGTTTTTACGCCGACTGCAAATTCGAACTTTAGATCTTTTCCGGCTGAGCGCTGCTTCTGCACGACTTCGTATTTACTACCTCGTCCTTTTTGCAGGCCGAAGTCCACGCCGGCCGTCGGTCGCTTCAGAATGACGCGCAAAGTGATTTCCATGATCTTAAGAAGTTAACTGCCAGTTACCGTCGCCATCCTGCAGCCAGCGGCGTCCATGCATGTCCAACCATTCGCCGTTGGGTAGGCCAGGTTTCCGATCCGACCCGATGCGCAAAACGTTCCCGTCCAAATCTTCGACCTGCATCTCGCAGGCCCAGTCATAGTTCGTCGGCGGATGCCGAATCTTCGCACCCTTCGCTCTTAATTCCTCGTACGCCGCATCGACGTCATTAACCCCGATGTAGATCCAACTTCCCGGGTGACCCTGATCGCCTTCCGAAAAAAAGAGGTGACACCCATCGCGCGTGACTGAGCCGAAACCGTGCATTACACCCCAGTCGTTATTAAAGCCCAGCAAGCGCGTGTAATAGTCCATGCTGGCTTCTGCATCACTCACGCGAAGGATTGGAGTCGTGCCGCTGAAGCAAACCGGCGAAGTTGCGGTTTCGTCTGTCATTCTATTGTTTGCCCGGCCGCATCCTGCACCCCACTCGGGATGCCCTCGCGGGGACCCCGCGCCGCGCGGTTCTGACTTTAATTACGGTTGTGGTTGGCCAATCATGTAACACAGCCCGTCCGGCGCAACGACAAAAAACACTCTGGAAGTCTTGCTGCCGTAGGTTTGGGTTTCCAGGTCAGACTCACCCGGTTTGGTTCCCTTGATCTCTTCATAGGCGGCTTCGACGTCATCTACTTCAAAGTAGCATCCTTCCTGCGAGGGATCGCCGCCGTTTTCAGCCAGCCCGATTTGGATTTCATCACGCGCCAGAACAGCCGACTTCACCGGTGTGTCCTTCCTGCTGACGACCCGAAACTTGAGGGTCTGTTCGTAGAAGGGAATTGCAGACTCGACATCGGCGACCGGAAGATTCATTGCATCCGCGGCGTAGGGTACTGCGCGTTTGAAGATCGCTTTCATGAGATCAATCGGATAATCGACGTATTACCCAGGTGGGCCCTCCGTGAGTGGTCCGGTCGTGTTATTTCCTTTCTCCGTGTCTCAGTGCGTCCTCGGTGCCTCTGTGGTGAAAAGATCTAAACGAAAACTCACCACAGAGACACTGAGCATTTCACAGAGACACAGAGCGTTTGTGAAGTACTACCCTACTTCAAGATTTCCGAAACCCGCGCGTTCATTCTTCTTCGAGTCCGGCACTGACGCGAAATGTATGGCCATCCGGATGTCGCAGGTGAAACTCGCGTACATTCCAGGGCTCGTCAGTCGGCGGCATTGTGACCGTCATCCCGTGCTTCAACGCCAGTTGATAGGCTTCGTCAACCGCGGCCGGTGATTCCAACCACCAACTCATCCAGACGCCGCCGGTTTCGTCGTCGCCGACGAACCGCGGCATCGGCCCGCCACGCGATCCCTGGCCGTTCTGGCAGAGAAAGATTTCACTCTTGCCGTTGCACACAGAGGCAAACCCGGGCGGGTCGCCCCATTGCCAGGCTACCTCCCAGCCCATTTTGGCGAACCATTCAAAAACGTGGCCGGAATGTTCGAGACGTTGAGGATTGGTGTTAGCCCTTTGACGTTCGTGATCATGGCCACTCCGTTACTGAACCCGCTTGGACAAAAACACTCCACTCGGTGTGATTTGCTTGAGCCCTGTGATTTGTCCGCCCTCTTCGACGAACTCAACGATCACGTCCGCAAATTCAGGAATGCGGAATCTCAGTCCCTTGTAAGGAATCAGTTTCTGGTCCGAAGCGCCAATGCGTACGATGTAAAGCATGCCGTCAGGCCTGTACGCCACCTGAAATTTTGCGCCGCTTGGCGTCTCGTAAGTGCCCGAGAGGCGTTGCCCGGCTGCCGCATCGAGCGCTGTCGGCTTTCGCACGAACGTCACTTCAGCTTCGTCGAGTGACATCGTCGCCTTGTCGATGTCGCCCTGCGGATTCGTTGCGAAGTTCACCGACCATTTGCCCTCTTCCTCGTCATTTGGCGAATCGAAGCGGTCGTAATGAAAGTGCGCCAGAGGCAGCTTGATTTTGTGAAACTCAAATTGAAGCGCGTTCTCTTTCATTCCGATTTTCAGGCTGCCGTAAGACGGATGGTCGTACTCGCCTACGTAATCCGCGAGCGCATGCGATGGCTTCGTGTCGGCAACGCGGCCGACGCCTTCCTGCTTGCGCGCCTCGGCCCCCGCTTTCTTGTTCCGCAGCCGAATGTCGAGCAGGCGTTGCGTCCACGGCGTCTCTTCCATTCCGAGCAGACGCTCGTACACGTTGTAGCTGATCGGGTTGTAGAGCGGCGCCGGATGATTGCCGATGACAAAGACAATCACGCCGATGCGTTCGTTCGGCATGAACGAAACCTGCGAGTGAAAACCCGGCAGGTCGCCGCCATGAAACGTGACGAAACGGCCGCGATACGAAGCAGTCCAGCGGCCCATGCCGTACGCCTGATTCAGAACTTCCCACCAGCCACGCACCTGCGCACCGGTGTTCGGCAGCGCGATGGCCGGTTCCATCGTGGCTTGGAGGACCTTCGCCGGCAGCACTTGCTTGCCGTTGTACTTGCCGTTATTCATCAAAGCGATGAGCCAGTGTGAAAGATCTTCGATGTTCGAGACGATGGCGCCGGCCGCCGCGAGCCCGTCGGTGTCTTCGTAATACGGAATCTTGTAAAGGTCGAACGAGTCGCGGCGTTCGGTGAAGGGAACTCCGTAGTCAGGCTGCTTCAGCATCTCGCTGATGGTGAAGCCGCTGCTCTTCATCTCGAGCGGCTGAAAAATTCTTTCGCGCACGAACTGAGTCCAGGGCTTGCCTGACTGAAGCTCGGTGGCGTACCCGACCCCGGCGTACATCATGTTGTTGTAGAGAAACAACTGCCGCGGCGACTCTTTCGGCTCGAGATACTTCAGCCGCTCGAAAAGTTGTTTCGTCGAGTAATCCGATTTGTACCAGATTGAATCGTGCCGAGTGATGCCCGTGCGATGCGCCAGCATGTCGCGCAAAGTGATCGTGTTGTTCAGATGGTTGTCATAAAACTGAATCGTGGGCACAGATTCCTTGATCGGGCGGTCCCATGTCAGCTTGCCTTCTTCGACCAGCAATCCCGCGCCGACTGCGGTAAACAGTTTGGTGTTCGACGCGATCGGAAACATTGTGTTGGCGGTGATTGGCAACTTCTTTTCGTAATCGCGATAGCCATAGCCTTTGGCGAAAACGAGCTTGTCGCCGACCACGATGCCGACGCCGATGCCCGGCGCGTTCCAATCCTTCAAGGTCTTTTCCATGAACGCGTCAAAGCCCGCAAGCTTCTGGTTGACATCAAGCGTGGGTGTGGCCGGGCCCTGGGCCTTGACCGGCAAGGATGAGAAAGCGAAGAGAAGCGCGAACGCGACCACGTTTGCCAGGCGGCGTCGAGACGATTTCATGAATTGATCCTCCAAATCAGCAATGGGAAATTGAACCTCGATAAAGTGTCGATGTGATGACGGCAAAGCCCGAGACAAAGTTAACAGCGTCGCAGCGTTTCATTTCGAATCGCGATAGTTTATCTGCTGCCAGGTAATGCGGCCGCACGGATCGCATACCAATCGAGTGCTCGGCGACCCTGCCGCTTTCCACCTGATGCCGCCGTGGTCCCACAGAGATTTTTCGAACCCGCATTCGCGGCAGCTGGCGATCCACTTGCGCGATTCAGCTTCCATGTCACTCGCCCAGTTTCCGGGAAGGTAGCGAATCAAACGCTGGATGAAACTCAGTTTCTCTTCCATGTTCTTGATTGCGACTCACGCGCGCGACGGTGGCGTGTTAAATAGCCGTTCTGAGTAGTCAGAGTCAAGTGCGTCATCACGTGCAATTGCGGTTGCACGATTCAGTAGGGGGATCACCGATTCCGTGTGTGTCTCCCTATCCAGCGGTGGTTTGTTTGCAGTTGATTACCGTTATCTCCGCGATCTTTCCTCTGTTTAATGACACATGTTCAATGGCACACATCTTGTTTTAGTGGATAACGCCCGACCTTAGCCTGAACGAAAGTAGGAAAAAGCCGATGACGAATTCTGGAAAAATCCTTCCCTTTGCCCTGGCCGCGACGGCTTTTGTGCTGTTAGCGTTTGTCATGACCCCCGCCCAAACGCGCTGGCCGGATCTCGGCAGCGTCAAAGATATCGGTCGTATCGGCGATGCCGTTAATGTTCAGATCAAAGTCGGCGAAATCACTCTCGAATCAATCGATTTTCGTAATCAGACTGCGAGCTTGAATGTTGGCCTCGACATCGCAAATGGTTTTATTCCTGTAAGCCTTAAGGATTTCGATTATCGGTTACGACTGGCAGACCGCGACGTGATCGAGGGTACACATCACGGCACGCTGAAAGTCGGAGGCCGGCGGGCATCCCGCGTTAATCTGCCGCTGACGGTGCATTTGCGCTCAATTCCGGAGGTGGTCTGGTCCGCATTCACCAATCGAGGTCAGCTTCGGTACGATCTTGACTCCGCGTTTACGCTGCCGTTATTTATTACGGAAAAACGCTTCGACCAAAGTTTTTCCGGCGAAGTCCCGCTTCGCTCGCTGGTTGACGCCGCTTCAATTGTTCGCGCGCGTGGTGTCAGCGGCGGCCGTTCGGGCGGCAGCATCTGGGACGCGCTACCCTGGTAACCAATTATTCCGATTCGACAGCCTCTTCAGAAGAGCTCGGGATCCGTCAAACAGAGAACGGTGCCGTTAGGCACCTGATGTTTATAGAACCAGCCAGGTGAGGAAGATCTGCGAAGTGAGCGAGAGGCATAGCATCTCGCTCACTTCGCTAAAACGATGAGGTGTCGGGAGCTATAAACATTTCGCCGCTACGCGGCGGGACAACACGCATTGTCAAAACTGGTCGCTGACGTTACGCAGGCCTTAAGCCTTCTGCTTCGCGTGCCAGGCGGCGAGAACTTCCTTTTCCTTCTCAAGCGTAATACCGGCGCGGAGTTTCGCCTGGCGCTCGGCCGTCTGCGCCTTCAACCATTCCAGAGTCGCTTGCGTAGTGTCGCCAAGTGTACGGAAGGTTAGTCCCTTATCAAGCGCCTTCTTGATGCTCATTTCGGCAAAGCCCGTTTGTTCACCGCGTGGTGGAATCCATACCGGCATGTCGGCCCACGGCCTGATCTTCTGCTCAGCCAGAAAGTCAGCCGGAACCCAGGTGAATTGGGCATTCGACTTCGTGGCTTTCTTGATGCCGTCGAGCATTCCGCCGACACCCAACTTGTTCTTGGGACCAGTCGCGTTAAAGACGCCGGTTGTGCCTTGCTCGGCCATCCGGATAATCCATTCGGCTAAGTCACGGGCATCGATGAATTGCACAGGATCGGTCGGCTTGCCGGGCGCCATGACTTCTCCACCTTTTTCAACCCGCCACGGCCAATAAGTGAAGCGATCCGATTCGTCGCCCGGGCCAACGATCAATCCGGGTCGAACGATGAGCGCTTTGCCGGGGAAGTGTTTTTCGGCTTCGGCTTCCGAGAGAGCTTTCAGCGGCCCGTACAACCCGAAGTTTGAAGCGCGCAGCGTCGCTGACGTCTCTTTCATTGCGTCGGCGCCTGTGTACTTCGCGAGCGGCGCGGTTTCGTCCGAACCGGCTTTGCTGACATCCGAATAAACTGAAATCGTGGAAACGAAAATGTAGCGATCGACGTTGCCTTTCAGGATTTCCGCCGCGTCGCGCACCCACACCGGCAGCGTCGTCGGCACATCGATCACGACATCCCACTGTCGCCCCTTCAGCGCGTCAAGCTGTCCGTTGCGATCCCCAATCAGCTGTTCCGCTTCCTTCGGCAAAATTCCCGGATGCGTTCGCCCGCGATTGAAGACTGTAACTTTGTGCCCGCGACTCAACGCGTACTTGACCTGTAACGGGCCGGTAAAGCCGGTGCCGCCCAGAATCAAAATGCGCAGAGGCTTTGGCGCCTTAACAATTGAACCCATGGCGCTCGTGACGTCCGAATTGCCGGACAAAAGTCCAAGTCCGGCGCTGCCCGTGACCAGCGCAGACAGTTGTAGAAATTTTCTTCGACTCGTTGACATGCGATTCGCTCCCTGGATCTTTCAAGAATCCTGGCGTACTAAAAACAAAGCTCCGCCCGTCGGTTTCCGCCTCAATACGCCCGGCCAACCTGATTTGTTTCAAAAGGTGAAGAGAGAAAATGAAAGGGGGTAGGGCCGCTAAGGATTCACGGCCCTCCTGGTACTGCAATGCAGAGAGAAGCTATGGTTGAGTCGTCGAGGCGGTACTAAGGCCGCGGTTCATAAGCATTTTCACTTCGACGCGGCGGTTTTGCGCGCGGCCAGCGGCGGTTGTGTTGTCGGCAACCGCTTCGTTTTTACCGTAACCCAGCGGCGTAATGAAACGTCGAGCCGGAATCTTGTGATTGATCGCGAGGTAATCGACGACTGCGTCGGCCCGCGCGCGACTTAGGCGAATGTTTTTCGCTTCGCCGCCGGTTGAGTCGGTGTGTCCCGCAACTTCGATCATATAGCCCTTTGCTGCCAGGACTTTTCCCGCGAACTCATCAAGCTGACGCTTGGCCTCCGGCGAGAGGATTGCGCTGTTCACTTTGAAAGTAACGGCGACGCTTGCCTGTTCATCAACTTCATCGAGTGACGTGATGCGGTCGTTCACTTGTGCGACCTGGGCCCGTGCTTCCTGGGCGATGGCGTGAAGTTCGTCGATCTGCCCGGCAATCTTCTGTTGGTTCTCTTCAACGGGGCCAACGCGCGTTTCGGAGGTAATCGCCGCGCGCATGTCGGATTCGCGGAACCTGATCTTGTCGGCGACCAGTTGACCTTGCGCGTCGCCACGTCCTTCGACCTCGACGATCAAACCGCGCAGAATGTCCGTAACTGGATACTTCTTGCCGCTACGCAGAAAGCCGCCGTTCGTTTTGATGCTCGTTTGATCGGTTATCAGCACTTGATAATCGGCACGCGAGCGATCGCGAATTGTGAATGTGTCGGCGTTGCGTTCAATCACAACGCCCTGGAATTTCATCTTTGCGCCGTTCGGCACTGGACGGTAAATCTGCGCCGGACCTTGGGCGGTCTCAACGTTCGACGTTTGGGCGAGACTCAGTGACACCGTGCCCAGCAAAAGGGCGACTGCGAAAAAGAAAGGGACTAAGCGTAGTTTTCTCAGTTTGCAAATATTCATTCCGGACTCCTTTTAGATAATTGATGTTGCCTTACGAAAATCGCGCGCCGATTGAGGAGGGAACTGCTTGGGCAGTGATGACGCTACGAAAACGAGAATTCTTTCGTAATCGGCCTGAACTTATGTTGCAAAAAGCAGATCGTTCCGTGGTAAATGGCAGGCCGGGGATCGACCGGCGAACTTTGCGGCGATCTAGCTGAGGTCTTCAGCTCGCTTCGGCCAATCTTCGCGCAGCAAGCGCGAGAGCGCGCGATCCGCCAGCAACCGACCGCCTGTCTGACAATTCGGACAGTAGTTCGTCTCGTTAGCCGCGTAACGAATACGTTGAATCTTTGAGCCGCAGCGTGGGCAGGGCTCGCGGTAACGGCCGTGCGTCGCCATGTTTTTGCGAAACGCAGTGACTTTTTCAGGGAAGCGTTCGCCGGTTTCTTCGCGCAACCGCTCGATCCACTCCATCAGCGTATCGCGCGTGGCGGCGTGAAGGCGCACAACTTCTTCTTCAGTAAGTTTCTGTGTCAGCTTCACGGGAGAAAGTCGCGCGTTCCAAAGAATCTCGTCCGAGTAAGCGTTGCCGACACCGCTGAATAGTCTCGGGTCTGTTAGCGCACGTTTTAGCGTGTGGTTTTCCGATTGAAGAATGCGGGCGAAGTCTGAGAGATCGATGAATTGGGCGCGCCCTCCCTTACCGCCAAGCTTTTGAGGGAACAGTTCAACGCCACCGGGGTCGAGTCCGCGCAAACCTTCCTCGCCTTGCACAATGTGAAGCGAAGCGCGGCGCTGTGTGCCGGCCTCAGTCAATGAAAGTTGGCCATTTCCGAAGTGAAAGATTGCCAGCGTGTTTTTGGGCGGCTTGGCAAACTGCGCCGTCGCTGACGGTCGGGCTACCGCCTCGGCCTTCGCCGCTGGCTCTTTCCAATGCAGCCGTCCGGCGATCATCAAATGCAGCACCATCCAAAGACCATCTTCAAATCCCACACAGATTCGCTTGCCTAACCGCCGTAACTCGACCACTTCCTTTCCTTCAATCGACGAAATCGCCGGCGCTGCCGTGCGGACAAGGAATGGTGAGTTGACCTGAACTCGCTCGAGGCTGTGACGCAGAATTCGTTTCTCAAGCGCCTCGAGGTAAATCGTGATGTCGGGAAGTTCAGGCACAGCTGCAGGTTAACCTGAATCAGAAGGACTTAGTTAGCGTCCGCATCATGAAGCAAAGGGATGAGGGCGGTCAAATCGGGTAGGAGGCGGAGTCACCTCCGCCGTCCTCCCACACCACCGTACGTACGGTTCCGTATACGGCGGTTCATGAAGTCCGCTGAAGACGAAGCCTTTGATCCCGCAGCGACAAGAGTTCACA
>JBASRE010000060.1:0-9523 GCA_049273695.1 Pyrinomonadaceae bacterium
CGACCGTCGCATGACACGCCCACTGTCACTTGCGCTGCGCTCAGACGCCCCAGCACGATAAAGAACGCCGCCAGCAGACTCGTCGACACTACACTCTGGTGCTCCCCACTTAGTCTCTCAAGCTTCGCTACTGTTTCGTGCTTAACTACAAGCGACAAGCGCGATTCGGGGCTAAACTCAACCTCTTTCGGAAAATCTCTCTCGAAGGGTAGATTCAAAAATGTGCCGGGCAACTGCTGCTTGCGCCAATAGTCTTTTCCAATTTCAGACCCGTCTGCTTGCAGCGATTCGTTTTGCCAATCGGAAAGATCGGCATACTGGATTGCCTCACCCCGCTGCTCTCCACCCTGCAAGCAGGCCGCGTAACAATCGCCTAGATCCTGCATCAGAATTTTCAGCGCAAGGGTATCTGCGTAAAGTGATGGCATGCTGATCAGTAGCACTCGCTTTTGTCGCGCTAACAACACATCCATAAACCGCAATTGAGTGCCATGATCAAGATTGCGCTGCAGACGCTTGACCTCACCGACAAGGGCGTCGATTCGATCCTCTTGTGTTTTTCCAGACAGGTCGCTGAAGTCGCATTCATCGATCGAGAGTTCTCTTCTTGCCTTGACGACCTGCAAAGGGATTGTCATATCAGCGAGGACGTTAAAGGTGGTGCGAAGGATCTCGTGCCGCTCAATCAGATCATCCAGAGCTGTGCGCAGCACTTCCCTGTCAAGCGGCCCTTCCATGAGGATGGTGCACTGAGCGGTGTACGGTCGGTGTTTCCCGGACTCAGATAAAGACCAGAGATGCTTCTGCTGGGGTGATAATTGATAACCTTCAATAATCTGCTGAGACATTCTTGAAGCTCCGCCTGAATTAGGCTCTCTTGTCTGCTTTTGTTGATTGAGCCATCCCCACCACGACCTTACGCGGTCCGCGGAATGGCTTGCGCCCGTGGGCCATGAGCATGTTGTCCAACATCAAGACGTCACCTGCCTGCCAGGTGAAGACAATGGTTTCCCTGGCATACGCCTCACGAATGTTAGCTAACACTTCACTCTCGATGGTTGATCCGTCTCCGTAGTAAGCATTGCGCGGGTAGTCTTCCTCTTCATATGTCGAGGACAACGCCTCTCGTACGGCCGGCTCCAAATTCGATACGTGAAAGAGGTGCGCCTGATTGAACCAGACCCACTCGCCTGTGCTGGGGTGCACTGTCGCGGCCTGACAAACCTGGCGTGTGCGAAGGCGATCGCGCTGCAGCCATTCGAATTCAATACTGGCGTGGCGGCAATAAGCTTCAACCTGACGTCTGTCGGTTGTTTGAAAAACAGTCGGCCACGACAGGTCGAGTCCGTCGTCGTAGTTTCTTACATACATGATCTGCTTCTTGATCAGCCGCTCTCTGATTTTTGGGTCAATACGGCCGAAGACTTTGCGGCTATCGGCGATAGGTGTTTCGCCGCCATGCTCGGCGGGGCTCATGCAATAAAACCAGATTTTCATCGGCCAGGTGTGGGCGTACGCCATCTCGTTGTGGAGAGGTATGGTCTGAGCGGCGGGATACTCAGTGGAAGTATAGATGTTGCCCCCCACTGCAGTGCGCGGCGTCGATTGATATTTGTATTCCAGCAAGTCTTCCGTGAAAGCTCTGATAAACGCCTCAAAGCCGGTCACTCCCGGGAGATTAAAATTGCGAAAGAGCAGCCCCCCATGCGTAAGTAACTGGGCTTCGATGTGTTGACAGTTGCCGGCAATCCAGGATGTCGGGTGCAAACCTTCTATCATCGGCTCGATCACGAGCGGTGCTCTTTCGTCAGGATGCAAGAATGCTGTTTTAAGGAGGCCTTTGTTTGAGATCCGAACGGCCTTACGCCTAGTTGCACCGATGCTTCCCAGCTTCGGTTTGCCAGTGGTCAAGTCACTCATTAATTTTTTGGCTCTTATTTTCGGAAGGCTACGCTGCTACGCTTGAGGCTTTTCAATCTCTTGCTCTTGGATTCCCTGAACCCCTGTTCTTTTCTGCTCGCCTCCAGCTCATCAGCTTCTGCGAGGGATTTAATCAATGTGCTCAATCTGGCGTCGGGCTGCGCGACTATGTGGGCAAGAAGCGATTCGAATCGATTGAAAATCCCAACCACGGCGGTTAGATCAAAAAGGTCAGTGTTGTAGAGCAGCCATCCGGTCAACTCACTTTGTGTGTTAACTAGAGAAACGATCAGATCCAGATGCGATCCACCGGTGTCACCAATCAGTGGGGTAATGGTAAGTTCAGTTCCGCTCAGGTTAGGTAAAGGCGTGTTGAGCAAATCAATCTTCACCTGAACGAGCGGCGCGTGACTGAGATTACGCTCTACTTTCAATGCTTCGATCAGCCTATCGAAAGGTATGTCCTGGTGCGCAAAAGCGTTGATGGTCACCTCGCGCACTTGTCTCAACAACTCACCGAAAGTTGGATCGCCGGATAGATTCGCGCGCATCGCCACCTGATTGACAAAGAAGCCGATCAACTGGTCTGTTTCGCGCCGATCCCTGTTGGAGACATTTGTGCCGACCACTACGTCCGGTTGGCCGGTGTAGGAATAGAGGAGAACATCAAATGCCGCTAGCAGCGTCATGTAGAGGGTCACGCCTTCCCGGCGGGAAAGCTCACGCAACTTCTCCGACAGGCTCGCGCTTAACTTCACCGCTTGTTGCGCCCCGCGATGCGTCTGCTCATTGGGCCGTACGCGGTCAAAGGGAAGCTCCAGCACCGCTGGCGCGCCCGCCAATTGCCTGGTCCAGTATCCCAACTGTTGGGCAAACACTTCGCCGTTCAGGTACTCGCGCTGCCAACTGGCGTAGTCCGCATACTGAATTGGAAGTTCCATCAACTCCGCCTCGCTTCCACGGCGGTGTGCCTCATAAAGGATGGCCAGTTCACGCAGAAATATACCTAGAGACCACGCGTCAGAAATAATGTGATGCATGGTGAAGAAGAGTACGTGTTCGTCAGCAGCCAGGCGCAACAGCTTGACTCGCAGCAACGGCCCTGCGGCTAAATCAAAGCCCTGCCGCGCTTCAGCTTCGGTTTGCCGTTCTACTTCGGCCGCTCGCTCTGCTTCGCTCCCGGCGCTGATTTCCTCCACGCTGAGCCTGACCTTCCACTCGCTGCTGATCACCTGTACCGGTTCGCCTCCGACGGTCGCAAATCTGGTGCGTAATGACTCGTGCCGCCGAATGACCCCGTTGAGGCTTGCTTCGAGCGCGTCAACATCGAGGCTGCCTTTGAGATGCGCCGCACCGGGACAGTTGTAAAGTGGGCTACCCGGGTCCAACTGCTCAAGAAACCACAGTCGCTGCTGTGCAAAGGAGAGCGGCAACTGTCCATCACGCGGAAGCGGACTGATCGCCGGCAACTGCATTTGTTCTGCATCGAGGCGCTGCGTATCGACGACTTGAGCCAGCGCAGCGACGGTGGGTTTTTCGAACAGAGCACGCAAAGGGAGTTCAATTTGGAAAGTTTCTCTAATCAGCGAGATGATTTGTGTGGCGAGTAAAGAGTGTCCGCCGAGATCGAAGAAGTTGTCATTGATGCCGACTCGTTCAATCTCCAGCACTTGCATCCAAATACCTGCCATTATCTCTTCGACAATAGTACGCGGTGCGGCGAAGCCTCCGTCCAGCTCCGGCCGAGTGTGTTCTGGCGCGGGCAGTGCGCGTCGGTCAACCTTACCGTTCGATGTCATGGGCAGAGACTTCATCATTACAAACGCTGACGGCACCATGTAGGACGGGAGTGTTTGCGCTAAGTGGTTACGTAGGTCCGTTACGTTAACCTCGGAGATTGGCTCGACATATGCAACAAGTTCCAGTGTCTCAGAGTGGATCTGCCTGGCAATAATTTCAGCTTTTGCCACGGATGGATGTTCGAGCAAATGGCTGCGAACCTCGCCTAACTCTACTCTGAACCCGCGGATCTGCACCTGGTCGTCCATCCTTCCCAGGTATACCATCTGTCCATTCGGAAGCAGCTTGGCGAGGTCCCCGGAACGATAGATGCGCTCCTCAGGTTTATATGGGTTTTGGATGAACTTCTGACGAGTCAGATCCTCCCTGTCCAGGTAACCCCGGCTAACCCCATCTCCGCCGACGCATACTTCGCCAGGCACTCCAATAGGTAGCAACCGAAGTTTCGAATCCATAAGATAAGTGGTCGTTGTGGGTATCGGGCCGCCGATGTTACTGACATTCTCCTCAATCTCTCGCTCCTTCACCTCTTTATAGGTGACATGAACCGTGGTCTCGGTAATTCCATACATGTTCACGAGCGTGACATGAGGGTAGGCACTCTTCCATTCACGCAACTGTAGCGGGTGTAATTCCTCGCCGCCGAAGATCACATATCTGAGCGCCAGTTTGGTTGCTGAACGCTTGAGCGCTTCGCGCGTCAGATTGTTGAAGGCTGAGGGTGTTTGGTTAAGGACGGTCACTCCTTCATCAACGAGCAGATTTAAGAACAGCAAAGGATCTTTCGTGTCTCGCTCCGATACCAGAACAAGTTTGCCGCCATAAAGGAGCGCCCCGTACATCTCCCAGACCGAGAAATCGAAAGAATAGGAATGAAACATAGTCCAGACATCATCCTGAGTGAACTTGAAGCACAGCTTATCGTTCAACATGAGTCGGACTACGTTACGGTGCTCAATAAGGACTCCTTTCGGCTTACCGGTTGAACCAGAGGTATAAATGCAGTAGGCGAGGTTGTGGGGGGTAGCTTCACGGAGCGGAGCCACGATCGGTTGCGCCGAAATGCTTTCGCGATCCCTATCAACGAGAATAAGAGAAGAGATTTGTTCCGGCAGTTTGCGCAGCATAGGCGCGCTGGTGATCAGATGGACTGTGCCGGAATCTTCGATCATGAAACGCAAACGCTCTTTGGGAAATTCGGGATTCAATGGGAGGTAAGCGCCGCCTGCCTTTAGGACGGCGAGGAGAGCAACAACCATTTCCGCGGATTTTTCGAGGCAGATAGCGACGAGAACGTTAGACGCGACTCCAAGGTTTCCCAGCAGGTGAGCCAGTTGGTTAGCTCTTTCATCAAGGAGGCGATAAGTCATTGCCGTATCACCGTCGATCACTGCCGGCCTATCGGGAGTCCGCCTCGCCTGTTCCTCAAAAAGCTGGTGAATCGTTTTGTCTTTTGGATAAACAGCCTGCGTGGCGTTCCAGGTCACGAGTTGCTGTTGCTCTTCGGCGCTGCCGATCAGAACAACATCGTCGATGAGCCGGTCAGGGTCGGAGGTCACGGCTTCGAGCATCACCTCGAAGTGCCGCATCATCTGCCTGATCGTAAAGTCGTCATAGATATCGGCGTTGTATACAACAGTCCCAGACAATCCATTGGCTCCGCCGTTTATGAAAAGGTCCAAATCATACTTCCCGAAACCAAGATTCGTCTCGACGACGCGCGCCTTTGCCGCTCCGGCGTTCAACTCCGCCAATCCGGCGTTCTCAAATTGGAAGAGGATGTCGAACAGTGCGGTGCGACTCATATCCTTGGCGGGCTTCAACTCCATGACCAGTTTGTCAAACGGTATCTCGCTATGCGCATTCGCTTGTGCAACCGTCTTCGTCACTTGAGCGAGGAAGGCCCGGAAGGTAGGATTTCCGGCCAGATTACTGCGCAGCACCAGGAGGTTGGCGCAGGGCCCCACGACGTTCTCTGTCCCCGGTTGGCTGCGGCCGGGTGCGCTCGTGCCCACCACGATTTCATCCAGCCTGGCGTATTGGTGCAAGAGCGCCTTAAAGGCGGCGAGCACGATCGCGAATGCGTTGGAGTGTGCTTCCTTCGCGAGAACCTCGATGCCTCGCGAGAGATTCTTCCCCAGAGAAAATGCGTGGCGCGCGCCGGTGAAAGTGTGAACAGCGGGACGAGGATGATCTTCGGGAAGTTCCAGCGGCTGCAACTTACCGCGGAGTTGCCATTTCCAATAGAATAGGAGTGAGTCCATTACCTCCGCGGGAAGGCTGCGCTGCCATTGTGCGTATTCATTATATTGGAATGCCACTCTCGGTAGTTGGGGAACACGCCCTTCGCTTCGAGCACCATAAATCTCCCCCAGCTCCTCGGCGATAACTCGCAGCGATCTCTTGTCCGCAATGATGTGATGAACCGTGACGGCCAGCACGGATTCTTCGTGGCTCGCCCGCAAAAGCGCCGCCCTCACCGGATGGTCATTATCCAAAACAAACGGCAGCCTCGTCTCCGCAAGGGCCAACTCTATCAAGGTCTCAATGGGCACGGGCTTACCTGAATCCGACAAATCTACCACCTTCAATTTCAGAGATTCCTGATGGTTGACCACCTGTAGACCGCGAGCGTTTTTAGTGATGATCCTGGTTCGCAACGCCTCGTGTCGATCAATGATCGCGTTGAGGCTTGACTCTAACAGCTCGCAATCGATCGGGCCGCTGAGATGCAGAATGAGGGGTATGTTGTGATAAATGGGACTTGACGCATATACGTTACCCTTCTCAAACTGGTCGATGAACCATAGCCGTTCCTGATGATAGGAAAGTGGATACTCCCGGTTCGCTTCAGTTAACAATGGTATGTTCGGAACCTGGATGTCCTCATCAATTTGAAGATCGGCCAAGGGGAGATCCGGGCTGCGCACGACGCTTTCTAATAAATCCGCAAACCGTTTGCTCATGCGCTCTATGGTAGCCGCGTCGAACAAATCGGCGTCGTACATGAAGTTGCCCTTGATTCCTTCGGGGCGCTCCCAAAGGTAAAGATCCAAGTCCGACCTTACGACCGCTCTTGTTTCAAAATCCTCGGGACTTAGAGTAAGTCCTCCCAGGTCCAGGGATGATGCGGGCGGATTCTGATAGACCATCATGACCTGAAACAACGGCTGACGGCTCAGATCTCGCGCGAGCTGTAACGATTCCACCACTTTCTCAAAAGGCACATCCTGATGAGCATGGGCTTGCAACGTAGTCTCTCGCACTCTCTGTAGCAATTCGCGGAAGCTAGGATTTGCACTCAAGTCTGAGCGCAAGACCAAGGTGTTGATAAAGAGACCAATAAGATCTTCGGTTTCGGCGCGAGTGCGGCCTGCGATGGGTGCGCCGACGAGGATATCCTCCTGACCGGTGTACCGATGGAGCAGAGTTTGGAACGCAGCGAGCAGCGTCATGAACAGGGTGACGCCTTCGCGCTGGGTCAAAGCCTTTAGCGAATCGGTTAACTGTTGCGACAGGACAAATGGAAGCTGCGCAGCGCGAAATGCCTGTAGCGTGGGACGAGGATGATCGGTGGGCAATTCCAGCACAGCAGCACCCGCCAGTTGTTGACTCCAGTAACTCAATTGGATGGACAGCGCCTCGCCCTGAAGCCATTGTTGTTGCCATACAGCATAATCCACGTACTGAATGGACAACTCAGGCAGCGAGGAGGGTCGTCCCTGAGAATACGCGGCATAGAGAGTTGCCACCTCATGGATCAGCACTCCCAAAGACCAGCCATCGATCACGAGGTGGTGCATCGTCATAACTGCCAGATGTTCGTGCTCATTGATCCGCAGCAAACTCGCGCGCAGTAACGGTCCGGACTCAAGGTCGAAAGCTTGTTCGGCCTCGGCATTAATCATGCGTTTAGCTTCTGCTTCGCGTTTGTCCGAATGTAGATGAGTCAGATCAACGATTGGTAAAACTAGTTGTAGAGCAGGATTGATGACCTGTACCGGTCGCCCGTCAACCTCGACGAAATTCGTGCGCAGTACTTCGTGTCGACGGACGATTTCGGTCAGGGTCCGCTCAAATGCGGGAATGTCCAGATGCCCAGTCAACCGGACTGCCATAGGCACGTTGTAGGCGGCCCTGTCTAGTTCCAGTTGATGAATAAACCACAGCCGCTGTTGCGCAAAGGAAAGCGAGAAGCGATTTTGCTCGCGCGAAACGGCGGTGATTGTGGGAACCTGCAGGCTGAGCCCGTCCCGACCTGCCAGCTCGATCTTTTCAGTCAGGCCGGCAATGGTCGGAGACTCGAACATGCTGCGCAGCGGCAGTTCGACGCCGAAGGTCTTGAGTAGACGAGAAATGACCTGGGTAGCGCGCAGGGAGTGTCCGCCTATTTCGAAAAAATCGCTGTGCACGCCGACCTGGTTGAGACCCAGCACTTCGGCCCAGATCGCAGCCACCGCTTCTTCAGTTTTATTACGGGGCGCAACGTGATCCTGTTCTGCCAGGGCATTCCCGATCTCCATTTTTGCCAGCGTCGCCCGGTCTACTTTGCCATTGGGAGTTAACGGCATCTCAGGCAGCAATACAAAAGCGGTTGGAATCATGTAGGACGGCAGTTTCTCTGCCAGATAGCTACGCAGTCGTGGTTCGACTGTCCCGGTGAGCATCTCTCGGAGCGGATTGTTGGCGTAAGCATTCCAAGCGGGAACGGGCGCTGCTTTTGAAGTCTCGGCGACGGCATTCTTTATCCACGGCTGGTGTGACTCTGTTTCGCTTTGCTTGAAGAGAAGATCAACGCAGCCGTCGTCGAGCGACTCAGACCAGGTGACTTCAACCGAGTAGGGCGTGCCCTCGATGATCTCCCATACGCTTTCCGGTTCGACACCGTTCTCCGCGGTCGTCGCGGAGAGAGCCTCGCGCAACTCGGCGACCGTCGCGCCTGGCTCCGCCCGGGCCAGCAGTTCGACGCTTTTGACGGCTGAAAGAACACGTGCGTTGGGCACCCGGGCAATCGACAAAGCGTCGGGCCTGTTCACCAACAAGAGTTGGCCCACCGATGCGAGGGTCAATTCATGATCCCGCCAGTCGAGTGAGACGCGGGCGGCGGCAGAAGGCGGCTTGGGTTTTCCAACGTGCAACGTCACATCGTAGCGAAAACTCGTCAGTTCGTTAGCGACGTGTCCGCGCTTAAGCTGAATCTCGACCCGGCTGACGCCCGCTAAGTGCTCCCCCAGCACTTGAAAGAATGCCGGGTCGAGGCAAAGTTCCTTCTCTTTGCGTACCTGCTGGCTCACGCGCTGTTGCACATCCTGCGCGGACTCGTCGGCAGGAGCGCGTGAAAGCTCTACCGAAGCGCGGAATGCTTTGAGCAGCCGAAGGTTGCGCACATCCCCCACGAAGATTGAACCCCCGGGTCTGACGGCGCTGACCAATTTCTCAAGCACGCGCACCAGGTAATCGACATCGGGAAAGTATTGAATGACAGAGTTGAGAATGACCGTGTCGAAGGTTTCGGCTTCGATACCATCGAGCGCGTCGGCGGCTCCCTGCCGCAACGTCACCGGTGGGAACTCCCGCCCCATCTTCTCACACTGCTCGCGAACGTAATCCAACGCCCGAGGCGACACGTCCGTGCCGCAGTAGTATTCGCTGTGCGGTGCAATTCGAAAGAGGAGTAGGCCAGTGCCGCAGCCGATTTCGAGGAGGCGATGGGGGTGAAGTTTGAGAATGCGAGCGACGGTCTGCTCGACCCATTCGCGCATTTCATCCGCCGGGATGGGCTGGCCGGTGTAGCTGCTGTTCC
>JBASRE010000051.1:0-119348 GCA_049273695.1 Pyrinomonadaceae bacterium
AAGCCTCGCAATTGCTGGGCTTCAAACATCACCAGAGTCTGGTGTCGCTGCTCAACAACCGGCATAAAGATCTGATCGGACACCGCACCGCCGTGCGAAAGCGGCGACGGCACTTGTTTTCGCAACCCGCGCGAGCTAAACAAGGAACCACAACAACGGAACCCGACGTCGCTCCAAATCAGCTCGTGGTCCTGCACGTCGAAGACAACAGACCTTTGGCGCGACGCGTAAACGAGAAACTGACTAACGCTGGATTTCACGTCCAATCGTGCTTGGATGGGCTGGCAGCGTGGGAAATCTTAAAGACGAGTGCGCGGTGCGACGTGCTGGTTGTCGATAACAATCTGCCGGGGTTAAGCGGGCTTGAACTAATCCTGCGCGTTCGTAGCATCGTCCATCGACGCACCTTACCAATCATCATGGTCTCTGGTGACGATGTTGAGAAAGAAGCCTGGCGGGCCGGCGTTGACGCCTTCCTGCGCAAGACCGAAGCCGTCGATAAGCTGGCGGGAACTATTGGCAGACTCCTCGACGAACGCGATCAGAACTGATCACTTAGCCTCTTTGTAAATCGCCGCGCCCGCGATTGTCGCGATTATCGAGGTGACCAGGTGAAAGGCACCCACCTTGAACCAAAGCGCATGCGAAAAGAACCCGAGCGGAATGAACTGCGCCGGACCGGTAACTGAAAAAGCAATCCACGTGACGATGCCCGCCAGCGCCGCAGCCGCCGGACCGGGTTTCCAGCATACTCGCAACATCACGTAGAGCGACATCGCCAAAATGCCGCGCCCCAGCTCAAAGATAAAGAAGTACAAAAGGTTAGCCGTGCTATGTACAGGCGGGCGACTGCCGAGCGCAGTATAAACTGCTGTCCAATCGGCAACCACGACTCGCTCGTGAAAGAACCCGTCGCTTAAAAACATGATGATCGTGGCGATCAAAATGCCGATGATCATCCGAAGCCAATTCGTTCGGGGCATTGGTCGTCTCCTTTTCGGGTTGCGTTCCTCGCTGAACGAGAAGCGCGGGTGAGATTACGAACTACTATTTGACTGCTTTGATATTCGCAGGCTTTGCGAACAATGAATCAGCCAGTGGTTTGTTGAATTCGATGGATTCGTAATTGATGCGACTGGTTTGCACGCCGTTGCGAAAATGATCGATCACGAACGGCGCGCTCACACCCGCGACCGCGACCGGTTTAAAAAACCGATCCTCTTCGGTTGTTTCGAACATTTCGTCGGTGTCAGGATTTTTCTGTTTGCGCTTGTAAATGGCTTTCGCGGGCGTGCCTTCGACGGCAGCAAACTCGTATTCGATCCAAAAGCCATCCGGATAAGTCAGCTTCACCGCTTCGTTGCGGCGGCCCAAACTGGCTTCGCGTCTGCCGACGTAACTTAACGTCGCGCCTTCTTTGCGCCACCAGCCGCGCAAAAGATTCTCCATGCTCGTGCGCATCGCGTTGCGAAAATCCTCGACCTGTTTCGCGGTCTGGTCTTTCAAGGATTTCCCGGCCGCATCGAACATCCATCCTTCGTTCTGATAATTTGTCTGAATAACCCGGTTTCCGTTGCCGGAGAATTCAGTGCGCTCGCGATCGGGATACGCGATGTAATCGACGAAGCGGAGCGGCACGCCCGAAACTCCATCGTGGTAGTCGGTGTAGAAGCCTCGCCCGATGACCGTCCTGACGTTCAGGTAGGCGTCTCCGCCGATCGCTTTAATAGCTTTCTGGATAATCTGTTCGGATTTCTCGTCGCTTGTCCTGGCCGCGTCGGATTCCGCCAAACACGAAAAGACGGAAACGAGTATTGCTAATAGTGCGACTGTAACTTTGCGGTAGGACATGAAGTGTGAAGTTGGCCCCATCAGTCTGGTTCGGGAATTACAGCACAAAATGAAAAGAGCCTCAACGCCAAGGTTGAGGCTCTTCTTAATTCGGCTTCAGGAAGGCCTAGTCGCCATTTGATTGAACGTCCGAGCCGTCTTCTGCGCGCGCGACGATTTCACCGTCCGCGACATCGACGACGAAGCGCGACGACTCCTTCCACATGTTTGTAATCGGCAGCTTAACGTGTTCGTCGATGTACCGTTTCAGGAAGCGCGCGCCGTATTGCGTGCTGTAGCCTTTTTCTGTGACGTGCTCCACCGCCGCCTCCGTGACCTCGAATAACTTGCCCTGCCGTTTCATCTGACGGCGCGTTTTGTCGAGATAAAGTTGAGCGATCTGCTTCACTTCGTCCATCGTCAACGGCGAGAAGACAATAATCTCATCGATGCGATTGCGGAACTCAGGCGAGAAGCGAGCCTCGGCAGCTTTCATCACATCTTTCTTTACCTGACGAAAGTCGTTGCTGGTCTTTGTGCCAAAGCCCAGTGGTTTTTCGAATTTCTTGAAACTGTCTGAGCCCAGGTTCGACGTCATGATGACGATTGCGTCAGATAAATAAACGCGCCGACCACGACCATCCGTCAGCCAGCCTTCGTCGAAAGCTTGCAGAAAGAGATTCATCAGGTAGGGATTGGCTTTCTCGACTTCGTCGAGCAGCAACACCGTGTATGGATTCTCGCGCAATTGCTCAGTCAGAATTCCACCGCGCTCTGAACCCACAATGCCACGCGGCATACCGATTAGTTTCTCGATACCAATGGTGCCGTCGCTGTACTCCGACATGTCCAGTCGAATCATCTTCTGCTCGTCACCGAACATGAATTCGGCGACGGCCTTGGCCAATTCCGTCTTTCCGACGCCGGTCGGACCCAGGAACAACAACACGCCGTCAGGTTTGTAATGCGATTCCTTCAGCGGGCCTTTGTTCAAACGCAGACGTTGCGCGACGGCTTTGATGGCGTCCTTTTGTCCGATGACTCGCTGCGCAAGTTGCGCTTCGATCAACGCGAACCGATCGCTCGTGTCGCGAAAGATCATGTCACGCGGAATCCGCGACTCCTGCGAAATCACGTCGATCACATGCTCAGGCTTCACGACCATGGCATGTGGTTCATTGATTTCAACTTTAACGGCAGCAGTGTCCAGCCAGCCGATCGCTTTGTCCGGCAGATGCAGATTGCGGATGTATTTCGGCGCCATTTCGAGCGCCGTGTTAATTGCTTCGTCGGAAATCTGAACCGAGTAGTTTCTTTCCAGACGTGGCCGGACGCCGAGCAGAATTTCGCGTGTTTCGACAATCGACGGCTCGTCAACTTTTACCAAACGGAAACGTCGCGCCAACGCCTCGTCTTCCGCGATGTACTCCTTGTACTCAGTCAGCGTGGTCGCGCCGATGATCCGGAGTTCACCCTTCGCCAGAGATGACTTGAACATGTTCGCGGCGTCCGAAGACGTGCCGAGTGCGGCGCCGGCGCCGATGATCGTGTGCGCTTCGTCGATGAACAGGATCAGATTGTCGCGTTCTTTGACTTCGTCGATGATGCCTTTTATGCGCTCTTCGAACATGCCACGCAGCATGGTGCCGGCCACAATGCCACCCATCTGCAATTGCACGACGTGCGAATTGCGCAAGCGCGCGGGAACTCTCTGGGGTTCGAGTTCGATCATGCGCGCGAGGCCTTCGATCACTGCTGTCTTGCCTACGCCCGGCTCACCGACCAACATCGGCGAGTTCGCACGTTCGCGATGGCAAAGAATCTCGATGATTTGCTGGATTTCTCTTTCGCGCCCGATCGTCGGCGCGATTTTGTCCTGGCGCGCCATGCGATTGAGCGACACGCCGAAGTGTTTCAAATATGCGGGCAGTTCAAACTTCTTCCGGTATTGTTCTTCCTGGCGCTCGCGCTCATCAACGTTGGTCTTGATGCGCTCGACAACCAGTTCGGGTGTTGCGCCAAGGCCGCGCAGGACTTCCACCAAAAGACTGTCGTCTTTTGACAGCACGTCAAAGATGTCTGTCGATTCGATTGTTTTGCGACCGCGCGAGCGAGCCCGCTCCATCGCGCGCTTGAAAAGGTCTGTTGTGTCAGGAGCGATCCGGAATCCTTTCCCGACGTGTTGGCGCGCGTTATCAAGACGCCGATCGATCGCTCCGGTGACCGCATCGGGATCCACGGCGAGGCTCCGAATGGTTGAGTTAAAAAGTTCCGACTCTTCCTTCGCGAGCGCGTGAATGATGTGTTCTACGGTTATGTAATTTTGGTCGCGGCGTCTCGATTCGCCCAGAGCCTTTTCGAGCACTCGCTGACCGCTATCCCCGAATTTATCTTTGTATGCCCCGAGATCAACCATGTGCTCGAATTCCTCGCTTCCGATCCCCGCATGCTTCAATCGCGGCCGCACAATCAAAGCATTGTTTGATGCCGAGAGAATATTCGCCGTTGCGTTTCAGTGCAACAGGAATATTCCCGCGTTACAGCAAGCAATTTGCTTGCCATATCAGTTTCTCACAAAGCCGCCGTCACGGGGGTGACATTATGCCGCGGCGGCAGCCTGGTTCGTGTGAAAGACCAGTTCGCCATCCTGTGCTGAAACTGTCACCGTTTGGCCCGACTGGATGTCTCCCTGTAAGAGTTTCATGGCCAGCGGATTCTGAATCAGCGTCTGAATCGCGCGTTTCAGCGGCCGCGCGCCGTAATTCGGATCGTACCCTTCGAGCGCCAGCAGTTCCTTCGCCGAATCGTCGAGCACGATGGAGATGTTACGTTCGTGCAACATCTGGCGCAGTCGTTCAAGTTGAACGTCCACAATTTGACTGATCTGATCGCGCGACAACCGATGAAAGATCACTATGTCGTCAATTCGATTCAAGAATTCGGGTTTGAAGTGATCTTGCAAAACCTGCGTCACAGCCTCACGCACCTGCTTCTCGTCGTCGCTGACTTCTTGAATCTCGCGCGAGCCGAGATTCGAGGTCATGATCAGAACCGTGTTCTTGAAATCAACCGTACGGCCTTTCGAGTCCGTCAACCGGCCATCATCCAGAATCTGAAGCAACACATTGAATACGTCCGCATGCGCCTTTTCGATCTCGTCAAAAAGAATCACGGCGTAAGGCCGGCGCCGAACAGCTTCCGTAAGTTGACCGCCTTCTTCGTATCCGACATAACCTGGCGGCGCGCCGATCATTCGCGCTACCGCGTGCTTCTCCATGTACTCAGACATGTCGAGGCGCACCATCGAGCGCTCATCGTCAAAAAGAAACTCAGCGAGAGCGCGCGCGGTTTCCGTTTTGCCGACGCCCGTCGGTCCAAGAAAGATGAACGAGCCGACTGGCCGATTCGGATCCTGCAGGCCCGCGCGTGCGCGTCGCACAGCATTGGCAACCGCTTGCAGCGCTTCGTCCTGGCCGATTACACGCTGACGCAGGCGCTCCTCCATGCCCAGAAGCTTATGCATCTCGCCTTCGAGCATCTTGGTAACCGGCACGCCGGTCCATTTCGCGACGACTTCCGCCACGTCTTCTTCGTCAACCTCTTCTTTCAGAGTGACGCCGTCCAACTGCAGTATCCCAAGTTTGGCTTGCTCGGCTTCAAGTTTTTGCTGCAGTTCAGGGATTTGGCCATATTGAATCTCAGAAGCACGCCCCAGGTCGCCGCCATTCCGCGCCTGATCCAACTGCAACTTTAGTTGTTCGAGTTCAGCCTTGGCGCCGCGGATGTGCTCGATAATCGCTTTCTCCGACTGCCATTTGGCTTTCATGCCCGAAGAATTTTCTTTCAGGTCGGCGATGCGTTGTTCAATTTCGCGCAGGCGCGCTTTTGAACGGTCGTCTTCTTCGCGCTGTAATGCCTGCCGCTCGATCTCGAGCTGCATGATTTCGCGTTCAAGCTGATCGATCTCCTGCGGCAGTGAATCGATCTCAATGCGCAGCCGCGAAGCAGCCTCATCGATCAAGTCGATCGCTTTGTCTGGCAGAAAACGATCGGTGATGTAGCGGTTCGAAAGCGTTGCCGCAGCCACAATGGCCGAATCCTTGATGCGAACGCCGTGATGAACTTCGTAGCGTTCTTTCAAGCCGCGCAAAATCGCAATCGTGTCTTCGACGGTCGGTTCCCCGACATAGATTTGCTGGAAGCGGCGCTCGAGCGCGGCGTCCTTTTCAATGTACTTCTTGTATTCGTTCAGCGTGGTAGCGCCCACGCAGCGCAACTCTCCACGCGCCAACGCCGGCTTCAACATGTTCGAAGCGTCGATTGCGCCTTCGGCAGCGCCGGCGCCGACGAGCGTGTGCAGCTCATCAATGAACAGAACGATCTGACCTTGCGCGGTTTCGATTTCCTTTAAGACCGCCTTCAGGCGATCTTCAAACTCGCCGCGGTACTTGGCGCCGGCCAGCATGGCTCCGAGATCCAACCCGACCAGCCGCTTGTTGCGGAGCGTTTCGGGCACGTCGCCGGAAACTATTCGTTGGGCCAAGCCTTCCACGATCGCCGTCTTGCCAACGCCGGGCTCACCGATTAGCACGGGGTTGTTCTTTGTCCGGCGGGAAAGCACCTGGATGGTGCGTCGGATTTCATCGTCACGTCCGATGACTGGGTCAAGCTTTCCTTTCCGCGCCAGGTCGGTCAGGTCGCGTGCGTATTTCGCCAGTGCCTGGTAGTTCGCTTCCGCATTCTGATCAGTGATGCGCGTGCCGCCCCGCGTTTGCTCGATCACCTTGAGCAAGTCATCGCGATTAACACCATGCTGGCGGAGAATCTTACCGGCGTCACCTGTCTTCTCATCCGCAATCGCCAGAAGCAGATGCTCGGTCGAGACGTACTCGTCCTTCATCTCATCGGCCTGCTTTTGGGCCGCCGTGAAGACCTGGCTTAAACGGGAAGAGAAGTATTGCTGTCCGCCTTGAACCCGAGGAAAGCGCGCCACCGCCGCTTCGCAATCATTCTTGATAACCTGGATGTTCGCGCCGATTTTACCGAGCAGCGGACGCACGATGCCCTCGGGCTGATCGAGCATCGCGCACAGCATATGTTCAGGTTCAACCTGCTGGTTCTGAGTTCTTTCAGCCAGTTCAATGGCCGATTGAATCGCTTCCTGTCCCCGAAGTGTGAATTTGTCTAAGCGCATAGCAAAACTTTGACAACTAATTCTATCAATTCTGACGAATGGGAAAGCAAACGGGGCAACTGACGACACCGCCAGCGCCCCGTCAATACAAATCTAAGCGAACTTACGCCTGGGCAGCCGAAGTCTTATCAGCCTTAGCTTCGATTGTCCTGCCGCCTTCGCCCTTCACCTCAATCCGGCGCGCCTTAGTTTCTTCGCGCTTCGGCAAAGTCACGCGAAGCACGCCATTTCGATAGTCGGCGGATGCGCCCTCTCCTGAAACAGTATTCGGCAAAGTGAACGAGCGCGTGAAGCTGCCGTAGGCGCGCTCGACGCGGTGATAATTATCGGTGTCTTCCTTCTTCTCGAAGCGGCGCTCACCGCGAAGCGTAATCACATTGTTTTCAACTGTCAGGTCGAAATCCTCACGGTTCATGCCGGGCAACTCTGCCTCGAGCACGATTTGCTCCTTGTTCTCGTAGATATCGACGCTCGGGCTCCATGAGCCGCGCGCGATGCCTTCGTCGTCGAACGTGCGGCCCGCATTGCCTGTGAAAAGCCGGTTAACTTCTTCCTGAAGATTTCGTAAATCGCGAAATGGATCGTAGCGAGTGACGGTCATGACTGTAAACAACCTCCTGCAAAATTACTGTGAATTTCCGTGCTCAGCAGCGCGTCGAGTCCGGGGCTTTCACGGCCTGAGCACGAACGGATAATAATATCTGAGTCTTTGCATGTCAAGTCTGGCTCGAGCGCGCTTCTGGGCCGTTTTAGGGCCGCAAATGGTTCGGGCATCGAAGGTTTGAGGGGGCTACCGGAGGCCAAAAAAGCGCTTGATCGAATTGAGGAGGCCGGCAGATTCGGCTTTGGCCACCGCGGCACCCTGTTGAGAACTCGCCTCCAGGCCGGCCCTTCGTTCAGCGATCGTCCAGCTAATGGACTCAGCCAGGTCGGGGTTTGTTTCGAAAAGGTGCTTCATCGCGTCGTGGCCGATTTCAAGAACTTCGGTTTCTTCGAGCGCGACGACGTTGGCGGTTCTCGGCTCGCCGGTGAAGAGCGCCATTTCGCCGAAGAATGCACCTTCGCTCAGGACGGCCACAGGCCTCTGCTGGCCGCCGTCAGATATTTGCACCTGCACTCGGCCGCTATGAACTACGAACATTGAAGCTCCCTGGTCTCCGGCGCGGATGACGAGTTCGCCAGGCGCAAAAATGTGTCGCACGGCGCCTCCCGCGAGTTTCTCAGTCTCTTCATTTGAGAGCGGTGCGAAGATATCGACGGCCGAGAGTCGCTCAATAACTTCTTTCTGTGGCCCGGTAGCCAGCGGCATCGGACCCTTTCGTTCGAGGTGCAGCGTGCGCGTCGGAAAGGCGAAGGTTAGGTTGGCGCGACGCAGTGCGTACCAGATCAATTGCCGGAGAAGGGCGTCAGTGTCGTTATACTTCGCGTAATCTTCCAGCCAGTATTTGACTTCCCATTCGATCGCGCTGTCGCCGAGATTCTTGATACGCACGATCGGAGTGATCTTTGGCGAAACGTTCTCAGCTTCACGAATCGCTTCGCGCACAATGTGAATGGTCTTCGCCGGCGAATCGGTGTAGAGCGTTCCAAAGAAAACAAGGCGCGCGTTCAGGTTTTCACGCGGGCAAACTTCAATCGACTCTTTGGCCGCGCTGCTGTTGCTCACCAGGACAATATGATTTTGGAAAGTTCGAATCTTTATGGCGCGCCAGGTGATGCCTTCAACTACGCCTGTCAGCTGTTGCTGGCCAAGGACGACTACATCACCGACTTGAAAGGGACGATCGGCGTGAAGGGAAATACCCGCGAAGAAGTTGCCCAGCGTATCTTGCAGCGCGAGACCGATGATGACGCCGAAGATCGCGGAGGTGGTAAAGAGCGCTCCCAGGTTAACTTCCTGGTACAACTTGCTGAAAATGACAATGAAGAGGATGACGAACGCGACCAGGGTGAAGATATTACGGACGAGAGTCGGCGCCTCATAACCCTGCCGGAGGCGGAAAGCGAAGTCGAACAGCAGCGCGTTAATGACGCGAATGCTCGCGTAGCCGAGGCCGGAGAGAAGCACCAGCCACGGAATCCTCCACCAACCCTCAAAGGAAGGCTGGTCCTCGATGTGGTTCCCGAAGAACTTCCAGAATAAGAATGTGGCGAGACCAAAAACTGCGGTCACAACCAGGTAAAGAAGGATGTCGCTTTTCTTGCGCTTACTGGCTGCCATGAAGGTGCTAGGTCGTAGCGAATGTGCGATGGAGCGAGTGTACTTTTACCATCAAATCAATGAGTTGGCGAGAGGATAAGTCTAATGTTCCGGCCGTTATCAGCTTAACCAGCGGAAGATTGTGATGCCAATCAGAAGTAACGACGAAGCGGAAACGATCAGAGCGGTGGCCCAGGCGCCGACGTTGTACAGAGGGCGATTGACGTAGCTCCCCATTAGTTCGCGGTCATTGGCCAGGCGCAGGATCGCGAAAAGGATCACGGGCAGCAGCACCCCATTGATAACCTGGGTCAGCAGGAGCACGGAAATGATCGGCAACCCCGGCATCATTGCGATGAGCGCGCCGAGAGCGACCAGGAATGTAAATATACCAAGAAAGATTGGCGCCTCTCGGAAACTGTTCGAGAGGCCTTTCTCAAAACCGAACGCTTCGGTGATCGAATACGCGGTGGCCAGGGGAACAACTCCGGCCGCCAGCATTGACGCTCCGAACAATCCAATTCCAAACAAGAGTTCGGCATAGGCGCCCGCGAAAGGGCGTAGCGCGCGTGCCGCTTGTGCGGCTGAGTCAACATGTTCACCGCGCACGTGCAGCGTCGCCGCAGTCGAAACCACGATGAAAAAGACGATCAGAATCGCGAAAATTGTTCCGCCCCAGACGTCAGCTTTCGTCAGCGCATAGCTCTCTGGCCGCACGCGTTTCTCAACCACTGAAGATTGAATGAAAACCTGCATGTAAGGCGAAATGGTAGTCCCGATGATCGCGACCAGCGTGAACAAATAAAGCGGCGTAACCTCAATTGACGGACGCACCATTTCGCGGGCGACAGTGCCCCAGGGCGGGCGCGCGAGAAAGGCCGACACGACGTAACCGAGGAAGACAAGCGTCATCGCGAGAAAGACCCGCTCGACGCGCTGATAGTTTCCGCGCACGACCAGCCACCAAATCACAATTGCCGCGATCGGAACCGAGATGAATCGCGCCACGCCAAACAGTTCCATCGCCGCCGCGATGCCAACGAACTCTGAAACCGTGACGCCGCCGTTTGCGATCAAGAGCGCGAGCATTACCAAAGCCGTCCAGCGCACGCCAAAGCGTTCGCGGATCAAATCGGCGAGACCTTTTCCCGTGACAGCGCCCATGCGCGCGCACATTTCCTGAACCATTCCGAGGCTTATGGTCAGCGGAATGAGAAGCCAGAGAAGCTTGTAACCGTGATCTGCGCCGACTGACGCAAAGGTCGCAATCCCGCCGGCGTCATTGCCGGCGTTTGCGGTGATGAGCCCTGGGCCGAGAACTGAAAGATACAGAAACAGCCGTGGCCGGCGGGCCACCGTGCGCCGCACACCCTGAGCGCCACGCCGCAGGATGCCGCGACCTGCACCTCGCACGTTGGTTGGTAGTTCTGGCACTCGGAGGGTCCTCGGTCATTTGGTTGATTTCTGTTCGCAAGGTTTCAACTGTTCACCCACCCGCTTCCGCAGGTGGTTCCGACTAGCAGCGGTCCTGACTAGCCCAGCAATCGCGGCACGCGTTCGCGCCAGTCGCGCGGCAACAGATGCTCAATCGCGTCGTCGACGGTGACAATGCCCAGTATGTCGCCGGCTTCGTCCAGCACCGGCAGCGCCAGCAGATTATATTCGGCAATTTTGTGCGCGACCTCATCAGCATTGTCATCAGGATGTGCCACCTGCAAATCTGATCTCATGACTTGCTCGAGCGGCGCCGACGTTCTCGCCAGTATTAAACTTCGCAGCGCGATCACCCCGACCAATTTCCATGACTCTTCGTGCTCGACGACGTACAGGTAATAGATCATGTTGGGCGTCTCAGCCATTCCGCGCAGCCGCGCGAGTGCTTCGCCCACCGTTAAATCGCGCGGCAAAGTAACGAACTCAGTCGTCATCAACCCGCCGGCCGTGTCGTCTTCGTAAGGCAACAGTTCGGCGACTTCAGACTGTTCTTCGTCGTCCATGCGGTGCAGGAGATCTTCCGCTTTTTCTTCCGGCAAATCGCCCAAAACGTCCGCCGCTTCGTCGGGCGACATGTGCTCCAGAATGTCGGCCGCGCGCTCTTCGTCCATATCGCCGATGATTTGCGCCTGGCGTTCGGCGGCCATTTCTTCGAGGGTCTCGGCGGCCGTTTCGTCATCGAGCGATTCGACGATTTCCGCGCCTTGTTGATACGAGAACGCTGCCGCGAGCCGCGCAATCTCCACCGGATGCAGGCGCAATAATTTGCCGCGCGAAGATTTCAGCTGAACAGTCGCGGCGTCAGTGGCGAGATAGCCCACGTCGGCCCAGTCGATGACTTCAACCGGGTTTCCGCGACGCATGAACGAGGGAGCGAGCCGCCGCCAGAGTCCGGCGAGACTTACGTCGGCGCCTGTCACGCGCCACTCGTTCGCAGCCGGAATGATTTGCACGTCGTTTACGCGCACGACTCGCTTGCCGTCAACGTCGATCAATTGTTTGTCCAACACGTCGCGCGCCAGCAGCACTTCGCCTTCGCGTCGCATGAACGGGCGCAGATCAAGAATGTCGGAATCGAGCTTTACGCCATGCTCGCCGAAGTCCGAAATGCGCCAACGCGAAAGAAAGAAGTCGCGCCGGCGATAGCGCGCGACGAAGCCTGCAACCGGTGGATGGTCGTCCTGGCCGAGACGCACGATGACGTCCTTGAGCGTGGCGACACGCTCGCCTTCGAGGTCGAGGATAGGTCGGCCCAGGACTTGCGACAGATAAAGCATTGATTGATTCACGCTGCCGCGTGACGCGTGATGATAACACGCGTCGGCCGCAGTAAGATCGAACCACAGAGGACACAGAGCAAGACAAAACAGCTAAGAGCTAAGAGCTAAGAGCTAAGAGCTAAGAGTAGGAGCTAAGAGCGCCGTTCTTCTCTTGTCCTCGGTGGTTAATTCATTGCTGAGGTGGTTTGCGGAAGTTGTAACGCAACAGCACGCGCATTGGAATTGCGACACCGTCACGCATTGCAGGGAAAAAATCTAACTGCTTGACTGTGTTGATTACCGATTCATCCAGTCCGTAACCTGCCCAACGTGCGATTTCGATCTGGCCCACCTTGCCTTTGGCGTCGATGTCCACAAGGACATCAACTGTGGCTTCCACCTGATCGTGTGCGGCCGCGTCGGGATAGGCCGGTTTAGGGCGGCGAAAAGGGCGGGGCGCGCGAACACCGCTGGTGGCTTCGGCATCCGGCATTAATTCGATAACGGGAGCGCTCCGGTCGATTGCGGTCGCGCGCAAAGTGCGTTCTTCCTCAGCAATTCGTCGAATTGTGCTCTCATATCGCTCGCGCGTCGTAACCGCGGACAGCGCGTTCAGCAGAGTCCGCTCGGCTTCAATCGCCGTGGGTCGGCGAACCTCCTGGCGTTCCCAGAAAACCAGTTTGCCCGTGCGTGCGCTGACCAGGAAAAGGGAAGCGAATGACTCAAAGTAGACAGGAGAAGCCGAAGGCGATCGACGCAGAGTTTCCGCGTTGCCGGTGATGAAGAAGTCGCAACCGATGGCCGAGGCCAGGTTGCGAGCCTCTTCGAGAGTCATGTTGAGTGAGCCGTCGTAGCCGACGCCGTTCGCGGCAGCTTGCGTCTGATCCGAATCGATAATAGCGAAGTCAGCGCTGTCGTTTGAGGTCTTTATTAGTTGCTCGATTTGTCGTGCTACCAGTTTGGCCGTCGCGGAGTCTCCGAAGCGAATAACCGCGACGCGCGTTGGGCGACTCTGACCCAGCGCGGGCTCAACCAACACAATGGGTAAAGCCGCGAGAAGTAAAAAGACAATCCGGAGTTTGGAAATAACTGGCAGAGTCACACACGAAATCTATCTGTTGAGATGCTGTGGCGGCAACTCGCGTCAGGCGGCGAGCAGATTGAGACTGTGTAAAGAAAGAAGGCGCCGCACGAAAGTACAGCGCCTTTTTCTGTCCCGGGTGTCGAGATTTAGAAGACGAATCTCGCTCCTAGTTGAACGGTGAAGGGCCGGCCGACCGGTGGACCAAAGCCGGGCCCGTATAACGAAACCGGTTGAAGGAACGCGCCTGCTGCGGTGGCTGGACTTAACGCCAAACGCGAAGCGAACGAAAGGTTTTCTACGTTGAACAAATTGTAGAAATCCGCGTAGGCGCTGACTTTGAACCGCTCACCAAATTTGAAAGTCTTAGTAGCCCGCAGGTCCACGTTGAAGAAGCGACCGCTGCCTTCGTCGATGATGTTTCCGGCCGTATCGGTGATTAAGCCGCTACGTAAGCCGTTAACATCCGCCTGGGTGCAGCCTCTTGGGTTCAAAGTTCTTATTGCCGCAGAGTTGCCGCGCACGGCAAACACCGCCCGCGGATCAACTCCAGCGCACAGCCGATCATTGGTCGCCAGACCGTCGCCATCGATGTCCAGGCCAGTGTTGGCCGAGAACGGCCGCGCGGTGGCGAACTGCAGAATCGGCGCCAGCTGGAAGTCCCACGGGAAATTAAAGACTCCGCTCATCACGATGCGGTGGCGTTCATCCAGGCGCGTCGGACCAAACTCTTCCGGCTTAAATTGATTGTCAGGAGTCGTGGCAATGCCGTTGCCGCTATATGAAGCGACCGGCTGACCGCCCCACGATCTCGAACTGGCGAGAATGTAGC
Source organism: Pyrinomonadaceae bacterium (assembly GCA_049273695.1). GTDB lineage: Bacteria > Acidobacteriota > Blastocatellia > Pyrinomonadales > Pyrinomonadaceae > UBA11740. The sequence goes on from JBASRE010000051.1 coordinate 13,891, forward strand.
TTCCCGTGAACAGGTGCTTGCGCGTCCGCCATCTGAGCGTCGTGGTCCAGCTATCGAATAATGATCGATTCGTGGTTCCGATCATGTTGATTTGCTCAATGCGATTGGCCGGCAGGCCGGCAGCCACGAAAGAGGCATCGAGCAAGCGGCTATTGACGCCGCGCACGCAGAGTGGCGATGCCGGGTTAGAACCAGGAAAAGCCGCATTGCAAATCTGCTCAATGCGCGGGTTGATTACCTGAACGCGTGGTTCATGGATGCCGAGCGTGTGGACAAAGTCGCTCGACAGAGTGACGCGATCGCTAAGCTTAGTTTCAAAGCCGAGCGAGAACTTCTGAACGTAAGGTTCTGAAGAGTCCGGATCGTTGATGCGTCCGAAACCACCAACCGCGAGGTCCGAAATCGAGAAGCCGGGGGGCGGCGTAGGCAACGGATCTACTCCGAATCGGAACGTCGGCAACTGTCCGACGCCGACGCTCGAGTTTGTCAGGCTCAGGATCGTTTGATAGAGCACTGGGTTGGTCTGCGTCAGCGAGAACAACGTTAGGTTCTGAAATAGTTGATCGTAGAAGATGCCGTAGCCGCCACGAATTACTGTGCTGCCCGCGCCAGTTGGATCCCAGGCAAACCCGACGCGCGGTTGAAACTCAGTCCAGCTCGGCGTCGTGCGACTTAACTTATCGGCGTCGCCCGTGATGGCGCGCGCGAGCGGATGGTTTAGTTGCTGGAGAACCTGAATCGTGCGGTTGTTGGTTTGATCGGGCAGGTTTCCAATGTTCGCATCCCAGCGCAGTCCAAGATTCAGCGTCAGCCTCGGCGTGACTTTCCAGTCGTCCTGCACATAGAACGCCAGTTGATGGATCTTCTGGTCGTGAGTGCCCTCGCCGTCTGAGAAGCTGATGTTCTGCACCGCGCCCGGAGTGGCGAATCCCTGCGGATACAAACCGTTCGTGTTGTTCTGGATCGTCAGTGGCGAGTCGAACCAGGCTATCGTGTAACCCTTCGAGCCGAAGAAGAAGAACCCGCCCAGCTCAGTGTGGATATAGTTCGTCCCGAACTTCCAACTGTGATTTCCCGCCTGCCACGAGAAGTCATCGCGAAACTGAAATTTTCGTTCCAGGGTGGCCTGCGGAACGTTCGTGTTAGCGCCGATCGTGATGCCGCCAGGAAACTGCAGTTGCGGATTAGTCGTAACGCCGAGGATGGCGTTGTTGAAATCCTGAAAGTGAAACGAAAACGAATTGACTTTCGTGGTGCCGATGGTCGCAGTGTGATTGGCCACGAAACTGTAGAGCTTGTTGTTGTCCGTGTTTCCGCCCGTGAGATCGGTAGTCGCCGGATTCGCCACCTGATCATTAGGAGAATCGTTCTTCTGGTATGAAAACCGGTAGAACATTCTTTGGTTGCTGGTGAGATTATGATCGACCTTCGCGGTCAGCAACGTATCGTTGTACGGTGTCGGAATCTCAGACACGAACGAATTACCTGGAATGGCCGGAATTTGTAATGCGGCAGCGGCGCTCACCGGTACGTTCTGACGCTCACGAAAACGCTCGAGCGCGAAAAAGAAGAACAGCTTGTCACGCTTGATTGGTCCGCCGAGCGAGCCACCGATTTCCTGCCGGCTAAACGTTGGTTTAGTAAACGCGGGACTCGCTGCCTGTCGCTGCTTCTCGAAGAAGTCGAGGGCCCGCAGCGACTCATCGCGAAAATTGGCGAAGAAGGAACCATGGAAGTCGTTTCCACCCGACTTCGTTATGACATTGACGACGCCGCCAACGGCTCGGCCCTGTTCCGCAGTCCAGCGATGCTGCAGGACCTGGAACTCCTGAATCGATTCGTAAGAAAAGTTTTGCAGCAGACTGCCGACGACGTTGTCTTTGTTGTCGCCGCCATCGACGTTGACGTCAACCTGCCGCCCGTCACCACCATTGAAGGCTACGTTGCCGACGCGGGTCTTGGTCGGATCGAAGTTACCCACGGGTCGCGCCTCGGGCATGATCACCGACAGCGCGGCGAAGGTTCTATTCAAGAGCGGCAGATTCTCGACCTGGGTAGGAGTGACCACTCCCCCGAGATCCGATTTAGTGGTCTCGATCTGGAGCAAGTCGCTCGTGACATCCACCACCTCGGTAATTTGCCCCGGCTTCATATCAAAGTTTAGAGTTTGTGTCGCGCCGACGTTCAACTCGCGTCCTTTCACCATCGCCTTACTGAAATTAGCTGCCTCTACAGTGATGTCGTAAGAACCTGGCTGAAGCTCAGCAATCGTGTAAACGCCCTCATCGTTGGATTGAGCACTGCGCGTTTGGCCGGTGCCGGTATGGCGCGCGGTTACCGTAGCGTTTGCCACGGCGGCGCCATTTTGATCCAGGACGCGGCCGGTTATGTTACCTGTGGTAACTTGTGCGGAAGCTGCGCTGGCGAAGAACAGAACCGTGAAGACAACCGCCGCAAAACCAAAAACAAATCGACGAAAGTTGTTCATGACCTACCTCCTTCAGGGTATGGATAGGGAAGACTCGTAGGGTGTGGCGCTATCTATCATAGGGCCTATGTGAACGGTTGTGATTTGTGACGCAATGGACATGCCTTCGCGACCCATAGTTGAAAGGTCAAAGAATCTAAATACTTCGTCGTCGGTTAGGCGGGAGGTTCTTGAATAATCACGTCCGAAAAATTGGTTTTATCCAGAATTCGAAGACAGGGCCGCGTGGGCGGTTAGTCAAAACTGGCTGGAGCCAATGCTATTGGCGAGTAGAGAGTTTCCTGCTTCCGTTCCGTGATACAAGCGGTAAACTTCGTCTTTCACTTCCGAAGGAAAACAGACACGATGCAGTTCGTAGCCGCGGCGTAACCCGCGCACCGCTTCGCTGATTTCGCTGATCTCGCGAATCTTTGGATGAGCGTAGCCATCTTCAACGTAGATCCGCGCGCGCTCTTCGGCGCCCTCGCCCGTGTAGTAGCCGTAGTAAGGCACGTCAGTCGCACGATCTTCGATGAAGTAGTAATCCGCGGCGAACCCTGCGCGCACCACCACGTCGCGCGCCGCTTCGATGAAGCCGGAGCGTTCATCTTCAGGCATGTCGAGATCGATCGCTTTGAAAAGCTTCCGTTCGACGAATCTGCGGCTCAGGTCGCTGAGAACTGGATCCGCGTCGCGTTGCCATTGCTTGAGATGAAAGATGACATCTGAGTCATCAATTTGGAGGTACTCAGCGATCGTCAGAGGTTGGCGTTGAAGTACTTTCGCGAATGAGGCTTCGGGCGCGCACCAGACAGGCGCGCCGCCTGCGACAAGTTCCAATGCGCGGCGCAGCGCGGATCGCAAAACGGCCTCCGCTGAACGCAGCGTGCGATGAAAGTAGACCTGACGAAACATGTAGTAGCGCGCCTGCAAATATTCCTCGACCGCGTAAACACCACGCGCGGCCACGTAGACGCGATCCCCCGGTCCATCGATCTGAAGGGCATTGATAATCCACTCAAGATCGTAGAGACCGTACTTGGCGCCCGTCATCAGCGAATCGCGCAACAGATAGTCCATTCGATCGACGTCGAGCTGCGACGATACAAGTTGCGCTAACGCGGCCGGCTTGAAGTCTCCGCGCACGACCGAAGCGACGCGTTGCGGCAATTCCGCTGAATGCGAACTCAAGGTCTGATTGACTACCGTTTCTTTCGAAGTGATCGCCGCGATCGTCAGATCCTCATGATGGATGCCCAACGTCTTTTCCATCGCGTGCGAGAATGGCGCGTGACCGACATCGTGAAGCAGAGCTGCGGCGCGCACTGCAAGTCGATCCTCGGCCGCGATCGGATAACTCTCGCTCAAGCGATCGAGAATTCGCGTCATCAAGTGCAGCGCGCCAAGGCTGTGAGTGAACCGTGAGTGTTCGGCCCCCTGGTACGTGTACAGTCCGAGACCGAGTTGCTTGATTCGGCGCAGCCTTTGAAACTCTGGTGCGTCGATCAAACGGATCATCAGTTGACCCTCTGACGTGTCGGCACGCAGAGGTATGATGTTGTGAACCGGATCGCGATAGATTCTCTGGGACAAGGTTCAGCTTAAGGACTCAAGGGATGGGGCAGTCTACCACACGACGTCGTGCCGAATTTCCCGGCCAACCGAACGGCGGGAAGAGACGTCCCCGCACTTTTCCCGAATTTCGGACTAAAACCGAAATTTCGGATTTACAAAGCCTGTAAATTCATCCAAATCGCCGATTTTTACAGGCTGTTCCGGGCGTTTGCGTATGGCATCGTCATTGCTTAAAAGGCTGCGGAAACTATTCTTTTTTGCGGAAAGTCCGGATGCAGATTATTTCAGTTCCAACATTGAGACGCCGCGACCCCGCTAGAACCACAGGAATTATTAGGCTGACCCATTCGAAAGAGGTTGGCCAGTGCATTTGAATTCAGTTAACAAAGTCCCGATCAATCGGGACTCTCAAGAAAGGAAACAAACGATGAGAAAAGTTTTAATGTTCGTTTTTGCGATGTGCCTGTCGCTGTTTGCAGTTGGCGCCATGGCACAGACACAAACGACAGGTTCGATCGAAGGCCACGTGACCGACCCGCAGGGCAATGCAGTGCCGGGCGTCACGGTGAACGTAACGAGCCCGAACCTGATTAATGCGCAGTCAGCCGTGTCAGATGATAACGGCAACTTTCGCGTTCTGAACCTGCCCCCGGGCAGATACGAGGTGAAGGTTGACGCAAACGCTGCGGGCAAAGGCTTCGCGGAATTTAGTAAGGGCGACGTGGAGGTCAACCTCGGTAGGACAACCACGGCCGACGTTGGACTAACGCTCGCTGGAGTAAGCGGTACGGTTACCGTAACCGACACATCGGGCGCGGCGGTCGATACCTCCAGCGCGACCACCGGCACCAACGTTTCGAGCGACCAGTTCTCGAACTTCCCGACTCAACGCACCGTCCAGTCGCTTTACACGATTGCACCGAGCGTTGCTCGTTCGGGTCTTCGTGACGCGTCGGGTCGTGACCGCGATCCTTCGGTTGGCGGTTCCTCGGGTCCTGAAAACAATTACATTCTCGACGGCGTAACGACGACCGACCCCGCGTTCGGCGGCTCGGGCGCGAACCTGCCGTTCGAGTTCGTTCAGGAAGTCGAAATCAAGACCGGTGCCTACGGCGCCGAGTATGGACACTCAACCGGCGGTATCTTTAACGTCATCACCAAGAGTGGCGGCAACAGAGTTACCGGCGACGCCTTCGCGTACTTCACAACGAAGGGCCTGGTTCGTGGGACCGACAATTTCCCCTTCACCGGTGCGGCGCCGAATGGGTTCTCCGAAATTGACGCCGGCTTTGACATCGGCGGCCCAATTATCAAGGACAAGTTGTGGTTCTTCGGAGCTTTCAACCCCCAGCAGCGCAAGAACTTCTTCCTGGGTCAAACGTTGCTCGTGGAAGATAACAACAAGATCACCACGCCGTTCTATTCCGGCAAGCTGACCTGGGCCGTTAATCAGTCGAACGTGTTCACATTTTCGACGTTTGCTGACTACACAAAGGCCGAGGGCTTCGTGTTCGGTTTGAGTGGTTTCGGCGCTGACCCGAGAAGTTTCCGTGGCACCGTTGAAACCGGTGGCTCGAACTACGCATTCCGCCTGAACTCAAACATCACGCCGACGTGGATTGGCGAGTTCTCGTTTGGACTGCACCTCCAGCGCGCCAACACGCTTCCGGAGTTCGATGAAACGGCAACCACTGACCGCTTTTCAGTTTTGCGCGGTGGGGCAGTGCTGCCCGTGACGGAAACTACGGTGTTCACGGCGGGCGGTTTGCGTCTGGCATATGTCGAAGGCACGGGCGGTTCCGTGCAGCGCAACTTCGTTCGCACTGGCTTCGGTACCGGCGGTCTGGAATCTCAGCAGGATCGCAACCGTTGGGAAGCGGCAGCCAGATTCACGAACATCTATGGACGCCACACGATCAAGTATGGGTTTGAATACACCCAGAACCTCTATGGCATTCACACGAACCAAACCGGAGCGGATCGAACCTACGCCGGTGCGTTGGCGGCGGGCATTCCTGCCCTTCCGTACCGCGTTGAGAACCGGTTTGCGATTTGCGCACGTACCTCAACCACTACGATCACTTGCCCGGACGCGACCCGCCAGGGAAGAGTTCAGGACATAATTAATGCGGGTCAGGGACCTGCCGGCGCGACGACCGCAGTGGTCGGCGCAGTGTCGGCCACCCCGACGAACCCGTTCTTGTTGCTCGACGTGGTGCGCGTCCGCAGCTTTGGCCTAAACACCCAGGGCGAGAAAATCAAGACCAATACTCAGGGCTTCTACATTCAGGATGACTTCAAGCTCAGCAAGAATGTTCAGTTCAACATGGGTCTGCGTTGGGATATGCAACAGGCGTACTCACGCGGTGATGTTGACTACATCAAGCTGAACAACTTCAAGGACACCCTGCAGCCCCGTATGGGTCTGATTTGGGATTTCACCGGCCAGGGCAGAGGCAAGGTGTTCATCAACTACGCTCGCTTTGTTGAGACACCGCTTCCGCTCGACATCAATGTCCGAGCCTCAGGTGGAGACATTCAGAGTGACTGGAACCTGAACGCCAGCCGTCTTAACGGCCCGAGCGGTTCAACCGTGCTCACCAATTTCGGTAACCTCGGCAACCACCCGACACCGGCAGACTTCGATCTGAAGCCGCAGTCGGTTCATGAAGTTGCCAGCGGTATCGAATTCGAAGTTGCTCGTGACTTCGCGCTCGGCTTCCGTGGTATTTACCGCGCGCAGGGCTCGGTCATCGAGGACGGCTCGTTTGATGATGGTGGCACCTACTTCATCTTCAACCCGGGCGAAAGCCTGACCGACCGCCTGGCCGTTGATCTTGGCTTCGGCTCGTTCGGCCGCGCTCGCCGGTACTATCGCGCTCTCGAGTTCAGTGCTAACAAGCGTTTCTCGAACAATTATCAGTTCATCGCTTCTTACACCTACTCGAGCCTGATCGGTAACTACGAAGGTCTGTTCCGTAACGACAACGGCCAGGCTGACCCGAACATCACTTCGCTGTTCGACCTGGTCAGCTTGCTGAACGGTCTGTACGGACGGCTTCCGAATGACCGGCCGCATCAGATCAAACTGGACGGCAGCTGGCGCGCTCCTTTCAAGACGATGTTTAGTGCATCGTTCCGGGCGCAGTCGGGTATTCCGTTCAACGCGTTGGTTCCGCACCCGGTTTACGGTGACAACGAAGGCTTCTGCATTCCGGGCCTTCTCTGCACACCGCGCGGTACGGCCATCATTCCGGACAACACCGCCTTGTTGAATGGAAACGCGGGCAAAGAGAGCGCAGTTGGCTCGACCCGCACGCCGTTTACCACCAACCTGGATATCGGTGTCTATCACCCGATTCAGTTCGGCGAGAATCGCCAGTTGCGCTTGCAGCTTGATTGGTTCAACGTCTTCAACAGTCAGCGGGCCATCCGCCTTGACGAGACGGCGTTCATCAACAGCGGTGCGCCAGGCATTGCGCCGGTTCCGAATCCGTTCTTTGGCACGGGCACGATCTTCCAGTTCCCGTCCAACTTGCGTCTAGGCGTTAAGTTCAGTTTCTAGACCTGCTTTCACGTGCCGGGAGTTCCTTCGCGGGACTTCCGGCGCGCGACAGTTTTTCCGGGAGAGGCGCGCCAGTCGTGCTTCTCCCGTCTTTATTTCTGTTCCCGTTTCACCCCTGATGCAAGATCCTGCCTGATACTTGACCGCGGTCGCCGTGAAGGAGGTGCGGACATGTTTTCGCCAACGAACTGGGTTCACGCATGTAGTGTTCGACTCGCGCGCCTTAGCCTGGGCGGCGCATTGTTTTTGATCGGCTTCGTTTCTGTCTGCGCCCAGAGCGGCGGAGGCATGGAAACAGTTGGCACGAACGGCCGTCACACCATTCAGGGACGAATCTATTATCCCTCGGGCCGCTCGGCAGATTCCCGCCCGAGGGTTCGGCTGGAAAACAGGAATGCCGGCGACCTGGCCATTCTCGCCGATACCAAGGGTGAGTTTTCGTTCGGCGGACTTTCGCCCGGTAACTATACCGTCGTCATTGAAGGTAGCAACGAATTCGAGACTTACCGCGAGACTGTCTACATCGACAGCGAAGCGCGCACGCGCCGCATGGCCATGCCGACCGTGCCGCGCGTCTACACCGTTACGATCCATCTGCAGCCGAAGGCGGTAAATGCCATGCACAAGACAGGCGTCCTCGACGCCAGCATGGCGGCGATGCCTGCTCAGGCGAAGGCACTTTACGAGCGCGCGCTCGAGGCGGTCCGAAAGGGAGACAGTCAACGCGCGATTGACCTGCTGACTACGGCCGTCAGCCAGCATCCACACTTTCCGCAGGCGCTGAATGAGCTCGGCGTCCAGTACTTGAGGGTGGGCAAGCCTGAGCGCGCCGTCGAGGTTCTGCGGGCGGCGGTGGCCCTGACTCCCAACAGCTTCACCTCACTGCTGAACTACGGGATAGCGCTGCTCAACAAGAAAGATTTTCAGGAAGCCGTGACGCAATTACGTGCGGCGCTGCGCCAGAAAGAATCGTCGCCCACGGCGCACATGTATCTGGGAATCGCTTTAGTCAATGTGAACAGCTACGACGACGCAGAAAAAGAAATGCTGCGCGCCATCGCGGTCGGCGGCCAGAATCTCGGGCTCGTGCATTACTATCTGGGCGGGATCTACTGGCGAAAGCACGACTACAAACGCGCGGCGGACGCGCTGGAAAAGTATCTGCAAATTGAACCGAAGGCGCCTGACGCTGCGCGCGTTGCGGCAACCATCCGCGAACTGCGCAGCAAGCCCGGGCGTGCTGCGGGTTGATTTCCTGCAGCCCGTCGAACCTTTCATCCTTAATTTTCGCCGTTGGCCGGGTGCTGCTAGAATACGTCCGGTTCTCCTCAGATACGTCCCCGACATTTCGCGATGTAGTAAAAGGAGTCTCTGGAAATGCGTTTCCCTCTATCCGTGGTTCGAGCGAATCTTCATACGTCTCTACTTTGCATCCTGATTTTACTCACCGCCTGCGTCGCGTCGCAGGCACAGCTACCCGGCGGCGTCGGCAGCACGCGCGGCCTGCCCGAAAGTTCTGGAAGTAGCGTAATTCAGGGCCGCGTCTATTTTACCGAAGGGCGTCCGGCTGACAGGCGTTTTCGAGTTACTCTGGAAGGCAATGAAGAGACGAAATCAACCCAAACCGACCAGGACGGAGCATTCCGTTTCACTGGACTGAGGTCCGGTTCGTATACGGTCATTGTTGAGGGTGGCAAGGATTACGAGAACGCGCGCGAGGCTGTGTTCTTCGAGGGTGGTATGCGGAACACCGTCGTCCCCATCCATCTCAAGAGCAAAGCCGACACTGCCGCACTCGCCAGAATTCCATCACCGGCGCGTGACTCCTACACCAAGGGCATAGACGCCCTTGCCAAAGGCGACAGCAAGAAAGCCGTCGAGTTTTTATCAAATGCCGTGAAGCTTTATCCGGATTTTCCCCAGGCACTGACGGAACTCGGCCGGCAATACCTGCTGCTGAACCAAATGGAGCGCGCTTCGGAAACCTATCGGGCCCTGGTCGCGGTGAAAAAGGACGATGCATCAGCACATCTGAATCTGGGGATTGCGCTCTACAACATTAGCCTGGCGTTGCAGGGCGAAAAGAAAACCGACGAAGCGAATCAGCGACTCGCCGAAGCCGAACAAGCCTTGCGTCAATCGCTCGCGCTGAAAATGCAGGGACCGAATCCGCATTACTATCTCGGGCTCACGTTGATCAGGTTTAGGAAGTACGACGAAGCGCAGAAAGAGATGGAGTTGGCGCTTGCCAACGGTGGCGAGACCCTGCCGCTCGCGCACAAATATCTCGGCGGGCTTTACATCAGCGCCAAACGTAACAAGGACGCCGCGGATCATCTCGAAAAATATCTGCAGCTTGAGCCGAAGGCGAAAGACGCCGACCAAATCAAAAACACCATCAAAGACCTTCGCGCTAAGAGTTAGAAGAACACTATGACTTCTCGAATGATTTACCGCGCCGCTTTCGCTCTATTGGTTGTGGGTGCGGCGATCTTGTTTCCCATCGTTGGCCTCAATCAGTCAAAGCCGTCGAGTACGCAGTCGCCGGCTCAGGACGACATCATCCGCGTCAACACTGAGTTGGTGCAGACAGACGTCACCGTCTTCGACAAGAAAGGGCGGTTCGTTGACGGGCTAACCGCGAGCGATTTCGAGTTGGTCATCGATGGGAAGCCGCAAGACATTTCCTTTTTCGAGCGAGTCGCTTTTTACAATACTGAGCGCGGCAGAGACGCAGATTCATCTATCGCTGATAATCCCGCGGCCGTGTCCGCCCGGCAGCGGACCGTGCTGTTTTTCGTCGATGACCTGCATTTGTCACCGACCAGCATTGTGCACACGCGCAAATCACTGCTGAATTTTGTGAACCAGGGCATGCTTCCTAATGATCAGGTGGCGATTACGTCCTCGAGCGGCCAGATCGGTTTTCTGCAACAGTTCACTGGCGACCGGACGGTCTTGCAGGCGGCGGTAGCCCGCCTGAACTATCGTGCCAACGCAAAGCTCGACATGGAAAAGCCCCCGATGTCCGAGTTCCAGGCGTCGAAAATTCAAGAGGGCGACGAAAGCGCCATCAGTTATTACGTGGCCGAGATGATGAAGCAGGGTTGCTTCAAATCACCATCGGGAGAATGGATCTGTTTCGTGGACACCCAGGCGGCACGTACCATGGTGATTCAGCGCGCGCGCCAGATTACGATGAATACGGCGCCGGACACCAAGAACACCCTTCTCATGCTCGAAGGGTTGATGCGCACCGCCGCGCAACTGCCGGGACGAAAGTTGATGTTCTTGATCTCGGACGGCTTCTACTTAAACGATCCGCAGACGGGATCGAAAGATCGAATCAAGAAGATCACCGACGCGGCCGGACGGGCAGGCGTGGTGATCTATACGCTGGACGCCCGCGGGCTCATCACTGAGGGGCTCGACGTACTGAACGATCGGCCAGTCGATTCGGAAGGACTAACGATGAGCGCCACGATGGGCGACATCGCAGCCTCACAGGACGGACTAAACGCGCTGGCGCGGGATACGGGCGGCGAAGCCTTCCGCAATACGAATCGCCCGATGGGCGAGTGGGTCAGGCAGGTGCTGGACGAAAACTCGACCTATTACATTCTTGCCTGGCGGCCGCTGAGCGATGATCAAAAGGGGCGCGAATTCAAGAACGTTAAAATCCGGGTAAAAGGCCGGCCGGAACTCACCGCGCGCATGCGGCGTGGTTATTTCCGCAGCACGCCGTTGCCGATGCTGTCGCTGAAGGGAAAGACCGACAAGGGCATCACTGAGCGTGAGAATGACATGCGCGTGGTGATTGACGCGCCGGTCGAGCAGCGCGAACTAAAAGCACAGTTGATCGTAAGCCTGGCGCCGATGCCAGGCGTGGGCACGCGCGTGCTCGCCACCGTTGAGATCGATCGCCGGGGGTTGGCGTTTGATTTGTTCGACGGCAAGCCGGCCGCTGACATCGATATCGGCGGCATCTTTTATGACGACAAAGGAAAGCCCAAGAATAGTTTTGTCGGGCGTCTGCGCGTCTCAGCGGCAAGTGCGTCTGAGTTAAAGGAGCCGGCGGTCTATCGCTTTCAAGCGTGGCTGCCCGCGGGCTTGTATCAGGTGCGCGTGGGTTTGCGAGATACGCGGAGTGGAAAGACTGGAAGCGCCGTGCAGTGGATCAAAGTACCGGCGCTGTGAAGACCTAGCGAGGTTTCAAATCCAGCAGGTGGCCCATCTTCTCTTTCTTGGTTCTGAGATAAGCCGTCGCGCGATCCGTCGCCGGGATTTCGATCGCCACGCGCTCAACAATTTCCAGGCCGGCGCCCTCCAAAGCCTTTAGCTTTCCCGGATTGTTTGAAAGCACCCGCACTTTGCACAGGCCGAGATCGAACAAGATTTCGGCGCACTGACGATACTCGCGAGCATCAACTGCGAGACCGAGCTGCTCGTTAGCCTCGACGGTGTCCGCGCCCTTGTCCTGAAGTTCGTACGCGCGAATCTTGTTGATAATGCCGATGCCCCGGCCTTCCTGCTGCTGATAAACGAGCGCGCCGCGCCCTTCCTCCTGGATCATCTGCATCGTCGTGTGCAGTTGTGGCCCGCAATCGCATTTCGTCGATCCAAATACGTCGCCCGTCAGGCACTGCGAATGAATTCTCACCAGCGTCGGAACATCGGGGCGCAGATCGCCTTTGAAGATGACGACAAATTCTTCGCTGCTGGTTTTCGACCGATAGCCGGCGATGTTGAACTCGCCCCAATCAGTCGGAAGGTTCGCGACCGCGACGCGCTCGACGGACAGGTCCGGCGGAGCGTTCGGACAAACCAGCGGTTCAACTGCGACAGGGGTTACGTTGCATCCCATTGAAAGCTTTGACCTCAGCGGCCCACCTCAGATTGATGTCAAATTTCTGACCTGAATTATAGTGTTGTGCGTTGCAGACCGACAAGGCGGGGTTTTCCTCAGGATTTAGCTGCAAATCAAACTATTGCTGCGCGACGAACCGGCGCGATAAGATACCTGAGGCGTATGAGGCCTGAGAACGCTGCCCGACTGAGCCGCCCACCGATGGAAGCGAATAGCGAACCCAATTCCGGACGTACCGAATTAAGCACGACGCAAAGTGGCAAGCTTGGCGACTCGCACTCGAACCGTCGGCCCGCGCTCGTGTTTATGCGCGGCGAGTTGCTGGCGGTGCCGATTCCGTTGGAGCGAAGTGAAGTGACGCTGGGCCGCGCGCTCGACGCTGATGTCCGCATCAACGATAACGAGGCTTCCCGGTTGCATGCGCGCATCCGGACTGAACACGACGAGACGACCGGCGAGACTCGCTATCGGTTGATCGATCTCGGATCGACGAACGGCACGTTGCTCAACGGCAAGCCCATCGAAGAAGCCTTTCTCGAGGACGGCGACAAATTCGTCATCGGCGACCACCTGATTCGATTTGAAATGCTCGACGAAATCGATCGAGAGTTTCAGCAACAGATTCATCGCCTGCTGGTTCACGACGATCTAACCGGGCTGCTCACCAGCAAATCGTTCTTTTCTGAGTTGCGTCGCGAAGCCGCGCGTGCCGAAGCTGACAACAAACCGTTCTGCGTGCTGATGATGGATCTCGATCACTTCAAAGAAGTGAACGACACCTATGGCCACCTGGCCGGTAGCGAGACCTTGGAAGAAATGGGGACGGTCATCAAAAGTTCCCTCCGTGCGGGCGATGTAGGTGCGCGGTTTGGCGGCGAAGAATTCGCGGCGTTCCTGCTCGACGCTGATTATACGCAGGGCATGGTGGCGGCTGAGCGCGTGCGCGCGGCCATCGAAGAACACGAATTTCCCGCCGTCCGTCGCGGCAGCACTGAGGAACCGCGCACGCACCGGATGACGATTAGCATCGGAGTTGCGGCGTTCCCTAACGATGCCAGCGATCCAATCCAATTGGTCGAAAAAGCAGATTCCGCCCTCTACCGTGCGAAACGAAGCGGCCGCAATCGCGTGTGCGCGTACACCCCGGGCGCCAGGTCCCCCAGGAAATTAGTCCGCCCGCGACGGTGAATCGAGAATACTCTTCGTATACAATCAGCGATTGTGATGCGAATTTTCTCAATTGCCTTTGCGCTGGCTGTGTTCACAGTGGCGCTGACCGGCTGCCAATCGTCGGATCCGCATGCTGCGAGTCCGCCCAGTTCAGCGACGCCGAGCCCGAGCGCTTCAACGCCTAACGCGAGCCCGTCGCCGATCGCGCTAAAATCCAGAATCGATCCCTGCACGTTGCTCACGAGCGATGAGCTGAAGGAGGTGCAAAGCGAGGCTTTGCAAACCACTTTGCCTTCCGAGCGCGAGTATGGCCAATATTTCATCGCGCAGTGCTACTACCAACTGCCGACGATCACAAATTCCGTGGTCGTCAACGTGACAACCCCGAAAGAACGCGGGAAGTCTGTGAAGGAGTTTTGGCGAAGCACAAAGGCGGAAGCGGGACGCGGCAAGGAACCCGAAGAAAAGGAATCGCGCCCGGAAAAGATTTCCGGCGTTGGCGATGACGCCTATTGGGAGGCCAGCGGAATTGCCGGCGCCCTGTACGTCCTCAAGAAGGACGTGATCCTTCGCATCAGTGTGGGCGGCGCGAGTGACATTAAAACCAAGTTGGAAAGATCCAAGACGCTCGCGCAGAAAGCCCTCGCGCGGCTTTAGCTGCTGGTCGCTCCACATCCTTGCGGTGGCGGTTTTTCTGTAGCCCAGCGCTTCAGCGCTGGGTCAGCAGGTTGATATGAATTCCCAGCCGCTTTAGCGGCGGGCTATCGTGAATTCCCGGAGGACTAACATGAAACGTCTGGCACTGGTCGCAACTCTGATTTGCTCGTTCGCCATCATTGTGGCCGCGCAACAATCCGAATCGCGCGTTGCCCTAAACCAACCCGCGACGGCCGTGGACATCGGCGGCACGCCCGCGATTGAAGCAACCTTGACGACTCAGGTGCTTAACGGCGCTGATGATTCGCCGGTCACAAATATCAAACTGGTCGTAAAGAACCTCGGCGGCGTCTTCTACACGTATGTGACGGGCTGGGCGACTTTCTATGATTCGGCAGGCGTGCGCTGCGGTGAGGGTCTGTTCAAAGTTGATGCATTGTCAGTTGGCGAATCGGCCGCGACCGACTCGCCGGGGTTGCGTCTGCGTTGCACGCCGGCGACCTGGCGGATCGTTGCGACGAACCTGCTGACCCGAGCCGGGGATATCGCGAAACCGGGCGAATCAACTTCATCAAGCGAGGGTGAAAGACCAGCGCCGACAAACTTCGTCATCAGCATCGACGGCGAAGATTATCCGATTCAAGTCAACAACCCTATGGTGCTGCGGATTGCAAATCAAGATCGCAGAATTGTGCTCAAACAAATTCCGTAACCCCGATAATGATGCTCGGTTTGGCGTGACTCTTGGGCTAATTAAGCGTGCGGCACATCTCGTTTGGTGACCACGGCGTGGCCATCGCTCGCTGATACGCCGCTTTTATTTCGTTCGCATTCCAATCCTTGCGCATCCAGCTCTTCCCATCGGCGAATTCTACCCGATTGATGACCACCTTTTCTTGAAGCGAGTTTGCGGGATTTGCGGCGCTTACCGTCTCTCCCGGGCCCGACATTTCAAAAGCCTGTAACTCTTTGTCCTTGTCAGGTTTGATCTTGACCCCGCAAAGAAACTGACGCCGCGTGACGTTGCCGGGATTGGTTGCATCGATGAATTGATATTCCCAGAAAACGACCTCCACGGTCTGTTTGCCGGTGTTATGGAGTTTCACTTGATAAGCAAAGCCGTCAACCGTGTTCTCTTTCTTCTGTGCGGACTGGGTAATCGCTTCCAACGCCTGCCCTCGGGCATCAAGCGTGTCCGCGTTTGGATCGCGCTTGCCGGCGGGATCATTAGCGCGCGCGTTGCGTTCAAGATTCTTGTCGGCTGTAGTTACGGCGCGTGACGGAACTGGCTTATCCGACTCCGACGCACCACCTGCCTGACGGCTCCTGGACCATTTGAAAGTGAGCACCGCGATCTGGCTTCCGTCCGGCGGCGGGGTTGGCGGATTCTGAACCGGAAGAACCAGCATCGCGAGCAGTGGAAGCAGGGAAAGAGTTTTCATCAAAGTTCCCTCTCAATTTGGGTTTTCAGCGCCTGAGTTTCGACGCATTGTCCCTCTTGCGGGTCACTTCATCAAGGTTTTTCGAGAGAGCTCTAAACTACCGATTGAGTCACTAAGGGCAACAACGCTGCGCCACGCGGCATGAGGTAACCCTTCGCGGTTGCGGGAATTTCCGCGAGAACTGATTCGATCGAAGGCGCCGGATGCATGCGCATGCGACGGATTTCGTCCTCGCTGAGGTGGGTGATGATATGAACGCGAAAGCGTTCCGTCTTCGTCAGCAAGGCCCAGGCGGTTTGTCCGTTTACTTCATACGCTTCACGCAGTCGTGTCTCCAGTGCGCGCGAATCTTCGGCTTCAAACCATTTCAGAAAGTCCGGCCGGCCCAATCCATCGCCACATTCGGCCAGCAAAACGATCGTGCCGCCATCAACGCACGCGTGCACAGCCATCTCGAGGGCTTTGTGCGCCTGGATCATGTTGATGTCGTAAGGCGCGCCGCCACAACTGACGATAACCACGTCACGCTTCTCAGGAATCCTTTGCGAGTGCGTCGCAGCGTATGCTTCGCAGGCCCGCTCGTGCGCGGTCCGCCAATGGCCGGCGAAGACTTGCTCGGGCCGACCGCGTTCATCAACGATAGTGTTGACGAGAAAGGCGGGATTGATCATGGCCGCGACTCGGTCGCATTCCTCGCTGACCGCATTGCCTTTCAGCAAGCCCGAGCCGACGCCGGTGCGACGTCCACCGCGATCAAAGTCCAACGCCAGCAAGTGCGTCGCTTCGATTGTGCGCGCCGACGCGAGGCCGGGACAGATTGATTTGCGGCCCCCGGTAAATCCAGCGAAATAGTGAAACCCAACCGCACCCGTCAAAATCACTTTCGAGAATTCCTGAAGTGCACTATTCACTTCGATGCGCGTCCCGTTGTCCGTCAATCCAATTTGAACGAGGTTCCGTTGATCCGCGGCATCGTGATCGATGGTGCGGATGCGCTGCGCAATGAAAGGCGTTAGCAACTCAGCCTTCTCATCGTCTCGCACCGGCCGATGAATTCCCGTCGCGAAAATAACGGCGATGTCGGAAGGCAAAACTCCGAACTGAATCAGACGTCGAACCAACAGATTGGTGATCTGGGCGCTGCCCGTGGCGCGCGTCGCATCGGAAGCGACAATTAGGACTGTGTCGCCGGCGTCGATTAGTTCCTCGAGCGGTGGTGAGTCGATCGGATTGTCGATTGCGTCGCCAATCTCGCCGTCGGTCAATGGGCGCGCGCGAGCGCCTGGAGCGAGCACCTCGAATCGCGCCGTGTCGTAGTCAAAGCTGATTGAATTGCGGCCGTAACCGAGTTGAATGGCTGGCATAGATTTGGAGTGCGCCGGCAGAGCGAAGTGACGACGGCGCTTTCAGTTCCTATGGCCGACCGCATAAATCCAAAGCGGTGTCGCGCTTGCCACCGCACTCCAAAGCTGGCTTCGCTCGCGGGCGCTCCTACTCTCGTTCCGATCTAAAACAGGCTGTGCCGGCGTGACAGAAGTGAAAGGTGTCGTCTTCGAAGTCGGGCGTTTCCATTTGCAACGTCAGGTGATCGACGCCGAAACGATCGTGTAGTTTGGTCCGCAATTCTTTCAACAGCACCGCCTGTGAAATCGCATGAGCGTGGATGACATGGGCACTCAACGCATCGCGACCGGAAGTTATTGTCCAAATGTGCAGATCGTGAACGTCTGAGACTCCGTCCGTTTCCAAAATGGCGTCTTCGACGGCGGCGAGACTAATGTGGGCCGGCGTTCCTTCCAGCAGAATGTTTGTCGCTTCGCGGATCAAGTGCCACGAACTCCACACGATGAGCAGCCCAATCAGCATGCCGATGAGCGCATCAGCCGCGTACCACCCTGACAGAGTGATGATGAAGCCGGCGACAATCGCACCGACAGAACCCAGCGCGTCGCTCATGATGTGGAGCCACGCGCCTCGCACGTTCAAATCGTCATGACGTTCGCTGTGCAGCAGCCGCGCGCAGATCAGATTGATCAAGAGGCCCCCGGCCGCTACTGCAGTCATTACTCCGCTGCGCACCGGCGTCGGCGCAAACCAACGCACGTAGGCTTCGTAAAAAATGAACAGCGCAATAAGAACCAGGGCCACGCCATTGATGAACGCCGCGAGGATTTCGAGCCGGTGATATCCAAAAGTCTTTCCGGGCGTCGCCGGGCGCGAGCCAAACCAGACGGCCGTCAAGGCGAGCGTCAGCGCGGCGACGTCGGCGAGCATGTGGCCCGCGTCCGCCATCAAAGCCAGCGATCCGGTCCACCAGCCACCCACCGCTTCAGCGACCATATATATCGCCGTCAGCAGGGTCACCGTGACGAGTCGCCGGCGGCTGGTCTGCGCGCGGCCATGACGATGCGCATGATCAGCGTGATGATGGTGATGAGAAGTCACCGCACTCATTTCTGCACCAGATTAGCAGATCGATTTGCAGCGGCAAACGGCGACCTCTTGGGGAACTGCCTGGGCGTGCTTACCGCGGAAAACCGTCAGGATGCTAGAATCCTCAACCTTGCGAGTCGTCAAGTTTTACGACCGTAATCTGAAGTGCGCTAATGAGTTTTAATCCTCGCAGCATTCTAGTCATTGATTTCGGCCAGCTCGGCGACGTCGTCATGAGCCTGCCGGCGTTGAGCGCCATCCGTACGCGGTTCCCTGACGCGCGCATTACAGTTGCGGCCGGCAAGCCGAGCTCGGAGATCGTTGAGCTGTCGGGCTATGCCGATGAAATCATCACCGTCGATCGCGTTGCGCTGCGCGATGGATTCAAGCCGCTTTCAATCCTGCGCATCTTTCAGGTTGTTCAGGATGTGCGCCGGCGGCAATTCGACTTTGTCATCGACCTTCATAGTTTTTCCGAAACCAACTTGATGGGATTTCTCTCCGGCGCGTCCAAGCGTCTGTTCGCGCGACGGCCGGGTCGATCGTGGGATTTTCTCGCGAACTTTAATCCGAAGCCGCCGATCGATCGCAACGATCCGGATCAACACCTGGTCGATCGATACCTGGACGTGCTGAAGCCGCTTGGAATTACCGACGCGCCGCGAATCCCGAAAATCAAACCACGGTCGCAGGACTATGCCGCGATAGATTCCCTACTGCGGAAAGCTAAGGCCGAATCCGGGACACCGCTGGTGGGACTGTTTCCCGGCGCGGGCCATCCGGGCAGATGCTGGCCGCTCGATCGATGGGCCGGGCTGGCCGATTTTCTGATCCGAAACGATAGTGTGCGTCCGCTCGTCTTTATTGGACCGGAAGAGCGCACGGTTGCTCAGGACATGCGTCGTCAATTTCCGACGTCGAGTGTTTTTCTCGAGAAGCTGTCCATCGGGGAACTAGCCGCGGCCCAATCGCGTCTGGCGGTGTTTGTTTCAAATGATACGGGTCCGGTGCATATCGCGGCTGCCGTCGGCGCTCCAATCGTGGTTTTGATCGGCAGAACGACGCGGCACGCTTACATTCCGTTGGCGACTGCGGAACGCCTCATCTTCAGCTCCGGGGTCCACACGATCGGCGTCGAGGAAGTTTACGGCGCAACGCACGAACTATTTTCGGCGGGCCGCATGGCGACGCTGTTCGCTAGTTAGAAGTAACCGAACCTTTTTCGAATGTCTTGAGAATGATTAGCGCTCGACGTTTTCTGGTTGTGCTGACGGCGACGGCCGTACTGATCGGCGGCTGGCTGCTGGCGAGCCGGGCGTCGAACGACCCGCAATCCGCCAAATCGGAAGCAGCGACAAGCGTCGCTGCAAGCAACGCGTCCGCCTCAACGTCTCCGTCAGATTCCGTCCTCACAAAGGAAATCGATCGCATTATCGCGGAAAGCGATGCAGCGCATGCGCGCTGGGGTGTGTTCATCGTGTCAACAAAGGATGGCCGCGTTTTAAGTTCGCGCGATGGCGACAGGCTGTTCACGCCGGCGTCGAACATGAAGATTTTCACCACGGCAGTGGCGCTCGATGTGCTCGGCGCCGACTATCGCTGGCGCACTTCGGTGTACTCGGTGCGGCCATTGGACGCGAATGGTGTCGTCGACGGCGATTTGACGTTGTATGGCCGGGGCGCGCCCGACTTTGATTCGAAAGCAAAAGGCGGCTTGCCGGCGCTGGTCGATCAGCTTTACGAGCGCGGTCTGCGTCGTGTGCGCGGCAGCGTCATCGGGGACGAGAGCTATTTTCGCGCTGAGACGTATGCCGTTGGTTGGCAGTGGAACGATCTCCAGTGGTATTACGGCGCGGAACCCAGCGCGCTGACGATCGATGAAAACAGCGTCGAAGTCACAATTGCTCCCGCACCGAAAGGCGGATCGGCGGCAAGTGTAGTTGTGAACCCGGATGATAAGTATGTTCGACTGACAAACAACACCACGACGGGCGAACGCGACGCGATAACTTCAATCGGCATTCAGCGCGGCTTGTCGAACAACGATCTGCAAGTCTGGGGCGAGTTTCCCGCCAGTGGCCGTTCATTCTCAGCGTTTCTTTCAGTTCACGATCCGGCGTTGCACGCCGCGACGATCTTCAAGAGATTGTTGACAGCGCGCGGCATACAGGTTGACGGTGATGTGCGTTCACGTGATTTTCGCGTCGCTGAAGCTGATCGGTTCGATCCACAAACGGCGGTAGAACTAGCTAACACCGAAAGCGCGCCGCTCTCTGAAATCGTCCGCGTGACAAACAAAGAGAGCAACAACCTTTTTGCTGAATTGCTTCTCCGCACGGTTGGCAAAGAACGCGGCGCGACCGTGCCCGATCCCGATCCGCGAAGAAACGCGACGCGCGGTGACGATGCGGCTGGGGCTGCGGTGGTTAAAAAATGGCTGAGCGACCATGGCGTCGTGGTTCGTCACCTCGCCATTCATGACGGGTCAGGATTGTCGCGCCTGGATCTCATCACACCTGAAAGTGCCGTCCGGTTGCTGATCGCTATCGAGAAATCTTCAGCCGCAACGGCCTTTCGCAATTCTTTGCCGGTTGCCGGTCGCGATGGGACGTTAAGAGGTCGCCTGCAAACGCTGGCCGGAAGAGTCTCAGCCAAGACCGGGTATCTGACTTACACGCATGCTTTGTCGGGCTACATTTCGGCGGATGGGGGCGAAGAACTCGCTTTCTCGGTAATCTGCAACGACGCCGTGGGACGTGGCCACCCCGGTCAGGTTCTGGATGAAATTGTTCGCCGCATGGCTCAGTCCGCCAAGGTCGGCACCTCAAAAGCCCCCAAATAATGTAGGTTTTGACTGCCGGTAGGCATTGTTGCCTATAGACAAACCTGCTTTAACACAGTAATATTGCCCTCGGAGCGTCTTCTCTCGACGTTCGCGCTTGCCCACACCCCCTCCTCGCTTCTTGCAGGAGCACACACCGATGACGATCAAATTCAGCAGAATTTTCTTCCTAATGTTCTTACTGGTCACCTCCGCTCTCGTGGTCGTGGCGCAAAGTCCGATGACGGCGAAAGGAAGCGGGTATCAACCGCAGCCAACCTCCGCCGCAAACGAAAACGATCGCACCCGCGACGGCTTACTGGGACCCGTAAGACGTATTCGCACAGAAGTAACCAAAGTCAGCACGACCGAAGGAAAGCTGATCGAAAACGCCAAGCGCGTTCTGTTGGAAGCCGCTGAATACGATCTCAAAGGCACGAAAACGGTAAATCAATATTTTCCAGTTGCTGGTACTGCTCCTACCGGCCGTGAAGTTTACAAGTACGACGACAAGGGCAATATCAGCGAGATGACGTTGATGGGATCTGATGGCTCGATGGTTAGTAAAGAGACTTACAAATACGAGTACGACTCCCTTGGCAATTGGACGAAGATGACAACTTCCGTTGCGGTGGTTGAGAACGGCACGATCGCTTTCGAACCCGTCGAAGTGACTTATCGAACGATCTCTTACTATTTGGACGCGAGAATGACGAACTTGCTGCAGCCCGCAAACAATTCAGCGTCCGCCAAGACTCCGGTCACCGTAGCGACAAATGGCGCGACTACAAATCCTAAGCCGTCGCCGCAGCAAACACTCATGGCGCCGCTTCAATTCACACGCCGTTCGCCGGTGACCCTTACGGGACAGTATGGCTCACCCATGTTCGCAGATGTGCGGAACGTATCCTTCACCACCAATCAGAAAGTTCCCGTCGACAACGCCCCACCGCCTCCGGCGCCGGCTCCGCGCGCGCCCATCTCGCGTGGTGTGCTGAACGGCGCGGCGTTGAGTTTGCCCCCGCCGGTTTACCCGGATCACGCCCGGCGAACCAAAGTCGAGGGCACAGTCGACGTCGAAGTCGTAATCGATGAGAACGGCAAAGTTTTGTCGGCGAAAGTTATTTCGGGCCCGGCAGTTCTTCGAGACAGCGCGGTCCAAGCCGCCCTGCGTGCAAGGTTTACGCCGACCAAGTTATCGGGACAGCCGGTAAGGGTCACCGGCAAAATCATCTACAACTTCAAGATGGCTCGCTAGCGCCGGGCCTTCATTGCGCTACTCGCGCCCCAGAGAAATAAAATGGCACTCACCGGAGAACTTAGCGACCTTTCGCTCGCCGAATTAATCGAATTCTTTTGCAACCAGCGAAAAACTGGTCGGCTGAAAGTGACTTATGCTGTCGGTGAGGGCGACTTTTATCTCAAGGCAGGCGCCGTTATTCACGCGCGTTTTGGTGATCTGTGCGGAATCGACGCGGTCTATTTCGCGTTAACGCAGTCCACGGCCTCGTTCACCTTCAGTTCCGAGTTCGATGCTCCGGAACATTCGATCAATCAACCCTGGACCTCTGTGGTTCTCGAAGGGCTGCGGCGAATGGATGAAGGCATCGTTCCTCCGCAGCCTTCGACAGCCAGTCTGCCGAAGAGTCCGAAAACGGCACTGCCGGCAGCGGTTGACTCGGTTTCAGCTGCACCCGCCATCAAGGCTAAACCGTCAAACAAGAAGTCGACCGGTGCCACTGACGATGTGAAGGCTTTCGGAGTTTTGCTTTCGGGCACAGACCACAACGCATTCACCCGCCGCCGGTGGCATCCGGCAGTGGTTGTTGCGGCCCTCGTATTATTGGTCGCGGGTGTAGGTGTCCCGTGGGCTTTGTACACACGTCAGCAGGCCGCCCGAAAGGCAAGCGAACCGACCAACGCCACAGTCACGACTCCAACGCCCGTGGATGTTCCCACACCGGACGAGACTCAATTGGAAGTCGCACCGGCTACTGAGTCTTCGACGGATACCGAAGCCGCCGAGCTCGCACGGCGTCAACGTGAGGCGCGAATTCGAGAGCGCGCAAGACTCGAACAAGAATCGGCAAATGCGGCGGGCAATTCGAACGCAGTCAAAGGAGCCGCTACTCCGCCTGGGAACTCGGCATCGCTGACTTCAAACAAGAGAGTCACGGTTCAGGTAACGTATGACGAGAACGGCCGGGTTACCGCGGCGTCCGGCGGCGATGCAAATGCCTTGCGCATTGCGCGACAGAAACGTTTCCCGCCCGGTAAGCCTGGGTCGGCAACCATCACAATTCCGATTAATTAGTTTTCGGCGAGCAGTTCAGGTTAAGGATTGAAGCGCGGGCGGGACCCGCGCTTTTTTTATACGAGCGTGTTCAGTTCCTCTTCGCTTAAAACCGAAGAAGCCCTCTTGGCATGTTCATAGATGCGCGTGACGCGATCGTCGCTCGCTTCTAATCCACGACTTTCCAGCCAGTACACGACATTCGATTTGCCGCTCATCGGGCCAACTTCGATGACTTGCTTGAGTCCGAACAGTCCAGCTGGCACACCTGAGTAGATTAGATCTGCAAGTTCGGTGTCGCCTTTGCGGTAACTCTTGATCACGGCTGCAGCGTGTACGCCGGTCGCGGTGCGGAACGCATCCTTACCAAAGACCGGATAGTTCAATGGGACCGTCCATTGACACGCTTCCGACGCCTTGTCGCAGTATTCGCGCAGGCGCGTAAGGTCGTTGTCGATCCAGCCCATTAGTTTCAGATTCACGAGCAGTTGATCCATCGGCGTGTTGCCGACGCGTTCGCCGATGCCGAGTGCCGAGCCGTGGACTTGATCCGCACCGCCTTGAATTGCCGCGATCGAATTGATGACGCCGAGGCCGCGATCCTGATGGCCGTGCCAGTCGAGCCGAATCTTCTCGCCCTGCTCGTCGATGATTCCGCGCACAAACTTCACAACTTCGCGGGCGCCATCCGGTGTTGCGTGACCGACTGTGTCGCAGACGCAGACTGCGCGTGCGCCGCACCGAATTGCCGTCGTGTACAACGCGCGAATCGTTTCCGGATCCGCGCGCGTCGTGTCTTCAGTGACGAACATCACCGGCAAACCTTCGCTGACGGCGAGGGTCACGGCTTCTTCCGTCAACTTCAAAAGCTTGTCCAGCGTCCACTCTTCAGCGTAAAACCGAATGGGCGATGAGCCGATGAACGTGCACGCTTCAATCGCAATGCCCGCGCGCTGAGAAATTTCGGCAATCGGAATGATGTCGTTACGGTGCGTGCGGGCGGCGCAATTGGGTCGAATCTTCAGTTTCTTATCAACAATTTCGCGCGCCATGGCTTCAACGCCGGCCGCATGAGTTCCGCCCGCGCCCGGCAGTCCGATGTCCGCCGTGTCGATGCCGAGTGCATCCATCAGGTGCAGCAGCTCGATCTTCTTTTCGACCGTCGGCTCGCACACGGATGGAGACTGCAGTCCGTCGCGCAGCGTCTCATCATCAAAGCCAATGTGACGCCCGGGCTTTTGCAGTTGCGGCTCGATCGTGTTCCAGTCGTAGATTAGTTCTGAGACCGACATAGGTTGAACTCTTAACGGCATTCGATTACAACAACGCGCGAAGTTGATGTCAACTCGACAATCGGCACGAACAAGAATTGAAAGAATCGCGCTGGGTTCAGACCGGGCGGCAAAAATCATGGCCGTGCGCGCCAGCATCGCGCGCATCGCCGAAATCGATAGCGGATGGCGCGACGCGAGCGTCGTGGCGCGGCCTGTGAAAACGGACGCCCCGGCAATGCCGCTCACTGATTGGGAGTTGATGAGTGGCGCGCGCCAACGCGCGTTGGCTGTGCGCGACCAGCTGATTCAGCAAAGGCTCGAGGTGGATCTGTACGTTGGTCTTGAAGGTGGATTCCATTCGATCTCTGTCGAAGGCGAGTGGCACACGTTTCTGCGTGGCTGGGCCTATGCGACTGATGGTGAGCGCGGCAGCTTTGGCATGTCGCCGTCGATCGAAGTCCCGGACGCGATCGTTAAGGACGTGATACAGGGGAAGCGTGAATTGGGAATCGTGATCGACGACTTCGCCGGCATCCGCGACGTGCGTAGCAAACAAGGCGCGTGGGGCGTGCTGTCGCGCGACTTGATTACTCGCTCGATGAGTTTCGAAGCGGCATTGATAGCGGCTTTCGCACCGTTTTATAACCGGCAGTTGTACGCACCTGAGTAAAGAGCTCCCCCGCGAGAAGAATGCCCCCAGCTTGATTGTGCAATGTGTGGGGTTTTAAAGCCGGAATAAGACACGACCTATGATTGTGTCTCCGTGCCTCGATGGCGCGCAAAGTGTAAAATCGTCTCACAGATGCGCGTGACCATCGGCCAGATCAATACGACCAACGGAGATTGCGAAGGCAACGTCGGGCGAATCCTTAAAGCGATTGCACGGGCAAAGAAGGATCGATCCGATCTGGTCGTCTTTCCTGAAGTAACGATCCAGGGTTACACGTCGTTTGATTGGTTTCTCGATCCGGACGTGGTTCGGCATGCGCTGGATCCGCTGACGAAAATCATTGAAGCCACGGATGGCGTCACCGCGATCGTCGGCACAGTCCGTCCCAGCGATCAGCCGACTGGACGCCGGCTATTCAACTCGGCCGCGGTGATTCGCGATCGGAAGTTGATCGGTTTCGCGGACAAGACGCTCTTGCCGGAGTACGACGTGTTCGACGATCCGCGTTACTTCGAACCTGCCCGTGAGCGCCGACTGTTTGATCTGGATAAGACGAAGCTCGGCATTGCCGTCTGCGAAGATTTCTGGAATGACAAGACGTTCTGGAAGCAGAGACTTTATCAAAACGATCCGGCGCAAGAGCTGATCGAGATGGGCGCGAACCTTCTGGTTTCAATCAACGCGTCTCCCTTCAATAAAGGCAAGATGCGCGTGCGCTGCGACATGGTTTCGCATCGCGCGAAGACTGCACGCATTCCGATTGTCTTTGTGAACCTGATCGGCGCAAATGACGGGATTATTTTCGACGGCGCGAGCATCATTACAGATGCTGAAGGCCGAATCGTCTTGCAGGCGCCGCCGTTCGAGGAATTCGTCGAGACCGTCGAACTGGAAGTCGGCGTGCCGGACGCGCGCTGCCTGTCCGGCGATGACATCGACACTGTGCATCAGGCGCTGGTGCTCGGGATTCGCGATTACGCAGGCAAGAATGGATTCAAACAAGCGGTCTTCGGGCTGTCAGGAGGCATTGATTCGACGTTGGTGGCCGCGCTCGCCTGCGAAGCGCTGGGGCCGGAAAACGTGCTGGCCGTGATGATGCCATCACCCTACAGTTCTCGCTCAAGCATCGACGATTCGGTTGAGCTTTCGCGACGGCTGGGAATGAAAGTAATCGAACGCCCAATCAACGATGCGTTTCACGCATTGCGTAACGAGCTTGACCTCCCGGAAGCCGGCAAGACAAACGACCGCGCGCTCGAGATTGCGGTCGAGAATCTGCAATCGCGCCTGCGGGGAAACATTCTGATGACGCTGTCGAATGCCGAAGGCCGGTTGCTGCTTTCGACCGGCAACAAATCTGAGCTGGCCCTGGGCTACTGCACTCTCTACGGCGACACTAATGGCGGCCTCGCGGTGTTGGGCGACGTTCTTAAGACGGAAGTTTACGAGCTGGCACGGCTGTACAATCGCGAACGCGAAATCATTCCTGAATCAATCATTAACAAGCGGCCGTCAGCGGAACTGGCGCCGGGCCAATTCGACGATCAGTCTTTGCCG
Organism: Pyrinomonadaceae bacterium; assembly: GCA_049273695.1. Classification (GTDB taxonomy): domain Bacteria; phylum Acidobacteriota; class Blastocatellia; order Pyrinomonadales; family Pyrinomonadaceae; genus UBA11740. The sequence continues at coordinate 40,682 of JBASRE010000051.1, forward strand.
CCGTACGACAAACTCGATCCGGTCCTGAAACTTTATTTCGAGCAGAAACAATCGCCGGAAGAGATCGTGGCAGCCGGTCACGACCCCTCGCTGGTTTACGATATCCTCAATCGCGTCGAATCGCCGGCAAACGAATTTAAGCGGCGGCAGTTGCCACCGACCCTTATCATTTCGCGAAACGCGATTGGCATCGGCCGCCGACGGCCGATCAGCCACCGTTATCGCCGTGACCAACAATCCTGGTGCGCCGGTGTGGTTGGGAAAGCCTAACCGGATTAGTCATAATGAACCGATTGAAAGGTGACATCATGAAGAGAAAAGCATTCATTCTGGCGATCGCGCTCGTCGCATTTATTAACGTCGTGACGTTCGCGCAAACGCCAACACCAACCCCAACCCCAAACACTCAGCAACCGAAGCTCGCCCCGGATGAGGGAAAGCTGGTGGACAAGATAACCGCAGCACCTGACCCAGCGGGAAAACTCGCGGCCGCTGCTGAACTGATAAAGAAGTACCCGAAGACCGCGATCCGCAGTCAGGTCGTACTGGAGCTCGCCAATAAAATTCGGGAAGTAAAAGATCCGGCCCAGAAGCTAACGCTGGCGCAACAGCTTCAAACTATGTTCAGCGATCCGGCCGACGAACCAACGGTCATGCCGGTGGTCGTCGATGCTTTGGCCGACGCGAATCAGCTCGACCAGGCTTTCGCTAAAGGTTCAGATTTCCTGACGCGCAATGCGGAAGCGGTAGAGCTTCTGGTTGAGCTCGTGTCGATAGGCACTGAGCAGGCGAAAAAGCAGAATACAAAGTTTGTCGATCAATCAATTCGCTACGGTACGCAAGCGATTGCGTTGGCCGACGCCAACAAGAAGCCGGCGGACTTTGACGAGCCAGCCTGGCAGCAATTCAAAACGACCACCGTGCCCTCGCTGTACCAGTCGCTGGGTCTGCTTTACATGATTAAGGGCGCTTCGGCCGAAGCCAAGGCGCAGTACGTAAAGGCGTCTCAGGTCGCGCCGTCCGATCCCTTCAACTTGGTGATGATCGCCGCGCTGTTGAACGACGAGTACCAGGCGGCGGCCAAGGCCTATCAGACGCTGGCGGCGGGCCCGCCCAAAGAGGCGCAACTGAAAAAAGTTGAAGCGTTGCTCGACTCGGTTATCGATGCTTACGCGCACGCGATCGCGCTGTCGGAAGGGAGCGCGCCGCTGGCGCAGGTGCGGCAACAGTATCTTCAGGATCTGGAGAGCTACTACAAATACCGGCACAACAACTCGACCACCGGCATGCAGCAGTTGATCGACAAGTATAAGCCCGCGGCCAAGCCGTGAGCGCTAAATCTGCTGATACCGGCGCCGTGGAAGTTGAATTGACCGATGGGTCAGTTTTGATCCGTCCGTTCCGCGAGCCTGACGCTCCATTGCTTTACGCCGCCGTGCGCGAATCCATTCACGAGGTTTCGCAGTGGCTGCCGTGGTGCCACGAAAATTATTCAATCGAAGAAAGCCGCCAATTCATCTCGTCACGGGAAATTGCCAGTCAGGGCGATGAGTGGTACAGCTTCGCCGTATTCTACAAAGATGAACAACGATTCCTGGGCGGCGTCGGCCTGAATTTCATCAACCGGGTCCATCAAGTTAGCAATCTGGGGTATTGGGTGCGCAGCAGCGAAACGGGGAAAGGAATCGCGTCGCGCGCGGCGCGGCTTGCCGCCCAATTCGGTTTCGCGCAGCTCGGCTTGCAGCGGATTGAGATTCTCGCGGCCATTCCAAACCTGGCCAGCCAACGTGTGGCCGAAAGAGCCGGCGCCGTTCGCGAAGGCGTCCTGCGCAAGCGGCTCTTGATTCGCGGCGTGCCTCAGGACGCAGTCCTCTTTTCACTCGTGCCCGAGGATCTATAGCCGAAACCGCCGCGGTTGCCTTGTGGTACCATCACGACGATGTCTGAGGTCCCCGGCACACGAGACCTGACGCGCGAGTTTCTTACCTATATCCAGGTCGAGAAAGGTCTCTCACGCAATACGCTCCAGAATTATGCCCGCGACATTAGCCGGCTGAAGACGTGGGCCGAGACGAAACGAAAGCGAGTTGAACAGCTCGATCGGAAGGACCTGCGCGAGTGGATTGCGTCAATGTCGCGCGAAGGCCTGGCGCCGACCTCGATCGCCCGTGCCGTCAGCGCGGCCCGCGGCTTCTTTCGTTTTCTGATGCTGGATCGCCACGTGCAGCGCGATCCGACGGAAGACATTCACACCCCGCAACGCAGCTCACATCTGCCGAAATTCCTGACTGAAGAAGAGATGGAGCGTCTGCTCCGCGCGCCGGACATCAAGAGCGATGTGGGCGTGCGTGATCGGGCGATGCTCGAGGTGCTGTATGCAGCCGGTTTGCGCGTCTCTGAGATGTGCGGCTTGCGTGTCGCGGATGTTGATTTGGATGGCGCGATCGTCACGTGTCACGGGAAGGGAAGCAAACAGCGGCGCATTCCGATCGGCAAAAGTGCGGTGCATTGGTTGCAGCGATACATCGCGGTGCGCGATCGGCTCGGGAGCAACAATCCGGTTTTGTTTCTGAATCGCGGACGCGCGCTGACGAGGCAATTGGCGTGGAGCATCATCAAGACGCACGCGGCGACGGCAGAAGTGCCGGACATCTCGCCGCACACTTTGCGGCACAGCTTTGGGACCCATCTGATGCAGCACGGTGCGGACTCGCGTTCAGTGCAGGCGTTGCTCGGCCACAGCGACATTTCGACGACCGAGATTTACACGCATATCACTGACCTGCACATGCGCAAGGCGTATGATCGGTTTCATCCGAGGGCTAGAACTGCGAGCAGCGGCAAGAACGCAAAATAAGAAACCGGCGGATTTTCCATTTGTCATTTGACATCTATCATTTGCCATTCAGATTCACAGTCTTGGAGTTCGCGAGGCCGCGACGGTTTCGAACATCAATGGCAAATGAAAAATCTCAAATGATAAATGGAAACTGATTTTCTAATTACCTGAAGTGATGACAACTTCTACAATAGAAGTCACGCGCACCTACCTCGAGATGCGCGATCCGTCTGAACTGCAGACGGCCAAGCTCGACGACCCGTTAATCCGAATTGAACCTCAGAAAGACTGTTCCATCGAATTGTTTCGCTGGCTTTACGTGGAAGTCGGTAAGAACTATCACTGGATTGATCGTCTGCCGTGGACTGACAACGATATTCGCGCGCACCTGGCGCGACCTGAGAATTCCGTCTGGCTGATGACTTACGACAAAGAGCGGGCGGGATATTTTGAGCTCAGAAAATGCGAAGACGGCTCGGCTGAGGTTGCTTACTTTGGGCTGCTACCGCAGTTCCTCGGCCGCGGGCTGGGCAAACATCTGTTGACGTCGGCGACGGAACAGGCCTGGGCGGACGGCGCGAACCGAGTGTGGCTGCACACGTGCACTCTCGACGACCCGGCGGCATTGCCGAACTATTTGAAGCGTGGGTTCCGGCCGTTCAAGACGGAGAAGTACGAAGTCGAGATGAAGTCAGTCCCGGCCACATGAGCGGATGGACCTCTATCTTCACTTGCGTCCAAGTACTGAAGCGATCGAAGTGACAAAGCTCTCCGGCTCGATTGGTTTCGGCACATGCATCTGGAAACCGGCTAAAAGCGCTTGCGAACGATCTTCATCCGTGGCATAGGCGGTTAAGGCGACCGCAGGAATGCGCGCGTGATGCGACGCTAATTTCCGGATTCTCCGAATCAGACTGTAGCCATCTTCGATCGGCATCCCGATGTCGCTGACGAGCAAATCCGGATTCCACTCGTTGAATTCCAGCATCGCCATTGCCGCTGAGTCGCTGCAGCGGACATCGCTCCCGCAACTGGTGAGAATCGTCATCAGCAAATCGCGCGAGTCGGGTTCGTCGTCTACGATCAGAACTTTCACGCCCTCCAGCAGATGCGCATTGAAAACACCATTGCCGGTAGTTTCGTAAGCCGTGGTCTCGTTTTCAACGAGAACGTTATCGAGAGCCAGCGGAATCGTCACGGTAAAAGTTGATCCACGATTAGGCCCGTCGCTGGTGACTTCCACTGAGCCGGCGTGAAGGTCGACGAGGTGTTGCACGATGGCCAGTCCGAGGCCGAGACCACCGTGTTCACGCGTGGTTGAGCCGTCCGCCTGGCGAAATCTATCGAAAATAAACGGGACAAATTCGGGTTTGATTCCGATGCCGGTGTCGGCGACGGAAACGCTCACGCGCGAATCGTATGCCGTCGTCTCGATGCTTACGCGTCCGCCACGCGCCGTAAACTTCACGGCATTGCTAAACAGATTCCAAAAGATTTGCTGCAACCGGTTCGGATCGCCGAGGACGGCGATGTTCGTCGAGGGAGCGGCGTTAGTAAATTCAATCTCCTTCGCGTCCGCCAGCGGACGGATGGCGTCCAAGGCAGTCTCGATCACTTTCGAAACATCAACCGGCCCCCGATCGATGCTCAGTTTGCCGGTGATGATGCGCGAAACGTCGAGCAGGTCGTCGATTAGTTGTGACTGGGAGCGCGCGTTTCGCTCAATTGTATCAAGAGCGCGGGTGAGCTCGCTGTCGTTCAACTTTCTCGTGCGCATCAAATGGCTCCAGCCGAGAATTGCCGTCAGGGGCGTGCGCAACTCGTGAGAAAGCGTCGCGAGAAACTCATCCTTGGTTCGGTTTGCGGCTTCGGCTTCTTCACGGGCAGCCTGCTCGCGCACCAGGAGCCGCGCGCGTTCTTCCTCGGCCTGCTTTCTGACCGCCATTTCCATGCGGAGTTCGGTTGCGTGATTTTCTGATTCGGCGTAGAGGCTCGCGTTTTCGTAAGCGACCGCGACGTGGTTGGCGAAGGTGGCGGCCAAACTCTCGTCGGCCTCAGTAAACTCGTCGGCGGTGCGACTGTTCAGCACGTAAAACCAGCCGCGCAACGCGGTGGCGGAAATTATGGGAGCTCCTAAAAACGACCGGATTGAATTTGCATCCAGGTCCTCCTCAACCAGTAGATCGCTTGACTCGTCGAGACGAACCGGCGCCCGCTCGTTAACCACCCGGTCGAGCGCCTTCTGAATGACGTTTGGCAGTTCGCCCGTTTCGTGAATGTTGCCCTTTGCGTCGCACCGGAAAAAGTGCCGCGTGGTCCGTTCATCGTCGGAAAGCATCGCGACGGTTATTTCTTCTGCATCGATGATGCGCTGCGCGGAACGGCAGAATCTTTGCAGCACGGCCGCAGGTTCGCGCTCCGCCGCTAGTTTATGGCCCAGGTCGATGAGCATCCGCAGCCGTTCGAGGTTTGCATTCTTAATCTCTTTGTTCTGCTGCTCGAGAAGCTGTGCCTGGCGTTTTACTTCACGCGCCTTCTTGAACAACTCGACAAACACGTTGACCTTAGATCGCAGAATCGCCGGGTCGACCGGTTTGACGATGTAATCGACTGCGCCCAGTGAATACCCGCGGCTGAGATGCGCGTGGCCGGTCGTATTCGCGGTCAGAAAGATGATTGGAATGTCACGCGATTTTTCACGGCCGCGAATCAACTCGGCCGTTTGCAAACCGTCGATTCCCGGCATGTAAACATCGAGAAGCACCACGGAGACATCATGGTCCAGTAAGTAACGAAGCGCATCTTCGCCCGAGCTGGCGCGAATCAAATTTCGATCCGGTGAGTGCAGAATTGCCTCCAGCGCCAGCAGATTCGTGGAACTGTCGTCCACCATCAGGATGTTGATTCGTTCGCTCACTTTATCAGTCATGAATCGTCGTCCTTCCGCGAGAGCCAAACACGCAAAAGGGAGAACAATTGATCGATGTCTAACGGCTTCGAAATGTAATCCGACGCGCCCACCTCCAGACAGTGATCGCGGTCGGCTTTCATCGCCTTGGCAGTCAGCGCAATGATGGGCAGACTCTTGAAGTTTTCCATCTTGCGGATCTCGCTGATCGCTTCGTAGCCGTCCATCTCAGGCATCATGATGTCCATGAGCACGGCTTCGATACCCGGCATGGCCCTGAGCAGGTCGATCCCCTTCTGCCCATTTTCGGCGTGAACAACTTTCATGTTGTAAGACTCAAGCGCGCTGGTGAGCGCAAAGATGTTCCGCACGTCGTCATCGACGATTAGGACTTTGCGATCAGCCAACAAGGGATCGCGCCGCTTGAGTTGTTCGAGCATGCGGCGTTTCGATTCGGGCAGGTTAGCTTCGACGCGATGCAGGAAAAGCGCCGTCTCGGCAAGCAGCCGCTCTGGCGAGTCAGCTTCCTTGATAATCACCGACGCCGCCACTCTGCGAAGATGCACCTCTTCTTTCCGGGTCAGCTCTTTGCCGGTGTAGACAATGATCGGAATATTCGCGCGCGTGGGATCGGCCTGCAGTTGCTCGATCAACTCAAAGCCAGTCATGTCCGGCAGCTTCAGGTCGAGCACCATACAATCGAACCGTTTTTCCTTCAGACGCCGCAACGCTTCCTGGCCGGTGGCCACGGCGGTGGTGCGCACGTCGCCGTTACCGATCAACTCGACCAGACTCATGCGCTGCACATCATCGTCTTCGACCAGCAACAATTCGCGCGCATCGCGTGCCAGAAAGTCATTGATGTGATCGAAGGTCTGCGCGAGGTCGCCATTCGTCACGGGCTTCTTCAAGAGTGTGGAAGCGCCTTGCCTGAGCGCCCGGCGCCTTTGTTCTTCGACGGTGATGATATGGACCGGAATATGTCGCGTCCGCGGATCGTGTTTCAGTCGATCCAGAATCGTCCAGCCGTCTCGATCCGGCAGCCGAATATCGAGCGTGATTGCGGCCGGGCTGTATTTGAGCGCGAGCGCGAGGGCCACGTTCCCCGACTGCGCCACCAGACACTTGAAACCTTTCTGGTGAGCCAGGTCGACGAGAATGGTGGCGAAGTTCGCATCGTCTTCGACAATCAATACGACGCGATCGCCCTCCTCGATATCGATGCGATCGTCCAGGATTGGCGATTCATCGTCGAGCAAAAGCGCCTGGGTGTTGAAAGTTTCGGCCGGAGTCCAGGCGGCTTCCATTTTCCTTGGCCCACTTCTTTTTGCCGCCGGTGGCGCTACGGCCCGTGACGGAACGTAATCGCGCGGCAGAAACAGCGTGAAGGTGCTGCCTTCGCCGGGCATGCTGCTGACGCGAATCTCGCCGCCAAGCAGGCGCGCAATCTCACGACTGATCGAAAGACCCAACCCGGTGCCGCCGTATTTGCGGCTGGTAGTGCCGTCGGCCTGCTGGAAGGCTTCAAAAATAATTCGCTGCTTCTCAGCGGGAATGCCGATGCCGGTGTCACTGACCGAGAATGCAATGATGTCCGTCGCGCGGTTCAAGGCTTCCAGGTAATACTTCTCGTCGCGGGGCGCCGGACTGACCTTCAACACCACGTTTCCCTGTTCGGTGAACTTGAAAGCATTCGACAGCAAGTTCATCAGAATCTGTTGCAGGCGCTTTTCATCGGTAGCTATCGTCGGCTCGAGTTCATCGCCGCGCTCGATGAAGAAGCCGATGTCCTTGTCCTTTGCCAGTTGATGGAAGCTGCGTTCGAGTTGATCGGTTATGTCGTCGATCGAGACGTCTGAGACCTCGATGCCCATCATGCCCGATTCGATCTTCGACAGATCGAGAATGTCATTGATCAGCGACAGCAAATCTGATCCCGAAGAGTGAATCGTTTCGGCGAACTGCACTTGCTTCGACGAAAGGTTTTCTTCGCCATTTTCCGCCAACTGACGAGAGAGAATCAGCATGCTATTGAGGGGCGTGCGCAGCTCGTGCGACATGTTCGCCAGAAATTCTGATTTGTATTTCGACGTGAGCGCGAGCTGTTCGGCTTTCTCTTCCATCTCCCAGCGCGCCTCTTCGACCTCGCGGTTCTTGGCTTCGACTTCGGCCTTCTGCCGGGCCAACAGCGCCGCTTTATCCTGCAATTCTTCGTTCGTTTGTCGCAGCTCTTCCTGCTGGCTCTTAAGCAAATCTTCAGACTCGCGGAGCGATTGCGCCTGTAGCTCGAGCTGCTCGTTGGTTTTCTTCAGCTCGTCCTGCTGGCTTTGAAGTTCGCCGGCAAGCGACTGTGACTGCAACAGAAGATCTTCAGTTCGAGTGTTCGCTTCGATCGTGTTAAGCACGATCCCGATACTCTCAGTTAGTTGATCGAGGAAGGTGAGGTGAGTGTCGTTGAACGAGTGAAACGTCGAAAGCTCGATCACAGCCTTTACTTCGCCTTCAAACAGCACCGGCAGAACGACGATGTTGTTAGGCGCCGCCTGGCCGAGGCCCGACTTTACGTGGACGTAACTCGACGGCACGTTCGTGACCAGGATGCGTTCTTTTTCTAACATGCACTGGCCCACCAGCCCTTCGCCCGCCTGAAACTGATTCGCCAGATTCTTTCGCTTGTTGAAAGCGTATCCGCCCAGCAGCTTCATCGTCGCGTCGCCGTTATCGCTGTGATTGACGTAGAAGACGCCCTGCTGCGCATCGACCAATGGCGCCAACTCAGAAAGCACCATCTGGGCAACCGTTTTCATATCGCGTTGTCCCTGGAGCATGCGCGTGAACCTGGCGAGGTTGGTCTTCAGCCAGTCGGTTTGCGTGTTCTTCTGCGTTGTCTCCTTCAGATTGAGAATCATCTCGTTGATGTTGTCTTTCAACGCGGCGACTTCGCCCTGCGCTTCGACCGTAATTGAGCGCGTCAGGTCACCCTTTGTCACGGCCGTTGATACTTCCGCGATCGCGCGCACCTGATTCGTCAGGTTCGCCGCCAGACCGTTGACGTTGTCGGTCAGGTCGCGCCACGTTCCGGCCGCGCCCGGCACGTTTGCCTGGCCGCCGAGTTTTCCTTCCACACCTACTTCGCGTGCGACCGAACTCACCTGATCGGCAAAGGTCGCGAGCGTGTCGGTCATGTTGTTAATGGTGTCAGCGAGTTCGGCGATTTCGCCTTTCGCTTCTACCGTCAGCTTTCGTTTAAGGTCGCCGTTTGCGACCGCCGTTACCACGCGCGCAATGCCGCGGACCTGGTCAGTCAGGTTGCTGGCCATCGAGTTCACGTTGTCGGTCAGGTCCTTCCACGTGCCGGCGACGCCGCGCACATCCGCTTGTCCGCCCAGTTTTCCTTCAGTACCCACTTCGCGCGCCACGCGCGTTACTTCTGAAGCGAATGAATTGAGTTGATCGACCATTGTGTTGATGGTGTTCTTCAACTCGAGGATTTCCCCTTTGACGTCTACCGTAATCTTCTTTGAGAGGTCACCGTTCGCGACTGCGGTCGTTACGTCTGCGATGTTGCGGACCTGGCCGGTGAGGTTGCTGGCCATCGAGTTCACGTTGTCGGTGAGATCTTTCCACGTGCCCGCGACACCGGGTACCGATGCCTGGCCGCCCAGTTTTCCTTCCGTACCGACTTCGCGCGCTACACGCGTCACTTCCGACGCGAAGGCATTGAGCTGGTCCACCATCGTATTGATGGTGTCCTTGAGTTCCAGAATCTCGCCTTTAACGTCTACCGTGATCTTCTTGGACAGGTCACCGTTAGCCACGGCGGTGGTGACTTCCGCGATGTTACGAACCTGACCGGTGAGGTTGCCGGCCATAAAATTCACGTTGTCGGTCAGGTCCTTCCAGGTTCCGGCGACTCCCATCACTTGCGCCTGACCGCCGAGTCTTCCTTCCGTACCGACTTCGCGCGCCACGCGCGTCACTTCCGATGCGAAGGAGCTGAGCTGATCCACCATCGTGTTGATGGTGTCTTTGAGTTCCAGGATTTCGCCTTTCACATCGACGGTGATCTTCTTGGACAGATCACCCTTCGCCACCGCCGTGGTAACGTCGGCAATGTTTCGGACCTGCGCAGTCAAGTTGCCTGCCATTGAGTTCACGCTGTCCGTCAGGTCTTTCCAGGTGCCGGCCACGCCACGCACGTCCGCCTGGCCACCGAGTTTTCCTTCCGTACCGACTTCGCGCGCGACGCGCGTCACTTCCGATGCGAAGGCATTGAGCTGGTCCACCATCGTATTGATAGTGTCTTTGAGTTCCAGAATTTCGCCTTTCACATCCACGGTGATCTTTTTGGACAAGTCGCCGTTCGCAACCGCAGTGGTAACTTCGGCGATGTTTCGCACCTGGCCCGTGAGGTTGCCGCCCATCAAGTTCACGCTGTCGGTCAGGTCTTTCCACGTGCCCGCCACGCCTTTCACGTCAGCCTGGCCGCCAAGTTTGCCTTCCGAACCTACTTCGCGGGCCACGCGTGTTACTTCCGATGCAAAAGCGTTCAGCTGATCCACCATCGTGTTAATGGTGTCCTTGAGTTCCAGAATTTCGCCTTTCACATCGACGGTGATCTTTTTCGACAAGTCGCCGTTCGCGACCGCCGTGGTAACTTCGGCGATGTTACGAACCTGACCGGTAAGGTTGCCGGCCATGAAGTTCACGTTATCGGTCAAGTCTTTCCAGGTTCCGGCCACGCCCATCACCTGCGCCTGACCGCCGAGTTTGCCTTCCGTACCAACTTCGCGCGCGACGCGCGTTACTTCGGACGCGAACGAGTTCAACTGGTCTACCATCGTGTTGATGGTGTTTTTCAATTCGAGAATTTCGCCTTTGACGTCTACGGTGATCTTCTTGGACAAGTCGCCGTTCGCGACTGCGGTCGTGACTTCGGCGATGTTTCGTACCTGGCCCGTGAGGTTGCTGGCCATCGAGTTGACGTTGTCGGTCAGGTCCTTCCAGGTGCCGGCAACGCCGCGCACATCGGCCTGGCCGCCAAGTTTCCCTTCAGTTCCGACTTCGCGCGCCACGCGCGTCACTTCGGAAGCGAACGAGTTCAACTGGTCCACCATCGTGTTGATGGTGTTCTTCAATTCGAGGATTTCGCCCTTCACGTCCACGGTGATCTTCTTAGAAAGGTCACCGTTAGCCACGGCGGTCGTCACTTCAGCGATGTTGCGGACTTGCGCGGTGAGGTTGCCCGCCATCGAGTTCACACTGTCGGTTAGATCCTTCCACGTACCTGCGACACCCTTGACCTTCGCTTCGCCGCCAAGTTTTCCTTCGGTTCCGACTTCGCGCGCCACGCGCGTCACTTCGGAAGCGAACGAACCGAGCTGGTCCACCATCGAGTTAACGACTTTCGTTGTCCGCAGGAACTCGCCTTTCAGCGGCCGCCCGTCGACTTCGAGGTTCATGCGTTCAGCCAGGTCGCCGTTTGCCACCGCGCCGATTACGCGCGCCATTTCGCTGGTGGGCCGCGCCATGTCGTCAATCAGCAGGTTTGTGGAATCAACCAGCCTCAACCACGACCCGGCCGCAGCCGGCACCGCGGCGCGATGCATGATCTTTCCTTCCTTGCCGACTACGCGGCTGACGCGCTCCAACTCTTTCGCCATCTTGTCGCTTAGGTCGATGATGTCGTTCAGAGTGTCGGCAATTTTTCCTGCTTCGCCGGTCCAGTCACCGGGCAAACGCGTCGAAAAATCACCCTTCTTAAAGGCGACAAGGGTCTTCAGGAGCAGTCTTGAATTAATAGAGTCTTGGGTAACAGTTTGAGCTCGCATATTTTCCTTCCGAATACCAGGAAGTCGTTGGAGAGACAGCGCCGGAACAGAAGTTTGAGAAAGGAGAACCCATTTACGCAACTCGCAGTCGGGCGCACAGATGCGTCGAAAAGCAAAAGGGGATTCTGCGGGGGAACCGCCAAAACGCCGGTGGGGCTTTCTGCGTTTCGATTATTTTAGCTAGGCGGGTTGGACTCTGTAAAGGATTAGTTACGCGCAAGCCGGGCTGAGCGGAGCCGTGGCCCCACCGTTAGGGAAGGTGTTTTGGAGTGCGCCGGCGGCGGGTCCCGGCGCGAGCATCGACCGGGGTCCCCGGCCGAACATCTCGGCTAGGGTGATCAAGTGGGGTGCCTCGACGGCGCTTTCATTAGTTAGCTTCGGGAAACACTTCGCATGAGCGGAAAGCGGCGGCGAGCCGCCGCACGCCAAATCAAGCAAAAGCGAAATCGAATTGTTCCTGATGCACGCGCGGATCGCTGGTGACATCGACTGAGCCGAGATAGTCCTCGATTTCGTTCAGCACGTCGCGCTCGGGGCCGCGCAGGGCTCGCGCAACTTCCGGGTTCACGCGCAGCATAGCCTGACGCGAACCGTCGCTCCCGCCTTCGCGCGACAGTCGCCGCGCCTGTTCGAGAATTTCGTAGCAGATCGTCTGCGGCGATTTCACCAGACCCGCGCCCTGGCAATACGAACACGGCGAGCACAAGGTGCGCTCGAGCGATTGCTTGACGCGTTTGCGCGTCATGATCACCAAACCGAAATCGTTGAACGAAAGAACTTTCGTGGGCGATTTGTCCCGGCGTAAAGCGTCCTGCAAAGCCGCCATTACCCGCGTCCGATTGCGACGCTCTTCCATGTCGATCAGATCGAGCACGATGATGCCGCCCAGATCGCGCAAACGAATCTGACGGGCAATCTCTTCGACTGCTTCCATGTTCGTGCGGGTGATCGTGTCTTCCAAACGCGTCGCTCCGCGACCGACGAACTTCCCGGTGTTAACGTCAATCGAAACCAAAGCTTCGGTTTGGTTGATTACGAGATAGCCGCCCGACTTCAGCCAGACGCGCGGCTTGATCGCTTTGTCGATCTCAGCCTGCACGCCGAACTGCTCGAGAATCGGTTCTTCGCGCGTGTAAAGCTTGACGCGCTTGACCAGCTTCGGCTGCACGCGGTTAACAAATTCGACAACGCGCTCGTATTCCTCTTCGTTGTCGATGCGAATCGCGCTGAATTCTTCGGAAAGCTGATCGCGCAGAATGCGCTGCACTAAATCGAGATCGCGATGGACCAGGTTCGGGGCCTTCGACTTCTCGGCTTTCTGCCGCATATCCTGCCAAGTCCGAATCAGGTAACGCGCGTCCGCGCGCAGCTCGTCCTCTTTTGCGCCCACACCGGCGGTGCGGACGATGAATCCTCCTGACGGCACATCTTCTTCGGCATGAATTTTTTGGATTAGCTTTCGCAGGCGCGAACGTTCAGTGTCGGAATCAATCTTGCGCGAGACCCCGAGGTGTTCGACCGTCGGCATGTAAACGCAAAAGCGTCCGGGCAGGGCGATGTGCGAAGTGATGCGCGCGCCTTTCTTGGCGATCGGCTCTTTCGCGATTTGAACCAGGATTTCCTGGCCTTCCTTTAACAGTTCACTGATGGCGACTTGCTTGCGCTCATGTCGCGGATGACGACGGCGGGGGCCGCCGCGTGGGGCCGGCGGCGTGCGGCGACCCGATCGCGCGACCGGACCGGTTTCTTCCTCGGTCTCGCCGGACTCGGATTCAGACTCGGTGGCGGCGACCGGTTGTGACTCTTCCTCAGGCTGAGCCTCGCCGGCTTCGACAACTTCGCTACCTTCGGCCTCAGCTTCCTCGCCGTTCGTCTCCTCGGTCTCCGCGCTTCCAGCCGGCTTTGGCTTTCGTCGTCGCCTTCCACCGCGCCGGGTCGCAAACTCTTCGTGCGCACGACCGGTCGTGAGGCTGGCGTCCGCGTCGGCGTTTATGTCTTCGCTGGTATTTTCAGGGCCCGTTCCTGTTTCGTCTGATGTCTCTTCAGCCTTTTTTGATTTGAAGAACCGGCTGATGACGCCGGTTTTTCGCCGCGAACGTGGGCTCGAGGGCGGCGATGGCGGCTCAGAGGTTGGTTCGGAATTGGCCGGCGCTTCTTCGTCATCGCTGACTCGTTGAAAAGCCGCGCCGCGCGAACTTTCGTCAACTACTTCATCGACAAAGTCGCGAACATGAGCTTCTTCGATGGCCCGTGGCCGCGCCGCGGCGACTTCTGCATCTTCGCTGTCCGCCACCCGCTGAAATTCTCCGCTCTCGCGAAACTCTTCGGAAAGGATCGATCCCACAGGCGCACTCGGCAGATCTTCCAGATCGAACTCGGCGGCATGGACTTCATCCATGATGCGTTCTTGCAACCGGGCATCCTTCAGCATCTCGCCATTCATGAAGCCTTCGTCATCGCTCACGCGTTCAAACGAAGCAGCCGAAACGAACGGCGTATCGAATGGCTCGACCGCGTGTGGAATTATGCTGCGCTCTTCGCGGGCGGGCTCAGCTTCGGCCTTCGTTACACGTTTTCGGCCACGTCCGCCGCGGCGGCCGCGACGGCGCGCGCCGGTTTCTTCGGTTTCTTCTTCAGGCGCTTCAGCAACTGCTTCAGATTCAGGTTCTGATTCAGTTTCAGCCTCGCGCAACGGATCAACACGTTCATGCGTTGCTTCGATGTGATGCTCGCGTTCGATGCGCGCTTGCGCGATCTTTTCGGCGGCAGCTTTCTCGGCTCCGGCGGCGTCGCCTTTCTTTGCGCTGTCAACGACGATGCGTTCGAACTCGGCTTCTTCATCAAAGAAGTCGGACACGTAGAGGAAGGCATCGCGCTCCAGGCCGATATCGACAAACGCCGATTGCATGCCGGGCAGCACGCGCATGACGCGTCCTTTGTAAAGGTTGCCGACGATGCCCTGATTTTCTTCGCCGCGTTCGATGTAGAACTCCGTGACGCGGTCATTTTCGATGATCGCGATTTTCTTTTCGCGACCGTTCACACTAACAATTAACTCTCTTGACATTGGTTTTCTTTCTGTAGTTTGGAATGCGCCGGCAAACACCGGAGTCCCCGGCGCGGCAGCCGCGCTGGGGTGGTCGTAGCGACGACGGCGCTATGGATATTTGCAACGCAAACTTGTAGTTAGGACTCGTATACCAATCGAATCCAAAGCGCTGTCGCCGCTTCAGCCGGGGTCCCCGGCGTGGCAGCCACGCTGGCGTGGTCATTCTGCCAGCGCACTCCAAAATTCGCTTAGTTTGTGATTGGAAATCGCCGGCAGAAAGTGCCGGCAGTGAATTTGTCGCGCGCTCAGGCGCTTTCGCGAGTCCCTTTGTGCCGGGACGCGGCAGCTCCAGATGGTCTGGTTGCGCTGCGATCAGTGCCACTCGGTGAGCCGGGCGGCCTTCGAGTTGATTCAACAGGAAAACTCCGTCGAACCGCAGCCTTAATTTCGTTGGGCCAGGGAGCCAAGCGTTACCAAATAGGACGCGCTCTGAAACCTGGATTGCGGTTCGTGCAAATGGCCGTAATGCCGGCCTCAAAAATCCTTGCTCACCATATTCACAGCAATTGAAACTAGTTGCGGTGCGTTGGCCGAACCGGATGTCCGGCTGAGGCGAGCCGAAGGGAGTATAGCAGAGGCGGAGGAGTAAAGCACCATGTCGGCGCGTAATTAGGGAGTCAGTACCGTCCGCGTAAGCGGATGGGATAATCACTCAAACTCAGGTAGTTTGTCGCCTTGGCCGTTCAAGACGTAGTCGATCGCCGTCGCTATGCTACGTTCATTCCATAAACTCCGCTTGCTGCCTCTGTCGGCCCACGGACTATGTGATTCGTTCCAGTGCCCGTCCTTACGCAGTCGCCGGGTGGCATAAGCTTTAAAAGCATTGAGGGCTCGCTCCGGCTTGGTTCCACCGGTAGACACGACTACGTGAACGTGATTGGTCCGCACATTTAGTGCGTGCAAAAACCAATGTCGATAAGCACAGACATCACGAATTGCGCTTTCGACACATTTTCGCTGAACCGGACCGAGAGCAAACGGCGTCGACTTCAGTAACTGGGTGCTGACTTCTCGCCTTCGGTCACTCCGAGGTAGATGCGGGGCTTTATAGCGATTGTGAAAACGATCAGTTGAACCACGAGGGTCCCCATGTAACCACGTGCCATAACAACGGAAGGTTATGAGGTATCCGAGTGGGATGTCGATGTCGTTCCACATGGGAGTGGAGTCTTTATCCCATCCGCTCACGCGGATGGTACTGACTTTTTTACGGATCGAGCTTCTTCATCAATTCCGCAAACCGCGAGTCGCCGCGCACGCTCTTCAAATTCGGGTCGCCTTCGAAGCAAGGTTTGTTTCCGTTGCCGAGGGCGACCGAACGGTGCAGCCAGTCTAAGGCCTGATCCGAATCTCCTTCGAGCGCGTAAACGGAACCGACCGCATAGGCGATATCGGGATCGACTGATGCGTTGCGGATTACCGCATCGTTCAACTCAGCCAGTGCTGCTTCATGCCTTCCCTGCCGACTCAAACACATCGCCAACGTCGGCCGGACGCCATGAAGATTTGGATTC
Source organism: Pyrinomonadaceae bacterium (assembly GCA_049273695.1). Lineage (GTDB taxonomy): Bacteria > Acidobacteriota > Blastocatellia > Pyrinomonadales > Pyrinomonadaceae > UBA11740. The sequence goes on from JBASRE010000051.1 coordinate 56,883, forward strand.
GCTTGCAGCACTTCGCGGAGAATCTGCTCAGCTTCGGCAGGCCGTTTGGTGTAGTACAACGCCAGGGCGCGCACTGTGTTCAGCAGAGGATTGTTGGGTTCGACTGAGCGTGCCCGATCGAGTTCGCGCTGCGCCTCTTCAAACTTGCCTTCGTAAAGAAAGATCAGGGCGCGGTTGTAGCTGACAACGACGAAGGATGCCGGATCGAGACGCACCAAACGATCGTACGCGCGCAGCGCGCGATCGTATTCACCGTCGAGGCGGTGCAGCGTCGCTTTCACAAAATGCACAACGGCCTCGTTGGGCGCCTGCCGGCGCATGCGCTCTACTTCTTCACGCGCTTGCGCTTTCTGGCCGCGCCACAGTTGCACGAAAACCATGAGCATGCGCGCTTCGATAATGTTGGCGTCGATGGCCAGCGCTTTGTTGAAAGCCTCTTCTGCTTTCTCGAAGTCTGCGGCGCCGCCAAGTCCTTTGAAAACCCGATTCACGTGAGCAGCGCCGAGTCCGTCGTAAGCCAAACCAAACTCAGGGTCCAGCTCAGTCGCCCGCGTGAAATGCTTAATCGCGGCATCGCAATCCTCCGCCGCCACGGTGCGAAAGATGAAGCGCGCAAAGCGATCGCGTCCGCGCAGAAATTCGTCGTAGGCTTCGGCGTTGACGGTCTTGGTTTTTTCCAGGCCGGCTTGTTCGTCAGGACTCAGCTCCAGCCGCAGCCCATCGACGATGCGTTGTGTGATCTCGTCCTGTACGCCGATCACGTCATCCGCAGAAGCATCGACTTTATCGCTCCAAAGGATTTCGCTGCTGCGCACGTCGAGGAGTTGCGCGGTAACGCGAAAGCGCTCGCCGATATGGATAAAACCGGCCGACAAAACTGCATCCACGTTCAGCTCGCGACCTACGTCGGCCGGATCGACGGGTTGACCCTGGTACTTCGACATCACTGAAGACGGCCGGACAACCAGCGAACGAATCCGCGCCAGCTCAGTTATCACGGCGTCGGCCAGCGCGAACTCATAGAAGCTCGAGGCCGGATCGTTGTTGAGGTTTTTGAACGGCAGTACCGCCAGGCTTTTCTTTTCGCGTTCAGTAACTGTGGTGAAGGAAGCGTCTGGCGCTTCGGTGATCGCAGGCTTGGAGGATAGTTGCGGTGCGCTCGTATGCACTTCGCCGCCTCCCATCCTTTTCAACCAGCGCATGGCGCGCGAGACCGCGCTCGAGCCGCCCATATGACGCGCGGGCGCGGCGGCCACTTCAAATTGCTCGCCAGACGAAACCTGCTGAAGAACCTTCTTGAGCTCGTCGCGCAATTCGGAAATCTTCTGATAACGATCGCGCGGGTCCTTGGCCATTGCCTTGTCGAGAATCGGTTGAAGTTGCGCCGGCAGCGGCCCGGGGCGCGCTTCGGCCAAAGGTTTGGCGGCGGCATTCATCACCGCGTAGCGCACTTCGACGGTTGTCTTCCCGCGGAAAGGCCAGGTTCCGGTCAGCATTTCGTAAAGCAGTACGCCGGTCGAGAAAATGTCGGCGCGCGAATCGACTTTATCGCCGCGCGCTTGTTCCGGAGCGGCGTAGGTTGCAGTGCCGTACGGCACGCCGACTTCAGTTAACTCAATGCGATCTGCACCGCTACTTTGGGGTTCGTTCTCATCGAGGAGCTTTGCTAAACCGAAGTCGAGAATTTTCACCTGGCCCGAATCGGTGACCATGACGTTGCCGGATTTGATGTCGCGATGGATGATGCCGCGCGCATGCGCTGCGGTCAGCGCGTCGGTCACCTGGACGGCAATCCGCAGCGCACTGTCCAACTCGAGTGGACGCCCATTCACAAGCTGACGCACGTTGCGGCCTTCGACGTGCTGCATCACGATGTAATGCATTCCATCCTGCTCGCCGAGATCGAAAATTGTGCAGATGTTCGGGTGATCGAGCGAAGAAGCGAGACGCGCTTCGCGATCGAAACGCTTGAGGTTTGTGTCTTTGCCGGTGAGTTCCACCGGCAGGACTTTGATGACGACGGCGCGGCCGAGCTTCGTGTCGGTTGCTTTGTAAACAGTGCCCTGGCCGCCTGCGCCAATCTTGTGCGTGATTTTGAAGCTGCCGATGGTTTGGCCGATCATGGCGGCGCTATTTAACTCTGATCTTTCCCGTCCCGCAAGACCGTGCGATTGAGTCGCGTGTGAACAACGAATTAGCCCGCTCGCGCAGTGCCCTGCAAATAGCCAAAATTCGCGGCAAAGAAGCTTCGCGGGATAGATGAAATGTGATATAAACGCCGCTCTGTCGCAGTCGATCATGCGAGCCTGTACATGCTGTACTAGTCCCATCTGAAGATCTGCGTCGATTCAATCTCAGACAACCCAATAATCCGAGGTTCATTTCATGCCCAACAAGACCACTTACGGGAAACAAACGGTCGGTCATTTTGCTCATAAGATTCGCGCCTACGTCGTGTTATGCGTAACTGTTTGCGCGTTGGTAGGGATCGCGTTTGTGCAACGGCCAATTAGAACTGCGCATGCTGCGCCGTTCACAAGTGGGAACCTGGTGGTTTATCGCATGGGCGACGGCGCGGCGGCATTGAGCGCGAACGGCACGGCGGTGTTCCTCGACGAGTACACGTCCGCCGGTGTATTGGTGCAGTCGATTCCCGTGCCGACGACGACCGTCGGTGCGCAGCGTCGGGTCGTGTGCAGCGGGACCGCGACGAGCGAAGGCTACCTGACGCGATCGACAGACGGTCAGTATGTCGTTTTCCCCGGCTACGATGCGGCGGTGGGGGCCGCGAGCCTCGCGACCAGCGCTTCCACAACGTTCCCGCGCGTGATCGGTCGCGTTAACGCCAGCGGCACCCTCGACACCTCGACGGCGCTCACCGACGCGATTAGCGGTGGCAATCCGCGCGGCGCCACGTCGACGAACGGAACTGACCTCTGGATCTCCGGCACGAGCAGCGGCGGCGGCATTCGCTATGCCACCTTGGGAGCCACCACCTCCACCGCACTCAACACCGGTCCATTTACCAATCTCCGTGCGACGAACATCTTCGGTGGCCAGCTCTACGTGAGCGCGAACACCAGCACGTTGCGGCTAGGCACTGTCGGAACGGGTACGCCGACCACCGCGGGCCAGACGATCACGAATCTGCCAGGCTTTCCCACCTCGACCATCACACCCTATGCCTTCTTCTTTGCCGACCTCGATGCCGGCGTTGCCGGCAACGATACCGTCTATGTTGCCGACGACACCGGGTTCATCCGGAAGTACTCGCTGGTGGCGGGAAACTGGGCCGCCAACGGAACCATCGCGCTGGCGAACGTCCGTGGTCTGACCGGCGCAGTGAGCGGGTCCAATGTCACTTTGTACGTCACGGCGCGCACGACGCTGCAGACCGTCACCGACACATCAGGCTACAACGCCACCATCACCGGCTCGCTTACGACACTCGCGACCGCGCCGACGAATACCGCCTTCCAGGGAATCGCTTTCGCCCCGTCTGCCGGAGTGGTGCTGCCCAATCTAACCGTTACCGACGTCAGCCAAACCGAAACAAATGGCGCGACTACGTTCACATTTCAAGTACAGCTCTCAGCGCCGGCCGGCCCGGGCGGAGTCACCTTCGACATCGCAACCGCTGACGGCACAGCGCAAGACGACAATCCGGTTGCCGAGGACAACGACTATGTCGCGCAGTCGCTTACCAGCCAAACGATCGCTGCGGGAAATTCGAGCTATGCCTTCAACGTCACGGTGAATGGCGACGTGGTCCCCGAAGCAAATGAAACCTTTTTCGTCAATGTCACCAACGTCACGGGCGCTACCGTTACCGACGGTCAGGGACTGGGCACGATCCAAAACGATGACGTTTCGTGCGCGAGTCTCAGCATTAACGACGTCAGCCAGGTCGAAACGAATGCCGGGACCACTACGTTCGCCTTTACTGTCAGTCTGTCCCAGGCCGGCTGCGGTACGGTGACGTTCGATATCGCCACGGCCGACGGCACTGCGCAGGACGACAATCCGGCGACGGAAGACAATGATTACGTCCCGCAGTCTCTCACCGGTCAAACGATCACGCATCCATCTACTTACACCTTTAACGTTACGGTTAATGGCGACACTACGACCGAACCCGATCAGACTTTCTTTGTGAACATCTCGAACGTGAGCCCCGGCAACGTGCAGGTCGCGGACGGGCAGGGACTCGGGACAATCGTGAATGACGACTTCACGCGCATTCACGATATTCAAGGTCCGGGTGCGAGTTCGCCGCTGTCGGGATCAGTAACCACGCGCGGGATTGTCACAGGTCGCAAGAACAACGGCTACTTTATTCAGGAGCCTGATGCTTCTGTGGACGCCGATCCGGCTACTTCTGAAGGCATCTTTGTGTTCACTAGCAGTGCGCCGCCGGCAGCCGCGGCGGTCGGCAATCTTGTCGAGGTCACGGGTACGATTTCTGAGTTTGTGCCCAGCGCAGATCCCCTCCAGCCACCGCTGACGGAACTCACGTCGCCGACGACTGTACAGCTTTCGACAGGGAATCCGTTGCCGGAAGCGATTCCACTGACGGCCACGTTCCCCGATCCGGCCGGCACGCACGATCAGCTCGAGCGTCTGGAAGGAATGCGCGTTTCGGTGGCCTCGCTCACAGTGGGCGGTCCGACGGGCGGCAACGTCACTGAGTCGACGGCCACCTCTACGTCCACGGGCATTTTCTTCGGCACGGTCACCGGTGTTCCGCGCGCCTTCCGCGAGCCTGGCATTCAGGCGCCCGATCCCGCGCCGTCGGGCGGCACGATTCCGCCGATCCCGCGATTCGATAGTAATCCCGAGGTCATCCGCGTTGACTCCGACGGCATCGGGGGAACCATCCTCGATGTCTCAACCACCGCGGTGGTCACGGGACTCGTCGGTCCGCTCGACTACGGCTTCCGCAAGTACACCATTCTGCCCGATATCACACCGGTGCCCTCCGTCGCCGGAGGCATGACGCCCATCGCAGCGAGCGCTCCGCTCGGGAGCGAGTTCACCGTCGGCGCTTACAACCTCGAGCGCTTCTACGACGACGTCAACGATCCGGGCGGCGATACAGTGATCAATACAAGCGCGCTCAACAACCGGCTCAACAAGGCCTCCCTCGGCATCCGCAATTTCCTGCGCACGCCGGACATTCTCGGCGTCATCGAGGTGGAGAACCTCACCGTGCTGCAGGCGCTCGCCACGAAGATCAACAACGACGCGGTCGCCGCCGCGCAGCCGAACCCGATGTACGTGGCCTACCTCATCGAAGGCAACGATCCAGGACTCATCGATGTCGGCTTCCTCGTGAAGACGGCGATCGTAACCGGTTCGACGCCGCGCGTCACGGTGAACACGGTGGTCCAGGAGAACGATTCAGAGCAGTTCGTCAATCCCAACTCGTCGACCGTCGACCTTCACGACCGTCCGTTCCTGCGTCTGGACGCGGTTATCAATGCTTCGAACGGCGCCAGCTACCCGGTGACGGTCATCAATGTCCACAACCGCTCGCTCAACGGGGCGAACGACGAGGGGCCCGGCTCCGCCGGCTGGGCCACGGAAGGCGAGCGCGTGCGCGCGAAACGGCAGAAGCAGGCCGAGTCCCTCGCTAACCTCGTGCAGACGCGACAGACGAACAATCCCGCCGAGAACATCATCGTCCTCGGCGACTACAACGCCTTCGAGTTCAACGACGGTCTCGGCGATTCGATGAACGTCATCACCGGCACACCGGTGCCCGACAACCAGACGGCTGTCCCCGGCGACGGCGTCGATCTCGTCAATCCCGATCTCGACAACCTCTTCGACACGGCGCCGGCGTCCGAGCGCTACTCGTTCGTGTTCGACGGCAACGCGCAAAGCCTTGACCATGTCGTCGTCAACGCCGCGCTGATCGCATCGACGGTGGCGCGCCGGCTCGAGCATCCGCGCATCAACGCCGACTTCGCCGGGGAAGAGCGCGACAACGCCGCGACTGCCCTGCGGCTCGCGGACCACGATCCGGTGGTTGGCTACTTTCAGATCACTGCGTTTGCCAGCGCCGATGTGTCGCTCACCAAGACCCTTGACACCGCCGGGCCGTACACCGCCGGCGGTTCGGTGATTTACACGATCACGGTAGCGAACGCCGGGCCAGATACGGCAACCAACATTCAGGTGACTGACACGCCGACGAATCTAACCATCACGAACGTGAGTGGCTCCGGCTGCGCGGCGTTGCCATGCACTATCGCCAGCCTCGCCGCAGCCGCGAACACAAGCATTACGGTGACGGCGACGATCGACGCTTCGGGAGCGTTCGACAACAGCGCGACTGCGACTGCCACGGAGTTCGATCCGAATACCGCCGACAACACCGACAACACGGGCAACGGCGGCACCGCGGGAGCCGTGCTGCCAACGCTCAGCATCAACGATGTGACGCAAAACGAGGGCAGCGGCGGCGGCACGACGTCTTTCACCTTCACGGTTTCGCTTAACACGACGGTCCACGGCGGCGTCACCTTCAATATCTGCTCGGACGACGGCACCGCTCAGGACGGCGGCACTGTCGGTGAAGACACGGACTATTCGCCGATTTGCTTCGGGTCGCAGAACATCCCCAACGGGAGCAGCTCAGCGCAGTACACCGTCAACGTCAACGCCGATTCGACAGCCGAGCTGAACGAGACATTCTTTGTCAACGTCACCAATGTCACCGGCGCGACAGTTACGGATGGGCAAGGCCTCGGCACCATCAACAACGACGATGAATCGGCCACGGCCGGCCAAGTCATCATCAGCGAGTTCCGCTTCCGCGGACCGGGTGCGGCCGCCTTGCCGGAAACTTTAACGCTGTCGCTTAAGGGACGAGAGGCGCCTGAACTCTTCAGTGGACCAGAGGCGCCTGAACTCATCGGCCTGTTATCTACGCACGATGAGTTCGTTGAGATTTACAACAACACGAACTCAAACATCACGGTGTTAACCACCGACGGTTCGTCCGGTTGGGCCCTGGTTGCAGCCGACGGAGTGACGCGATTCATCATTCCGAATGGCACTGTGATCCCGGCGCGCGGACATTTCCTCGGCGTCAACACGGCGGGTTACAGCCTGTCGAACTATGGAGGCCCTCTGGAGGCTGTGGGCAATAACGTGATGACGACCGATGGGGGACCGCTCGTGCCCGGGTATACGACCGATATCCCCGACGGCAGCGGCATCGCGCTGTTCCGTTCGGCGACTCCGGCAAACTTTACGACTGCCGAGCGGCTTGACGCTGCGGGGTACACGGGAGTCCCGGATCTATACCGTGAAGGCGCAGGCTTTCCGACGGGTGGCTTCGAAAGCGCAGGCGCCCCGGAATACAGCTTCCTGCGCACCATGACTCGAGCGACCGGCGGTCTTCCCAAAGATACCGGCAACAACACGGCGGATTTCTTAGGCGTCGGCACCCTTGGGTCGATGACGGGTTTTGGCCTGACCTTGGGCGCGCCGGGGCCGGAGAATCTGACTAGTCCCATCAACCGTACGGCGCAGTTCGGGTTCACGCTGCTCGACCCGACAATTAATTCCGCTTTGACGCCGAATCGCGAGCGAATATTCACTCCGGAACCTCTGGCGACTTTCGGGACGATGATCATTCGGCGAACCGTCACCAATAACACCGGCCAGCCCATCACCCGTCTTAGGTTCAGGATCGTAGAGATCACCACGCACCCATTCGGAGGGGGCGGGAGAGCCGATCTTCGCGCCCTCAACTCTACCGACCAGACTGTAAACGCGCCGAGCCGGGGGATGGTTCAGGTCTTTGGCACAACTGTGCAAGAACCGCCGTTCCAAGTGAACGGAGTTTTTGCGGCAGGTGGAGGTTGGAATACTTCGCTCCACGTCCCGAGCATTGCAAGCCCGCCCGCTATGCCGGTAGCAAATGTCTCGTTCAAGACACCGAAGACAGGGACGATCACTTTGGGATCGCCGCTGAATAATGGGGCGTCGGCGGACGTGCAGTTCAAACTTGGGGTAATGCAAACGGGGAACTTCTTCTTCTTCGTGGTGATTGAGCCGACCCTCGGCATGCCGTAAGTCTGGCTGAGGGCCAGCGTTAACCGACTTACTAAACCCAGACGCAGACAGGCGCAAGGCTCATCTCGAGCCTTGCGCCTTACGCTTTTAAAGAGCCGGAGTTAGCACTTTTTTGTTTTTCGCCGCCGGTGGATCTATGCGAGGTTCAGTTTACAAAGCGGCGCAACTGCATGCTGATCGCAAACCAGATCGCGATGAAGGTGGCGAGCATTGAAGCGAGACCGGCGCTCATCAGCGACAAAAGTAAGCCGATCACCGGCAGTCTTTTTGAGCGCGCCCCTCACCAATGGCGAATCAATCAACATGCAGGTCGGTTTGTTTTTCCGGGCAGACAAGTCGGTGCCTGGGGTTCCGTTTGGGACCGGCTTGCAAAAAACTTGACATCCGGTAAGTCCCTTGATAAAAACCTTCGCGACGCGACGTAAATTCCGTAATTAACGCGAAATCGCGGCCTGGCCGCTTGCCCACCTTACTCTTCGTCGCCTCCCCAGCCCGCGGTTCCCCTAACAAAGAGGAGGTTTACCAATGAAAGTGTCAAGACCTTTGGCGTCAGCCATTTTTGCAGCAATGATGCTTGTTTGTTTGGCCAGTGTGGGGGCGGGTCAAACCGCGAGTGAAGGCCCCGTCGCCACCGTAACCGGGGGTGGCTCATCGGCCAGGTGGGACATAACGGCCGCCAACTCAGGCGGAACGTTGACTATTAATTTTCCCGACGGCCGCTCGGTCCAAAAGACTTTCCGTCAAGGCATGTCGCCGAGCATTATGATCGGCGATAAAAACTTCGACGCTCTGCCCGACGGAGTCTATGCATACCAACTCCAACTCGCGCCATCGGTGTCAGCGGGCGCGAAAGAAGCCGCGATGAAAGCCCGTGGCAAAGATGACGATCCAGAAAGCGTTCGTGCTGGACGCAAGCGTCTGTCGGTTGCCGGGATGACCCAATCCGGATCATTCGCGGTTGTTAATGGATCGATCGTTCTTCCCGGCGCCGTCGAACCGGAGCAGAAGCGCCCCGAGAAGGCTTCGACTGGACCGGCATCTGCACCGGCTACCAGGGTCACGGCTTCTGCCAAAGTGGTTCAGCGAATTCGGAACAATCACCGGGCGTTCTTTATGTGGGACGAGGTGATTCCCGACGATCTAATCGTTCAGGGCAGCGCCTGCGTTGGCCTGGATTGTGTGAACGGCGAGCCCTTCAATTTTGACACGATCAGAATGAAGGAGAACAACACTCGCATTTTGTTCCTCGACACCAGCACGAGCGCGGGTTTTCCGACCAACGACTGGATTATCAGGGCGAACGGCCCAAACAGCGGTGACGCGAGTTTCCTGGGGATCGTCGATCATGGAAATGCTGGTACCGGCGCTGAGACCGGAACGATTATCGCTCAGTTCGATGCCGGCGCGACCGCCAACTCGCTCAGGGTCTCTAGCACGGGCCGAGTCGGGCTCAAGACAGCGACGCCAGTGCTCGCTTTGCACATAAATGAGTCGGATACACCGGACATTCGACTCGAACAGAACAACTCTGGAGGCTTTTCGGCGCAGACATGGGACATCGCCGGCAATGAAGCTAACTTCTTTGTGCGCGATGTGACCAGCGGTTCGCGTTTGCCTTTCCGCATCCGTCCGGGCGCTCCGACCAGTAGCATTGACATCTCTGCTGACGGCGATGTCGGCATCGGCACCGCCAGTCCGGATACTCGGCTCTCGGTCTTGGGAGCCGGCGCGACATTTCCCACGGTTTACAATCCGGGCGAGGTCGCCACGTTCGTTGCGCCTAATGACAGCTTCACAGTCTTCAGTATTGTGAAGGGAGGAATTGCCAATCCGCAGGGCATTCACTTCGGCGTTAATCAGGCCTCGCTGTTTTCTGAGATTCAGGCATCTCGGGATGGTGTGACTACCAACACGCTGTCGCTAAACCGCCAGGGCGGGAATGTGGGCATTGGGACGAGTGCGCCAACTCAATTGCTTTCCGTCAACGGGACAGCCGGCAAGCCTGGTGGTGGATCTTGGGACGTTTTCTCTGATGCACGTCTAAAGAACATCAAAGGCCGCTTCAACCTCGGGCTGAAGGCCATAATGCAGTTACAGCCGCTTCGATACGAGTACAAACCGAACAATGCTTTGGATCTAAAGTCTCCGGGAGAACACGTCGGCTTCTCGGCCCAGGAGATCCAGAAGGTCATTCCCGAAGCTGTCAGCAGAAGCAGCGACGGGTTCCTCATGGTCAACAACGATCCCATTCTCTGGACGATGCTTAACGCTATAAAGGAGCAACAGAAGCAAATCGCGGACCTGAAAGAAGAAGTCCGCAAGTTGCGAGCTGCTTCAAGCAGGCGCAGGAGATAGGTCACTTTAAAGAACTGACAGTAAAGGCGCGGGAGGCTGGAAGAGCCCTCCGCGCCTTCCTTTTTCGCAAAAGAGGGTAATGATTCAGTTTACAAAGCGTCGCAGTTGGACGCTGATTGCAAACCCAATGGCGATAAAGGTGGCGAGCATTGAAGAGAGCCCCGCGCTCATGAGCGGCAAAGGCACGCCGATTACCGGCAATAGACCAACCGCCATGCCGACGTTGAGTCCGATTTGAAATATTAGACCGCCGACGATCGCCATGATTACCAACATGCCCGTGCGATCACGCGACCGGCGGGCATCGGTAATTAAACGCGTCAGCAAGACTGCGTACGCCGCGAGCAAAAGCAGACAGCCGACAAAGCCGGTTGTTTCCGCCGTCACGGCAAAAATAAAATCGGTCTGCGGTTCAGGGAGAAACTTTAAGCTGCTTTGCGAAAACTCTGAGTCGCGTGAACCGATGATTCCGCCCGCGCCGACCGTGACCATCGACTGATACGTGTGATAGCCGAACCCGCGCCGGTCGGTGCTTTCCGGATCAAGAATGGCGTTGATGCGTGCCAGCTTGTAACCACTCAGGGCTCCCGTCTTCACGCCCACAACATAAGCTAATGGCGCGCCCAGGATGCACGCGGCCAGAACCGCAGCGACGATCCGCATTTTTATAGACGAAAGGAACAGCACGATCGCCAGCAGCGGAAGGTAGGTCAAGGCTTGTCCCGTATCAGGTTCCAACAGAATCAAACCAATCGGTATCGCGAGGATGAGACAGCCCTTCGCGAACTCTTTCCAACCCAACGCGCCCGTGCGGTGCGACCCGAATACTTTGGCAAGCATCAGTACCACCGGAATCTTGACGAATTCAGACGGTTGGAATCTTCCGAGCGGTCCCGGTAATTGAATCCAGCATTGCTGGCCATTCACTTTCACGCCGATGCCTGGGATCAGCACGAGGATCAAGAGAATCAACCCGAGCAGGTAAAATATCGGCGCCAGCTCAACCAGCCTTCGGTAATCGCTGAAAGCAATCGCGACCATGGCGACGAGCGCGATGACCAGGCCGACAATCTGTTTCTGCCAGTACGTCTCCGTCGGCACTGCGTTGTGAATTTGCCAGACGCCGAACGCCACGATGAGGATCGCGAGCGCCGCGACCAGCCAATCGAAATCCCGAAAGGTTCTTTTCTTAAGAACTTCAACCATTGAGCTTCAATGGAACGTATGGGTCGTATAGGACCCATGGGTCGTACATGTCCATACGTCCTTAGCGGAGTCACCGAATTTTCATCGCGATGTTGGCTTTGGTCGCCTCGGGCTGCCCGTGCTTCTTGTTGTAGTAGACGTCGTAAACTGCGCGCACGGACGGCGCGCCAAAGCGCGAACCCAGTCCGGCGTTCTCGATCAAAGCGACGCACGCAATTTCCGGCTTATATGCCGGCGCATACGAAACGAACCACGAATGGTCTCGGAATTCGCTGCCCTCTTTGCCGAGGCTGACTACCTGTGCCGTGCCCGTCTTGCCCGCAATATCGAAACCGGGAATCTTGATTCCTGTTGCCGTTCCTCCCTCGTTCACGACGGCCCACATCGCTTGAACGACGGCCGCGTTCTGATCAGGAGGAATTCCCAGGTCTTTCGGCTGCGGCCGATCAAAGAATCGTCCCGCGCGCTCTTGCCGCTCGCCGACCGCGCCCACCGGACGAATTTCTTTCAGCAGATGCGGCACGAACATCTTGCCCTTCATACCGATCGACGCGTGCGCGCGTATCAAAGCGATCGGAGTTATCACGTCCTGCCCCTGCCCGAACGATGCGTGAATCGTGTCGATGTCTGTCCATTCCGGGGTTTTCGGATGTAGCTTTGCTTTCAACTCGCGTGACGGCGTGATGCTGACGATTTCATGCGGTAAGTCGATACCCGTGCGTTTGTCCAATTCGAATTCACGCACCATCTCCTGCATGCCTTCGAGCTTCATCTTCAGCCCGAGCCGATAGAAGTAGCCGTCGCAGGATTTCGCGATTGCGATGTGCACGTTCGGCGAGCCGTGATTACCGCCCATGCATCGCGTGTGTTTGTTGCCGATCTGGATGCCGCCGGCGCACAAAACATTCGAATTCTCAATCGTGATGTCACCGCGTTTCAGCCCAGCGGTCGCCATCAGCGGCTTCCAGGTTGAACCCGGCGGATATCGACCCTGCACGGCGCGATTGAGCAGCGGTTTGTCAGGATGATTCAGCAGCGCAACGTATTCCGCGCGGCCTTCTTTAGTTGTGATGCGTTGGGAAAACAGATTCGGATCGAAAGTTGGCGCCGAGGCGAGCGCGAGGATCTCCCCATTGTTGGGATCCAAAGCGATAATTACGCCGCGACCCTGCGGCGAATTCTTAAGTTCCAATTCGGCGGCCGCCTGTAGATCGCTGTCGATGGTAATGATCAGATCCTGTCCAGGCTGCGGCTCGACTCGCGATCGTTCGCTTTGAATGTGGCCCCGGCTGTCCACGACAACTTCGCGGTAACCATCGCGGCCCCGAAGGAACTCGTCATAGACCGACTCGATTCCATCCTGTCCGATGATGTCACCCGGTTTGTAACCCTTGCTCTTGTACCGCAGATCCTCGAGCTGCTCAGGACTAATCTCCTGAACATATCCGAGCACATGGGCCAACACGCCGTTCGCCGGATAGCGCCGTTGCGGCGTTTCCTCAACCCGCAGCGCGGGAAGCTCGAGCTGATGCGCATCGACCCAGGCGATGTCGCTGTGGTTCGCCTCTTCTTTAATGACGATCGATTCGAACGCCGGTTGGTTTTTTACCTGTTCAAATCGCTCGCGCAACATTTGCGGATCGATGTTGAGTCCCTGCGCCAGCTCAGGAATCAGCGAATTGCGATCTATGTTCTTCGTGTCTTCCCGCGAAAGCAGAATGTTGTAGATGGGTCGCGAGTCAACCAACAAGAGTCCATTGCGATCGATGATCGCGCCGCGTTGGGCGGGAATCGGCAACCGTCTGAGGCGTTGGTTGACGGCAACCTCGGCGTATTTCGCGCCCTTGACGACTTGCAGAAAGTAGAGGCGCACGGCCAGCACGGCGAGCAGCAACAACACGAGGGCCTGCACGATGCGAAGGCGAATCCTAAGGTTTTGCGAATCGTCGACGAACTTCATGGAAGCCTATTTTACTACCACTGTCGGCTGGTGGTTCTCCTTTTTCTGCCGAACAATCCGGAACTGCGACGAGCGTCGCGGCGCCGCGTCGAGAACTGGCGACGGTTTCTCGCTTTGTCGCTGAAGTAATTGTCGTGCACATAAAGCAGGAACGTTCCCAGAACCGTGGTCGCGACGAGCTTGTACGACAGCGCCTGCGCGAACGGCATTGAAGTCGACTGTCCTAACAAACGGTTCATTCCGAAGTAAACGAGATTGTCGATGAGCGCTGCCGCCGCCAGCACCGGAATTCGCAGCAGCGTTGTGTCCAGCATGACGCGCGACGCGACGAAGTAAACGGCGTACGCCGTAAGCACTTTTGAAAATCCACCCGCGCCCAATAACCCGCGGCCTAAAGCATCCGTGGCCAGCCCGGCGATGGCGCCAATTAACAACGCGTTCAGCGGCTCGCGCTGCAGCGCGAAATACACCACCATCACCAACACCAAATCGAAGGCTGCCAGCGGTTGCCAAATCGCCGCCAACCCGGAGGGCAGAGCGATGGCAATCAACAGCACTATGGCAATTTTCAGTTGGCGCATGGCTTAAAGAGTGAGCGGTGAGCAGTGAGCAGTGAGCAGAGTAGTGAGCTGTGCGCAGTGAGCGGTGAGCAGGACTTGCCCATTTGCGGCGACGCATCGGGAATAAATCGATTCAGCTTAGTCACGAATTGTTTTACTTCCGGAATGTTGATAGTGCTATTTCAGGCGTCGTCCCCACTGCTAACTCCCACTGCCCACTGCCCACTGCTCACTGCTCACTCTTCTTGTCTACGTTAGGGAGAGACTGATCCAACTCAGGAGTCTTCGTCGGGCGATACTGAAGAATTACAACTTCCTTCAAGCGATCGAGGCCGGCGCTCGGCCGGATGTGAATTACCTGCGACTGGGTCGCCGTGCCGGGCCGTAGTTCGACAACCGGTCCGACTGAGAAGCCGGGAGGATAAATCCCGTCCTGGCCCGTCGTGTAAACAATGTCGCCGAGCTGCACCTTTTCAAGCCCCGAAACATAACGCATGTCCAACAACCCATTCTCGCCCATGCCCTTGATCGACCCGACCGCGTTTGATTGGCCCAGTTGTCCCACGACGGCGCCGGCGCCCGACTTCTCATCGGTGATGAGCATGACCTGTGCACTCAAAGGGCTGGTGGAAACGATGCGGCCGACGATTCCCTCGGACGTGACGACCGGCATGTTAATTTCGACGCCTGCCGCTCGACCTTTGTTGATGGTGACTGAATCGAACCACAGCGATGGATCGCGAGCGATGACCTGCGCTGTCACTGCGTGGTACTGCGTCTGCTCGTTCAGCTTCAGAAGTTTTTCAAGACGTTCAGCTTCGGCGGCTTTTTGTCGCGTATCGCGCAACTCGTTCTGCATTTGTTCGACTTGCGCGCGAAGCTGCTGGTTTTCGGTTGAGGCGCGCCGTAGTTCGCCGACTCCGCCGAAGAGACCTCCGACCAGGTTGCCGACTGAAGACGCGGTCCACTGAAAGGGATAAGCGATGCTTTGCGCAACCGTGCGAATCTTTCGCTGCTTCGTCGATTCGTCGCGCGCATCGTAGGTCATCAGCGCGAAATTCAGCGCCAGCAGGCCAAAGAACCACCAGGGGGCGCGCTGTCGAATTTCGCGTTGAGTCCGAATTGCAGCCATGAAAAGCAGATGTCAGATATCAGAAGTCAGATATCAGTCGGTCAATCGTCAGTCGGGATGCGCGAGATCTGACGTCGGCTTTCTGACGTCTGATCTCGGCTTTAGGTGCCGGTCGTTAAACTATTGTCCCATTTCACGCGCTTGAGGAGATCGAAATCTGAAAGCATCTTGCCGGTGCCGAGCACGACAGACGCGAGCGGATCTTCGGCAAGGGAAACGGGCAAACCGGTTTCAATCGATAGCCGCTTGTCGAGGTTCTTAAGCAAGGCGCCGCCACCCGTGAGCACGATGCCGCGCTCAACAATGTCCGCGGACAGTTCCGGCGGCGTTCGTTCCAACGCAACCCGCACGGCGTTGATGATTGTCGAAACTGAATCCGCCAGCGCTTCACGAATTTCTTCGTCGGTGATCGTGACCGTTTTCGGAATACCTTCGATTAAGTTGCGACCGCGAACTTCGTATGACAGTTCCTCGTCCAAAGGAAACGCCGAGCCGAGTTCGATCTTGATTGCTTCGGCCGTGCGCTCGCCGATCAGCAGATTGTATTTTCGTTTGATGTATTGCGTGATCGCTTCATCCATCTCGTTGCCGGCGACTCGCACCGAACGCGAATAGACGATGCCGCTCAAACTGATCACCGCGATGTCCGTCGTGCCGCCGCCAATGTCCACAACCATGTTGCCGTGCGGCTCGGTGATGGGCAGGCCGGCGCCGATCGCGGCGGCCATCGCTTCTTCAACCAGATAAACTTCGGACGCTTTCGCTCGATACGCCGAATCTTCAACCGCGCGTCGTTCGACCTGAGTGATTTCCGATGGAATACCGATGACGACGCGTGGGCTGACCCAGGTCTTGCCGTTGTGAGCTTTGCGAATAAAGTGCTGAAGCATCTTCTCAGTCACTTCAAAGTTGGCAATTACGCCATCTTTCATCGGGCGGATCGCGACGATGTTGCCCGGTGTGCGGCCCAGCATCTCTTTCGCGTCGCGGCCGACAGCTTCGACGGCGTTGGTTACTTTGTTGATGGCGACGATCGACGGTTCCGAAACGACAATGCCGCGACCCTTTGCGTAAACCAGCGTGTTTGCGGTGCCGAGATCGATCGCGAGATCGCTGGAAAAAAGGCTAAAAATAGATTTGAAGGCCATCTATTACGATTTCCCTGACTGGTGATTGGAACGCCGGAAGAGGTGAGCGGTTATTTTTCCGTACCAACTTGAAGCCGTCTGACTTCGCGAGCGGGTTCTTCGAAAGCCGCAAAACTCACCGAGGGCAAACAAAGATACAACTATTCGTTCTGTAATGCTATCGGTAAATGAAACTAGTGACGAAAACTTTTGTGGCTGTGCGCGATGTTTGGACCAGGAGCGACAACTCAGCTACAACCGGCCCAGCGCAAGCTCAACCGTTTCGCGTCAGCGATAGCCGATATTGACTGCGATTGCCGTGCGGATCGAACGCAAAGACCGTTACTTCGCGAGTACCCGCTGCGGCAGTGACTTGAATTTGAAACGTTCCGTCCGGGCCGACTAACGCTTCGCGCCCCAGTGCTGAAATTGTGGTGCCGGGCGCACTCGAGCCACGAATGATGTGAAGGTCACCGCCGAGATAAGTCGTGCTGAGTCGTGTTACGGAAACTGAGCCGGAGCCGGTGCTGGGCGTTGCGACTATGAACTTCAGTGGCTCGCTCCAATCGCTCGTCTGACCGCTCGTCGCCGTTGCGCGCACGCGCCAAAAGTAAGCCCCCGGTCGCAGATCGTTCGCACTAAATTGCGTCGCGTCCAGTCGGTCGCGTTCGATAACTTTGCCTTCAGGTACAAAGAACGGAGAGGTGGCGACTTCGACGCGATAGTGCGACGCCAGTCCCGATTGCGGTTTCAACCACCGCAAGGCCACGTTTGCTGAACCGTTATTGCCGACGATGATCTTTTCCAGATCGCGCGGCTGCGCCGGCTGCGGCACTTCCAGCAGGCGTTGCGGTTTTGAAACTGTTCCCGATTGATTGACGGCGACGAATTCGCCGGGACGCACAGTGGTTATCTCCCCGTTTCGATTCTTGTTTTCAATCGAACCTGCGGTGACACTAATCTGTTCAGTGCCTTCGGCGTTAACAACAAAGCTTGCTTGCGCCTGTGAGCCAACCTTATTTGTAGTCTTCGGAGTTTCGACGACGTTCTTCGCTCCTTCACTTTGCTCTGCCGTGCGCACCAACATCTGACCACTGTCGACGGCGACACGCACGTTTGATTTCTTTCCACCATCTGAACTCGCATTGTCGCGAATGATGATCGTGCTGTTGGGCCGCACCACGACGGTTGATCCATCGGCCATCGCGATCCGCGCGCGTCCGTCGGCTTGAGTCTGCACTGTGTCGCCGGGATAGAGTTGCGTGTCGCTGCTCGCCAGCACCACTTCGCGGGTGGCGGCATGAATTACGCGAACGTCTCCTTCAAATGATTCGAAGCGCGCGCCGGCGGGCAGGTTTGTTTTCAGCGCGACGCCCCTGAAAGGGTTGCCGTATTTCCAGACGTACAGCGCTGACGCGGAGCCCAGGAGCAATATCACTCCGATTGCGACCGCGAAGTGAACGGCGCGTTTCTGGACGATCCACCAGTCGAACTGAAAGTGGCTTGATCTTGTAGACATTGAACGGCGATTGCGCGAGATGAAGAAGGGCAGGGAAGAATTCGTCGAACGAACAGCCAAACGCAGTTTAACACAGCGTCGTGACGGTGCTCAACATATAGATTTTGGGCGGTTTTTGCAGGAAAACGGGGCAGTAGCCCGCGCGTGAGCAAGGCGTCGCGTTCGAGAGCGCCCTCCCTGACGGTCGGGCTAATGCCGCGCTTCAGCGAAGATAGATGGGGTTCGAGAGGATCCAGGGCTTTCCCGTCGCAGGTGGCGGCAGAGAGTCGAGATAGACCTCGATTCGGTAGATGCCCGCAGCCGTCACCGGAAATCGGACCGTCGACCCGGCCGATTGATCGATGGCAACGCCGTTTCGCAGCAGTACGAAGCGGCTGGCGAGAGGGGCCTTGGCGACCAGTTCGCGAGACTGAGTGTACGAAGTTTCATCGCCCATGACTTCGTTGGATTGAAGCAGTCGAAAATCGAAACCGGTTGCGTCGCCGAAGATGTCGAACGAAACGTAACAATGGCCGAGCGAGAGCGCTTCGAGCAACGATTCGCGAGTGAGTGACTTATCCTTTTGGATCAAAACATGAGTTCGCACCGTGCGAAAGCTTCGCTCATACGGATCCAACTTCACACCGACAATCTGCTTGCCCGTTGCATCAGCGAGTCCGAAGCCAATATTCGAATGCGCATCGTTGCCGCCGACCGCGACGAGTCTGCGATTGCTCGATACAACGGCATCATCCCAGCGTTTCAAGTCTTCCGTCGGACGCGCGAAGAAGTTTGCGAACATCAGATCGGGATAACTGCGATATGACCAAAGCCCGTCGAAGAACGTCACCACCCGATTAATCCGCTTCGTGTTCGTGAACAGGTTATAGATTTCGACACCGTCCACTGCGTTCGATTGCCAGGTGTTCGAGTCTGCTGGGTACGCCGCAAAGGCCAAACCGCGATTCGCCTTCTGCTGGTCAACGACATCCTTCGTCGAGCGTCTTTCGTTTGCGTTCGGCGGCGCGGGAATCAGCAGCAGTCGATCGCCGTCAGCAGTTTCCACTTCATTTCCATTCACGAACAGAACGCCGGCGTGCACTCCGCTTAGCGTCATGGCCGCGGTGTCGAACTCGGCTTGCGGATGTTCGGTCATGATCACGAAGTCGAGATCGTTTGATCTCGCTGCCGCGATCAACTCTGTGAAAGTTCCGCTGCTGTGCCCGCCGAGCGACGTGTGTACGTGAATGACGCCTTTGTAATCGACGTACTCAGTCGCAGTGTCGTTTGGAATTCGCTGTGACGCGAGTTGCTGAATCGTATTTTGCAGACGCTTCAAGCGATATCGGCGGTACGCAAAGGGCGCCTGCGACAATACGAGAACCACGAGCAGGACGAGTAGGACGAGTAGGAACTTACGGCGGCGGGTCATTGATTCAGGGGTGCTTCGGCTTGCACACGGAGTTGTTCGTTCAGCAATTCCCACACGCGGCGGACGTGTGCTTCAGTCGTGCGGATGTTGCCGATTGAGAGACGCAGCACCAGTTTGTCGTTGAGTTTCGTGTGCGAAAGAAAGGCTTTACCCGTCGCGTTCACGGCATGCATGATGGTTTCATTCAGGATATCCACTTGTTTGCCGGCTTCTCGTGATTGGCCGCCGCCCGGGTTCGCCCTAAAGCAAACCAGTGCGAACGGCGCGGGCGCCATCAGCTCCCAATCCGGCGACTCTTCAACCCACGACGCGAACAGCTTTGCCAGCCGGACGTGTTCGCGAATGCGCGCAGCAAGTCCCTCGTGACCGAAGTAACGGATGATCATCCAAAGCTTCAAGGCACGAAAGCGACGACCAAGCTGAATGCCATACTCCGAATGATTTATGACGGTGTTGCGCTCTGCTTCAGAAGTGCGCAGGACTTCGATCACCAACGAAAACGCGCGATGCAGGATCTCCATGTGACGGCAAAACAGCACCGACAGGTCGAAGGGTGTGAATAACCATTTGTGTGGATTCAACGTGAACGAATCGGCACGTTCGCAACCATCAAAAAGATGCCGTAGTTCCGGAACGATCGCGGCTGATCCCGCATACGCAGCGTCGATGTGCAGCCAAAGTTTCTCGCGTTCACAAATGTCCGCGATGGCTGAGATAGGATCGATGCTGCTGGTCGAAGTCGTGCCCACGGTGGCCACCACTGCGAACGGCAGAAAGCCTTTTTCCCTATCGTCTTGAATTGCGCGGCTAAGCGCAGCGGTGTCGATGCGGAACTCGGCGTCCGCTGCAATTTTGCAGACCGAGCGCTGGCCGAGTCCCAGAGTCATCGCGGCTTTATCGACCACGGAGTGCGCGTGCTCTGACGTGTAAACGCTGAGAAGCGGTAAGTCCGGACGCCCGGTCATGCCGTCTTCGCGAATCCGCAGACTGAGATTCTCGCGCGCTGCTGCCAACGCATGCAGCGTCGAAACTGAAGCAGTGTCGTAGATGATCCCACTGAACGTTGGCGGCAGCCCCATCATCTGCCGTAGCCAATCAAGAGTTACATCCTCCAGCTCGGTAGCCGCGGGCGCGGCGCGCCAGTTCAAAGCCTTCGTATCAAACGCAGCGGATAAGAGCTCGCCAAAAATCCCCGGGGCGGAAGTTGAAGTGGCGAAGTAAGCGAAGAATGAAGGATGGCTCCAGTGAGTCAGTGCGGGGAGGATTAGCCGATCAACGTCGGCCAGGATCGCTTCCATAGATTCGCCTTTTTCCGGTGCCGAAGTCGGCAGTTGCGATTTCAGCTGGCCTGGTTCGACTTGCGCCAGCACTGGCAGATCGTCGATGTGTTCGAAGTAGTCGGCGATCCAATCGATGAGCTCATGACCGTAGCGACGGAATTCCTCGGCCGGCATATCGCCGAGCGGTGGAACTGGTACTCCTCGCTTGTTTGCGGAACTCGTCACTTTTCCTCTTTGCGTTCCTTTGCGTCTTTGCGCCTTTGCGTGAAATTCATCGTGTGAACCCTAACTCTGGGAGCTGATTTACCACTCGAGAAATCCCATTTTTGATCAATTCCACATTGAAATTAATCAACAGACCGAGACGCTTGTCGGCTATTCTCAAATAAGTCAATAGCTGTTTCTTGTGTACAGGTCCAATGGCTTCAATCGATTTGATTTCCACCACAACCAGACTCTCCACAATTAAATCCGCACGGAATCCAACATTCATCCGAATTGTTTCGTGGACGAGCGGAATCGGCTGTTGTCGAGCGATTCTTAAGCTGCGTTTGCTCAGTTCGTGGGCCATGATGGCTTCATAAACCTACTCCAGCAAGCCGGGACCGTAAGTCGAATGAATCTTATAGGCGACGTCAACGATGTGCTTTGCAACTTCGTTCTCGGTCGTCAGGCAGGTATTTTCACGCAAAGGCGCAAAGACGCAAAGGAACGCAAAGAGGAAACACCGGAACGGAAAACAGTGTGAGATTTGGAAAAAAGTTGCAGGCTCAGTTAAGCCATTTGCCCAACAGCTCTTCAGCCTTGTTCTGTGGAACGCCCCCGTCGGTATCTGCGGATTTCAATCCGTTCCGCACCTTTTCGAGGACGTAAGGTGGTATTGAATGTCTTCAAGTGAGCAATCGTTCTTGCCAAGTAATCGCTCAACCTCTTCCTTTGCGGTAACCATGGAAGCATTATACCGGACAGTCACGGTCGGCATTAGAACCCTAACGGCTGCAAAGGCCTGGGCTGTGTACCTTCGAAGAACCAACTTGCGCCGACCTTGAGCCGATGGTGCCAGGTAGGCAAGCGCGCCGTGTACATCGCGAACCGTGCCTGGCGGGCGAGATGTCCGGCCATGACTTTGCCGGCTGAGAGGACCGCGGCGTGCTCCGTGCCCAGGCTAAGCGCTTCGCCCAGTTCAACGAAGTGTTTCGTCTTGAGCTCGTCGCCGGTCAAAGAGGCGCGCACGTTGCGCGCGCATAGCTGCGCCTGTTGCAGGGCGAGTTGCGCTGTTCCTGCCAGCGTCGGCGGGACGTCCGGGAAAGAGGCAATGTCGCCAAGCGTGAAAACATTTGGATGATTGCGAACTTGCAAGGTCGGTTCGACGATTATCAGTCCGCGCTTGTCCTTCTCGACTTTGAGGTTCTCAATGAGCGGGTTCATACGCACACCTGCCACCCAAACGACGCCTGCAACTTCGATATCACTTTCGCGTCCGTTGTGTTCCAGGGTCAGTACATTCGGCCCGACGCGCGCGACGCGTGTCAGCGTGTGAATCTCAATACGCTGTTCTTCCAGCTCGCGCTCAACATATTCCCGAATCTCGTCCCCCATGCCCGGCACGAGTCGATCGGTCATTTCGATGATAATGACGCGCGGCTCACCGCGTAGCGCGCGGCGCTTCACGGCATCGCGCAGCAGATCGGCCATCTTGGTCGCCAGCTCAACGCCACTCGCGCCTCCGCCCACGACAGCGAATGTCAGCGCTGCCCGGGTGTCCTGTGGGGCGGCATCCGGTTGAATGCGATCGAGCGCCTCGGTCATGCGCCGTCGCAGACGGTTAGCATCGTCGACTTCTCGAAACGGCAACGTAAACTCTGCCGCGCCTTCGACGCCCCAGTAATTCGTCGTAGCGCCGAGTGCCAGCACAAGCGCATCGGAGGTCAGCGGCGCGGCGCGGCCTCCAATTGTCACAGAGCGCTGATCCAGGTCGATGGAAGTTACCCCACCGCGCACGAGGCGAACGTCATCGAGCAGCTCTGAAAAGCTCGGGGCGATGTGCCAGGCCTCGACCTCGCCGCTCAGGTACTCGTAGAGCATCGGCTTGAACAGGAAGTGATCGTTCTCGTCAACCAGGGTTACGTCTCCGCCTCCGGCCAGCTCCAGCGCCTGGAATAACCCGCCGAAGCCTCCACCAAGAATTAGAATTTTCGCGTCTTTTTTAGCCATTTATCGTTTATTCAACTGTGCCGCAAGCGAGTCGGAGATGTTAACAGACATGCCGCGCACGGCACAGTAGGCAGCCCGGACCCTCGAACTGCCCGTGGCTGGACACTCAGGCAGCCGGATGTTAACTTCTCTGCGATATTAAATTCTTTGCGGTTTTGCCGATGAATCGGCATTACTGCGGTTTAGGAGGCCATCTTTAAGCAGTGGCATTAGCAAAAGAAGCGAAGGAAAAAATCGTTACCGATTTTCGGACGCACGACAGCGACACGGGGTCACCCCAGATACAAATCGCGCTCTTGAGTCAGCGTATTAACGAACTCACCGAGCATTTCAAGACACATAAGAAGGACAATCATTCGCGGCGCGGCCTGTTAAAGATGGTCTCGCATCGCCGAAGTTTGCTCGATTACTTGAAGAAGACGAACATACAGCAGTACCACGAAGTCGTCGGACGATTGGGTCTGCGTCGTTAATCGTTAGTCGAAAACACACACTAAGGAGAGATTCGACTCTCCGGTAGAACAAGCCCGCGCCATTCGAAGGCCTGCGACCGAGCCGAACGTGACGGCGATATCGAGGAGACAGGCGGCGCGAAGCACAAACAAAACCGAAAGGCGGCAAGAGCTTCACGGGTAAAGGCTCTGCCGCCTTTATTTTTATGGGTACGCATGCCTCCGGCATGCAGCACGCCAGGAGGCGTGCGTACCAGGCAGCGGATGAGACGCTGCGTGACTGATGGGGCAGAAACCCGACCGCGAGGGAGGGTGCAGAAATAAGCCGCCGCCAGTCGTCGTCAAAAGGAGACGATCAAAAATGACAGTCAAAAAGTATTTGAAAGAATCAATCAGAGTCGGTGACCGCGATCTCACCGTAGAAGTTGGTCGCGTTGCCAAACAGGCAGATGGATCTTGTGTGATCCGTTACGGGGACACGATGTTGTTGTGCGCCGCCGTCGGCGCTTTGACGCCGCGTGAAGGCGTAGATTTCTTCCCGCTCACCGTTGAGTATCGCGAAGCGTTCTTTGCGGCCGGCCGCATTCCGGGCAACTATTTCCGGCGCGAAGGCCGGCCCAATGAAAAAGAAGTCATTACCTGCCGGTTGATCGATCGGCCTTGCCGGCCGCTCTTCACCGAGGGTTATCGAAATGAAACTCAGGTGGTGACGTCGGTCATCTCCGCTGATCCGGAAAACAATCCTGATGTTTTGGCGATTACCGGCGCCTCCTGCGCGCTTTACCTTTCCGATATCCCATTCCCGAACCCGATTGCCGGAGTACGCGTGGGCTTGATCGACGGGCGTTACGTGGTTAATCCGACTTACGCCGAGATTCGCGAGTCAAAACTCAACCTGATCGTGGCGGGAACGGAAGAGGCCATCGTCATGGTCGAAGCCGGCGCGCAGGAAGTCTCCGAAGCCATTATGGTCGAAGCCCTGATGTTGGCGCACAAAGAAATCAACCGGCTGTGTCGTTGGCAGAAAGAGCTTTACAAGGCCCTCGGCATTGAGAAGCGTGCGGTTGAGCCGCCAGTCCTGAACGAGGAAATGGTCGGCGAAATCGAACGAAATTACGCGGAACGGTTACGGGCTGCCCTCGACACGACAGGTCAGGAAAAACGGTCGAGTTATGCCGCCGTCGATGCGCTGAAGAAGGAAGTCGTCGAAGGTTATCCCGTAGATGAGCCGGAGAAGCGGCAGATGGCGAAGAAAGTTTTCGACCATCTGAAGGAGAAGATTTTCCGCGACGACATTTTGAATCATCGTCGGCGTCCGGACGGCCGTCGCTTTTCAGAGATTAGGGCAATCAACTGCGAAGTTGGTTGGCTGCCGCGCACGCATGGTTCGGCGCTGTTCACACGCGGCGAGACCCAGGCCTTGGTCACCACCACGCTGGGTACGAAAGAAGATGAACAGTTCATGGACGATCTCGAAAAGGGCGAGATTAAGCGGCGCTTCATGTTGAACTACAACTTCCCGCCCTACTCGGTAGGTGAAACTGGACGCTTCGGCAGTCCCGGTCGACGCGAAATTGGCCACGGCGCTCTCGCACGTCGCGCCCTTGAGGCGGTGCTTCCTGATGACACAACGTTCCCGTACACAATCCGGCTCGTCTCTGATATCACTGAGTCGAACGGTTCGTCGTCGATGGCTTCAGTCTGCGGTGGCGCGTTGTCGTTGATGGATGCGGGCGTGCCGCTGAAAGCGTCCGTCGCAGGCGTGGCGATGGGCCTTGTCATGGAGGGCAACAAATACGCGATTCTGACGGACATCGCCGGCGCCGAAGATCACTACGGCGACATGGACTTCAAAGTCGCGGGCACCCCCGATGGAATCACTGCGCTGCAGATGGACATCAAGATCACCGGCGTTAACGCCCAGATCATGGCTGAGGCGCTGGAGCAGGCAAAGAAAGGCCGCCTGTACATTCTTGGCCTGATGGAGCAAGCGCTGCCCGAGGCGCGTGCCTCAATTTCGGAACATGCGCCGCGCATCATCAAGATCAAAATCAATCCGGACAAGATTCGCGACGTCATCGGACCAGGCGGCAAGGTCATCCGCGCTTTGGTTGAGGAAACCGGCGCGAAGATCGATGTCGAAGACGACGGCACAGTCTCAATCGCGACTGCGGATGGGGCGGCGGCCGAAGCTGCGGTCGCTCGGATCAAGGGCCTGACCGCTGATGCCGAAGTAGGCGCAACCTACGTCGGAACGGTGAGCCGCATAGTTGATTTCGGCGCCTTCGTCGAAATTTTCCCCGGCACTGACGGCCTGCTGCACATCTCGGAAATCGCCGACCGGCGCATCCGCGACGTGCGTGACGAGTTGAAAGAAGGCCAGCAAATCATGGTCAAGTGCATCGGTAAGGAAGGCAACAAAATCAAGCTTTCCCGCAAGGCCGTCCTCCGCGACGAAGCCCAACATGCCGACGCTGCCAGCGGTCACGAGTAGTCCTGCAACTCCTGGAGCGGGTGATTCGCGCAATCGCGGTTCGCCCGCTCTTATTTTGTGGCGTTTTTTCCTCCGTAAGTCCTTCCTGAAACTGGAATAGCCTTCACATTCACCCTGTTTTCTTAAAAGGAAAACAAGCCCCTTTGGGTTTTGCAGGCTTGTACACGCAGCAGGCTGCCTCGCTGTGTCTCAAAAAATGACCAAATTTCTTAACCCGAGTGCCTGAGACAAACGCAGCCAAGACTTCAGGAGGGAGTTGCCAAACCAGATGATAGGTCGTATTTTCCGCCAACTGAGCACAATCGCCAGCCTTTTGCTGTTGGTTGCCGTGCCCACCCAGGCGAGTCCAATCAAATTCGCCGATGTCGTAAACGTCATGGGCGACCTGCACCGCGGCCATCAGAACGAACAGTTGCGATTGCGGGTAACACAAGACCCAGCCGCCCCTTTGAACGTCCGCAGCAACGTCGCGACGTCAAACGCAACGGGCGTTTCACCCGCCACGGATGAAAATGTGGTCACGGCTTCGAACGAACTGGCAGCGACCGAGAATTCAAGTACAACAACGTCGCTGGTTGCCGGTACCGACATCGCGCCGCAGCAGCCGCAAGGTGACGTACAGGTTTTCGACCAGGATCAGGTCAGTGGTACGATTTGCGACTGTGGCGAGATTCCGGCCGTTGGTGGCGGCTTTCCAAAGTGGCCTTTCCTTCTGTTGATTCCCCTGGTTTGTCTGACGGGTATCTGCTTTGACGACGATGAGAAGAAGAAGGTTCCGACACCGACGCCTACTCCGGAAATTCCCGAGCCGGCTTCGCTCTTGCTGTTAGGTTCCGGTATCGCGGCCTTGAGCGCTGGCGCTCGCCGCCGTTACGCGAAAATGAAAGCGGCTAAAGAAGCAGCGACCATGGCGGAGGTGTAAAGATGACTAAGAAAAACTTCATGGTCACCCCGATGTTTAAGTTCGCAATCACCGCAATGGTTGCGCTGGCGTTCGCCCTGGTTTGCACCTCGTCAACCGCTTATGCGAAGAAACGAGTGAAGTACGGCACGCTTGAATTCTCGACAACCCCCGCCGGCATGCCCATCAGCATCGACGGCCGGCCGGAAGGCACGACGACGACTGACGTTCGCGTTCTTCAGCTTGAGCCCGGTCGTCACACGGTCGAGATCACTCTGCCGAATGGCGGACGCTGGGTGCGGGATTTCGAAATTGAACGCGCGCGACGTCTTTGCCTCAACCTGAATTTCATCCCGAAGAAATACACGGTCACCACGTCTCCATGCCCCTATCCGGTAATCGTTTCTTCGCCACCGACAGTTAATGACGGCGATCTGATCACGTTCGCCGCCGACGTTTCTTACAGCGGGACTGCGCCACTGAATTACACGTGGACCGTTTCGCCGGCCGAAGCGCGCGTAGTCAGTGGTGGTGGCACGCCGACGATTACAGTCGATTCGACCGGACTCGGCAATCAACGAGTCACAGCCGTGCTGGTGGTTGATGATGGGTCGGGCGAACCGGCTTGCCGTCAAACGGCACAGGCTTCAACCAACGTGACGCGCATCATTGTTGAGGAGCCGAAGTGCCGCATGTTCGATCAGTTCCCGTCGACTGCTTTCGATGACACGAAAGCGCGTCTCGACAACCTGGGAATCGAGCTGCAAAACACTCAGGACATCACGGCTTACATCTTCGTCTACGCAGGCCGCACGAGCCGCGTGGGTCAGGCCGATGCCCTCGGCCGGCGCGCGATGGACTACATGGTCAACGAGCGTGGCGTGGATTCACGGCGCGTCAACATGATCAATGGAGGCTACCGCGAGGAAGACTACATTGAAATCTGGGTCTGCCCGCCGGGAGCGAAAGCACCGCAGCCTTCGCCGACGGTACAGCCCGGTGACGCGCAGCCTAGTGGAGAACGGACGCGGCCCCGACGCCCGCGCCGCCCGCGAGGTTAACAACAGAGCGCCCTTGAACGTGGGCCTATCCCGAAAGCAGGTGACGACGCCCCCGTTGTCACTTGCTTTTGTTTTGACCTGTAGTTGACGGTATTTCCAGGGCTGTGCTAAGAATCTCAGTGCAGTAACCTTCCCCTTTTCCTACCCCTAGCAATTAATTGGTTCCCCGCACGGAGGCTAACTATGGCTGACGATAATGGCGGAGGAAGCGGCAACACCGGTGTGGTTGCGGTGTTGGTGATTTTCCTGGTCGTGGTGATTCTGGCGGTGCTGGCCTGGCGCGGTGGCTGGTTCGGCGGCAGAAAGACGCAGGTCAACGTCAACGTGACTGTGCCTCAGCAGCAACAACAACCAGCGGCGACGCCGCAGTCGTCGCCATAACTTTTTGGCAACTCAACTTTAATTTTCTGGAGGAACTTCAAATGGGTGATGATAATGGTGGAGGCGGTAGCAGCGTGGGCGTTGTTGCCATCCTCGTAATTTTCTTGATTGTAGTGGTAGCAGTCGTTTTCGCCTGGCGCGGTGGGTTGTTCGGCGGCAACAAGACCCAGGTCAACGTCAACGTTGCTGCACCCAGTCGCTAGGGTTCTCGAGTTACTTAGGGCTGTCGAGCAAGCGCGAAGGATCGGTTGTCTTGGTCAGTTCGTCCAGGTTGAGGCGAACTGAGCCACCGGCGTCTGAGAAAACGGCCGCGGCTTGGGCGCGTCGTTGACGGAATAGGAGAAATCCGAACAGGCCGCCGATCGCCAGGCAGGCGAGCAGCGAGATGCCTGAACTCTTAACCACAGCGATCAGAACGCCGGCTGACGTTTCCGCGAAATAGCGTTGAAGCTTGTCAGCCATAGTCGGGTCGTCTCCCAACCACTGCACAAGCTTTTCGTACCGGACCTGATCGATGAGCTGGTTCGCGGCAGCTTCGTCTGATCCGTTGAAGACAAAGACTGAGTAATTCCCGACGCGCCGGTACGCAGTCGGAACGGGTTGCGCCTGACTCTTCAGCTCCTGAATCTTTGCGGCGATTCGCTGATCGTTCTCGACCGAAAAATGCGGCGTGCTGAATTCGACGATCACGAGTTGGCCTTGCCCGTAATTGGCCGCAACCGCTTCCGTGCCACCTTCAAAACTGACTGAATCCAGAATGGGTTGATTCACAACGTTCTGCTTCAGATCATCGAGCGTTACGCTGTACTTAGCGGTCTTGCCGGCTGCTTCCCAATTGGGCAGGTGTTTGATGAGGATGGGGGTGTCATCCTCAGCCGTCGCGGGCGCCGGCGAAGCAGGCTGGGGTTGCGCTACCGCAAACGCGGCCGCAATCATCGTGAATATCGCTGCAAACAGAAATCTGCGCAATTCAATCACCTCAACCTGACCGTTTAGAACCCCGCCACCAATGCGATGTTCCCGGAACGTGAAAAGTTGCGAGTCGCTCCGGTTTGAGTTTAATGCCAGCGACGCAGCTCGCGCAAAAGCAGGTCGGCGTAGTGACGAGGATTATTGATGTTGTGCAGGATGGTTGACCCGCCAATCTCGCTCGCGTTGTCGATTACGACATCGCCAAAGCCGAGAATCCTTTGCGGAATCGACGCAGAAATAGTGACGTCCTGGATCTTCGAAAGCGGTACGTTGCGGGTCGTCCTCGCGATCAAACCGTAATCGATTTCAATCTTCGAATCGGTCAGTGTATAGCGAAGCATATTCCGTTTGAGATGGTAGTAGGCCGGAATCAGCAACAGTGCGAGTGCGATTGGCAGCGATAGGTAGATTGGGATATCGATGAAGCTGACCATCGCGAGCAGAATAGTCAACACTATCGCGCCGACAATTGCCGCGACGTAACCGATCTTTACGAACAGCAGCGTAGGCCGAACGGTGAAGACAACGTTTTCGATATCGTCATCTTCGGCATACCGTTGGGGCGCGGACGGCGCCGCCGTTCTTACGATCCTGGTTTCTTCAGGATCGCGCACAGCTGTCCCGCAGTTCTTGCAGAACCGGCTGTCTGAATCGAGGAATGAACCGCAGTTTGCGCAGCGCATCTTAATTTGGCCCCTGTATCGTTAGGCAGGGCTAATCATACATAACTGAACTCTTTCTCCAAATACGAAACGAGGCGACGTCCGGTTCGACATCGCCTCGTTCAGGGGAAACTACTTTAATAGCGGCTACTGTGTCATCAACTGCAAACGGCCGTCAGGCAGACGCACAGTTAAAATGCTGCGTTCGTAAATCGTCAGCGGCGCCGGCTGTTTCGAGTTTAGTCTCGCCACTTGCGAACGCGACACGGTCGGCGCGTAGATCGCGGCGTTCGGGTCGCGCAGCAAATTGTAGCGGCGCGAGATGCGTCGCACGTACTCCTGGGTTTCCGCGTACGGGGGAATGCGCCATCCGTACTTGTCGACCGCGCCTTCACCGGCGTTATAACCGGCAAGCGCCAGCGACAAATTTCCCTCAAAACGATTCAGCAGGAACTTCATATAGCGGGAACCACCTTCAATGTTCTGCTTCGGATCGAAGATGTTCGTAACGCCGAAGCGCGCCGCCGTTCCCGGCATTAATTGCATTAGGCCGCGCGCGCCCTTGTGCGAGATTGCCCGCTGCTTGAAGCTCGATTCCTGGTGCATGACTGAATAGATCAAGAGCGGGTCCAGCCCGTGCCGCGTCGCCGAGTCCATTATGTAACCGTCAACCTGCGCATTTCCCGTCGTGAAGCCGCGTAGCGACGACGCCACGTCTCCAGCCGTCACTGGTTCAAATGAGAGAGAGGTACGTTGGACGGACGTCGACGGCTGCGTGGCGTCCGTAGAAGCCGAGGCGACCCCTGAACGCTTAGAACCGGGTGCCGTCTTGACGACAAGCGGCTGAGGCCTCACTTGCTCCGTATGGATCCTGATTCCATTGCGGGTATCAAAATTATCGAAGGAATAGGCAGCGTTTTGCGCAAAAGCGGCGGGCGCCGTGAGAACGACAAGAAGAACGATAAAGGGGAATCTGCGTTTCATTGGGATGTTCGGCTGGCTTACTGGCGGGCCTTCGAGATTTCCGCATTTCGCGGGCAAATCGATACTACCAAAGTGATAAAGATTTGCCAACCATTTTGGCAAGTGTGGGGCGCGTCGCCATGATTACCCAAATACGGTGCAAATACTGATGTAAAGAACCTTGCGTTGACATGGGTAGTATCATGGCGCCTCATTTTTTGAGGGTTTTCGGCTTTATCAACCTTGCGTCCTCTTCCGGACGCCTCCCAAACCTAAGGAGAAAAGACATGAAGAAACTCCCGTCACTAATTCTCTCGGTCGTCTTGCTGTGTGCGGTGACCGCGGTTGCCCAAAACACGAACTCGAGCACCACTTCGAACACAACGACCGCCAATGCCAACAAGCCGAAGCGCGGCCCCGTCTTTCGCGCCACGGCCGAGCAGATCAAGCAGGCGCAGGCGCTTCTTAAGCAGCGTAATTTCTATTCGGGCGAGGAAACAGGAAAGCTCAGTCCTGAGACTCGGGCCGGCCTCAAGCTGTATCAGGCGGCCGAAGGATTGAAGGCCACTGGGACGCTAAACAAGGTTACCCTCGTGAAGATGGGAATCACCCTGACGGACAAACAGAAAGCAATGTAAGTTGAGCGCGCCAGAAGCCCGACGCATGAAGTCATGCGCGGGCTTCTGACCTTGCCTTACTTGGTGCGGACGTTCTCTGCGCCAATGTCTTCGAGCAGCGTTTCGAGCTTCTCAACGTCATCGTCGGTTTTTGCCTCGACGCCGAGCAGGATTCCTCCCCCGCGCACGTCGGTGTCATAAACCTTTGCCCGATGCTCAGGAATTCCCGTGCCGACGAGCAGGCCAACGAGTCCGCCTGTCGCGGCGCCTGCGCCTGCGCCGGCCAGCGCCGCCGCAATTGGTCCCGCGACAACCAGCCCGAGACCGGGGATCGCGATGGCGGTTCCCACGCCGACAATCGCCGCGAGAACGGCGCCGACGGTACCCCCAATTGCGCCGCCAATCCCCAGGCCGTCGGCCGCATGCGACTTTGCCTGCACCGCGAACTCTTTGTTCCTTGTCGCATCCGACATCAAGACGCTGATGTCGTCACGCGAATACCCGCGCTTGATAAGCGCATCCACAGCCGCTTCGGCCGCCGCGCGGGTTCTGAAAAAGCCAGTGATAAAAGTCTTCGACATAGTTTTGCTCCTTCGCTATTTAGATCAACTCGCCGCCATGAGTTTGAGCGCCGGAGAGAAACGGACTCGCTCGATCAAGCTGGTCGAGAGTTAGATTTCGGGGGATTGTTTGTTACCGCGGGGGGTGAACTTATCTTGCGTCAGCGATGCGCGGGGTGTCAAACGCTACGCGCATCTGATTGCGTTGAGCAGTTTCTCTAACTCGGTTGGAAGCGGAGACTTGAAACTCAACCGCTCGCCGGACTTTGGATGAAGAAATCCAAGTTTCTCAGCATGAAGAAACTGGCGGCCGAGCTTACCGACCTGGCTGCGCATCACCGGATCCGCGATCGTATTGTCGCGGCCGCTACCATAAGTTTCATCGCCGACCACAGGGTGTTTGATCCACGCAAGATGCACGCGAATCTGGTGCGTGCGGCCCGTCTTCAATTCAACGTCAATCAGCGTAAACCGGTCGAATCGCTCACGCGCGCGATAAATCGAGAGCGCTGACCGGCCGCCTCGCACAATCGCCATGCGGGTGCGGTGACGCGGATCGCGCGCGATTGGTTCGTCGATCTCGCCTCGATCCCTTTCCACCTGTCCATGCACGAGTGCGACGTAGGATTTGAAGACCTCGCGCGCACGGAACTGCTCAGCTAAATGTTCGTGCGCTTGTTCCGTCTTGGCCGCGACGAGCAATCCAGACGTGTCTTTGTCCAGGCGATGGACGATTCCCGGCCGAGCGACACCGCCGGCAGTCGAAAGGCTTTGAAAATGAAACGCCAGCGCGTTAGCCAACGTCCCGGTCTTAGCCCCTGCGCCTGGGTGCACAACTATGCCGGCCGGTTTGTTGACGACAATCAAATCGTCGTCTTCAAAGACAACGTCGATGGGAATGTCTTCGGGGAGGAACGACGTTGCGGGCAGCGCTGTCAGTTCCGCTTCGATTTCATCGTTCGATCGCAGTTTGTAGGAAGCTTTTGCGGCACGCCCATTGACCAGCACGTCACCGTCTTCGATCAGGCGCTGAAGCCGTGCGCGGCTCCAGTCTTCAATCCGCGAAGCGAGGAACGCATCAAGTCGCGCTCCCGCGTCTGCTTCGGGTACGGTGAAGGTGACGGAGGACTCAGGTTCAGGGTTCAAGCTTTGCAGGACGGATTACTACGGCTTACACGGTGTGATGGCCGCGTTTGTCTTCAGGCGATCGGCAATGAACTTGTCGACTTCCGCTTCGATCAATTCGCCGTTCACGACGAATGCTTTCTCAGTCAGGAGGTCACCGGTTGAGTTGCACTTCGCCGGATCGAGAAAGATGTTCCAGGGCGAGCCCCACTTTCGCGTGTCGCCGGTCATCTGCCGGTAGGCGTAATGCGGAGTCTTGTCGCGATCCTCGCGCAGTTCAGACTCAACCACGACGGGATATGGCGCGCCATTGGGACCGAAGTAAGACTTTGAATCGGCAGCCGGTGCGTACTCGCTGACGGCCACAATCTCAAAACCCTGCGACTTGTATTTGTCGTAAAGCCGCGCCGCGACCGGTGCTTCGTTGCGCCAGTTCGGACACCACGGCGCGAAGTAGAGCACCATCACCAGCTTCTTTCCATTCATCAATGAACGAAGACTCACCGGCTTGTTCGTGGCCAGATCCTTGAGAGTCCAGTTCTTGTAGTTAACCGTCTTCTCCACAATCGGCGCGTACTCGTGACTCTGCGCGCGCGCCGCCGTAGCCATCAGAATCAAAGCCGCGAAGATTAGAACTGCTTTTTTCATGAGATCACCACCCACTTTAATTGCTCGCTTGGGCCGACTTTACGGTCTCGTCCAGTAAAGGTCGTACTGCGGACTCGAAGACTTCTCGTGATTGTGGCCCAAAGAATGTTTTGCGAATGCGGCCTTCGCGGTCAAGAATATGAGTCACCGGCAAACCCGGCCCGTTCTGAAACTGGTTACCAATCTCTTCGGCGCCGCGCACGATCGTGTAATCCTGCTTAACATCCTGTTGGAAACTTCGAATTACTTCAGGCGTGTCGAGAGGTGAAACGGACGCCCCCACGACCGAGAGACCGTGCTGCTCAAGCTCACGCTGCATCTGGTTGAACTCGGGCATCTCCGCGCGGCACGGAACGCACCAGGTAGCCCAGAAATTCAAAACCACTACGCGGCCCCGCAGATCGGTAAGACGGAAAGCGCTGCCATCCAGTTTCGTGAATTCAACGTCCGGGGCCGGTCGAGCTCCCTGAGGATTATTTGAATTCGCCTGACCGGTATCACGCAATTTCAGACGCGACTCCCAATCGGGCAGCCACCCCGCGAGGCGCGCGCTGTTCAGGATCGTCACCTTGTTGCTGATTATCAGCACGCCAATCAAGATCAGCACAATGCCCGAAACTACTTCGACCTTGTGCAAATGACGTCGAAACTTTGTGTAGAAACCGAGAAACTGGTTGATGCCCAGGCCGGTCACCAGAAACGGCACGGCCAACCCAGCCGAATAGAATGCCGACAGAATCAGTCCGCCTTTCCATCCTCCGGTCGTCGCAGCCAGTCCGATGATTCCACCGAGAATGGGACCGATGCAGGGCGTCCATCCCGCCGCGAACGCGATTCCCAACATCAGCGAACCCCAGATGCCGCGCGGCTCTTCGCTTTTGAACTGACGTGTGTCCCTGTAGAGATACTTGATCTTTAACAGCCCGATCAGGTGCAAACCGAAAACGATGATCACTAAACCGCTGATGATCCGCACCCAGAAATTTCCGAAGATGGCTGAGCCGATGTACCCGGCGGTGGCGCCCAATGTGAGAAATATCACTGACAGGCCCGCGTTAAAGGCGAGCGAGTTTGCGATCACGGCGCGGCGCGAATTCGCAGCGCCCTCTTTCAAATGGTCGACGCTGACGCCCGACATCAGCGAGATGTAGCCCGGCACTAGTGGCAGAACACAAGGCGAGAGAAACGACGCAACCCCGCCGATAAACGCAAGCCCAATATTGAAAAGAGAAATTCCCATGTCTTACTTAGCGCTGACAGTTTCCCAAACTGGAGCGTCAAATTCAAACTCACTGACAATTAGGGGGAATCCAGAACAGCGCGCTGTTTGGATGCAGATCAGCGACCTGCGGCAGCTAACCGAAACCGATCAGGCGAGAAACTCTCGCGGAAGGGGGAGCTTTCGCTGTTTACGACTGCCTCCGCAAGAATCTCAGCGGTGATGGGCGCCAGCAAAATGCCGTTCCGGTAATGACCCGTGGCGTAGAACAAACCGTCGACGTCGCACGCCGCACCGAGCACCGGCAGATCATCCGGCGCATGGGGCCGGAAACCCGCCCATGAGTCCACAATCGCGGCCGCTTCAAGTCCCGGCGCGATTTCAAAAGCCATCGACTTGATCGAGACCGCTCCTTCGTCAGTCACTCGTTTGTCGAATCCAACGCGTTCGCTGGTTGATCCCGCGAGCAGACGGCCATCGCGTCGCGGAACCAAATACCCGCGCGAGCTGTAAATCACGTGATGTGCGAACGTTGGTTCGATTTGGAAACAGAGCATTTGTCCGCGCACTGGTTCGATCTGTACTGCCGATGAATTCGTTTTGATTTCCGACGTCCAGGCGCCGGCGGCAATTACGACCGTGGCTGCATCGATTGATGTTGTTGCGCTCTCCCCTCCCCGCGAGCGGGGAGGGGATGGGGGTGGGGTTACCGGAAGCGCGAACCTCTCCCCTAACCCCTCTCCGCATGCGGAGAGGGGAAGCGAAAATGAATGGCCACTTTCAATGCCGGTCACGCGTCCGTCTTCGATTCGAACCGATCGAATTTCGCAGTTCGCAATTAGCTGAACGCCGAGCTTCTGGTTAGCCAGGACAAGCGCTTCAGTTAGTCTTCGATTCTCAACCTGCCAGTCATCGGGAAAGCGAAGCGCGCAACGGACATTCGACGCAACGTTAGGCTCTAAATGCCTCGCGTCTTCACCGTCTAGCCACTCGACCCGCAACCCTGCCCGCGTCTGCCAGGCAAAACGGCGACGCATCTCCTGTTCGTCATCTTCAGAGAACCCGACGTACAGCGTACCGGTTTGCTCAAGCTGAATATCAATTCCGGTTTCGTCTTGAAGGGCTCGAGCAAAGTCGGGGTAAAGATCGCGACTCGCCCTGGCGAGTTCAAAAAAATCATCAGCGCGAACAGCTTCAACTTGTGGCGCGAGAATTCCACCCGCTGCCCATGATGCTTCTTTGCCGAACTCGCCGCGCTCAATCACGGTCACATTCCGGACGCCGCGCAATGCGAGTGCGCGCGCGATCGATAATCCGATAACGCCGCCACCAATAATCGAGACATCGGCGCTTCGCGATAACTTGCCTTGTTTCAGGGTTGAGCGATTCATGTACTTTGCACTTTGTTCTTGGTACTTTGCCCTTTGACTTTTGATGGACTGATCACCAAAGTACTAGGAACAAAGCACCGAGTACAAAGCACCAAGTACAAAGCACGAAGCACAGTCAACTGACGACTGACTACTAACTATTGACTGGTTTGGTTATGGCGCATCGTATCACACTGATTCCCGGCGATGGCATCGGCCCCGAAGTCGCTTCCGCGGTGGTTCGCATCATCGAAGCTTCCGGTGTCGAGGTCGAGTGGGAAGAGCACGTCGCCGGACAGGAAGCGCTCGATAAGTTCGGCAAGACGCTGCCTGACGAACTGCTCGAATCGATCAAACGAAACAAAGTCGGATTGAAAGGGCCCATCACCACGCCCGTGGGAAAGGGTTTTACTTCAGTCAACGTCGGGTTGCGCAAAGCGCTCGATCTTTATGCCAACCTGCGGCCGATTCGCGCGTTGCCGAATGTTCCGTGTCGCAATCCCGAATTGAATCTGGTTGTCGTGCGCGAAAACACCGAAAGCCTTTACTCAGGTCTGGAGCACGAAATCATTCCCGGCGTTGTCGAGAGCCTGAAGATCATTACTGAGAAAGCTTCAACGCGCATTGCTAAGTTCGCCTTCGACTTCGCCCGTGAGGAAAAGCGAAAGAAGATCACCTGCACGCACAAAGCCAACATCATGAAGATGTCCGACGGACTTTTCCTGAAATGCTTCCGCACCGCGGCGCAGGAATACTTTGATATTGAATCGGCCGACATGATTATCGACAACGCGGCGATGCAACTCGTGATGCGGCCTGAGCAATTCGACATCCTGCTGTGCGAGAACCTTTACGGCGACATCGTTTCCGATTTGTGCGCCGGCTTGATCGGCGGTTTGGGCCTGGTTCCCGGTGCGAACATTGGCGAGAAGGGCGCGGTGTTCGAAGCCGTCCACGGCTCAGCGCCTGACATCGCGGGTAAGGGAATCGCCAACCCGACGGCGCTTCTGCAGTCCGCGATTCTAATGCTGCGTCACATCGAAGAGCGCGCCGCAGCGGAAAAGATTGAACGCGCGATGCTGACGGTTTTCGAAGAAGGCAAAGTGCGCACGCGCGATATTGGTGGTTCGGCAACCACGAACGAGTTTGCGGACGCGATTACTGCGAAACTTTAGAACCCTGCCCGGAAGTCGGATTTACCTTCCATAGTATTACATCCCACTTGTTGACTTACTTTCCTCGTGTTGCTACACTGCGGCAGCTCAGTTGGAGGAGGCTTCAAAAAGTGGAAACTACAGCTACATCCAAGGGTCAGATCGTAATTCCGTCATCTGTGAGGCGGAAGCTCGGAATAAAAGAAGGTACCCGGATCCAGATTCAACTCGACGAAGGTGCAAAAGAAATCATCTTGACGCCTATCACTCGCGAGTATGTTCACAGCCTGCGTGGCAAATTCAAAGGCAAGGGCCTCCTGAAGGCTTTGATGGCTGAGAAAAGGAAAGAGAGGGATCTCTAGTGCCGCGGAAGGCCAAAGCCATTGTGCTCGATTCATGGGTCGTCATGGCGTATCTAGAAGATGAGCCGGCAGCAGAACAGGTCGCGGATATAGTTGCCAACGCCCACGAAGAGCACGTTCCCCTTTTTATGAGCGTGGTCAACGTAGGCGAGGTTTGGTACATCATCGCCCGCGAAGCATCAGAGGCTGACGCCAACCAGAGCATCCGTGAACTAAGACAGCTGGGAATCGAGTTCGTCGATGCCGATTGGCCCCTTGCTCACGAGGCGGCGGGTTTCAAATCGAAGTACAAGATGTCGTTCGCAGATTGCTTCGCGGCAGCACTGGCCAAACACAGGAAGGCACACCTTGTGACTGGCGATCAAGAATTTAAGCAGGTCGAACAAGAAATTGCACTGACTTGGTGTGACAGTCAAGTAATTGATTAGCTTGGGGACAGAAGTCTCCGGAGAATTTCAGCGATGTCCGATTCTGAACTCACAAATATTGATATCGCTCTTTATGCGCTATACGACTTGGGCGGACATGAAAAGAAGGCGCATACAGAGGAAGTAGCCTATCGAGCCTACGAGCTAGCAGAGGAGCGATTCGGCTGGCGTCTTCCCCGATTTCGCGAAAAGCATTTCCCCGACAAGGAACCCGTCCGGATTGCTTTGATGGATGCCGCTAAGCTGAAGTACGGCCAACTTGTTGAAGGCAGATCAGGGGTGGAAGCAAAGGGCAAAGATGTCGACGGATGGTTCTTCACGCCTGCCGGTGGTGCTTGGATTCGCGATAACGTTGATCGCATTCAAAGTGCTCAGTGTGCGTTCCTTTCCCAAACCTACATTTAAGTACGTTGAATGCCGAGCTACATTCATCTAGGAAACTAATGATTTCCTGATCTCTCACTAGCGCTGCGTTAGTCTGCAAGCGGCGAAATACTCACGCCATCAGAGATGACGAACCACATTGAGTATCTGTGAGCGGTTAAATCGATCCGACTGTGTAGCATCCCAATCCTCGATTGTCCGACAAGCGTGCGCTGCAACTCCGCAATCGAAATGTCTTAATAACGCCTTAACCGCGTAAGTCGGCGAAACTCAGGACTTAGTTCACGCGAAGTCTGCAAACCATGCATACATGCGGTTGGCATTCGGCTTGCCCAACGTTTCAGCATGAGACACAAAGCAATTTGCCAACTCTTGTTTATCGCTTTGGCTCTCCCCATCACTTTTGTTGCAGGTCCGTCGTCCGCGACTGCGCAGGTTCAAAAAACGACACCGCAACTTTCAGCAGTCGATAAAGCCGCGGTGAGTCGTTTTGAGCAGCGCGTGAAGGACTACATGAAAGTCCGGAATGCCATGAAGGCTAAGTTGCCAAAACTTTCAAAGGACTCCACGCCGGCGCAGATCGAATCCTATCGCGAGAATCTTGAAGCGGGAGTCCGCAATGCGCGGGCCGGCGCGAAGCGCAGCGACATCTTTAACCACGACGGTTCGGATTACATTCGCCGAACTTTGAAGACAAATTTCGTGGGTAGCGATCGCATTGAACTGCGCGAGATCGTTTTCGACGGCGAGACGGCAGGAGTGAAAGTGCGAGTGAATTATCCTTATCCGGAACCGGCCGAGTTCGTCGAGATGCCAGCGACAGTTCTGTTGAATCTGCCGCAGTTGCCGCCCGAAGTGAAGTATCGCTTTGTCGGCCGCAACCTGCTGCTAATTGATGAGGACATCAATCTAATCCTGGATTACATGACTAACGCTTTGCCGTAGGGAGCAAAGCAAAGGAGCAAGCGAAATCATGAAACGATTTATCTTTTCGGCGGTCGTATTGGCCGCGCTAGTTCTCTCCAGCTCGCTCTCCCCATCAGCTTACTCGCAGACTGCTAACGGGAACGGTTCGAAAAACGGCAATGCCGCCCGCGCACATAGCGCGGTTAAGTTAACGTTGCCGCTCAAGAAAGATTCGCTGAAGTTCGCCGTCATGGGTGATACCGGTACCGGCACCGACAAGCAACAGCAGGTTGCGGACAAGATGGTCCAGTATCACGGGACGTACCCGTTTGAGTTCGTCTTAATGCTCGGCGACAACATGTATGGCGGCGAATCCGCAAAAGACTTCGAAGTTAAGTTTGCCGAACCTTACAAACAGTTGCTGGACAAGCAGGTGAAGTTCTACGCGGCTTTAGGCAACCACGATCAGCGGCTGCAGAAAAACTACGTCAACTTCAACATGAACGGGAAGGAATACTACCGGTTCAAAAAAGGCAACGTTGCCTTCTACGCCCTGAACAGTACTTACATGGACAAGGCACAGGTGAAGTGGTTAGAGGATGAACTGGCGAAAGATACTTCTGAATGGAAGGTCGCGTTCATGCACCATCCGCCGTATTCGTCAGGCGGCAAGCATGGGTCGGACGACCAGTTACGTGAAGTCATCGAGCCGATCTTCGTGAAGTACGGAGTGAACGTGGTGCTGACCGGCCACGATCACTTCTACGAGCGAATCAAGCCGCAGAAAGGAATCCACTACTTCGTATCGGGCGCCGCCGGCAAGCTTCGCACCGGCGATATTAAGGATGGTTCCCCGCTAACGGCGAAAGGCTATGATCGCGATTTGAGCTTTATGCTGATCGAAGTGGATGACAAGCAGATGCACTTCCAGGCGATTTCACGCACAGGCGAAACCATCGATTCCGGTGTGATCGTTCATCAGAAAGCTAAACCGTAGCGTTCGGCATAGCCGTCCCTGTGAACGGCTTTTAAAGCAAAGCCGCGCGCCACAGTCGCGATGGCAGCCTTATTTTCCGAACAGGCCGCCGACTTTCGCGGCAACGTCGCCGACTTTATCGACCACTGCACCGCCGGCTCCGCTAATTGCGTTGTCGACCTGGCCGGCAATTGGCGTTGGTAGTTTCTCTTTCAGAAAGCCGGTGACGGTCGTGATCGCCGTCCGGGCTTGGTCGTCCGAAATCCCCGTCTTTTCAGTAATGCGTTTAATGAGTTCGTCCATGTTTGTATCCTCCAAATGAAGTCGCAAGTTGTTAACTTGCGAGGTGTGCGCAATTTATCAAATTGCGCTACAAGTTCATTCCCACGCCGAAGTAAGTTGACCCTGCGAGTCGCGCCACTGGGGCGTCCACACAAGTGACAACAGTTTCACTGAGATGTTTGATTTCGTCGGCTTCAAATTCACCTTTTCCAATTCTTCTGTCTGCGGGTCGCCGCTCCGTTGAATCGCTTCAGTTTCCGCTTTGAGCTGGGCGTCGAGATCGCCAAGCTGCTGATTCACGGCTTCGACTGTTTCTTGCGCTCGGCCGACGTCGCTGGATTCTTTCATCGTCTTGCTGACGCCGCGTGCGGCGGTAGTCGCGCGTCCGAGCGTCGAAAGGCTGACGGTCTTGCGACCAAAGAATGACGACAACAGGGTGGCGCCGAACGAAATGGCCGTCTGGACTTTTTGACCCTGGGCCTGCTCGGCTTCACGAGCGACTGCCAGTTCGGCGCGCCGCCGCTTCTCTTCGAGCGCGGCCATCTTGGGCGCATATTTCTGCCGCAGCTTCTCAACCGCTTCGTCGCGCTTCTCGCGGCCGAGCTGTTGCAGCCGCACGCGAAAGTCGCGTTCGGATTCGCCGGGATTCGAGATCAGGTTGAGGGAAGGGCTCTCAAACAACTCGACTT
The DNA here is from genome assembly GCA_049273695.1 of Pyrinomonadaceae bacterium. Taxonomy (GTDB): domain Bacteria; phylum Acidobacteriota; class Blastocatellia; order Pyrinomonadales; family Pyrinomonadaceae; genus UBA11740. The sequence continues at coordinate 98,341 of JBASRE010000051.1, forward strand.
TTTGATTTCGATAAATCCAGCCGGCGAAATCCTTCCGCCACGAATCGTAGTTCTTTGGTTTGCCGGCGGCCGCCGGCAGATTTGAGTATCCCGCCCCATCGAAGGGCGCGCCTTCGAGATCCTGAACGGCCAAATTAGCTACCGTCGCATGATTCCAATCGAACGCAATCGGTCCGTCGTCAATGTTGGCGAGCATCGTCAGCTCCTGCGTCAAATCGACAGACTTCGCTTTGCTGTAGTGAATTTCGGCAGCGCCCAGAACCATTGGCTGATAAATGAGTGTCGCGCCGTCCGGTGCCTCGCTGCGTACCGGAATAAAGTACTGCGAAACTTCGGGAGGCAGCACAGGTCGTTGACTGATGGGTGAAGCAGCAGGAGCCGCGGCCACTGCCGCAGCTGCGGGAGCGGACGCTGGAACTGATGCCGTTTGCGCCGCGGTCGCGATGGGCGCCGAGGTGTTAGCTTGCGTCTTAATCGGCTCCATCAGCGATTTGATTTGCGTTCGCGTGAGCGGCCCGCGCAGATATGACATCGCCCAACGACTCTCAAAAACTTCAGGCGCGTCTTCGTGCACGTTGTTGAGGAGAAAAATGCGATTGCCGAGGCCGGCGAGTATCTGTTCCATCTCTTGCCGGTCGAACTTTTGCCCGCTGCCGGCGGCCACGCCCTCAAGTCCCTCAATCACACGCGCTTTATCACGCTCAGTTTGCAGCCGGCCGATGAACCACGTGCCGGTGTTCGAAAGACCTTTGTAATCGAGATCGACGGGGTTTTGCGTGGCCAACACAACGCCGAGGCCAAAGGCACGACCTTGCTTCAACAACGTCAACAATGGAAGCTTCGAAGGTGGATTCGCCACCGGCGGAAAGTAACCGAAGATTTCATCCATGTAGAGAATTGCGCGCAGGCTGGTGGTGCCTGATTGGGTGCGCATCCAGCCCAGCACCTGATTCAGCAACAGCGAGACGAAGAACATTCGTTCCGCCTCGCTGAGATGCGCGATGGAAAAAATCGCGACTCGCGGTTTGCCTTGCGGAGTGTAGATAACGTTCTGAATATCGAGTGGCTCACCTTCCATCCAGGCGCTGAAACCAGGCGCGGCCAGCAGATTATTCAACGACATCGCTAGCTGAAAGCGATCGCCGGACGGGAAAAACGATTCAACGTCGAGCACGCCAATCTTCGTCATGGGCGGCGATTGAATCTGTTGAATCAGGGCGGCGATGTCCAAATCTTTTCCCGCCGCCCAGGCGCCGTTCAGAATATTTGAGAGGAGAATGTGCTCGCGGCTCTTGATTGGATCGGCCTCGATGCCAAGCAAGCCGAGCAGACTGGTTACAGTCGTGTTCACGCGCTCAGCCAACAGTTCGCTGTCTTCGCGAACCGCCGGTGGCGGCGCCGCAAACGATTTCAGAATCGAGACTTGAATCCCGGCGTTGCTGCCGGGCGTGTAAATGCGAAAATCCGCCGTCTCGCGCAGTCGCTTTATTCGCGCGCCGTCCTGGCCCCAATCCGCCATTCCTTTTTTCCAGGTTTCGGCCTGGGCTGAAGCGTAATCCGCCGGCGAGAGATTTTTCTTTTGCGCGTCTTCCTGATTGATCCATGGCAGGAAGTCGTTGGCCTGAAGATCAGGAAATGTCAGCAGGAGGTTCGCGAGATCGCCTTTCGGATCGATCACTATCGCCGGTACGCCGTCGATGGCCGCTTCTTCGAGCAGGCCGATGCAAAGACCCGTCTTGCCGCTGCCGGTCATGCCCACACAGACGGCGTGCGTCACCAGGTCTTTCGAATCGTAAAGAACCAGGCCGTCGCGACGCTGCTTCTTTTTCAGATCATACGGCCGGCCGAGATAGAACGCTCCCAGCTTCTCAAAATCTTCCATCCTAGTCTCCTATGCGACGCGACTTGTACCGACCGAGCTCAGGGGGGAAATGGGGTAATAGTAGATATCAAATTTAGCGGCTGAGACCAAGAACAGAGGGCCGCGGAGTCGCGACCCTCGTCGTCAATTCTTCTTGGCTGAACTATGCGTTTATGGTGCAGATGCCGGTTGCGGTTTCTTGGGGGCGGTGGCTTTCGCGTCGTTTTTCATCTCAATGAGAATAACTTCGAACGCAGTGGTGCCAATGTTTTCGGGGAGATGAATGGTCGCCGGTGTCCAGAGCGCCTGACCGGCTACGATATCTCTCTCCTCAGTCTTCCCATCTGGAAATGTGAATTTGCCTTTGCCGCTGGATTGGAAGACGGCGACCGCATCGGGATGCTGGTGCATGATCGACTTCTCTCCCGGGCCGATCTTGATCCGCAGGACGCGCACATTGGCATTCTCGAATTCCACCTTGTAATGTTTGGGATCGACTTTGACTGGATCCTGAGCCAACGCGGGCACGGCGCAGGCGATTAGAAACAGAGACAAGTACAATATTCGACGCATAGGGACTCCTCCTGTGGTTTTGGGTTTATAGCGGCGTCACTTCTATGCGAAGACTCTGGGGTTGTCAATGGTTTTTCGATAATGGAGAAAAGAGATCAGTTTGCAGAATTGACGGCTGAGGCGGCGAACTGTACTCGCTGTCCGGCGATGTGCGGACGCGCCGCCGTTTTCAGCGAACTCAACGGCCCGGTTGACGCGCGCATAATGTTTATCGGCGAAGCGCCCGGCCGAAAAGGCGCGGACCAAACGCGGATTCCATTCTCCGGCGATCAATCGGGAAAGAACTTTGAGAGTTTTCTCGCCGCAGCGAGGTTGCGTCGGTCAGAGATTTTCATCACCAGCGCCGCGTTATGTAATCCGCGCGGGGCGTCAGGCGCGAACCGCCGGCCGACAACGCAAGAGTTGCGCAACTGTTCGGTTTTTCTGCGGCGCACGATTGAACTGGTTAATCCGGAGATAATCGTGACACTAGGCGGAGTCGCGCTCGAGGCGCTGAAGCGTCTGCACGATCATCCATTCACTCTGCGTGGCGACGGCGCGAAGGTGAGGCAGTGGAACAGCAGAACGTTGATTCCGCTTTACCACCCGAGCCCGCAGGTCTTGATCACGAGCCGTGACGCGAATCAGCAGATGCGGGACTACAAAGTGGTGAAGCGTGCGGTTGGGAACGCGGGCGCCTCGGACTGATGCGACTTCGGCGCTTGATGTGCGGTAAGGCTGCAGTTCCGCCCGTAGGGGCATGATGTTTATAGCCACCAGCGCAACCCGTGTTGAGCTCTTAGTAGCGAAATCAACAGGCCATAAATTTCGCTCCTAACGGAGCTTTGTTGTCGACGAGGCTCGTAGTGCTATAAACATCTCGCTCCTGACAGAGCGAAAGCCCTATCAATAGTTTCCGATGACGAAGGCCATATCACTTTCTGAATACTCAGCTATACGCGACGGCGGCGCCGGCCTGATCGATCTGTCTTCGCGCGGGCGCATCCTCGTCAGCGGATCCGAAGCCGTGATGTTTCTGAACGGCCTGATCACGAATGACATGAAGACACTCGCGGTGAATTCGTGGATGGCCGCGGCGTTCGCGAATGTACAAGGCCGTTTGCTCGCCGCGGTCCGCATCGCGCATCGCCAAGACGGGTTTTTGATCGACACCGACAACGCCACCCGCGAGACTGTCCTCACGCTGCTCGATCGATTCACGCTCGCCGGCGATTTCCACGTGAAGGATTTAACCGACGAGACGACGATGATTTCGGTGCAGGGAAGAAGCGCATCCGAGATCGTTTCCAGTGTGTTCGGCGAGGAGGCCGCGCGCGTGGAGCGGCAAAAAATAGTGAACGCAGGGTTTGGCGACGCGACCGTGAACGTCATTCGCGCGACGCATACGGCCGAAGACGGCTTCGACCTTTTCATTGGGCCGAACGAAAGCTTGAGATTAAGTGACGCGTTGACCGGGCGTGGCGCGGCGCCCATCTCGAATGCGACGTTCGAAACGCTACGCATCGAAGCCGGCGTTCCGCTTTACGGCATCGACATGGATGAGAACAATGTCGTCACGGAAACGAATCTGGACGATGCAGTCAGCTTCACGAAAGGCTGCTACCTCGGCCAGGAAATAATCGTTCGCATCAAACATCGCGGCCATGTGGCGAAGAAGCTGAGCGGAGTGGTACTGGACGGCTCGACGCCGGTTCCGCGCAACTCAAAGATCATATCGAGCGAGGGCAAAGAGATTGGCCGCGTGACGTCATCTACGTTTTCGCCGCGGCTGGAACGCGCAATTGCGCTCGGCTATCTCAAGTACGATTATTTGGCGGTGGGAACTGAAGTGAAGATCGCTGCGCCGGAAAGCGAAACCAACGCCACCGTCGCAGATTTACCATTTGTGCGCGGGAGTTGGTATGCGGAACAACCCGTAGTTGTCGTTTAGAGGCGGGCTACTGCCCGCCCACTAATTTGGATCGCCAGAAGGCGGGCAGTAGCCCGCCTCTAAACGAAACAATGGAAAAAGAATCGCAATCCGCGGCCGCCGATGAGGCTCTCACTCCTACTGAGCTCGCGCACTCAATCATCGAATCGCTGCTCGACCACACTGCCGTAGTCAGCGACTTGATCGCTTTGATGGCGCAGGCACTCGATCAGGATACAACCAAGGCGCTTACCCTGACGCCGCAGTGGCAGGCTTATCTTGAGAGCCGTCGCAGCATGGAACGCACCCGCGAAGAAGTCGAGAAGTTCGCGGCGATGATGAAAGAAGATGCCGGCGACTAACTTTCGATTTCCACGATGAGTTGAACGTTCGACTTGATGCTCAAGTGCCCCGACGTAATCGGTGTTACGGTTTGTTTAGCTAAGCCGGCGTAAGTCATGTCCGCCTGGTATTCCATCATTCGCTCGCCCGCCACGGTCGCACTTTCGTTTTCCTCGAGCACGCGCGAGACGCGTCCGCCTAAAGCCTGCGCGATCGAATGAGCTTTATTCATCGCCTGATGTGTGGCATCCGCTAAAGCCTGTCCGCGGGCCGGACTCGTTTGCCGCAGAATGAACGACACATTGTCGATGCTATTCGCGCCGGCCGTAGAGGCAGCGTCGATGACCGCCCCGACATTCTTTAATTCACTCATGGTCACGATGACGCTGTTGCGCGCGTTGTAACCCACAATCTTAGGCAACTTGTTATCGCGATAATCGTATTGCGGCTGCAGTGAGTAATCGCTCGTCTTGATCTCGGCGTTCGCCCCGGCGGTATTCTTGATCGCGTTTGCCACCGCTTCGCTCTTCCGCGCGTTCTCTTGTTGCGCGGTAATCGCCTGCGCATTTTGAGTAACCACGGACAAAACCACCACGGCGGCGTCGGGCTCGACCTTGGTCAAGGCTTCCCCCGCGACGGTGACTTTGGTTGTGCGGTTTGGTTTTTTCGAACACGCCGTCGCCAAAAGAAGCGACAGACAGGCGATCGTTAAGAGCATAGATCCAATGGGTTTCATTGTTCGTTCCTCCGTATTGTTTGGATTGGGCTGCCGATTTTAGACAACGCCCGATGATTTGAGTTACGTGAAAGGAACGAGATGGAAAGCTTATCTTGCGGAGATTAAGGACCGAGTTTCAGCGAATTATCATAATTATCTTCCGCTCGCCCGCCGTCGAACTTAGAATCTCCAGGATTTCGCGGTTTGCATTTAAGAGGAAATACGAAACCGAACGATGAGACCCGAAAGAAGAATCGCCAATCTACGTCCTAAACAACCTCCGCGTAAACACGTTCGCAAATTTATCCTGCGGGTCGTGCTGCGCCATGAGCTGCAGGAATTTGTTGAAGTGGACGCCATGGAGGTTTTGCATGTCGCTCTTTGTAAGCGTCGCGCAGAACTTCCCGAGATGTGGACGGGCGCCGATGTTTTTGATCTCGACTTCCGCGGCGGCGTAGTAGGCCTCGAAACCGCGCGAGTCGTTGCAGATCAGGTCGATCCAACACGAACGGCGATCACGGCCGGCACCGATCAGCGTGATGTCGTGATTCGCGGGTGTGAAACGAACTTCCAAGAGGCTGTAAGGGATATCGCTCGAATTCTGATACATGGTTTCGAATAGCTGAAGAAAGCGGTCGCACTCAGCCCAGGTGTCGGCGTATGGAACCGTGAACTCCAGCTCCTGGTGCAGGTGATAGATCGAGCGGTTGAATGCCTCGTTACTTTCGAGCACGAGATTCGTTCCGCGCTTCAGGCCGTACGCCCAGTTCGACCAGGTGTCGAGCAGACCAGCGTATGCCATGAATCCGCCGAACCATGAGGATGTGAGTGCGTCGAACGAGATCGCGATCCACTCACGCAGCGATCCCAGGAAGGACTTCGCCGCAGTTGTACGATTCCAGATGCTAACCTGGCACTTGTTCGCGAACGGAAACAGGTACAGGCTGACATGATCGTTGTCCTGCAACATCTGGTCGAGGTTCGCGCGAACGTACGCGGAATCCATTAGCTCGAATCTTTGCTCGACGTTGAATCGCGGCACCGCCTGCACCGTCACTTCGGCGATGATTCCGACCGCCCCGATCCCGCCGATCGCCGCCTTGAAAAGATCGTCTGATGGTGCGACCTGATGCACGTTACCGAGCCCATCGATGATCTTCATTCCGACGACCGCTTCGCTCACCCAACCCCAATTTCGTCCGGTCCCGTGAACATCGGTCGAGAGAATTCCGGCGATGCTCTGCGCATCGTGCGATGGCATTGCAGCGAACGCGAGGCCGTCGGCTAAGAGAGCCTCCACGACATCACGCACCCGAGTGCCGCCACGGAAAGTCACCTGCATGTTCGGGAGATCTTTCCCGACGACACCGCAATAATCGTCCAGCGAGACGAGCGTGTGATCTGACACGACTCCGTCGTTGAACGAGTGTGCCGACCCGAAAAAGCGTATGGCAGTCGAATTCTGTACGAGGGCGATGATCTCCTGCTCGGTCGACGGCCGAACAAAACTGACCGGGTTATAGCGAAAGTTCCGCGCCCAATTTTGAAAACGCCCGCCGACGACACGGCCCTCGAGCCATAGCACTCGGCCGAGCGTAACGGCATTGACTAAAATATTGAATGTTGTCGAGAACCCGTTCGAAAAATAACTCAGCCACTTCATATTTCACCTCACGACGATCGGAGCTTCGATCAACTCAGGTCCGGTTCCCCCGGATGGTTTGAAATACTCGCCTTTGTCAGCCCAGTCTCTCGGCACGGTTTGGATCTTTATCGCGTAGATGGTCAGGACACCATTCCGGTCGATATGCATTCGGAGAAAATTCTTATAGTCCTCGATCTTCAGCGCCGAGAACGCCTCGTTCGAGTGCCGCCCGAAGACATGAAGCGAGATGTACAGATACACGCCCATGATGAACGGCCCGACGATATAGCCACCGATCCCGCTGACGACGAGCACACTTAAAAACCAGATGAGGTTGTAACGGGTTGAGTAATCGGGTGGTATCGGCACGTTGAGTTTCGCACTGATCCAGAGACTCAACAGGTATCCGAGCCATCCGAATACAAACGCAGCGGTCAGGTGCGCCATGCCGTGGAGAAATCCGGCCCAACGCTTGTAACGTTTGCTGTTTGAATCGGTGAAAAATATCAGGCCGAGCAAGAGCAGGACGACCGCGAGAAGCACGAGCGGCTCGTCGATCATTCGATCGACAGTGATCTTCATCGCTCTATACCAAAACGCCTCGTCGTCCCACGTAAGCTGCCGGCCGGCTACCTTTCCATGAACCAGTAGCGCGAGCGCGAAGTAGATGACGGCCGTCAAGATCCCGAACGTCCAGTTGTGAAACAGGAATCCCAGATCGCGCCATCCCATTTTTTTCGAATCTTTGTAGTCGGGATATTCGCCCCGCAGCGAGAAGCCCTTGAATGAAACACTGGGGCCCGATTCCCTCTCGGCTTTTCTGTAATCGAAATCATGCGTTGGGTGAAGAAACGCACCGCCGCCACCGGCCGTGAGCTTCTGCACACCCTGCTCATCCTCGAACCGGCGATAGTGGTGTAGATCGCCGGCGATGAACGCCTTGACCTCGACACCTCGCTCGGAAAAATAACGATCTAGTTTGGCTATGCTCTCGTCCTTCTGTTTGTACTTTTCGACCACGTCGGGGACGTCCTGGTACTTGATATATTTTTCCCAGTACGGCTCGGGCAGGCAAAGGATCACCTTGTCGCCCGGCTCCATCTTCTCGATCACCGATTCGAAATACACGAGCTGGGCGACATCGATGTTGTGATTGAGCTGGAGATCGATGGCCAACAGCCACCAGTTCTGCGGCAGCTTGAGCGTGAAGTAACTCCGTCTCTGTCTTGTCGTCCACCCTCCTGTCCCGGTCGTGGGATCGGCTGCGAATTTTCGATCGTTGAAGACGTGAGAACAGAACAACTGTTTGAATGCGACCAGACTGTCGTACCAGTCGTGATTTCCCGGCAGCGCGAAGATGTGGGGATGCTCCGCCAACTCCGAAGTAAGCGGTGACATGCCTTCGGCGACACCCGCCTTCAACGCCATACGATAAGGCGTTACCAAGCGCTCCTCGTAACTTTTTGAGTTCGCCGTCGGATATACGCCATCGCCACCGAGGAAGAGGATCTCGCCTCGCGGAAGACGTTTATCCACACCGCTGAGGGTCAGACTCGGCTGCGACAGGTTATATGCCACGGCGTAAGTCGGGTTGAAACCGTCTCCGACATCGGCCGCATAGTCGATCCAGATCTCGTCGCGATCGCCCTTCGATTTATCTATTTCAAAATCGTACCTGCTGGGAATGACATGCCTGGAATAGTCGAAGAATTTGTAAAGTGTAGGGTCGGGCATTCCCGAACGCGGATCCGCATACTGTCCGACGATCGTCGATATATCGGTGCGCTTCGCGGTATCGATCAATTGGCGCGGATCGTACCAGTTCGTCATCTTCGGCTTGGTGTATTCGGGCATAGGGATGCTTTCTTACGGAGCTTCAGCCACGTCCGTCGGAATGTTGGTGGTTTGGGAGATCATCGCCATTGCCGTGGCTTGATTTCCAGTGTTACGAATTACTTCGTAAACCTGGTTCGACAGTTAGGTGAACCGGAAACTATCACGGGGACGAGTTGCGGTCAATGATTTTGCTTTCGCGATGGGGCTATTCAGCGGCGTCGAAGAGTGTGACGCCCTCAGCGAACCATCATTACCACTTTTCGCTCGCGCCCGCCGTCGAACTCGCAGAGAAAAATCCCCTGCCAACGGCCGAGCAGAAGTTTCCCCTCAGTGAAGGGAACTGTGACGCTGGGACCGACGAGGCTGGCTTTGATGTGCGCGTCTGAGTTTTCTTCGCCGTGCCGGAAGTCCATGCCGTGTTGTGGGATCAAAGTGCGCAGCGCGTGCAGCATGTCGCGCGGCACGTCGGGATCGGCGTTCTCGTTCACTGTCAGACCGGCAGTGGTGTGCTGCACGTAAAGCACGACGACACCTTCCTTAGCGCCTGAGTCAGTGAGTTGCCGCTGAACCTCGTCAGTGAATTCGACGAGTTCTTCGCGTTGTTGTGAACGGACTTTGAGCGTGATCATGGGAACTTCTAATTTGGAGTGCGGCGGCAAGAACCGGGGTCCCCAGTGCGGCATCCGGGCTGGGGGGTCGTAGCGCGACGCCGCTTTGGATTCTTGGTTGGACTTCTCCCAGCGCAATCCAAAGCGCCGTCAACGCCGGCGCACTCCAAATTATTCCTCTTCTTCACCTGTCGGGCGGCGGATCTTGATTGATTCGGCGGGCGAAGGCGAAGCGTGTGGCGAAGGATAAACCGCGCGCGCGCCTACTTCAGAGCGGAAGTTTCCGTTCTCGTCGTACAGCCTTCGATACTGAAGACCGTTACGCACTATGCCCTGAATGTAGAGCCGCGTTTCGCGGAAAGGCACCTCTTCCTGAAATTCATCCATCTGCAGCGGCAGACTGGCGCGCCATGGCCCGACGCGGCCGGGGCCGGCGTTGTACGCGATGGCCACGTATTCGATGCGTCCGAATTTGTCGAGTAGTTCTTTGAAGTGTGCTGTGCCAAGTTGAATGTTGAGGCGCGGCTCAAACAAAGCGTCCATCGTAATGGCGCGCTGAGCGCCGACGTGCCGCGCAGTAGTGACCGCCGTCGGCACGATCAATTGCATTAGGCCGTAAGCGCGCGCCGAAGAAACTGCCCGCGGATTAAAAACTGACTCCTGCCGAATCAATCCCGCGACTTGATATGGATCGACACCCCGCGCCCGCGCTTCCTGCGAAATGATGTCCCAGTACTGCAGCGGGTAAAAGACGTCCCACTCGTCGGGACGCATCTCTTCCACCTTCATCTGCGAGTAATCCGGATAACTGCGTCGCAGCGCATTGAATGCCTGCACGTTGTCGTTGAGCGACCGATAAATTTTCGCGATTGCGAGATTGACGCGCGGACTATTTGGCGCGGCTTGTGACGCGACCGCGAGCTCTTCCAGCGCCCAGTCGTCACTGCCGACAATTGAAAGCTGATCCGCTTTCGCGATGCGCTCGTCTTCTGCCGCTCGGGCAGTCTCCTCAGCGACTGTCACTGTCTTCAGATTCGCGACGGCTCGGCCGATTTGCGAGTCCGCGGGAAATTCTCTGCGCGGCGCGCCGGCACGATCCAGGTCCGCCAGTCGCTGCTTTGATAAGTAGCCGTACCAGTTTGCGTCATAACGATCTAACAGGCCTTGATAAATTTCGCGTGCTTCCGCGAGCTTGCCGGCGCGTTCACTATCGCGCGCTGCCCAGTAAGCTGACTTGCCGCGAAAGTCCGTATTGTTGCCTGCGTAAACCGCGACGTGTTCCGTCAATAGCCGGGACGATTCGTTGAAGTTCTTTCCTTCATGCGCGACCCATGCGATGTAAAAATGAGCAGGTGTGACCTCCGGATTGCCGGGGAAGGAGCTGACGGCGGCGCGATAGAAGTAACTTGCGTCAGCGTCATTCTTCGCTTCTTCAGCGCGCTGACCGGATTGCACGAACGCGCGCATCGTCCAAAGGCTCGTCGGAAATTGCCGGCGCAGATCTTCAGCCGCAGTGCGCGCTTGCCCCCACTGCCTGGCTAGCGCGTAGCCGTACGCCAGGTGGTACATCGCTTCTGCGCGAGTTTCGCCGGCCGTGGCCGGCGTGCTTGAAAGCGCCGCAGTTGCCTCGGCAAATCTGCGCGCCGCCGCAGCCGCGATGATCCGGCGGGCGGCGAGCTCAGGAGTCGCCGATGCCGGCGACCCGAGAAACAGGGAGGTGTAAGCGTTGTACGCCTCACTGTGTCGCTTCGAGGCGAAAAGTTTCTCAGCCCGGGCCATCGCTTCTTCCGCAGTGGCCGGCGGCACCCCAGTCGATCGCATGGTTGGAATAAATGCCGAAGCTTCCTGCGCTTCTGCGGATGCAGGCGCGAAGAAATAAACCCTTCGATAATTCGCCTGCGCGCGCGTCGTGTCGCCAGTTTGATCGTAAGCCTTCGCGGTCAACAGCAACGCCGTCGCGTTGTCTTTTGAAGTCAGGGGCTTAAGCAGCAGAGGGACTGCGGCGGTTTGGCCGTCCTCCATCATCATCTGCGCCGCGCGAATCAGGGCGTTATCGGCCCACGATGAATTCGGATAATCGCGCGCGAGACTTTCGTAAGCTGCGCGCGCTTCGACGCGACGACCCGCTTGCTCAAGTGCGTTGCCACGCATCCACAGAACGTGATCGGGAATTGTCGTGTAATCGGCGAACGCGCGCGAATCGAGCAGCGACGCGGCGCCGGCATAGTCATTCGCCTTCAACCTGATGCGGGCGCGCACAACCTTCGCTAGCGATCCGGCCGTCGTGCGCGGAAAGTCGTTTTCGATACGGGCGACCACACTGTCGGCCGGCAGCGCGCCGCCGCGCGTCATCGAGCGCAGGGTTTCCCGCGCCTTCAACTCCTGCGGCGTCTGCTGCAAACTTTGACAGCTCGAAATCAGAAACAGCGGCGCCACGACCGCGATAATCGTACTCAGGCTCATCAGAAGAAATGCGAAACGATGTCGGTGAAAATGAATCATAGCAGTATTAGATGCGAGCAACTGCGGGGCAGAGCGGCTATCTTAACACGGTTAGCGCTGCTATTCGGGAAGGTGAGGACCCACAACGCACGAGTAACTACGCGCCCGAACGCCCGCGCCCAGTTAGCCCGGCAAGGCTAACGCTCGCGCTCCGGCAATTGCTATTCTTTCCAGTCCATGACCAGCGATTCCCAGGCCACGCGGATAATGCAGCGCGAGTCGCTCGCCAGTTTCGTTTCTGGTGACGTACTCCGCGGTCGTTACCGCTTGGATTCAGAAATCGGCCGCGGCGGAATGGGAGTCGTTTATCGCGCGACTGATTTAGAGTTACACCGGCCCGTCGCCGTTAAAGTCATCTCGGAAAATTCCTCGGCTGAGGCGCGCGCGCGTTTAATTCGCGAAGCTCGCGCCGCGGCTGCTCTGAACCACCCGCACATCGTCTCAGTCCACGATGTAGGCGAGGCAAACGGTCTTCCATTTTTTGTGATGGAGTTGGTCGATGGCCCGAGCCTGAGCCGGACGCCACCGACCGATCTTACCCGGATCGTTGAAATCGGATTACAGATTTGTGGCGCGCTTGAGCATGCGCACCTCAACAAGATCGTCCACCGCGATCTCAAGCCCGACAACGTACTCATTTCTACAACCGGCCAGTCGGTAAAGCTCGCCGATCTCGGCTTGGCGTTGCCGGGACACGGGGCGCGGATCTCGCAGGCCGGTCTCGTCCTTGGAACGCCATCGTACATGGCGCCGGAACAGGCATTGGGGCAAAAGGTCGATGCGCGCACTGATCTGTATGCGCTCGGCGTTTTGTTGTACGAGTTAACGACCGGCCGGGTGCCGTTCGCAGGCAGCGATGCTTTGACCGTGCTTTCGCAGCACGTCCACGCGCCCCCGGTGCCTCCGCGGGTGTTGCGTTCTGATTTGCCGCGCGCGCTTGAGTTGCTGATTCTGCGGCTGCTCGAGAAAAATCCTGACGCGCGGTTTCAGACAGCGGCTGAGGCGGCCGCGGCCTTACGTCGCGCTTTCGATGAGTCGGCCATAGATGAGGATACCGAGGCTGCGCCCGCCGTCGCGATTCTGGACGCATTGTCGCGCGGGCGTTTGGTGGGACGCGCGATGGAACTCGCAGAGGTCCGCCAGTTGTGGCAGCGAGCGCTGGACGGGCACGGTCACGCCGTGTTGCTAAGCGGCGAGCCCGGCGCAGGCAAGACCCGGCTCGCGCGAGAGGTCACCATTCAAGCGGCTGTTGATGGCGCGGTGGTTTTATCCGGTGGTTGCTATGAATACGAAGCGACAACTCCCTACCTGCCATTCGTCGAAGCCTTTCGTCGCTGGGTGCGCGAAGAGAAAGACGACGCGAAACTGCGCATAATACTTGGTGACAACGCGCCCCAGATTGCGAAGCTCGCGCCGGAGATTGAAACCCGTTTGGGGCCTTTTGCCGCGCGGACTGAATTGTCACCACAGGAAGAGCGGCTGCTTTTCTTCGACGCAGTCGTACAAATCCTGTCCAACCTGGCACGCAGCAAGGGATTGCTTTTTTACGCTGACGATCTTCATTGGGCTGATCGCGGCACGCTTTGGCTGCTGGGCCATGTGCTGCGCCAACTGCGTGAAGAGCGCGCGCTGATGGTTGGCTGTTATCGCGAGACCGAGCTCGATCGCGCGCACCCTCTGGCGCGGGCCCTTGTCGATTGGAATCGCGAACGTTTGGCGACTCGCATCACATTGCGTCGCTTCGGCGCCGAGGAAACAAACGAACAGTTGAGCGCGCTTCTCGGAGAGAGCGTTAGCGCCGACTTCGGCGAAGCCGTCCATCGCGAAACTGAAGGCAATCCGTTTTTCGTCGAAGAAGTCTTGAAGGCCTTGATCGAAAAGGGTTCGGTCCGGCGGGAGAGCGGCCGGTGGAAACGTTGCGATGTTGGCGAGCTCGTCATTCCACAAAGCGTCAAGGAAACGATCGGTCATCGACTGGACCGCGTGAGCGGCCAAACCAACGACGTCCTGCGAATTGCGGCTGTGCTGGGCAAGACGTTCAGCTTCGATGAGCTGCAAGCCACGGCTGAGAACATTTCCGAAGACGCTTTGCTTGACGCGCTCGACGCATCCACGACCGCGCAGCTAATCATTACGATCGGCAGCGAATCGTTTACGTTTACGCACGACAAGATTCGCGAAGTGCTGTACGAAGAGTTCAACCCGATTCGGCGACGACGTCTGCACCGCCATGCCGCCGAAGGTTTGAAGCGACGTGGCGGCACGTCCGCCTGCGCCGTCGAGCGTCTCGCCTATCATTACATCCAGGCAGGCGACTATGAAAACGGTCTGATTTACGCAAAACACGCAGCCGCCGAAGCCGAAAAGGTTTTCGCCATTGATGAAGTAATTGCCTCCTACGGTCGGGCGCGCGATTGTGCTGAAGCGCTGGGTCTGACTGAGGAGCAGCTGGCGCTTGAGGAAGCAATTGGAAAAACCTATCTGCTGCACGGAGATCTAATTCCGGCCGGCGAACATTTTGTACGAGCGATGAAATTGACGATAGATCCTCATGTCCGCGCGCGACTTCAGACTGAAGCGGCGGCTTCGCTCGTAACGACCGGCGATCAGCGGGGTGTCGAGTATCTGCACGAAGCCCTAAGGGTTCTCGACCCCATCAAAGAGCCACTCGAAACCGCGAATGCCATCGCGACCGAGGCACGCTTCCATCATCTCGCGGCGCGGCATAGCAAGGCGATCGAGTTGCTTAAGCGCGCGGCCGACTTGGTGGCGCCGGCGGCCGCCGCCGAAACCGTGTCAACTTTTGCGGCGCCAATCATCACGCAAATCTACGCGTGGGCAGCCGGCGCCTACCAACACTACGGGCTTTACGACGAGTCAAACGAATGGGCGCGGCGCGCAGTTGAATTCGGCGAGCGGCACAACGTAGCGTTTGCCCAGGCAGTTGGAATCGAGTTTCAAGGCGAAAACGCAAGCCATACCGGCAACTTTGCCGCCGGTTTGGAACTTGCCGACCAGGAGTTCGCGATTGCCGACCGCATCCATTCGCGCGAACGGCGATCATGGGCGCACCTCATAGCCGGAGTCTGTGCTCAGCTCCTCGGTGATTGGGAGCGAGCTGAACGTGAATATGTCGAGGGCATCGCGTTGGCAGAAGCGATCGGTGAAAAGCGCGTCCACTCGCTCATGCTCGGGAATTATGCTGAGTTGCTGGCCGAGCAAGGAACACGCCCGCGAGGCGATACGGTGGATGGACGACGTTTGCTCGACGCAGCCCTTCAGAAGGCGCAACAAAACTTTGATGAGAGCGAAGCCTCCGGCCTGTTCTACATGCGTTATTACAGTCGGCGTTGTCTGGCTGCCGTGCGCGCGCGTCGCGGCGAACTGGAAGAAGCGGAGCAGATGTGCGCGGCGGCGTATGAGCTAATTCGGGGAACGGAATCGCGCGTGAGCCATCTGTGGCTCGGCCCGGTATATCTCGACGTTCTGATCACGAATGCCGATTGCCATAAGCAAGAGGGCCGAACTCAAAACGCGGCCGCGAAGCTTACCCACGCCCGCGAATATCTGAAGGAATATCAGCGGTTGGTTGAAGAGTGCCAGTCGCCGCGGTTCAAGAAAGAAGCAGAGCGGTTTGCTCAGAAACTCGACTTAGCGAGTTAAATTGTCGTCGCACTGCCAGCTTGTTCTCATTCTCACCGGGCTTTAGCCCGGTGTCCTGGCGTTCAAGGTTCCCCGAAACCGTTTAAACGGTTTCGGTCTTTCCGGAATCGCCCACTACCTGGCTGAAGCCAGGTGTGAATAAAAGCGGGCGGTGATTGCAAAGCTAAATGACCCGATATCTCGATCTCGAAACCTGGCCCCGCCGCGATCTTTTCGAGTTCTACCGAACTTTCGACAAGCCTTACTTCAATGTCTGCACGCGGCTGGACGTCACAAATCTCTTGAGCGCGTTAAGCGTGCGCAAGGACGTCAGCGTTTCGCTTGCCTATCACTACTTCGCTTTGCGCACTGCGAACGAGATCGAGCCGTTTCGTTATCGTCTAAGAGAAGGAAAAGTCGTCGTGCATGACGTGATACACGGTGGTACGACGGTGCTTTTGCCGAATGAGAGTTTTGGCCTGGCGTACTTTAATTACGATTCAGACTTCGCCAAATTTCATGAAGCGGCGTCGCGTGCGGTCGCTGAAGCGTTGGCGAAAGGCGGCGGGCTGAAGCTTGAAGAAACGGACGACGACCGTTTGCACTTCACGACGATTCCGTGGTTTTCATTCACCAGCTTTTCACACGCACGTAATTGGAAGCGCGAAGAATCAGCGACGAAGATCGCGTTTGGAAAATTCGCGGAGGACGACAACCGCACCTGGCTGCCGATTTCTGTCGAGGTTCATCACTCATTAATGGATGGATTGCACGTCGGACGGTTTCTGGAGCAGATGCAGGACGCTCTGTTGAACCCTGAAAACTATCTCGGATTCGAACAACCGAAGATTACGGCGTGAGGCCAACGCGTCGAACGAGGCCGGCGAGTTCTCCAGATTGACGCAGGCCGTCCAGCCGGGGATCAAATTTTAGCCACACGGGTCTAAGCGAACGATCCTGGTAAGCGCGGTCAAGCCAGACAAGCGCTTGCCCCTTCTCATCCAATCCAACCTGAAGCACAGCCATGCTGTAAGGTGGAACGTAACTTCCTTTTGCCGTCTGCTCCAGCGTTTGAAGCAGGTCGCGCGCCTCTTTCGTGCTACCCGCTTTGGCAAGACCATGTCCCAAAGCCGCGATCATTGCCGCGTCATCGGGAGACATCTCCCGGGCCTTCCGGAATTCCTGAATCGCTTCCGTGTACAACCTCTGCTGTTCGTAACTCAGTCCGAGAGCCATCCGCGCAAGGATCGAGTTAGGCTCCATCTCAAGCGTTTTGCGGCATTGCTGCACGCTCTGATCAAACTGGCCGGTGAAGAAAAGGTAAAGGCCAAAGTTTGAGTTGAAGCTGATTGAGAGCGGGTCGAGTGATTGCGCTCGCTTCATCTCGGCATCGGCTTTATCTTTTTGTCCGACTGCCAGCAGATAGAAGGCGTACCATTGATGTGCTTCAGAATAGTTTGCGTCCAGTTGTAGCGAGCGCTGAAATTCCCGTTCGGCGCCTACAAAATCCCAATCATGCCGGAATTTTATGAAGCCGAGTGTTGCATGTGCTTCGGGCAGCCGGTCGTCGATCTCCAGCGCTTTGAGGACCGCAGCCTTGGCTCTGGGTACTGACGCCTCAGCCATCGGAACGCCGGACTCGTTGAGCCTTATGAAACAATCAGCCAGTCCTGCGTAGGCCAGAGCGTAATTTGGATCGATTTTTATGGCGCGCTCAAAATGATCGACGGCAGTCTTGAGTGCCGGCGCGTTCCTCTTGTTCCAGAAATAGCGTCCCTGTAAATAAGCCTGGTACGCCTCGAAGTTTTGGGTGTAGTGCTTGCGCATCAACTCGCGCTCATCACCGGTGAGTCGAAGAGTTAGGGAATGCGCGGCCTGGTCAGAGATTGAGTCTTGCACTGCAAAAATGTCCGTGAGTTTGGCGTCAAACTTTTCAGCCCACAGTGCGGCGCCATCCGCCACGCGCAATAATTGGACAGTTACGCGTACGCGGTCACCGAGCTGCTGCACCTTCCCGTCAAGCACGGCATCCACACTCAGTTCCCGACCGGCGAGGAGAGGGTCCGTGTCGGGCGCGCCGTAGCGCAGTACCGCACTCGTGGGCCGGACGGCGATGCGGTGACTATTGCTCAATTTGGTGATTAGGGCGTCCGCCATACCCTGTCCTATGTATTCATCTGCCGCCTCTGGATTAAGGGACTTAAACGGAAGGATCGCGAGTGACTTAATTTCCTTACTTACGACTGGCCGCGACCGCTTTGAAGACAGGTAATAGAGCATTCCGATCAAAATCCCGGCTAGAACGACTGAGAAGATCAGTGCCGATCGTTTGGAAATTCGTGCGCCTACTTCTGCCACCTCGGGCGTCACGAGCGCCTTCGCGCGCGTTTCAGGTTCGGGGTGATCTACATCCGCCCGGTCCGCACGGGCGGCCGTCACCTCATCGCTCTTAACCAGATTTGCGCTCTCTTCGTACGGCTGTCTGTTTACCTGAACAGCGAAACGGTAACCGCGGCGAGGTATCGTTTCGATGTAAGAGCCCCGCTCTGAACTGGCGTGGAGAACTTTTCTGAGCTCGTAAATGTTCTGTGTCAGATTTCCTTCTTCAACATAGCTGTCCGGCCAGAGCTTCTCGATAAGCTCATCCTTTTCCATGACGCGCCCGCTGTTTTCGATCAAGGCAAACAGGGTGTCAACGACCTTGGGTTTAAGCGGAATGGGTTTGCCGTCGCGCAGAAGGAGGCGGTTGGCGGTATCAATCCGAAAAGGGCCGAACTCGTATAAGTACCTGACTTGCTTCGACATAACCAGGCTGAGAATTCGCTGAGAAACAATTGAACGACTGCTGAGGACTTCCGGGCTGCAACCGGAGATAGTAGGCGGAGTCTCCCTCAGAAGATGCGCGGGCCGTTGTGTCAGCCAGCGGAGTTTAGCAACAAAGCACAGTCAGGAGAACTGACCATGAATCGACGAACAACCAAACGCGGGCGGTCGCTGCTCGGGCTATTTTCCATTCTGCTCACGATTAGCTATCCCGGCGTGGCTCAAGAACCGCGTCGCGAGTCCCGTCCGACAGCGAGCGTCATCGAGAGCGGTAAGTTTCATTTCTACGAAACCAGGCAAACGCGCGGCGCAGAGACGTACGAGATAAGACGCCGTAGCGATGGTTCGCTTGAAACAACCGCTAAGATCGATTTGCCCTTTATGGGCGAGGAAGAAAAGCCTTCGCTGCGCGCGACCCTGGTGACGCGCAACGATCTCGCGGCGCTTTCATTCCAAATCGAGGGCACGCGCCCACTTGGCGTTCCGATCAAAACTTCGATTGCCATCCGTGATCAGATAGCCACGATTAATTCAGCCCCTGCCGCGGCGGCCGACGGCGCCTCTCGAGAAATTGCGGTCCCACGAACCTTCTTCACTTTTGGCGGATATGTGCCGCTGACGATGGAGATGATGCTGGTTCGTTACTGGTTGACGCATGGGCGACCAACGAGACTTGCGCTGCTACCGGGCGGCGAAGCGATTGTCGAGTACCGTGGTCGCGATACGGCAACAGTTGCAGGGAGACAAGTCGCGCTTCAACGTTACCACCTCAGTGGGCGCAACTGGGGCGGAGGTTGGGGCCGGCAAACGCTCTGGTTTGATTCGAACAACCGCCTGGTGGCGGGAGTCAATCTCGCAACCGACGCCGAGACGAATCTCACCGCTATTCGCGACGGTTACGAATCCGCTTTGTCCTTCTTTCTGAAACGAGCTGTCAACGACAGCATTCAACGATTGACAGGACTTGCGGACCAGCTAAGCCCTAAGACGAATCAACCGATCGTGTTGCTTGGTGGAACGATCGTTGACGTCACGGGCAAGGAGCCACTTGCGAATTCAGCAGTCGTCATTCAAGGCGATCGCATCGTTGCGGCCGGCCCGCGATCACAGGTGAAAATTCCGAGCGGCGCGCGGACCATTGATGTCACCGGTAAATATCTTGTACCCGGTCTGTGGGACATGCATGCGCACATGTATCAAGTTGAGTTAGGTCCCGTGTATCTCGCGGCGGGAATAACGACAGCGCGCGATGTCGGCAACGACATCGAATTCAGCACCGCGATGCGCGACGCCGCGAAGAAGGGCCGCGGACTCGGCCCGCGAATGCTTCTGGCGGGATACATTGACGGCAAGAATGAAGGCCAATCTTTTGACGTTCAGGTTGATACGCCTGCTGAGGCGCGTGCTGCTGTCCAGCGTTACAAGCAGGCCGGCTTCGAGCAAATCAAAATCCGCGATCAGGTGAAGGCCGCAATTCTGAAAGTTATTTGCGACGAAGCCCACCGTCTCGGGATGACTGTCACCGGGCATGTTCCCAAATCGATGGATGCGATCGAAGCAGTCGAGGCCGGAATGGATGAGATTAGTCACCTCAATTTTGTAGCTCCGGCGCTCGAACCCCAAGCCGAAGGTTCCAAGGGCAATCTGTCAAACGAGTTGGACTCGCCGCGCGCGCGCCAGTCGCTAAAACTTTTGAAGGACCGCGGTACAGTCGTGGATCCAACGATGGCTACGCTCGAGTTGATGCTGCATCCGAAAAGCACTCCCATCGAATCGTTTGAGCCGGGTATGGCTAAGATTGCTCCCGAATTGCTCGAACAAATCGAGCAGAAAGGCATGCCGGCAGAAGCGGCGTCTGAGATGGAAATTGCGCTTCAGTTTCTGCTCAACATCATTAAGGCGATTCATCGTGAAGGAATTCCGATCGTCGCGGGCACAGACGTCTCTGTTCCCGGCTTCTCGTTGACGCGCGAATTGGAATTGTATGTGAAGGCCGGGCTTACGCCGCTGGAAGCGCTTCAGACGGCGACGCTGACCCCCGCGCGAGTGATGAAACTGGAAAACGAGGTAGGCACGGTCGAGGCCGGGAAGCGCGCTGACATCATGATCCTGGACGGCAATCCACTGGAGAACATCAGCAACGTTCGCAAAGCGAAATTCGTCATCACCCAGGGACGGCTGTTTGATTGCTCGAGACTCAGAGAGATAGTTGGCTTCAAACCTTAATCTTGATCCACCGAGAGTTTAGAGGCGGGCTACGGCCCGACGATCGGGCGGTAGCCTCTTGCACGTTCTCCCCTCTCCGCAAGCGGAGAGGGGTTGGGGGAGAGGTGACGGGTGTATAGACCGGGGACAAAGTTTACAGGTGTTCGGAGACATGGTTTACACATTCTGGTCGAGTTTGGTTGAAGCTGCTACATTAATTTGAGTTAAGCGGTGCCGGCAAAAGTAAACGTCGAGCAGGCCATCGGTTGCGGTCGGGCGCAGAGCAACATGCAGCCCTTTGAAAGCTTGGCCGATGAAGTAGTCGTGGCTCTTATACTTGATGT
>JBASRE010000057.1:0-75271 GCA_049273695.1 Pyrinomonadaceae bacterium
GCATCCAAAGCGCCGTCGCCGCTTCGCTCTGCCGGCGCACTCCAAATTGCCACCGCACTCCAAATCTTTGCCCTCGCGATCGGGGCGTCGCTTCTTTTTGCATGCTCTCGCCAGCAGTCTTCCTACCCTGCGACTTCTGACACTCGTGTTGTAGTCGACGAGGCCGGCCGCCAATTTCGCCTTCCGCAAAAAATCGATCGCATCGTTTCGCTCGCGCCGAACCTGACGGAGATCGTATATGCCGTCGGCGCTGGAGATCGCCTGGTTGGCCGCACCAGCTATTGCGATTACCCGCCCGCCGCCAAAGCCGTCGCGGAAGTCGGTGACACAATGCAGCCCAGCGTTGAACGGATCATCGCGCTGAAGCCTCAAATCGTGCTTATCTCCACTGCCTCGCAACTCGAGACCTTCGCTAAACAGCTTGATGAACAGCGGATTGCGGTTTATGTGACGAACCCGAATAGCGTCGATCAGATTCTTGGTTCAATCGAGACGCTGGGGCAATTGTTCGGCACCACTGAGCAAGCCAAACAAGTCGCGGCAGACTTACGTCGCCGGACGCAGGCCGTGGAATCTGCCGTGGCAAGCCAGCCCCGGGTCAAAGTTTTCTATCAGATCTCAGATGAACCGTTGTACACGATCGGCCGTGATGCCTTTCTGACTGATTTGATCAGACGCGCCGGTGGGATCTCGGTTACTGCTGATGTGCCGACTGCGTTTCCACGTTACAGCGATGAAGCAGCGCTCGCGTCCCAACCCGACGCGATCATTTTGCCGACGGGCGGCTCGGTGGGAAATTCAAACTCAACCGCTGTGCCGGCGCTGAGAAACTCCCCCGCCGTTCGGAATAATCGAGTTTACAAAATCAACGATGACATTTTAGCGCGACCCGGACCACGGCTGTTTGATGGGTTGGAACAGCTGGCGCGCGCATTACATCCGGAAGCATTCAAGTGAGAGAAAGAAAGCCGCGGCGGCCGAGCCGCTGAATCGGATCTGTGAGCCGAACTCAAATTATCGGAAGAGCAACGCTGACGCGAACCGTGCTGATTTGCGGTTCGCTGTTGGTTGTACTCGTGCTCGCACTGATTGGTGCAGCGGTGATCGGCAGTCAACGTCTGCCGTTTGCAGGATCGCTTTGTGCGCTGACCGGAAGTTCGAATTGCGCATTATCAGCGGAAGAACGCGCGATCCTTTTCGATATTCGTCTGCCTCGAATTATTTTGGCGGGGGCGGTCGGTATGTGTTTGGCCGCGGCCGGTGCGGCATATCAAGCATTGCTGCGAAATCCGTTGGCTGAGCCTTACCTGCTGGGCGTTTCAAACGGCGCGGCAGTTGGCACGATGGCCGCGCTCGTCTTCTTTACAGGCTATGAATGGAGCCGTCCGATCATGGCGTTTGCGGGCGCCGGCGCTGCGACATTTGTAGTTTACCGTCTGGCGCGCGGCCGCGCGGGCGCCACGCCTGAACGCCTGATTCTCGCCGGCGTGATCGTCACCACGTTTCTTTCATCGGGGATCGTTTTTATCACGACAGTGATGGATGCGACGCGCATTCGCTCGTTCACGTTTTGGTTGCTGGGCGATCTGTCCGGAACCACCGGAAGTTTGCTGACGGTCGCGGTGGTTACTGCAATTGTTGGCGGGCTGGTGCTGACGCTGAATGCGCGCTCACTGAATTTGATGATGCTGGGCGAGCGTGACGCTTTCGATTTGGGTGTCGAAGTAGCGCGCGTGCGTCTGATTGTCTTCGCCGCGGCGAGTCTGTTGGTGGGTGCGTCGGTCGCCTCGAGCGGTTCAGTCGGTTACGTCGGACTTGTCGTCCCGCATCTGGTGCGGCTGTCGTTCGGGAGCGACAACCGTCTGGTGGTTCCGGCAGCGGCGATTGCCGGCGCGACGTTTGTGATTGTCGCCGACACTTTGGCGCGCACGCTCATCGCGCCGCGTGAATTGCCGGTGGGCGCCATCACGGCGCTGATCGGCGCACCGTTGTTTGTCTATCTACTGAAGCGCGGATAGGACGTAACGTCCTAATGGGACCTATTTGTCACATGCTTGAAGCAAAGAACATTTCGATCAACTACGACGAGCGGAACGCGGTACGTGACGTTTCCTTGCGCGCTGAACCAGGAAATGTGATCGCGATTCTCGGTCCGAACGGCGCCGGCAAATCGACGTTGCTACGCGCGCTGAACGGCAGCATCGCGCCGGCAAGCGGTGAAGTCCTGCTCGACGGCAAGCCTCTGCGGACCTTTGCGCGTCGAGTAGTCGCGCGGCAAATAGGGATGGTTGCTCAGGAGGCCGACCTGCGATTTCCGGTGACCGTGTTCGAGTTTGTCCTGGGCGGCCGTTACGCCTGGTCGAGCGCCAAAGCGTGGGGTTGGGAAAATGAACGCGACATCGAGGTCGCGCAAAACTCAATTCGCGAAACAGAACTCACGGGATTCGAATCTCGCTTGATGAACGAGTTGTCTGGTGGCGAGCGCCAGCGCGCCGTACTCGCGCGTGCGCTCGCGACTGAAGCGCGCGTCTTTCTGCTTGATGAACCGACGGCGAATCTGGACCTCGCGCATCAAGCGACGATGCTGCGCTTGATTAAAGCGCGCTGCGCCAAGGAAGAGTCTGCGGCGGTGGTAGTGACACACGACGTCAATCTCGCGGCTGAATTCTCAAACCAGGTAATTCTTATGAAAGCCGGTGGCGTTGTGGCGGCAGGCGCGCCGCAGGAGGTCTTGACCGAAGCGTTGCTGCGAGACGTGTTTGGCTTGCGCGTGCTGGTGGACGCGCACCCGATCTCGGGCGCCCCGCGGATTACGCCGGTTCACACGCAAGTGCAAGGATGAAGGATGAAGGAGGAAGGATGAAAAAGATTCTGGTTCTCGTGATGCTACTGGCAATGGGGGCGGCGACTGCGGCGGCGCAAAGCGGCACTGAACTTCGCGGGCGCGTCACTGACGAACGCAACGCAAACATTGAGGGCGCAGAGGTTCGCCTCCGCTCGCGAGCTGGCGGCGAGCTGTCGACAACCACGGATGGTAACGGAACGTACGCGTTCACGAGACTCGCCGGCGGTGATTACGTTTTGGAGGTCCGCGCGAATGGTTTCGCAGAGTCTGCTTCACGCGTGACTATCCAGCGTGGCCAAACAGCGGCGAATGACGTGCGCCTTTCCGTTGAGGCCATCAGTGAAACCGTAAGCGTGACGGGAACCGGCATCGCACAAACTGTTGATGAGACTTCAAAAGCGATCAGCGTCCTCGACAATTCGGCGATTGAAACGAAACGTGAAGTTGGATTGAGCGAGAGCCTGCGCGGCATTCCCGGTGTACGCGTGCAGCAACAAGGTTCGCCCGGCGCATTGACCAGTGTACGTCTGCGGGGACAGCGAACGTCCGACACGGCGCTGTTGCTCGACGGCTTGCGCGTGCGCGATGCGTCAGACATTAACGGAGCGGCCGGACCTTTGTTTGCCGATCTCGCGCCCAGTGATTTGGATCGGGTTGAGGTGCTGCGCGGTTCGGGCTCGTCAATCTACGGCTCGAATGCGATCGGTGGTGCGATTAATCTCGTTCCCGGAACGACTGGTGGAGACCGTCATTTTGAATTCGGCTTTGATGGCGGCAGCCTGGCGCAGTTTCGTGAACGCGTCCGCGGATCGGGCGGCATCGGTAAACGCGCGGGCTTCAGTTTTGGTCTGTCACGCGTCGATGTGCGCGAGGGTGTTGACGGCAACGACGAGTACGGCAACACCGCGGGCTCGGGCCGATTTCAATTGCATCCGACACGATCTTCAACACTGAGCTTTAACTTTTACGGGACAGCTTCAAACGCGCGCACTAATGACAGCCCATTTGCGCGAGCGGCAGCCTTTACCGGCGGTCAATATCCGAACGCGGTTGAAGGCACGACGTTCAACGCGGACTTCAACAATCCTGATCAGGGCCGTCGAAACCGGCTGCTGGTTGGCGCTGTCCGATTCAGTGATCAGGTCAATGACGCGATCTCATATTCACTGGCCTATCAACATGTGGGTTCGCGTCGCCGAAACTACAACGGGCCGGCGATAGATCCGCAATTCGCGTCCCCAACGTTTTATCCGTTCGGCGAATTCGAATTTGTGGCGGTGAACAATGGCTCAACGGACACGTTCGACGCGCGTGCCAACTTCAGATTAGGACGCCACAACCTGCTGACGGCCGGATTCGAGTACGAGCGCGAATCGATCTTTCAATCGTCCATTCCATCGTTCAGCGCATTCAACAACACAACCGATCGGCAGCGCACGATGGCGGTGTTCGCGCAGGATCAGATCTTCCTTTTGGAAGATCGATTGCAGATTTCGGTCGCCGCCCGCGGCCAGTGGTTTCGGATTAGCGCTGCCGATCGTCCAGGATTTCTTGGCTCGATCAATCCGGAGAGTTCCATTACCGGTGATGGCTCGATCGCTTACTTCATTCGTTCGACGGGCACGAAACTGCGCGCGCATGTCGGCAACGGCTTTCGTGCGCCTGCGTTGTTTGAAAGATTTGGCGCCGGCACATTCGCCCAGGCCGGATTCACGCGTTTCGGCGATCCAACTTTGCGTGCGGAACAATCGATCAGTGTCGATGCCGGCTTCGATCAACGCGTCGCGAACGACCGCGCACGATTCGGCGCGACTTACTTCTACACTCACTTGCAGCGGGTTATTGCTTTCAATTCGTTCTTCCTTATCGACCCGTTGGGCGCCGGCCGGTTTAGCGGCTACGAAAATCGTCCGGGTGGATTTGCGCGTGGAGTGGAAACCTATCTCGAAGCCGCCCCGTGGCGAGGAGCCGATTGGCGCGCTTCATACACGTTCACGAACAGCGATCGATTTGTGCGCGGCAGTGGCCTGCAGCGGGAATACGTTTTTCCCGAACATCTTTTTGGCTTGAACATCAATCAACGCTACCGCGCATTCGTTGTCAGTTTCGACCTGAATTACACGGGCAGCCATCTCGCTCCGATTTTCGAGAATAACTTTCCTTTCCGCACCGCGGAACTAACCTTTCCCGGTTACACGAAAGCCGACTTGTTCGCGAGCTACGAACGACGAGCTTCCGAACGGGTGACGCTCACGTTCTTCGGCGGCGCCGACAATCTGTTCGACGTTACTTATTTCGAGAATGGGTTTCGCAGTCCCGGAATTGTGGCGCGTGGAGGCCTTCGCATCGCGGTGAGATGAGGTCTGAGCGATCGTGAATGTCCCAACAGAAAAGATTTGCGCGCGGTGCCACGCCGTATTCGCTTGCGGCGCCGCCCAACGCGACCAGAGCTGTTGGTGCGAGGACTTACCGCATGTTTCGCTAATCGCCGACCAACAAACGGACTGCTTTTGTCCTCAGTGTTTGGGCGAAGCGATCGCGAAACTCCACGCTTCAGAATCAGGACCTACTGAAGGCTTGAACCAACCGCCTTCTTTGCCTCTATTGAGGGAAGGTTGCGTGTCTACGAAGGACCATAACGAAACATTGGTCGGCATTCATCTGGTAATCGGCAGTGTGTTTGCGCTTGTTCTGATCGGGGCACCGTGGATTATTGGGGAAAATTTCAGAGAGGCGAAGCAAATCCAGTTTTGGATAGTTCTGTTTGGAACTGTATTGCTGGTTACGTTGCTTATGTTTTCAACTGCCATAGCGATGCGTCGCCAAAAACCAATTGGCCGAAAATTGGGTCTCTTCGCAGCCGGCGTTCTAATAGTCCTCTTCTGGCCGGCCGGCGTATACAGCTGGTGGTTCTTCCATAGCGCCGGTGCCAAGAAAATGTACGGGGTCCAGAGAGAGTAGTCGGATCCCGGACTCATGTCAGAAACAAAGAAAGCATTAAGGATCGCCCCTTCTTTCTCTATTGATGACGTAGCATCGACAAGCAAGACATTTCTGACGGACAACTCGTTAAGGTTTTTCCGAAAGGAAACGCGCTTGGCAGGGCCGTCGCGAGTTATGACAACAACGCATGATGAGCCAACGCCTCTAGTTCTTGGCGAAGATTATTATATTGAGGACGGGTTGTTAGTGATGACTGCAACCTATCATAAGAAACGCGGAAGTTGCTGTGGAAGCGGATGTCGATGGTGTCCGTTTGAGCCAAGGCACGAGCTGGGGACAACGAAGCTTGCATCAACTTCAGACATGTCGGCGAACGCCAATGAACAAAGCGAGCTTTCGACCTAGAAACTTATTACCATGAAAGACCTGTGACAACGACGAATGTCGGCAAGAACAAGAGCGTCCTAAAACAACGTGGCGGTAAGGGTAAACCTAGGCCCCTTAGACGCGAAGGCCTTGTCCAGAAGGCTCACGACATCCTTCTCAAGTGGACCAACCTATCTCCCGAAACCCATCCAATTAATCTCGCCAGACTAGCAAGGCACTTAAGGTTTCCAGACAAGCGCTCTATGACAATGGCCTTGACGATGAAATCGATCGATACAAAGCACTTCAGCGCAAAAATTTCTCACGCAGTCAGTCAACGCCTGACCGCAAATCATCCGATCAGCAAATCGCAGATCTGAAAGCGCAAGTGGCAGACCTACAACAGAAGCTGGACGGCTGGATCGAACGATGGGCCACAGTCGAATATAACGCACGAATGCTAGGGATTGATCCCGACGAGATCTTTGCCCCACTTCCAAATTTAGAGAGGGCCGGCATAGCCCGACGCTCTAGCACAAGATCACGTCGTCGGATCAAATAATAGATCTACATCTTCGGAAGGTTTTGATGCTGGGGCGGCGCTCGGATTTTCAGGACTCAGCATGTTTCGCACAGGCATCGCAGCGCCGCGTTACGCTTTTTTGAGATCTTTGCTACGGCTGTCATAGCCAGCCGTAAATTAATGGATGGGAAGCCCGGCACTTGTGCCCCGGTGGCGTAATTGGAACGACGGGAAGTGCCATGAGGGGCCGCCACTTGATTAATGACGGTAGACATTTAGGATCGAAGCTAGACAGACCTTCACCGTTGCATTTGGCTGCACAAGTCGTTCTGGCAGACTCTACTGCTTACCAGCCGGGAGATCCCCTCCTTGCTTAATCATCTGCCTTTCGAATGCGAGGATGGTTTTTTAATGACGACGACTCCAAGTAATGAAAATCCGGCCCATTCGTCCACGCGATCATATTTCGCTCGCCATTTGTTTCTTTGGAATGAAATTTTAATACGACACGTTCCCCTACCTTCTGACCTCGATTGTTTACTTTTGTGCCTTGTTACTGCCGGGCTAATATAAGCGGAGGAACAATGGCGTTGTACCCAAGCCACCACTTACATAATGAAGTGGCTTTCTGAACGGCGTTCTGGTAATTCCGCTCGAAAGAGGAAAAAAGTGACCTGCCCGAGCTAGCGCCTACCGCGACTCCGACATCAACCTATTATGAAAAGGTAGATGACACCTACTATGATTAAGGCGATCATCGCTACGCCAAACACGGCAAAAAAATAAATGTGCAGTTTCCCATTTGGGTATAAGCGGCGATACTCGTCGAAGACGCGCATGGTCTTGGGTGGGGTAAAGCCGAAGTAAGAGATAAGGTTCCCCTCTTCTCTCTTCCGGTTTATTTCGCCAATCATCATAATCACGAACATGTTCGCCAAGATCACGCCGCTCAGGACCAGGCAGAACGCAATGATTCCTATAGTGAGCCAAGTGTTCATCTGCACACTACCTGCCGCGTTAAAAAGAATGCAAAATCCCGCTCGTCGAACGCCCAAAACTTACCAAGTTGGAGTGGGTTGGTGTACTTGGTACGCGTTAAGCCGAAATTGATAGGGCCAACCAATGAGGCGTTGGCGCTAGCACCTACGGCAGTCACGCCGCCCCCACGTGATACGAAACCACCGACTACCCGACCTGACCCATTTACGCCCGTGAAGCCTCCCGCGTAGTTGGAACTCGAGTTGTTTAGCCCATAGAGATTACCTGCGTACAAAGATCCTGAAGCGCCCCCATTCCAGCCAACCTGGCCACCGCCGAAAGCGAACGCACTTACTTGGCCAGAATTGTAGTTGCGGACGAGCTCGACACCACCAGTTGAACCTCCGAGCAGGCCCAATGTGCCTGAGGCTCCCGTAGTCCGGCCTGACGGAATGGCGGCACAGATGCTTTGCATGATCGTCGGCGTCGGATTCTCCGGTGGCGGCTGCGGATCTGGTTCCGGAGTCCGTGGCTCGCCGCCGACGCCAACCCTGGTACCGCCGGGGTAACCTCCAAATCGGGAATTCCTGACAAACAGGAAGAGACCGGGATCGTCAATGGGGCGGGGCCCACCGCCTCCCGTGACAGTACAGACGCCGGTGGCATTAAATTCCGCCGTACAATCATTGCGTTGCAACCCACTCGGATCGACAAAGTTCACCGGGTCGTTCTGCACATACGCGTAACGGTTGAAGCTCTGCGGGTCAGTTAAATTGTAGCTGCCGTCGTAAGGATCGGGTTGCGAGAAGCCAGTCCAGTTCGACTGATAGCGACGGAACATGGCGTCGTCGCCGCCATTCGAATCTCGTGTGTAAGTGGTGTAGCGCTGCGGTTGGAACGCCTGATTACTGCTGCGTGAAGTTTCTCCACCCCACGGATCGAGATCAATCGTGCTGGTGACGCTGCCCCCGCTGTTCGTGATTCGCTGAGATTTCGTGACGGGGTCCTGATGCACCCAACTAACTGCGTTACCAGATTGAATCGCGACCATTTGACCGCCGAGGTAAACATATCCGCGCGCGAGAGCGCCGCTGGAATTCAATTCCGCTACTACTTGTCCACCCAAAACCGAAGAGCGCAGATAGTAGGTCGTCACGCCACTCTCAGTCTTCTTCGCCCGCAAGCCGTCGCCATCGTAATTCTGGTTGAGATTCGTTCCGGAAGCGTAAGTCTGCTGACCAGTCGCATCATAATCGAAGCTTTGGTTCCCGTCATTCTTCAGGTTGCCGGCTTGATCGTATTGCATGGGGATACCGCTGAATGGATTAGTGTTCAGCCGATTGTTTGTGAAACTCAACGATTGCTCCAGGTAGCCGCCGAACGAACCACCCCAGCCCACGCGAAACCCCATGTTTCCAAATTGATCGTACCAGTAATGATGAGAGTACGGGCCATCAGGCGTCGCGCCTTGCCCTTGCAACGCGGCTCGGGCTTCGGCGCCAGTGTGCACGTCTTCCAAACGTCCAACATGGTCATAGTAATAGCTGCGATCGAGTGTCGGATCGTTCAGGCTTTGAGCAAAAGTCACACGCCCGCCGTTTTCGCCAAAGTTGTTATAGACATAATTCCAACCCATCACGCCGGGCACGTCCCAGCGCGTCAATCTCATGCGATTGTCGTATTGAAGAGAAAGCGTCTTTCCGTTGGAGTAATTCATCTGCTTCGCCCCGAACGCGCGATAGCCGATGCTGTTGACGTAGCTCGTGGCGCCCGCATAGCCCGCGCCGGTTATTCCCGTCGCCCGTCCGATCTTGTCGTAGTCGTATCCTACCTGCGCGTTCCAGGGATTCGTGATGCGGGTCAGTTCACCTGCCAGATTGTACTGGTAGTTGAGCGCGAAGCTCGCGCCGAGTTCCCCGAAATAACGAGACTCGCTCGTCAAGCGCGACAGTTGGTCGTAAGTGTAAAGCACCTGGCCCTGGCCGTTGTTGTAAAGCATGCGTGTCCGGTTGCCCGCGGAGTCATACTCAAACGTTACATTTGAGGTGGCCGCCACGCCCGCCGGCACGCCGTAGGTGATGTTAGTCGGCAGATTGCGGTTATTGTAACCGAAGGTTGTCGTCGCGCCCCGAGCGTCGGTTATTGTTTGGACAGTATCATCAGCAAAATAGCTGTAGGTCGTCGCGGCTTGCTCAGGTGTTGTGCGCGACTGCAAGCGGCCAAATCCGTCGTAACCAAACGTTCTCAATTGGCCCGCTTGATTGGTTTGCGTGACTTGGTCGCGACCGTTGTACGTGTAACTCGTCGTCGAATAAACCGACGTGTCCCAATTCAACTCCTCGACCTGTTTCAATCGACCGAGCACGTCCTTGGTGAATCTGCGGCGACGGCCCCGCTCGTCTCTGACAGTCGTAACCTCTCCGCCCGCACAGCCGCAACCGCCATAAGTGTTCTCGCGCGTGCTGCCATCGGGGTTTGTCGTTATTCTGGGCCGTCCTTGCCAATCGTAATCCTGGTAAGTCCAACGCCAGCCGGAGGCGTCATCACCCGAGGGAACCCAACCGCCATTCATCTCGGCCGGATTGGTTTGATGCCACAGACGCCCCATGTTGTCGTAAATCCAGAACTGCCCGCGATAACCGCCGCTGCTGTTTGGCAAATCGCTGCCGACCGCTCGCAAACGGCCGGCGCCGTCGAAATAAGTGACGCTGAAAGCCTCACCGGCACCGTCGTGAATCGTCGAAAAGCTGACTACGTCTCCATACGGATTGTAGACATAACGTGTGTAAGCGCCGTTATTCGTCAACGTAACTCTGTCCGTCCGTCCGGCAGCGTCGTAAGTTATCGTTTGAATCGCGCCCTTTGGGTCTTGGGTTCGAGTTCCGGCGCCGATGTCGAAATTGTATTGGGCCGTTGAGACGAAGTTGTCGGCATCAGTCACGCTGGTCGGGTAAGCAAAAGTGTTTCGATTGATGCTGTCCGAAAACGAATCCGTGTAGCTGATCGTCTTTCCATGGCCGTAATGATCTTCTGCCCGAATGACTGCGCCAGTACGGTTGTACTTGATGTATTGCCGGGTTGATTTATCGAAATTGTTGACATCCGAAACATCCCAGCGACCGACCCAGCAAAGATTACCCCGTCCACTTTGATCACCGCTCGCATCGTGTTGGGTCGCGGGCTGCGAAGTTGCTGCCCAATAATCGTTGCCCCAATCGTAGTCGTACCAGACTTTGGATACTGGCTGGTTGTTTTGATCGTAAACAATCGTTTCCCGCAACAGACCCAACACGCGGCGGTCGATGTATGCCTGCGAGATGAAGTGGGTGTTAGTTGTCTTGCGCAAGACGGTCACGGCGTCCGCTGCGTACTCTCGTACTTCAGTCGGCCGCGAAATGGCGTTCGGCCAGTAGTAGGTCGTGTAAATGATCTCAGTCCGGCGGCGATTGCCGGCTTCATCGTAAATGCTCGCGTCGTATGGGCGCGGGTTCTTGGAGTAGCTGAGATTAGGGTCGTCTTGCGTCCAGGCGGTCGTCGCCCACTTCTTCTTGATACCACCCGACCAAACCTCGGTGCCCGTCGTCAGGCCGGTTTGCCATCCGGTAGTGGCGAAGAATTCTTTGTGGATTGTTCCATCGGGCGACGTTTGTTGGCTCCATGAGCCGTCAGTGGCAACGCTGAACGAGGTCACGGCTTCGGCGTTGTTGTTCCAATTCTCAGCCCAGTCTCTGCGCTCAGTGAACCGTGGGCAGTCCGTTTGGCCGCTGCTTGAATCAACGTTATACGAGATGTACGCGCGCAAGTGACTATCCGCCGCGTAGTGATTGATGCGATTGACCTGTCCAAAAGCAGCGTTGTAATTGAACGTGTAGTAGGTGCCGTCGTGCAGACTGACCTGCGTCAGCACGGTGACGGAGGTGTTGTTCGGCCCATTTACCGTGAGACCACCGCCGAAATTCGGTGCAACCCAAACCGAGCCATAGCTGAACGTCGCCCAGTCGTGAGCAACGCCGGCCCACGTTTGCCGAATGGCCGTCAGGTTGCTGTTTGCATCGTAAACGAAACTGATCACGCGACCGAGCGTATCGGTGATTGTCTGCAAGTGGCCGTTATTCGTGTCGTAAGTCGCGGAAATGTAATTGCCGTTTCGATCCTTGATCTGTGTGCAACGAAACTCGCTGTTTACGGTCACCGGGACGAATGTGAACTGAGTCCCATCTGTCGTGCGAACGAGCAGCGCATTCGGATTGGTCGCGTCCAACTGGGTATAGCTGCCATCCTGTGACTCATAGATGTTTGACGAACCGACCTGCCGCAACTCGACCCGGCCTCCGGACGGCGTCACCATCATGTACGCGTAGGTTCCGGTTTGGGAATTGAGGAAACGTTGTTGAAGTTTCGGAAGACCCAGTGAGAACCCGGGCGCGGGCGAGCCGAGATCGCTGTTGTACTTGATGTAGGAACTGTCTTTTGCCCAGACGAGCGAGTTGTAAGAGAGCGTAAGATTGAGATCCATCCCCGCCCTGCCAGGCAAGCTTAGCAGCGGCTGGCTCCAGTTAAAGTTCCGTGAGCCGAGATCCACACCGGGCTGGCCGGTTTCATTGGTTGGGCGTTGTCGGGCGGTCGAGAAGTTTGGATCGCCGGATGGATAGTAACCACCTCCACCACCGCCACCCTGAGGATCGCAATCGGCGCACATTTGGTTGGATTGAATCGGAGCTCTCGCGGTCGGCGGCGCAGGACTTGAATTCCGAAGCTGATCAAGATTTGGCAGAGCGGAACTTGGCGCCCCCGTTGTGACTGGCGGAGAGGTGGTATCGAAGCTGCCGCCTGGACCCGTACCCCCGCCGCCATATCGCGGCCGCGGTGAGACACGCCCCTGATTTCCATTGCCGCCACCGTTTCCAGTTTGGCTTCCCGGCAATGCTGCTATTGACTTGCCGGCGTCAAGGACGCCTCCGCTCTGTGTCTTTGCCGTAAGCGATACCGCACGCCGTGCTGAATCGACGATCGCCCTTTTTACTTGTCCATTGTTTACACTGGGTCGAACGCTCTTCATCAGTCCAGCAACGCCTGATACAAGCGGAGCCGCCGCCGATGTGCCGGTGACATTCCAGTAACCTCCACCCATCTGTGTGGTCAGAACGTTTTCACCAGGAGCACCGACAGTTACATGTGTCGCACCAAAGTTGGACCAGGACAAAAGCTGGTCGTGATTATTTGTCCCGGCTACCGCAATAAGGCCTTGCGAATCGAACGACGCCGGATAGTACGCGGATGAAGGTGTTCCCTCGTCAAGATTACGGCTACCGTTGCCCGCAGAGCAGACGACGACAACGCCGCGGCGCAGGGCGCGATCGATCGCATCTTTCAGGGCAATCGAGAATCCATCAGTGCCCCACGAAAGGTTAATTACTTGTGCCCCGTGCGCGATTGCATAATCAATGGCTTCAACTGCGTCGGCCACATCACCAGCGCCCGTGTTATCCAAAACGCGCAAACTCATCAATCCGGCTCGCCACATAACTCCGGATGTACCGATTCCATTGTTGCCCTGCGCGGCGATGATACCCGCCATTGCCGTCCCGTGGCCTTGTTCGTCTTTGATGGTTCCGGCATTCGCAACGAAATCCCAGCCGTGGACGTCGCCCATGGTGGGCAAAGGATTCGTCCATTGGTTGTTAACCAGGTCCGGATGATTGAAATCGATGCCGCTATCGATAACGGCGATTACTGTGTTCGTTGACCCTTGTGTCGTTTGCCACGCATCAGTTGCCTTGATGTCCGAACCATAGTTGCCGCCGTTCTGACCTGTATTGTTGAGTGCCCATTGTTCACTGAGTCGCGGATCGTTAGCACCCAACTGATCGCTCTTGACGATGAAATTTGGCTCCGCAAACTCCACCGCCGGATTAAGACTCAGTTGCAAAGCTGCACTTACAACGTCGCCTGCAGTCGTAAGTTCGAGTGTCTCAACAGCCGAAGCTCCGCGCAGTTTGTTCTTGCGTCGCGCTCCCTGCGAAGCAGCGGCAGTGTCTTTATCGTTATCCGACGCATTAGGCCGAAATCGTACTAACACTTCACCCGATCTGTGGGCCGCTTGCGAGGGTTGATTTGGCACTTGCCCAGAGGATTGTTCGGCACCGGAAGCAGTGCGAACGGGCGCAAAAGGAATGACTAACAACAGCGCTATGGCATACAACAGCCCGACAGTTACTAACTTCTTAAGTCGGACCGAAACACAAAACAACATGAGGGATTCTCCTTAATATGCGCCTGAGTCAGCGCGTGCGAACACACACGTCCGCCTAATGAAAGACCTGATTGGCTTATTCAATTACCGCTTGTTCTATTATGTGAGGTTTGGGAAAGCGAAAAAACCTTGCCAGAACCGTAAAGCTGCTGGAAGCGCTATAGATGCATACAATAGTTCGTTAGGTTGCCTATGCTGGAGAGCTGTGCGTGTCGGAAAAGTTGCTTGGTGGCTACACTGAGGAAAACCGCCTCCCATCTGTCGGTGATCTCCCCAGAGCCAAAGTGGACACACCTCTAGTAGACAGTACCTTCCCTCGGTCCCCCAATTTGTTTTGTTAAGGTTGGAGTTACATGTAAAAGTGGACACTCATCATTGAACAAAATATATGTGCCCTTACGAACAGCAGCCAGTCGCCGCAACTCAAAACTAGACGCGTCGTTGGAACAGGGCGAATTGGCAAATTAGTACCTTCCACATTCAGCCCGTGCCGCATGTAGCGCAGGCTTGGCAGAACATCTGAGGCCCGGTCCCCTTATGAGAAAGCTCTGGCGCTGACCCAACAGGAACCAGTGCGGCAATTCCTGCAGGAGCGGATTCGGCAGCTGAATTAAAAAACTTTGCTGGCCCTAAAAGTATCTCTGCAAGCAATTGTGTCATTCACACCGTCGCTTTAGCGCGGTGATCGGGACGCCGACAGCCATTCGGAAACCGTTTAAACGGTTTCTGGTGACCGTGCTTCGGATAAACACCGGGCTAAAGCCGCGGTGTGAATGAAAGCACTGTTTAGCATTCGCTCCTGGACTTTTGAGGCGAAGCTAAAAATTTCTGAATAGCTGTCGATCTTCCGTCCTCCCCAACGACTATAGGACAAAAGAACGATGCGCCACGGGTCCTGAGTGAGCAGGAAACGAGTCATCGGAAACTAAACACAGAAAACAAGGAGAAGACGATGCCACAGTATCTGGTTGCTAACTACCTGCCCGACGACTTCGACCCGTCCACCGTAACCGAAGCGATGATCGAAGAAATCCACGCGCTCAACCGCGAAATGATTGCTGCCGGCGTGAGGAAGTTCGCTTGCGGAATTTCCTCGGCCAGCAACGCAAAAACAGTACGGAAACAACCTGATGGTACGGTGCTTGTCACCGATGGGCCATACATTGAGACCAAGGAGCACATGGGAGGTTTCTGGATACTGGAAGCTGCCGATATGGACGAGGCACTCGCGTGGGCGCGCAAGGGCGCCATCTCATGCGATGCGCCGGGTGAGGTGCGCGAGCTTCTTTTCTACCCGGCTCCGGAGGGAGCAACGGACTAGCCTGGCTAATGAAAAAAAATCAGAGAGGACTCGAAGGAAGTAGCCATGAGAAAAATTACCATACTTGAACACATTACCCTTGATGGCGTCATACAAGCCCCAGGCGGACCAGAGGAAGATACCAGCAACGGCTTTGCGTATGGCGGATGGTCAGCGCCCTTGGACGACGACGCGATCGGAGCGGCGGTGAAAAAGATGTTGGATATGCCGATCGACCTGTTACTGGGGCGCAAAACTTTCGATATTTGGGCGGCGTTTTGGCCGCAACATGGCGACATTTGGCCCAACGTTAACACGGCCACTAAATACGTCGCCTCGAACACCATGACTTCTTCGGAGTGGCAACCCTCGGTGTTTTTAAACGGGGATGTCGCGAAAAAAGTCGCCGAACTCAAGCAAGGCGAAGGACCCGATCTGCACATTTGGGGAAGCGGTAATCTGCTCCAGACGCTTATGAAGCATGATCTGATCGATAATTTCTGGTTGATGATCTATCCGATAACTTTGGGCGAGGGCAAACGTTTGTTTGCCGAGGGCACGATCCCAGCCGCGTTCAAGGTGACGGAAAGCATTGTCGGTTCGACTGGCGTCATTCTCGTGAATTACGAACGTGCCGGTGCAGTCCAAACCGGAACATTCGTGCAATAACGACTTCGGGTTGCTTGAGAGTCCGCGGAGCGGACGACAGCATAAAGACTTCCACCCCAGCCGAGATGCTCGGCTGGGGACCCCGGCCCTGGGGCGTAAGCCCCAGGACACGTCAGGGAAAATGACCAAAGCCCGCGAAGCGGGCGGCAGCCGAATCATCTGGGCAAATGTTAAGCGGTACGGCTATCACCCGCTTCGCGGGTTCGATTCACATTTGGTACTTCACCTGGGGCTTACGCCCCAGGCTTTACGCTGTCGTCCGCTCCGCGGACTAAGAACAGAAACAAATCGTCTCACAGCAACCGGGCTTCAAGTATGGACTTGGACCGATTGAGATACGGCCGGTCGTGGATTTGGGTACGGCCTCACTATGCATCCAGAGTAGATTGACCACTACGCAATCTAGACATCCCACCAGGCCTTTAGCTCTCCGGACTAGTCGCTAGTCGCGTCTTCCCAACAACCCACCGGCTAAAAAGACCACGCCCAGCAGAACGTGGACGATGTGATCCCTCTGTCCAAGTTCGAGCGTTCCCGGCAACAGTTTCCACAGTTTGGGATCCTGATGCGCCATGCCGGCGATCTCAGATGATCCCGGCGCTCCCATGACGAATCCGACTACGCCCAAGAGCAGATAGACGGCACCGAATGCCAGACAGAACGACCTGGCGCCGCTGTACGATCCGGCAAAGCCGAAATACAGAGCAAGCGCGCCCGAAATCACATGAATCAGATTGTGCGCGAGGCTCAAATGCATCCCCAGCAAGCCGGGCGCGACAAATCCTGCGACCCCGACGATGAGAAACACCACGCCGAGGATTTTGCAAACTGTCTTGGCCATGTTGTCGTTTCCTCCTGTGAAAGCAGTGACTACCGTTGCCGGAACGTTAAGTTCCGCGCGTTGATGAAATTGCGAGGGTTTCGTGAACCCGCGGATAATACATCAAACTGACACAGTGATAACAGACTTTTCTTTCCGTCTGAACAGGAATCCTTGCGTCGCTTGATCTTTAATCCTAATCGGGGAGTATAATGCGCCCCCAATCTCGAACAATTCGGTCAAGGGGGTAGCGACATGAAGTCATTGGTCGCTGGGTTACTCGTCCTCGCCACGTTTGCCATGGGAGTTGGTCAGCGCCAAGGCCCGCGGCGGTCCCAGAACAATACGGCTCCGGCAACGCAGACGATCCGGATCTGCCAGGGTGTGCCAATCCCTGACGGTTACGTGATCGTGGCGTACCTGACGTCCGCGGCCTGTCCGCATGGCTCGTACGTTCTGAAAAGAGTGAATTCATACGAGAGTTCGTTAGGTGGGAATCGAAACGCAGCGGATCCGAAAACTTCCTCCACCGCCGCGAGCGATCCAGGAAATCAACCGCAAACGGTGAGAACCGCGACTGACAAAGGCACGCGAAGTTCGGCGAAACGATCGACCTCGCCCGCGCCGTCTAACAGCTCGCCGCCAACGATTGCGAATTCGCCAGCGCTTGGTCGAGGTACAGCCACTGCATCGAGGCCGCGCGTCGTGGGCAATCGGCAAACCCAGAATCAAACTGCGAACGCGCTTGTCAGCACGCCACCAACGCAGGATGAAGAGACCGGCCCGCCAACGTTGACCGGCAGCGAGCCGACGCGACCGTCAGGGCCGCCTACATTGGCGAAGGCGGGCTCTCGGCCGCAAACCTCGAACACGACGGAAGTTAATGATCCGGCGGCCGAACCCACAACCGAAGAGCTTAGCGAGGGCGATGTCCTGCGCGTTGACACGACGCTGGTAACGGTTCCGGTAAGTGTTCTCGATCGGCAGGGACGCTTCATTTCAAACCTCAAACGTGAAGATTTCACGCTGCTCGAGAACGGCAATGAACAATCGATCGCGTTCTTCGAGACGGCCGAAAAGCCTTTCACCGTTGCGTTGGTGCTCGACACTTCGGCATCTACCCAGTTCAAGTTGTCCGAGATCAAGGCTGCGGCACTCGAGTTTGCGAAGCAACTGCGGCCGCAGGATCGCGTGCTCGTGGTGACCTTTAATAGCGAAGTGTTACTGCTGACCGAACCGACGAACGATCTGGTCCTGATGGAACAGACCATCGAAGAATTTGTGCACACCGGAACGGCGACCCGCTTGTACGACGCAGTAAATCTGACGATCGCCGAACGCTTGAACCGAATTAAAGGTCGCAAGGCGATCGTACTGTTCACCGACGGCGTCGATACGGCGAGCCAGCAGGCTTCGTATCAAAGCACGCTGGAGCAAGTCGAAGAGTTGGACGCGCTCATCTATCCAGTTCAATACGACACCAGCGACTACATGCGTGCGATGCAAGGCAGCGGCCAGGGCACGGTCACCACGACGACGACGCGGCGAGGCATCTTTGGCTCGACAACTTCGACCCAAACTTACAGCGCGCCCGCGAACAGTGGCGCGCCCCTACCCGGCACAACCAAAGAAGATTACGACCGGGCGAATGTTTATCTACACGCGTTGGCCGACAAGACCGGCGGCCGTCTTTATCAAGCGAAGGACACGAAACAGTTGGCCGAATCATTCTCGGCCATCGCCGAAGAGTTGCGCCGGCAATACACGCTTGGCTATTACCCGAAGACCGCGAGCGTTGCAGATGGAGAACGTCGCGCGATTCGGGTGCGCGTGCGCCAACCGAACCTCGCGGTAAAGGCGCGCAACAGTTACGTGAAGTCTTCCCCGAGTCAGAACAAGTAATTGCGGATCCACCAACGTCCGGCTGAGTGCGGCGGCCCCAAAATTGGCGGAGTTAGAAAGGCGGTACGTATCATGTTCAGGAATCGTTTGTTAGAAAGTGGGGTCCCCGTGCGATCACTTTTACTTAAATCGGGAATTGTCGTCGTGCTGATTTGCGCGTTCGCAGTTGCCGCCAGCGCTTACACCCTGGTGTTCCGCAATGGCAACCGGATGGAAATACCGGATGAGTTCACAGTCACGAGAACGACTCTGACTTATGAAATCACGCCGGGTTTTCAGAAGACTATTCTGGTGAGTTTGATTGATATTAGCGCCACGGAGCGTGCCAACAACGAGCCGTGGGGTAGTTTTTTCAAGCGCAGTCAGATTGCGAAGCAGCGGGCTCAGGCTCAGCAAACGCTTGAGCCTTCTGAGCCGGCTCCGCAGGCTACCAAGACCGTAACTAACAGTGACCTTGCCGCAATTCGTCAACGCCGGCTTGAAAGCGAGCAGGCTTACGAGAAGCGACGTCTGCAATTGGGCCTGCCGACTGTCGCGGAAACGCGTTTTCGTCAGCAGGAGGAAGAGAGGCTCTTCCGTTCCGAACTGCGCGACCGAGCCGCGGCTACTTCACGCGAAGAGTCTTACTGGCGTGGGCGCTCCCGGGAACTGCGCACTGAGATTGCGACGGTTGATAATCAACTCAATTACGTTCGGGCGCGGCTAACAGAAATCAATGAATCGTCGCGCGTCGCACCAAGCGTGACGCAAGTCTATCCGAACTGGCCTAATTACGATCCCTGGTCGCGGAACGGACGTTGGCGCCGCCGTATGCCGCAGACAACTCCGCCGATCTTCGGACCGCCTCAATATCCTTACGGTTATCCAAATGGGCAATATCCAGGTTATCCGCCGGGACAGAACCCTTACGGATATCCTCAGGGACAGAACCCTTACGGCTATCCAGGTCAGAACCCGTACGGCTACCCGGGCCAGTATCCGCCGTATGGCTATCCGGGTCAGAACCCTTACGGTTACCCGGGCCAAAATCCCTATGGCTATCCGACGTCGCCTTACGAAACCGACAAGTCCATGCAACACGCGGATCTCACTCGTCGTCTGGATGATTTGCTGATGCGACGTGCCGGACTGATGGCGCAGTGGCGAGCGTTGGAAGGCGAAGCGCGTGATGCGCGCGTGCCGCAGATTTGGCTTGAACCGTGATCGTCAGTTGTCAGTAGTCCGTAGTCAGTTGTAAAAAGGAACCGAAGCGAATACAACTGACAACGGACGACTGACGAATGACTAACGTTTGGGAAACTATCATCGGGCTGGAAGTCCACGCCCAACTCAGCACCGAATCGAAAATTTTCTGCGGATGCTCGACCCGCTTTGGCGATGAGCCGAATGCGAACACGTGTCCGGTGTGCCTCGGTTTGCCGGGTGCGCTGCCGGTTTTGAATCGGCGCGTGATTGAGCTGGGCGCGCGCGCCGCTCTGGCGCTCGGACTTCAGATTCAGGAACGTTCGATCTTCGCGCGCAAAAATTATTTCTACCCCGATCTCCCGAAGGGCTACCAAATATCGCAATACGATCAACCGTTTTCGATGAACGGCACGCTCGAGATTATGACGGCTGAACGTGACGAAGCCGGCCACGCGCGTGACTGGAGGCCGATGACGATAGGCATCACTCGGCTGCATCTTGAAGAAGATGCGGGGAAGAACGTGCACGAAGGATTACCGGACGTCGATCGCTATTCCTACATCGATCTGAATCGCGCGGGCACGCCGTTGGCTGAAATTGTCACTGAGCCCGATTTCCGTTCGTCCTGGGAGGCCTACGATTACGTGAACCACGTGCGGCGCGCGCTGCAATGGGTCGGTGCGTCCGAAGCGGACATGGAGAAGGGAAATCTGCGCTGCGAAGCGAACGTCTCAATTCGTCGTAAAGGCGACAAGACGTTCGGCACGAAGGTCGAGTTGAAAAACCTTAACTCGGTTCGTTTCATGCAAAGGGCGATCGAGTTCGAGGTTGAGCGGCACATCAAGACGATTGAATCCGGCGGACAGCTTAATCAGGAAACGCGTCTATGGGACGAACGCGCGAACGAAACGCGCCCGATGCGTTCCAAGGAAGAAGCGCACGACTATCGCTATTTTCCTGAACCTGATCTGCCGCCGCTGGTTGTCAGCAGTGAATTGATCGATCGAGTCCAGGCCTCAATGCCCGAATTACCCGGGCCGCGCGCGAAGCGCTTCGGCGAACAGTACGGTCTATCGTTCAGCGACGCGTCGCAACTGACGAGCGATCGTTCCCTCGCGGATTACTACGAAGCTGCGGTCGAGGCGAGCGGCGGTAATGCGCGCGCCACGACGAACTGGATTCGATCTGAGTTGCTGCGCGAACTTGAGAATGCGGGATTGGCGGCGGACAAGTCGCCGGTTCCGGCGGTCGAACTCGGCGCGCTCGTCCGCATGATTGACGACGGAACGATCAGCGGGAAACAGGGCAAGGATGTTCTGGTTGAGATGTTCCGGAGCGGCAAGCCTGCGTCCGCAATTGTCGAAGATCGCGGACTGGTTCAAGTCAGCGACACTGGCGAAATCGATAGCATCATTGATCAAGTAATCGCGGCGAATCCAAATCAGGTCGAACAGTTTCGCGGAGGGAAAGAAGGTCTGTTCGGATTCTTCGTCGGTCAGGTGATGAAGGCTTCAAAAGGAAAAGCAAATCCCAAGATCGTGAACGAGCGCCTGCGCGAAAAATTGAAGTGATTTGGAGTGCGGTGGCAGAGCGAAGCGGCGACACCGCTTTGGATGATTGCTGCCGCAATTCCTAATCCAAAGCGCCGTCGTCGCTTCGCTCTGCCGGCGCACTCCATAATGGATCTCACCAACAAAACAGCCATCATCACCGGCGGCACCAAGGGAATTGGCCGCGGCATCGCTGAAGCATTGATTCGCGAAGGCGTCTCAGTCTGCATCAGCGCGCGCCATCCAAACGAACTTACCGAAGCCGTCGACGAGCTGAATCAGCTTAACGGAGGTCGCGCGGTCGGATTCGTCTGCGATGTTCGCGATTACCGTCAGGTGCGAGGGCTGGTCGCGCATGCCATTAAAGAACTCGGCGGGCTCGACATTCTCATCAACAACGCCGGCATCGGCATTTTCAAAACAGTCGAGGAAACCTCGCCGGAAGATTTCCGCGCGGTGATGGAGACAAATGTCTTCGGCGTCTTCTACTGCTGCCGCGAAGCAATTCCCGCGATGAAGCAGCGCGGCGGTGGCTACATCATCAACATCTCTTCGCTGGCGGGCGTGAACGCGCATCCACGCATGGCTGCTTACAACGCTTCGAAGTTCGGTTTGAATGGGTTCAGCGAAGCGTTGATGCAGGAAGTGCGTCACGACAACATCAAAGTCAGCTACGTCATGCCCGGCTCCGTTAACACGGAATTCGGCGGCGACTCGCCCAGTGACGAAAAGAGTTGGCAATTGACACCGTTCGACATCGCGCGTGTCGTCCTCGATCTGCTTGCACACGACGATCACTCGCTCGTGAGCCGCGTCGAAATCCGACCGAGCAAGCCACCGAAGAAGTAGCGGCAGCAGGTCAGTTTGCATTGATGTCCGGTCTTGAGAGAACCAAAATTCACAACGGAAACCAACCAAAACGATGGAAGCAAGTGACGCAGCTGAGCAAATAATCGAAACAAAAGAAAAGGGCGACGACAAGTTTAAGGCGCGTGCCGCCCTGATCATCGGCTTTATGGCTATGCTGCTGGCAATTACCAGTCTGGGCGGCGGCAATGTCCTTGAAGACATGATCGCCCACAACATTCACGCCAGCGACACCTGGGCTTTTTATCAAGCGAAGACGATTCGGCAGACGACGGTGCGTACTTCGGCCGATGAGCTCGAAGCCGAATTAAAAATGAATCCGAATATGCCTGCCGACGCACGCCGATTTCTCGAGTCTAAGATCGATGACTATCGCAAGACGGCCGAGCGATATGACGACGAGCCGGACAAAAGCGATCCCACGAATCCGTTGAAGGGCGAAGGTCGGAAGCAACTGACGGCGCGGGCGCGTGACTTCGAAGCACAACGTGAAATCGCCCAGAAGAAAGATCCGAACTTCGATTTTGCCGAGGCTCTGTTCCAGATTGCGATCGTGCTGGCGTCCGTTTCCATCCTCGCAACCGCGCGTCGCATCCTGCAGCTGGCGATAATCGCGGGTTTCGCGGCAATGCTCCTGATGATTAATGGCTACTTCCTGCTTCTGCCGAATCTGCTGTAAAACCGATGCGAGCCGTCATCCAGCGCGTCACGCGCGCGA
Organism: Pyrinomonadaceae bacterium; assembly: GCA_049273695.1. Classification (GTDB taxonomy): domain Bacteria; phylum Acidobacteriota; class Blastocatellia; order Pyrinomonadales; family Pyrinomonadaceae; genus UBA11740. Next base: position 22,920 of record JBASRE010000057.1, read on the forward strand.
AAGTTACAGTTGATGGCGAGGTGATCGGCGAGATCGGAAAGGGTCTCGTGGTTCTGCTCGGGATCGCGCGCGACGACACGAAAGTCGAAGCGGCATACCTGGTTGATAAGATCGCGAACCTCCGTATCTTTGACGATGACGACGGCAAGATGAACTTGGCGGTCAAAGACGTCGGCGGCGCGCTGCTGATAATTTCGCAGTTCACTTTGTACGGAGATGTGCGCCGCGGTTTGCGGCCGTCGTGGATTGAGGCAGCACCGCCCGAAGTCGCCGAGCCGCTTTACGATTTCTTCGTGCGCCAGGCGCGGTCAACGATTGACGATGTGGCGACAGGAAAGTTTCAGGCTATGATGCAGGTAGAATTGGTGAACGACGGGCCAGTGACGATTCTGCTGGATAGCAACAAATTATTCTGACTTTGCGTTACTTTGCGTCTTTGCGTGAGCTAGGCTTTACAGAAAAACTGAGTTTTTTTGCTCCCCTCTCCGCAAGCGGAGAGGGGATGGGGGAGAGGTTGGGCGCGCGGAACCCCACCCCTAACCCCTCCCCGTTTACGGGGAGGGGAAACCGAAGAACTGAAAATTACTTTTTGCGCAAAGGCCAGCCCACGCAAAGACGCAAAGACGCAAAGGCACCCAAAGCTAAGGAGAACAAATTGTGAGTAGAGCGAGAGTTATCCCATCCCTCATTGTCTTCCTACTTTTTTCCTTTACCGCTTGCAATCAATCAAAGACAAACACCAACGGCGCGAATTCGAACGCGAATGCGGGCGCCGCGTCGAATGTTAAGTCGGCAAAACCCGTCCCCGATGCAGAAGTCGCGGTAATCGAGACTGCCGACTATGGCCGCATCGTGATCGAGCTCTATCCGAACATCGCGCCACAACACGTCGAACGATTCAAGAGACTTATCAACGAGAAGTTCTACGACGGGACGGCGATTCATCGCATCGATGCGGAGCTGGGAATCATTCAGGGTGGCGATCCCCTCACGAAGACAGGCAGCGCGGCGATGTGGGGCACCGGTAATTCGCCTTACCCGAACGTGCCGGCTGAATTCAGCGACATCCCTTACGAACGTGGGACGCTGGGCGCGGCGCGCACCAGCGACATCAACGGCGCGAATTGCCAGTGGTTCATCACCCTCAAGAGACAGCCGGCGTTCGACAAGCAATACACGGTTTTCGGAAAAGTTGTTGACGGGATCAAGAACGCGGAAATCATCATGAGCGCGCCGACTGTGGAAGGAAGTCCGCGCCCGTCAGACAAGGTTGTGATTACCAGTGTGACCTTGCAACCACGGGTAAATTCTCCGGCGACTCCATCTCCGACACCGACCCCATCCCCGTAGCTACATCTTCGGAAACAAGACCGGCAACGCAGCTTCCGAGGTAAACACGCAGCGCGCATTGTGGCCGCACAGCGGAACCACGACGACCTGGTGCGGCGCGTTGTATTTTGCTTTCACATAAGCCGCGTACGCCTGACCGCGCGCGAGTCGCGTCGGGCCCTGGGCCATCGCCGGACATGACGAATCGAATCCGGCGAGCGGCAGAACATCCAATTCACCTAACAAGTAAGTCATCGAGCGCGCAGCCATCTGTTTCTTTAACTGATCGTCGGGGATCTTAGAGGCATAGCCCGTGCGGTTCTTAAACCCATACGGCCAATTGTCATACGTCGTGCAGTTGCGCCCATCGCCGAATGGCCGCAGCTCGTTGTTCGCTCCACCGGGCCGTTCCGGATCCATGTATGAATAGCTCGACGGGTTCGAAACGACATAGGTGATCGGAACGGCTGCGGAATCGTGAATCTGATTTGCCATACCGTAGCGCGTCGCGAACTGACCACCGGCAGAGTGGCCGGAGATCACGATCGACTTTAAGTTCGGAAAATTCTCTTTGCGCGTCAGCGCCCGCACGATCGCGTCCATGAAGTCATACGACGTGAGTTGCCCGTTGTTGGTCGCCACGCCGCCCGAGCGCCAGCTGTCTCCGCCGCACGGCCAATTGACTTCATTCGCTGCCAGCGTGTCCTGGCAGCCGCCGTTGTTCGCCGCGAATCGCGGCGAGATCGCGATCGTATTCTCAAGGGCGTTCGCGAGAAATGTTGCCGCCAGAGTCGTCCGAAAATAATTATCGGCGTCGCGTCCCGCGCCGTGAACGACGATCAGCGCGCGGGTAATCTTTTCGTTTTTCTTATCCAGCGGATAATTGCTGTAAAGGAGTGAGCGAGACTCTCCGCCCAACTTCACCCAACGCGTGCATTCAGGCGTCGCAGTCGTGCAGGGTTGCGCAGCGGCAACAGATGTAAAACCAAGAACGGCAAGAGAAAGAAAGAGGAAGTTCCGCATGATGCGCGGGAGAATAAAACACCGCATAAGGTTTGTTCAAGAGGGTGGATGGTTGCTGTCTGGCCGGATGAGCTTTTGCGTGCTCCGTAGGTACGCACGCCTCTGGCGTGCAGCATGCCGGGAGGCATGCGTACCGCTCAAATCAATATCGTCGCGTGGTGCGTACGCCTCTGGCGTGCAGCATGCCCGGAAGCATGCGTACCAATCAGATCATATCGTCGCGGGTCTTTGATTGCTCTTCCAGTTCGTATCGATCGCGATCTCGTTTTTCGATCTTTTCGAGAAAGTCCAGCTCTTCATTGTCTTCAAAACTGACGCCGATGGCGCGCGCGTTCTCTTCGACGATCGATTGATCCGGAGTTGGGCTGTCTCCGGCAAAGGTTTCCGAGCCGGCGTTGTTCACGTCTTCCCAATCAGCGTCCAGATCGCCACCGGTGTCCTCGGGCGATGCCGCGGTGTTGTTGTGCAGCCGTTGCGCCAGCAGGTCCGGATCTTTCGGCGCGTGCGCAATCTCTTCTTCCATGAATTCTTCGATTTCAGGATCAGGTACAAAGTTTGGATCGTTAGCGAGGTATTCGAATGCTTCCGGTGTTTTCTTCGGCATGATGAACTCTCCGTTCAATAGAACAGTGGCGAACGATTCTGATCCAGAATCGGTCGGGGATAAAATATTAAGGGGGATTGAAACTGATCGGACTATAACAAATGGTTGAACGGGACGGCAACGAGGGCTGAAGAGTCCCTGAAGAAAGATGATTGTCATTCACACCTCGCTTCAGCGAGGTGGTTGGCAGCCAGCCCTAAGTATTAGTCAGCCGTTTTTCACGGCTTCAATGAAACCGCTAAAGCGGTTCAAGCACCAGGTAGCCGCGCGAGAACACCTCGCTGAAGCGAGGTGTGAATGGAAAGCGCGTTGCTTGACGATTGCTGATCGCGCTCCTAAAATTGAATTTGAATTACCCGAACAAAATGTTTCGCGCGAGAAGCTTTGACGCTTTTCTTCGTCTTTGTGCGCGCACATAGCGCACGAATCGTCCGCCACTAGCGGGCGCTCTGCAAACCCTGAGAACCTATGCCGCATAACCTCTTCAACACGCTTCAGTCATTCGCCCCAACTTCAGGCGCCAAAGGCCAGTTCTATTCATTGCCGCAACTGGAAAAGGAAGGCGTCGGCCCGGTTTCCAAGCTGCCGGTAAGCATTCGCATCGTCCTGGAATCGGTGCTGCGCAACTTCGATGGCAACAAGATCACCGAAGAGGACGTGCGCGCCATCGCTAACTGGAAAGCGAATGATGAACGGACCGAAGAAGTGCCGTTCGTGGTTGCGCGCGTGCTGCTTCAGGATTTTACCGGTGTCCCTTTGCTGGTCGATCTCGCGGCGATGCGATCGGCGGTGACGCGGCTCAACAAGAATCCAGCGATTATCGAGCCGCTCGTGCCGGTCGACCTCGTCATCGATCATTCGGTGCAGGTGGACTACTCGAGCACAGGTGACGCGTTCCGCAAAAACATGGAGATGGAGTTCAAGCGGAACAACTCGCGTTATCAGTTTTTGAAGTGGGGCATGCAGGCGTTCGACGGTTTTCGCGTGGTTCCGCCGGGCATCGGCATCTGTCATCAGGTGAATCTCGAATATCTCGCCCAATGCGTTTGGGAAAAGTTCGGTGTTTACTATCCCGACAGCGTCGTCGGCACTGACTCGCACACGACGATGATCAATGGCCTCGCCGTCGTCGGCTGGGGCGTCGGCGGCATTGAAGCCGAAGCGGCAATGCTGGGGCAGCCCGTTTACTTTCTGACGCCGGACGTCGTGGGCGTGCACATGAGCGGCCAGTTGCGCGAAGGCGTGACGGCAACAGATCTCGTGCTCGCAGTGACTGAGATGTTGCGCAAAGCAAAGGTCGTCGGCAAGTTTGTTGAGTTTCACGGTGATGGCGCCGCGTCGCTCTCCGTTACGGATCGCGCGACGATTGCGAACATGTCGCCGGAATACGGCGCGACGATGGGTTACTTCCCGCCTGACGAACAGACCTGCGCGTACTTGAAAGCGACCGGACGAGAAGATGCGCAGGTAGACGCGGTGTGCAATTACTTCAAAGCCCAGGGCATGTTCGGAATGCCGCGCAAAGGTGAGATCGAGTACAGCACCTTGCTCGAGCTCGACCTCGACACCATCGTGCCGAGTGTGGCCGGGCCGAAGCGGCCGCAAGATCGAATTCCGCTGCCGGACTTGAAGAACAGCTTCATCAATCTGTTGCAGCAGGACGTGAAGTCAGGCGGTTACGGCAAGCCTTACGGTGAGATCAACGTCCGTTACGCCGCGGACATCGGCGCGAGTGGCAACGCGTTGGCGATTGTTGTCGGTGGTGGTGAGCAGCGTGCGGCGAGCGCACCTCTACCAGTCGCCCCCTCTGCGAGCGCGAAAGATACGAGCGCGAAAGACACAAGCGTCTGGACGGAAACGGAAATGGTCAACAACCGTCCGACGCCTGACCGCATTCACGAAGTCTTGCCGGAAGAGTTCCCAAAGGCCCACGTCGATCTAGGTCACGGCGACGTTTTGATCGCCGCAATCACTTCGTGCACTAACACTTCGAATCCGAGTGTGATGCTGGCCGCGGGGCTGCTCGCGAAGAAAGCGGTCGAGCGCGGATTGAAAGTGCGGCCGACGGTGAAGACTTCACTCGCGCCGGGCTCGCGGGTGGTGACTGAGTATCTTGAGAAGACAGGTTTACAGCCGTATCTGAATCAGCTTGGCTTCAATCTCGTTGGCTATGGCTGCACGACCTGCATCGGCAACTCAGGCCCGCTCGATCCGGTGATCGAAGACATCGTCACTGATCACGACTTGATTGCGGCCAGCGTGCTTTCCGGCAATCGCAATTTCGAAGCGCGCGTGCACCAGAGTTTGAAAGCAAATTTCCTGATGAGCCCGCCCCTCGTCGTCGCGTTCGCGCTCGCGGGCACGGTTGAAAAGGATTTGTCGAAAGATCCTTTGGGGCAGGGAAGCGACGGCAAAGATGTTTACCTGAAGGACATCTGGCCGACAATCGATGAGATTGGCGGGCTGTTGCGCGAGGCGATGGATCCCGAAACGTATCGCCGTTTGTACGGCAGCTTTGCCGATCAGAATCCGATGTGGAATTCGATTCCGACGACGAGCGGGCTGACATATCAGTGGGACACGCACTCGACTTACATTCAGGAGCCGCCTTTCTTTGCCGGTTTCGGCGCGGATGTTGGCGAGATGGAAGACATTCATTCTGCGCGGCCTTTGGCGATCTTCGGCGACTCAGTAACTACTGATCACATCAGTCCCGCAGGCGCGATCAAGGCGACTTCGCCCGCCGGAGTTTACCTGCAACAGAAGCGCGTTGATGTACAGGACTTCAACAGCTACGGAGCGCGGCGCGGCAATCACGAAGTGATGATGCGCGGCACATTCGCGAACGTGCGCATCAAGAACCTGATGGTGCCGGGTACGGAAGGAGGAGTGACCATTTATAGATCGGGGGCCCAACCGGACGGCGAGCGGATGAGCATCTACGACGCGGCGATGAAGTATCAGAGTGAAGGCAAGCCGCTGATCGTGTTCGCGGGCCAGGAGTATGGCACTGGTTCTTCACGTGACTGGGCGGCGAAGGGCACGCTGCTGTTGGGCGTGAAAGCTGTCATCGCGCAGAGCTTCGAACGCATCCATCGCAGTAACCTGGTCGGTATGGGCGTCCTGCCTTGTCAGTTCAAGGAAGGCGTCAGCGCACAGACTTTGAATCTCGATGGGACTGAGAAGTTTGATATCTCGGGATTGGAAAACGTCGAAGTGAAACCGCGTCAGGACGTCATACTGACCATTCACCGCGCCGACGGATCAAAGGAACAGGTTCCAGTCATCCTGCGAATCGACACGCCTATTGAGATCGATTACTACCTGCACGGCGGGATCCTGCCGTATGTTCTGAGGCAGTTGTTGGCGGGAACGACGGGATTCTAAGCGAAGATAAGCAGACGAGTGTCTAGTCTGTTCTTTCTTCGCGCAAAAACTCTCTGGGGCTAAGAATGTCGATGCCTTCGTATCGTTTAAGGATCAGCAAGTCTTCATCGCCGGTGATGATGCAATCACAATTGGCGGTCAGCGCCGCGGCGAGAATGTTATCGTCGTCAGGATCGCGGCAGATTTGACCTTCGAGCTTTGAAGGCATAACAACTCTCATTCTCGATCGCAGAATACTTACTGCCTCGCTCGACAATTCCGTCGTGTAGCCAAACTTCTCAGCCAACTTCTCTTGCGTTTCGGAAAGAATGAACTCTGAGGTGAAGACCGAGTGTCGAAGGACGCAATGTTCGAGAAGCTCATGACAAACGCCGCGTGCGATGAGGGCGGCAATCAGGACGTTCGTGTCGAGGACAATCTTCACGACACAAGATTGAACACATCTTCATCGGTGAGATTCTTTGGTTCAGCCATCAGCCGTTCTCGCAGAGTACGAAAGCGGCGGATGAAAAGATAATCGGCGACGGCCTTTTCCACCAGGGCACTCTGCGATAGCCCTTCTTCCACAGCGGCATTGTCCAACGCGTTCTGTGTAGCCTCAGGCAACTTAATCGTTATCGTTTGACTCATCTTCGATCTCTTTGATCGCTTCGGCGAGCGGGATTGCGTCGTCGTGCTACATCTTGGCTTCGTTGTACGCGCGATTCGCGTCAAGTTCCTCTTCGACAGCGCTCATTGGCGCGATTATAACAGATTGTTCGGAAGTCAACGCCCTCACGGTTGAGTTACTGCACCGCCTCACGCTCAAGCGCTTTCCGATCCCACTTCGCCAAATCCGCGGCCGCTTCATAAGTGCTCTGGAGAAAATCCATCAAGGCGTCTTCCGGTGAAGAGGCTTTGCGGACGGCATCGTACGGCAGGAAGAATTCGCTCATCTCTTTCGAATAAAACGCGGCCGCGGGTTTCACTTTCGCATCGCCGAGGCCTGCGGGTTCGGGCGCGGAGTAAGCGTAGAACGCCGCTTGGTTGCCGTTGCCACCGGGCCAGAAGCCGTGGCTGATATTTTCGTGCGAGTAGCCTTCGGCGGTGATCTTGTCGGCGCCTTCGCGCGGCGGCGCGGGGCGGCCAGAGAAGCGCGTGACGGCGTGATCGAAGCTGCCCCACCAAAAATGCACGGGACTGACTTTCCCGAGGAAGCGCGTGCGGAAATCCTTGAAGACCTCGTCAATTGAAATCAGCGCGCGCCAGAACCGATTCACGTAATCGGCATCGTAAGACTTGTGACTTTCATCCTGTTCGAACGGAATTGCTTCGCGAACCGCGGTGGAAGGACCCGGAACTTCGACGGGCGTCGTCCAAATCTTAACCTCGATTCCTAAGCCATGCAGGGCGTCCATCAGTTCCTGATAAAAGTCAGCGACTGATTGAGGACGCAAATCCAAACTTGCCGTGGCGCCGTCGTTGCACGCAATCAGCAGCTTGTGATCGATGAAGTCGAACTCAATTTCGAAGATGCGATCGCCGTAGGGCATCGGTGAAGTCGTCAATCCACGCGCGGAAACATACAGCGGCACATTCCACCAGTGATTAACGAGCGGCGTCGTCTCCATCCGAATCTTGCCGACAATCTGTGTCCACATGTGGACGGTGGCGAGCGTGTCCTGCCATTCTTCGAGAACGAGTTCGGGCCAGGTTGACTGAGTCATAGTGAAAGGAAGATACGCCCACGGCTATTGATTGGCTAGTGAGATGGTGAGACTAGACGCTAAGCTTTCTCGTCGCTATCATGAAACACATGAAGCTCCGTTTAATTGTGGAGAAGGATCCAGAGACAGGCCGCTACTCATCCGTTTTTCCTGAACTGCCCGGTTGCGCTTCCGCTGGTGATACCGAAGAAGAAGCTATCACCAACGCAAAAGAAGCACTTGAACTCTGGTTTGAGCCTAGCGAGATTCCGCTCGACGAATCCGCGAAGTTAGTCGAAGTGACTGTCTAATGGGGCAGCGTTTTCCCACTTGTAACGCAAACGATGTTGTCCGAGTGTTGAAACGTCAGGGGTTTGTTAAGGTCGGTCAAAAGGGCAGCATCAGAAGTGGCGTCACGAAGACGGTCGTCAAGTAATCGTCGCTGATCACGGTCGCAAACCAATCCCCATCGGAACTCTTAAGAGCATAATCGAAGGGTCGAAGCTGAACGTCGAGGACTTCGATAGATCGAGTCTCGACACCGCGAGTGTTAGAATCTCTCCCACACCAGGAGTAGAAAGAAAATCATGTCAACACCACAACCAGCGCAGAGTGAACCACGACGTCAGCAGCTTTTCATTGACGGCCAATTTGTCGATTCCGAATCAGGGAAGACTTTCAAATCGCCGAATCCAGCGACCGGCGAGACGTTCGCCGAAGTTGCCGAAGGCGACAAAGCCGACGTCGATAAAGCCGTCGCCGCCGCGCGCAAAGCTTACGAAGGCAAATGGTCGAAGATGAGCGCGCGCGATCGCGGGCGTCTGCTTTACAAACTTTCCCAACTGATCGAACGCGATGCCGCGCAGCTTGCGGAACTGGAAACGCGTGACAACGGGAAGCCGATCAAGGAATCGACCTACATTGATTTGCCGGGCGTGGTCGAGAACTTTGAATACTTTGCCGGTTGGGCCACGAAGATTGAAGGCGAGACCATCCCGGTGCCCGGGCAGATGTTTAATTACACTCTGCGCGAGCCTCTGGGCGTTTGCGGGCAAATCATTCCGTGGAATTTTCCTCTGCTCATGGCCGCGTGGAAACTGGCGCCTGCATTAGCGGCGGGTAATACGATCGTGTTGAAGCCGGCGGAACAAACGCCCGTGACCGCGCTCGAACTTGCGAAGCTGATTCAGGAGGCAGGGTTCCCCGAAGGCGTCGTCAACATCGTGACCGGTTACGGAGAGACGGCCGGCGCGGCGCTGGCTTCGCATCCGGGAATCGACAAAATCGCTTTCACCGGTTCGACTGAAGTCGGCAAAATCATTGCGCGAGCGGCGGCGGAAAACCTCACGAAGGTTTCGCTCGAACTCGGCGGCAAAGCGCCGAACGTAATCTTTGCCGACGCCGATCTCGATCAGGCGGTGAATGGCGCGATGATGGGAATCTTTTTCAATCAGGGTCAGGTTTGTTGCGCGGGCTCGCGCATCTTCGTCGAAGAAAAAGCGAAAGACGAATTTCTCAGCCGCTTCAAAGAGAAAGCCGAAAGAGTGAAAGTCGGCGATCCGATGGACAAGGCGACTTTGATGGGGCCGCAGGTTTCGGCAGAGCAGTTGAATCGGATCAAAGGTTACGTGGACATCGCGCGCGAGGAAGGCGCGACGGTGTTTAGCGGCGGTGGATCGCCAGAACTGGCCGAAGAGTTCAAGAACGGCTATTTCTTTCAGCCGACAATCTTCAGCGACGTCGATAACAAGATGCGCGTCGCGCAGGAAGAAATCTTCGGCCCGGTCTCAAGCGTTATTACTTTCAAAGATGACGACGAGCTGATTCAGAAAGCGAACGACACGATCTACGGGTTGTCGGCAGGAATCTGGACGCAGAACATTACGCGCGCGCATCGCTTCGCCAAAGCGATTAAAGCCGGTGTCGTCTGGATTAATACCTACAACATGATGAACGCCGCGTCACCGTTTGGCGGTTACAAGCAATCAGGCTATGGCCGCGAGATGGGCAAGCACGCGCTGGATCTCTACACGCAGGTCAAAAGCGTTTGGGTTGATCTGTCAGGCAAGCCGATTGGTTGGTTTGGGAAGTAGTTTGAAGTTATTGGAATGCGCCGGCAGAGCGAAGCGGCGACGGCGCTTTGGATTAAGCAACTCTAGAATAATCGCGACGTGACTCGCTCAAACGATCCTGGATTGATCGACTTCCATCCAAAGCGCCGTCGCCGCTTCGCTCTGCCGGCGCACTCCAAACGGCGCGCTCCCAGAATCAGAACTTATACCGATACCTCACGGTCACGCCACGGCCGGCGCCGTCAATTCCCCAACTAATGCCGCGGTAAGACTTGTCAAAGATATTTTCAAAATCAACGAAGATCTCTGAGTGGTCGCCGAAGCGATACGCTCCTCGCAATCCAAACAACGCGTAGGACTCAACTTCGGTGAACAGCGGCACGAGCGTGTCGTTGTTCACAACGGTCACGCCGTTGATGGTTGCGCCGATCGGCAGTAGGCGATTCTGAACCTGCGCCTGTGTCTCGCCGGTGGAAATCAAAATGCCGCCTGCCGAGCCACAGCCCGTCGCCCCGGGCGTGGTGATGCCGCGCACACAGGCGCCGCGGCGGAAGAAATTCTGAATCTGAGCTCGTGAGCGCGCAGCGCCTGTCCGACGGTCCGGAAGATCCAGGCTCGAAAGTCTGTCCTGGCTTCCTGCGATCGTTGAGTAAGCTTCGACATAGAAGCCGTTGTGAGGTTGATAGCGCAGACTCAGAAATCCCGTGGGCGCGGGCGTGCCGCCTTCGACGTTCGGAGGTAGATTATTGATTAGGCTATTGGAGTGAATCGCCGTGAAGTTGCCATTGATGCTGAATCGCCGGCTAAGCAGCGCTTGTCCGTTGACCTCGATACCGTTGAACCGTGCGTCGTCAAAATTGACTCTAACCAGGACCGGGCCGGTCGCGGCGGCCACAAATACAAGTCCGTTCACATTCTGCGACACGATTTGTTCACTGCCCAGGAACGTTCCCACTGCGCCGGGCGGAAGCACGAGGGCTTGATCGAAATAGACGTTCTTTAACTTGCTGGTGAACGCGGTGACTTCAAAGCCGCCACGCTTGTGGCTGTAGCGCAAACCGAAATCAAAGCTATCGGTGGACTCTGGATCCAGGCGCGTAACTGGAATTCCCGTGGACACGGCATCGCCGCCCGCGGTTGTACCGATGAATCCGCCGAGTGATGCCGCAGTTCCAGCGTCGACTTCAAAACCGGTGCCGACCAGGCCGAGGATCCCCAGGTCCGTCGTGTTCGGCGCGCGAAAGCCGCGTGCGTACTTCGCGGCGAAATCGAAGCCACGGCCGAGCGTGACCACCGCGCCGATACGGCCTGAGAATGCGCTGAACCGCGAGCTGTCATCGGGGAACAACGGTCTTCCACCGACGACGGCGGCATTGGCCGCGCGCGATTTGTAGGACGCGACGTTGTAGCGCAAGGCGCCGCTGATGCGAAGCCGATCAGGAATCGCCGTGAAAACATCCTGCGCAAACACGCCGTACGAAAGGTATCTGGCGCCGTCCGGAATGCGTGGCCGTGACGGAGTGAAGACCCGGGTAACCGGATCGAAAGTTATGCCCTTCGCGTTAATGTAATCACGGTAAATGTCCGCGCCGAAAAGAACTGTGTTCCGATCGCCAATTTGTTTGTCAACGAAGAAGTTAAATCCGAGCACCGTGGTGCGCTCAGGCTGAAAAGTGATCGCTCCGACAGGATTGCCCTGACCGCCCTGGTTGACGCGTTCCTCGCGCTGGCTGTTGTAAGAGACGGTGAACGACGCGTTGTCGAAGAATCCTAAATCCTGCCGGACCAGACGGCCGTAGAAAAAGTCCGTCATCAGGTTCCGCAGGTCGGCAATCAGATTCCCATCGCCGCCGAGAAGCTGATCGTAGCGCCGGCCACCGTCTTGTTGATTCCGCGCGTAACTGAAAAGCAATTGCGTCTTAGCACTGAGATTGAAGTTGGTTCGCAGCAAGCCGCCGTACTGCGTGAAGGCCGTGTCGGGCAAACGGCTCCCTAATAAACTCGAAGAGATACCAAGAAAGCGAGTGAGGGCTGAATGTGAATCGATGCCGTCGCCCGGTCGCAGACGATTCACGCGGCGCGCGTTCACATTGAACAGAATTCCGAAATTGCGCGTGCCGTAGGTCAGCAATTGATTGCCACCGAAGCTGTTGGCGACGGACGAATAGAAGACGTTGGTGTTGCCGTGCCATTCGCTTTCGTTCGCGCCGTAACGTGGCGTGTGAGAAAGGAAGTTAACGACTCCACCGAGCACGTCCGATCCATATTGCGAGCTACTGGGGCCGCGCAATACTTCGACGGTGCCAAGGCTGGAAGGTTCGATCAAGCTGAAAAATGTCCCGACGCCGCCACGTTGCGCGCTGGTCGTGTAGCGCACGCCATCGACGTAAACGCCGACGTTGCGGCCGGTAAGTCCGCGGACAAACACCGCGCTCAGCGAGGGCGCGGTGCGCTGCAGATTCACGCCCGGCTCTTCATCGACGACCTGCGCGACAACTTCGGTGGCCCGTTGCAGAATCTCTTCCTCGTTCATGACGTTGACGGGTTGCGCGACGGTGCGCGCTTCAGCGACCAGACCTGCTTCGGAAGTAACGGTGACTTGTTCACTGATCTGATTGACTTGCAGAAGGATGTCGATCGAGGCATTTTGTCCCGAGATCACTTCCACGGCGCGTCGCTGCGTGTTGAAGTCAGATCGAGACACGACGATGACGTACGCGCCGGCGGCAATGCCATCGAAGGTGAAACGGCCCTGCGCGTCAGTCTTTGCATCTTTCAAAACGACTTGCTGCGAGTTCGTCAACATCACATCGGCGTTTGGTACGGCCGCATCGAACGCATCCTTGACGACGCCGGAAATAGTTGCGGCGCTTTGCGCCCAAACCATGTTCGAGGCTGCCAGGACAATCACGCTCGCCATTACTAACAAGGCGCTGCGCGATATCGCGGTCGTCCGTCGAACTTTGATCCAACCCATTGTGTGCTCCAAAGCTTTCATCGAGTGCTCGTAATGTTTCTATTGTCGCTTGATCAGTCTTGAGGAATACTTGAGACTGCTCAACGCTAGTTCTGACTGAGAGATAAGTGAATCCACCAGCCCGGTAAGCGTACGCTCGACCGCTAACTACTACTAGAGCTCGTGGATCAACGAGAGATCGAATGGACGCCGTTCGGTGACATGAGAACGGCTTCACAACACTGAGCAGGTCTTGCGAAAAACGGAACCGATGGCGGCGACCTCCAATCGTAAACACGCAATTCGCTTCATTGTCGCGATGGGCATAGTGAGCTTGTTCGCCGACATGACGTATGAAGGCGCGCACAGCATTATCGGACCTTACCTGAAAGACCTCGGCGCCTCGGCAACACAAGTCGGTCTCATCGCCGGGTTCGGAGAATTGATCGCGGCGACGTTGCGTCTGGTGTCAGGAAAGCTTGCGGACAAAACGCGAGCGTACTGGACGATCACTTTCCTTGGTTACGCTTTGAACCTGACGGTCGTGCCGGGACTTGCGTTCGCGCAGAACTGGCAAGGCGCTGCATTGTTCGTGGTCGCCGAACGCACGGGCAAGGGTCTGCGCGGCCCGTCGAAAGATGTGTTGTTGTCCGGCGCGACGAAAACCGTCGGGCACGGTTGGGGATTCGGCTTGCATGCGGCGATGGATCAGACGGGCGCGGTCCTGGGCCCACTCTTCATGGCCGCAATCGTCGCGCGCGAGAATACATTTGGACCGGCGTTTTTGTGGTTAGCCTTGCCGGCAGTGGTCGCGTTCACTTCGCTGTTCGTCGCGCGCACGATGCGGCCGGAAGAGCCGGAGCCGCCGCCGGATTTAGCTCAACAGCGGCTGCCGGGTTTCTTCTGGATTTACGTTGTCGCCGCGGGACTGTTGGCATGCGGCTTCGTTGATTTCGCGCTATTGGCTTACCACTTTCAGAATGCCCAACTGGCAAGGCCGGCCGCGATTCCTTTGTACTACGCCGTGGCGATGGGTGTGGCCGGGTTGAGCGCGCTCGTCTTTGGGCGACTGTTTGATCGCTACGGCCTTCGCATCCTCTCGGTCGCGATTGCGGTCGCGTTATTTGCCCTGCCACTCGGGTTTCTGGGCGGACCTGTTGCCGTAGTTCTTAGCGTAGCTTGCTGGGCCACCGGTCTCGGCGCGCAAAACTCGATTCTTCGCTCAGGCATCGCGCAGGTTATTTCGATGAACAAACGCGGCACCGCTTACGGAGCTTTCAATGCCGTGTACGGGCTGCTGTGGTTTGCCGGCAGCGTCGTGATGGGAATTCTTTACGATTACTCGATCACCGCACTGGTCGTGTTCGGGATTGCGGTACAGATGATTGCCGGCGTGATGTTCCTGATGCTGCACGGGAAGGTGACCGACGCAGCCAAAGCGAAGTGAACTCAGCTTGATTAGCCGATTAGAGATGAACGGCGCGTTCGAGCAACCGATGCAGCGACGCGAGAACTTCAGAGTTCGCGTGATGAACTACGACGGTCGCTACGGGCATTACGAGCAAAGCCAACGGCAGGAGGAGCCGGTAACGCACAAACGTTCGGTCACGCATTTCCTGGTTTGACGCAATTTCGAGAAGCCTTCTGACACGCGCTTTTATTCCTCGGTCTTCTTCGTTGCCGACCAGGAACGCGGCAACCGGCACGACCGCGCGTGAGCCTTGCGGAACCATACGAGCGACTTTCACCAATGCCGCGGCCATATTGACGGCCGCCGACGAACTAGTCCGGGCGGCGTATTCGTCAGCCGCAGACTCAGAAGTGTCCGCCCATGCGCGGTCAAGCGATCGGCCGCAGGGAATCATCAGCAGCGCGTCGTCACACCCGCGCAGCAACGATCGTTTCAGATTGTCGCGCGCACTGAGATGCGCGGCCTCGTGCGCGATGGCTGAGTGGAGTTCATCCTGAGTGAGCGTCGTCAGGACTTGTTCGGTAACGAACAAACGCGGACGAAAGGTGCCGACGACTGCGAGCACCGGAAACTCGTGCGTGAGTTTGAAGCTGGGAATAGAAACACCCGCGAGCGTGATCGGAGTTGCCGATCTGAGCCACGCCTTAAGCAGCAGCCGAGTCGCCAGCCACGAACGTATGCCGCGTGAAATCGCCAGCAGTATGCCCGTTGCCGATATGATGGCGAGCGTCGCCAATTTTCCCGAGACGACTTCGTTAGTTCCGTACGGCTCGTGCAGGAAATATGCGGGAACCAGGAACGCCGCGACGAACATTGTCGAAAGCAACAGCGGGGCGACGCGGAAAGCGAAGAGAAGCTCGGCGCGCGTGTGGGCAGAGCAACGTTGGAGCGGAGATTTGATCAGACGCCAGAGTCCGGCGCCCGCGAACGAAGCCACTGCGTTCACGGTGAGAAACGCGGCCAATCCCAGGCTGATTCCCAGCAGTGTGTACATCACTCAGTTGTCAGCTGCCGTTTCTTTTCCTGCACCAATCTTTCCAGCTCGTCCAAAAGTTCGCGATCGCGTTCGCTGACGGTGTCAACTATGCAGGCGAGCACCGGCTGAATGCCTTCCGTGCCGTCGAATAGTCCTTCGATCACGTCCTCACGAATTCCGGTTTCGAGTTGTTCGCGGCTTACGGCCGGCGAGTAAAGAAATGCGCGCCCTGATTTTCGGCGCTCAAGCAGGTGCTTCTTATAAAGTCGATCGAGGGTCGTCATGATCGTCGTGTAAGCGACCTGATCCCCGAAAGCGACACAGACGTCGCGCACGCTGACTTCGCCGCGCTGCCACGTCTCATCCAGGATCTGACGCTCGAGCGGCCCGAGCGCGGCCAGGGCCATTTCGCTCGGCCGGCGAAATCCGCGCAGAAGAAATCGTGGAGACTTCATGTGAGCGCGATTCTCCGAGGAGTCGGGCGCGATGTCAACACTGAAATTGAGCTGGGCGCCTCTCTGACGAAACGATTTTAGAAGATTGGGGGTACGCACGCCGCTGGCGTGCGGCACGCGAGACGCGCGTACCGACCCAGCTTAGCCGGCGAAGTCCACAGCGACTTGATGAGGAATGATGCCGCGTTCGTAGCCTTCGGTGAGCAGGCGGCGGACAGCCTCACGGCCGCGTTCGCCGTAGTCAAGCGTCAGTTCATTCACCCACATCGCTACAAACCGATCAGCCAGCGCCGGGTCCATGTCGCGGGCAAACTGCATCGCGTACTCCAGCGCGTCTTCGCGATTGTCGAGCGAGTACTGAATGCTTTCCTTGAGGAGGCCCGAAACTTCGCGGATGGTTTCGGCGCCCAGGTCTTTGCGAATTGCGTTCCCGCCCATCGGCAGCGGCAAACCGTCCGTGTGTTCGTGCCACCATTCGCCCAGGTCGAGCACTTTGTGCAGACCGAGATTGTGATAGAAGAGCTGGCCTTCATGGATCAGCAACCCCGCGTCGCACTGGCCTTCAGTGACGGCGTCGATGATCTTGTCGAAGGGCACTACTTCGTAATTGAAGTTCGGTGTGTGAATGCTGAGCGCGAGAAACGCGCTGGTCAGTATGCCGGGCACCGCAATCGTCACGTTCGACAACTCTGAAACGGCGAGCTCTGCGTTCGCAACTACGATGGGCCCATAGTTGTCGCCAATCGAAGCTCCATGCGGCAGCAGCGCGTACTTGTCCGCGACGTACGCATAGGCATGAAAGCTAATCGCGGTGACATCGTAAGTTTCCTTGTGCGCCGCTTCGTTCAGGGTCTGAATGTCTTTCAGCACGTGCTCGAATTCGAGATCCCCGGTTTCAATCTTGTGCGTCGCGAGCCCGTAGAACATGAAGGCATCGTCCGAATCGGGCGAGTGCGCGAGTGTAATAGTTCGTAATCCAGTCGTTGGCATGGTTAGTCCTTCTAGTAAGTTATGTTTCTGTAGTCAGCGCGAAATGGCTGCGGCTCCGTCGCGCCATCCGGCAGAATCAAATGGATCTTCTTTGTCCAATTACCGTGTGAATCGTATTGGATCTGCGTGCGGGATTTACCGGTGAGCTTCCCAAGTAACGTGTGGTTTTCATAGAAATTGATTTCCGTGGGCCGCGCAGATCCGTCCGCGTTGTAAAACTCCCAGCCAAGTTGATTGCCATGTTTATCGAAGGTGCGAACTTCCGTGGTCTTTAAGGCACCGGTCGGGTCGTAGGTCGCGATCTCTTTGGAGCGCTGTTTGTCATCGTAGGTGTAGACGACCTTACCGGGGACCGGAGCGTGGGTGACAAACACACCGGGCGGCGCGTTAAACTCAAAGGTCTCTTCTTCCGTGACCCTGCCCTTGTCTTCATGCTTGAAGAGCTTCTTGTACCGCAGCACCTGGTCTTGATACTGCGCCCACTCAACTTTGCGGCCCGCGGAATCGTATGAATCGACCGTCTTCCACGAAACCACATCGTTCGCATCGTGAGCCGCTTGCGTTAGCACACGGCCTGCGGCGTCATATGTGTAAGCGGTTCGGCCAATCGTTGCGCCCGTCCAGGAGTAATAGGCATCTTCGATTTTGTTGCCTTTGCTGTCGTACTTGCAGGTAAACCGCGAGCCCACACTTCCGTCAGCTTCATAGATGATCCGCTCGACAATCTTTCCGTTGTGGTCAAGCGTGAAAATGTGCTTGCGTGGATCCCCCATCGCTTTGCCGGCGCCGCGGTAGTATTCCTCGTATCCGGTATGTCGGCCTATAGCGTCGTATGTGTAGACGAGTTTGGAAGAGATGCTTCCGTCAGCGTCGAAAGTGACGGCCTCCATCAGATTTCCGCGTTCGTCAAAACTCCACTTTTGAGTAACTCGTGATTTACCTTCGACGCGTTTTCCATCCTTGACCGCGTAAGTGATCGTGCCCGATTCAACGGTTTTCGTGGAACCCACAAGTCCATTACGCGCCCGAGTCGGAGGCAGTTCCTGGGCAGCCAACCCTACACTGGCCGTCAGTAGAAATAAAAAACAAACGAGAAACTTCATAGTGCGTTAGGCGGGAACGGCATGGGCAATTGGGTTGTAAACTGTGTCGCGCTCAACGGCTTCAAAGCCGGCTTCTTCGATCAATTGAATCAGCTCAATCTTCGACATCTTTACTTCATTGTTCGACTCGATCGAATAGCTCTCGCTGAGTTCGCCACCCTCAGTGATGGTGCCGTCGATGTCGTTCGCGCCAAAGTGCAAAGCGACTTGCGCCAGACGTTTGCCGAGCATCACCCAGTACGCTTTGATGTGCGGGAAGTTGTCGAGCATCAGTCGCGAGACGGCCATCGTCTTCAGTGAATCGATTCCCGAGGGGCCGGGGAGGTGTGCGAGCTGTGTGTTCTCGGGATAAAACGCGAGCGGAATGAAACATTGGAAGCCGCCCGATTTGTCCTGCTGCTCACGCAGGCGAACCATGTGATCGACACGATCTTCAATGGATTCAATGTGACCATAGAGCATCGTCGCATTGGTCTTCAGTCCGGCGCGGTGCACTGTGCCGGCAAGATCCAGCCAACGTTGCGCGTCGCACTTGTGCGAACAAATCATCGAGCGCGTGGGCTCGCGAAAAATCTCAGCGCCGCCGCCTGGGCATGAATCCAGACCGGCATCCATCAACTGATGAATCACGTCTTCGTCGCTCATCTTGTAAAAGCGCGCGAAGTGATCCAGCTCAACCATCGTAAAGGCTTTCAGGTGCAGCTGCGGGTACTGCTTCTTCAGAGCTGACAGCAGATCGGTGAAGTAGCTGAACGGCAGCTTTGTGTTCAACCCGCCCGTGATGTGCAATTCCGTTGCGCCTTCGTTGACGGCCTGGCCGGCGAGCTTCAGCGAATCGTCGATGTTGTGCGTGTAGGCGTCCGGCTGCCGCGGCGTGCGATAGAAGCCGCAGAATTTGCAGTCAACGTAGCAAACATTGGTCGGATTGAAGTGCCGATTGACGTTGAAATATGTCGTGCGTCCATGCCTTTGACGGCGCACGGTGTCGGCGACTTTGCCGAGCGCGTTCAGATCGTCTGTGCTGAAGAGCGCCACGCCATCTTCCAACGTCAGACGTTCTCCGCTCCGGACTTTCGCGCTGATCTCGTTCAGTTTGGGGTCGTGTGAAATGTTCATCCGATTAACGTGTTAAGAAAACGGCACTGCCAAAAGTTATGAATAGGATCACGCTCACAAAAGCATTCGTCGTAAAAAACGCCGCATTCAATCGGCTCAAATCATCGGCACGCACCAGAGTGTGCTGATAGATTAGCAATGCACCGGTCGCGATGACTCCTAACAAAGCGATTGCGCCCAGGTTCGTCAGAAAGTATAACGCAACGAGCGCCGCGAATGCTCCCGCGTGCAGCGTTCGCGAAATCCACAGGGATTGAGCAATGCCAAAACGGGCCGGAATCGAGTAAAGACCTTCACGCCGATCGAATTCAAAGTCCTGGCATGCGTAGAGCACGTCAAAGCCGGCGGTCCAAAGCATCACGACCAGCGATAGCAGGAGCGGAATGGGACTCTCGATCGCACCGCGCACTGCGATCCAGGCGCCGGTCGGCGCAATCGCCAGGCACCACCCAAGGACGAGGTGAGAAAGCAACGTCAAACGCTTGGTGTAGGAATAAAGCACGATGCTGGCGAGGGCGACTGGCGATAGCAGCAACGTAAGTCGATTAAGCATCGCCGCCGCCATGAAGAAGATCGCAGCGCTGATGATGGTGAATCCCCAAACGAAGCCGGTTGACAGTATTCCCGCGGGAATCGCGCGCATCTTCGTGCGCGGATTGCGCGCATCGTAATCCTTGTCGGCGATCCGGTTGAACGCCATCGCGGTCGAGCGCGCCCCGACCATAGCGACGATAATCCAAACAATCTGCGAGGCTGATGGAATCCCACCTGCGGCGAGCACCGCACCCAGAAAAGCAAACGGCAGGGCAAAGAGGGTGTGCTCGATCTTGATCATCTCGAGCGTGGTGCGGATGTTTTGAGTTAACGCCGGCATCAAGTGCTACTGACGACTTTCCAGTAGTTGTACTTTGGCGCGCAGTTCATCGTTTTGTTTGACGAGAGATGCCATTGTCGCCCACACACAAATGAGAGTGACCCACTCCATCAGTTTTACTTCGCTTATCGAACTCCAAATCGCCCAGAGCACATTCTCGCCGTCAATAATGCGCATTAATGTGGCGAGTGAGAACCATGCTAGCAGGAAGGATCCGATGATCAAGTGGACTCTGAAGCGTGCGAGTTGATTGAGGTTGAGCATGACTATTCTCCTTTCCAACGAGTGGTGGTTGAGTGTGGAATGTTGAACTGATCGAGAATGCGGAAGCATAAGTGATCGACCAGCGCTTCGATCGTTTTTGGCCGATGATAAAACCCCGGGCTCGCTGCCAGCATTGTAGCTCCAGCACGCGAAAGTTTCAGCATGTTCTCGAGATGAATCGCATTGTAGGGCGTCTCGCGCGGGACAATCACCAGTTTGCGTCCTTCTTTCAACGTCACGTCGGCGGCTCGATGAATGAGATTTGTCCCCGCACCCGAAGCAATTGCCCCCAACGTACCCATCGAGCACGGCACAATGATCATTCCGGCCTGTGGATGTGATCCTGAAGATGGCGTGGCCGCCATGTTGTCCAGACGATGCAAGCGAACCATCTTCGAATCGGGCGCCAAGCCGATCCACTCGTTGATCGTTTTCTCGTCAGCCGAACGCAGATCGAATCCGAGTTCGACCATGGCAACCGTCTTGGCTGAATCTGAAAGAACCAGGTTGATGCGTTCGACGGTGCCGCTCGCGGCCAGATGCACGAGAGTTCTGTGCGCGTAGATCGCTCCGGAGGCGCCGGTGATGCCAACGGTAAGTTCCATCGGGGAAGCGATCTTACGTTTGCTCGGAAGCGTTAGCAAGGAGGTCAGCCTTGAGCCAACGACGCCGGTACGCACGCCTCTGGCGTGCTTGCGTTCAGTCAGCATGCCGGAGGCATGCGTACCGAAACCGCGGCTGAAGGCCCTACAGACCGCTCGATCATTTACCCCTCTCCGCTTGCGGAGAGGGGAGGAAAGATTGCTCGCTCGTCGCAGTATCCGACTCACCAGAAACCGAAGTTCCTCGGAGCCTATTCCGCCGCTCAAGAGGAACTTAAAGAATTTTTCGATGCTAAGATTCCCTCTAGTGAAACGGCAGCCTAAAAGGTCTGGTACGGCCTGCGTTCAGCTTCGCAAGCAGCCGATCAGCAAGTTCGCACGCGCTCTTCTGCGACAGTGGCGAAGTCTGAAGCTGCCGCTTTCAGACGCGGTCGTTGTCGTGGGAGTTTCCGGGGGCGCTGATTCGGTCGCGCTGCTTCTGGCGCTCGATGAACTAATCAAGGCAAACAAGCTGAACATCCGGATCGTAGTTGCGCATCTCGATCATCGACTGCGTAGGGAAAGCGGTGACGACGCTCGCTGGGTGAAAGAGCTGGCGACCCGCATGGGTCACGAAGCCGCAATTAAGCGAGTGCCCGTAAAGAGTCTCGCGCGGCGCAGCAGCGACAATCTCGAACAAGCGGCGCGCCTCGCCCGGTACAAATGGTTTGCCGAAGTGGCGCAAAAGCGTCGCGCCAATCTCGTCTTGACGGCGCACACGATGGACGATCAGGCAGAAACGGTGCTGTTGAATTTGCTGCGCGGGAGCGGAACTGATGGCATGAGCGCAATGGAGCCTGTGCGCCCGCTGAACACTGCGGGCAAAACGATGCTGGCGCGGCCATTGCTCGCCTGGGCCGGTCGTCGCGATACGGAAGGATTCTGCCGCGCTCGCGGCATCGACTTTCGCCACGACGAAATGAACGAAGACGAGGCATTCGCGCGAGTCCGCGTGCGGCGGCAGCTTCTGCCAATGATGCGGAGTTTCAACCCGCGAATCTCTGAAGCGTTGGCGCGAACCGCCGACCTGCTGCGAGACGACGGCCGTGCGCTGGATAGCGCAGCCCAACGATTGTTAGAGCTTTCGACGGACAACAGTGGGAAGCGGCATCGACTGCGGACGGATTTACTGGCGGACGCTCCTCCCGCGTTGCGGCGTCGCGCTTTGCGACTTTGGTTGGAACAGCGTCGTGGAAACTTGCGCCGACTGGAAATGGTTCATATTCGCGCCGTCGAGACTCTGGTGACTCAGAGCCGCGGCGGACGCACGATCGAACTGCCGGGCGGAGCGACGGTCTCGGGCAAAAGTGGCTTACTTACTTTCAACGCGAAAACATCCACGGACACTAAAGCGTAACAACAGTGGGCTATTCGGGACACCGGAGGGGAACAAATTCGCATCCTAGAACTCTTAAATTCGGGAAATCTCTTCGGAAGCGACTTTTATAGGTAACTTACGGTATCATGGGCGACGGAGGCAGGAAGATTTTGAGTTCCACTGCAAGACAAATAATTTTTTGGCTGCTGATTGTGGCGGGCGCGCTGCTCATCTATAAGCTCGTCAATCCGGGCACCAAGGGCACTAGTCCTCTCGATCTGACGCAACTCGAGCAGAAGATTCAGTCGGGTCAACTGTCGCATTTGACGGTGAAGCAGTCTGAAACGGTCGCGGTTGAGCCGAGCTCGGGCAAGACTTATGTCGTGCAACTTACGAACGAGCATACCAAGGCCGAGATTTTGAAAGAGGCGCGCGGCGTGGACGCGAACGGCAAGTCCAAGGTTGCGAATGTTCAGGAAGAGGGAAGTTCCAGCCTTTGGTGGCCGGCCCTTTATTACCTGCTGCCGTTTCTGCTGATCTTCGGTTTTTGGATTTTCATGCTGCGGCAAATGCAGTCGGGCGGCAACAAGGCCCTTTCATTTGGCAAGTCGCGCGCGAAGCTGCTTAGCAATCAACAGAAACGGGTGACGTTCAAGGACGTTGCCGGCGTTGAAGAGGCTAAGGAAGAGCTTCAGGAGATTATCGAATTCCTGAAAGAACCGCAGAAGTTTCAGAAGCTCGGGGGCCGCATTCCCAAGGGCGTTTTGATGATGGGCCCGCCGGGAACGGGAAAGACTTTGCTGGCGCGCGCAATTGCGGGCGAAGCAAACGTGCCCTTCTTCTCAATTTCAGGTTCGGATTTCGTTGAGATGTTCGTCGGCGTGGGCGCTTCTCGTGTCCGCGATCTGTTTGAGCAGGGCAAGAAAAACGCGCCGTGCATCATCTTCATCGACGAAATCGATGCCGTTGGACGTCATCGCGGCGCAGGCCTCGGCGGCGGACACGATGAGCGCGAGCAGACTTTGAATCAGTTGCTGGTTGAGATGGACGGATTCGAATCGAACGATGGCGTGATCCTGATCGCTTCGACCAACCGGCCCGACGTACTCGATCCGGCGCTGCTTAGACCGGGGCGATTTGATCGGCGTGTCGTCGTCTCAAGACCCGATGTGCGCGGCCGTGAAGGCATCCTGAAAGTTCATACCCGCAAGATTCCGCTGGGCGAAGACGTCGATATCACGATCATCGCGCGCGGCACGCCCGGATTCACCGGCGCCGACCTGGCGAACCTCGTGAACGAAGCGGCACTCAATGCGGCACGCTATAACAAGAAAGTTGTCGCGATGTACGACTTCGAGCTGGCCAAGGACAAAGTCCTGATGGGCGCTGAGCGAAAGTCGATGGTCATCTCGAACGAAGAGAAACGGGTGACGGCTTATCACGAAGCCGGGCACACGCTGGTGGGCATGAAAGTTCCGAACGCGGATCCGGTGCACAAGGTCACGATTATTCCGCGCGGCATGGCGCTCGGCGTGACGCAGCAATTGCCCGAAGGGGATCGTCACAACTACACGAAGGAATACTTGCTCGGCCAGATTTCGATTCTGATGGGCGGCCGTATCGCCGAAGAAACTTTCCTCGGCAACATTACGACCGGCGCGTCGAACGATATTGAAAAGGCGACCGAACTCGCGCGCGCGATGGTTTGCGAGTACGGCATGTCTGAGCTTGGGCCGCTGACGTTCGGCAAGAAGGAAGAGCAAATCTTCCTCGGCCGCGAGATTGCTCAGCACCGAGACTTCTCGGAAGAGACGGCAATTCGCATCGATTCCGAAGTCCGCAAGATCGTTACCGAGCAATACGAGCGCGCGACGCGGATCATCAACGAGAATCGCGACACGATGGTGCGTCTGGCGGAAGTGCTGCTCGAGTATGAATCGCTCGACGGCGTTCAGATTCGTCGCATCGTCGCCGGTCTGCCGATCGACGACACGACCGAATCAACGACTGGTACTCAGCAGGAACTGCCGGGTGCGAAGGAAAAAGAACCTTCGACGAGCCCGCTGAAGCCGATCCTGCCGCCGATTACCGGGGGCACACCGGCACCGGCGTAACTCCTGTCAGTACCACCTGCTGCCGCTCCTCTCCCTTTGGCGCCTTCTCCCTCTCCGCATGGGAGAGGGCTGGGGTGAGGGAGCGAAGCTTTAGGTTGGGTGAGGGTGCGTAGCATAGCGCGGGTGGGTTTAAGACTCAGCGCGAAAGGCGAGGGCCACGGTCCTCGCCTTTTTTGCATCTACCTAGTCGAATTCGAAACTCCCCTCAGAGCCGATGCGTTAAAGAGGACGAGCAGGGTTGGCTTTTCTCTTTATTACCAGAATTACTCGGGGCTTTTATGAAAACAAAACGGTTCGCTGTCCTTCCCGCGATTCTGATCGTGTTTTGCCTTTCCGCGACCCGCGTCTTCGCCTGCACGACCTTCTGCCTCAAGAACAAGGGTGAGATTCTGTTCGGAAAGAACTATGACTGGATGGTTGGCGACGGCCTGGTTTTCGTAAACAAGCGCGGTGTTTCAAAGAGCGCCAGCCTCGAGGGTACTAATCCGGCGCGGTGGGTTTCCGAATACGGCAGCGTCACTTTCAATCAGTATGGTCGTGAAAACCCTTCGGGTGGATTGAACGAGGCAGGGTTGGTTATTGAGCTGATGTGGCTCGACGAAACGCAGTATCCGGCGGAAGACTCGCGCCCGGCTCTTGACGTGCTTGAGTGGATTCAATATCAGCTCGACACCTCGGCCACGGTTGCCGACGTCATCGAAAACTCAGAAAAGGTAAGAATCAGTTCGTTGGTTCGGTTGCACTACCTGGTAAATGACAAGGCGGGTAACTCCGCGACGATCGAATTTCTAAACGGCAAGATGGTGACACATCACGGGGAGGCTCTTCCGTTTTCGACATTGACCAATGACACTTACGAGAAGTCGCTGAAGTATTCGAAGACGACCGCACTTGAAAGAGCGCACGGCAATGGTTCGCTCGAGCGTTTTGCGAGGGCCGCGAAGAAGAGCGGCGAATTTGGCAAGTCCGAACGTGCAGAAGCAGAAGCAGTTAACTACGCCTTTGAGATTCTGAGAGACGTGGCGCAGGCACGTTATACGCAGTGGAGCATCGTCTACGACCAGAAGCGCCACAAAATCCACTTCCGGACGCTGCAAGCTCCGCAGATCAAGACGATTGATGCGAAGGCTTTCGATTACTCCTGCGGCTCCACCGTGAAGATTCTCGACATGAACGCCAAGACGGCGGGCGACGTGACGGCGAAGTTTACAGATTACACACGGAAGGTGAACCGTGAGCTAATTGAACGATCATTTAACGGGACGGACTTTCTGCGTTACCTGCCGAGTGTGGTTAGGGATCAGCTTGCGTCATATCCCGAGGAATTTGTGTGCGCCGCAGCACAAAGCAAGCCGACAACACAAACCAAGCTGACAACTTCCGCCGCCGCCTCTGCGTGGTGGCCGACGGCGTTCCCTATCGCGGAGATCATCATAATGTTCCTCGCTTGATTGCGGCGACGCGGTCGCACGGCCGCCGGGAACTCCTAAACCTTACCAACTAGTTGCCCGTCACTCTTTACTTTCAAGCTAATCCTTTTTACTTTTGCCTTCCAAATGGAAACCGCGGACGTCGTTATCATCGGGAGCGGCATTGTCGGATCGAGTGTCGCTTATCATCTCGCGCAGTCCGGCTGCACAAATGTGCTCGTGCTTGAGCGTGAAGCGCATCAGGGCAAGGGCTCGACCGGCAAAAGCATGGGCGGCGTGCGCGCGCAGTTCGCGACTCCCGTAAACATTCAAATGTCGAAGTATTCGATCGACTTCTTCGCGAGGTTTGATGAAGTTGTCGGTCATCCCGCAGATTATCGCGCGCACGGCTACCTGTTCTGCGCGACCAACGAGAATCATCTTGCGTGCTTGAAAGCGAATCGCGAGCGGCAGAACGCGTTGGGCGTCACGAATGTTGAATGGCTCACCCCTGAAGATATCGCGAAGATGGTGCCGCAACTGCGGGTGGATGACATTCTCGCCGGCACGTTTTGTCCCACGGATGGCTTTGTCGATCCGCACAGCGTGATGATGGGATTTATGCTGAGCGCGAGAGAAAAAGGTGTGCGCCTCTGGCTGGATACGGCAGTGACCGGAATCGATGTGGAGTGCGCTGACTCGTCAGCGCTTTCAAAAGCGGCGACGAGTCGCCGCACTCCCAAAGGAAGCCGCATCACCGGCGTGCAAACGTCCCGCGGATTCGTTTCAACTCGCATCGTTGTTAACGCCGCCGGGCCCTGGGCCGCCCACGTCGCAGAGATGGCCGGCGCGGAATTGCCCGTCGAACCGTTACGTCGCCAACTCGTGCCCACTGAACCTTTCGATCATCTGCCGAAACGTTTTCCGATGGTGATTGACATGTCCACCGGCTTTCACTTTCGTCGCGAAGGGAAGGGAATTCTACTGGCTTGGAATGATCCCGAAGAGACGCCTGGGTTCAAAACAGATTTCGATGGGACCTTCGTAGAGAAGATTCTGACGCACGCCGCTTCACGCGTGCCTGTCCTGTCGGAAGCCGAAGTGAATCCGCGGCGCGCATGGGTCGGGCTCTACGAAATGACGCCCGATCACCACGCGATTATCGGGCCGGCGCCGAACGTGGAGGGACTCTACTTCGTAAACGGCTTCAGCGGCCACGGCGTCATGCATTCCCCGGCGTCGGGACGCGTTACGGCAGATCTAATTCTCCACGGGCGTTCGGATTTGATCGATGCCAGGCAATTAGGCGTCGAGCGATTCACATCGGGCAAACTGTTGGAAGAAACTGAAGTGCTGTAACGTGCGATGCGAACTCTTCAGTGGCCTAATGGCGAGGGTTTGTTCTCAGCAGTGGCGCTACTTTCGGAAAGCTCAGTCTGGTACCTCGCCATGAGTATTCACGCAGGCCATCTATCGCTGTCCATGTTGGATGATAGCGATTATAGATATCATCGGCTTCCATATCGCCCCAGCTACCATCAGCATTCTGTGTCGCGAGCAGGTATTTCATCCCCTTTACGATGAGGCGATTGCTCTCGCTTAAACCAAACGACTTTAGCGTGTCCAGAAACTCGCCCATCGTCTCTGGATCCTCCCAGGCGATCGCCTGCGTGAGGTTCTGTTTCAGAAATGCATATTCAGCGGCCAGCCATCGTGGTGACAGCTTATAGCAACTGTAACTGTTGAGCGTGTAGACCACATGAGTGACGGCGTACGTGGCGTCATAGACAGTCCAGGCATCTTCGCCAACTAACTTGGGGTAGGGACGCATGACGTTCAGCCACTTGATTACTTCCGCGTAGGAAGTCCCCAATCTGACGCCGTGCTGTTCACCCATGTAGCTGCCGATTAGGGCATCCTGCCAGAGCGCGTATCGCGTGGTCATCGTGAGCCGCTTCCGGCACTTAACGCATCTCTTGCGGCCGCGTTCATTCAACGTCTCGCAGGCGCATTCCTCCGGCACGTCGCTGGGAGGCGGCTCGGTAGCGGGATCAAAGCCAAAGTAGTCGCGCGCCGTAAATTTGGCGGCGGCCTGGCGAAGTTGTTCTTTGAAGCGCTTGTCGCGCCCGCCCAGGCTGTCCGCGGCGTAGTTGCCGTAGACGAGCTGCAACACTTCGTTGGCATCAGCGTCCGGCCTTACTTTGGAGTTTTGTCGGCGCCACTGCCGGGCGCGCTCACGGCCCATCTCAGTTGCGGTCCGGCGAAGCTTTCGGTCTTTCGAGGTCGAGGCGACGCAATGAAAACAGCCGAGGTAATCAAATCCGTAATCCGCGAAATTCTCGGCATCGCAGGCTGTTTCGTAGATGAAGGCAAGGCCGCGGTCAATGGCGCGGCGGCGCTGGGTGAGCTGTTCGTCGCGTAGTCTTGGCAAGGTTTAACGCGCCAGGATCGGCTATAACGCCTGAATTGCCGAGCCGTTTCGCGGCGTGGGAACTCGCGCTTTTAGCTTCAGACGAGAAAGTGAGCTATTTCTTCGAATCACCGTACAGCAACATCTGCGGCAGATCTTCCAGCTTGGCTTTCCCTTTTTCAAAAGTAATCTGCCAAACGCGATCAAAGACCTTTCCGTCCCACTTCGGCGGTTTGGGAATACCTAGAGCCTTGGCGATAGCGGGAATTTTGCCGTGATGCCAGCAGACCAGGACGACCTCTCCGGCGAATGCAGGTTCGTTAAGAATCGCCTTGACCATCTTTTCAATGTCCCCTTCCTTGTCCGCAAATCTGTCAATGAGGGGCAGGTTCAAAGCGATGGCCGTGGGCGTGACTGTTTCAATGGGACGCTGGCTGTGCTTCGACCGCGCCGTGGCAAAAATTGATTGAGGTGTGGAAAACCTCGGACGCGTGCCTTTGATAGGAACCGTCTCATAAGTGCCGGCAAACTGGTGCGGATCAAGATCAAGGACAAGGTCGCACGCTAACTGCGATTGTCCCGGTGCGAATAGTGACGGTAAAGCGGCCGCGCGGGCTGAACCTCTGATCGACAGGTTGTTTCCGCCGTCGTCATCCTTCTTCGGCTCGCCAACCTTTTCACCGTGACGAATAATTAGAACTTGTTTAGGGCCTTTGCTCATAGCTCCTTCTTTCTCGCTTGATGGAATCTGCGTGATCGTCTGGGGTGTCACTAATCTTGTGTCGCCCAGTCGTCGAATATGCCCGCGCTCTAGTGCAACATCTTTGAGCCCTTACGGTCGGAGTTTAGTTATGTCTTCTCCGGGAACTTAAACCCGATATAAGTCCCGGAGCTGAGCCCCATCAGACCCAACAAAGTGGCGCTGAATTCGGGCATCGTCAAATTGTTGTAAACGGACGAGACGAAAATTATGCCGAGGACAATCGTCCACGCGAAAATTTGAAATCGATGGAAGCTGTAGCCGCTGGCGTCCCGGAGGATGTCTTTAATAAAGCCCTTGCTGACGGCCGCGTCGGCTGATGCTGCCAGCTGTTCCATCTGTGGATTGATCAGCGCCAACCGCGCGCGGCGGTCCTGCACCTGCTTGTTCAAACTGTCTCGATTGGTGGTGTCTTCCGGCGATAAAGTGGGCTTCGCGTTGAGTGCATCTATCTGGGTCTGGAGCTCCGGAATTGTTTGCTCCAACGATTGCTTTTCGGCGGATAGACTCTGCAACTGACCTGCGTTAGCGCTCAACTTGCCTGAATCGATCATCACTTCGCTCAACGCGGTTCCCGCGCTAATACCCATCAGCGCGAGCAGCGAAGCGGTTATCGTGTCGAGGGCGCCGGTGATCAGCCAGATCGTCATGTAAGACGCGTGGATCAGAAAAAACCAAAATGCCATCTGAGTACGGCCGAGGTTATATGGCCTCAGCTTTCCCGGAACCGGGCACTCGCTGCCGTCGCGAATCAGATTCGTCTTGCGCGCCAGCCAAATCAGCAGGATGAACGTCAGCAGGACAACGACAAGGGCTATCAACCCATACGTCGGTGAAATTACTGTCAAAAGGACGGGACGGGTCTGATCAATAGCGGAATCAAAAGGTGACTTGTCTTCGAAACCGACACTGAACGCTACGGGTTTTCGCGCTACGTGTGGCTCGCCCAGCAAATCGATCCACATTTGCTTGTTGTCCGGAGTAATTTCCAGATGAAACTGCAAATGATTCTTGCTGGGGTGGATCTCTTGAGGATAATTTCCGCGTATCGCCAGGCCGTTAATATAGGGAACTAACTTAGTCGGATCGTTCACCTCTGCCCAGTCATTCAACCGTTCCAACTGAACCTTAATGAGATCGTCCAATTGGAGGTTTCCTTCGACGGCCACAACTTTGGGCTCAGGAACCGGAGTCGGAGAAACGGACGGTTGTGGAGAAGGTAGCGGACTAGGTGCCGGCGTCTGGGCGGTTAGTAACGCGCGACCTCCCAGAACCAGAAGCACTAGAATCAGAAGCACGAGTCGGGAATGCCGGTTTGCCATACGGTAGCTCCAGGTTGCTTCGCAGCGTTAGTCTCTTCCAGAACCTTCCGACTGGCAGGGTTGAATGCAAAAAAGCGCGGGCTCTTTCACCAGTCGCAGACGCGAAGTCTGCGCAGCCTATCCAAACCGGTCTTTTGTGTCAACGATTTCCGCTTGTTTGATAAGAACTTTAGCAATAACACAGTCCAAACCGTTTGCCGCGGTAATGTTCTGGTTTCAGAATCTCTGTGGGGCTCTGTGGAACTTCGTGTCTCTGTGGTGAATTTGTCTTTAAGAACTACCACGGAGACACCGAGAACCACAGAGCCGCACAGAGAAAAGCAAACTACGACCAAACCGTTTGCCGCGCTTAGCTTGCTGCACGAAACCACGGTATGGTAAGCGTCATCTGAGCATGCAGTTTGGAGGAGCGATGAAACAGAGCCTCTTTCGATGGATTCTCGCGGTTGCAGTGTTGACTGTTGCGTCACCGGTTTGCCTGAACCAGGCGCAAGCCAAGGTGCGATCTTCAATGATCGTAACGACCGATTGGGTGGCTAAGCATCTTAACGACAAGTCCCTGGTGCTGCTTCAGGTTGGTGACCGGAAGGAATACGATGCGGCACACATCCCGGGCGCGCAGTTCATTCAAACGTCTGATATCTCCACGCCGCGCGGGCAGGGGCTGACTCTTGAATTGCCGCCGGTCGAGCAACTAAAAGCTACATTTGAGAAGCTCGGGATAAGCGACAACTCGCGCATCGTCGTTTACTTCAGCAAGGACTGGGTAACACCTACCGCTCGTGTTTACTTCACGCTGGATTATCTTGGTCTCGGCGATCGCACTTCGATCCTTGACGGTGGATTGCCGGCGTGGGTGGCGGAAAAACGGCCCGTGACCACAGAGGTCGTCGCGCCGAAGCCTGGCAAGTTCACCCCGCGTCCGAATCCAAAGTTGGTGGTTGATTCGGTGTGGGTCAGCGCAAATCTCAACCAGCCGAATGTGGCGATTCTCGATGCCCGGAACTCCGAGTTCTACACGGGCGCGCAGGCCGGCAATATGCCGCGCGCGGGACATATACCCCGGGCGAAGAGCATTCCGTTCGGAAGCGTGACTCAGGATGCGAACCTAAAATTCGAGAGTCCGGATTTTCTGCGCAAACTTTTCGCGGACGCGGGAGTTAAGCAAAGCGACAGCGTCGCGACCTACTGTCACATCGGCCAGCAAGCGAGCCTGCTTTATTTTGTGGCGCGTTACCTCGGTTACGACGCGCACTTGTACGACGGCTCTTTTCAGGAGTGGAGTAATCGCCCAGAATTGCCGGTCGAAAAGTCCGGAGCTCCTTAACTGTGGTTCCTACTCAGAGTGTCTTTGGATCTTAGGCGCCTTTTTGCATGAAATCCCTGGCGCTGATTCGGGGCACTAGCCCGACCGTCAGGGAGGGCTCAGCAAGTCTCATTTTGGAGCCCTCCCTAACGGTCGGGCTAACGCCCCGCTTGCGGATCTCCACATAATCGCCCGCCCCTCAGCCGCTTGCACCACACTCGGAACTAAGACAATATCTCTGCTTCGCTTTCACAAACTAAGTCTATCGAGGTGGTAATGGAACGCGAGATTACCAGTTGGTTCAGCCCTAATTTGCAGATGGACATGCCGCTCGTGCGTTACGGCACCGGCGGCCAAACTTTGCTGATGCTGCCGACCGCGGCGGCGGATTATCTCGAGTACGAACGCTTCTATCTGGTCGATGCGATTAAGCCGTTCATCGAGCACGGCAAGATTCGCGCGTACTCAATCAACAGCGTGAACAAGTGGAGTTTGCTGAACAAAGAGATGCCGCCGAAGCTGAAGGCTGAGTTGCTGACGCGTTACGATCGATACATCACCGAAGAAGTTCTCCCGCTAATCCGCAACGACAACGAAGAGCAGTTCGCGCGTCCGATCACCACGGGCGCGAGCCTCGGCGCGTACCTGGCCGCGAACGAATACTTCAAGCATCCGGATCTCTTCAAGGGTACGATTCCGATGAGCGGCAGCTACGACATTCGTTCGTTTCTGAATGGCTTCTACGATGACAACGTCTATTTCAACAATCCCGTCGATTACCTCTCGAAACTGGAGGACGATCACTACCTGCCGATCCTGCGTCACGCCGATTCGATCTACATCATGACGGGTCAGGGTTCGTACGAAGATCCGGATGGGAGCAAGCAGCTTTCCGGTATCCTCAAGTCAAAGGGCATTCCGCACACGCTGGATTTGTGGGGGGCCGACGTGGATCACGACTGGCCTTGGTGGCGAAAGATGCTGCCGCATGTGCTGGGAAAAATGTTGGGAGCGTAGTCTCGGAATCGAAAAACCGAAATGAGCCCCACTATCTTTCGTGAGTTGGGTTTTCGCTTCTTTTTCTTCTCCCGCGAAGAACCACGTATCCATGTCCACGTTTATTGTTCGCAAGGTGAGGCAAAGTTTTGGATTGAACCTGAGATTGAATTGGCGGACAATTATGGTTTACGAGGGCCGGATCTTCAGACGGCTCGAAGGTTAATCGAAGAGCACGAACATGAAATCAGAGACGCTTGGCACAAGCACTTCGGAAGTTGAAGTCACACAGATCTCAATGCACGGCATTTGGCTGCTGCTGAAGGGAACTGAGCACTTCCTCTCATTCAACGACTTTCCCTGGTTTAAGAATGCGCCGGTTTCAGCGATTCATAAAGTCGAACTTCTGAGCGACCATCATCTCTACTGGTCTGAGCTCGATATTGACCTCGCAGTTGAATCGATACAGCAACCTGAAAAGTTTCCATTGATGGCCCGATAGTATTCGAAATGAAAAACGCGGCGAGTGAGTTCGCCGCGTTTCATCCTTCCGCCTTCAACCTTTTTTAGGGTCCGTCAGGTTCGCCCTTCTTCCCCTTCTTCTTGGCAGGTTCAGCTTCACGGGGACGCGTTTCTGGACGCGGCGGTTCCGCGGGCGGCGTTTGCGGCTTCGGGGCCGGCTCGGTGCGTGGCTCCGCCGGTTGATCCTGCTTCGGGGCCGGCGGCAGCGTCGTGTCTTCTAACTTAGGAGTCGTAATCGCGCTCGGCTGGGTGGCAGTGCCTTCTTCCGTCTCCTCGGTTTCCTCTTCCACGGACATCTGCGCGCGCTCGAGCTGGAGTTCGCGTTGCCGCTGGCGATACATCTCACGCATGTCTTCCGGCATCGAGGGCGCCTTCGGAAATTCTTCTTTTGGCTTGTCCTTCAAAAAGTCGCGCATGAACTCGTTGAAATAGGGAAGCGCGCCGACTCCGCCGGTCATTCCGTTTCCGAGATTCTTTTTTCTACCCGGATAACCCATCCACACGCCCGTCACGTAGGTCGGCGAGTAGCCGATGAACCACACATCTGTGTGATCGTTCACCGTGCCCGTCTTGCCCGCAATCGGATGCGGCAGGGAACTCGCCGCGGTCGCAGTACCACCGGTGACGACGCCGCGCATCATCTGCGCCATCGTCAGCGCGACGTACTCGTTGACGACTTTGTAAGTTGTCTTCTCCCACTCTTCCAAAACCGCGCCGTCACGATCCAAAACTTTTCGCACCATGTGCGGATCGACGCGAATGCCTTTATTCGGAAAAACGGAATACGCCGAAACCATCTGATCGAGCGGCACCTCAGTCGCGCCCAAGGCTGACGGCAGGTACGGCGCCATCGGCACTTTAATTCCAAAGCGACGCACCATCTGCGCGCCCGTCTGAATGCCGACGGTTTGCAGCAGGTGCACGGCCGGAATGTTCATCGACTGTGCCAGCGCAGTCTTTAAAGGCATGTCGCCATTGCTGGTAGAGCCGTTGTAATTGTGCGGAGTCCAGCCGCCGATGCTAATGGGCGCGCCACTGACGGTCGTCTCAGGCGTCATGCCCCATTCGATCGCGGCCGTGTAGATGAAGGGCTTGAAGGCTGAACCAGTCTGCCGATACGCCTGCACGGCGTTATTGAATTTGTTCGTCAGAAAATCGTAGCCGCCCTGCATGGCAACAATCTCGCCTGTCTTCGCGTTCAGCGTCATCAGCGCGCCTTCGACTGCGGGAACTTGAGTCAGCTCAACTTTCAAACGTCGTGCTTTCTTGTCCACGCTTCGGATGATGAACTCGGCGAGATAGCCCGGCTTGAATTCGCCGCTTGGCGACCGACCGCTCCAGCCCATGTCCGCGCTGGTTACAGTTGCGGTGTAGTTTCCGAACCGAACGGTGGCGTCAGCGCCGACTTTCATTACCAGGCCTTTGATGTAGCGCCCTTCGACATAGTCGTTACGATACCAATCCGGATACTTGTAGCTGTTCAGTTCCTGTTGCGTCGGCACTCCGTTGCTCGACGACGTCGCGATCGCTTCGTAAGAAGATCGCCAGCCGCGGCCCTTGTCGTAACGTCGTAAACCCGCACGCACAACTTCGTAAGCCTTCTTCTGCGCGTCTACGTTGATGGTCGAATAGACGTAAAGGCCGGTTTGCGCAACGCGTGTGGTGAACTTGTCTTCCAGGTCCTGGCGAATGTATTCGACGACGTAGTCGAAGGCGGGATGCGTCGCCTGCG
Source organism: Pyrinomonadaceae bacterium (assembly GCA_049273695.1). Taxonomy (GTDB): domain Bacteria; phylum Acidobacteriota; class Blastocatellia; order Pyrinomonadales; family Pyrinomonadaceae; genus UBA11740. Next base: position 57,755 of record JBASRE010000057.1, read on the forward strand.
GTGGCTGGTAATAGGCCGAATCGGAAAGCTGGATCGGTTTGTTTTTGGCGGCGGCCACTTCGGCTTCAGTCGCATACCCGTGGCGGGCCATCAGATCCAAAACCAGATCGCGACGTTCTTTGGCTTTGATCGGGTTCGACGTGGGCGAGTATTCACCCGGGGCCTTCGGAATCGCGGCCAGCAAGGCGGCTTCATCAAGAGCCAGGTCTTTTGCTGTCTTGTTGAAATAAACCTGCGCGCCGGCCTCAACTCCATAAGCGTTAGCGCCCACGAAGATGTGGTTCGCGTACAGCTCCATGATCTGCTGCTTCGTGTAGTAACGCTCAATCTGCAGTGCCAGCAACCATTCATTCATCTTGCGGCGATAGGTTTGCTCCCTTGTCAGAAACAGGTTCTTCGCCAATTGCTGGGTGAGCGTCGATCCGCCTTCCACTTTCTCAGTCGTCAGGTTCTTCCACGCCGCGCCCATGATGCGCACCGGGTCGATGCCGATGTGATCATAGAAGCGTGCGTCCTCGACGGCGAGAATTGCATTCTTCATATTCGGAGGAATTTCTTCGTACTTGAGTGGGATACGCTTCTCGAGCGCGAACTCTCCGATGATCGTCTTGCCATCGTCCGCGTAGATGCGCGTCACGACGCTCGGGCGGTACGTCGCCAGCGCGGCGACTTCACTGGCAGCCTGCGAATAGTTCAACTGATAGGCCGCGATGATGCCCGTCAGACCACCCGCTGCGAGGGCCAGAAGCAGCACCGCCGGAAACCAGAAGCGCCGCAACAGATGCTTCCGTTCGTGCGGCGGGGCGTTCACGATTGCCATTGGCTTGTAAGCTTTAAGACGATCAAAGGGCGGTTTTGCGGCCATAATTTCCAGTTCCTGTCGTTTAATTAGCGCTGTTAGGAACGTAACTTTAGATGCCGATTCCGGACAACGTGGCTTCCCACAGTCAGCCCGAAATCGCGCGATCCAGGAAGGATTATAGCGCAGCCGGGGTTGATGCTCGACAGGCTCCAGCGGTCACTGTTTCCGCTGACTATACAAGGCTGCGAACGAGCTAATTGTACCAACGAGGCCGGCCACAGCCATCCAGGCTGCAGTAGAGTTTCCCACCTGAATCGCCCATCCGTTCAACGCCAGAGCGCCAAGCACCAGCACGATGAGCGATGCGAAGCCGCTAAGATGCAGATGAGCAGTTTCTTGCGTGAGTGAGTAGTCGCTTTCACCGCCTGCTTTGGTGATCTCTTTGACTAGTCCAGACGCGCCTCTGCATAAGCGCGACCCTTGGCCGGTGTGTCGATCGTCTGCACCCACGCGCTATCTTTGAAGGCCCAGTTGATCATTCCTTTGGTGAAGCTTTGATAAGTCGAAGGGGGCATGCCGTTCGAATCAACGATCCCAACCTTTTGGGCCGCGCGCCGCTGCAGACCTGTATCGCCGCTCTTCGCCGCCGCGTAGAACAGACGATACTTGTCCGTCTCAGACATGCCGGTCGAATCGTCAGATTCATCAGTTGAGTCCGAGGGGGCTGAATTGGAATTTAAGTTCGAAGTGGAGTTGGAGTTTCCAGAACGATTCCAGTTGTAGTTGGAGTTGTCGTTCGAGTTGTAGTTGGAATTAGACGAGATGTCGATGTCGATTCGATTCGGGCCCTGCATGCGACGGAAGGCGAACACCCCGATTACCAGCGCCATTAAAAGAATGCTCAGGACCGGCCCAAGCACCGCCAAACCCTTGCCGCCGTATCGCGCCGGCTGTCGCATCGAAAGCATTAACGCAATCGCCCCCACGATCAGTGAAAGGATCATCAGGAGAGCCCCGAACAGCGTTGCGACACCCCACAGGCTGACAACCAATCGGTCTAAGCGGAGGTTGCGAAAGCCGTACTCCCAGAGAATCGGCTGGCTCACGCTATAGAGGAGAAACGGCAACGCCAACAGGCCGAGCGCCAGCGCGATCATCGCCAGCCACTTTTTCTTACCTGGCGTTCGTTGATAACTCGACGCTTGAGGGGGCGGCGTTGGGCTAAACGCGATTGTTGGTTGCGACGATGGCGACGCGTTGAATGGTTCGGCTGGCGCGGCTTCGCCGACGAGCTGCGTCCCATCATCGGCGCAGAACAACAAAGACTCGTCCGTATAAATCCGATTACAAGTAGGGCAACGTTTCATTTGGTTCTCGATTCTCTTGAAGGTCTTTGTGTTGCGTTACTGCGGTCGCTTCCAGGCGTTAGTATGCGGAAGCGCGAAGATAAGTGAAACGCCGGGAAGAATGCAACCGACTACAGAAGCTTCCGCCGACCGATCTCTGATATCGTACCGGCCTTTGCAGAACGGAGAATAATCTTGGTTACCTGCTTCATACGTTACAGCATCGATCAAAGAAGATGGGCCGAGTTTGAGCATTACGCGCGCGTGTGGATGAGACTTATCGAGAAATACGGGGGCACGCATCATGGCTACTTCGTGCCGGGCGATGAGCCGCCCTCCGCTTCGTTCAGTTTTCCTGGAATCGGGGAAGCCGGCGCGGACAACATCGCGATCGCGTTGTTCAGCTTCCCGACTGTCGATTCATACGAAAGCTATCGACGGGATGTGACGAACGATCCCGAATGCGTCGAAGTCACGAAGCACTACGAAGAGACAAAGCCCTTTACGAAGTATGAAAGGACCTTCATGCGACGTGTGGAGCGCGACTGACGCTAAGCCTACCTAAGTTCTTTAATCATCCGCCGACGGTCCGTAGATGGCCGGCGCCTTTTGCGCCCATAACACGAGGTATCTGGCTGCGATGATGCAAAAGCAGGTAGGTGTTTTGCTAAGGCAATTATTCCGCTATGGCCCACTTCCGGGCGTTGGAATCGCGGTCGTGTCGTCGGCCGGGCCGCCACCCACATGGCCGATCCCAACGCGCACGCGATTGCTCGCGATGCCGCGATAGGTAATTCGGAAGAGCACGTCGCCGACGTCGCCAAGTTCGTCATTCAGTCGGATTACCATGCAGCTCAACCAGTTCTGTCCCTCGACTTTCGCAAAGTACTCGACAGTCAACGAGTAAACGCGACCTGATGCGTCTTGAGCATCGGCGGTAATGCTGGTCGGAGTTTCGCCCGGCGCGAGATCGAAATTCGTCGCAAACAGCATCACGCGGGTCCGGCGATCCGGCGACGGGGCGTAATCGTAATTCAACGCGAACGGCTCAATCGTTCCCAGCACCGAATCGAACGCGAGCGCGCGCGTCGAGTCGGGATGGCTGATCAAAACAGGCACACCTACATTGAGCACGGCGGTGAATTCGGCGAGCTTGCTGCTGCTCAGGTTGTCGAAACTGATGCTTGGCGGAGTAAACGTGTAGTTCACTCTGCTTGGCGTAATCGTGTAGGTCTGTTGCGCCGCCAGGTTGAAGGTGTGATCGCCCTCGTCGTCGGTTGTGCCACTGACCGACTGCCCGCCGGTGATCGTGATCGTCACGCCCGGTAGGCCTAAACCCTTGCTTTGGACTTGAGTCGTGACTTGATAAGACGGGAAGCTGGTGAAGTTCACTTGACGGTCTCCGTCGAGATCGATCAAAACTTCGCCGGCCGGTGCGAAAAGATAATCCGTCTTTGACGCAATGACGCGGTAATTCGGACCGGCTGGCAAGTTGCTGAAAGCATAATTACCGTTCGCATCCGACATGGCCGATCCGCTCTGTTGGCCGGACAAGGTTATTGTGACGCCTGCCAACCCACTGCCATCCGCGTTTGTTGTTCGGCCGCTGATGCTGTGATGACGCAGCGTGGCCACAAAGCCGGCGCTGACATTTGAACCCAGCTCGCTGAACGTCTCACTCGGCTGAGTGAACGAATAATATTTCGCTGCCGGAGTGACAGTGTGAGTTTGGCCGGCGGCAAGATTGTCAAAAGAGTAATCGCCGTTAGCATTCGTCGTCGTTATCGCGCTGGTAAAGCCAGAGAGTGCCATCGTAACTCCGCTTACGCCAGTGTTGCCGGCCCCAGTCACTCTGCCGGAAATGGTGTGCCGGTTAAGCGTCGCCGTAAAATCGCTCGTTTCGTTCGCCGTCAAATAAGTCGTGAAGGACACCGGATCGAAACTGTAATGGGTTCGCGAGGGTGTGATTTTGTAGGTGCCTTCGGCCGCGACGTTGAAGCTAAACGTGCCATTCGCGTGCGTGACGGCGCTGCCGGTTTCTGTACCAATCATTGTCATTGTCACGCCTGAGAGCGGTAAGTAATCCGTGGTGACGCGGCCGCTGATCGTGAGTGTGACAGGAGTGCCGGTGAAATTCGCCGTTCGATCTTCGTCCAGCGTGCCGAGATAGTTGGTCGGCGGCGCAAAGGTGTAATTCACTCGCGAAATAGAAAGTACGTACTCATCGCCGGCCGGCACGTAAGCGAGCGTGTAATTGCCATTCGCATCGGTTGTCGTGGATTTGCTCGTCCCGCCCGAAACAGTTAGCACTGCTGACACAATTGGATTTCCATTCGGCTTTGTGACTCGGCCGCTGATGTTGTGCGTAATGAGCGTGAAGTTCGCGGTTGCATCCGCGCTCAAATCGTCGATCGTGCCCGTTCCCGGATCGAAAACATAAGCAAACTTCGATGGGATGATGTTGTAGTCAGCGTCGGCCGGAACACCGCTGAAAGAATAGTTGCCGTTGGCATCAGTCTGCGCCTCGGCGTTAAGGACGCCCGTGAGCGACACGGTCGCGTCCGCAAGTCCCTGGCCTGACGCGTCTGCGATTCGCCCGGAGATCGTGTATCGATCGACAACGCCGACAAAATCTACTGTTTGATCGCCGGCGGGAGTATTGATAGCGATCGTCGAGTTCCCGAAATTGTACTGCGTCTTCGCCGCTGAGACGGTGTAGTTGCCACTGGTCGGCAAGTTCGAGAAGCTATAATGACCCTGCGCGTCTGTCAGAGCGGTCACCGATTGCGAGCCACTCAAAGTTACCAACGCGCCCGCCACCGGAGCGTTCACATCGGACATCACTCGCCCTTCGAGTTTGAAATTCGGATTGGGTGAACTGTCGAGATACTGTTGTAGAAGCTCCCTCCGATTCGTGACACAGTTTGCGTCCTCACCGCATTGCAGGAGCAAATCCGACCAGTAGTAATGAGCTGCGGCATCCGGAGCTCGACCTGGTATCGAGGTGAATTGCTCGCGCACGTACTGGACTGGATCCTCTTCCGGGCTTTGGGTGTTGATGACGCTGGTCACCTGAGCGTCTGAAAAAAGATTTTGGTAAATCGAATCGATAACGGTGAGCGATCCAGTCGCTGAGTCGGCGCGAATTGTATGCGCGCTATCCACGCATTCAGCCCGGGCGATGATTGCGCGATTGACGCCATAAAGCGAAATGGCGGCGAAGGTATTGTGGCTCCACTGATATCGTGAGCTTTCGATCAGCACGGCCTTGGGGTAATAGACCAGGTTCCCCATGTTGCCGCCAAGATTCGACACATTCATTCGCAGCCGGTTCATGTAAAGCAGATCGATCGGGGCGGAAGGCGGAGAATAACGATAGGGCATTACGGAAAGACCAAACAGTTGCCCTTCATCCATGAAGACTCTGTCCAGCACGATTTCCCGGCGCGGCGAATCGCTGGTGACGGCGGCGGCGTTCCCCGCGTTGATCCACGAAATCGGAGCGCCGTAACCGGTCTTGCCATACAACTCGGGACGCTGCCCGTAATCCAGAAACACAGTGTCGCTAACGGCGATGCGCTTCCATTGTAAATTTTCGACGATCGGCGCATAAACTCCGCTGTTTCCGGACGAGCCCAGAAACTTTGTCTGTTGAATGGCGAGACCGCTTTGAATGGCCCTGACAATGGCGCCGCCAAAAGCTTCATTGAGCAGGCCATAAAATTCGCAATGCCTGATTGTCGCGTCGTCAACTCGGAGAATATCCAGCGTAACGATGGCGTCGGTGGCGACTTCCGGCGTGCCGACGAACGCGACGTCATGAATCAGGAAGCTGTGAAGACCCGCAACCTGAATCGCAATGCCGCCCACGCCGGTGCGTGGATAGAATTCCGAGACGAGATTCAGCCCCGTGCTCAGTTCCTGGCCACTCCCGGTCGTATCCACGACGGTCGATGACGGAACGCCCGCGATCTCAATTGATGTCGCAAGGCCGCTGAAATCCTTTACGACGGTGGTGAGGATCGCATAACGGCCCTGAGGAACGAATAATGTCCCCCCGCCGCCGGCCGCCAAAGCGTCAAGCGCCGCTTGCAGCGCCGGCCCATCGTCGGTAACGCCATCACCGACGGCGCCAAAATCTGTGAGGTTAAGAACGGTTTGCGCGCGGAGACTCTCGACTGATCCAAGAATCAACAGAAGAGCCGCGACAACGACAAAGCGTGTTGCAAGCAGGACCAACCGAGGGGGAGTTAGCTGGTTCATAAAGCGTCCGAGGGGTAAGACGTGAGTGGGGAATAAAAAGTCTACAAAACGAATGTAGGATGCAGCAAGAGTTTTTTCGGTTGGCGTGTTTTAGCTCACAACTTGGCGCCAGGCTGAAGAATTTCGCTCTTTGGAGGAGTCAAGCGGTTGAAGTGGACATTGAATTAGGAACGGATCAAATGTTGGAAGCGGGCGAGCGATCACTACCGGCCAATCAGCAGTAGCTCGTCCCCACCCGCTATCGCTCAACGTTTTCAACGCACGTCCTAACGAAACTCTTTATCATCCGCCGACGGTCCGTAGATGGCCGGCACCTTCGCGCCCATCAGACGCAGATACACAGTCATTTGTCCGCGATGATGCGCGAGATGAAGCAGCGAGTCCTGAATCATCTCGTGGCGCGTCGCTTCCGCGACGACATTGCCGCCGGCCTTCAATTGCCAATTCGTCTCCAGGTGTTCATCCGAAGTCTTTTCGAAAGCTTCGCGCGCGCCGGCCGCGGCGTTGTCGAGCGCTTCGACGTACTCCGCGCTGGTATTGAGCGGCTTCATCTCAAACTTGGGGCCGTCCTTCGGCGCGATGTCGAGCTCGTCCTTCGTAAGCTGCATCGTAACCCACATCGGAATCGTCGCGACCATGTTGGCGAGATAGCCAAATGCCATCGACTTCTCATGCGGCTTCCAATCGGACTTGCCGTCCGGGACTTGTTCGAGCGCGCGCCGCGAACGCTCCACTTCACGATCGAGTTCAGCGAGTAAGAAATCTTTTAGGTTCATGGTTACAGATTACATCGATTCGGTTGAGAAATCATGAGAGGGAGCGTCAATGAGCCGCGGAGCGGCGGCAGAGTTTAGCCCGGGGTGAGCGAGCGCAGCGAGCGTAACTCCGGGATCACGTTCCAAGTGCATACCAAGCCCGCGTAGCGGGCGGCAGAAAAGCCGCTACCGCTGTCGGCCGCTTCGCGGGCTCGCCATCTTATTCGACCTCTTCCTCGGGTTCCGCTTCGCTGCACCCTAGGGTTTATGCTTACTTGAATTTCACTTGCTTGTGCTCTCCACTGTCCGCCTCTTCGCCGGTCACCAGCGTTGAGACGAAGTTCAGTACGAAACTAATGGTGCTCGAAGGACTGTCCCAGTACTCTGCTTTTTCGATCTTGATTCGCAGCAAGGCCACATTCGGATCGTCCTTGCCTTTGGGAAACCACATCTTGAACGTCTCTCTCCAAAGTTCGTCAATCTTCTTGCGATCGCGAACCAGGCGCGCTCTGCCCGTGACTGAGACGTAATGTTGATTCTGCGGATCGGCGAAACTTACATTGACGCGCGGCGCGTCGTTGATTTCGCTGACCTTGTGTGAAGACGCTCCGGTAAAAAACCATAGTTCGCCATCCGGATCGATGTCGCCATTCGAGGACATCGGCCGGCTGTGCAGATCGCCGCGCTCATCGATGGTCGTGAGCATGCAGAAGTCGATGTCTTTGATCAGTTCGCGAAGCTTTTCCAAATCTTCCGTTGGGACAAGTGCAGTTGCGCTCATGGAACTCCTCTTTAAATCGTTTTTCGGGAGTCTGAACGACCACCTTCACAGATCCGTGTCGAGGTTGGTACAAAGCTGCGAAGAGATCCGACCGGGCGTGTCTTGTGTCGTACCCCGAGCGGTAGCGAGGCGGATCAATCATGTAACGTTGCAAATGATCCGGTCGCTACCGCTCCCGGTACTGACTCAGATGCTTTTGCTGTCCCACGGCGTATGCTTCGCGAACCCAAGTGGCGAACTCATCATCGAGGTCCGTAAGCGAGTTGATACGAAATGCGTGCAAATGATTTCGCGGAGAGAAAGTTTCTACGCGCAGAAATCGCGGATTCTCAACTCGGCGGCCGAAGACAAAGTGACCAATCAGATAGTCTCGGCGCACCTGCACGGCGATGAATGACATTCGCACTTGAAAGGCGATGCGGGTTTTCTCGGGCAGCACCTTCACCGGACCACACTTCTTAATCAGTCCTGCGAGCTTGTCGAATAACTCACGGACACTTTCGCTCTTGCCGATAAAGTGCGACTCCAAACTGATGCTGCTGCACGAGTGTGTCTGGTTGCGATTGGCGAAACTTCGGTCGCATTCGGGGCAGCGCCAGAGTGGTGCAGAATTTTTCGAGGAACCCGGCATGGCGAGTCAGTATAGAAGTGTCAGAACCGAGAGTGATAGCGACCGGATCTACGCGATGAACCGTGTTTGAGTTCAACTCGCTACCGGGGTACTGACACAGATGGTGCTTTTCGACTCTTGACAGGCAAAAAGTTCAGGTCAATCATTCGCCTATGAACCTTGCATCCATCCAGAACGAAATTGAAAAGCTGGAACCGGCGGAACGAGCGGCGTTAATTGATGTGCTTTGGGACAGTCTCGACGAAGGGCGCATCAAGGAAATCGAAGCAAAATGGGCCGCGGAGTCGGAAGATCGAATTGACGCATTCGAGCGCGGCGAGTTGACCGCGGTTGACGGGCCGTCTGCACTGGAAAAACTTCGTAACTCCCTCCGTAAATGACGAAGTACAGATTTACTTCTGCAGCACTATTAGAATTAACAGAAGCAGCCCTTTACTACGAAAAGCAGGAGAGCTGGCTTGGCGCAACCTTTCTCGGGGAGATTGACGGAGCGATCGATCGAATCCTGCGATTTCCGTACGCCTGGCATCCGATGTCTGCGCGAAGCAGGCGCTGTCGAACTCACCGCTTCCCATTCGGACTCCTTTATCAAGTTCGGCTTGATGAAATTCTCATTACTGCTGTGATGGATTTGCGGCGCGATCCGCGGACATGGCGTGAACTGCTTTAGCGGTTTCCATCTACGATTTACCATTTACGATTTACCAGTTGTGGTGGGCTATTTTCATTCGTCCGCTGCGCGGGCTGAATTGCGTGACGGTCGCGGAAATCGTACGCAAGTTAACGGAAGTTTCTTCTCGACACGACTTACTGGGCCGTGATAAGAAAGCGGCAGCCCGAAAAAACAAGGTCTCACGCTCCCGGGTAAGACGATAAACGGAGTCCACCTAACCTTTCACTAGCGGGACTTAAAGGAGGCTAAATGGATATCTCAACTGCTGTAGTGGGCGGCATATGGGCCATGTGGGCGGCCTATTCCTCACCGATCAAAGAAATGCTTATCAAGCGTCTAGGAGACAAAGCGACCAATGTCGCAAAACAGTTTACAGAAGCAGCTTGGGACCGTGTGAATTGGAATCTTTCCTCCCGCAAGTATCAGAATGCAATACAAGAATTGTACGGAACAGTTCGAATGTTTGGAAAGTCCGAGCCAGTTTCGTTGGAGGGCATTTTCACGGATGTTGTAATTCTGGAGAAACCCACAGCATTTCACCGATATGACATAAAACTCCTGCGACAGGAACCTGAACAATTAGAGTTAAACAAATCAAGAAAGGCCGGGCTCGCGCTCGTAAAGGCGGCTGAACACAAAAGAATTTTTCTTGTTGGTAAACCAGGTGCGGGTAAGACTACGTTCCTGAAATATCTAACCCTGCAAGCTGCAAAGGGGGGCTTGGATAAGATACCGATCTTCGTTTCCTTGAAAGAGTGGTCCGATTCAAATCTTAAATTAATGGAGTACTTGGCAAGGCAATTTGAGATTTGTGACTTTCCCAACGCACGGGCTTTCGTTCATCACATCCTTCGGAAAGGTGATGCTTTAGTCTTGTTTGACGGTCTCGACGAAGTCGAGAATAGCGACCGGATCGTCTACTCAACGATGAAGGATTGATATACCTCATTACGATTCGCGGGGAATAGGATGCGTCAACGAGCCGCGGAGCGGCGGCAGAGTTTAGCCCGGGGTGAGTGAGCGGAGCGAGCGTAACCCCGGGATCACCTCCAATCGATACCGAGCCCGCGTAGCGGGCGACAGAGTAAGCCTTACTGCTGTCGCCCGCTACGCAGGCTCTACGATCTTGGTGGTGCATGTTCCTCGGGTTCCGCTTCGCTCCACCCGAGGCTTTATGCTGCCGCCTACTCCGCAGGCTCAACCGTGCGTCGCTAAACTGTTAGTGATAAGGTCAATTACATGAGTTTCACGCTTTCGATTCCCCGTGCTGGTAATTCCTCGTTAGATTTTTCGTTAGATAGCGGTGAGGCCTGTTTATTGTCGGTGCCAATGGAACAGGGAAATCGAATTTGATGCAGCGATTTTTTGCGGACCATGGCGATCAGGCCCGTAGGATTTCGGCGCATCGTCAAAATTGGTTTAGTTCCGATGGGATTAATGTATCTTCCGAAGAGCGAAGGAATATTGGTGTGAGCATTCGGAACTATGACGCAGGTGCCGAATCTAGGTTTCGAGATGCATATTCGTCGAATCGTCCGAATATCGCAGTTTACGACCTTATCGATTCAGAAAATGTACGCGCGCGTTCCATAGCCGCTGCAGTAGATGCGACTGACCTCGATCTCGCGCGGACGCTTTCAAAGAACGACGCACCGATAAAGGTTATCAATGAATTATTGAAACTCTCGCAAATCCCAATCGAGATTTCGCTTGGAAGAGGAGATCAAGCGTTTGCGAGCAAGAACGGTGGCGCTTCATACAGTATTGCGCGACTGTCCGATGGCGAACGCAACGCCCTTCTATTAGCTGCGGATGTGTTGACTGTGAATGCCGGCACGTTGATCCTAGTTGATGAACGACCGGACTGCGCCTTCGTAGTCTCCACGCACGAAATCATGCTCGCCGTGGACAATCCCACAGCCCGTGTACTACTCCTCAGGGAGGTCTCGTATGATGGTTCAGGGATATCCTCTTGGGACGCAGATTTAGTGCTGCCCAATGCTGAAATCGATGACACCGTTAAATATGACATTCTAGGAGCGCGACGAAAATTACTTTTCATTGAGGGCGATGACCGCAGCTTAGACAAACCGCTCTACGGTCTGATTTTCCCCGGCGTTTCGATTATTGCCAAGGCGAGCTGCCGCGACGTCGAGAACGTCGTTGGGGGAATTCGAAGTGCCGAGAGTCTTCATTGGGTACAAGCCTTTGGCATCGTAGACAACGACCGCCGAAGTCAATCCAATATTGAAACGCTAAAGTCACGGGGCGTGTACGCGCTAACAGTTTTTTCGGTCGAGTCGATCTATTACCATCCCGAGATTCAGCGCCGCATCGCGCAGCGACATGTTGCGGTCGTCGGAGGTGACGCAGCTGCACGAGTTACTGACGCTGAAAATGCCTTGATTGCGGCCGTAACACCGCACGTTCAGCGTCTCAGCGAAAGAGTCGCGGAGAAGAGCGTACGACAGCAGAACGTGAATCACTTACCAGGCCGAGATGCGATCGCTAGCGGCAATACGGTGAACATTTCAGTTGATGTCGCGCGGGAGGTTACTGCCGTCCGTACTTCGCTTGAAAACAGTTTGACTCATCGCGACGTTGTCGAAATTGTTAGCCAGTATCCAATCCGAGAAACCTCGGCTCTGACAGATATATCGAGGACTTTAGGGTTTCAGAATCGCGCTCAATATGAAGACGCCGTCCGAAAGCTTCTAATCGACGACAATGAGGCCCGAGAATTTGTGCGCTCTCTTTTTGGATCTCTTGTTATGGATATTGGGGCAACTTCCTAACTATGGCGGAGGCTCGTCGCTGGGTATCATTCGACCCTAGGCAAACCTGACATCTCCTCGCGCATCTCTTATACTCTCTCTGCTCGCTTAAGACGGGGGCGACAGGCTTCGACAGGGGCCGTAACGTCCGTCGCGATGCATGCCGGGCCTTATTCCTGTGGGGACCGTTATCAAATTGCAGGGAAAATCAATTGCCAACTCTAACGAGTTAGCTCTCGCAGCCTAATTAAGCTCCGAGCGTCTCCGCCGCAAGTTGCTCATGCGCGCGGATGGAGATGTCACCTTAGATGAGCTGGCCCATCGCTTCGGTCCGTGGCGATGGGTGAGACCAAAGTCGGACTAGCCCGTTCCAACGTCTTGCTGCTTCACTTAGTTGGAATCGGGCGAAGGTCGCGCGGGCCGCAAGGCTCACGCGAAAAGAGAAGCAGCTAAGCATGTAGATTCCTTCGGCGTTGACCTTTGGATCCGGGTTCGATTCCCGGCGCCTCCACCAAATCAGTGGGCAGTGAGCAGTGGGCAGTGAGCAGCAGGCAGGAAAGACAGTCCGAGTAATCCGCAGCATTCGCATATTCCCTAGATCAAGAACAACAGGCAGACGGCAGTGGGCAGCAGACAGGAAAGACCCTCCGAATAATCCGCAGCATTCGCATATTCCCTAGATCAAGAACAGTGGGCAGTGAGCAGCAGACAGGAAAGACCCTCCGAATAATCCGCAGATTTCGCAGGTTCCCTAGATCAAGAACAGTGGGCAGTGAGCAGGAAGCAGTCGGCAGGAAAACACGCCTGATCAATCCGCAGGCTCAGATGATTTTGTGCCCTTTGTGCCTTTTCGTGGCTAATCTATCTGTGTAATCTGTGTAATCTGCGGATGAATGCCCGCCCGCTACCGCAGGCGGTTCTGACATGACCAATCTACCAATCGGCATCTTCGACTCGGGCGTGGGCGGTTTAACCGTTTATCGCGCGCTGCATGAGCATCTGCCGAATGAGCGCTTTGTCTATCTGGGCGACACGGCGCGAGTGCCTTACGGCACAAAGTCGCTGGCGACGGTTGAGCGGTACGCGGTTGAGAATGCGCGCTTCCTGGCGGCGCACGGGATCAAGATGCTGGTCGTCGCTTGTAACACCGCTTCGGCGCTCGCGCTGCCGGCGATTCGAAGCGCTTTGAAGATCGATGTCATGGGGGTAATTGGGCCGGGCGCGAGGGCGGCGGTCCTGAGCGAGTCGCTTAGAGAAATGCAGACTGGCGGCCCGCGGCACCAGCGCGCTATCGGAGTGATTGCCACGGAATCGACGGTGCAGAGCGCCGCTTACACGAAAGCGATTTCAAGAATTGACTCGACAATCAACGTGCTCGAACGCGCATGTCCTCTGTTCGTACCTTTGGCTGAAGAAGGTTGGGCTGACGATAACGTCGCGCGCAGCGTCGCGCAGACTTATCTGGAAGACATTCGCGGGCGTGTCGATACACTTGTTCTGGGCTGCACCCATTACCCCATTCTCCGAGATGTGATTCAGGAGACGGTGGGCCAATATGTAAGGCTGGTTGATTCAGGCGAAGCGACCGCGGTGGAAGTTAAGGCGCTATTGAAGGGTAAAAGCCTTGCTCGAGTAACGCCGCCGACCGGTGCGCTCGAACGGCAGTTGTGCGATGATTTGGACCACTTTTACGTGACCGACGCCGCGCAGAGATTCGCGCGAGTTGCCGAGAGATTTCTCGGAGCGACGCCGTCGCGGCTGGAGGCAGTTGAGTTGTGGGGAGAGGACAAATTGACTCATTGATTCATTTATTCACTGATTCAATGAATCAATGGGCCAATGGATCAATGAACTGATGACTGACGACGAACGACGACTGTTACGGCACTTCCTGGCGGCCCTGGCGTATCGAACGCAGAAGGCTTTGCGCGATGCGCCGGCGGAATTTGCGGAATTCAATCCCGGCAACAACGTGCGCACGCCGAAGGAACTAGTCCGTCACATGACCAGCGTGCTTGGTTACGCACGCACGTATTTTGTCGGCGGCCAGTACCGGCCCGCCCCGCTACCGTCGATCAATGATGAAGTCGTCCGATTTCATGAGATGGTTGAGTCGCTCGCTGGCCACTTTGCCACGGACGACCCAATTGCGGATCAGACCACGGCGGAAGGGTTGTTGCAGGGACCTTTGTCTGATGCGATGACACATGCCGGTCAGCTCGCGATGTTGCGCCGGCTTGCGGGAAACCCGGTTGCGCCAGAGAATTTTATCGTCGCCGACATCGATTCACAGCGACTTGGAATTGATCAGGCGGTGCCGGTCAGTCCGGACAAAGAATGGCCGGAGGCCCCGGCTGGTTGGTCGCCCAAGATATGAAAGAGCAGGCTGGAAGCCTGCGTACCCAGGATGACTTTCAAACGCACAGACAATCGCGCGCCGGATGAACTCCGCGCCGTAAAAATCACACCCGGCTTTCTGCCGAACGCCGAAGGCTCCGCGTTGATCGAGATCGGCAACACGCGAGTAATCTGCGCGGCGTCGGTGGAAGACAAGTTGCCGCCGCACCTGCGCAGCCAGCGAACTGAAGGCTGGGTCACAGCGGAGTACGGCATGCTGCCGCGCTCAACGCACACGCGTACTGCGCGCGAAGTCGGTCGCGGACCTTCGGGACGCACTCATGAAATTCAGCGTTTGATCGGCCGCAGCCTCCGTGCGATTTCGGATCGCACGTTGCTCGGCGAGCGCACCGTCACGCTTGATTGCGACGTGCTGCAAGCCGACGGTGGCACGCGGACCGCGGCGATCACGGGCGCTTACGTTGCTTACTCGATCGCTTGCCGGCGTCTGCTGGCCGCAAAGAAGATCAAACGGTCGCCAATTACGAGTGAAGTCGCTGCGGTGAGTGTAGGGATTGTTGACGGAACGCCTCTGCTCGATCTGAAATACGACGAAGACTCGTGTGCGGAAGTTGATATGAACGTTGTTTGCACCGGCGACAGCCGCTTTATCGAAGTTCAGGGCACCGCTGAAGGTTTGCCGTTCACACGTGAGCAAATGGACGAATTGCTGGAGCTGGCGAAGAAGGGAATCGCCCAACTGGTTCAGCTTCAACGCCAGGCTCTTCAGCAAGGGGTGTAGGGGTTGGGTGTAGGGTGTTGGATTCAAGGGTAGCGGCGGCGGCTGGCTTAATACTTGCCGATGCCAGCTTACGATTCAGTAAGAGCGTACGCTAATTACTGGGGCTACACCCAACACTACACCCTACTTTGGACAACATCGACACCGCATGAGGCATCTTAGACACTGCATTACCTTGAAAAGGAGTATCCCCTTGCGTTCAGCCTTAACGTTTCTTTCTCTACTTGCAGTAATTGGCCTGGCGGGTATCAGCACTTCGGTGGCGGCCCAGAGCCACAGCTACACCAGTGCCAAGGTGGAATACATTGTCGACTTTCCGTCGCCGATGTGGCGACTGGTAGACGAGCCCGATGAAATGCACCAGCACGCGGAGTTCGTCTACAACGATCGCAACGACGGCTATATGCGAATTCGGAAGGAGAAGCTGGATGAAGGCCTGACCGTCCGCGAATTTGCGCGGCGGGATCAGGAGCAGAAAGTCCGCTTCCTGCCGGGCTACGTCGATGGCAAGGAAGACAATTTCAGCGGTCGCATGACGGGCGTCACCGTCTCGTACGAGTTCACTCAAGCCGGCAAACCGATGGCCGGTCGCACTTATTACCTTCAAGCCGATGACCGAACTGTTTATGCGCTAAGGTTTACCGGCATGCGCGATAAGCTCTCGCGGATTCGCAATCAGACCGATCAAATCGCGCGTACGTTCAAGCTGAAGTAATCCGCCTCTGCCAGTGAGCAGTGAGCAGTGAGCAGTGAGCAGTGAGCAGTGAGCAGAAAGCAGCTCTGATAGATCCGCCGTTTACTGTTTTGTGCCCTTTGTGCTTTTTTCGTAGCTATCCTATCTGTGGAATCTGTTTAATCTGCGGATAGTACTTTTTCTTCGTAACCTTTCACTCGTCTCCCGTAATACCTATTAGGTCTCCCCGGATCGTCACGTTGATCCGCGCTCCTGTTTTATCGGGCCAGGGTCGAACTGTGTCACAAGTTCTCCCCTCCAACGTTCACGTCCGTCTAAGAACAAGGAGCTTGCGATGAATGTTAATGCGCGCGCCGACCGGTCTCGTACTTCTCGTTCAACCCAGTTCGCTGTGACACTGCTTTCCGATGTGCCGCTCTCGCAGAGATTGCTGGCCGAACTCAGTTTCCTCATCAGCAGATTCAAACAACGCTGGCCGGACTTCAAAGAAGATCCGGTCGCCGTGATCAAAGTAGAATTAAGACACCTCAGCCAGATTGTGAAGCACGCCTTCAGCCGGCCGCAGGTCGCCGCCGGCTTAGCTACATCGATGATGGTTGTCATGTCGGCGATTCTGATCGTCGCCCTGCTGGACCAGCGTCGGGCCAATCGAAATCAGGAAGAAGAGCGTGAGGATCTTCAGGTTGTGACCACTATTAGCTTCCCAGAGAGTTTAGACAAAACGTCTGACCCAGGCATCGGCGCAGGCGAAAAAGGCCGCGTTGGATTTGAACGCGGCCGCGGCGAAGGTTCGCGTCCTGAGGCTGCGCGTTCACGCGGCGGTGGTGGCGGCGGAGATGGTTCGCGCTTGTCTTCGTCACAGGGTCGAATTCCAACTCCGTCAGAGATTCCCGCCCCGATTCCAACGGCGGCAATGCGGCTGCCGCAGGCTCTGCCGGTTGCCGGCATCGATCTCGATCCTGCGTTATGGCGAAAGCTTGACTACTCGTCGTACGGCGATCCGCGGTCGAAATCGACGACGCCTTCGAATGGCTCAGGTGAAGGCGGCGGCGTCGGGACAGGCAAAGGCACAGGCATCGGTGAGGGCGACGGCGCCGGTTTCGGGCGCGGACGCGACGGCGGCATAGGCGGAGACAGTAAGAAGCCCGGGGGTGGCGGAACCGGTGGATCCGACGGGGACAATTCTGACGCCGACGACCGGCAACGCGTTTACAGGTCGCCCGAGGTGAGCACCCGTCCGCGTGTGATCGCCAAGCCTGAGCCGCAATACACGGAACAAGCAAGACGCGATCAGGTTACCGGCACGGTCGTTTTGCGCGTCGTCTTTTCGAGCAGCGGACAGGTCACCAACATCCAGGCGGTGCAAAAACTAGGTGCCGGCCTGACGGAAAAAGCTATTGCCGCCGCGCGTCAGATTCGTTTTTTGCCGGCGATGCGTAACGGCCAACCCGTGTCGATGTACATGCAGCTGGAATACAACTTCAATTTGTATTGAGTTTCTGGAGTGCGCCGGCAGAGCACCGGGGTCCCCGGCGCGGCAGCCGCGCTGGGTGGTCGTAGCGGCGACGGCGCGCTGGATGAAATCGCCTTGATTGAAGCTTTCTTCGCGAGATCTCCAAGCACGATTGCTTGCAGCAGCCAGACGATCCAAAGCGCCGT
>JBASRE010000058.1:0-159076 GCA_049273695.1 Pyrinomonadaceae bacterium
GGTGGCGGCGGCCAGGGTGGTGGCGGCGGCCAGGGTGGTGGCGGCGGTCAACAAGGTGGCGGCGGCGGCCAGGGTGGCAAGTAGCTACCAGGCTTTTTGAATCGAAGGGGTGAGTACCCTGACTCACCCTTTTTCCCGGCGCTTAACTTCTGAGCGTTAAGGCAAACTCACGACTCGCTTTCGGCAGTCAATCCAAAAACTAATTATCCAAGCAAACTTAGAGGAGAACTCATGAATACGACCGAGTTGAATACAGCTCAAACCGTTGAGCTGCTTTATCAGGCGTTGGAGACCGAAAAGGGTGGCGTCCAGATTTACACCACGGCGCTACGTTGCGCCACCAACAAAGACCTGCGTGAAGAGTGGAACGAATACCTCGAACAAACGAAAGCACACGTGCAAGTTGTCTCAGAGGTGCTCAAATCCATGGATCTGCCACTGGACGCGGAAACTCCCGGGCGAAAGATCGTCCGTCACATCGGCGATTCACTGGTGAAGGCGATGGAAATGGCATTGCGCGGGCCGGATCTGGCTGCGGCACAGATCGTCGCCGCGGAATGTGTGACGCTGGCCGAAACAAAGGACCACACAAATTGGGAACTCATCGGTGAGTTGGCTAAGAACTCCGGCGGCGAGATTGCGACGCTGCTTAAGGAAGCTCACGCGCAGGTGGAGCCTGAGGAAGACGAACATCTCTATCACACACAGGGATGGACCCGTGAGCTTTGGATCGAAAGCCTCGGCATGCCGGCAGTACTGCCGCCGCCTGAAGAAGTGAAGGACGTCAAGACCGCGATTGAAGCGGCGCGAGCCAAAAAAACCCGAGCGACCAAAGCCCAGGCGAAGGCAGCCTAACCATCATTACTGATCACACTTCACCGAAAGGGACCCATGGCAGCGAAAAAAGCAGCGAAGAAAAAGACAGGCGCGCCCCGCAAAAGCGCGATGTACGCAAAACTCAATCAGGGCAAGCCGCCTGACGATAACCTCAAGCGCATAGATCTTCAGAAGAATATTGAAGACAGCGCCGGCGAGTTTCTCACCACCAATCAGGGCGTACGCATTAGCGACAATCAGAATTCATTGAAGGCGGGATCGCGTGGTCCGACTTTGATGGAAGATTTCATCTTCCGCGAAAAGATCACTCACTTCGATCACGAACGTATTCCCGAACGGGTGGTGCATGCTCGCGGATCCGCCGCGCACGGGTTCTTTCAGGTTTACGAACCCATGACTGAATACACGCGGGCCGACTTTCTGCAGGATCCGGCAGTGCAGACGCCGGTGTTTGTGCGCTTTTCAACGGTGGCCGGTTCGCGCGGCTCAACTGACCTGGCGCGCGACGTGCGCGGATTTGCGGTCAAGTTTTACACGCGTGAGGGCAACTATGATCTCGTCGGTAACAATATCCCCGTCTTTTTTATTCAGGACGCGATGAAGTTTCCGGATCTGGTCCACGCGGTGAAGCCAGAACCGCACAACGAGATTCCGCAAGCGGCATCGGCTCACGATACTTTCTGGGATTTCATTTCCCTGATGCCTGAGTCAATGCACATGATTATGTGGGTGATGTCGGATCGGGCGATTCCGCGCAGCTTCCGCATGATGGAAGGCTTTGGCGTTCATACTTTCCGTTTTGTGAACGAAAAAGGCAAAGCGCGATTTGTGAAGTTTCATTGGAAGCCTTTGCTCGGTGTGCACTCGGTTCTATGGGATGAAGCGCAGAAGATCTCCGGTAAAGATCCGGACTTTCATCGGCGCGATCTTTGGGAATCGATTGAGAGCGGCGACTTTCCCGAATGGGAGCTGGGCATTCAAATCGTCGAAGAACGTGATGAGTTCAAATACGATTTCGATCTGCTCGATCCAACCAAGATAATTCCCGAAGAGCTGGTTCCGGTGCAGCGCATCGGCAAACTGACGCTCAACCGGAATCCGGAGAACTTCTTTGCGGAAACTGAGCAGGTTGCGTTTCATACCGCTAACATTGTTCCCGGCATCGACTTCACGAACGATCCGCTGCTCCAGGGTCGGCTCTTTTCTTACCTCGACACGCAATTAATTCGATTAGGCGGTCCAAATTTTCACGAGCTTCCGATTAATCGCCCAATTGCGCCGCTGCACAACAATCAGCGCGACGGCTACATGCGGCAAACGATCAATCGCGGCCAGGCGGCGCACGAACCGAACAACACGCGTGGCGGTTGTCCGTTCCAGGCCGGCATGGACATGAGTGGCTTTACCAGTTTTGCCGAGAAGATTGATGCTCGAAAGATTCGCGAGCGCAGTCCAAGCTTCACGGACCATTTCAGTCAGGCGACGCTGTTCTTTAACAGTCAGACTGAAACTGAAAAGATTCACATCATCCGCGCACTGCGGTTTGAGCTGGGCAAAGTCGAGACACCGCCCATTCGTGAACGCATGTTGGGTTTGTTGGCGCACGTCGACAAGGGCTTGGCTGAGTCCGTGGCGCAAGGCCTTGGCCTCGCCGTCCCGCGCAAGCTTGAACAACCCCTAAACATGAGCGTGCCCGCCGACGCGGATCCGAAAAAGTTACAACCGAAGAAACTCATAGAATCAGTGGAGTCTTCGCCGGCACTGCGGCAGATTGATAATCCGAATTTTCCGGCCGACTCAGTCAAGACGCGAAAAATTGCGGTGCTGTTAGCGGATGGATTCGACGATCAATCGGTTGAAGATTTCAATCAGGCTCTGTTGACCGCGGGCGCTGTTCCCAGGACTGTTGCGCCGCGGCTCGGCGTGGTAACCGGCGCCAACGGCAGGCAATTAAAAGTCGATTTCAGTTTTCTGACTGGCGCCTCGGTTTTGTTTGACGCGGTCTTTGTTGCCGACGGCGCTGCCAGCAACGAAGCTCTGGCGGCAGAACCCGACGCGCTGGAATTTATTCAGGAAGCGTTCAAGCACCTCAAAACAATCGGCGCTAGCGGCGCCGGCGTCGAGTTCCTGCGCCTAGCTCTCGCAGAAAAGATGGATGGCGGCGACAAAGGTCTGATCATCGGGGATGACGGAAAGATTGCCGAATCTTTCATCGGGGCGGTCGCGCTTCACCGGCATTGGGAGCGCGAGCAGGTCACGTATCCAATCTAGAAGCAACGAACCTCGCGCATGGATCTGCGTCAGCCGCGCGGCAGCGGCAGAATTCACCGCGGGTAATCGCAGCGAGCGGAACCCGACGATCGCTCCTGCTTACCTGCGCGGCCGGACTGCCAAGCTGCCTCGCGCTTACTTTCATTGGGGCTCGGGAAATCCAATCGCCTATTTGTTCGATTACGTGGTGTTTGGGGGCGATACGGCGCCAGTCACGCGCGAAGTGCTTCGGCAAGCCGAACCCGGCGAAGAAAACCGGCCGGCAATTCACGTCGGAGGATATTAAGTTGATCACTCTCTCATTGAAGCGATAAAAGGCCACGCATAACAACCGAATTTTGTTGGAGACAAAACATGAGCACAGAGCAGCCCAGACCGACTCAAAAAGATTCCAGAGTAAAGTGGATCGGCATCATCGCGGGTATCGTGATCGCCGCATTTCTCATTGGTTTGGTGCCAATGTGGCTGAAGGCGCGGAGCGCTGCCGGCGAGCGCGACGCTGCGCAGCGTGAGTTGCGGCTCACCAAGCTCCAATTAACGCTGGCTTCAGCAAGCATTGACGCCCGGCGGGGCGAATATGAAGACGCCAGACAGGCTGCCAGTGATTTCTTAACCGCACTCCATAATCAGGTGAACGGAACCGGCGGGGATTCAGACCTAACTTCACCGCAGCGAGACAGCCTCAAACCGCTGTTGAATGATCGAGACACCCTCATCACGCTCCTGGCACGAGGCGATCCCGCGTCCGCCGATCGTTTGTCGGATCTGTACGCTTCGTATCAAAAGACGATGGGAGGCAAGTGACTTGCTAATCTCGGCGCGAGTTCGTCTCGTGTCAGAACCCGGAGCGGTAGCGATGGGATCATCCACTCACGTTACGCTCGCTTCCACCACCCCACGCGGGCTGCCCGCCTGGCCCGGTCCGCTCGCCGTTCTGACACACCGATGCGCGCGAACGTCTGAGTTGATCGGCGCCGCGAAATAATTCATCCTTCAGCCTTCATCCTTGCAGTTCACGCTCCCGCCGCAACGATGTGTTGTGCGCGGCGTGCTCGTATCGCCTCAGACTTTAGTTTCGTTCATGCGTTTGTGGTGCACATTTCCCTTGCGAGCGGACCTCGTCTCCCAAGAAATCAAAATGTGGAAAAGGATAAGCCATACGATACTGGTTAGAGATGCGACCGCCCCTGCATGGGAGTAGCCTCTTAGCATGATGGCTAGACCTATCGCTAGGAAAACTGAACTGTAGATGACCGGCATTGATGCGCCGCGAAGGGCCCAAATGCGACCAATCTGCCGAAAAGACCAGGTCAGGTATTTGTGATCGCCAGCCGCGTGCTCGACCGAAGCCAACGCGGGACGAGCCCGCGCCACATTCGCGGCGTCGTGCCAACGAAGCATCACGCTCTCGCCGAGAGTTCGCTCTAGCCGAACCATGCGGACATAGAAATGGGTGTACTGGTCTCTCATGCTCGTGGTCGAGAGGTGCCACTGCAAACACAGATAAAGCCCGATGAATGTTAAGAGGGCGACGACCCACGGAGATTGGACCGCCGAGACAACAAAGCCAACACCGGCAAGAAGAATTGAAGTCGCTGTGGCGTAAGCCCCAAAGGTAGCGAAGTAGTCTCGTAAGCAGACGGCGTAAAGTGTGTCGATGCGGGTGAGTTCTCTTTCAAGTTTCTCTCTTTCTTCCTTATCCATCTGTCCCTCATCGGACGAGCGCATAACGTTTGAGTTGACCGGGCGGCGCGGCATCAAACCGCAATTCGAAATTACGAAATTACGTCGCTCTCGCCGCTCGCGTCCAACGATTTGTTCGAGCCCGCCCTGATTGTAACGTGCTATTCGTTTGTCGTTAAGAGAAACGCGGCCAGCCGTGTCAGAACCCGGAGCGGTAGCGATGGGATCATCCACTCACATTGCGTTTGGATCGGGTCGCTACCACCACCCCACGCGGGTTGCCCGCGTGGGGACCCCGGTCCGCTCGCCGTTCTGACACAACGGATGCGCGCGAACGGTTGAGTTGACGCGGCGTCGCGAATGGGAGTGGCGCAATCCGCTAATCTTCCGGCAACGTTTTCATGCCCACGCTGCGCACGACACGATCGCGGTAACGCCGGGCGTCGGCTTTGATGGTCTCTTCGTTTAGCGTCAGCAAGCGCCGGTCGCGCATGACGACGCGGCCTTCGATGATGACAGTGCGCACGTCGTCGGCTTTGGTTGAGTAAACCAGATTTGAATAGATGTTGTAGAACGGCGTCTGATTAAGCTCGTTGAGATCGACCACTACCAGGTCGGCGCGTTTGCCTTTCTCGATCGAACCGATTTCCTTCTCCAGGTGCAAAGCCCGCGCGCCGCGAATCGTCGCCATCTCAAAAGCTTCTTCCGCGGTCACCACTTTCGGATCGTTGCTGAACAGCTTGTGCAGCTTCGCGGCCGTGTCGATTTCTTCCCAAAGGCTCAGGTCGTGGTTCGATGCCGCGCCGTCAGTGCCCAAACCTACCGGCAGGTTCTCTTTCAGCATTTGCGGAACGGGAGCGACGCCGGAAGCCAGCTTCATGTTCGACTGCGGGTTATGAACCATGCCGACGCCATGTTTCTTCAGCAGATTCAGCTCGTTCGCCATCGGCCAAACGACGTGCGCCGCGATAACGCGATTGCTCAGAAAACCAATCCGGTCGAGATAAACAATTGGCGGTGCGCCCTTCGCCTTGATGCTGTCATCAACCTCACGCTTCGTTTCCGAAACGTGAATGACGATCGGACAGCCAAGACGATCGGAGAGTGCGCGCGCAGCTTTCAGATGATCTTCAGAAACTGTGTACGGCGCATGCGGCGCGATCGCGGGCACAATCAGGGCGTTCCCTTTCCATTTGTTCACAAAACGTTCGACGTAGGCGAGGCCTTCTTCGTATGTCTTGTTGTCGGCGACGGGAAAATCAATGACGGTTTCGCCCAGCACGCCGCGCACGCCGGCCTTGAACGTCTCGTCGGCGATCGCGTCTTCGAAATAGTACATGTCGCAGTAAGTTGTCGTGCCACCACGAATCATTTCGGCCAGGCCGAGACGCGTGCCGGCGCGCACGAAATCTTCGGTGACGTTTTTCGCTTCCGCCGGAAAGATGTACTTGGTGAGCCAGTCCTGCAGGTCGAGATCATCGGCGATGCCGCGGAACAACGTCATCGGCACATGCGTGTGGCCGTTGATCAGACCGGGAATAACGACCTTGTCCGTAGCGTTGATAACTTCACGAGCCGCGTAGTTGCGATCGATCTCGGCCGCGCGCCCGACGGCAACAATGCGCCCGCCTTTTACGGCCACGCCTCCGTTGTCGATGACGCGTCGCGAGCCGTCCATCGTGACGATGGTGCCGCCTCTGATGATTACGTCCACGTGGGTTTTCCTGCGCTGGGCAATCGCATGGATTGGCAGCAGAGACAATATAAGGAAAAGCGCCGTAGGCGCGAAATGTTTATAGCCCGCGAAGCCAAACAGCTTTGGTCGCTTCCGAGTTGGAGGAATTTCGATGCATCGAGATTCCTTCAACTCGCAGAAAACAGTTCGCAGACCTCGCCTTGCTGTAAACATTTCGCCGCTCTGCGGCTCTTCGCTTGATTTCATTTCGACCTACTTCTGCGGGCTGGAATTCTCGTTTAAGAACCTCGCATCAAAAGCGCGCGGCAAAAGGTCGGCGATGTCCACTTCCTGTCTCTGGCCGCGCAGATTCGCGAGCGTGATCTTCGCCTCCTTGCAATACTCCCAAATGATTTGCCGGCAGGTCCCGCACGGCGGCGTCAGTTGTTCGGTATCCACCACCACAACGAGATCGGTGAAGTCGCGCTCACACTCGGACAGAGCTTTCCAAATCGCCACACGCTCAGCGCACACGGTCAGGCCGTAGCTCGCGCTCTCAATATTACAGCCGGTGTAGATCTTTCCTTCGGCAGTGCGCAGCGCCGCGCCTACGAGGAAGTTCGAAAACGGCGCTCGCGAACACAGCCGCGCGTCCGTCGCCACCTTGATCAAGTTTTCAGTTTCGCTCAAATCTGGCCTCCAACTTTAACGTCTCCTTGCCAGCCTCTCGCGAATCTTTCCGCTAATCAAATCGACGCTCACAAGATTATGACCACCCTCGGGGATAATTACGTCGGCGAAACGCCGGGACGGTTCGACGAACTGCATGTGCATCGGGCGCACCGTCGCCATGTACTGCTCGATCACCGAATCCAGCGTGCGCCCGCGCTCGGCGATGTCGCGGCCCAGACGGCGAATGAAACGAATGTCGTCCGGCGTATCGACGAAAACTTTGATGTCCATCTGCTCGAGCAGCCTGGGCTCGGCAAAGATCAGAATGCCTTCGACAATGACAATCGGCTTCGGCTCAACGCGGGTCGTCGCCGGCAAGCGCGTATGCGTCTTGAAATCGTAAATCGGCAGTTCGACTGGTTCGCCGGCACTCAGCTTCTTCAGGTGATTTACCAGCAGGTCGTTGTCGAGCGCGTCCGGATGATCGAAGTTCGCCGCATTGCGATAGTCGAGCGGCATGTCTTTCAAGTCGCGGTAGTAGAGATCCTGCTGAATGAAGACGACTTCGTCAGCCCTAACCGATTCGAGAATGCGATTCGCGACCGTGGTCTTACCAGATCCAGTTCCGCCACAGATGCCGATGATCATAAAGAAATAGTCAGTTGTCAGTCGTCAGTTGTCAGTTGTCAGTTGTCAGTTGTCAGTTGTCAGTTGTCAGTTGTCAGAAAACGTTACGGTCTTGCAACTGACCACGGACAACTGACAACTGACGTTTTACAGCTTAGGAACCACTCTCCTGAGCAACTCAGTAAACTGCTCCCGAACTTGTTCGCCGGTAGCCATCACCTGACTGTGATCGACGGGCTGATCTGAGACGCCGGCGGCCAGATTTGTGATGCACGAAATGCCCACGACCTTCATACCCATATGGCGCGCGACGATCGCCTCGGGCACCGTGCTCATGCCGACGGCATCAGCTCCCAGCGCGCGCACCATGTGAATCTCAGCCGGCGTTTCGTAACTTGGGCCGGTCAACGACGCGTACACACCACGCTCCATTTTCATGCCCATCGAGCGCGCTTCCGTCAAAACGATGTCCTGCAAATCGTGCGCGTATGTATTGGACAAGTCCGGAAAGCGCGGGCCGAAGCGTTCGTCATTGGGCCCGATCAGCGGATTCACGCCCAACAAGTTGATGTGATCGGTGATTACCATCAGCGAGCCCGGCGTGAACTCGACATTAAGCGCGCCGGACGCGTTGGTCAGAATCAGCGTGCGCACGCCGAGCAGCTTTAACACTCGAATCGGAAACGTGACGTCTTCCAGTGAGTAGCCTTCGTAAAAATGAAATCGCCCCTGCATCGCGGCGACGGCTGAATCGCCAATCTTCCCGACAACCAAACGACCGGCATGACCCTCGACGGTCGCGCGCGCAAAGCCGGGGATTTCGGCGTAGGGGATCGCAGTCGCGGCGGACAGTTCGTCAGCGAACCCGCCCAAACCACTGCCGAGGACAATCGCGACAGGGCTTTCGGTTTGCGTGCGGCCGCGAATCATGCGCGCAGCTTTTTCTGCGCGTTCGTAAAGTGACCCGACGCTCGTTTCTGCTCTCATCTTCTTTTCATGCGTATGCTGAAAGCCCGGATTGAGAGGAGCAAAGCGGTTCCTGCAACGCCGACACCTCCACTAATCAGAGCATCGCGACGGCCTAATGCAATCGCGTGAGGGCTCAGGCGCCCAAACATACCTTGTCCTGAATCAAGAATTCGATTTTGGAAATACGTGGTCAGTATGCCAGAGAATGCGGGCACAAATGAAATCGCTAATAGCCAATTCGTCCCTTTCCGGCTTCGCGCACCAATGGCCATCCCAACTCCGATCAGAAGGAAGACGATGACTATCAGAAAATTGAGCAGGGTGAGAAGCGTGGCATGCTTAACGAATTCAGTGAGAGCTTCCACAGGCGATTCTGATTATTTTTCCTTTTCGTAGGGAATGCCGATCGCTTTGGGGGCCCGCGACTGGCCGATGAAACCGGCCAGCACAATGATCGTAACGACGTAGGGAATCATCTGGATGAATTGCACCGGAATGTCTTCGCCAGACGGCAGTTTGGCGACGCCCTGCATTTGAATCGTTAACGCATCGGCGAATCCGAACAGCAAGCACGCGAGCATTGTTTGCACCGGCCGCCACTTTCCAAAGATCAGCGCCGCCAGGGCGATGAAGCCGCGACCGGCGGTCATGTTGCGCGTAAACAGCGATGACTGGCCAATCGAAAGATACGCTCCGCCGAGGCCGGCGAGCGCGCCGGACAGGATCACTCCGAGATAACGAATGCGATTCACGCTGACGCCGGCGGCATCGGCGGCTTCAGGATTTTCGCCCACCGCGCGCAGGCGCAACCCAAACGGCGTGCGATACAAAACGTAGAAGGTAACGGCCACGACAATCAGCGCCAACAACGTCATGATCGAAACATCCGTGATGATTCGCCACTGCGGCAGAAACCCCGGAAGCAGATGCGACAGCTCAGGCAAAAGATTCTCTTTTGGAATCTGCGGCGTGGAGCCTGATGAAAGAAACAGCGCGCCGCTGAGAACGGCCGGCAAACCGAGGAACAAAATATTTATGCCGGTCCCGGTAACGACCTGGTCCGCTTTGAAGCGAATGCACGCGAGGGCGAGCACCATGGCAACCAGGGCGCCGGCGATCATTCCGCCGAGCAGGCCAACCCACGGATTGTGCGCATAATAAGTGACCGACGCGGCAGTAAAAGCTCCGGCCAGCATTAGTCCTTCGAGCGCGATGTTGATGACGCCCGCCCGTTCAGAATACAAACCGCCAATCGCCGCGAGCACGAGCGGCGTCGCGAGGCGCAGGGTTGAAAACAGAAGGGCAAATGTAAAGAGTTGGCGCATGCTGGGTCAGTCGTCAGTCGTCAGTTGTCCGTTGTCCTCACGTCGAAACAGGCACTTTGCCAATCGACTTGAGATACGAGTTAAGTTTTGGCGCGAGTTCGTCGACCAGCGGCCTAAGAACTCGGATATCTTTATCGTTTAGCAACTTCCGTTTATACGCCCGGCGCAAAAAATGCTGCGTTTCATTTAACGAGCCCCGCGCAATTCTTACGAACCTTCGATTGTCCACGAAAGTTCCGCGACCGGTTCCTTCAGCGATATTTGCTCCGATGCTGTCGGCTGCTCTCACAAGTTGTTTTCCGACAGTATCCCGCGCGAATACATTCCACTTCATGACGATCGTCCAGATTTGGTCCGCAAGCAATTCTGATAACTGATAAACGCGAAGACTCTCAAAATTAGTCTTAGCCATCTAGCTTCCTCCTGGGAACGAGAAAACAACTGACTACTGACAACTGACAACTGACAACTGACTACGGTCGTCTCATATCTTCGCTCGTTTCAATAATCCGAACTTCTTCAGCGGCCCGCGGAACATGGCCTCAGCGGCGACAAAGATGATCACAATGCCTTGCAGCATGTCCACGATATCTTTTGAAACATTCACGGTGTAGGCATCAACAAAGATTCCGCCCCGCAACAAGATCGCGAACAAAATCGCCGCGAGAAAAACTCCCACCGGATGATTGCGGCCCAACAACGCAACCGCGATCCCGACAAATCCATAGTTGGCCGAAAAGCCGTCGTAAAATCGATAGCGATAACCGAGGACTTCGTTAATTCCCACCATGCCCGCGAGGGCCCCTGAGATCGCCATCGCCAGAATGATCTGTTTCCGAATCGAAATGCCACCGTATTCCGCGGCAGAAGGATTCTGCCCGGTGGCCCGGATTTCATAACCCCAACGGGTCTTCCAGAGCAGAAGGTAAACAAACACGCACGCGAGAATCGCCAGAATAAACGACAGATTCAGCGGAATTCGCTCGGGCAGTCCCGGAATAAACTTACCCAGCCGGGAAATGTGTGCGCTGGGACTGATAGGCGCCGTCTGCATGATCGCGTCGCCCGGCACCTTGTAGAAATACTGCGTGAAGTAACTGACCAGGGCGACCGCGATGAAGTTCAGCATGATCGTATTGATAACTTCATGCGATCCAAACTTAGCCTTGAGCACGCCCGGTATGCCTCCCCAAATTGCGCCGGCGACGATGGCCGCGATGCAGCACAGGGGCAGCAGCACGATTCCAGGAAGGTGCATGAACTGCGAGATAACACCGTTCGCGGCATCTGGAGCTCCAAACTTGAGGCCAACCCAAGCCGCGGCAAATGCACCGATATAGAGTTGCCCTTCCGCGCCGATATTTAAGAGACCACAACGAAAAGCAACCGCCACCGCCAGGCCCGTAAAAATCAAAGGAGTTGCATTGAAGAGGGTGTAGCCGATGCCATCGGGCCAGGAAAAAGCGCTCCCGAACATCAACTTGTAGGTTTGAATCGGATTGTCACCGATGATGAGAACGACGATGCCGCCGACCACTAAGGCCGCTACAACGGCGATCACCGGGAACAAGATTTCCTGTAAGAGTTTCATTTTGGAATGAACTTTGTGCTTTGTACGCTATTCCGCGTTGACGCGTTTGCTTAGGAACAGATCAAAGTACAAAGATCAAAGCACTAAGTTCTTCCTCCGGTCATCATCAATCCAATCTCTTCGTTGGTAGTCACCTTCGGATCAACTTCACCAACGATCTCTCCCTCGTGCAGCACCAACAGACGATCAGAAAGCGCCGTCACTTCCTCCAGCTCAGCTGAAACCAGTAACACGGCGCAGCCTGAATCGCGCAATTCGACAATCTTGCGGTGAATGAACTCGATCGCGCCGATATCAACACCGCGCGTTGGTTGTGAGACCAGCAGGAGCTTTGGCGGCAGCTCGAATTCCCTGCCGATGATTAGCTTCTGCTGATTGCCGCCCGAAAGCGCGCGCGCATGCAGCGCCGGATTTGGTGGTCTAACATCGAAATCGCGAATGACCTGCTCTGTCCGGCGTTGAATTCCTCGTTCGTTGAGGATTACCGCACCCGGTCCCATCACCGCGGGCTTCCGATAGTGAACACCCAGGATCGTGTTTTCCCCGAGACTGGAATCCAGCAGCAAGCCGCGACGGTGCCGATCTTCAGGCACGTGCGCGATGCCGAGTTCCTTTCGTCGTCGAGCATCGGCGCGCGTAATGTCCTGGCCCTCGAAATTAATCGTGCCGGTGATGTGAGATCCGGGAATCAAACCGGCGAGGGCTTCGATCAATTCTGTCTGCCCGTTACCTTCGACGCCGGCGATGCCCACGATTTCGCCCGCACGGATTTCAAGCGAAACATTGTTCAGGCGCTTGGTCCCGTCACGCCCCACGATTGAAAGGCCACGCGTGTTGAGCACCGCGCCCGCGGGTTTGGCATCAGGTTTCTCGACCCGCAAGAGCACTTCGCGGCCGACCATCATGCGCGCCAATTCGGCAGCGTTGGTCTCGCGCGTCTTAACGTTTCCCACAACTTTGCCATCGCGCATCACCGTCACGTGGTCGGAAATCGCGAGCACCTCATCCAGCTTGTGCGTGATGATTACAATCGTTTTTCCCTGGGTGCGCATAGACCGCAGGATCGCGAAGAACTCTTCGACCTCCTGCGGCGTCAGCACGGCCGTGGGCTCATCAAGGATCAGCAACTGCGCATGACGATAGAGCGCCTTAAGCAATTCGACGCGCTGTTGTTGACCGACAGATAAACTTTCAACCGTGGCGTTCGGATCGACCGCGAGTTTGAATTCATCTGAAACTCTGCGGATGTCTGCGGCAGCTTTCTGCAGATCGAGCGACGCCGCGCTCCCCGGTTCCGCCCCGAGCACAATGTTCTCAGCAACAGTCATCGGTTCGACCAGCATGAAGTGCTGGTGCACCATGCCAATGCCGGCCGCAATCGCGTCATGTGGCGTGCGAATCTCACGCACCGCGCCATTGATCAGAATCTCGCCGCTGTCGCACGTGTAAAAGCCATACGCGATCCGCATCGCGGTCGATTTCCCCGCGCCGTTTTCGCCCACAATGGCATGAATGGTTCCAGGCTCAACCTTGATGCTGACGGCATCATTCGCGAGGACCGCACCAAACCGCTTCGTGATGTTGCGTAACTCAATCATTCGTCAT
This sequence comes from Pyrinomonadaceae bacterium, assembly GCA_049273695.1. Classification (GTDB taxonomy): domain Bacteria; phylum Acidobacteriota; class Blastocatellia; order Pyrinomonadales; family Pyrinomonadaceae; genus UBA11740. The sequence goes on from JBASRE010000058.1 coordinate 13,256, forward strand.
TAGTCAGTGGTCAGTGGTCAGTTGTCAGTTGTCAGTTGTCAGTGGTCTGTAGTCAGTTGTTCCCTATTCGAACCGGCACTTTACCAATCGACTTGAGATCCAGATTTGATCCGCCACACTCTCTGATAAACGGACGAGAAACAACTGACAACTGACCACGGAACGACTGACCACCGAGAAACAACTGACGACTGACCACGGACGACTGACGATCATTGAGACATTCGATCGATCACTGTAATTTCCTTGGCGATGATTTTCTTCTTGGCTTCTTCCGAAGCCTTAATGGCCTCTGGCGAAACAAGGCTCTGGTTGTGATTATCCATCACGTAACCAACACCGTCGCTTTCCAGCCCGAACACGTGAAAGCCTCCCTGAAACTTTCCTTCGACGACATTCTTCACAATGTCATAGACCGCGTTATCCACCCGTTTAATCATGCTGGTCAGAACAAATCCCGGCTTCACCATGTTCTGGTTGGAATCGACGCCGATTACAAAATGTGTCGCGCGGCCGTTCGCGGTGCCCGCTTGCTCGACTGCGTCGAACGCGCCGAGTCCCGAGTTTCCCGCCGCCGTGAAAATCACGTCGGCACCTTTACTTATTTGCGCCAGGGCGATCTCTTTTCCCTTTCCGGGATTGTTCCAGGCCGCGTCCGTGACGCCGACGTAATTCTGGATGACCTGAATGTTGGGATTCACCGACTTGGCGCCCTGCTCGTACCCGCCCTCGAACCGGTGAATCAGTCCGATGTCCATCCCGCCAATGAAGCCGACAACGCCCGTCTTTGAAGTCATGCCGGCAATGATGCCGACCAGATAGGAACCTTCATGCTCTTTGAAGACCAGCGAGGCGACATTAGCTTTCGGCGTCTTGCCGTCATCTTCGAAAATCACGCCATCGATAATCGCAAACCGGATGTTTGGATAATCGCGCGCGACGCTTTGCATGATCGGGCCCTGTGCGAAGCCGACGCCAATGACCAGATCGAAGCCGCGCTCGGCAAACGCGCGCATCGCCGGCTCGATCGAAGTCGGATTGCCGGGCTCAACATCCCGCAGCACGATGCCGAGGGCGGGTTTGTCATTTCCCTGCGAGTCCTTGCAAAGCTGGCCGTCGGGTTGCTTACCCGTTTCCGCGCACTTAACCCCAACCCAGGCGGCCGCATTGAACGAACGATCATCCTTGCCCCCGATGTCGAAAACAATTCCAACGCGGATATTTTTTGGATCTTCAGCTGCGTCGCCCGTTCGTTGACATGCCACGCTACCAAAAACCAAAAGCGCGACAACGGTGAACGCGATGAGTGCTTTCAATTTCATTTGTTAATCAATTTGGAGTGCGGCGGCAAAGCACCCGGGGTCCCCGGTGCACTCCAAATCAGTCGATCACTTCCTTGATCAACTCCGGCGCCTGAGCAGGCGCTTCGCCTATTTCATAAGCCGCCTGGATGCGCGCGGCCGCCGCTTGGCCGCGGGCTGCATCGTCGCAAAAAACGACGCCGATGGAATCACCGGCGCGAACTTCATCGCCGATCTTTGTTTTGGTAATGAAACCGACACGCGGATCAATTTTGTCTTCGATGCGCACGCGGCCCCCGCCGGCCTCGGCGATGGCATGTCCGACTTCGGCGGTACTAACTTTCGTGACAAACCCGGAGCGCGGCGATTCTACCTCAAACGCTTTGTCTGTCAACGGCAGAATCCTCGTCGGATCGTCACAGACGCGCGGCTCGCCGCCCTGGGCCGCGACATTGGCGCGAAATGTTTCGAGCGCCGCTCCAGATTCGTGGCCGCGTTTGATTCGATCACGCGCCGCCTCAATAGTATTTTCCAGTTTCGCCAACACCACCATGCGCGCCGCGAGTTCGATTGAGAGATCGAGCACCGGTCGCGCGCCTTCATCGATCTCTCCGCGTAACAAGTTAATGCACTCGAGCACTTCAATAGAGTGCCCGACCGCGCTCCCCAGCGGCTGATTCATATCGGTAATCAAAGCTTGCGAATGGATGCCGAGTGAATTGCCGGTCTTTACCAACGCCTGCGCCAACTGCTTCGCCTTGCGCGGATCGCTCATGAAAGCGCCCGAGCCCGTCTTCACGTCGATGACCATTGCATCGAGACCTGCCGCACCCTTCTTAGAAATGATCGATCCGACGATCAACGGAATGGCTTCAATGGTCGCCGTCGCGTCGCGCAACGCGTAAAGCTTTTTATCAGCCGGGGCGATCTCTTTCGTTTGCCCATTCATTGCGAAGCCGGTGGTGTCGAGAACCTGGCGAAATTCCTTCAGCGATAGGTTTACCCGATAACCCGGGATGGATTCCAACTTGTCGAGCGTACCGCCCGTGTGTCCGAGACCGCGCCCGGAAATCATCGGGACGCAGACTCCGGCCGCGGCGGCAAAGGGCGCAATCAAAAGAGACGTCTTGTCGCCGACGCCGCCCGTTGAGTGCTTATCAACTTTTGGTTTGGGAATGCCTGAGAAGTCGAGAATCTCTCCCGAGTGCAACATCGCTTCGGTGAGCAGGGACTGTTCGGCGTCAGTCATGCCGTTCAAAAACACGGCCATCAGCCACGCCGAGATCTGATATTCAGCGACATCACCGCTGGTGACGCCTTTGACGAAAAACGCGATCTCATCGCGCGACAATTCTGCGCCGTCACGTTTTTTGCGAATAATGTCCTGAGGTCTCAACTGTTTTCGTTAGAGAGTAAGACGATCGCCTGGGCAGTGACGGCTTCGCCGCGACCGACGGCGTCCAATCCTTCACCTGTCTTCGCTTTTACGCTGACGCAATCGACGTCTACGCTCAAGGCCCGCGCAACATTGACCCGCATCGAGCCGATGTATTCGCGGAGTTTAGGGCGTTCCAACATGATTGTCGCGTCCGTGTTGACCACCTGAAATCCACGCGCCTCGACCCGCTTCATCACGTGCGCCAGCATGTCAAAGCTGTCGGCATCTTTCCACTTGGGATTGCCGTCGGGAAAGTGACCGCCGATGTCACCGTCTGACATCGCGCCCAACAGCGCGTCGATCAAAGCGTGGGTTAGCGCATCAGAATCGGAATGACCCTCTGCGCCAAAATCGAAAGCGATGCGGACGCCGCCGAGAACCAGCGGACGTCCGGCGACTAGGCGATGCGTGTCCTGACCGATACCGATGCGAAACATGAAGTCAGTTGTCAGTGGTCAGTTGTCCACTGTCAGTAGTTCGCGCTTCTTGCAACTGACTACTGACCACGGACAACTGACTTTAAGATTGCCTCACAAAAAGCCAGATCTTCTTCATTTGTAATCTTGATATTTCGTCCACTTCCCTCAACGGTAACGACTTCAACGCCAAGCCGCTCAACTAACAGACTGTCATCTGTGATCTGAAGCCCCGAGGATTCCAGCTCATCCAGCGTCTCGTATGCGCGCTTAAGAATCTCAAATCGAAAGCACTGCGGCGTCAGTGCGCGTCGCAACTCCGCGCGGGAAACGGTTTCAATTATCCGGCCGTCCCGAACTCGCTTAATGGTGTCAGCCACCGGCGCCGTGAGAACGGCTGCGCCATTCTGTCTGGCTGCAGCGATAACGTGGCTAATCTCCTCAGGTGTCACGAACGGACGCACGCCATCGTGAACCGCCACAATCTCCGCTTCGTCGATCGCGTTAAGACCATTGCGCACCGACTGCGCACGGGTCGCGCCACCCGGAACGATGCGGCCTGCTTTCTTTAACTCAAACTGCTTCGTTAGAGACTCAAAACCCGCCGTGTCTTCGGCGGGTAGCACCGTGATGACTTCGTTGATTTCCTGACAGCGCTCGAACTGGCGGAGCGTATGAATGATTACGGGAACGCCGCGCAACTCGAGGAATTGTTTCGGCCGCGCGCCGCCGAGTCGCGTTCCCTTCCCGGCAGCCACGACTATCGCGACGTTCATCGGGCTACGATTCCGTGTCCGTGATGCGCGTCAAAGCCGGCGCGGACTTAACTTCACGCAAGGGGCGTCGCGCGCGTTCCCCGTTGCCCGCGGCATCTCCGTCGTCCCACAGCCGTCCAAAGATCATTTTGCCCGCCGTCGTTTGCAACACGCTGGTCACCGCGATGTCTGCATTCTTGCCGATCAGCCGGCGCGCATTATCGACGACCACCATAGTGCCGTCATCGAGGTACGCCACACCCTGGTTATATTCCTTGCCTTCCTTCAGGATGAACACGCGCATCGCTTCGCCCGGCAGCACCACCGGCTTCAAAGCGTTCGCCAGCTCGTTGATGTTAAGCACGCTCACGCCACGAAGCTGCGAGACCTTGTTCAGATTGAAGTCGTTTGTGACGATCACTGCGTCGAGCTGTTTGCCCAACTCGATCAACTTCAAATCAACTTCGCGTACCGACGGAAAGTCCGTTTCGACGATTTGAATGTCGAGCGAGCTGTTATTCCGCAGACGGTTCAGCATGTCCAAGCCGCGGCGCCCCCGTTGCCGCTTGGATGAATCAGGCGAGTCCGCCACCTGCTGCAATTCGCGCAGAATGAATTGCGGAATGATCAGCGTCCCGGTCAGGAAACCTGTCTCGGCCACGTCCGCGATTCTTCCATCGATGATGACCGATGTGTCGAGAACTTTGATGTCGCGCCGCGCCGCCTTATCGCTGAAGATTCCGCCGAGCGCCGACAGCTCGAGGTAATCGCCTTTTGCGGCGCCGACCATCAATCCGACATAGGCCATGAAAAAGACAAGAGAAAGGGTCAGAAAAATCTTCGTCTCGTTTCCTAGTCCCGGCTGCATAATAATCAGCAAACCAATCAGAAACGCACCCACAATTCCGAGAATCGATCCGACGGCCGCTCCAATCAAAGTCTTCAGCGACGAACGCCGGATGCGCATCTCGAAAAAGATAATTGCCAAAGCGACCAGGCCGGCGGCGCCCATCGAAATTAATCCGTTCCCGCGAATCGGATGGAGGACGTAACCTGCGCCAAGCAAAATCGCTGTAAATATTAGCCTTATTAGGATGACATCAAAGCGCATGATGCGGTGGATTTTAGCACGCTGTAGGCCGCCCGTCACCGATTATTCCTAAGCCGTGGGCCAAACCTGTCAGCGTTGTCGGCGGTTCGGTTCTAGCCTATGATGTCGGCGCTGAAACAAGCCCGGGAGGAGCAATGTGAGCGAACGCAAATACCGCCAACGCGGCTACATGGACAGTGATCGAGGGCGCGAGGAGGCGAGGCCCAAGCAGCAGCCTAAACAACAGTCGCCGCAGCGTGACCGCGAAGGGCCGCGCTCTCCGCGAATGATGGCTTATGGCGAGAAGGTCAAATGCTCGTCGTGTAGCGCAGTAGTCCCGACAAACCTCAGCGCCGACAGTACGTGTCCGAAGTGCAACTCAGATCTGCATACCTGCCGCCAATGCACCTATTTCGATCCCGCTTCACGCTTTGAGTGTCGCAAACCAATCACCGCCCGCATTATGAACAAAGGTGGTCGCAACACGTGCGAACTGTTTGCCTCGCGAACGGTCATCGAACGCGAAACTTCCTCCGGCAAGCCGACCGACGCGCGGCAAGCGTTCGCGAATCTATTCAAAAAGTAGGTACACATGCTCCGGCATGCTGCACGCCAGCGGCGTGCGTACCGGTCAAACCCCGGCATGAACACTTTTGCTCGCGGATATCGCTAATACGAGTGCAAGCCCGCGTCAGGCAGCAGCAGTCGTTTAGAGGCGCGCGTTGCCAGCCGATCTGGGGCAATACAGCGGTAAGAACACCGGAGAAACAATGAATCGAAGAGATTTCGTAAGTACGCTAAGCATGGCCGCAGCGGCATTGGCCATGCCGAAGATAACTCTGCCCTTTTCCAGTTCGTCGCCGCAGATCGCGATCACGATCGATGATTTCAATCTATTTCGCGCGTCGCCCTCCGTCGCCGAAAAGCGTAACCGAGCGCTGCTCGCCGCCTTGCGGGCGCACTCGAACTTAAAAGCTGGGGCGTTCATCGCCGCCAGGCAAATTGATAGTGAAACGGGAAAAGGCCTGGCGCGTGAATGGGGTGCGGCCGGACACCTAATCGCCAATCACACCTATTCTCATTGGGAATATCACAACCGCACCTTTGAAGAGTTCGCGAACGATGTGATGCGTGCCGAAGCGGTGCTCAAAGACCAGCCCGGGTTCACAAAGTTCTTTCGTTTTCCGATGCTGAAGGAAGGCAACACTCTCGAGCGTAGAGACAAGATGCGCGCCTTCCTGAAGCAGCGCGGATATCGAATGGGCTACGTAACTATTGACGCTTCAGACTGGTACATCGACCAGCGCCTGCGCGCGCGGCTCACCGCCAATCCGCAGGCCGACCTGAATAGCTACAGAGATTTCTACTTGAATCACCTTTGGGATCGGGCCACCTATTACGACGGTCTGTCGCGCAAAGCACTGGGTCGGAGCGTGAAGCATACGCTGCTGATTCATCACAATGTGCTGAATGAACTGTTTCTACCCGACGTGCTCGACATGTTTAAGAAGAAGGGTTGGAAACTTATCGACGCGGCGGATGCTTTTAGGGATCCAATCTTTTCCGCGGCTCCGAACATCCTGCCGGCGGGAGAAAGCATAGTTTGGGCTATGGCCAAAGAGTCCGGGAAATTCGAGGACGTCCTGCGCTACCCCGGTGAAGATGGCGAGTACGAGAAAGCAAAAATGGATCAGTTGGGCTTGTAGTCCTATTGGGTACGCACGCGTCCCGCGTGCCGGCACGCCAGAGGCGTGCGTACCGGTTACGGCTTCACCACAATTGCCGGAATGTTCTGGTCCTTCACAACCTGATTGAAAGCCGGTACATCGGTCTTCACAATCTGCGACAACTTCACAAGTTGCGCATCGATCTTCCCAGCCAGGTCGTTATAAACCTCGACCGACTGATCGTTCGGCGCGGCCTCGCCCCGCGAGACTACGCCCAGCAGCGCCGCCAGTTTGTTGTTCAGACGAATCGGGTAGTTCAAAGGATCCTGGTTGCTCTGGTTCTTTGTCTGATAGAGCGTCTCTTCGACCTCCGTAAGTCTCTTAATCAAAGCGTTACCGGCATCGGCGATCGGTTTTGACTGCGGTCCGACGCGCTTCACCAGATCGTCAACCTGCTTCTTGATGTCGCGAATCTGAATGATTGCGTTGTGCGTCTCAGTCAGTTTGTCGCGCATCTTCAAAGACAGATCGAGCTGCTTCGTGTAATCCGCCGCGCTTAGCGTCAGACGTGGATCGCCTTTGACCGTTAACGTTTCCGTCAACGTCTGGCCGTCAACCGTCAGCTTCACCTGATAGTTACCCGGCACGATGCGCGGCCCCTGAGTTTGCCCGGCCCACAAAATCATTCCGGGAAAACGCACGGCTTCCGGATAACGCATGTCCCAAACGAATCGATTGAGACCAACATCAGTCGTCGCGCGCGCGGGCGCGCCGCCGCCGAAGCCGCCTTCTTCGGCGGGCGGTTGTGCTGCCGCGGGTTGGCCTTCGGCTGAAGGCCGTGGGAGCCGCGTCGTGAATTTGTTGATCGACTTCCCGTTCGTGTCGAGAAACTCGAGCACGAGATCCGTTGTCGGTTTTGCTTTAAGTGAATAGTAAACGACGACTCCGTTCGCGGGATTCTTACCGATCGTCGCAGTCGCAGGGAGTGGTCCCCCGCCGCCTGCAGGCATTCGGTATGCGTCCTTCGGTTTGAAGAGTTTAGCTTCCGATGCCGCGCGAAAGCCGCCTGCGTCCATCAACTGATGCAGCATCGGCAGGTCATCGAAGATCCAGAAGGAACGACCCTGCGTCGCCGCCACCAACTCCCTGTCACGTTTGTGAACTGCCAGGTCGGTAATCGGCGTCACGGGCAGATTAAACTGCATCGATTGCCAGTTCGCGCCGTCATCTAAAGAGATGTACATCCCCGTTTCGGTTCCTGCGTAAAGCAATCCGCGCTTGTTCGGGTCTTCGCGAATCACGCGCGTGAACGCGCCATCGGGAATCCCGTTGGTGATCTTTCTCCAGGACCGGCCGTAGTCGCTCGTCTTGTACAAGTAAGGTCTGTTGTCATCGTGCTTGTACATCGTCGCCGCGACATAAGCCGTACCCGCGTCGAATGACGAAGCATCAAGCGAATTGATCTGAATCCATTCCGGCATGATGTCTTTCCCAGGCGTAGCGTTCGTCCAGTTCTTGCCGCCATCGCGCGTGACGTAAACCAGCCCGTCGTCCGACCCGGTCCAAATAGTGCCCGCCTGCACCGGCGATTCCATCATTGTGAAAATCGCGTCGTAGTACTCGACGCTGGTGTTGTCTTTCGTGATGGGCCCACCCGATGCTCCCTGTTTGGATTTGTCGTTGCGTGTCAGGTCGGGACTGATGACCTCCCATCTCTGGCCTTCGTTGGTGGTCTTGAAAACGACATTGCCCGCCGTGTAGAGCGTGCCCATAGCTGATGTATCGTGCGGCGAAAAAACAATTGGGAAGTTCCATTGAAAGCGGTATTTCATGGCTTCCGCGCCGCCGCCCATCGGATTGTCAGGATAGACGTTGACGTCTCGCTCTTGACGCGTCCGATGATCGTAGCGAGTCAACAATCCGCCATACGAACCGGCAAACACGATATTGGAATCTTTCGGCGAAGGGGCAATCCATCCTGACTCGCCTCCGCCGACGTCCCACCAATCGCGCTCAGTGATTCCGCCCTCGCTCGTGCGACTCGCGATACGGATTGTCGAGTTGTCCTGCTGTGCGCCGTAGATGTTGTAAGGAAAATCATTGTCAGTGGTGACTCGATAGAATTGCGCGGTGGCTTGATCCTGTTCCGTCCAACTGCGGCCGCCGTTGAATGAGACGTTCGCGCCGCCATCGTTGCTATTAATCATCCGATTGGGATCGTCAGGAGCTATCCACAAATCGTGGTTGTCGCTGTGCGGGACACCGAGCGTTGTGAATGTCCGCCCGCCATCATTCGATTTGTAAAAGCCAACGTTGAGGACGTAAACCGTGTCCGCATTTTTCGTGTCGGCGTAAATGCGTGTGTAGTACCAGGCGCGCTGACGCAGAGTCCTCTGCTCGTTCACTTTAGTCCACGTGCGCCCGCCGTTGTCCGACCGAAACACGCCGCCGTCTTCGGCTTCGACAATTGCCCAGAGCCTTTCGGGATTCGCGGGCGAAACTGTGATGCCGATCTTTCCGACCATCCCGCGTGGCAAACCCTGGTTGCGAGTTATCTCAGTCCAGTTATCGCCGCCGTCAGTAGATTTGAAGATGCCGCCGCCCGGACCGCCGCTCTCGAGCGTCCACGGTTTGCGATAGACCTCCCAAAATCCCGCGTACAGAACATTCGCATTCGAAGGATCGATGATCAGATCTATCGCGCCGGCTTTATTTCCGCGCGACAGGACTTTGTCCCAGGTCTTGCCGCCGTCTTTCGATCGGAAAACGCCGCGCTGATCGTTCGGCCCCCACGTATGACCGAGCGCCGCTACGTAAACGATGTCCGGATTTTTTGGATGTACGCGCACGCGACCGATTTGACGCGTGTCTTCCAGCCCGACGCGTTTCCACGTTTTGCCGGCGTCCGTCGATTTGTACACGCCGTCGCCATGCGAGACGTTGCCGCGAATCGGCGACTCGCCCATGCCGACATAGATTGTGTTCGGATCGGAATCGGACAATCCGATCCCGCCGACCGAACCGGTACCGAACACGGAACCATCGCTGATCGGCTCCCAGTTGATGCCGCCGTCCGTCGTCTTCCAAACGCCACCGCCCGTCGCGCCGAAGTAATAAACCATCGGCTGCGAAGGGACGCCCGCAACCGCCGTCACGCGCCCGCCGCGAAACGGTCCGATCGAGCGCCATTGAAGAGCCTTTAACGCATCAGTCGGAGCTTGCGCCGCAGGGGCTGGCGCGGGTCGTCTCTGCGCATCGACGGAAGTTTGAAGCCAGGCAAGCGCGGCTAAAAGCAGGGCGGCAGCAGCAAAAGTCACGAGCGACTTTCTCAACATGGGCGTGGACTCCTTAGTTTGTTTCAAGAATGGCGCGGAAGATACTCGATCTTGAACTCAGTTGCCAACTTTGCGCTGTGATTAGCAGAAGGTGAAAGCAGATCTAATAATTGGTTTTATCTCGATCGTTGCGCTCGGCATTCTTTTCCTACGCTCGAAGATTGCACGCGTTGTGTTAATCGAAACTCTTTCTCATCCGCTTCGAACAACCGTCATCAAAACTACTACGGTTCGCGACGCAAACAAGTCAAAAGATGGCAACAGAAAGATGCATACCCGTGTGGTGGTTGATAGCTAAACCTCCAATCTGAAAATTATTTCTTCACCCAAAACCGTCTCGAATGCCGGAATCTCCCCCAAGACTTGACACCGTAGAGATAACTACCGAAAAGCGTTTGACCATAGCACCCGCATTTAAGTTGGTGCTTTTTGTCGTCTTGGAGTGGTGGAAGCTTACCATTAAGACCCGCGTCGCTCCACGTCAAAGCTCCAGAGAACGACGTCTCTGGCAACAAGCCAAATGTGTGACCCAAGCTGATGCGCCTTCAGAACAATTCACCCAGCGCTTCGTCAACTGATCGCACACCAACGATGCGCAATCCAAGCAGCTTTTCCAGACCCGACGTATTCGACGCCGGCATGATGATCTTTTTGAACCCGAGCGCCTGAGCTTCGCGCGCGCGGACTGATGCTTGCGAAGCGCCGCGGACTTCGCCGGTCAAGCCGACTTCGCCAAACACCGCCGTATGCGCGTCGATGGGTTGATTGCGGAAGCTGGAAGCGATTGCCGTCACCAAACCCAGATCGACCGCGGGTTCGTCAACGTCCAATCCGCCGGCGATGTTGACGAACACATCGTCGCCCAACAACTGCATACCGGCACGTTTTTCAAGCATCGCAATCATCAACGCGACGCGGTTCTGATCGACGCCTTGCGTCATGCGCCGGCCGGTGCCGTACTTGGAACTGGAAACGAGCGCCTGAATCTCGACAAGGACCGGACGCGTGCCTTCCATGCACGCAGTGACGACCGAACCGGCCGCGTCCGCGGGACGCTCAGCCAAAAACATTTGGGAAGGATTCGCGACTGGCGCCAGTCCAGTGTTCGTCATTTCAAACACGCCCACTTCATTCGCCGCGCCGAAACGGTTCTTGGTCGCGCGCACAATGCGGTGGTTGTGATGGCGCTCGCCCTCGAAATACAAGACGGTATCGACGATATGTTCGAGAGCACGCGGACCGGCAATCGAGCCTTCCTTCGTCACGTGACCAATCAGAAAAATCGGAACGCCGCGAGTCTTCGCGAGCAAGAGCAGTTGCGCGGCGACTTCGCGTATCTGGGAAATCGATCCGGGCGCTGATTCTATTTCCGAAGAGAACGTCGTTTGAATTGAATCGATGATTACTGCGGACGGTTTCACGCGCTCGATTTCGCGCAGGATGTTCTCGAGATTTGTTTCCGGCAGGAGCAGCAGGTTCGGCGCCGCAATCCGCAAACGCTCGCCGCGCAACTTGATCTGCCGTTCCGATTCTTCGCCAGAAACGTAGAGGACGTTTGCGCCGCCTGCGCTCAGTTTATCCGCAACTTGAAGCAACAAAGTGCTCTTGCCGATTCCCGGATCGCCGCCAAGTAAGACGAGCGTCCCCGGCACAATCCCGCCGCCGAGGACGCGATCAAATTCAGTGACGCCCGACGAAACGCGAGTGTCGTCCTGCGATTCGATCTCGGCATACGAAACCGCCTTCGCTTCGCGGAGACGAAAGCCTTCGCGCCCCGCGCCCTTCTTCGTCTTAACGACGCGCTCTTCGACCAGCGAATTCCACTCGCCGCATTCGGGACATTTGCCCAACCACTTGCGCGACTCGTAGCCGCAGGATTGGCAGAGGAAGACTGTGTTCGCACCTTTGGTCATCTGAAGCTATGCTTCACGTAGCGAGGTTCATCTGCCAGTTTCTGGGCTTTTAGAAATGTCCAGGCAGTAGCGTTGATCTTCGGAGCCAGATCGTAATACCAGTGATCGTGGCCCGGCATTTCAACCAGTTCCGCATTGAACCCATTGCTGTTGAGCATGTCGCGCGTGGCCCTGACATTTGCGAGCGGAACCAATCGATCGACAGTCCCAACTGCAAGGTGGATTGGAATTTTGCGTTTCGCCCACTCGACAAGCCCTCCCGCCCTACCGTCGAGTGCGCCGGCATGGACGGCCGTGGCGGCGAAATATTCTGATTCGTAGAGCGACATGTAGAGCGCAAAACCGGCTCCGCCCGAATGACCGAAGATGTACAGACGACGAGCGTCGATCGGGTACTTCGACTGAAGTTCGGTTATCAAGTCATAAAGAAAATCAGGACCGTCAACTGGAGTAGACCATACTTGAGAGTTGATGGCATCCGGGCCCACCAGGATGATCCCTTCCTTTTTCGCGAGGTCTTTCCATTTCTCCACCAGTGAAAACCCGTTTCGGCCGGAGCCATGAAGCAACAGGAGCAGAGGCGCGGGACGATCCTTTGTCAGCTTGTCCGGAACAAACAGATAATACGCGCGAGCCTTGCCGCCCAGTTTGGTTGTTTCTTTCTGAACTTCCTGACCAAATGCCGTCGACCCGGCCAGCATTATGAAGAGAAGGATGATGAGGCGCTTCATGGTGAACTCCTACAGCAGGGCCTTTACGTTTTCCGTCGGTCGTCCGAGCACCGCTCGATTCCCTCGTTCGACAATCGGCCGTTGAATCAAGTCAGGATGCTCGGCCATCAACGCGATGATCTCATCATCGCTGAAATCCTTTTTGCCAAGTTCGAGTTCGCGATAGACCGACTCGCTGGTGCGCAGAAGCTCGCGCGGTTTGAGGCCCATCTTATTGAGCAACCCGCGCAATTGGTCTTCGCTTAAGGGATCGATGTAGTAGTTGACCTTGGTGAAGTCAAAGCCCTGCTCGACGAGAAACTTGTTCATCTCGCGACACTTCGTACAAGTTGGTTTTTCGTAAACAGTAATCATACAAACGTACTTTGGCCTTGGTGCTTTGTACTTTGGACTTGGTACTTTGTACTTTGTACTTGGTGCTTTGTCCGCTATTCCAGCTTGAATAATTACCGTGGTCAGCGAACAAAGTACAAAGCACCAAGGACAAAGTTCGTTTTTCTTCTACGGGAATATTCCCCTCACCCGCGTCGCTTCAGCCACCCGATCGATCGCCAAAATGTAGGCGCCGGTGCGCATGTCCACGCCATAGTAACGCGCCTTCTCGTGCACTTTGTGGAATGCGTTTCCGATGGTTTCTTCCAGCGTGCGGTTGATGCGGTCTTCACTCCAGAAGAACGAGTATTGATCTTGAACCCATTCATAGTAGCTCACTGTCACGCCGCCGGCGTTCGCGAGGATGTCCGGAATCACAATCACTCCGCTGTCTTCTAAAATACGATCCGCACCAGGAGTGGTCGGACCGTTCGCCAGTTCCGCGATGATTTTTGTCTTCACCTTACCGACGTTTTTCAGCGTGATGCTGTTTTCCAAAGCCGACGGACAAAGAATATCGCATTCAATTTCGAGCACCTCGTCCGGAGCGATCTCACGACAACCTTTAAGACCACGCAACGCGCCGGTCTCCTCTTTATGTTTTAAGGTCGTCGTCATATCGAGGCCGGCTGCGGAGTAAACGCCGCTCTTGGAATCACAGGCGGCGACAACTTTCGCTCCGTCTGCGGCGGCCAGCCGGGCAATGATCGCCCCCGCATTACCAAATCCCTGCACGGCCACGGTCGAATTCTTCAGACTTATTCCTCTGACTTTGCAGGCTTCGCGCAGCGCATACAAAGCCCCGCGCGCGGTCGCTTCATGACGTCCCTGCGAACCGCCCAGCGACAGAGGTTTGCCTGTCACTACGCCGAGTTCGGTGTGGCCCCGCACCATCGAGATGGTGTCCATGATCCAGGCCATCGTCTGCGAGTCGGTGTAAACATCAGGCGCGGGAATGTCTCGATCCGGGCCGATAATCGGCGCAATTTCGAAAGCGTATCGGCGCGTCAAACGTTCCAGTTCGCTGATTGAAAGACTCTTCGGATCGCAAACGACGCCGCCCTTACCGCCTCCGTAAGGGATGTTCACCGTCGCGCACTTCCAGGTCATCCACGACGCCAACGCTTTGACTTCATCGAGCGTGACGTTTGGGTGATAACGGATGCCGCCCTTCGCGGGCCCGCGGGCGATGTTGTGCTGCACGCGATAGCCCTCGAAAACTTTTGTCTCGCCTCCGTCCATCTTCACCGGGATTGAAACAATCAGTTGACGCTTCGCGCTGCGCAGGACATTCCGCATTGAGTCTTCCAGCTCGAGATAATCCGCGGCGCGGTCGAACTGCTGCTTGGCGATCTCAAAAGGATTTAGTTCTTCGACTGGTTGGGGCGTAGCCATGATTCCTACCCTCCTTGAAGATCAGGGGTGCTAAGGCGGCGCTATCCTAATGGAGACCACTGAAAGTTCAAAGGCCAAAAACCCATTTGACATTTGTCATATGTCATTTGCCATATGCCATTAGTGGCAACGGTACGGTTGATTAGGCACGGGGACCATCAATCCCAAATGAAAAATGGATTTTTGGAACAACTGTGGGAAAACGTCTGTCTAAGTTTGCAGCTTCTTCGACCCGAGAACGGCACCGGCAAAACAGGAGGAAGCTAAGATGTTTACCAATCTAGTTGAGTCGAGTGCCGACAAGTCGGCATTCAAGCGCCGCAGTTCGTTCTTTCTCGCCACCGTGGCCAGCTACGCATTGTTTCTGTTCGCCGCAGGCATCATTGGTGTGCTGACCTACGACGCGCAAGTCGAAGCACAAACGACTGACATGCTGGTGGAAATGTGGATTCCGCCGGTGGACCGCGCCCCGGAGGTTGAGCGGCCTCGCGATCCTTCGCCGGTTCAGCGACCGAGACAGGCTAACGCTCCGGTTGATCGAAATATCACCGTATCTGAGAGAACAGAGGGAATAACCACAATAGACGATCTAAGGCGGGTACCTGTAGACGTCGGCACCAAGGCCTCAAATGCTCCACCCGTAACCGACAGTTACCGGCGAAGTAATCGAAACGTGGATCCGCCGTCATTCACTACGAATAAACCCGGCTGCGTAAGCTGCGACACTACGCCTCCGACAGTTGTCGAGACGGTAACCCCACCTCTTCCACCGAAGCCGCCGAAACGCACGATCAATGTGAGCGAGGGAGTTATTCGGGGCAAGGTCCTCGAGTTGCCGAAGCCGATTTATCCGATTCTCGCTAAGCAAGCGCGGATTCAAGGGCCCGTGAACATTCAGATCCTGATTGATGAAACGGGTAAGGTCGTTTCGGCCCAGGCTGTGAAAGGCAGTCCGATGCTCACGCCAGCAGCAGTGGACGCGGCGCGGCGGGCGCGATTCACACCGACAAAGCTGGGCGATCAAGCGGTTAAGGTGCAGGGAGTAATTACCTACAATTTTGTGCTGCAGCAGTAAGGGCGGCGGCACTGTCACGAGCTGAACCGCCTGCGATGGTGGGCGGTTCAAGTTTTGGTGGATGCTGTTACAATCCTCACATGCCAAACAAAGACGCCGATGAGAAGGACCGCGAAACGGAACGCGGCGAGCACGAGAAGAAATCAAAGGAGCAGCAGGACACCTCTGAAGAAAGTCGAGAAAAGAGAAAGCTTCCCGAACCTCCTGGAAATCTGCGCCGGCGCGCGGAATGGTTCAAGAAGCGGCATTGACCTGGTACGCACGCCGCCGGCGTGCTGAATCCCAGGCACGCCGGAGGCGTGCGTACCGACATCACTTAAGTTTTATTCTCCAGATACTTCTGCCGTAGGTTGCGGCGCTCAACGTTCCGTCTTTATCGTGATACACGAGATCGACAATCATGGCGTTGGGCAGGTTCGTAGTTAACGTGCTCCAGCTTCCGTCTTTCCCATCCCACGCAAACACCCCGGCGTCGTTGCCGACATAGATCCGATCAGGATCGTCGGCGCGGATGATCGCGACATGATGCGGCACGTCTGGCAATTGCCCCCGGTCGATGTCTTCCCAGGTGCGGCCGCCGTCGATCGTCCGAAACACATGTGAATGACCAAAGTTTGCGAGTGTCGCAATCACAATTTTCGCATCTGTCGGATGCGACTCGATCCGCGTAATTTGATGGCCGGGAAGCAGGGAGCTGGAAATGTTTGGACTCCAGGTTGCTCCACCGTCCAGGCTCCGAAAGAAGCCGCCGTTTTCAGTGCCGACGTAGACGTGATTGGAATTCGATGGCGCGACTTCGATTGCCGTGATTGGGCTGCCGTCCAGTTTGGGCGAGACTGGGCGCCAGGTTTCGCCGTCGTTGTCTGAACGCCAAACTCGATGCGAGCCGGTGAACACCCGTTTCGGGTTTGATGGGTCGAGCGTGATGTAACACATCCAGATCAACCTTTGTTCCTGTTTCGTCGCGGGCGGCGACGCGTTCGTGTACTTCGTGCCGCGGTAACGTCGAATGTCCAGGTTGTAACACGAACAGTAGAGACGCTTTTCGTTATCAGGATCGTAAACCAGCCACCCGCCATCACCGGGATAAATCCGCACGAACTCCGATGGATCGCCGGTTTTGGTGACGACAGTTCCATTGTCTTGCGCGCCGCCGCCGTAATGGTCGCCGTTGCTTGGCGCCACGTCGAGGTCATAAAACATCGTAATCGCCAGCCCATCACTGCGGTTCTTCCATGTTTTGCCGCCGTCTTTGCTCACGTCCAGGCCACCGTCGTTAACGTCGTAGACCAAACCCGGCTTGGCGGCCGGCATTAGCACGGCGTGATGATCGGAGTGCGCGTGCTGCGGATGTCCGCGGTTGAAATCCCAGCGCGTGACTCGCCGCCAGGTCTTACCTCCATCCGTTGTTCGGTGCAGGTCAACGCCGCCGCAAATCACATGATTGTGGTTTTTCGGGTGGACAGCGATCGTATTGTTGTAGGAAATCTGATCTTCATTGGTGAAGTGGCTCTTGCTAATCTTCTCCCAACTGTTGCCGCCATCGATACTGCGAAAGACGCCGAGCATCAGGTCGCTGCTGGCGCTGTTTTCATCGGCCGCGAACGCATACATCACCTCCGGCTTGGACCGGCTGATAGCCAGACTGGTGCGTCCGAACAGCGCTGGATCGGGAAGTCCCTCTAGCAGGTGAATCCACGATCCTCCGCCATCCGTCGTCCTCCAAATGCCGCTCCGCGATCCCTGTTCCGTGAAGGTTGCGAAAATTACGCCGGGCGTCGTGGGATGAAAGACGATTGAATGGCACCAGTAGTTTTGCGTTGAGATGAATGTTTCGCGCTGCCAACTCTTTCCGCCATCGGTTGAATAGTAAAGGCCGCCCAGGCTGTTTTCTTCAGCGCTCACTTCAGAAAACCCAACTCCACCGATCAGCAGGTGGTCGGAGTCAAAAGGATCGATCGCGATCACGCCGATGCCGCGCGGAATGCCGGTCTCGTTCGATGATGCAAGTGGTTCCCACGATCTGCCCGCGTCTGTGCTGCGATAGAGTCCGACGCCGGGGTAACAATCCGACGAAAGATTCGCCTCACCGGTGCCGCAATAAATAATGTCGGGATTGCGCTCGTCAATCGCCAGCGAGCCGATGTTAAGGATGTCCTGATCCTTCCAGCACGATTTCCACTCGCGACCGCCATCGGGACTGTGCCAGACGCCGCCGCCGGCTGCGCCGATCCAAATCCGCTCCGGATGCTCCGGGTGACACGCGATGCTGGTTACTCTGCCGCCGACGTTATAAGGCCCGACGCATTTCCATTCCGCATCGACATCCGCAGCCGCTAACTGTTCTTGCGCGCGATTGCGTTCGCTCACGAGCCGGTTGACGGGCGCTTCCCGTACCGGCCAGGACGAACGCGCCTGAAACCATTTGCTGCGCGTCTTATGACTGGTCAGACGAATGTTCTGGCCTTTGCGATTCGTCTTCTTCGCAGACTCTTGCGCGGTTTCGTTCTGCAACGGCGATGCCTTCTTGGTAACGTCGGACTTCCTGGATGGTTTCTTTGGCATGTGTTTGATTGATACTTTGTTATTGCGGGACGGCCGGATGCGAAGGAATAACCAGCGCAGGCGCTTGGGACGGCCAGCCAAAAACTTGCCGAAACGCGCGGTCTAAATATCTCAAGACCAGAGGGCTGTCAATGTTTTTGGAGTTAAGCTCGGTACGCATGCCTCCGGCGTGCTGCATGCCAGAGGTGCGTACCGCCTAAGCAGGAGCGCAGACACCGCCGTGATATAGCAGCTCAGTTTTTCACCTGATCGAAAGTGCATTGCCGAGGATCCTTGTCGGGCCGCCAGCGTAGAAACTTTGTCCCGTGGCGAAAGCGGCCGCCGGTGAAATGATCGTATTGGACTTCTACGACAAGTTTTGGAGCGAGCGGTCGCCACTCAGCCGATCGTTCGGTGGCCCAACGACTCGGCCCACCAGGAGCATTGCCGGTGAAGCCGGGCGGCTTAACCAACTTTTCGAGTTTCTTTGTGAGCGCGGGCTTTTCGGCTGTTTTGAAACTTGAGCTGAACCCGCAGTGATGCAGCAAACCATTTTCGTCGTACAAGCCGAGCAGCAGTGAGCCCATAACTTTGCCTTCGGATGCGTAACGAAATCCGCCAACCACGCAATCGGCCGTGCGCAGACGCTTGACCTTGACCATGCCATGCCGATTGCCGCTCTGGTACGGCATGTCGGCCAGCTTCGCGATCACGCCGTCGAGATCGACGCCCGCGCCGCGCAGCCAATCCTTCGCGATGGTTAAATCCGCTGTGCACGGCGACAGTTCGATCGATTTGTTTTTCGGAAAATACTTCTTCGCAAACGCGTCTAGTTTTTTTCTGCGTTCCTTCAATGGGAGATCGACGAGCGATTTGCCGCGGTCATCAACCAACAGATCGAAGATGATCAGCTTGGCCGGAGTTTCCTCCGCCAGCTTCTTGATGCGACTGGCGGCCGGATGAATGCGCATCAACAGATCATCGAAGGAAAATTTGCCCTTCACCGGAACGACGATCTCGCCGTCGATCACAAATTGCTTTGCTTTCAGTTTCCCGAGCGCCTCAACCAGTTCCGGAAAGTAGCGGCCGAGCGGCTGGCCATTCTTCGATTGCAAATCGACGTTGTCACCGTCGCGGAACGCGATGCAACGAAAACCGTCCCATTTCGGCTCGTATTGCCACGCGTCGCCGGCGGGCAGCTGCTCGACTGACTTCGCTTCCATCGGCGGATAAGATTGCTTGAGTGGTAGAGTCATAGGGATCGTTCTATCCGACGCGTAGCGTCGATTTGAGTTTAGCCCGGCGTTTTAACGACGGGATCGCGGCAACCGTCTTCTTTTCGTCGCGTTAGCGACGTAGGAAATCAACCGTCGCTACGCGACGAAGATGTGTGCTCTTCCGTTTCCCGGCCTTGAAAGGCCGGGTTTCTGACGCTTGTTTTATTCCAAACCACTGAAAGGCTTTCGCCGTATTCCCGTTCATCGTTCGCACATCGATATTGTCCAGCGCAACCGTTTGGAAGTCGCGCGTCAGCTCCTCAACCCAGCAAGGATCGTGATGACGAACGGTCACGCCTTCAGGCAAATCAAATACTCCGTAAGTGCCGTACTTCGCTTCATCACGGAGATATCGTTCGCGATTTCGCTCGTCGGTTTGCAGCCAAAGGTCGCTGATGTAGAGCAACCCACCGGGTTTTAGGACGCGTTCAATCTCGCGAACGATAGCCAGCTGACCTTCGTCACTTGGCACGCACGTCAGCACGCTGAACAGCAGCGTGGCATCGACGGATTGATCGGGAAGCTCCAGCGACGGCGGGTTGGCGAGTTCCTGAAAAGCGATGCTCGGGTAACGAGCACGCGCCGCTTCGACCATCGCGCGCGCCGGATCAAAGCCGATTAGATTCTGATAGCCGTGTTCGAAGAGAAACCCGAGGGCGCGACCGTACCCGCAGCCAAAATCAAGAATGCGACTGTCCGACGTTAAGTATGGACTGAGCCGGTCGAGGTTCACCGGATGCGCGAAAGGCTTTGCCGGACCGACATCGTTCCAATAATCAAGTTGCTGGTCCAGATTCGTCATGAGGTACCAAATGGCACAGACTTCAGTCTGTGTTTTCTCGAGTCGGATTCACAGACTAAAGTCTGTGCCACTAATTCACTTCAAATACGCCTTCAAATCAAACCGCTTGCGTTTATCCAACAAAGGCTTCCAGAGGTCACCGAGCTTCTCAACTCTCTTTCGCACGTTGCCGATATGAAAATCCTCGATGCGAACTCCCTTTTCGATCTCTTTCCACGTCACCGGCGTCGAAACCGCTGCTTTCGGCGTCGGCCTCACTGAATAGATCGACGCCAGTGTTCGGCCCCAGGCGTTCTGATTGTAATCGACCAGCACGCGCCCTCTGGGACGCTTGGCGACTTTGTAGATCGCCGTGATCAACTCCGGGTTTGCGGAAGCGAGGACGTGACCGATCTCTTTCGCGAGTGTCCAAACCTGCTTCTGCGTCGGGCCGCGCACAATCGGCACGTAGATGTGAATACCCTTCGAGCCAGTGGTCTTCGGATACGAAGGCATCTTTAGACCGTCGAGCGCTTCTCGAACAACCAGCGCCGTCTCCAAGACATTTTCCCAAGTCGCGCCCGGCACCGGATCGAGATCGAAATGCATGTAGTCTGGCCGATCGACGTCGTCACAGCGCGCGTACCATTGGTTCAGATCGATGCAGCCGAGATTGATTACCCAAAGCAGCGCCGGTAAATCCTGAATGATCGGAAAGTCGATGATGTTTCCTGAGCCGTGCTCGATCGAGCACAGTTCGATCCATTCGGGCCGCGGTGACGGCGCGCGCTTCATGAAAAAGAACTCGCCGGCCGCGCCGTTCGGATAACGCTTCATCACCATTGCGCGGTCCTGCAAATGCGGCAGCAGCACGTGCGAGACGTCGGCGTAGTACTGAATCAGATCGCGCTTCGTGATCTTCAGCTCCGGCCAGAAGAGTTTTTTAAGATTTGTGAGTTTGACGGTACGGCCCGAGAGGGTGACTTCAAAATGTTCGGCGTTTTTCGGGATCTCGACGCGCTTTTGCGTCGCGCGCGCGCGCGGCGCCGCCGTGTGTTTGGCGGGATGATAATCGCGATGAGCTTTTGTGGTCATCTCGGAAATAGTGCTTCGAAAAGTCAGTTTAGCGTAAAATATGTCGTGCCCGAATTGAGCCGCTTCTACGGCATAATCATCCGTATGTACTGGGAGGTCGGTGCGCAACATCACACGCCGCACTTTCATGCTTATTATCAGGAGCACACGGCAATTTTCGGAGTTAACCCAATTGAATTAATTGAAGGAGCGATGCCGACGAGACAGCGGCGCTTGATTGAGGCTTGGGCGGAACTTCACCAGGCGGAACTCATCAATGACTGGAATCGTCTCCAAGCGGGACAACGGCCACTACCAATTGAGCCACTGAAATAAAAGGAGTTGCAAATGCACGGCATCTATCGAGTCCAATCATTTAAGATCGTTGCGCCTTACACACTGAGTGTGGAGTTCGACGACGGTACAGAACAAACCATCAACTTTGAACCTGTCCTAACCGGCGAATTATTCGGTCCTTTGCGCAACTTGAACCTGTTCAATCAGGTCAGAATTGACGCTGAAGTAAAAACCCTGGTCTGGCCTAATGGCAGCGACTTTGAACCAGCCACGCTTCACGATTGGCCGGAAGTTGTCGACGAACTTACCACACAGGCACGTCTACGAGATGCCGTGCCAGCTTAGAAGAAATTCTCAGCTTTAGCCTCCGTTGTTTCATTCATGGTACACTGGCCGCCCCATGAAAGCGCTCGAGTCATTTCATCCAGCTGTTCGCGACTGGTTCCTGAAGCAGTTCCCTGCTCCGACAGAACCGCAGGCCGAAGCCTGGCCGGCCATCAAGTCCGGTAAACACACGCTGATCGCGGCTCCCACCGGGTCGGGAAAAACTCTCGCAGCGTTTCTTTCGGCGATCGACGACTTGGTTTGGAAAGCCGTGGGAGGAACGCTGACCGATGAAACTCAAGTTGTTTACGTTTCGCCGCTGAAAGCGCTGAGCAACGACATCAAGATCAATTTGCAGGAGCCGCTAAACGGGATTCAGCAGAACCTGGAAGCCGCGGGAATCACCGGCGTGGAAATTCGCACGTTCGTGCGCACCGGCGACACGCCGGCGAAAGATCGCACGGCGATGACGAAGAAGCCGCCGCACATCATCGTCACCACGCCTGAATCGCTCTACATCCTGCTGACGAGCGACGGCGGTCGCCGCATGTTGAGCACCGTGCGCACGCTGATCGTCGATGAGATTCACGCGATGGTGGACGACAAGCGCGGGTCGCACTTGTCGCTGTCAATTGAAAGGCTTGAGTCCTTGGTCTCGGAACGGTCAGGCCTCCCGCCTGCTGACGACGGAGCAGCAGGCGAGAGGCCTGCGTACCTGAAAGCATCCGGGACGGCTGCGCACCCATCGCTCGTCCGCATTGGCCTGTCCGCGACCCAAAAACCGATCGCAGAGGTCGCTCGCTTTCTTGTCGGCACCCGAAACCTCGAAGCTGATGGCACGCCGCGTTGCACCATCATCGACTCTGGTCACGTACGCAGACTGGATCTGGCGATCGAAGTTCCGAATTCGCCGCTCGAGTCGTTGATGTCCAACGAAGTCTGGGAAGAAATATACGATCGCATCGCGCAACTGATTCGGCAGCACAAGACGACGCTGGTGTTCGTGAATACGCGACGCATGGCTGAACGCGTTGCGCGGCATTTGGGCGAACGGCTGGGCGACGAAAACGTCACTTCTCATCATGGCAGTCTCGCGCGCGAGATTCGTCTGGCCGCCGAACAGCGTTTGAAATCAGGCGAACTGAGCGCGTTGGTGGCGACGGCATCGCTCGAACTCGGCATAGATATCGGCGCGGTCGATCTGGTGATTCAGATTGGTTCGACGCGTGCCATCTCGACTTTGCTCCAACGCATTGGCCGTTCAAATCACACCGTCAGCGGCTTTCCCAAAGGGCGCGTCTTTCCGTTGTCGCGGGATGAACTCGTTGAGTGCGCCGCGCTGATTGACTCGGTTCGTCGCGGTGAACTCGATCATCTGGAGATCCCTGAGCAGCCGCTCGATATCCTTGCGCAGCAGATCGTCGCCACGGTCGCGCCGGAAGAATGGACCGAAGACGCTTTGTTCGAGATGGTCACGCGCGCGTATCCGTTCCGCAGTCTCAAGCGCGAGAAATTCGACGAAGTCATCCGCATGCTTTCGGACGGATTCACCACGCGACGCGGCCGGCGTGGCACTTTCCTGCATCACGACGCAGTTAATCAGCGCATTCGCGGGCGACGCGGCGCGCGACTCTCGGCTATTACTAACGGCGGGGCGATTCCGGACACGTCTGACTACCGCGTCATTCTTGAACCATCCGAAACGTTCGTCGGCACGCTGAACGAAGACTTTGCGATTGAAAGTCTCGCGGGCGACATCTTTCAGCTCGGCAACAACTCGTACGAAATCAAGCGTGTCGGCACGGGCGAAGTGCGCGTGCTTGATGCGCACGGACAGCCGCCATCAATCCCTTTCTGGCTGGGCGAAGCGCCGGGGCGATCGGAAGAATTGTCGGAGTCGGTCTCGCGACTGCGGGGAGAAATCGCGAACAAGCTTGATGAAAGCGGAGATGCCGACGAGGGCGCCAGTGCTCCCAATGGTTATGGCCCCGCGATGGATTGGCTAGTGAATCAGGTTGGGCTCACGCAAAGCGCCGCGGAACAAATCGTCGAGTATCTCGCGATGACGAAAATCGCCCTGGGCACCATGCCGACGCAGGAGCAAATCGTCGCCGAGAGGTTTTTTGACGAGAATGGCAGCACGCACGTCGTAATTCACGCGCCGTTCGGCAGCCGGCTGAATCGCGCGTGGGGGCTCGCGCTCCGTAAACGCTTCTGTCGCAGCTTCAATTTTGAGCTGCAAGCGGCGGCGACTGAAGATTCGATCGTTCTTTCGCTCGGACCGACTCACAGCTTTCCGCTCGAAACGATTTTCAAATTCTTGAACTCCAAAGGCGTGTGCGACGTGCTGACCCAGGCGCTTCTGGACGCGCCGATGTTTAATATTCGTTGGCGCTGGAACGCGACGCGCGCCCTCGCGATTCCGCGCTGGCGCAGTGGCGGCAAAGTCGCTCCCCAACTTCAACGCATGGCCGCCGAAGATTTGCTGGCCTTTGTCTTCCCCGATCAGCTCGCATGCGCTGAAAACCTCACTGGACCGATTGAAGTCCCGGCCCATCCCCTCGTCGAGCAAACTGTTCGCGATTGTTTGGAAGAGGCGATGGACATCAGAGGGCTTGAGCGTCTGCTGCAATCGATCGAGCGCGGCGAGCGAACCCTGATCGCCCGGGAGATGAACGAGCCATCACCACTCGCTCAGGAAATCTTGACCGCGAAGCCTTATGCATTTCTTGACGATGCGCCCGCGGAAGAGCGGCGCACGCTGGCGGTAATGAATCGGAGATTTCTCGATGCGGAAACTGCAGCCGATTTGGGCCGGCTCGATCAAGCGGCAATCGACCGCGTGCGCGAAGAGGCCTGGCCGTATGCTGAGAACGCAGACGAACTGCACGATGCCCTGATGCAACTCGGGTTCATCACGGTTGAGGAAGGTCACAAGAGTGGTTGGCAGGCGTTGTTTGATGAACTGGTCAACGATCGCCGCGCAACTGTGGCACAGACTTCAGTCTGTGAATCGCCGGGAGAATCACAGACTGAAGTCTGTGCCTCTGGCCTCTGGGTTGCCGCAGAACGTCTGAATCAATTGCGCGCAGTTTATCCGGATGCATCTCTAAATCCGCAAATCCAACCACCGGCGAGCTACGCAAACGAGACCTGGACCACTGGCGAAGCAGTCGTTGAAATTCTGCGTGGACGACTTGATGGAGTCGGGCCTGTCACTATCTCCCAGCTCGCGAATTCGTTTTCGCTACCGGCGAACCAAATTGAACAGGCGCTGGCCAGGCTCGAGGGTGAAGGTTTTGCGATGCAGGGACAGTTCACGCCGGGTGGTACGCAGGCGTCCGCGCCTGCTCTTGAGGTAGAGGGCGAGGGCGCCCGCGTACCGACAGAGTGGTGTTCGCGTCGTCTGCTCGCGCGAATTCACAGTTACACGCTGAACCGTTTGCGCAAAGAGATCGAGCCGGTTTCGGCTGCCGACTTCATGCGCTTCCTATTCGTCTGGCAAAAGGTGGCCTCCGAACACAAGGTCGAAGGTGCGCAGAGTGTGGCTGCGATTCTCGATCAGTTGGAAGGTTTCGACGCGCCGGCCGGTTCCTGGGAATCCGAAATTCTGCCGGCGCGAATTACCGATTACGATCCGGCGTGGCTCGATGCGTTGTGTCTGTCGGGCCGGTTGACGTGGCTGCGTCTCTCGCCGCCGAAGATTTCACCTGACAAGACCAGCAGTTCATCGCCGGTGCGCAGCACGCCGGTGGTACTGCTCAATCGAAAAAACGTTCCGACGTGGAGCAAAGCATTTCCCGCTCGTGAGAACGGAACGAACCTCAGCACAAACACACAAACGGTTTACGATTACCTGAAAGAGTACGGCGCGTCATTTTTCGTCGACATCGTTTCCGCCGCGAACCTGCTGCCGAGCATGGTCGAAGAAGCCCTCGGTGAACTCGTCTTTCGTGGCTTGCTCACCGCCGACAGCTTTACCGGTTTGCGCGCGCTGCTGACGCCTTTGAGCAAGACAACCAGTAGAGCGATTGAGAGCCGTCGTCGCCGCCGAAAACCTGTCTACAGCATGGATGAAGCGGGAAGATGGGTGATCGTTCGCGTCGGTACGCAGGCAGTCGGTACGCAGGCCTCCGGCCTGCAAAAAGGCGACGATCAGCACGCCAGAGGCGTGCGTACCGAAGTCGAATCACTCGAGGCCGTGGCGATGAAACTCCTGCAACGATATGGAGTGGTATTTCGAAAGCTGCTCGATCGCGAATCGATCAACATTCCGTGGCGAGACCTGCTGCGCGTCTTTCGTCGCCTGGAGGCACGCGGTGAGATTCGCGGTGGTCGCTTCATCGGCGGGTTTTCAGGTGAGCAATTCGCGTCGCCGGACGCGGTGCATTTGCTCCGCTCGATCCGTCGAACCGAAGCCGATGGATCTATGATCGCGATCAGCGCCGCTGATCCACTCAACATGCTTGGCATTCTCCTTCCCGGACCGAGGCTGCCGCAGGCGGCATCGAATCGTCTGTTGTATCGCGACGGCATTCCCATCGCCGTGCTCGAAGCCAAAGAGATTCGTTTCCTTATCGAGATGGACGCGGCCGACGAATGGCAGGCGCGCAACGCGCTTTTGCGGCGACGCGTGCCGCCGAAAGTGCGCGCTTACCTGAATCAGTCCGGATCAACAGCGTCTCCCACGACGGTCTCACGACTTACGCACTGAATCCGAAGAGGCTAGAGCTTAGAGGCTGGAGGCTAGTTCTAAAGCCCGGCTACAGCACCTAAGCGCGTAACTGGTTTCTAACTTCTAACCTCCAACCTCTAACCTCTAACCTCTAGCCTCTAGTCTGCGGCATCGGGATTGCACTCCATTCAATATGATCGCGTTTTCATAAGGCGCAGTGGATCATTCGCGAACACTTTCGCTGAGCGTGTTCGCCAAGGCTACACGTGCGGGATGCAGATTTTTGAAGAAGGAGAGTGCAAGATGGCTTCAGATAAAACAAGCAAACGAGAACTAATCGACACGGGAACAGACAAGCGTTACGTGCGGCGCGACGATGAGGGTCGCTTCGATGACGTAGTGGATGTCGGCAAATCGCTGGCCCAGGACCGTCGTCAGCATGCTGAGACTGTGGTCGAACCCGGCCAGGGCGACCGCGGCGATCAAAAACGACGCTCCGAATGAGTCGTCATCAAAAACCTAAAATTGAAGAATTGAAAAAGGAGTTTTCATGAATAAGAAAATTGCATTGGTTGGCGGCCTCGGATTGGGCGCCGCATTAATGTACCTGTTCGATCCCGATCGCGGCCGGGGACGCCGCGAAGTAATTCGCGAGAAAGCCGAAGGCGCAGCTAACAAAGCCGGCGAGTACGCCGAAAAAATGTCTCGTGACATACGCGATCGAGCTTCCGAGGTGGTCGCCGAAGCCAAGGCGATATTCAAGGGCGCAGACAATCAGTTAGACCTTAACGCTGTGGAGGATGACTTCGCCTCATTGCAGAGCACGCCTGCGCCTTTCGGATCGGAGCCCGCGACACCCGGCAACCTTTATCCGAGTGTCGGCGAGCCGCACGTACCGTAATTTGGATCCGCCAGTCTGCGACATCTGCGGGACCATTCCCGACTTTGCGGCCGCGAACCTGCGTGAAGGCGAGGCGTTGCCCGGCGGCGTCGCAGACCTGGTGGACGCCTATCCTTCTCCAGAAGGCTTCTGGGACACGAGCAAGGAATACGAGATCACTAAGAAGTGCCCGCGCTGCGGCGAACTCTTCACGTATCATTACTATTACGAGTTTTCGGTAGGTTACGTCGAAGAGAGCGTGTGGATTGAACGCCAGAAGAGGTCGAGCTAGCGGCGATCGAAATCAACCGATCCGCGCGCGGGCGTTTGCAGTTAGTTCACGGCCAAACTGCCGGTGACTCGCGGCGTGTGATTGCCGCTGCCGGACATTTGTTTGGCGGCACTGCGCCGGCGCAGGAAGCTCATCCCGTCTTCCTTCGAAATCAATCCCTTATTAATTAGATCGTGTGTCGCCGTTTCAAAGGTCGTCATGCCAAGACCACGACTGGTTTGCATGACGGTCGCGATTTGATGGGTTTTGCCTTCGCGAATCAGATTGGCGACTGCCGGCACATTGACCATCACTTCCATCACCGGGACTCGACTTTGTTCACCCGAACGCGGCAACAACGATTGGGCAACCACTCCGCGTAAACTCTCGGCCAACATCACCCGAATCTGCGATTGCTGAGTCTCCGGAAAGACGTCGATGACACGATCGATCGTCTTGATAGCGCTGTTGGTGTGCAACGTCGCAAACACCAGGTGGCCGGTTTCGGCGGCGGTAATGGCGAGTGAAATTGTCTCGAGGTCGCGCATCTCGCCTACGAGAATGATGTCCGGATCCTCGCGCAAGGCCGCGCGTAATGCGGCCGCAAAGGATTTCGTATGGCTGGCGACTTCGCGCTGGCTGATCAAGCATTTCTGATTCTCGTGGACGAATTCGATGGGGTCTTCGATCGTGATGATGTGAGACTGCTGTCGCATGTTGATTTCGTGGATAAATGCAGACAGAGTCGTGCTCTTGCCTGAACCCGTCGGCCCCGTCACCAGGATTAGGCCCTCGGACACACTAATCAGATCCGACAGCTGCTCCGCCAGGTTCAATTCGGTGATAGTTTTTACCTGTTCGGGGATCAGCCGGAAACAAGCGGCGATCCCGTGACGTTGCATGAAGACGTTGACGCGAAAACGTCCCACGCCCTGGAGTGGATAGCTGAAATCCAGATCCATTCGTTCATTGAATAGGTCCTGCTGACTGTCGCTGAGAACTTCGAAGATTAAGCTCTTACACGTTTCCGCAGAAACGCTCTTGTAGTTCTGCTTGACCATATCGCCGTTAATGCGCATGAACGGCGCAGAGCCGCTGGTCAGGTGCAGGTCGGAAGCGCCTTGCGAGCGCATGAGTCTCAGGAGGTCGTCGATTCTGGGCATGTTATTTTTTCTCTTGGAGTGATGGGGCAATGAAGGTGGGCAGGGCAAGGTGTGGGAGTTCCTGCTCTGATCAGTATTCGTGAATGCCGAGCACGCGCGGTCCGGTAGTGTTCATGGCTTGTCGCAGGGCAACCGAGTCGTATTTCATCGTAGAATTACCACCGCCGTTGGTATCGAAGAATGGCGGGAGAAAACCGCCTGTTGCGTTGAATCGAGCCACCGCCATGGCCCCGTAGATGTCCCCCTCACCGCCACCATCGCGCTCGACACGGCCCTCTCCAAGAACCAGAATCAGGCCGTTGAAATTGGGGTTGCCCTTCATGGTGAGGGTACCCGTGACTATCAATAGTCCGGATCCGCCGTCGAGGTCGCAATCCCCATCGACGAAAGTAAAACCCTCGGCATTCCCGTCGAACGAAGTGAAATAACGGCCTTGCGTTTCGGCGTCCTCGCGCTGCTCCTGGACAAAATCGCGTGCATCGTTGGCGGTTTGCAGCCACACAGGCAGTGACGAAATATCGATTTTCGCGGCCTTTGGATTATCAACCGTCTCTTTCCCGTCTGAGGCCATCTCGATGGCCAAGTCACCATCGCAGGTCGAGCCGAACGCGGGAAGAACGCCGGTAGAGTTCCGATCGTGACCCGAATAATCTTTGGCGTTACTTTCGCCGATGTTGAAGGTCATTGCGGCGCAATCGTCCGCGCCGCGCATCATCAGCATCGCCGGAGCCGTGTAGTCAAAACTCGTGCGGCGAATGATGGCTTCCAGCCGCTTCTCTGCTCCCTTGGGTCCATAGCCCCGAACGCGAATGAGCAGACGATTGGGTTCGCCGGCGGCTGTGTTATCCGGGTCGCTGATTGTCACTGAGTACGCCAAGCCATTCAACGGCGAGTAATTTTCCGTCAGCGACACACGGGAATCATTGCCGTTCGAATAATTGTAGTTCAGCCATCCCGAGAGTCGTCGTACTCCGCTCGTGTCACTGGGATGATTCGACGCGGATGGCGTCATGGCGCTAAGAAAGGTTATTTGGGTATTCGCGGGCATGCCGGCCCGGGGATTCACGTTGCCACGCAAAACGTTAAGCGTGTCCTGAACGCCGGCTTCGGCGCTGTAATACGCCTGCCGCTCAGCTGTAGCGTCGATCGCGGTTCGGTTCGACAGACTCGTAACCAGAACCAATGCACCACCTGTTGCAAGCATCAGCGTTGACATCATCAACACCGTTATCAGTGCGGCGCCGCGTTGGCTTTTGTCTCGACTTTTGTTGTGCGTGTTCTGTGTGTTCATCCCAATCTCCAACTAGTAAGTTTGCAGGTTCGCATTTCGCAGTGTGACGTCGCTGGTTAGCAGCAGGTTATGCTCCGGCTGGTATCCGGGACTGCCGGGCGAGCCAGTCTCTCGTTGCCTAACACAAACGGCGATGACTACGTACCTCGCATTTGCCGGCGCCACTTCGTCCTGAGACCAATCTCGGATGTCACAATTGTCCGCGTCCGTGTTGTAAGTGATCCTTTGCGCGAAGTAACGGATTCTCAGCCTGTCGAGACGATTTGCGACCACCGTCGACGCGGGGCCGTCAGTCGCATACGGGTCGTAGCGGGCCAGCAAGGTGGTGGTTCCGGCCGGGTGAATGAAGTACTTCACGTCTTCGCCCGAATCCGCGCCCGGCACGCCTATTCCATTTCTCGCTGTCGCAGTCGCGTCCTCGTCGTACCTGTTCAGGTTCGCGCGAATGCGAATCGTGCTGTTGTTGTTTCCGTCAACCACCGAATCGGCCGCAACAATACCGTTGTCATTGAGGTTGAAACCGGCCTGTGCGATTTCCCGCGACATAATGTTGAGGGCGCGCTCAGCATCGGCAAGTGCGTCAACATTCTCGTTTGAACGCGTGCGGACGTTCAGCGATTGCGCGAGGAGGGTTGTCGCAATCGACAGCACCACCAGGGTGATGGTCATCGCGATGATCAATTCGATCAGTGAGAAGCCGTGTTCCGATTTTTTGGCAGTTAAACTTTTGCTCATGAAGCCTCTCCTCAAAGTGCGCGATTAGGACCAACCACCGGGCTTGTCCGCTGAGAAATAATGGTGACCGAGCCAAACACGGTGTCGATATTCCGCGCCCATCTTTCGGTGTCGTTCAAGGGACTAACGCGAACCTGGATCGTCTTTGTCCTCACGGTGCCGTTCTGGACGTTCGTGTCCGTGATCGTGGTTACCACGGCGTAGCGCCGGCCTCCGCGTACGATCGTGGTGGGAACTCCCTCGGTAGCTGTCGCGTTGAGCGCAGCGTCAGAGAATGCAGCGTTTTTGAATTGCTCCATTGCCTGTTGGGCCACCGCCATTGAAAGTTCGCGGTCGCGGGCGCTGCTGTTGTTTCGCGCGGCATAGAAGAAGCACGAGGCTACTCCCAGGCCGGCGATGGCCAACAGGACCATCGCGATGGACGTTTCGAGCAACGTGAAGCCTGCCTCGTGGCTGCTGGCCTTGCGCTGCATCCTGCGTTTCGGAAGTGAAAATTTGCGATTCACAATTAATCTCCCCTGGTTACGGAACCGTTATCTCCACGGTCTTCGATGTGCAGCCGGTCGCCGAAAACGTGACTGAGCCGGACTGCTTCTTGACCGTAATCGTGAACGACCCGGCGGCGGTGCCACTGACGGTTCGCGAAGAAGGACTGACCTGAATCTGGCCGTTGTTACTCGAAGCCGCGTTGATCGTGCCGGTGCCGGTTACGTTGGTGCGGTTCGCGCTGACGGTTCCCGAACCGTCGCTGACGATCGTAATCGAGTCCGGAGCGTTAATCGTACAAGGCTGAGGTGACGTCTCTGCTGACGGCGAAGGCGATACACCAGCCGTTGCCGTGGGAGAGGGAGAAGGACTCGGCGAAGGTGAGGGCGAAGGACTTGGGGAGGCATGCGGATCCGCAGTCGGGGTCGGACTCGCTGCCGCCGTTGCTGTTGGACTTGCGCCTGGCGAAGGCGATGGCGATGGCGAGCCGGAACCAGAGCCGGGCGTGGCACCAGGCTCAGGCAGCACACTGCCGCCGGGACCGGTTAGCGTCGTGGCCGGAACCGAAGCATCAAAAAATCGCTCAGTATCAAAGGTAACGTCACCTGATCCGGTGACGTGTACGTTTACCTGGTTTCTGCCGTTCGTAAAACCGAATGACTCTTCAACCGGGATGCGGCCGCGCCAGTCGAACGCGATGGTTTTTATAGTAGTAAAGGTGACACCTTGTTCGAGATCGAAATTCCGGGTGCTGACCGCGCCGAACCCGTCCCAATCCATTGTGATGGCATACGTGTTGTTATCAAGAACTGAAACTGTCGCTGCATTAGCGGGCGCAGCATGCCGCCTGACGGAGTCTGCGCGCGATCTTTCTACGTAGGCCGCGAACTGGCGCGCCGAGTTTACAAGCCGAACGTGATCGCGGGCACGCGTGATGCCGACCACCGCGAAACCGGTGACGATCATCACCAGGGCAATGGTAATTACCAGTTGTAGAGTGCTGAAACCACGCGGGTTGCTTGATGCCGTTCTTTTCATATCTGTCGTCGGCGCCTTTCCGTCATTTCTAGGTCCGCCAGGGAAGGCGGGCGATGCTACTTGGCAATGACCATGCCAGCTCTTTTTACGCCGTTTTTGCTGGGGTTTTGTGTGAGGCTGCCGCGGGATGGCACTTCAGGCGTAACTTTGGGTGACAGTGAGTGGAAGTGTGCTTCCTAACCAATGTGGCAAAGTCCAAGGTCCAGGGTCCAAGATCCGGACAAGTCCAATGTCCAAAAGCCCAAGTCCAATGTCCAGGGAAGTCCCTCGCTCTACCACAGACGTCAAACGCCCCCGCTTTTCAGTCTCGGCTCACACCGGAGAACAATCGACCTTGGACATGTGACTTTGGACCTTGGACTTTGGACCTTGGACTTTGGACTTTGGACCTTGGACTTTGGACCTTGGACTTTGGACTTTGGACTTTGGACTTTGGACCTTGGACTTTGGACCTTGGACTTTGGACCTTGGACTTTGGACCTTGGACTTTGGACCTTGGACATGTGACGTTGGACATTGGACTTGTCCGGGCATTGGACGTTGGACTTTGGACTAACTCGCATGTTAGTTTCCGAATTTACCGGATCGCTTATTGAGAATACTCCCTCTGCAAGTGAGGTTTGCGCCCAAGTGTCAGCACCCGCAGTTGAATTGAAACGAACACCGCTGAATGAAGCGCATCGCCGTCTGGGCGGACGCATGGTTGAGTTCGGTGGCTGGGACATGCCTGTCCAGTATCCCGCCGGCACAGTCAACGAACACGTGCGCACGCGCACCCATGCGGGCCTGTTCGACGTTTCGCACATGGGCGAGGTCGATGTCCGTGGCCGCGATGCGATTGCGTTCGTTAATCGATTAACGTCGAACGACGTCACGAAGTTAGTAGATGGTCAGGCACACTACACGGCGTTAACCACACCGCAGGGAACCGTGATCGACGATTTGCTGGTCTACCGTTTAGCTGAAGATCACCTGCTGCTCGTGGTAAACGCGGGGACCACCGACAAAGACTGGGAATGGATCAAATCGCATCACGCCGGAGAAAACGTCGAGTTACGCAACGCGAGCGCTGAGTATTGCCAACTGGCCCTGCAAGGTGCCGACGCAATTTTGATCCTCCAACAGTTAACCGAAACCAATCTCGCCGAGATTAAGTATTACCATTTCACCGCGGGCAAGGTTGATGGCATTGACGCGATTATTTCGCGCACGGGTTACACCGGTGAGGACGGTTTCGAGGTTTACGCAGCCCCGGAAAAGGCTGAACAACTCTGGAACAAGATTCTCGATGCGGGAAACTATGGAACCGACGAGGGCGTGATGCCGTGTGGCCTCGCCGCGCGAAATACTTTGCGGCTTGAGGCGGGCATGGCCCTGTATGGCCATGAGATCGACGAGAACACCACGCTGCTCGAGGCGAACCTCGGCTGGATTACGAAACTGGACAAGGGCGAGTTCATCGGTCGCGAGGCGCTCGCGAAACAGAAAGCAGAAGGCATCAAGCGCAAGCTGATTGGTTTTGAAGTCACCGATCGCGGCATCGCGCGTGACGAACAGGATATTTTGGTAAACGGTGAACGCGTGGGCCGCGCTACTTCGGGCAGCCCGGCGCCCTTCCTGAAAAAGAACATCGGCATGGGTTACGTGCCCAAGGAGCTTTCGGCGGTTGGCACTGCGATCGAAATCGATGTGCGCGGACGCCTGGTGGCTGCGCAGATTGTGCCGCTGCCTTTTTACAAGCGGCCTAAATGAAGTTTTCAGTTTTGAGTTTTGAGTTTTCAGACTCTAGAATCTCGGTGCGCTTCGGTTCGCAATCTCAAACTGAAAGCTTGAAACTTAAAACTCAAAACTGTTTCAGGAGAGTCAATGGCTAACGTTCCCGATAATCTTCACTACAGCAAGGACCACGAATGGGTTCGCGTCGAAGGCGACACGGCGGTGATTGGAATCACTGATCACGCTCAGGAACAACTCGGCGACGTAGTGTACGTCGAACTACCCAAGGCCGGCGAAGCGTTTCCGGCGCACGAGTCATTCGGCTCAGTCGAATCGGTCAAAGCCGTCTCGGAAATTTTCACGCCCATCTCGGGCGCCATCACTGAAGTGAACGATTCGCTCAACGACGAGCCCGAAAAAGTGAACAAGGATCCGTACGGCGAAGGCTGGATGATCAAGATGAAGATGAACGCCCCCGGTGAGGTGGACAGCCTTTTGACCGCCGCCGAGTACGAAGATTTCACGAAAGCCGAAGAGTAAACGCGTTGCGCTACATTCCCAACTCGCCCGACGAACGCGCCGAGATGTTGCGCCAAATCGGCGTCGATTCAATAGAAAACTTATTCGATTCAATTCCGGAAGGGCTGCGGCTGCGCGGACCTTTGGCTGTTCCGGCCGCGCTTTCGGAATTGGAGCTGTTGAAGAAATTTGACGCGATGGCGGTTCATAACGAAGCCGCTCGTCGCATCAGCTTTCTTGGCGGCGGCGCGTATTCGCATTACAGTCCGACGATCGTTGACCACCTGATCTCGCGTTCAGAGTTTTTCACCGCCTACACGCCTTACCAGCCAGAGATTTCCCAGGGCACGCTTCAGGCAATCTTTGAATTTCAGACGCTCGTGTGTCAGTTGACGGGCATGGATATCGCGAATGCGTCGATGTACGACGGCTCGACCGCGATGGCTGAGGCCGTCTTGATGGCTGAACGGGTGACCAAACGTTCGAAGGTCATCGCGTCATCCGCGATTCATCCTGAGTACCTGCAAGTGGCGCACACGTACGTGCAGCATGCCGGCATTGAATTACAGCATTCGGCGTATTCGACCGAGACCGGGGCGACGTCGGCGGACAGCTTGGCTGGCCTCGACGACAAAACGGCGGCAGTCGTGGTGCAGTCGCCAAACTTTTTCGGCTGTGTCGAAGATGTGCAAGCTCTGGCCGATAAAGCTCACGCAGTGGGCGCGTTGCTGATTGTGGTTGTCACGGAAGCGATTTCGTTTGGTTTGTTGAAGTCGCCCGGGGCCTGCGGCGCGGACATCGTCGTCGCCGAAGGTCAGTCGTTCGGAGTGCCGCTTTCTTTTGGCGGACCCTACGTTGGTTTGTTCGCGACGCGCGACAAATACGCGCGACAGATTCCCGGTCGACTGGTCGGGGAAGCTTTCGACGCAAAAGGTCGCCGCGGGTACGTGCTGACCCTGGCCACGCGCGAGCAACACATTCGCCGCGAGAAAGCCACGTCGAACATTTGCACGAACGAAGGACTGATTGCGCTGGCGGCGACAATCTACCTGGAAACGATGGGTCCGCGCGGCATTGAAGAAGTCGCGAAACAATGCACGCAAAAAGCGCATTATGCAGCGCGCAGGATTTCGGAGATCGAAGGCTTTTCGCTGGGTTTCTCCGCTCCGTTCTTCAACGAGTTTGTCGTAAGCGGGCCGGGCGAAGCAGCGTCGCTGTTGGCGAGGCTCGCGAGCGAACGCGGAATCGACGGCGGAATCGCGCTGGCGCGTTACGACGCGCGGCGCGCCAACGATTTTCTGGTTTGCGTGACAGAAACGAACACACGGGAACAGATTGATGCTCTGGTTGAAGGAATCGAATCATTGAGTCATTGAGTCATTGACTCATTGGTTCATTTGTTCATTGATTCAATGAATCAATGAATCAATGGATCAATGATTAGCAAGGTTACAAATCACATCAGCCCTAACGAGCAACTCATCTTCGAGCGGTCGCAGCCCGGGCGCGCCGGCTTCAGTTTGCCGCCCCTGGACGTTGATGAAACGCCACTCGAAGAGATCATTCCGCGCGAACTTCAGCGCGATGACGCGCTCGCCGGCATGCCGGAAGTCAGCGAGGTTGACGTGATTCGTCACTTCACGCGCATCTCTACCTGGAATTATTCGATCGACCTGGGGATGTACCCGCTCGGCTCGTGCACGATGAAATACAACTCGCGGCTGAATGAGAAGGTCGCGCGTATCGCCGGTTTTGCGAATCTGCACCCACTCGCGGCCGAGGCAGAAGCACAAGGCGCTTTGGAAGTCATTTACGAACTTCAGCAGCACCTCGCTGAAATCACGGGCTTGCCGGGCATTTCGCTGCAACCCGCCGCCGGCGCGCACGGCGAGATGACCGGCATCATGATCATCCGCGCGTTTATCGATGCGCGCGACGGCAAGGAAAAGTCGGCACAACGCCGCACGATGCTGATTCCCGATTCCGCGCACGGTACGAATCCCGCTTCAGCGCATCTCTCGGGTTTCACTGTTAAGACAATTAAATCGACTGCCGAAGGCCTGACTGATCTCGATCACTTGCGCGAACTATGCGCGCACGGCGACGTCGCGGGCTTGATGCTGACAAATCCCAACACGCTTGGCCTGTTTGAGAGGAACATTCGCGAGATTTGCGACATCGTTCACGACGCCGGCGGTTTGGTTTACATGGACGGCGCAAACATGAATGCGCTGGTCGGTGTCGCGCGACCGGGGGACATGGGCGTCGATGTGATTCACCTGAACCTGCACAAGACTTTTTCGACACCGCACGGCGGCGGTGGTCCGGGTTCAGGTCCTTGCTGCTGCACCAAAGAACTCGAGCCGTTCTTACCGGTGCCGCGCGTTGTGGCACTGACTTCAGTCAGTGATTCCAACGGAACAATAACAGCGTCTGGAGAAGACCACAGACTAAAGTCTGTGCGACTAAAACTCGACTTTGATTACCCCCAGTCAATTGGCCGCGTAAAAGCGTTCTACGGAAACTACGGGATGATGCTGCGCGCGCTCGCTTACATTCTGACGCACGGTCGAGACGGCTTGCGCGAAGCGACTGAAGCGGCGGTGCTGAACGCGCGTTACGTCGCGCATGGCCTGGTGTCCGACTACGAAAAACCTTTTAACGGCGCGCCGATGCACGAAGTCGTCTTCACCGACAAACGTCAAGCGCGCAAAGGCGTGCACACACTCGACATCGCCAAGCGTCTAATCGATTACGGCTTTCATCCGATGACGATTTATTTTCCGCTGATCGTCTCCGGCGCCATGCTCATCGAGCCGACTGAATCAGTCGGCCATCAGGAACTCGATCAGTTCATCGAAGCGATGCGTTCGATCGCGCGCGAAGCTTTGGAAGATCCCGAACTTGTTTTGAACGCACCGCACTCAACGCGCATTGGTCGCCTCGATGAAGCCGCCGCCGCGCGCAAGCCGGTGCTTCGTTGGAAGCCGGCGCAGGCGGAATCCCACGCAAACGCAACCGCAACGTGATCCTAAGATGCGGGAGACGAACATGTCCGCACAGCAACCCTGGACCGGCCTTCAAATCGAGACTAGCTTCTTTCCGTTGTCGTTTATCCTTTACGCGTGCACGCCGACAATTATTATTGACGGCCACCCGACGCGACGCGCCTGGGGCACACACCACTTTCCCACGACCGGCGGCCTGCACAACGTGAGGATCTATTTCCACTACTTGTGGATGGACACGTGCGGTGATGCGTCAATCAATGTTGTCGTTCAACCCAACTGCGTTCACCGGATCGTTTATGAAATGCCGCCGTGGATGTTGTCGGCAGGATCAATCAGGGAGTTACCGCCCTTTCGCTTTCAATAACCTTCAAGCTTTATGGATTCAAAAAAACCATTGAATTGCCCGGTCGATAAGGACGCCGAGCTTTTGCGCACCGAGCTGGAGCCTAATCTGTCATCGTTCAGTTGTTATGAATGCGAAGGCCATTGGATTCGCGGCAAAGAATACTGGGCATGGCTCGAAGAGCACGCGACGAACGATGCCGAGCGTCTGCACCACGAGGAAACGCTTTCGCTTGCCGAGCCCGGCGTGCCGGTTGATTGTCCGGAATGCCGCTTTCGGACGGTGAAGTATCTCATCGGCCGCGGTCTCGACTTTACAGTCGATCATTGCGCCGGCTGCAAAGGAATCTGGCTGGATCGCAACGAGTGGGAGGCGCTGAAGAAGCGCAACTTGCATGACGATCTGCATGGAATCCTCACTTCGTTCTGGCAAGCGGGCGCGCAACGCGAACAGCGAAAAAAGCGTCTGCGGCAAATTTATCTCGACCGTTTCGGCGAAGAGGACTACCAGGAAATCAGTCGCATCCGGCACTGGCTGGACACGAAAACAAATCGCGAACAATTAATTGCGTACCTGACCGACAAAGATCCTTACGAAGTGTGACGCTTGTGATCGGTACGCAGGCCGCTGGCCTGCTCAAGGCACGCCTGAGGCGTGCGTACCGCGCGCGAAGGAGAACGACATGAAACGAACAACAGCCTACTTTACCTTGCTGATGCTGGTGTGTGTTTCCGTAACTGGTTGTAAAAGAGGAATAGTAACCTCGCACGCGCATAGCGGCGTCGTGCATGGCTCGGCCGGACGCGGCGAGAAAACGCGGCATATAGTGGATGCAAAAGCGGGACAGACTCTGGTTGTGAACATCACGTCTGACGAAAACAACGCGGTCTTTCAGGTCTATCTACCCGGCGAGAAAGGTACATTGCCCGGCGCCGGTGAAATGGATGACGCGACGAAGTTCTCTGGCGAGATTCCGACCGAGGGAAAGTACCTGATCGCAGTGGGCTCGACGCGTGGCAACGCAACGTACAAGTTGGACTACTCAGTTAAATGAGACGGATTGTGTTTCGTTCCATTGCCATCGTGCTGGCGCTGCTGGTGGGCGCGCTGCTGTACGATCTGTACTACCCGCGCACGGCAAAGATGCGCGAGTTCGATCCGAACGAGGTCGCACGCCTCGAGACGGCGATGTGGCGTTCTTACTACGACAAGAAGCAGGTGCAGCTTTTCAATCAGTTGTCGGAATTGCTGCGCACGCAATATCACATGCCGTTGGTTCGCTCGAACCAGGTTGCGTACTACGCCGCCAACGCCGCTTTCGCTTTCAAAGACGGTAAAACCCAGACTGACTATGAAAAGGCGATGCCGGAATTGGTGAAGTTCTACGGCGCAATTCGCAAGATAAGCGACATTCCTTTCGACGTCGATCGCGTCGCGCGCCTGGAACTGCAATGGTGGATTGTTCATCGCGAACGCTGGAAACGCGGAGCCGAAGACCTGCCGCGCGCGCTCGCGGAACTTCAGTCAGCGATCTATGGAGTGCCGGTCGAACAGGTTTTGGAGCACGGCCGGCTGCGCGCGGATGCGATGAAGATCCGCGACACGAAAGCAGACAACGGCGCTGCCATGACTGAGGAAGATTGGTCTAAGATTACCGAGCTGCTGCGGAAGTCATGGCATTCACTGGCTGTGGCAGTAAAACCTTCGACGAACCTGACGCCACCGAGTAACCAATCAAGCGGTTCCCGCTAGCCGAAAACAGAATCCCCACAACTTCATCCGTAACGAAGCGCTCGTCCAGGTCTTTAATGCGGACGGCGCGATCGGTCGTACCCGTGTGAATGTTCACGCCGGCCAAACCGTTTCCATCAACGCCCTTGAGATCGGTGTAGAAGTACATCCGGTCCCCACGCAAGGCCGCCAAACGCTCGCGATGCCACAGGAATCGCGACAGTCTTTCAAGCTGTCGGGCCGGATCCAAACGATCCAGCAAACGTTCCTCGATATTCACTGAAGGTCGTTTGGTGAAACGCTCGCGCACAGCGATGTTAGGCAGGTTAGGCCGCGCCCGCGACGCTACGCCGAACGCGCGAAAACGATTTGTTACGTATGAACGCGCTGAGTTCGTGGCCAGGGCCTGCAGGTTGGAAAACGATGAACGGCCGGTCAAGCCAGACCAACTTAAAGACGAACTCAGGGAAGACAAGCCGCGCGCGATCTGCACGCCGCGAAATGCAGTCGTTGCCACGCCACCGTAGCGGAAGTAAACCGACGCCGCGCGCGCCGCCACCGCGGCAATCGTCCGCAAGAGACCTCGACCAGGCGGCGGATACTTTGCGCGCCAGACACTGCGACCTGATGCGTGATCGAACGCGGCGATCTCTTCACGGCCGCCGATAACAACTTCATTCCGTTCGTTAAGAAGCGCGAATGCGGCCCCTTTGATCTTGTGCGGCGCGTGACTGCGTCGCTTGCCGTTTGCGGTCTCAACCGAGATCACGTCGTCGCGATCCGCGATCACAATCGTACTCGCGTCCGGCAGGACGATGTTCGTGATTCCCTTGTCCGCGCCTTTGTAACGCCAAATGATCTTTCCGGTTCGCGAATCGATCGCGCTTACGCCGTAGGGGCCGCGCTCGACAATTTCGCCATCCTTCAAGCGCGTGAACTGACCGCCGGTACGCGCATAGATGACGCGTCCGGCGAGCACAAGTTCCGGCGTCATTCCAATATCTTTCGCTTCCCATTCGACTTCGCCGCTGTCGCGTCGGATGGCGCGTACATGGCCGCGGCCCGAGGTGTAAATGAACGCTTCATCACCGACCGGGGCAGCTTCCGTCAACGCCAATCCGCCTTCATTAACTTTGTATTTTTCGCGCGTGCGTTCCTTGCCGTTGCGCGCTTCGAACGAAGTCGCGCCTTCATAAAACAGGTAAAGCCGTCCGCTGATGAACATCGGCGGATGATAATTGTCGAGCGTGAATTCAACGTCTTCGTTTTCGCTCCAGCGCGTGGGCATCATCTCGATTTCGCTGCCTAGTTCATGTTTCCAAATCTCATCGCCGGTCGATAGATCGAGCACATGCACCATCGGCTTTCGTTTTAGCCCGCCACTCGCCTTCCCTTTCGCGTCTCTCGCGAGCACGACCGCCAGCAAGTTGCCATCAATGTCCACCGCCATCTGCATGACTGCGCCCTTCAACTTCTCGCTCTGCCAAATCGCATCGCCAGAGAGAATGTCGGTGGCCTCGATGCGCGTGCGCTTGTCTCTCTCAAAACTGAGCAGCACGAGATCCGTTCCCGGCACCGGCGCGATCTCGTTTTCATCCATCGTTGCGTCTTTCCGCCGCCACAGGATGTCTCCGGTTGCGCCATCCACCGCGTAGACAGACTTCTTCGTGCCGACAATGACCGCGCCGACATCGGTTGGTTGATAGAAACGAATTGTTTCGTCGAGTTTGGCTGACCAGGCCTGTGCGTTCGCCTCAGTCACAGCGAATGCGATTAAGGCGAGGCAGAAAACAGTGCGCATTAAATTCTGAGCGAGGTTCATGGCTGCGTTAGTTTAAGTCCAAAGAAGAGATGAGGGCGAGGCGTTCGGAGTTGCAAGGGGTCGGCTTTACCGGTACGCACGCCTCCGGCGTGCTCAAGCGTGCCAGAGGCACGCGTCCCGTCCAAACATCACAAACCCGTCGAAGCCTGTTCCTTTTCTTGACTGTCCCAGACCAATTCGACCGAGCCCCATTCGTTCAGCCACAGCCCGAGCACGCGCACCCCAAGGTTGTACGAAAGCAGCACCCGCACGCCTTCAAGTATCTGCTCGAAATGCTCTTCACGATCGGCGTGGTTGGCGGCGCAGTCGTGGTGACCGCACAACGCGACGACCGGCGACGCGTGATGCTTCACTGAGAACGTCACCTTGCGCATGATTTCATCGACTACGTAGGTTGATTCCTCGCTCAGGACTTTGTCGGGACCCGGTTCAGTAATCAGATCGACATATTCGACGTTCGTGTGCAGCTTCATCCAGTCGGCGACTGGTTGCTGTACGCGTCCGTCAATGCAGGTGATGGCGGTGGCGAATTTGTGACGAGTCATGCGGTTTTGATGAACCGCAATTTTACCGAAGCGCGGCTAACAAGCAACTTCGCAGGCCGGAATAGGTTCGCGTTACGGTTGCGGAGTGAGCTTGTCGATCTCTCTTTCGATCAACGGATTCAGCCGCTGCCGTAGTCTCTGAACCAGCGCGTCAGCCTGGCGAACTTCTTCATCAAGGCGCGTGCGGTTTTCAGTGGTCAGAGCGAGCAACGCCACATAGCCGCGTCGATCGGTTTCCAGCACGCGGCGACGCGTGTCGCGCAATTCGCTGGTACGCGTGGTGCCGTAAGGGTTCAAGGTCCGTTCGACGTTCTCGGGCCGCGCGTCTTCGTCGAGTTGCGCGATTCGCGTGCGATAGAGCGTTTCCTTTTCGATTAACTCCAGGAGGTGCCGCCGCAACATCTCAGCTCGCTGCTCGGCCTGCACCAGCAGAGTAAAGCTGCTTGAGATTCGCCCTTGCGCCTCGGCCGCGACGTCTTTCGCTTTGTTGAATACGGGAATCAGCTTGTCGGCGATGTCGTTGAGGGTTGCGTCGAGCGATTGCACCGATTGTCGCAGCATGCCGATTTGTTGGGCGACTGCTTCCGGGGAGCGGTCATTGGCAGGGGCACTTGACGTCGTCTGGCCGTTCGCCACCATCGTCGCAAAGATCAAAGTGGAAATCACAACCAGCAGTTGGGTTGGTCGAACTCTCATTCGGTTTTCTCCTTTTCATGGCCTGCATTAGCGTGCGCTCGCGAAAGGTTTCAAATTGAATGACGGCATCGGCCCGTAAGTCAACGTCGCGGTCAGTCCCTTGGACGTGCGCCGGACCTCGTAGGTGTAGCTCGATTCGTTATGCATACTTGCAGCGAAGCAAGGCCGTCCCTCTCTGACGTGCGAAAGAATGACCACTGCAACACCGTCGCGAAAAGAAATCTTTCTGAACAACAAGTATTCAATGACGGTCTCTTTCTTACTTTCCCTTATGTCGCTGGCGGAGACGAGTGTAAAGCCGTGTTTTGTAAATATGGACGAGTGGACGAATTGCAGGTTATCCGAAGAAACGGCTGGGAGAAAGGGGAAGTCACGCAGAGAGGCGTGGTTTTTTACTTCAAGAATGGTTTCGACTATGGCGGCCTTGTCACCATACGAGAGCGTTTCTGCCGTAGGCTGTTGGCCGAGCACACTTACGCCGCTGACGCTTAGCAGAATCAAAATCGCAGAAACCAATTTGACCATTGAGGTTTAGAGAAGAAACTTAAGGTCAGAGTTGGCCCTTCAATTGATTTCGGCGC
Organism: Pyrinomonadaceae bacterium; assembly: GCA_049273695.1. Classification (GTDB taxonomy): domain Bacteria; phylum Acidobacteriota; class Blastocatellia; order Pyrinomonadales; family Pyrinomonadaceae; genus UBA11740. Next base: position 56,544 of record JBASRE010000058.1, read on the forward strand.
TTTCTTAACACTCGCGCCACGATTCCTACGCAGTACAAGATCATTGAATTCAAACCCGCCCCGGCCACAATGACTCCGACTGAATCACGGACGGGCCCCGAATTATGGACCTGGTCCAACACCCAGTGCCCGAGCGCGCTCCAAGGCAAGGTGAGAAGAAAGCTTGATCCGAACGAGATAAAAGAAAGTCCCGAACCGGTCGAACTGGCGGCGAGCAAAACTAACAGCACTGCGACTGGGATGAGATATGGCAGGACAAAGTAGATCGCAGGCAGTTTTTTCTGGGTCGACGATCTGCGGAACAGCGACGCGGTGGTGACGAGGACGGCGACACCCACCCCCAGCGCCACCAGCCCGGGGACGAAGAGCACTGTAACGGGATCACCGTGGAAGAACGCGAAACCCAAATCCACCATCCTTTACGGTAGAAGCACCCGACGTCAGAGTTGGCCCGTCGGCGCTGAAAAGCGCGGATGGATCAAGGAGGATGAAGGCGGAAATTTGTTTTCATCATCCTTCCTCCTTCATCCTTCATCCTTGCATTACCCTATGTCACCGGGCCCATCACAAAAATCGTATTGCCAAAGGGATCGATTACGTCGAACGTCCGTGCCCCCCACGGTTCATTCTTGGGTGGCCGTCGAATCTCAACTCTGTCTCGCCATTCATCGTAGTAGGCATCGGCGTCTTCTACTTGAAGCGAAACACACGCCTCTCTGCCATGACCGGACATGGGGCAATCAAGCGTCAGCGAGATGGTTCCGCGGTTTACGCCCAGGAGACCGGTTGTACCGTCCTCCGTAGCCTCAAAGTTCACCTCGAAGCCCAGTCGATCGACATAGAACTCTTTGGCAATGCGAAGATCGTCTGCGGGCAGAATCGGTATGGCTCTTTCCATTTTCAGAGCTCCCGGTGTCAAAGTCGCTGTCCTGGCGGCTGCCTAATGCTTGAGTTGATCGGGCGGCGCGATTGTCCAACGTTCGATCTCGATCAATCAAGTTACGAAACACGCCTCCTCGCGCCCCAGGTTAACGATTTGTTATGTGGCGTGCCCACTCGGTCATCCCGAAGCACACAGGATCAAACCATTCCAGTTTGTGACTACGAGTCACGATTCTGTAGCGCGCTCTGACTAACTTTCGTGCCGACAGCGCGACGGACCTTATTGGTCACTTGAGCGGGATATTTTGTTCAGAGTGTCACGTTGACCCGGGCGCTTCGTTTCCAATATCATCTGCCGCACTCGCGGAAGTCGGCGAACGCGACGCGACACGGCTGGTCTTCAGAGTCTTGCGACTAACCGCCGCAAACTCTCGCTCCAGCCCTAAGCCAACCTCGTTATACTCGCAACCAAAGGACACTAAGTTTGGAAAAGACACTCTTCATCAATCCACCTTCATTGCTTCGGTGGCAGCCGAAAGGTAAAAGAAGTGACGTCCTATTCATGGATTTGGAGCCGGACTTTCTTGATGAGAAGACAATGCGGATAGATTTGAATGTTGTATTCAGGCCCATAGCCGTACGCAGAGGTTGGTTGCAGAAAAAAGACTATTACGTCGGAAGCACAGGTGCCCGCGTTGTCTTCGACACCGAGGACGGTCAGGTAAAGAACCACACTCGCGGGATGGCTTTTAAGATCGATTACGAAAACACATACACTCACTTAAGGCAGGCTGCGGTCAAATTTGTCTCCAAAGCTGGATGGTGGTTCAAGCGCTACAATCGCAGCTGGCGAAGTTAGGTTTGATAAGAACACCACACGCTCTTTCACCACAAAATTCTCCGGTTCTGAGAGAACCCTCTGCGACATTGATTTGGGAAGGGGCGTGGAATGGGAGATCGCGCTTCCCGATGGACAGGCCGTTCGAGACTACCTTATCGGTAATGTCTTTTTGTACGTTGAATGTTCGTGGGACCATGGCGCCAAACAAGGAACGATAGAGTTTTGTCCGTCCGATGTGCTCTTCTTTGACTCGAAACGCCGAGTTATCGCTGATGGAATGAAAGCGCTCTTGATGCGTTTCGTGTTGTATAGACAAGAACAAAGACTGAATCGAAACGCAGTCATAATAAGTTTCAAGGAGACAAGGTGATGGATGAAATCGAGATCGATGAGTCTACGTTTTCAATGCTAGCGGCGATTGTCGACGCGGACGAGAACGCTCAATCGCTTGCAAGTCTGGCCGATGTTGATCCAGAAGAGTTCCGAAAATTTCTCAGTGAGAGCGGTGAGACTGAAAACGAGGACGCCTTAGAACTCTTGGCTGCCGCATGGAAATCTCGCATTCCTAAGCACGTTCCGTATTTGGTTGAATCCAAGGTTCGGGAGGGCACAAAGACAATCCCGCACCAAATGCAGGAGATTTGTACCAAAGCCGAAGAGCTGGCTAACGGGATTCTTCAAGGGGCCGGCTTTGACCTCCGAGCTTCCGCGGCCGAGTCTGAACAGGGCTGCTTGCTTTCAATCGACGGGACGGACAACGGGCTCCTCTTGAATCAAGGCGGCGAGTTGCTCGACGCCCTCCAGCAGATTCTCAATCAGGCTTTCGGCCGGGATTTGCCCAAAGGCCAACGCATTGTTTGCGATGCCGATAACTATCGGGCCACACGCGAAGGCGAGCTAAAGGCTATGGCCCGTCACGCTGCCCGTCAGGTTCGCTCCACTAGTCTTTTCGCTATCGGAGATCGTGTTGACCAGATGTGCATCACTTGTGGAGAGGAGCGCGGCCATATCGTCGCGTCGATTACCAAGACGGGCAAGATTACTCGGGTTAGTTGCCCAATCTGCGGCTCGCGCGTTCCCTACAGAAGCGTAACTACGCGTCGACTCCCAAGCAAGGTAGGCACACCCTACGATCGTGCTCGCACCTATCGCCGTGGACAAACGCTGATGCATCCGACTTTCGGCGAGGGTGAAGTAACAGCGGTTGAGTCCGAGAAGATTTATGTACTCTTTTCAGATCGTGTACGACGCCTAATTCATTCGACACCTACATTCGAACCTGAATGATTGTTTTCTCTTATTTAGATTGTTGTGTCGAAGAATCTGATAAAGAGAGCAGAGCCAAACACGTAGCGTGCGCCGTCAGACTACTCATAACTCAACGCTTCAACCGCGTCCTGGCGCGCGGCGCGCAAAGCGGGATAGAGCGCGCCGATTGAGCCGCCGATCAAACCGACGACCAGCGAAATCGCGATCCACTTTGGCTCGATGTCCACGATCAGAGACGTGGAGCGCATCACGGTCACGCGCAAAAGCATCGTGAGAACCACGCCGATGAAGACGCCGAGCACGCTGACAATAATTGCTTCCTGCTCGATGACCCAGGCGATAGAAGCTTTCGACATGCCGAGCGATTTTAGAATGCCAATTTGCCGCGTGCGCTCAGTCACGGTCGTATACATCGCGAGCAGAATCACGAGAGTGCTGATGGTCGCCGCGACGCCAATGACGACTTTCAGAAAGATGTTCAGCGCAGGCACGCTGGACAGATAAATCTCCGGCAGGTCACGGGTGAAGATGATCTGATCGTCAGGAAACTTTTCTTTGATCCGCGCCGCTACCTGTTCCTGGAGCGCGGGATCGTTGCAGGCGATCAGAATCGCGTTGCAGCGGTTCTCGCTACCAACCTGATCCTGCATCGTCGTCAAGGGAATCTTCAGACGCGCGCCGCCCGGCGGCTCGTAAACTCCGACGACGCGAAACGGCCGTTCGTATAAAATGATCGTCGAGCCTACCTGCACTTGATTATCGTTTTTCCACGATGGGTCGATGATGACTTCGTCGCCTTTGTCCAGCCCTCTTCCTTCACGAATCTGAAGTCCGGTAAGCGCAGCATACTCGGCGAACGGAATGCCTTCGATCAGACGCGAACCAAAGCCGCTGTCGCTGCGATCGAGGCTCTGGCCGATCGGCACCGCCGTGCGCACGCCTTCGACGCGCCGGAGCTCGTCTGCATGAGCGACCGGGATCGTGAACGATTGCGCCCCGCTCAGTCCGAGCGTTCCGGCCGGGCGCAGAAGAATCTCGGCGCCGATCTTCGCTTCGCGCCGGCCCCGTTCACGCAAGACGCCGTGCGCCAGACCGACAGTGAACACGACCAGCAACACACCCAGCGCGATCCCCGCGATGCTGACCGCGGTGCGCGCGGGCCGATGCGCGATGTTTGAAAGTACGAGGCTGTCGGCAAGTCTTTGCAGACGTGGACTGCGGTGCAAAAGACTCGCCCAGGCATTAGGCACGGCACGCGACGTCAGGACGAGCATGCCAATGACCGTCCAGAAAATGATTGCCGCTTTGCGCACGATGGCCAGCGCCAGGCCAATCGCCGTCGTGTAGCCGAGCGTCGCCAGGATGATACCGTTGCCGGTTTCGTACACGCCGATCGTGCCCGGCACAAATCCAAACGCGAAGTTGATGACCTTCGTCAGCGACTCAATGATGTAAGCCGCGCCGGCGCTGGCTGAGAAGCCGAGCAGGCGCAGCGTCATGTACACCTCAACCACGCTGCTGATGTGCGCCGCGACATCGAGACCAATCATCGTCAAGAACGCCGCACGCCGGCGCTTGAAGAAAGCGTAGATGGTCAGCTCGACCCGATAGATGTGATGACGGCGCGTACGAAGAAACTTGGGACGAAAGCCTTTGCGGCCCAGCTTGTCGATAAGCGAGGTGACCAGCGTCGCGCGACGCCGGGTTGCAAGCGCGGCGGCGATCAGGCCGAGAAATGCGATCGCCGCGATGAGGATCAAAACCTCCCGGGCGACGGGCGGCACCGCGTAGGTCAGCAGCAGCAACATCGCGCCGCCGAAAATCATCAGCACAACCGAGAGGTTGTACAAAAGGTTGTCGACCACCAGCGCCGGCACGCCGTGCACCAACGGAACTCGCTTTCTCAGCAGCGCAATTTTCGTCGGCTCACCCAGCAAGGGACCGGCGAACGTGAGGAAGCTCATCGCTTCTCCGCCCAAACGCGCGGCGAACGCCTGCATGAAACTGAAGCGGCGATGCTCAGCCGGCACCGAAATGCGCATCGAGATTGTTCGCAGCACGTGGCGAAAACCATTGAGGGCCACGATGATGAAGAACCCAAAGCCAACCCGCTTCAACGCAGTGAAGATTGGTTGCACGCCGACGCGACGCACGACGTACCACAGCAGTAAAGCGCCGAGCACGAACGCGACCGCTTGCGCCCAGGCGATCATGCGTTTGTTTCGAGTAGATTTGGTCGAGTCAGTCATTTTTCTGTGGCACAGACTTTAGTCTGTGATTTCTACGGAGCAACACAGACTGAAGTCTGTGCCACTCTTCGCTAAGCCCTCACCCCGGCCCTCTCCCAAAGGGAGAGGGAGATCGTTACGTGTCCAATCCTGGCAGTTACTTGCTCCACCCGCTACCGCAGGTGGTTCTGACCTGTTACCTCAATCACCACGCGCCCAGGAAATTTCACGAATCCGCGCTTCGATAATTCCTCACTCGGAGTGTTGTCGCTTTGCAGCCTCCCAGTCAGCGCCAGAATTGTGGGCACAACACTCAAGCTATCGTAAGGTTCGCTCACCGCCAGTCCGCGCGGCACGCCGTCGCCGGCAAGCATGAATGTTGATTGCGTCGAAACGCGAAAGAACGATCCGTGATTACCTCCGGGATTGAAACCACGCACATCGAAATTCCAGTGGTTGTTCGCGAAAACCTGCAGGTCGGTCTCCGCCAAACGTCGCTGCCGGCGGCGCAGGCCTCGCACTAACTTTTCGTCTTCTGAGATTCCGTTCCCGTTTACGTCGGTGTTCGGCGCGACGTGTAACGTGAATTGTTCGTGCAGTCCAATCAGAGCGTTAGAGTATTGCGTCTTGTGCAGCGCGCGCAACCACTCGACGTCGGTGTGCCAATTGTTGAGCCAGGCCGCGCGATCACCGCCATTCGTCTCCAGCCGGGCATCCTCGAAGATGCGCAGCGGTAAGTCGGCCCGCCAATCAAGGCGCTCGAAACTAATGGTTCCCTGTTCGTCCTGCGTCAGGTTCGCTACGGGCAGATAGCGCAAGTGAAGTTGTCCTGTCCCTTCGCCGCGCGGCAGAATAAGCACCTGCCGATCGGGACCGCCATAGAGCCAGATTGGATCGCCATCCGGCCGCAAATCGTCAAGCAAAGATGAACTAAGCCACTCGCGCGGAATACGCGTCGCCAGAAAATCGATTGGTTGGTTCGAGATGCCCGGCTGCACATTGTTCCGCACCGTCTGCCGCTTCAGCAGATCGAAATAATTGATGCGCACAAAGCTTCGTTCAACGTCGAGTGAACCATCACTCTTCAACACCAGACTGTTACTCCTGAGCCCCACGACGTAGTTCTGCAAGTTGCGGATCGAGTTCCGTCTGCCCATCGAGTTCTTGGGAATCAGTTCTTCGATTTTCAGCTTCGCCGGCACAAATGTCTCAGCATGCAGGGACAGCAATCGTCGCGTCGCGCCGACGTATGCCTCATACTTCGCCGCCATCTCAGTCCATTGCGTGACGTGGATACAAATGCGGCGCGCATTGTCGTCGCGGCCCATCTCTCGATCTTCCGCCGTGAACTTTTTCGGCTGTGACTCGCAGCGCGCGCGCTCAGCGTCAGTCGCGCGCCGCAACGCTGCCACTTCCTGATCAATTTGCGTAATCTCCTCGCCCAAAGCCGCACGATTCTGCGCAATCATGGCAAAGAATGCGTTCATCGCCGCGCGTCGCTCTTCTGTGGTGAGGTCTTTCCGCTGCAACTGCTGAAGCAGCATGTGCAGCAAGTTCAGGTCGCTGTTCCGCAAGTGCAGGCCGGCGCGTTCGTTGCCGTCGAAATCCAAAAGCACCGTCGAATAGTCAGTGCTCTGCCCTTTCAGGTAATACGTTTGTGAAGTTGTCGTCACGATTGGCGGCACAAACGGATTGATGCCTTTGATCGAGTAATCCAACAGCAGGCGACGCTTGGTAATGACGTGATGGCCACCGCCTTCGCGCGTGCCGAGCAGCTTTACCAGATTGAATCCCTGGCTGAGCACGCGCTCGTCTGTGTTGAAGCCATGGTCTGAGACGATAACGAAAACTGTTTCAGACGCCAGCGGACTCTTTTCAATGCCCGTCCAGATTCGCCCCAGCAGAGCATCAAATTTGCGGAGCACGGACAGATGAGATTCGCGATCGTTCGTGTGGTGCGCCGCGTGATCGAACGACATGTCGAACAGATCGAGATAGCGCATGCGCGGATCGTTCAATGCTTCAATTAGTTCGCGTTCGTACTGGCTGAAGACTGCGTGACGCAGATCGATGCCCACGACGAACTCCTGCGCAAGCTGTACTGGGTTCTTGGAAATCTGGGCCTGCCCCGCGCGTTGCAAAGTCCCGAGTCGCGCGCCGCGACCGTAAAGCTGCGGGCCCGGGAGCCTTTGATAATTGTCGTACGCGTCCATCAACAGAGGCAGGCCGAGTAAATCGATCACTTCAGTGCCCGGCATATCCACATTGCCGCGATATGCCTGCTTGAAATAGAACGGCATGAAATTCAAATAGTCGTAGGTGTGGAAAATGTAGCGATCGAATTCGACGTTGCCTTTGATTTGCAGATGCTGGCCCGTGTCGATTAACGACCACGAAGGGCCCGACAGGCTCATGCCACGCACGTAGAAGTTCGTGAGCCGCGTCCCGTTCTGATAGAAGATGTGCTCAAACCAGGGTAAGCGGCTCTTGCCGGTTTGCGGATCGCGCTCGCGCACGAAGCGATCGACTGTCTGATAAGGGAGACCGTCGACTTTCAGGACGACAACACGTTTGGCCTGGGCGTGAGCGGACGAAACCAGACAAAGACCGGCGAAAACGGCTGCGGCGAGAGCGTTCAGCGTCTTACGCCAATCGTAAACAAGCGCCGTAGGCGCGAAATGTTTATAGATGGACGCGAGCCTTCCCTTAACCGGTTCGCGCGAAGCGAAATCGAAGTTTCGCTTCGCGCGAAGATAACTACTAATTGAGATCATTCGTCTATAAACATTTGGCCGCTACGCGGCCATCATGAAGAACAGTTCCTGTAATTTAGAGTACCGACTTTAGTCGGGTCTTATTCAATCGGCGGAGATGCCCGACTACAGTCGGTACTCTTACCGCCAATCTAAGGCTGGCCAATCTCTGCCAAAACCGTCTTCGCGTCTGCAGGTTTGACGCGCTCGCCCTCGCTGACGGCTTTTCGCAAGCGCTCAGCCACCGACGTGCGCCATTCTGAATTCGGCTGCTGCTCGCGGAACAGCCGCAGCATCTCTTTGCGTGCCGTCTTGTCGTTAATGCGGGACAGCACCTCCAGGCACAACGCGCGCGATTCGCTGTCAGTGGTTCGCGCAAACACTTTGGCCGCAACCTTGGCCGCTGAACCGTTCGCTGCGTGCGCATTGTCTGCCAGGAACCGGAGCGACGCGCGCACATTCGGCAGATCCCAGGCCACCTCGATCTGCGGCGAAGACCTGGCAATTCGTTCCAGCAACTCAGTGTGGTAACGAACGCGCCGGGCCAATTCCATCCGCTGCTTAAGTTCCGGCGTCGCATCTTCGCGATGAACGTAGCGACCAAACGTCACAATGTTCCCCAAGCCGAAGAGAAACCGCATCGCCGGCCCGTGCGCGAGTGAAACCATTTCTTCGCGGCGATCGCGTTCGACCTTTGCCGGCAGTCCATTCTCACGCCGCGCAAATTCGATCAGCGTCGCATACTGCTTGCGCGCCAGTTCAATCTCGCTGTTCATGTCGTTCGACATCGGATTCAGCGAGACAGTTTCCAGCCGCCGCTCGAGTTCATCGCGCAGCTTGGGATTGACCGTCGAATTGAAGGCGAGCACGAGCTTCAATTCAGAATAGCTGCGCACGCGCGACGGCTGATTAATGTCGATGCCCCGCCGGCCGGTCAGGAAAGCGTAAACTTTGCGGCCTGCAAAGTACGGCCAGTTACCAAAACTTGATATCGAAAGAACGTTGTTCGTGACGTCATTGAAAACGCGGAGGGACATCTCGCGTTTCTTTGGATTCATACTGGCGCGGAAATCGATCAAGAGCGCGGGAATCTTCGGATGATTCAAGCCGTAAACCGCGAGCGGAATCATTTCGACTCGTCGGGCCGCAGTCCCGTCAGTAGTGCGGCGATTTTCAGCGTCGAAATAGCGCGTTTCGGAGTAGCCGTTCCACTGTTTCAGCCGTTTGTCTTTCCACGGATTCGAGATGTTCAGGAACCGCCCGCTGAAGCGACGATCGGTTTGCGCGGCTAAATCACCTTTCGAAATCCACAGCAGCGCGTGCGTCGCAGTCCCATCCGGCATCGTCAACGGCTCGAAATAAAGACCGTCAGCTTCGGCTTGCTGCCGCAACAGCTCCCAGTTGTGGCCACTGACGTCGAGCGACTTCGTGCCGTAGCTCGTCACCGTCGATTCGTACTTGTCCGGTCCGTATAACCCACCGAACGTATTGTTCGAAAGCAGAAGGCGCGCGCGCAGCTCAAGCATCTCGCCGGGCGCAAACGCCTGTCGCGTGTCGAGGAGTGGTGTGCTGCCGTCGTTGATCTCGCTCGCTGACGGCGCTTCATCGACTCGTCTCGCGAGGAACTCACTTTCATCACGCGACCGCTGCTGCAACTTCTCATACGTGCCAAGAATTGAGAGCGCTTGAGTGACATGCGCCTTCCGATAGTCCGAAAGGTTCTGGCGGTACGAGCGACTCGAGGCCTTCAAAGGCAACCCGTACGTGTCAAAGAACGTGTTCTGCACGCCCCACCAGAAGAATCGATTCCAGGTGGCGCGCTTCGCGTGCGCGAGATTAAGGATAGGAATCGGCGGACCCGAAATATTTTTCTTGTTGCCAACGCGTCGGTATAAGAAAGGGATCGCCGCAGCGATGCGTTTTGTCATGGACGGCTGTGTGTACGTCAACATCCAAACGTAACGCAGGCGATCGTTTTCCGGATTGTCGTCGCCGAGCGTGTCGCGCAGGACGCTGACCAAAGGAACTTCCGGCGCGGGCTTCCCCTTCTCTGCCAGGCCATCGAGCCGGCCGAAGATCGTCATGAGCTCTGCGCCGCTTGAGATCGATAGACGTTCGACTCGGAACTGGGGCGCCGTTTTGTTTGCGGCGCCGGCATTCTCTTCAGTTTTCTCTTTGTCGGTATTCGCGACAACCGCGCTAATGGGTGGTTCTTCGACGGGAGAAGTTTTGACTGCAGGTGCTAACTTGACCGCGGCTTGTTCCGGCGTCTGCGCAGGATTATCGCTCCAGCCGAGCGAAACAACTGCCAGCAAAATGAGTACGCGCGTAACGTCGCGCCAGGGGGATTTGGGCCAGCTTCGATTCATCATGCTGCGGCTGCTACTCGGGAAAACGCTCCAATTTCAACAAAGTTCCTGCGCTTTGACTCTTCAGTTAATCGATTCTCGATTGGTTCGGTGATTCGTTTGGCAATCACCATGCCGTCCCCCCGCGTTTAGCCGGATGCTTCAATGAGAACTCCCCGGTCCTGTGTTGGAAGCTTCTTTCGTCTCTGTTTCGGGAGTTTCAGGCGCTTTCCATCCCGCGCGCTCCAGCAAGGTCAAAGCGTACCGCACGGGCACGGCGAAATTCGAAGCGGTATTCTCCGTAAAAACCGCGAACGTCACACCAATTACGCGTCCCGACGGTCCGAACAGTGGCGCGCCTGAGCCACCCTCTCCAGTCCGCGCGTCGTAAACGATTTTCCGCATGTTTAGATCCGTGATGTTGCCCTGAGTCATCAGCGGCTGAATGTGTTTCGTCTGCGCCAGATAGCCGAGTGACGCTTCAACTGATCCGTAGCGCGCCAAAACTCCGCGCGCTTCATTCTCATCGAGCAAGGCTAACAAACGATCCGGGCCGTTCGGGTAGCCCATAGTCACCACCATGTTGCCGACGACTTCGTTTGCGTCGCCTTCCAGCGGCAGCACCGGAACATTCTGCGGGACATCTTTCACGTCCAGGGTGCACACGGCGACGTCATCGCGGCTTGAGGCCTGCTTGAATTTCAGCCCCAACGGTTGCGCTTGATCCGGAAAGTAAGCAACCAACTTCTTCAGACGCGGCAGGCCGCGCACAGTGCTATTCAGACTTTGCGCGCGATCGTCAGAGTCCCACGGCCGCACGACGTGACGATTCGTGAGCAGGTATCCGTTGCCGACGTGAAAGCCTGTGCCGACGAAATCGTATTCCGCTATCGCGCCGTTGCCTTCGGGCGTAAGCGTCGTCGAGTCTGATCCCGACTGAACATTGTTGCCCGATTCGTTTGCCTGTGATTCCGGATATCGCAGCTCCCGGCCGGTGCCGGCTTCGACAAATACATACGAGCCGTAAATCAAGGCGACGCCGCTGCCGTAATCGGCGCGGAGCTTCGCCGCCAGCGAAAGGCTGCGAATGATGTTGTTGTTCGACTCGCCCAGCTGCTTCAGTTGCTGGTTGGTTCGTTCAAGCTCAGCTTTCGCCGCTTCCGTTTGTGCGCGCAGGTCGTCATTGATTCGGCGCGTTCGGCGCAGCTCGTTTACCACTCCGAAGCCGATGTAGAGCGACCCGATTACCAAAGCGATCAGAATGGCGAAGGCGATAATTTTCGTGCTTGGATTTATCTCGCGTACCAGTTCGCGCGTGAACTCGCGCAGAAAGATCTTGGCGTCATCGCGGCGGGACGAAGACGAAGCTTCCATCGCCGCCTGTTCGATGAAGGGCGCGACGTGCGCGCCGCCGCGACGGCCCGGCACGAGCGCAGCGTTTGCCTGGATTGGGAAAAAGTGGATTGAAGGGCCATTCGGTCCGATCCAAATTTCGTCGCCGTCGTCGATCGTTTTGTTCGATCTGATCGGGCGGCCGTTGAGCGTTACCTCGAGATTCGACTCGTAGCTGGCGATGCGATAGACGCCATTCGCGCGTGCCAACTCGATCACTGGACCGGTGGCTTTGGCGGCCGCGGCCTCAGGCAGGCGAATCTTCACGTCGCAATCGTCCGTCGCGCCAATCGTAATCCGATCGCCCATCACGACCTCAGTCGAGCGATCGTTCAGCGACGAGATGTGGATGACCACGCCGTCGGACTTGCGTTCATTGATTTTGCGAAAAGTCTGCATCCGCTTACTAAATCAGGCGTCCACCACCCGTTTCCGCCCTATGTCCGCGGCGTCGGTCAGTGGTCGCCTGTGTGCAAATGAATCTTACAATGAAAATAGATGCACGCAAAGAACTTAACGCCGTCTGGAAGACGCGCACGGACGCGCTGTTTGCCAAATAAAACCGCGGAATCGTTCGTGGTAGGATGATGCCATGGCGCAACTTGAGTTTATCGAGGATTTTGAGAGGCTGCGCTCTCTCGCGCCGGTTACGGCCGCCCCGCTCAGCCATCACGTGTTCGTTTGCACCGGCAAGTCCTGTTCGGCTCGCGACAGTGCCGAAGTGCGTGATGCTTTTGAACAGGAGTTGAAACAGCGGGGAATTCTTTTTGGCAAAGAAGCGAAGGGCAAGAACCCGAAGGGCAGCATTATTGTCACTGAATGCGCGTCGGTTGGCTTCTGCTCGATCGGCCCGACGGTCTTGATTTATCCGGACGGCGTCTGGTACGCGCAGGTGCAGCCAAAGGATGTCGCCGAAATTATTGAAGAACACCTGGTAAACGGGCGCATCGTTGAGCGTCTCGCGTTGATGCGGCTACCGTCTGCCCCCAATGCCAGTAACGACCAGGCGACAAATGGCGGAAACTGGGAAGCGTAACACCGCGTTAATCGGAATCAATCTCGGTAATGAAGAAGTAAGCTTTATTCTTAGGCAGCCTAATTACTGTCTGCTCGCAGTAGCTCTTTGCCAACCCACAAAGCCGCTTGACAGCTCCCACCTTCGGATTATAATTGCGGCCATTAAACGGCTCACTGCCTCCCCATCGTTCGGATGTCTTGGTAATTACCAACTCCCAGCACCCCAAGGAGGGCATGTCCATGAAAACTAGACTTCTTGTAGTCGCCTCAATGCTGTTTGTCGGCATCGTGACGCTTATCGTGTGGACAGTCGCCTCGAAACAGCAGCAATCCAAAGTGCCTTCGAGCAATCGCCTGAAGTGGCACGCGGCGGAAGCGAAGAAATCGGGAAAGCAGCGGGTGGTTATTCCTGCTGGAATACGCGATTATCTCGGAACTGAAAATAACAGTATTGACCAAGTTTTCTCGGACTATACGGTAGTTGTTGCTAGGCCTGTAGGCAAATGGACTTACCAAGCTGACGATAACAGCCTCATTACGTGGCATAAATTCACCATTGTGGATGCTGTAACGAAGATGAAGAGCCCGATATGTTTAGGTTGTTTGAGCGTAACTCCTCCCTCAGATATCCCCGTTGACTTCACCAACGAGTTTCTTGTCCCAAGAGCCGGTGGCACTATGACGATTGACGGCGTCGAGGTTGAGCAAAGTGAAGCTGGGTTTCCCGATTTCCAGCAAAACGAAAATTATCTCTTGTTCATTTCTCTCTACCCGAACCGCATAGCTTTAACCGCTGGTGGTCCGCTCGGTGTTTACAGAATTGACGAAAAAGAAAATGTAACACCGTTCGCTAATCGACGGGACAGGATTCAAGAGGGAATAGAGACTAAGTTCAACAACTCGCTGCCTTCTATTAAACAACATCTGAAAAAGACGTAAATTCCTCAACCATAGCAATCAACTGGAGGTTCCCCCATGGGCACCAAATTCTTTGCCGCCTGTTTGCTACTGTTGGTTTTTGCGGTTTATCCCGCCCAAACTCCGCCGAATTGTCCAGCCGGTGAACCGAAGTGTTTTACAAACATGGCACCATACCGGGGTGGTGCGGCTTCTAGTTTACCGCCTAATCTCTGCAGTAATTGCAGTGGCGATTCAAGAAGGGTGGTTGTACTTCGGATAGATTCGACCTGGGGTAACCCAACAAATAGTAATGTTTGGAATGCGGTTAAATGCGCTGAGGCCGCGTGGAACAATGCGCAAGATAATGAGAACCCACCGAATAGGACCGGCTACTACTTCGTTCTGGACCAAGCAAACGAAACTGCCGTTCCAACTGCACACATAACATTCACCCAAGCAACGGTGACCGGCGCCCTCGCAGAGAACGACGCTGACGCGAATACCGGCAGTCCAACTCGAACTAACACCGTTAGGCTAGATCCTCAGAACGGTAACTTGGGAAATGGTGCTTTTACTGCAGATGATTTATGCGGCAGAGTCAAACATGAAATCGGACATTTGATCGGGCTTGCCAACCAGAACACTTGTAATACGATAATGCGAGGTACATCAGGGACGGGCGCGCGACCTGTTAACACAATTACGGCCGCCGATGTCCAGAGAGTAAATACCCATCTCGTCAATCCGAATAATTGCAATACCACGTTGGTCCAAAAGCAATCAGAACCTACTAACGAGCCAACACCGACACCGACACCAACGCCGACACCTGAGCAGGAGTTTCCCCTGCCGCCACAATGTCAGTATCATACTTACGAGGACCCTTGGCTCGACGGAAACAGCTGCGATATTTGTCTGGACGGCGTCGACAATGACTGCGACGGCTACATAGATTACCAAGAGTCTATTTGCTATACGCGCTGTATCTCCCCAATCGGTATCGATGTCGATGGAAACGGCTTTAATCTAACCAACGCTTCTGGCGGTGCGGCCTTCGACCTCAACAGTGACGGTATCGCTGAGGGCTTGTCTTGGACCGCGCCTGACTCAGATGATTCGTGGCTGGCGCTGGATAGAAATGGCAACGGTACAATAGATAATGGTCAAGAATTGTTTGGCACTTACACGCCGCAACCGGTGACGTCAAGGCCCAACGGTTTCCTCGCCCTCGCCGAATACGACAAGCCCATTAGCGGTGGAGACAACGACGGCCAGATTGACAGCGGCGACGCAGTCTTTTGGAGCCTGCGACTCTGGCAGGACCGCAATCACAATGGTTTCTCAGAAGCCAATGAACTTCACCCATTGCCCTCGCTCAAGGTGGAATCGATTTCGCTGAAATACAAAGAATCGAAGAAAAAGGATGAGCACGGAAACCAATTCCTTTATCGCGCAAAACTAGATGACGCGAAACATTCGAAAGTCGGTCGATGGGCGTGGGATGTATTCCTAGTACGTCGAAACTAAAGCCCGAGAAGGCAAGCCTCAGCAGCTCATTGCATTGCCGCAAAAGCCTTTCAAAGCACTCGGATTCGCTGTCCTGATTTGGATTGTCGGGTTTATTTGGGGCAGCATCGTCTTCATGACGCCGGCCCTGAAAGCGACGCCGCCCATTCCCTACATTTCAAACAATCCGGCGATTAGCTTTCCGATTTTGTTGATTTGGATTCCGCTGATCTATTTTCTGGCGAAGGCCTATTTGTCGAAGGTTAACGATCCTGATCGCGAAGGATTCAAGCTCGGGCTGATCTTCGCAGCGACAAATTTCCTTCTCGACCTGGTTGTGTTGGTGCTGCTCTTGAAGGCCGGTACAGGCTATTTCGCGGCGGCCACCATTTGGTTTGCGTACTTTC
This sequence comes from Pyrinomonadaceae bacterium, assembly GCA_049273695.1. Taxonomy (GTDB): domain Bacteria; phylum Acidobacteriota; class Blastocatellia; order Pyrinomonadales; family Pyrinomonadaceae; genus UBA11740. The sequence goes on from JBASRE010000058.1 coordinate 72,087, forward strand.
TTTTGATAATAATTCCATGGCTCACGGGCCGGTCACTGCAAAAGGCTCTGCCGTGAGATTCATTTTGAGAGGACAGACATGGCTTACACACATAACGAACTGAAACATAAGACGCTGGCCGAGCTGCGTGACATCGCGAAAGACATCGAGCACGAGGCGGTACAGGGCTATACGCAACTTAATAAAGAGCACCTGGTCGTGGCTCTTTGCAAAGCGCTGAACATCGAGATGCACGAGCACCACGATGTCGTCGGCATCGACAAAGCCACCATCAAGACTCGCATTAAAGAACTCAAGAAGAAGCGCGACGCGGCGCTGACGGCGCACGATCACGCGCAGTTGAAAAACGCGCGGCGATCGATTCACCGTTTGAAGCGACAGATTCACAAAGCAACGGTTTGATCAAAAGTGGCACAGACCCCAGTCTGTGAGTTCCGTTTGTTACCAGCCACAGACTAAAGTCTGTGCCACGCATCCGATTGACTTTCCTCACGAACTGGCATAGAAAACCGTCCAAGTTTCGCCTTCCGGAAAACAGAATCAAAAGCGAGGTAGCTCATGAAGCAGGCTATCAGTATCAACGTCAATGGTGTCGATCACGCATCAGAAGTCGAGCCGCGCGTGTTACTCGTGCACTTTCTCCGCGATGTGCTCGGGCTGACAGGCACGCACGTCGGCTGTGAAACTTCCATCTGCGGCGCATGCACCGTGTTGCTCGACGGACAGGCGGTGAAATCGTGCACGATGTTCGCCGTGCAAGCGGACGGGACCAATGTCACCACGATCGAAGGTCTCGCCACGAACGGTCAATTGCATCATGTGCAGGAAGGGTTCTGGGAATGTCACGGCCTGCAATGCGGTTTCTGCACGCCGGGCATGATTATGACCTCGACCCAGATCATCGATCGCAACCCGAACCCCTCGCGCGAACAGATTCGCCACGGATTGGAGGGCAATCTCTGCCGCTGCACGGGATATCAGCACATCGTTGAGGCCGTCGAATACGCGGCCGCAAAAAAGTCTGGAGTCTGAAGTCGCAAAGTCTGGAGTCCTCCCATGGCTACGTTCTCGCGACTCGAAGATATTCAGGTTTGGCAGAAAGCGCGGAAGTTAACAAGAAAGATCTATGAAGCGACTTCGAATGGAAGGTTTGCAAACGACTACGGATTACGAAATCAGATTCAGCGAGCCAGTATCTCGATCATGGCTAACATCGCTGAGGGATTCGGCCGAAGGTCAGACAAAGAATTCGCGAACTTCTTGAACATGGCGCACGGCTCAGCGACAGAAGTTCAGTCTCATCTCTATGTAGCGCTGGATTTGTCTTATATCAGTGAGCCGACCTTCAGTGAGCTGAACGGTCTGCTGGATGAGATTTCCAGAATGACGTTGGTCTTAGCTCAACATTTGCGGAAGTCGAAACTATGACGTGCTTTTGACTCCAGACTCCAGACTTCGCACTTCAGACTTGTGAGGAATCATGGCTGAAAAATACGTTGGCAAAAGAATTAAGCGAACGGAAGACCCGCGGCTGATCAAAGGGCTGGCGCATTACGTTGACGACATCCGTTTGCCGGACACGCTGCACGTCGCGTTTGTGCGATCAATTTACGCGCACGCGCGCATCACCGGCATTGACACCACTGAAGCTTTGAAAATGCCCGGCGTCGTGGCGGTGTACACCGGCAAGGACATCGCGGAAAAAGTTGGTCCGGTTCCCTGCGCCGCGGCGCTCCCCGATTTGAAAGTGCCGGATTATCGTGTGCTGGCGACCAACAAAGCTTTGTTCGTTGGCCACCCGATTGCTGCAGTCGTCGCGACAGACATGTACGCTGCGCGCGATGCCGCCGAGATCATGTACCCGGGCGTCATGGTAGAAGAGGTGCCAGCCGTCATCAATCCGATCGACGGAGTAGACACCAACATCCCTCCCATCCACGAACACTTCAAGGACAACATCGCCTACAAACTGATGTCCGGCGAAGGCGACATTGATGCGGCGATGAAGGCCGCCGACAAAATCGTTTCTCAAGAGATGATTCACCAGCGGTTGGCGCCCATTGCGATGGAGCCGCGCGGTGTACTCGCCAGATATTTCCCGGGCGAAGAAGAACTCACTGTCTGGTCATCGACGCAGATTCCGCACCTTCTGCGCACGCAGCTCGCTTTGATGATCGGCATTCCGGAAAACAAGCTGCGCGTAATCACGCCGGAAGTTGGCGGCGGCTTCGGATCGAAGCTGAATGTTTACGCGGAAGAAGCTTTGCTCGGCTGGATTTCAGTTCAGCTCGGTAAACCCGTGAAGTGGATCGAGTCGCGGCGCGAAAATGTCCAGGCGACAATTCACGGCCGTGCGCAGATCGGCACCGTCGAAGTCGGCGTGAAGAACGACGGCACGATCACCGGCCTGCGTTACAACGTGGTCGCCGATCTTGGTGCTTATCACCAGCTCCTGACACCGGCGATTCCCACTCTCACCGGGTTGATGCTGAGTGGCGCTTACCGAATTCCGGCGATTCAAATGAACGTGACCGGTGTTTTCACGAACAAGATGTCCACCGACGCCTATCGCGGCGCAGGCCGGCCGGAAGCAACTTACGTTGTCGAACGTGTGATGGATATCATCGCGCGCGAACTAAACATGGATCCCATCGAGGTTCGCCGAAAGAACTTTCCGGCGGCAAGTGAATTCCCTTTCCATACCGCCACCGGATTGGATTACGACAGCGGCGACTACGAAGCTGCGCTGGCCAAGGCACTCGATCTCTCGGGTTATCAAAAGCTGCGCGACGAACAGAAGAAAGCGCGGGACAACGGCAAGCTAATCGGAATCGGCCTGTCGAGCTACGTCGAGATTTGCGCGCTTGGCCCGTCACAAGCGATGCCGGCCGGCGGCTGGGAAAGCGCGACCGTGCGCATCGAACCGACCGGCAAAGTAACGGTTCTTACCGGCGCGTCACCGCACGGGCAGGGACAGGAAACTTCATTTGCGCAAATCGCGGCGGATGAACTTGGCGTTGACCTCCATGATGTGACTGTCATTCACGGCGACACCGGCATCGTGCAATACGGCATCGGCACATTTGGCAGCCGCGCGACCGCGGTCGGCGGCACAGCGGTCCTGATCGCGATTCAAAAACTGAAAGAGAAAGCTGCGAAGATCGCCGCGCACATGATGCAATGCGATGCTTCGCGGATGAAATTTGAAGCAGGTTGCTATTCGAAAGAAGAAGCCGCGGCTGCGGCGGCGACTGGAAAATCAGAGCCTGTAGTTCCGGTTGGCGAAGGCCCCGCCGGGGCTTTGAACGAAATTCCGACGCCCACAAATGGACGTTCAAAGTTGACCATTCAGGAAATCGCTCTTGCAGCGCATATTGCGAAAGAGCTTCCACCGGATACTGAACCTGGGTTGTCGGCCACGTACTTTTTCGAGCCGAAGAATTTCACCTTCCCATTCGGAACGCATGTCTGCGTCGTCGAAATCGACAAGGACACCGGCGAGACAAAGATCATCAGGTACGTCGCCGTCGATGATTGCGGCAAAGTGATCAATCCGCTGCTCGTCGATGGCCAGGTCCACGGCGGCATCGTGCAATCTATCGGTCAGGCGCTGTACGAAGAAGTCGTTTACGACGAGCAAGGCCAACTGATCACCGGCGAGTTGATGGATTACCCCCTGCCGAGGGCTTCGCAGATGCCCTGGTTCGAAACTGATCGGACCGAGACGCCTTCGCCGGTGAATCCGCTCGGCGTAAAAGGTGTGGGCGAAGCAGGAACGATCGGAGCGACGCCGGCAATCGTGAACGCCGTCGTTGATGCGTTGTCGCCGTACGGTGTAACGCATATCGATATGCCGATTCGACCGGAAAAAGTCTGGAAGATTATTAACGCGAAATAATTTGGAGTGCGGTGGCAAGCGCAGCGCGACACCGCTTTGGATCCAAAGCGCCGTCGCCGCTTCGCTCTGCCGGCGCACTCCAAAAGGAGACACTCATGATTGCAGCCGAATTCGATTATGTCCGCGCGAACACGCTCGACGAAGCTCTTTCCCTGCTGGCGCAAAATGAAGAGGCCAAGATTCTCGCGGGCGGGCATAGCTTAATCCCGGCGATGAAGTTGCGACTGGCGCAGCCGTCACTGCTCGTGGACATCAGTCGCATTCAGGATCTGAGTTATATCCGCGAAGAGAACGGTCAGATTCGCATCGGCGCGATGACGACGCATTATCAAATCGAATCCTCAGACCTGCTAAAGAGCATTTGCCCGCTGCTGCCGGATTGCGCTTCACACATTGGGGACATGCAAGTGAGGAATAAAGGCACAATCGGAGGAAGTGTCGCGCACGCGGATCCGGCGGGTGATTGGCCGGCCGCGATTATCGCGCTCAACGCCGAGTTGGTAGCCGCCGGCAAGAACGGTGAACGCACGATCAAAGCCGACGACTTCTTTGTCGACATGCTGACGACGGCACTCGAGCCCGGTGAAATTCTGCGCGAGATTCGCATCAACCAAGCGAACGGCCGGACGGGACATGCCTACACGAAGATGCCGCACCCCGCATCGGGTTTTGCGGTGGTCGGCGTTGCGGCGAATCTATCATTTAACGGCGGCAACGAATGCAAATCGGCGAGTATCGGCATCACCGGGGTTTCTTCGAAAGCCTATCGCGCCACAGGCGTCGAAAGCGCGCTAACGGGCGCGACCGTGAACGACGAAACGATTTTGAGCGCGGCAAACCACGCAACTGACGGCATTGACATTAACGGGGACGTGTTTGCTTCAGACGAATATCGTAAGCACCTGGCGGCAGTTTACGTGCGGCGTGCGATTGCTGCGGCGATGGAGTCAGTACTATCTGCGTGAATCGTTTAGAGGCGGGCTACTGCCCGCCATTGCGATTCGCTGAAAGCAGATCTTGAGCAACTTTTACAGGAGGCGGGCAGTAGCCCGCCTCTAAACTGTCCTGAGGTTGATGCCGTTTTATGAAAGTTGACGCCACCTACGAAATCAAAGCCCCGCGGGAACGCGTTTATGCGGCGCTCATTGACCCTGAGGTTCTTCGTCTGGTCATCCCCGGGTGCGAATCACTCGAAAGAGTTGACGAGAATCACTACAACGCCACGATGAAAGCCGGCGTCGGCCCCATCAAAGGAACTTTTAAAGGCGACGTCCACCTGGAAGACATGCGTCCACCGGAGCATTACCGCATTGTCGTGCAAGGCAAAGGCGGCGCGGGATTCGCAAAAGGTTCAGCCGACTTCGATTTGGAAGAGAAAGACGGCGGAACGCTGATCAGGTACTCAGGCGAGATGCAGATAGGCGGCACGATTGCCGGCGTCGGCCAGCGCATGATCCAAGGCGCGGCCAAGATGATGGCCACGCAGTTCTTTGCTAAACTCGAAGCCGAAGTTAAGAATCGCGAGCAACCCCCTCCAGTTCCCCAGGCAATTTCCCCGAACCAGGAAGATTAACCACCCGCTACCGCAGGTGGTACTGACCTAATGCCGGCGCTGCGCTTTCAAATTCTCGAGCTGTTTCTGCTGGCGATTCCGATTGCCTGCGTCGCCTGGACTGTGACGCACGAAGAGGTCTTTCGCGAACCGCGTGAGTACTGCAAAAGTCGCAGTCAGAATTGCCGTCGTTGGTACGAGAGAAAATTCTTTTATCTCTTCACCTGCGAGTACTGCTTCAGTCACTACATCGCCGCCGCGTTTCTAATCATCACGCGCTTCAAGTTGCTGTTTCCGGATTGGCGCGGCTATCTGATCGCCTTTTTTTCGCTTGTGTGGATTGCGAATCAATACATGAGCGTTTACAACCGGCTACGGCTCGATATCAAAACCGAAAGACTGGAAGGCGAAATTAAAGAAGAAGAAGCAGCGACCGCGAAAAAGAACAACAATCCATAAATGCGCGAGACCCTGAGCTTGCCAAATTATTGCAGCGACCGCCGTGCTATACTCCGCGCCGTTTCACATCCCAACAATCATGTCAGTCAATCTCAAACATCACTTCACGGTCAGTGAATACGAACGCATGGGCGAAACTGGAGTTTTTGCGCCAGATGCACGCGTCGAACTGATCGAAGGAGAGATCATTGAAATGTCTCCCATCGGAAGTCGCCATGCTGCATGCGTCGATTTAGTCGCCTATATCCTTCACAGGTTAGTGCGAGGTAATGCCATCGTGAGGACGCAAAACCCAATAGTGCTCGACGATTTTTCTGAGCCGCAGCCTGACATTTCTTTACTAAAGTATCGCCCTGAGTTTTATCGCGAAGCGCACCCGCGCCCGGATGACATCCTGCTGGTCATCGAAGTTGCCGAGACGACGGTCAATTACGATCGTCACGTGAAGATGCCACTTTACGCTCGCGCCGGCATTCCTGAAGCTTTGCTATTCAATTTACCTGACGATCGACTTGAGTATTTCTCGCGGCCAGAAATGGGTGTGTATCAAGAAAACCGCATTCTCAATCGTGGTGAGCGATTTGAATCGACGAACGTCCCAGGGCTTACGTTCGACATCGGAATGATCCTCGGCTAGTTAGAAATCCTTAAGGGCACTCCTTCGCTTCTCGGCCTTCTGCTCCTCAGTCAATTTCGAAACGTCGCCATAGATCGCTTCTTCCCACGCGCCGTACATCACGTTTGGCAGAACGATAAAGCGCGCACCGAAATTCGACTTGTTCCGTTGCGTCGCGGCAAGGCGAGTATCGATGGTCTTGCTCTGTTCGAAGATCTCCGCGAAGTCATTCAAGTTGTCACCGATCAAGAGCACGACGCGATGCCGCGCTGCGACGCCTTTACGACGCGGTTCTTTGCTCGAGACGTCAGTGCGCACGAGCACCGTCTCGTCGCTGACATCAGGAAAGCCAACCTGCTTGAGATTTCTCGCCGTGCATTGCTTCTCAGATTCACGGCGGTTGGTGATGTAGAACACACGCACGCCGCGCGAATTCGCGTAGCGGAGAAATTCAACAGCGCCTGGAATAGCTGCCGCCTGCTCCTTTTGACACCAGTCATTCCAGCTCTTTGCTTCGTAGGCGCGGCGCGTCTTCACCAGCATCGCCTGGTAGGGACTGTTATCGAGGACGGTTTCATCAACATCAACGATCACCGCGCGCTTCATGCGGCTGCGCCGATTAACGCGCAGATCGCGATCCAAACTCATCCGCGCCAACGCAAACGCCTGATATGACAGCCCTCTCCACTCACCTGACGTCTGCGTCCAGAGAATCCCGCCGACCTGATGTTCGTTATCGACCTTTTGCGCTGAGGCGGCTGAGACCATGGTCAGAGAAAGCGCGCCGGCGATGGCAATCTGCCGGACCAGTTGCCGAAACGTGTATGTCATCAGTTATCCTCCGATGTTTGCTCGCAAAAAGGCGGGCAAGCAGCCCGCCTTGAAAAAGATCGATTGTTTATAGCGTTAGCGACTGCCGCCTTCACGACGTGCGCGCGCCATGAACGCCTCGATATCGGGAATGCTGCGCGCCAGCGCGGCCGACATCCACTTCGCGCCGGTGTCAGTGACCAGCATGTCGTCTTCAATCCGCACGCCGATGCCTTTGTATTTTTCGAAGGCCGGGCGCACGGCCGCGATGAATTTTTCCATTTCAGCCGTCTTCGGCAGATTGTCGAGCGCATCCGGGCGAATGTAAATACCGGGCTCATTCGTGAACACCATGCCGGCTTCAAACGTCGCGCCACCGCCGACATCGTGGACGTTCATACCAAGCCAGTGCGAAGTGCCGTGCATAAACCAGACTCGATACTGTTCAGAGTTGCGATCAGTAATCAAGCCGAGCTTGAGCAGTCCATCCTTGATTACTTCCGTGGCTGCATTGTGAACTTGCGAAAGACTGGCGCCGGGTTTTGTCGCCCGGGCAACTGCTTCCTGAGCGTCGTAAACGACCTGATAAATCTCGGCCTGCTCTTTCGTGAACTTGCCGTTGACGGGAAATGTTCGGGTGACATCCGCCGTGTAATGCTGATATTCCGCGCCGACGTCCATCAGCATGAGCAGCCCCGGATGGACAGGTGCTTGCGACTCATTGTAATGAAGCGTGGTTGCGTTCTTGCCGCACCCCACGATGTTCGGATAGCCCCAGTTGTCGGCGTTGCGCAGCTTAAATGTGTAAAGGACCTGCGCATCGACTTCGTATTCCCATTTCGCCTGTGGCGCGAATGCCTGCGCGCGCTGATGGGCTTCGATGGTGATATCTATCGCGTGTTGCATGATCGCGAGCTCCATCGGCGATTTGCGCAGACGCAACTGCGTAAAGATTGGCGAAGCGTTCTGCAGGTTAAAGCCCGACTCCTTCGGCCAGGCGCCGGCGAATCGTTGCTCCTGTCGATACTCGCGACTTTCACCTTCGCGGGGAAAATTCAAAAGGTAGAGCGCGCCTTCGTTTTTCTGCGCGGCCGCGAACAACGACGCCATTCCTTCGCCGTTGGTCGTCGCTGATTGAGTGGACGAGAGCAAGACGTTTTCCGGTTTCGGGTGATAGGACTCGCGTGTCTTGAGCGCGGCGATAAACGGCGCGAACTCGCTCGCTTCCCAAATCTCTTTCACGCCGGACAGCTCGTTGGCCTGCTGCGGACTGTACATGTAACCGTCCCAAGTCTCGCGCAAAGCATTGCGTCGCGGCAGAAAAAGAATTTCGGGCGTCGCTGTGCCCGGCATTAACACGAGCGCAGATCGTTTCTGGTTCAGGTGCGTCAGGTAGAAAAGGTTGTTCTCCTGCCGAAAGTGATAATCCACATCGTTTGTGTACACGCGCGGCTCAGCGCTGAAGAGAACCATGACCGACTTTGGTCCGATCGCTTCCGCGACTTTCTGCCGGCGTTGCGCCAACTCGGCCACGCGCTTCGCGGTATCGAATACCGGCGCCGGAGGAGCAACGCGAATCACCGGCGGTTCGGCGGAGAGAGCCGAGGTTCCAGTCGAGAGCGGTGCAGCCAGAGCTGCTACCGTCAGAGCGGTAACAAACAGCAGGGATAATGTGCGACGAAGTGCGTTCATTGATGAACCTCTAAATATTTCTTGAGTGTCTTGCAGTCAGGGAAACGAATCGAGCATCAAGGCCTCGGGCGCCTTCGTGGATTGGGTCGCGTTCCAGCCGGGAACACGCGCGTCCGGCCATCAGGAAAAGTGACAACCGTGGTGCCGTCGGCGCGCCTTTCGACTCGCGTGCCGTTGGGAAACGTTTGAACCGGCGGCGGCGTCGGTCGTGGCCGCCTCTCAGGACCGAAATCGATTAGTGGTGGATCGGGAGGCCGGCGATTCGGATCGTCACCAGGGTCGCGTTCATTCGCGACTGCTGGCGTAGGCTTTACGACCGGTTTCGTCGCGCTCGTCTGTTTCACTCGCTTGTCAGCGTCCGGATTCGGATTGACGTTCTTCGGCTCTTCAACTTGAACATCAGCCGCCGTTGTTGTCGTGGTCGCCGCTGGTTCCACTGATGGCGCCGGAGTCGCCGCGGGCAGTTCCGCCGCGGCACGCGACTGTCGAGCACGATAAATGAAAAATCCTGCCGCCCCGCCGACTACCATCAAGAGCACGACCGCTGCGGCCAACCACATGCCACGCGAGCTTCGCGACCCGGATTGGCCGGCCGCGACCGCAGCAGCAGATTGGCTGCGAACCTTCGTGGCTTCGTCGGCCAGCAGAGTCTGCGCTTCGTTCCCGGCACCCTGCGTCCGCTGACCCAACATCTGAGTTCCCGCGGCAGGCGCAACGGTGTCGGCGCGCGTCGTGGTGCTCGTCGAAGTCAAAACCGTTGGCATCTCGCCCAGCGCTCCGGTCGAGGCGGAACGCAACGCTTCCCGCATAGTCCCAGCCGACTCGTATCGATCGTCGCGTTTCTGCGACATCGCAGTTTGCAAGACCTGAGCGACGGAGCGACTCACATTCGGCGAGACTGAATCAGCCGGGGCCAGAGGATCTTCCATGCCGTTGACAATCGCGGCCGCACGACTGAGAGCGTCGGGCGGCTTCACGTTCGTCATCAGGTGATACAACGTCGCGGCCAACGAATAGATGTCGCTGCGCGGATCGGTTCCCAGTCCCTGCACCTGTTCGAGCGGTGCGTAATTCGGCGTGTAGCCAAAGATGCTGGCCGAAGTCGTCACCACCGACATCTGCCCGCCCGAACCTTTCGCCAAACCGAAATCGAGCAACACAACCTGCCCGCGCGCGGTCAGCTTCAGATTCTGCGGCTTAATGTCGCGATGAATAATTTGCGGGTCCTGGGTGTGCAGATAATCCAGCGCGTCGCAAAGCTGATCCGCCCATTGCAGGACGTCCGCTTGAGGAAACCCACTGCCGCGCCGCCCCTGCATCTCGAACAGATCTTCGCCCGGGATGTACTGCATCACCAGGAACGCGCCTTCGTTTTCGGTGAAATGGTCACTAACGCGGGGCAGCGCCTGATGGTGAAGTCGCGCCAGCAGACGCGCCTCGCGCTCAAACTGTTTCCGCAGCCGCTCTTCGGTGAAAAGCGTCTCCTTCAGGGCGACGACGGTGTCCAAACGCAGATCGACTGCTTCGTAAACCGCGCCCATGCCGCCCTGGCCGAGCTGCCGCACGATTCGGTAGCGACCCTGTAAAACTGTTTCTGGCGCCAGCATCCGTTAACCCAATAACCCTAAATTCGCTGGGAAGTTTAGCATTGCCCCGTCAGGCAAGGCTAACCTCAATCACGATTCCCTTTGATCATTACACGACGGCGCGAAGGAATCGTTTCGCTTTTGACGAGCGAGGGGCGCGGTTGGTCTTTGCTGCATCCCCGAATGTGAGTATGCTAGGCGTACTTGAGCACGCCCATCGAGTTCGACGACGACGATGACATCATCGACGTCACGCCCGACCAACCGCGACGAAAACGACGCTGGTGGCCTTGGATTCTGCTCGCCGTTCTCGCGGTTTTGTTCATCGGCTCCCGCGCGCTTTCTATCTACGTGTCCGCGCTGTGGTTTGGCTCGCTCGGCTACTCGGACGTTTATTGGTACATCTTCAAACTGAAGCTCGAGTTATTTCTCATCTTCTTCGTCCTGACAGCTGTCATTCTGCGTCTCGGTTTTTGGTTGATTGAAAGAGCGTTTGGCGCTTTCACGATTGGGCCACGCACTGTTCTGATCAATCAGCAGCCCGTGCAGATTTCGCCGGGACGATTCATACGTCCGTTGGCGTGGATAGTCTCAATCGTTGCCGGTTTGATATTCGGGCTGGGGATGCGAGCCGCATGGCGCGACTTTGCGCTTTATCTTCACGCGCCGCAGACGCAACTCGCCGATCCAATTTTTAACCGGCCGGTCAGCTTCTACCTGTTCACGCTGCCAATCTATGACGCGGTTAGCTCGTGGCTGCTGTACCTCGCCGTCATTATTCTTTTCGCCGTAATCGCCTACGCGTTACTGGCAGGAACGCAGGAGACGACGCTCGCCAACGGCAAGAGCGGCTCAGTCCGCAGACGCGCGATCACAGTTATCTCAGTGGTCCTGGGCGCGATTTTACTAATCTTTGCGTGGAAGACTTTGCTGTCGCGTTTTCCATATCTTTGGCAGGATCATCAGATCTTTTCCGGCGTCAGCTACACGGAAGCGAACCACGTGCTGCCGGGCCTTCGACTGGTCGCCATCGCTCTCATCATCGCGGCGCTGGTCGCCGTGGTTAATGCTTTCACGCTGCGCAAGGTGCGCGTGCTGGTTGCTGGAATCGCGCTCCCCCTCGCGGTCTATCTCGTCGCCGTCGTTTTCATTCCGGCTTATGTCCAAAACTTTGTTGTTAAGCCAAACGAACTAGGTCGGGAGTCGCCCTACATCGAGCACAACATCACCTGGACGCGCCGCGCCTTTGGTCTCGACAAGATCGAACTGCGAAACTTCGAGGCCGAAACGTCTGTTGAGTCGTTCGCTCTCCAGGAGAATCGCGAAACGCTGGACAACATTCGCCTTTGGGATTGGCGCGCGCTTCAGGACACGCTGAAGCAGATGCAGGCGATTCGCATCTACTACGACTTTCCCGACGTCGATGTCGATCGCTATCAAACCGGCGGACGCACCCGACAAGTCATGGTGGCCGCGCGCGAACTGAACATCGAGCGATTGCCGGAAACGTCGAAGAACTGGGTCAATCAACGCCTGATTTATACGCACGGATACGGCGTGACGTTGAATACCGCCAACGAGTTCACGCCTGAAGGCCGTCCGCGTTTTCTGCTTTCTAACATGCCGATCGAGGCCAGCGCCGACATCAAACTCACGCGGCCGCAGATTTATTTCGGGCAGGAAACGAACACGCCCGTTTACGTCAAAACAAAGCAGAAGGAGTTCGATTTTCCGCAAAGCGAGACTGAGGCTGCGTTCACCAGCTACGAAGGTACCGGCGGAATCCAACTCGGCGGCGGACTGCGTCGCTTGCTGCTGGCGTGGGCCGTCGGTGACATGACCAAGTTGCCCTTCTCTGACGATGTAACTTCCGAGAGCCGGCTGCTAATCAATCGGAACATTCGCGAAATCGTCAACGGCCTGGCCCCATTTCTAATCTATGACCGCGATCCTTACACCGTGATCAGTAGCGATGGGCGGCTATTCTGGGTCGTCGACGCTTACACCGAAACCGAGAACTACCCTTACTCGCGGCACCACCGAGTCGAAAACAACAGAATCAACTACATCCGCAACAGCGTGAAGGTCGTGATCGACGCATACAACGGCACGACCAATTATTACGTGTTTGATCCTGAAGATCCGCTAATTGCTGCTTACCGCGCGACGTTTCCCAGCCTCTTCCGCGACGCGAACCAAATGCCTGCGGACCTGCGCGCGCACATTCGCTATCCGGAAACGCTCATGCGCGCGCAAGGCGACGTGTACGGTCTCTATCACGTGCAAAACGGACGTGTCTTCTTCCAACAAGAGGACGCCTGGAGCATCGCCCAGCAGATGACCGTCGATCAGCAGAACAAGAAACAGAATCAACCGATCGATCCTTATTTCGTGTTGATGCAGTTACCTGGCGAAGATAAGCAAGCGGAGTTTGCGTTGATTCTCCCGTTCACGCCGGCCAACCGAAACAATATGATTGGCTGGATGGCCGGACGGTCTGACGGCGAGAACTATGGGAAGCTGCTGGCCTACAATTTTCCGAAGTCACGACTGATCGATGGCCCGCTGCAAATTGAGGCGCGAATCGATCAGGATGCCCAACTCTCGGCGCAGTTTTCACTTTGGAACCAGCAGGGTTCGCGGGTCCTACGCGGCCACCTGCTGGTTATTCCCCTTGGCAAATCTCTCCTCTACGTTGAGCCAATCTACCTTCAAGCAGTAAATAGTCCAATGCCTGAATTGCGTCTTGTCGTATTGGCAACACAGGAGCGCCTCGCGTTTGGTCAATCGTTTGACGAAGCGCTGGCTAACCTGTTTGGCGATTCGGCAAAACAACCAGCGGAACAGAAACCGTCAGAGCAGAAGCCGTCCGTCCCGGATCAGGCGAAGACGACACCTACACCGGCCGCACCAACCACGACCGCCACAACGCAGCAGCTAATCAACCGTGCCGTTCAGGAGTTTGAGGACTATCAGAAACTGATGGCGGCCGGAAGGTATGCCGAGGCGGGGAAGAAACTGGAAGAACACAAGCGCACGTTGGAAGAACTGAAACGCGCCGCCGGCAAGCCTTAATCACGATTTCAATTTCGCCTCAAGCTCCCGTCCTTCTTTAACCGCATCGTTATGTTCCGGCTCGTATCCCGGCGAGGGTTGGCTCTCGAACAAGATTTTTAGTTCGCGATGTGCATCTGGTATGCGCTTAGCTTCTGCATATGCTTCCGCCAGCCGCAGCCGCAAAAGCGCGTTGTTAGGACCGAACTTCAGTCCCTTCTCAAGGTAGTCAATCGCTTTGCTGACATCGCCACCCAGAATGCGCGGCGCTTTGAGGTAAACCTGGCCCAGAGCCATGTACGCACTACCTGACTGGAAGCTCTCGTCGATCTTCAGCACCGCCTCCATTTCCCGCTTGATGTCCTCGATCTCAGCAAGTCCGGCGAGCGTGCTGATTTCCGCATTGCCGCCGTAGTTTGCGCCAAGCCAAAAATGACCTTCAGGGCGGTCGTTATTCAGCTTGACCGCCAGCTTTCCGGCTTCAGTCCCATCGTGAAAAGCCTTCTCCTGTTCGGTCTCGTCGGTTGTGTGGCTGCCCAGGTAATAGTTGAGCTTCGCGACCCGCCAGGCCAATTCATAGTTCGTGGCGTGCTCGGCGGTCGCCTGACGTAAGGCGATAAGCGCCTGCCGCACCTTCATGACGTCAGCCCGCTGAGCGTAGAGTTCGTCAGCCTGGGCGATGCTTTCGGCCGGCGATCGCCCGCTGGAGGGTGCCGAAACGGTCGGTTCGGCGGGTTTACTACAGCCCGACAGACCTACCACGAAGACCAGACCTGCCCCCAAAACCGCCAGTTTTGGCAGAATGTCGCGTTTCGAGAGCTCCCAAAGGTTGATATTGTCTAGTGTTGCCATACAGTGAAGTTCGCGCTTTCCAATTTGGACCGTCTCATGTATATTGGCTGCCCTGAAGCAATCCGAACACAACGGTAAACCAGTGAAGGCCGCGGCATTTTACGACCTCGAAGGGACCCTCGTCAGTACGAACCTGGTCCATACGCTCGGGTTCTATGCGCGCAACCAACCCGATCTGTTCCGCAGCGTCAAGAAGAGTGCGGCCACCCTTCTGAGCGTCCCCTTGTTCGCAGTGAGCGACCAGTATAGCCGAAAAGTCTTTAACGACCTGTTTTTCAAACGGTACAAGGGCGAGTCAGAAGACCGCATGCGTTACTTCTCCGATGAATTGTTCGAGAAGGTACTCAAGCCGGCGGTCTTTCCCGGCGCCTTCGAACTGATCGAAAAGTCGCGCAGCCTGGGGCATCGCCAAGTCGTCGTCACCGGCGCTCTCGATGTTTCGGTTAAACCGCTGATGGAATATCTGGGCATCGACGATTACGTTTCGAATCGACTCGAGTTCGTGAAAGGAATCGCGACCGGACGATTGCTTCCGCCGGTGCTCGCCTCAGCGACCAAGGCCTCGTGGATTCGCACCTACGCCGAGCGTGAAGGAATTAACCTGAGCGAATCCTTTGCTTATTCCGACAGCATGAGCGACTTGCCGATGCTTTCGATAGTTGGTCACCCCGCGGCAGTCAACCCGGATTTGCGATTACGACAAACGGCCCTGCATCACGATTGGCCGATCTTAAATCTGAAGTAAATGGTGAATCGTAAATGGTAAATGGTTTTCGGAAAACACCCACTAACGAAAGGACACTCTCAATGCGACCACACCATAAACTTGATGCCTGGAAACAAGCTGTCGAACTTGTGACTGAGATTTATCGAAGAACAGACAGCTTCCCAAAAGAAGAACGCTACGGATTAACCTCGCAAATCCGGCGGGCGGCAGTATCGATACCTGCAAACATCGCTGAGGGTGCAGCTGGATTCTCAAGCAAGGAGTTCGCTCGTTTTCTGTCAAATGCCCAAGGCTCCGCAAGCGAGTTAGAGACCGAACTGCTTATCGCGCATCGACTTGGCTACCTCGATGAAACCAACTTTTCTCAGCTCGTCTCTCAACTCAAGAGAATCGGCCGATTGACTACCGGTTTATCGAAACACGTAGGCAGCGCGATTGCGCGTCAGGCGAACCCTGACAGATAACAAACCGTTAACGTCCATTTACCATTTACGATTCACTATTCACCAACGTTATGGCCCTTCAACTACGAAAGAAAACACACGAATCGATCGTTTACATCGATAGCGACAGCGCGCCGCGCATTATGCCTTCGGGTGAGGACTTTATCCTCGAAGACATTCCCGTCGGGACGCGCGTGCTCTATCCGAATCCGCCGCTCAAGGGTCTGCCTAATCGGGAAGCAGCGATTCGCTATGCGCTGAATCATCCGCTGGGTTGCGATCCTCTCTACGCGCAACTTGAGCCCGGCATGAAAGTGACGATCGCGATTGACGACATCAGCTTGCCCCTGCCGCCGATGGCTACGCCGGATATTCGTCAGACTATGCTCGAAGTCGTGCTCGATCTCCTCGGCGCCAACGCCGTAGACGATGTGCACATCATCATCGCCAATTCCCTGCATCGGAAAATGACTGCGTGGGAAATGAAGCGCATGGTCGGGCAGACGATTTTTGATGCGTACTACCCGGATCGCTATTACAACCACGACGCTGAGTGGAAAGAGGGCCTGATCAAGATCGGCGAGACGCGACACAAAGAACCGCTGGTTCTCAACCGTCGCGCCGCGGAAAGCGATCTGCTGATTTACTGCAATATCAACTTTGTTCCCATGGACGGCGGACACAAATCCGTCGCGGTCGGGCTTTGCGATTACGAGTCGCTGCGGGCTCATCATGATCCGCAGACGATTCGCGACTCGGACAGCTACATGGATCCGGCGCGCTCAGAGCTGGCAAATAAATGCGAACGGCTCGGTAAGATTGTGGACAAGGAACTGAACGTCTTTCACATCGAAACGGCCATCAACAATCGAATGTACAAAGGCGACATGGATTTTCTTTTGAAGAACGAGGACGACTTCACCGCCTTTGATCGCATGAAGTTCGAAGCCATGCGCTACACGATGAGCAAACTGCCGCGGCCCGCCCGTCGCAAGTTGCTGCATTCGCGGCCCGCGCAATACGAGATGACGGCGTGCTATGCGGGCAAGACTGAGCCCGTGCACGCAAAGATCATCGAAAAGGGATTCCAGCAATACGCCATCCCGGTGCGTGGTCAGTGCGACATTCTGATCACCGGCATCCCTGACATTTCGCCATACAACGTCTATTCGATTCTGAATCCGCTGCTCGTGCAGGTCATGGGTCTCGGCTATCACTTTAATTTTTATCGGAACAAGCCTTTGCTGAAGAAGGGCGGCGTTCTGATCATTCATCACCCGTGCTATGACGAGTTCGATCACAACCATCATCCCAGCTACATCGAGTTCTTTAACCGGCTGTTGCCGGAATCGCGCGATGCTTTTTATCTGCGCGAAAAATACGAGCGTGAGTTCGCGAACAATCCGAGCTACGTCGAGATGTATCGCCGCGGCAACGCCTATCACGGCGCGCATCCGTTTTTCATGTGGTATTGGGGCGAGAACGGGCGGCAGCACGTCGGCAAAGTAATCGCGGCCGGCGCGGAAAACGCACACGTGCCCGCCATGCTGGGTTGGGACCGCGCCGACAACCTGACCGAAGCGATCGCGATGGCGCGAAACTACATGGGCAATTCAGCGGAAATCACGATGCTGCATCAACCGATGATTGGCATCGCCGACATGGAGTAAGGAAGTGATAATTCCAGTCACAATAAAAGCGTTTCTTCCAAAGGTTATCGCGTTTGCCAGCACGCTGCTGGTGTCTTTCGCGGTCCTGAATTTTCTGCCCAGCGCACGCGTGCGGCGGCAAACCCACTTCGCTCGCGCGGCCGCCGACGGCGACCTGCAACGCATGCGCATGCTGCAAATGGCCGGAGTGAGCGTGAACTCGCGGGCGGGTTGCTGTTCGCCGCTGTTTCTGGCGGCCGGAGAAGGACGGCTCAGTGCCGTGCAATACCTGCTCGATCAGGGCGCTGACATAAATGCGCGCGAACGCGGCGGACGGACCGCGCTTACTGAAGCGGCGTTTGCAGGCAGCAATCCGGTAATCAAAGAACTGATTCTGCGCGGCGCGGACGTGAACGCGGTTTCAGACGCAGGCACGCCGCTCGACGTCGCAACGCAAGCGAACCACGCGCCGGCAATAGATTTGTTGAAGTACTACGGCGCCAGGCGCAGCTGCGAACTTCGCGGCGGTTGCTAACGGACTCCGAAAAGCGATGACCACCAACACACTTTCGCCAACCGAAATCTTCAGGGACCGCAGCCTTTTTCTGATCGGCGGCACGGGCTTCCTCGGCAAAGTGACGCTCAGCATGCTGCTGCATCGCTTTCCGAACATCGGCAAGGTTTACGTGACGGTGCGCGCTCGCTCGCAGGAGGAATCCGAAACCCGTTTTTGGAACAACGTTATCAGCGCGCCGCCGTTCAATCCGCTGCGCGAACGATACGGGTCGGCGCTCGACGGTTTCATTCGCGACAAGGTCGCGATCGTCGGCGGCGACATCGCCGAAGACAACCTTGGATTCACGGAAGAGGAAGCCGAACGCATCGCCAAAAATGTCGATGTCGTTCTCAACTCGGCCGGCAACGTCACCTTCAATCCAACTTTGGAGAGTGCTCTGCGCACGAACGTAGTCGGCACTCAGAACGTGATCGCGTTTACCAAGCGCATGAAGCGGCCCTGCCTCGTGCACATCTCAACCTGTTTCGTCGCCGGCAATCGCTCCGGCTCGATCTGGGAAGACGATGAAGTGATGGGCTATTTCCCGCGCCGCGAGGAACTAACCGGCGTTGAGTTTTCGGTCCAGGAAGAGATCCGCGACTGCGCCAGGATGGCCGAACGCGCGCGTGAAGAAGCGAAGGACGCGATGATGGCAGCGTACTTTCGCGAGCAGGCGCGCAAACGCCTCAACGAAGAGATGCGCGATGCTGATGATCCCGACGCGCTCGGGCTCGCGGTGGCGCGCGAGCGCAAAGTTTGGGTCCGCACTCGCCTCACTGAAATGGGGATGCAGCGCGCGGAGTTCTGGGGCTGGCCGAACATTTACACTTACACAAAGTCGCTCGGTGAACAGCTTGTGGCCGCAGAAACCGAAATGGTTCGAAGTGTCGTGCGGCCGAGCATCGTCGAATCCGCAAAAGACTATCCCTTCCCGGGTTGGAACGAGGGCTTCACGACCACAGCGCCCATCGTCTTTCTCACCTTCAAAGGACAACGCCAGCTTCCGGCAAACAAGAAATTGATTCTCGACATCACGCCCGTCGATCAAGTCGCGGCGGTGATGCTTGCGGTCTCGGCTCAAGCATGCGTCGAGCAGCCCAAGCTCGTTTATCAGGCCGCAACCGGCGATTCGAATCCCAACACCATGGATCGAATCATCGGCCTGGTCGGTTTGTATCGCCGTCAGGAAGAGTTGAAGAAAGAGACCGGTTTGCGCCTGTTTCGTGAGATTTCAGCGCGTTTTGAGCCGTTTCCGGTCTCGCCTGAGCGCTTTGAATCGGCCTCAATTCCGCGCATGAACAAGGCCGCGAAGAAAGCCTCTGAGCTGCTCGACCGCGCGCGTCCGCGTTGGGGCGGCGGCCGCTATGAAGGCGTGATCAATCGAATTCAGCAGACCGTTGATCGCGTCGAAGAGCAGACTCGCGAAGCAAAAGAAGCATTCGAGATGTTCCTGCCCTTCACGGTCAATAACGAATACGTCTTTCGCGCCGACAATGTGCGCGCCTTGTTCAATCGCATTAGTGAAGACGAGCGACAGCTGCTGACATGGAATCCACATGAGGTCGACTGGTACGACTACTGGCTGAACCAGCATCTGCCGGGACTGAAAAAGTGGGTGCTGCCGACGCTCGAAGAAGATATGCGCGCCCAGCCGAAACGCGTCTATACATATCGCGATCTGGTCGAGTTGTTTGAGACGACGACGAAGCGCCACGCGACGCGGGTTGCGATGCGTATTGAGCGCGCTGGGCGCAAAGAACAATACACATATTCCGATCTGCGCGAGCTGGCGACGCGCGCCGCTGCCTTCTTCGCGAGTCACGGAATCAAGTCAGCCGACCGGGTCATTCTCTTTAGTAACAATGCGCCCGAATGGGGCATGAGCTACTTCGGCGTGCTGAAAGCCGGCGCGACGTGCATTCCGATTGACGCGGAAAGCTCGACCGCCGAAGTCGTCAATTTTTCCGGCGCGGGTGACGCAGCGGCGATTGTCATCAGCGCAAAACTGCTGGAAGAGCATTCCGCCCTGCGCGACAAGCTGACCGCGGCGGGGCTGAAAGATGTTCGCGTCTGGACGTTCGATGAAGTGTTCGAGCTGCCCACGCAGGAAGTGGAAGACGAGCGCATCGCGCTGCTGCCGCAACGCATCTCGCCGCAATCCGTGGCCTCACTCATCTTCACCTCGGGAACGACGGGACGACCAAAAGGCGTGATGCTCTCGCATCGCAATCTGACGAGCATGGTCTCGATGCTCGCGTCCGTTTTCGAAATGGATACGAGCGACGGAGTTCTATCCGTTCTGCCGCTCCACCACACCTTTGAATTTTCGACTGGCTTCCTGACGCCGTTGAGTCGCGGCGCGCAAATCACTTATCTCGACGAACTCAACAGCGAGAGTCTCGCCAAAGCGATCAAAAACGGTCACGTCACCGGCATGGTCGGCGTGCCGGCGCTTTGGGAGTTGCTGCATCGCCGCATCAAGACCCGTCTGCACGAACGCAGCAAGTTGGTCGGCGACACAGCCGACCTGCTGATGAAGTTCAACGCATGGCTGCGGGACAACACGCCGCTTAATTTTGGTCAGCTGCTGTTCTATCCGATTCACGAGGGCATGGGTGGCCGTGTCCGCTACTTCATCAGCGGCGGTTCAGCTTTGAGCGAAAAAGTGCAGCGCGATTTCCAGGGGCTTGGCTTCACGATTCTCGAGGGCTACGGCCTGACAGAAGCATCGCCGGTGTTAACGGTGACGCGTCCTGACAACCGCATGCTCTCGGGCACGGTCGGACGGCCTTTGCCGGGCGTCCAGATCGACATCAAGAATCCTGACGCGAGCGGCGTCGGCGAAGTCATTGCGCGCGGCCCCAATGTGATGCTCGGATATTTCGGCAATGAAGAAGCGACCCGCGAAACGCTTATCGATCGCTGGCTTTTCACCGGCGACCTCGGCCGTCTGGATGACGACGGCAATCTGTATCTCGTCGGGCGATCCAAGGACATCATCGTCGATACGAACGGTAAGAACGTTTATCCGGATGAAGTCGAAGAGGTCTATCAGGAGTCGCCGTATGTGAAGGAGCTGAGCGTGTTCGGCCTGCCGGATGGCATCGGCGAGAAGGTCGCGTGCATCGTCGTCGCAGATAAGGAATACGACATTGCGCTTTCCGACGCTGAGCTGCGCCTCAAGATCGAAGAACACTTCCGCGAGGTGTCGGCGCGACTGCCTTACTACAAGCGCGTGAAGGTGCTGCACTTCAGCGACGAAGAGTTGCCGCGCACCGCGACGCGGAAGGTAAAACGGCGCGAAGTGTTGAGCATGGTGCAGCAGATGGAGGCGGGCCGTTCCGGCGAAGTCGGATTGGAACGGGAAGAAGTGAGCGGCGACGCCGCCTGGTTGGCGGAAATCGTCGCCTCTGTTTCCAATCGATCGGTGCCAGAGATCACAATGAACACGCGGCTCGCCGATCTCGGCTTTGACAGTCTGATGTTCGTTGAGTTAGCGGCAGCGGTTGAAAACGCGGGCGGATCGCTCACCGCGCCTGAACGTCTGAACGAAGTTCAGGATGTTCGCGAACTACTCAGCGTGGTCGATCGCGTGGCTGCGGCCGCGCGCCGAGAAGCGCCGCGGCTGCGTCTGGAAACTGAGAAGGCCGACGAGATTCACGTGCCTGAGGCGGTGCGTATCGCCGGCAACAAAGTCGTTGAGATCGCGCAACGAGCTTTGTACGAGCGTATCCTGCGCGTGAAATACGACGGCCAGACGAACATTCCCTATCACACGAATTTCATCGTTGCCGCCAACCATCAGTCGCATCTCGACATGGGCCTGGTGAAAATGGCGCTCGCCGAAGCCGGTAAGGATCTGGTGGCGCTCGCCGCCGCTGATTATTTCTTCGACACAAAGTACAAGCGCGCGTACATGGAAAACTTTACGAACCTGGTGCCGATGGAACGCTCGGGTTCGTTGCGCCAGTCTCTGCGTCACGCCCGTTCGTTTCTCGATCGCGGCTACAACGCGCTGATCTTTCCTGAAGGCACGCGTTCATTGACCGGCACGATGACTGACTTCAAACCGGTCGTCGGTTACCTGGCGCTGGCCGCACGCGTGGGAGTTCTGCCGGTTTATTTGGAAGGGACCTACGACGCGTATCCGAAGGGGGCGACGATTCTTAAGAAGCGCGATGTGGCGGCGCGTATTGGCAGATTCATCTCGATTGAGGACCTCGAAGAAATGACCAAGGGACTGCCGCGCGCCGAGGCTTACCGCTTGATCGCGGAACGCATCCGGCACGAGGTCGTGAACTTGCGCGATCGGACAAATACGAAGTTCGAGGCTTCAGCCGTGCACGAGCAATGGAAAGCCGAACGCCGTGCCGGCAAGCTGCGCATCGAAGCGAGCGACGAAGAGTACGCCATGGCGGAAGCTTGAGCCGGCAAAGGGCGAAGCGCTAAGAGCCAGGCGTTAGTTTTTATCCATTTGAACAACCCTTGGCTCTTGGCCCTTTGCTCCTTGCTCTTATGCCGACAAAGACTCCAAAGAAACGCACCGCCCAAATCGTGCCAAAGAAGAGCACGAAGCGGCACGCGGCCATCGTTAAGAAGGTTCCGGCGACCACGCTGATCACCGGGGGCACCGGATTTCTCGGTTCGCATCTCGTCCGGCAACTGGTTGAGTCCGGCTCGAAAGACATTCGCGTGATGGCGACTTCGATTCCTGAGTGGCTCAACGGGCTGGGTGTCGATACGTTTGAAGGTTCGATCACCAACGACGAGGATGTCTCGCGCGCGGTCGAAGGCGTTACAGAGATTTATCACCTCGCCGGCAAAGTTTCGCGCGACAAAGACGATGCGCGCGAGATGTACAAGCTTCACGTTGAAGGCACGCGCTTGCTTTGCGACGCGGCGAAGAAAGCGGGGGCGAAAACTATCGTGCTCGCGTCCAGCAGCGGGACGATTGCGGTAACGGAAAAAGGCGACGTGGTTCCGGATGAGAACTACAATCCGCCGCTCGACATTGTCGCGCGCTGGCCTTATTACGCGAGCAAGGCTTATCAGGAAATGGCGGCGCTCGAGCGATTCAACGGCGATGGACTACGAGTTGTGATCATGAATCCGAGTCTGTTGCTCGGGCCGGGAGACGATCGCCTTAGCTCAACCAAAGTCATTCTGGATTTCATGGCGCGAAAAATCTCGGCCGTGCCCAACGGCGGACTGAATTTCGTGGATGTGCGCGACGCGGCGCAAGCCTTTCGCGTAGCGATGCAGAAAGGCCGTCACGGCCATCGTTATCTGCTCGGCGCGGTTAACTGGACGTTTGTGAAGTTTTTCGACAGGCTTGAACGTCTAACGAAAGTCACTTCGCCGCGATTGGCGTTCCCCTCGAAATTTGCTGTTACGGGTGCGCACGTTATCGATTCCCTTTTCCGCCAATGGAACTTCTCACCGCCGGTCAATGCCGAAGAGATCGAGATGGCGGAATACTTCTGGTACTTCAAGCACGACAAGGCCCGCCGTGAACTCAGCTTCATGCCACGCGACCCCGGTGACACGCTCAACGATACTGTTCGTTATTTGCGAGAAAACTTCTTGGGCGGGAAGTAACGTTAAGAACTATCTGTCCGTCTAAGGCTTTACCTTTGTTTGACTGGACGCTTTCGCGGAACATGATGGATCGAGTCCTTTGACTTCGACTTCTACGGAGATAGTCTGTCCCGCCAAAGTCTCCGTAGGAATAGAAACATACGTATCTCGGCTTTTGAGTCTCCCGGACAGATCTTCTCCACTATAGCCATAAATAGACCAAACGTATTTGACCGCATCTGGTAAGGGCCTCACGACAGCCTTACATGTAATAGGAGTTCCCGCCTTCACCTCTTCATAGCAGGGCACAATGATCTGAGGACATGGAAAATCGCAGACGACACAATCCAGACAAAGCTTCACCGTTACCGTCACGGAAGAAAGCGCGCGATGCTTTTTGTTATCCCGAACTTCGACGGTTGCTGTGTAAGTGCCAGGCCGAACTTCGTTAAAGTCCCAGACGACGTTGTTGCCGTCTCCAACGATCCGGCCGCCCGTGACTGTATAAACGTAGAGTGGCTCGTTGTGGAAGCCGTTTGCAGTGGATGCCAAGGTAACTTGACGGTTATCCTCAGCAGGACACATTCCAGAACGACTTTTACTACCTGGCGGACACGGATGTGTGATCGACGTCCGGGAGGCTTGCAAGAGGACTGCCGGCTTGCTCTTCAACCATTCGTTTGCGGCGACCTTCGGTGACGTTACCGATGCGAGCAAGACACATGAAACCGCCATGAGTGAGATGATGCGCATTCCTTTTGGCGCGGTTCCTGGCATGCGATCTCCGTTCGACTTCTGGGAGACGAGAAGTGTCAGCCCACGTGCCCCAGCTGCCGGTACATCGTCGCGAAGTCAAAGCTGTTCCAGGTTTCGACAAACATTCCGTTTTCGACTCGCCCGATACCGATGCCGTCGAAATTGACCATTGCTTCAGTCGCTTTGAATCCCAAACCGTCGCCTTCGTGCTTGCCCCTGACCGAGCAGCGCGCGGCCACCTTGTCTCCTTCAGCCAGCACATCTTCGACAACGACTTCGATGTGGGGAAACGCATTACGAAACTGAGTGTGAAACGGCAGGAAGCCGGTCGCGCCGCGCAGTGGACTGTCGGCGTCCCCGGACAAACCGTGATTCACGCATTCTTCCGACATCATTTCGCTGATTGCTTCCGCGCGACCCTGGTTCCAAACCTCTTCGAACCAGCGGCGGATAAGGGCTTTGTTGGCCTCTTGAGTGTTTTGTTCTTGCATGAGGAACCTCCATTGTTAGGTACGCACGCCTCTGGCGTGCTGCATGCCAGAGGCATGCGTACCGGTGCAGCAGGCCAGAGGCGTGCGTACCTCCTACGGAAACCGAACGCGCAAGGCCTTCGGTACGATTTGAAAAGTCGATGGCAGCCGGCCGACCACTTCTCCATCCAATTCCACGCGCACTTCTTTGTCTTTATTAGCCGGACGGGCGACGACCTGCTTCGCGAGGGCATGTGTGACTTCGCTCATACGCAGGTGGGCCCCGAAATAAAGTCGCGGCGCGTTCGTCAATAACCGGAAAGAATTTGCGTCGCCGATCGTCACGACGTCGAAGTAGCCGTCATCGAGCTTTGCGTCGGGAGCGACTTTCATCCCGCCGCCGTAGTAACGAGCGTTGGCGACACAGTATTCCGCCACGCGCAGACGGCGCTCAGCGTTTTCATCGATCTCTACAAGCACGTCAGCAGGCGAAGCCGACAGCGTTGTCTGAACAGCTGCCGCCGCGTACGAAAGCTTGCTGGTGACTTTGCGCGGCGTAAATGCCGGGACCCATTTTTTCGCTTCACCACTCGCCGCCCGGTCCAGAACTTCAGTGCTCATTCCGAAACTGGCCACGTTAATTGAGTAGAGTGTCTCGCGTTCTCCTGCGTCGTTAATGAACGTGACTCGCACTGCATCAATCTGTCGTGCTCGGCCATTGCGGAGCGCGCGTGCGGCTTCGGCGAGATTGTTCGAGATGCCGATGCTGCGACGAAAGTCGCTGCCCGTGCCAGCCGGCAAGATTCCCAATTCGGATTCGGTGTTCGATTCAATAATACCGTTTGCGACTTCCGAGATGGTCCCATCACCACCGCAGGCGATGATAAGTCTTGTGCCCTGCTTTGCCGCGTCGGCCGCCAGTGAACGTGCGTGACCTGCGCTTTCAGTGAACGCCACAGTGAACGATCCAAAGTGAGTTCTCAGATCGCTGGCAATTTTCGGCCACTTCTCTTCCGTAGCGCCGTCGGCGGAAGCAGGATTAACGATTACGAGGGGTGAAGTTCCCAAAGGTTTCTGCGCCTCACAAAGAGACCGAATGTTATAGGATTACGACTGAATTAGGAACACTCGCGATTGCGCCGTACACTCCGCTGCGAAGTTCGTAAGCGTCGGCAGATAAAAGCGAGGTCGTTTGGATATGAATTTTTACGGGAAGTTGATTAGCGCCGGCATCCTGCTGTTTGTCGTGCTTGCGTGCAATCTAAGCGCCAACAACAACCAGAAACCGACAAACACCAGCGGCGTCAAGACGGAGCCCAAGGTTCTCGGCGAGTTTACCAACCGCCTCAAAATGGTGAACAAGTATGTGCTGGTGCAAAAGGGCCTGACTGATGCTCAACTTATCGAGCTGGCGAAAGACATGCATCGCAAGGAACCTGCAGTCACGTTCTGGTTTCTGGACGACGACAGCAAGTCTGCTGAGATGATGACCTGGGTCCACGCCTACGCAGAAGGTGAGGCGGATACAACCGATCCGATTACTAATTGGATGAGCGAACACATCGTCGCTAACCTACAGCAATACTTTCGCGAAGGCGGACGCTACTGGGCCCTGTCAAAAGGAATGATGGGCGACAAGATTGCCGAAATCGAATAATTGCGTCGGAAAGAAGGATTAGCCATGGCGAATATTATTGCGTTGGCGACACGCCAGCGTTATGATTCGGCCCAACCTTAGCAGACCTCCTGAAAGAGAGGGAAACCATGCTATTCAAGTCTCTTCCCCTGTCGCAGCGGACGGCAATCTTCATCGCCGTATTCTACCCTGCAAGCCAGTTGATCCCCTGGATCTACGGAGCGCCCCTCCGCCCCATTCACCTGCTTTTCATGATTCTCTTCTGGGGGATAGTTGCTTTCCAGTGGCTGCAGCGAAGAAACCCAAGCTGGCAATTCGGCAGTGCCGGAGGCTTTGGGCAACCCAACCTGATCGATACTTTCGGTTTCTGGTTCGACCGGCAGCCGGCCTCATTTAGGTTCGCGTACTGGCTGGCTCTGATTATCGCGGCGATAGTGATCTATCGGGTCATGTAGCGCGCATAGAGCGATCTTGCTCTCCCAGCTCCGCAATTTTACTCATGACAAACTCGCCAATCTCTTTGTACGTGCGCACGTGATCTTTCTTGGCGATGAATTCCGATAGATCGAGCCGCTTTCCGAAATGAATGCGAATCTTGGGACCGCCGAACCAATTTCCCAAAACCTGTTTCGGCAGATTGTTCCCGAGGCCGGCGATGAATACGGGAATCACTTGCGGGTTCGCGTCTTTGATCAGTTTCCCGACGCCGGGCTGCGGACGCAGATACGAATACGGATCGTCATTCTTGTTGCGCGTGCCTTCGGGGTGAAAACCAATCACGTTGCCCGCGCCTTCGCTGCTAAGTTGAGCGAGCCGCCGCATCGAATACTTGTCGAATGGTCGCTTCTGCGGCATCGGCTCCTTGCCCGTCACAAAGAACGGCGGGTACATCGACCACCAACCCATGATCAGATTCACGAACATGCCGAGCGGATTTTGATAGTAAAACCGGCCGCGCACGGGAAAGAAGAGCTGCTTCTGCCAGGGTGTCTTCCGGAACAGCGTCGTCGAAACCACGTACATGTCGAAGAACGATCTGTGATTCGCGACGAGCAGTAACGGACGCGAGTGATCGATGGCTTCAACATTCTCCAGCCCGTACACGCGCATCAGGTTGTAAGTCGAAATATGAATCCAGCCGGCCCCAAAGAAACTCTGGCACCAGGTCCAGAAGCGCTTCCAGCCGCCCAGATTCATGCGATGAGTGAGGCGAAAAGCGAAGCGTTCAAAGGGTGATAACGCCGCGAATTCTTCGGAGGTTGGTACTAGAGGTCGTCCAACGTCCAACGTCCAATGTCCAATGTCCGTACTAACTTCGTCCGATCCTTGTGCAACGTCACGATCCGATGGGTTCGGATTGTGAACGTTGGACATTGGACTTTGGACATTGGACTTCATTCAATGGAAAAGTATCGCGCCTCGGGATGATGGATGATGATAGCAGAAGTCGATTGCTCGGGATCGAGTTGGAACTCTTCGGTCAGTTCAACATCGATGCGCGAAGGATCGAGCAAGTCGAAAAGCTTCGTTTGGTCTTCGAGATTGGGACACGCGGGATAACCGAAGCTAAAGCGCGAGCCTTGATAGCCCTGCCGGAACAACTCATTCAAATTCTGCGCGTCCTGGCCGGCAATTTCGAGTTGTTCGCGAATCCGTTTGTGCCAAAGTTCTGCTAAGGCCTCGGCGCCCTCGACACTCAGCCCGTGAAAATACAGATACTCCGCGTAATTGTCGCTCTTGAAGAGCTCTTGCGAGTATTCGCTGGCGCGCCGGCCCATCGTCACCAGATGAAAGGCGGCGACGTCAACGCGGCCGGAATCGACTGAAGCAAAATAATCCGCGAGACAGAGATGCTTTCCGGAAGGCTGTCGCGGGAAGGTGAAGCGGGTGCGTTCCGTCCTGCCGTCGTCCTGATAAATGATCAGGTCATTACCGGACGACTGGCAGCGGAAATATCCGTAGACAACTTTCGGGATCAGCAACCCGTGCTGCTCGCTGCGCTGCTTGAGTTCTTCGTAAACGGGCCTGACGTGTTCGGCGACGATGGACTGATATTCCTCCGCTGATTTTCTGCCTTGCTTGAACTGCCATTGACCTTTGAAGAGCGCCGTCTCGTTGACGTAAGCGAAGACATCTTTCAGCGGGATGTCATCAACGACGCGCGCACCGAGGAATGGCGGCTCCGGAATCGGAACGTCAGTGGCAATATTGGAGCGCGTGGTGTGAGTCGTGTCGCCGCTCGGCCCCGATACGCGCACACGCGTCGGTTTGCGGATGCCGAGTTTTGCTTCCTCACCAATCAGCACTTCTTCTTCGACTTGATCACCGTTTCCACTGACAGCTGCGGCGGCGGCTCGCGCCTGTTCTTCGGCGGCATGTCCATCTCCGGACATCAGCTTGTCCATCGTATGCAGACCGGCGAAGGCATCGCGCGCGTAATAGAGCGTGCCTTTGTAAAGCGACTTCAAATCATCCTCGACATAACGACGCGTCAGCGCCGCGCCGCCGAGCACAACCGGAACCTTAATGTCGCGCTCGTTCATCACTTCAAGGTTCTCTTTCATGATGAGCGTCGATTTGACCAGCAGACCACTCATGCCGATCGCGTCGGCTTTGTGTTCTTCGTGCGCGCTGAGAATCGTGTCAATCGTCTGCTTGATGCCCAGATTGATCACGCGATAGCCGTTGTTCGTCAGGATAATATCGACGAGGTTCTTGCCGATGTCGTGCACGTCGCCCTTGACGGTCGCCAAAACCATCACGCCCTTCGAAGTCGCGCCACCTTTTCTTTCCATGAAAGGCTCGAGAAAGCGCACCGCGGCTTTCATCGCTTCGGCCGACTGCAGCACAAACGGAAGCTGCATCTGTCCGCTGCCGAAGAGATCACCGACCACCTTCATCCCGTCGAGCAGGATGTTGTTGATAATGTCGAGCGCCGAATAACTTTCCAGCGCCGTCTTCAACTCGTCTTCCAGGCCGATTTTTTCACCATCAATAATATGGTTCTTTAGCCGCTCTTCGACTGTTTCACCTTTCGAGGCCTTCTTCGCGCTCTTGGTTTTGACGTTCTCGAAAAGAGTAGTGAACTGCGTCAGCGGATCGTAGGTACAGACATCACCGTCGAACTCTCGCCGGTCATAGATCAGATCGCGCGCCACTTTGAGTTCCTGTTCGCCGATGCGATTCAAGGGCTCAATCTTGCTGGCGTTCACAATTGCGGCATCCAGACCAGCTTCCACGGCGTCGTGCAGAAAGACAGAGTTGAGGACCACGCGCGATGCCGGATTCAACCCGAACGAAATGTTCGAGACGCCGAGAATGCTGTAGCAGCCGGGCAATTCTGCTTTGATTCGCTTGATCCCTTCGATCGTCTCGAGCGCGTTACGCCGGTCCTCTTCAATGCCGGTTGAGATCGGAAGCGCTAACAGATCGAAGAAAATGTCGGAGGCCGGAAGAGAGAGTTCACCGGTAGCCTGTTCGTAAGCGCGCTTCGCGATCTTGAATTTGCCCTCCGCGGTGCGCGCCATTCCGTCTTCGTCAATGGCGCCGATGACGACACTGGCGCCATAGCGCTTGGCCAGATCGATGACTTTCGCAAAGCGCGGCTCGCCATCCTCGTAATTCGTCGAATTGAGGATGCACTTGCCCCCAGCATGCTGCAGGCCGGCTTCCATTTTTTCCCACTCAGTGGAATCGAACATCAGCGGCAACTTGATGCTGGTGACCAAACGGGAAGCCAGCTCGTGCATGTCAGCTTCACCATTCCGTCCGACGAAATCGACGTTCACGTCAAGAATGTGCGCGCCCTCGCGCTCCTGCTCTTTCGCCAACGAGACCAGTCCGTCCCAATCTTCAGCGTTGAGCAGATCGCGCATTTTCTTTGAGCCGCTGGCGTTAACACGCTCGCCGACGATTAGAAAGGACGCGTCCTGAACGTAAGGCTGTTGGAAATAAATTGACGACGCGGCCGGCACGAGTTTGGCGTCACGGGACCTTGGCGTGATGGCCTGCATAGCTTCGACCACCAGCTTCAGGTGCGCGGGTGTGGTACCGCAACAGCCACCCACGATGTTGACGCCAAAGTCATTGGCGAAGTGGACGATTTGCGACGTAAAGGTTTCCGGCGTCTCGTCATAATGCATCTTGCCTTCGACGACCGAAGGCAGGCCCGCGTTGGGCAGGACCGAAACCGGCAGCGGAGCGTTCTCGCAAAGGTAACGAATGCTCTCGGTCATGTGCCGCGGTCCCGTGCCGCAGTTCATGCCGATGACGTCAATCGGAAAAGGGGCGAGTGCCGTCAGCGCGGCGCCGATCTCTGTGCCGTTGAGCATGGTGCCAAACACTTCGATCGTGACCTGGGAAATCACGGGCACGCGCCGGCCATTCTTTTTGAAGTTTTCAAAGATGGCGGAGAGCGCCGCCTTCGTCTGCAACAAGTCCTGGCAGGTCTCGACAATTAGTAAATCAACCCCTCCATCCAGGAGCCCGCGCACCTGTTCGGCATACGCGGCCTTTAGATCTACGAAGCTGATATGGCCCAGCGTCGGGAGTTTGCGCCCGGGACCCATCGAGCCCGCGACCCAGCGGGGTTTGTCTTTGGTCGAATAGTCGGACGCAATACGTTTTGCCAACGTCGCCGCTCTGACGTTCATGTCGTACGTCTGGTCGGCCATATCGTACTCGGCAAAGTCGACAGTCGTGCCATTGAAAGAGTTGGTTTCGATCACGTCACAACCGACATCAAGGAATGCCTTGTGAACGTTCTCAACCGCGTCGGGCCGGGTAATAAGCAGATTTTCGTTGCAGCCCTCGAAACGCAGACCGCCGAAGTCTTCCAGCGACAGGTTCTGAACCTGCAGATTGGTGCCCATCGCGCCATCAAAGACGACGATGCGCTCTTTCAATGTCTCTAGAAACGTTTTCACTTTAGCGAATCTGTTTTTGGTTTTTGGTCTTGGGTCTTTGGCCTTCGGTCTCTCGACGCAGGTTCAAAGGCCAAAGACCAAAGTTCAAAGTCCAAAGAACTTCTTCCATGAAAAAGCCCCGCGCTGCCAACAACGCGGGGCCTTTCTTTGAACCTTTTAGAAAGCAGCGGTTGAAAGACTCGCCGAGCTGTTTAGCGGATTGTTTTACGTGGCCGCAAGTCGCCTTAACTCACCACGTTTTGTCCAACGGCTATTGAAACATCGCCGGTTAGCAGTGTCAAGACAACGCTCCTGACGCAGTGGCCTGATTTCAGAATCTCTGTGGAACGCTGTGGAGCCTCCGTGTCTCTGTGGTGAATTTTTTGTCTAGTAACTCTCACCACAGAGACACTGAGAACCACAGAGCGTCACAGAGAAAAGCCGAAAATCGTTCTTGGCCGCTACGACGCAGCGACTAATATCCCACTCCAAACTATCTAAGCGACTCTTAACCACGGCCCTGAATCAAGCGGCGTGTGTTCGGCGCGCGTTTGATCAGTGGCACGGTCTTCAACCGTCTGCCGCCTATCTGTTCGACGACGTGCTGTGCAGACATCATCGCTCCTTCCTGCCAGCCCGGCAGTTGAGATACCTGATCACCCACTACGTAGAAGCGGCGATCCGGCGCCAGAAGTCGCGCGTATGCCTTCGCGTCGGCCTTGCTGTTCGGATCCCAGTTAGCCCATCCTCCGCCTTCGTTCGGAATATTCTGCCAGGCGATTGAGATCGCTTTGTCGGAGGGCACCAGTCGCGTGTCCGCAAATTCCGGGTGAAGCTTAACCCCGCCCCGTCGCGCCATCGCGATGCGTTCCTCGAGGCTCATCTTGCCGAAGGCTTTGGCATTGTCGTCGTAGTTGTAGACGCCGGTAAGCGTTCCGTTCTTGGTGAAGTAGTCATACGACGGATACCACATCTGCGTGATCGGATCGTCGGTATAGCTGATGCCACCGTAGATCTGGTTCTTGTCTGATTCCCAGAAGCGGCCGTTGGCCTGCCAGCCGAGCTTGCAGGTCGGATCATACTTGCACTGGTTCACCGCAGCCGCGAAACCGGGCTCGAACTTATCGATGTCGATGTTCTTGAGCAGCGGTAGCGGAATATTGCTGATGCAGTAGTCCGCTTTAATAGTCCGGCGCGAACCTTCGTGCTCAACCACCACGGTAACGCCGGTGTCACTGATATCTATGTGCAACACTTTCGTGTTGCACCGGATGAGCGAGCCAATCTTTCTTACAAATCCATCAACAATCTTATCCATGCCGCCAACCGGCTGGAAAAGTGTCGGCTGCCATTCGTACTCGAATGACTGGTAAAACCGGTAGCGCCAGTATTCGGACCTGAGCAGCTCACTCAGGTTGAGCGTAGGCCCGGGTTCGCAGGGTTTTTGAACGGTTATCTCGCAACCGTCCCGGGTCGAGCCGGAATATTTGAAGCACGTCACGCACGTTTTGCTACAGCTAATGCAGGCGTCGCAACTCGAATTGCATTTGTTGCACCTGTTCTCTCCGCAAGTACCGCAGATGTCGTTCTGGCCCAGATCGCCGAAATTTTTCAGCAGACAAAGAAGGTTATCGCGGTCGGCCGCACTAAGTTCAGCATTCAGGGCGCCTTGGTTCACAGCCTTTGCCAACATTTCGGCGATGTAGCCCTGCGTGTCATTGGCGATGCGCCGCTTGAGCTGAGGTTTGCCGCCAAAGGCCGTGTCGCTTTGGAATAAATTGGCCATCGTCTCCATGACATAGACTTCGAGCGCTACATCCAATTCCTGGCAGTAATGAAGTACCCGACGATGGTGGTAAGGAAGCCGCCCCGGACCCATATTCAGATAGAGGCCCTCGTCAAAGTTGCAGACTTGTTCGGTCTCGGCTCCGTTTTCGTTCACCTCTTTGATCACCGTGCCGCGCCGCGCCGTATGATTTCGTCCACCGGCGCGCTCGGTCAATTCGATAATCTCGCAGCCGTAGTTTGCGCGCGTAAGTTCATACGCAGCGGTCAGCCCGGCAATACCAGCGCCAAGGATGACCACTGATTTGCCTGTTCCCGATCCCTGTGGGAGTTCTGGCGGCCCGGCCCACGCTTCCGGAAGATTAATCAGTCCGAGCGCGGTCATCGTTTCGTAAAGCGCCGCCGAGCCGCCTGCCAAACCGACTTGCTCGAGAAAGCGTCGGCGAGTCACACCCTTCTTTTTTTTGGCCATCGTGGTTTCTCCTCAAGTGGCGTTAGAAGCCCATGTGTTGTCTTCCTGGACCGACTATGAAACTGTCTGAGAACTCTTTCGGTTTGCCAGCGGAAGGACGGCACGAAAGATGTGCCTCTCATACTCTTTTTCATCTTGCTGTTCAATAGATTTCTTCCTGAGGGAATCCGTCGAGCAAGTGCCGATTATGAGCAGACCAAAACGCCGGAATCGCTTGCTCCGGTATGTGCTCATGATCAGGGCTGTCCGCTAGTGTCCTGAGGCTGTATTGCTGATACAGTACAACCGCAGAGAAGCTGGCGCACGCGCCGAGCGGCAACCAACACGCGGGTACAAGAACAGCTTTTTATGGCTGAACGGCGAAACAGATCGCGAAAAGAAAACCGGGAATTGTCGGAACTATATGCAGAGCGTCATAAACGAATTAAGGACGAAAGAAAGTTTTTTCTTAATACGCTAATTGGTTTGAGTGGAGGGGCCCTCGTTCTGAGTGTTACGTTCCTGGAGAAGATCGCGCCCAGAAGACACTATATCGGTCTCGTAATAGCCGCTTGGTGTCTCTTGGGTGTTGCAGTCCTTCTCAGCGTTTTTGGCTTGGTACTGATGATCTGGTTGAGCCAGCGGTTCCAACGTCAACTGGAGAAGATGCTTGAAAAAGAGGACGAGTCGGCTCCTCCTTTTCGCAGCGTTAGTCCTCAAAGGCTACATCGTAGCAGCTATGGCCCAGGCCCAGGTTGTTGGACGTTGCCGGAGTATTGGGCTGGATTTTTCTTTGTGTTGGGCATTCTCACCTTAACGGTCTTTGCGATCATCAACCTGACCTCGGGGTGATCGAAGACTGGCAATATAGTATTAGGACAGTACCGCTCGTCTTTTCCCATTTACCATTTACGATTTACCATTTACCATCTCTCTTCAATGCGCCGCGCCATCTATCCGGGCTCCTTCGACCCCGTCACCAACGGTCATCTCGACATTATTCAACGCGGCTGCAAACTGTTCGACGAAATCATCGTTGCCATTCTGGTCAATCCTGACAAGACGCCTTTTTTCTCGGTCGAAGAGCGTAGCGAGATTCTGGCCGGCGTGCTCAAAGACATTGAGCAGGGTGACTGCAAAGTTGTCGTGGAAAGTTTTGAAGGCCTGCTGGTGCAATACGCCGCGGAACGCCAGGCGCACGCGATTGTGCGCGGCATTCGCGCGATTTCAGATTATGAATACGAGTTACAAATGGCTTTGATGAACCGGCGACTCGAGCCGAGTCTCGAGACTGTGTTCATGATGCCCGCGGAGGCGTACTCGTACGTTAGTTCGCGACTCGTCAAGGAAGTTTTTCACCTCGGCGGCAACATTGATGGGCTCGTCCCGCCCTTAGTCGAAGAACGTATGCGAAGTAAGTCCGAAGTCCAAAGTCCAAAGTCCAAAGTCGGAAAGCCGTAGACCATGTCAGCGCCAAAGTTTTCTTCCGGTTTTCCAATTTCTGAACGCGTCAGCGAGATGAAAGCGTCTTCGACGCTCGCTGCGATGCAGGCGGCGGAAGCCATGCGCGCGGAAGGCGTTGATGTCGTCGATCTCGGAGCGGGCGAACCGGATTTCGACACGCCGCAGAACATCAAAGATGCTGCGCTCGAAGCGATGCGCGCGGGGCAAACCAAGTACACGCCGACGGCCGGCACCCGGAAGCTTCAGCAGGCAATCATCGATTTCTATCAACGCGAATTCAGCGCGACTTACGAACGCAACGAAGTGATGGCAACGGCCGGAGGCAAGCAGGCGGTCTTCAATGCAGTCGTTTGCCTGATTAATCCCGGCGATGAGGTCCTGATTCCAAAGCCTTACTGGGTCACCTTCCCGGAGATCGTCACCTTCGCGCGTGGAAAATCTGTTTTTATCGAGACTGAAGAGAACGATTTTGTGCTGACGGCTGACATGGTACGTGCCGCCATTACGCCCCGGACGAAGCTAATCATCTTGAACTCCCCATCGAATCCTTCGGGTCGCATCATTCCGCCCGAAGAATTCGAAAGGATTCTCGAAATCATCGCCGAGCATGATGCTTACGCCATCTCGGACGAATGCTATCTGCGCTTCGTCTATCCACCGAACCAGGTTTTCAGCGCAGCATCTCTGCGACCAGAACTGCGTCGCCGGCTCTGCATTGCCGGATCGTTTTCGAAGACTTACGCGATGACCGGCTGGCGCGTCGGCTACTCGCTGGCGAACGCGGACTGGACACGCGCAATGCTGAAGGTGCAGGGACACTCGACCAGCAACACAACTTCGATCGCTCAGGCTGCTGCGGCCGAGGCCTTCAACGGTCCCCAGGAATCGGTCGCGCAGATGCTCGCAGAGTACACGCGCCGACGCGAATGGCTGCTGAATGCGCTGAACGAGATTCCCGGACTGCGATGCCCGCGGCCGGAAGGCGCGTTCTATGCTTTCCCGGATGTGCGGGGCTGCCTGAAAGGCGAGCTGAAGTCTTCGGCAGATTTCATGAACGAGTTGCTCGAGAAGGAGCACACGGTTGTTACCGACGGTGCAGGTTTTGGCGCAGATGGATTCATTCGCATTTCTTACGCGACTTCATTGGATCGTTTGCAGGAAGGCGTTGAGAGGATAAAAAGAGTAATTGAACGGTTGTAGCGCAAGTTGTTAACTTGCGAACAGCCACGCAAATTAACAATTTGCGCTACGGAAACAAAAGAGGCGGGACAAGTCCCGCCTCTAAGCATTTCAGGAGCCGGCAAGCTTCCGGCGTACCGCACGCAGGATGCGTGCGCTCCCAACTAGTACAGATTGAAGTTGTATTCCAACTGCATCCACATCGAGACGGGATGCCCGTCCTTCTGCGCCGGTACGAATTTGATTTGCTTCGCCGCGGCGATGGCGCGCTCAGTTAAGCCATCCGGCAAACCGCGAATCGTGGAGATATTCGTCACCGAGCCGCTGGACGAGAACACGGCTCGCAGCACCACGGTTCCGGTGATCTGATTCTTCCGCGCGGATTCCGTGTACGAAGGCTCAGGCTTTGACAGCACGCGGGCGCGGCTGCTCACTTCGCTGCTGCGGAAGATTCGGTTGTAGTCGGTTCCGCCGCCGCCACCGCCCGGGCCGCCGCCGCCTTCACGACGCGGACCGCCGCCAGTGTTGCCGCCTTCACCCGGCCCGAAACCGCCACCCGATCCGGAGCCAACTCCGCCACCTGTGCCGGTGCCAATACCATTGCCCGTTCCCGGACCTGACGAAAGCGTAGTCGATTTCGACTTCGGATCGCCGTAAGCCAAATTACGAGTGTCAGGCGGGAATAGAACCGGATCAGCATCGAGCGTTGCCGGCATCGGCAAAGACGGATTCTTGATCGGCGGAGGATTTGGGTTCGGAGCGACCACCTGCGGGATCGTCAAAGATGCTTGCGGCAGTTTCCCCATAGACGCAGGATCCTGCTGTTCGCGGCCACCGCCACCGCCGCCGCCTGCCTTAATCTTCTCGGCTTTGCTTCCACCGCCGCTCCCCTTCGCCATGCCGGCGGTTCCTTCGTCGGGCGTGGGCTGTTCGTTCGGTATGTCCGAAATCATCTGCGTCAGCTCGACCTCGTCTTCAGCCGCGGCCGCCGCAGCCGCTTGTTGACGCCTGTCGAGGAGAAACACGCCGCCGACGAGGAGGAACAACAGCGCAAACCCCGCGATGATGCCCGATAGCACGTTGCGCGAGTCTGACGGCTTGGCGCCCATCACGGCCGCGCCGCGGTCGCGGCTCAACCAGGTCGCGAAGACGCCGAGCAGCCCAACAAACCCGATGATTGCTGCGATCATCATCGTCTTGCGCGACGGTCCGGCAGTTTGAGTCTTATCGAGGAAATAGATACCAACTACCATGGCAATCATCGCAACGACGGAAAGTAGCGTCGCGATCACCACGTCACGGCTGGAGAAGAACTTGCCAGCCATTTTGCCGTAACCCTGGAACGAACGCTTCACGAAGCCAAACGGATCGCGCTTGAACTCTGGCCAGGTCAACTGATAGTTGTGGGCCACATTTCCTAACTCGCCCGCGAGCCGTGATGCTAATCCTCTGTCTTCCAGGATGGTGAGGTGAAATTCGCCAATGTTCCCGGCGGCAACTGCTGAGGGCGCCGCCGACACCGTCGCCGGAACTGAGAACGCCGCCGGCGCTGCCGTCACTGTCTCAACGGGGGAAACCGTTTCGGCTGGAGCAGACTGACTGGCCGCGGCCACTGCGGTTAAAGGCGTGCCGTCAACCGGACAAAAGCTAAACCTGTCAGCGAATTCTTCCTGGCAAGTGTTACAAAATTTCATGTTTACTACCTCGCTATCCCGCTGGGAATAAAGTACTGAAACGGACGCCGTTTGGCTGGTACTTTGTTGATAAGCAGCCGCCACACGGTTGTCCAACGACGCGGGAGTTTCGGGGACTCTCCACTGCCGAAGTAAATCCTTCAGGTCTTCGTCCTGCATGAACTTACCGTCAAAATCATTCATCATAAAACTCCGTCGCTCATGCAGGCGCGTCTCTTAACGCTTACGCCCGCCTCAATGTAGCAGCTTCGCGACCGATTCGGAAATATCTGTCAAGCCTGACGCGAAGCTTCTCACGCGCCCGGAAAAGCCTCTGCTTAACCGCGTTAGCGTCAGCCCCGACAACCTCGCCAATCTCAGCCAGCGACAACTCGTCGTACTCAAAAAGTACTAGCGCCTCTCGCTGAAGCGGCGGCAGGCTGGCAATCGCCTCCTGCACCTCTGCAGCCAACTCTCGATCGAGCAGCCGCGCGACTGGTGCATGCCGCTCGGCCATAGCCGGTTCGTCGGCCAATTCGTCGATCGCCGTCTCGCGTCCGACGCTGTGGTAACGCTTCGCCGCCAGGTTCCGCGCCGTCGCATAGATGTACGTGCGCAGCGACGCGCGGTTCGAATCAAACCGACTCGGCTCTTTTATCAAACTCAGAAAGCAGTCGTGCGCGACGTCCTCAGCGGCTTCCGCCGATCCCAATAACCGATACGCAAAGCGAAAGATCGGGTCGCGATACCGTTCGTACAGGATCTGAAATGCGGTCGTGTCGCCGCCGGCGGCGCTCGCCAGCAGCCTTTCGTCTGTCACCTGATTCGCCAAACAAGCTCGATCCTGCAGGAATTGCTTCCTACTTGTTATTACTGCCAATCGCCCGGAAGTTACGAAAATTTCTTTGAGGCCTGCCCGGAAAAATGTCGGCGGCATCCGAATTATAGCCCGCTTGCGGCGCTTCAGCACATCGAAAAGCGTGCCCAAGGCCTTTCGGCACAGGGCTTTGATGCGCTTTTCCAACCACAGGTTGACGCTCTTTTAAGCGACATCTAAACTCTTTGGCACCGCATCCCAGATTGGCTGGTAAGTGCTGAAAGTAAAGCTTGTCCGCGACGCGCGAACTCCGCATCTTCAAACGAATGACCCGCAAAACACCGAAATCGACGCTGCTTCGCCGCAGCATGATGCTGCTGCTCACGCTCGCGGCAGTTTGGCCGACGACCGCCCGGGCGCAGACCGCGCCAGAGCCGGATCGCGAAATGCTCCTCAACGGCCTGCGGATTCTGTATTGGCCGCAGCCGGGCAATCCGAATGTTTTGTTAAAGCTTAGGATTCATTCCGGCGCAGCGTTCGATTTGACCGACAAGGCGGGAATGATGGCTCTGCTTGGCGACGCTCTGTTTCCCGACCCGGCCACGCGCGAGTACATGACGGAAGAACTCGGGGGAAAGCTGGACGTTACGACGACGCACGATGCGATTGACATAACCCTCGTCGGCAAATCGAGCGGTCTGGAAAGGATGATCGACTTCTTGCGCGGCTCTGTCCTGACCACCCAGTTAGGCGTTGAGAATATCGCGACCTTGCGCACCGCCCGTGTCAAATTGCTGTCTGAAAAACAGGCAACGTTAGCTGACACTGCCGACCAGGCGATCGCCGCGCGCGTGCTCGGAACTTTCCCGTACGCGCGTCCCGCAGCCGGCACCCCTGCCGGTATCGCGAAAGTGGAACGCGCCGATTTGCTTCTGGCGCGAGAACGTTTCTTGAATGCGGACAACGCATCGCTCGCGATTGTCGGTGGCGTTGAGAGGCCGAGGATGATGCGCGCGCTGCGACAATTACTCGGACTCTGGGGTAAATCCGATCGGACTATTCCCTCAACGTTTCGTCAGCCGGGCGCTCCGGACACGCGCGTGCTTGTCGTCGACAGCCCGGGTGCAACGAACGCGGAAATTCGGCTCGCGATTCGCGGCCTCGCACGCGGTGATAAGGACGCTCTCGCCGCGGACATTCTGGCGCTCATTATCCGCGACCGTTGGAAAACTGCTGCGGCTGACTTATCTCAGGTTTCAGTTCGCCATGATGCACATTTTCTACCTGGGATTTTCGTTTTAAGTGCGTCCGCGCCGACTGGAAACGCTGCCAAAGCCTCGACCGCGGCGCAGGACATCATTAAGGCACTGATCCAGACCGGACCGACCGCTCAGGAGCTTGAAAGTGCGCGCGGTGCCGTGCTGAACCAACTTTCAACCGAATTCTCGCAGCCGGAAACGATGACTACGCATTGGCTCGACATGGATACTTTCAAGTCCGCGCGTCCGAGCACTGTGGCGACTATGATTCGCAGCCTTACGCCGGGAGATATTCAGCGCGTAACTGCCAGACTCTTCAAAGACGTCGCGATGGCCACGGTCGTCGCAGGCAACTCTGAACAACTCAAAGCGACCTTCACCGGCAACGTCGAAATCAAATCCGCGGTTGCGCCCGAAGCAAAACCGATCGATCCTGTCGTGCCGACAAAGAAACCCTGACGGATTTATTAACCCTATCGCAAGGCACTTGCAACCATCGGCCTCATGCCATGGGATTAACTGAACCTGCGAACAATTTACCTGAGGATCACGCGCGGCGAGTCCGCGAAATGTTCGCGCGAATCTCTCCGCGGTACGATCTTCTAAATCATCTGCTGTCGGGAAACATCGACAGGAGATGGCGGCGACGGGTCGTCAAAACGTTAGCGCCGCTGCTCCCGGCCAACGCTCAAGTCCTGGACGTGGCATGCGGAACCGGCGACTTGAGCATCGAGTTCTTTGAAGCAAGCAAAGCCAGAATAATCGGGCTCGACTTTTGCCGGCCGATGTTGGATCTGGCGAAAACGAAGACGCGCGACGTTCAACTAATAGAAGGAGATGCGCTGCGGCTTCCGTTCGCCGACGGAACGTTCGACGCCGTTACGATCGGTTTTGGCCTCCGCAATCTTTCCAACGTCGAAGACGGACTGCGCGAATTGCGACGCATCCTGAAACCGAACGGATGGGCAGCCGTGCTTGAGTTTTCGACACCGGTGCGGGGTCTGCGCGGAATGGTCGCCTTTTACAACGGCCGGGTTCTGCCGCGGCTGGGTGGATGGTTGAGCGGTTCACGCAGCGCTTACGAGTACTTGCCGGATTCGATTTCGCACTTTCCGAATCAGACGGAATTGGCCGCGATGATGCGGGACGCCGGCTTTGCTGAAGTGAAATTTGAAAATTTGACGGGTGGCATAGCGGCTTTGCACTTTGGCCGCCGGAGTTTCACAGACTTCAGTCTGTGAAACTCCAAAACACACAGACTGAAGTCTGTGCCACATAACGAGATTGGTTGGGCTCAAGAGGGCTGTCAACCAAAACAACGTAGTCCGTAGGATTTGCCAATTGGTGGATGCGGTTGTCGGGGCCGCTACTGCCGGTGAAGCGAGTCTCCGCGGGCTACGTTTGTTTTTGGAGTGCGGCGGCAGACTGACCACCCCAGCGTGGCTGCCACGCCGGGGACGCCGGTTGAAGCGGCGACGCCGCTTTGGATCGAACTCCAGGGCAGACAATCCAAAGCGCCGTCAAAGCCGGCGCACTCCAAATCAAAGCACGCACGAGACACAGAGAACCAGGAAGATGACGCACGGGCATAGCTGCAACTAAACACAATCTGCTATCATCCGCGCTCGCTCCAAATTTAATTCGGCTTTCTTCCAAGCATGAAGCAGAAACTGTTCGGAGTACTGCGCCGCATTGGCTTCCTCGTACTCGTCGTCTGGACGGTGGTCTCGCTGGTCACGCTGCTGATTGAACTCGTCCCCGGCGACCCGGCGATTGCCGTGCTCGGTGAGCAAGCAACACCCGAACAGCTGGCCCAGTTCCGCGCGAAACACGGTCTCGACCGCCCACCCTTCTTTTTTGGATTTCCCGTCGATCAGAGCGGTCAGCGTCAATTCACGTGGCACGGTCTCAATAATCGTTACGCCGATTACTGGAGCTCGATCCTCCGCGGGGACTTGGGCACATCCTTTCGCACTGAACGGCCTGTGTTCGAACTAATACTTGAGCGCTACCCCGCGACAATTCAACTGGCGATTACAGCGATGTTCATCGCTGTCTGCATCGCCATTCCGCTGGGCGTCATCGCCGGAAAGAATCGTGGCACCTGGCTCGACAACGGGCTGTCGGTGGTTGCGCTCGTGGGGATTAGTCTGCCCAGTTTCGTCATCGGCCCGATGCTCGTTTACATCTTTGCCGTGAAACTTGGCTGGCTCGCGCCTTCGGGCCGCTTTGATTGGAGCGACATAATCCTGCCGGCATTCACTTTGGGCGCAGCCTTGTCCGCCATTTTGACGCGCATGGTGCGTTCGTCAGTGATTGAAGAACTCGGCGAGCCATACGTTCGAACCGCGCGCGCAAAGGGACTCAGCGAGCGCACGGTTGTTTACAAGCACGTGCTCAAGAATGGCCTGATTCCGGTGGTGACGGTCCTGGGCCTGCAACTCGGCGTATTGCTGGCGGGCGCAATCATCACGGAAAAGATTTTCGGCTGGCCGGGGCTAGGGCTCCTGTTGATGGAAGACGGAATCAGTAAACGCGACTACAGCGTCGTGCAGGGCTGCGTCCTGGCGATTAGCACTACGTACATTATCGCGAACACTTTGACAGATGTTCTGTATCGCTGGCTGGATCCGAGGATTCGCGTGTCATGAGCAGACTAAGCATTGTGGGCTTGGTAATCGTCATCCTGGTCGTGCTCGTCGCGCTGGGCGCGCCGTTGATCGCGACGCATGAGGTCGGCGCTACCAATCTTTCGATGCGTTACCTCGGGCCGTCGGCGAGTCATTGGTTCGGAACGGATTCAACGGGCCGCGACATCTTTTCGCGTGTCGTCTTTGGTGCGCAAATTTCACTCAAAGTCGGAATCATCGTGGTTGCTGTCTCGGCGCTCTTCGGGACTTTCATCGGTTCGATCGCGGGATTCTATGGCGGCTGGATCGATCGATTTCTGTCCGGCTATATCTTCAACGTGTTTCTGGCATTTCCCGGATTGCTGCTGGCGATTGCCCTCGTGGCTTTTCTTGGCGCGGGTCTCAACAAACTCATCTTCGCGCTGTGCATCATTGGCTGGGTGGGCTACGCGCGTTTGATTCGCGCGCAGGTCCTGAAAGTGCGCGAGTACGATTTTGTCCACGCGGCGCGGGCGCTCGGCGCGGGTGACTTGCGAATCCTGACCATCCACATTCTGCCCAATGCTATTCAGCCGCTAATCGTGCAGGCGAGTCTCGGAATGGCGGGTGCGGTCCTTTCGGAAGCGGCACTATCATTCCTCGGCTTAGGCGTCCCACCGCCATCGCCGTCATGGGGCGTGATGATCGAAGAAGCCCGCGACCTCTCAACCTTGCAGGCGGCTCCCCACGCGCTAATCTTTCCGGGGATCGCCATTGCTTTGACGGTGCTCGCATTCAACTTTATCGGTGACGGTCTGCGCGAGTACCTCGACCCAAAACAAAGGCGCAGATAAACTTTCCGCTTCATGGCCGACCAAATCCTCGTCACCAACGATCAAGCCAACGCGTCTGCAACCCGAACCGTTGCCCTGTCCGTCGATC
Organism: Pyrinomonadaceae bacterium; assembly: GCA_049273695.1. Taxonomy (GTDB): domain Bacteria; phylum Acidobacteriota; class Blastocatellia; order Pyrinomonadales; family Pyrinomonadaceae; genus UBA11740. Next base: position 115,503 of record JBASRE010000058.1, read on the forward strand.
ACATTTCCAAGACGTATCCGGTTTCGTTCCTGCGTCTGAAGAAAGCCTTGAAACGGAAATTCAAGCCGCCCGTGGAAGCCGTCCGCGATGTTTCATTCGAAGTTCGCGAAGGCGAGATCTTCGGTCTCATCGGACCGAATGGAGCGGGCAAAACGACGCTCACGAAAATGATCGCCACGCTCATTCAACCGACGGAAGGCGAAGTCACCGTCAAAGGTTACGACAGCGTGCGCAACGACCAGGAAGTCCGGCGCAATGTTGGTCTGGCCGGAGCGGAAGAGCGAAGCTTCTACTGGCGTCTGACGGCCGAAGAGAACCTGCTCTTCTTTGCGCGGCTGCACGGGCTGAGCGGCGCGCAGGCGAAGAAGCGAATTGCCGAGCTGCTTCAGATGCTGCAACTGGAAGATTCAACGCGCCGCCGCTTTGCCGAGCTCTCCACCGGAAATAAACAGCGTCTGTCGGTCGCGCGCGCAATGCTGGCCAATCCACCGGTGCTTTTGCTGGATGAACCGACGCGATCGCTCGATCCGCTTGCCGCGGCCCGCATGCGCAACACGATCAAGTCGCTGTCGCAAGACGCCGGCCAGCCCGTCACAGTGTTCCTGACGTCGCACAATCTCGCGGAAGTGGAAGAGTTATGCGAGCGTGTAGCGATCATTAGCGGCGGACAGATCAAGGCGCTCGACACACCACAAAACCTGCGCGCCACGCACAGCAACAACGAACAGGTGTCGATTACGTTTGCCGTCGGAGATGCGATGGAGGTTGAAGCGGCCTTGCGCGAAGCCTTCAGCGATCAGCCGTTTACGCTCGGACGAAGCGATCTGAAAGACCACTGGACGTTAAGCTTCGCGCGCAAGGCCAATGATGACGTCCTCGACAACGTGCTGCGGCTGCTGCTCCAAAGCGGCGCCCTGATCCAGACTGTCCAGTCGGAACGAGCAACGTTGCTTGAGGTGCTTGAAAGTTATGAGGCGAAAGACGCTGCGCAGGAGGAAAAGATCGGATGAATCCCCTTCTCTTTCTGCGCAGGATTTGGGCGTTCATAGTGCGCGACTGGCGTTTGCAGCTCAGTTACCGCATGCAGTTCTTTCTGCGTGTGCTGTCGATTCTCATTATGGTAACGACGTTCTTCTTCATCTCGAAAATTTTTGCGGGCTATACAGATCCGCGCTTCGCGCAATGGAGCAATCCTTTGGCGGCGTGGCTCACCGGGCTGGCGGTGTTGAGCTATTTCATGACTGGTTTTTCGAGTTTAGCGAACGCGATTCGGCAAGAGCAGGTACAAGGAACTCTGGAAAGCGTTCTGATGACGCCGATTAGCGTGCCGACGGTGATCGTTGCGAGTTCAGCATGGGATTTCGTGCAGGCGACCTTCTTCTCGTCGCTCTATCTTCTGTTCGGCTGGCTGTTTTTCGACGTCCACTATCGCGGCAACTTCCTGCTGGCACTGGTGTTCCTTTTGCTGACGACGGTGGTGCTGTCGTGCTTGGGAATTCTGTCCGCAAGCTTCACCATGGTGTTCAAGCGCGGCGATCCGTTTGGAATCTTTCTCGGGGCGGGCTCGGCACTTTTTTCCGGCGTGTTTTTTCCCACGGAATTAATCGGGGAATACGCTGGATGGGTTTCACACATCTCGCGAATACTGCCGGCCACGTATGGTCTTGACGGCATTCGGCGCGTGCTAATCCAGGGGCAGGGGTTTGCGCAAGTGCGCGATCCTTTGATCACGCTGCTGGCGTTTCTGGCCGTACTGCTTCCTTTGTCTCTTTGGGTTTTCGGCCGCGCCGTCCGGCGGGCAAAACGCGAAGGGAGTTTGATTCAGTATTGAGTTCAGGGCCGCGGATTCGGGACAGTAGCCCCGATTGCAGCTCCTGGGTAATCTGTGGCTCTTATTTGGCCGCAACCGACGAGGTCGAATAACTATCCCGCGTCCTCACGACCATATTCGGATAGCGCACCTTCACTTTGATCGCCCGCTCACCGTCAGCGTTCGCTAAATGCTTTGAGTAGTACCCCAGGCTGTAGTGCACTCCCAATTCAGAAGTGATCGCTTCAAACGCTGGACCAACCTGACGCAAATCATCGGCGCGATAGAACCGTCCGCCAGTCTGCTCAGCGAGGGTGCGCAGGTAAGGCTCACTGAGCGCATAGCCCTTCAAGAGCCGCTCGCGCACTTTGCGTCGCGCCTTCTCATCTTTTATCAGGCTCAATCGTTCCGGCAGTTGCGGCAGCGTGTTGTATTGGACTGTGTAAACCAGAATGTCCTGCTCGGCGATGCCTTCGAGAGTCGCTTGCATCGACACGCGACTGTCCTGATCGACGCCATCGGTCATTAACACGATCGCTTTGCGGCCGGAAATTTGAGCCATTCGTTTGAGCGCGAAATCGACAGTGTCGTAGAGCACCGTGCCGTCCGTCACCGCCGGAATGTGCAGTTTGCCACGACGAATCACGGCAACTCGTTCAGGTTGTGTCAGCACGTTCACTCTGCCGTCGAAGGTAATCGCCATCAGCAGGTCGTTCATGCGCAAGCGGCCCACGAAGGTATTTGCAGCTTCGCGAATCTGCGCGAGCTGAAACTGGGTCGAGCCACTGACATCCAACAACAAGGCCACCGTGAAAGGCTTTTCCACGGAAGCGAAATAGGCGACTTCCTGTTCGACTCCGTTTTCGTAAATCCGAAAGTCTTCTTTCCGCAGGTTGCCGATGTAGCGACCGTTGCGATCCATCACCACCGCGGGCACCGTGATCAAGCTCGTGCTGACCCGCCCGACACTACCTTCCTGAACTTCTTCAAGCTGAGAACTTTTGTCGTTTGCGTCTGATGAGGTGACTGGCCGCGCATTCGTTCCGCGCAAGACTGGTGGTTGTCGTTGTTCCTGCGCGAGGGTAACTGCGCAGCAGCTTAAGGAAAGAATGGCTAGCGAAATTGTTCTGATCATATGTGGGTCCAGAGAGGAAGCTTAAATTCTGCTACTTCACCGTGAATTAGTTAAAAACGACGAAACCAGGCCGTATTTCAGTCCGAACGGCCAATCCGTTGTGTCGATCCCCTCTCCGCTCGCGGAGAGGGGGCAGGGGGAGAGGTTAGCGCGCCGCAACCCCACCCCAACCTCCCCGCTCGCGGGGAGGGAGCCAAAAACGTCTTCGCTCACTGAACGTTTCAAGTGCGCGCTTTACGCGTCTCCCCTTTCAGCTTTACTCTCATGTTCAATGTGGCGGCTCATCAGATATGTCACTTACGCCGTAGTCGGCATCATCGTCGGTGGTCTCATCTTCCAAGTAGTAGTGTTGCCAAGCTTCTCGGAGCTCGCTACGCAGAACCCTGCGACCACTTCACTGGTCGAAGCCCGACATCGCGAAGCGCGCCGCAAAGGTTCTGAGCCGAGGCGTTTCCAGGTCTGGGTCCCGCTCGAACGAATCTCGCCGCATTTACAGCGCGCGGTAATCGCGGGCGAAGACTCGAACTTCGCGACGCATAACGGATTCGATTACGAGGCGATTCAACGCGCCTGGGAGCACGCGCAGAAAGAGGCCGACAAAGAAGCGAAGCAGACTGGCGAAAATGATTCGTGGCTGCCGAACCTGCCCGACTTCAAACGCGGCGCCTCGACCATCTCGCAGCAGCTCGTAAAAAACCTCTATCTCTCGAGCGAGCGCTCGTTCATGCGCAAAGGTCAGGAAGCGATCATCACTTACTTCATGGAACGTAACCTTCCGAAGAAGCGCATCCTTGAGGTCTATCTAAACGTGATTGAGTGGGGCGATGGGATTTACGGCGCGGAGGCTGCCTCGCAATATTACTTTCACAAGCCGGCGGCGAATCTTAACGCGCGCGAAGCCGCTTTTCTTTCCGCGATGATTCCCAATCCGCGCACAGTCTTTAATCCTCATGTTAATCCAAAGCGCGTCGCGCGCCGGCAGCGCATCATCATGCGGGGAATGCCGAGCGTGAAGATGCCTGCGTAACCGTATATCTCGTTCTTTAGCAAACCGAATAAACCGGAGAATCCAACCGCTTGACGCGCATTGCTTTGAAGGCGAATTATTCAGCCGCCGGCAGTTTGGTTACTTGAAAGATCAGACACTACTCGGTGTTATTAGGAAAACAGATCCTCGTTGGGTGTCTTGCGATGATTAAATAGGATTCCTTATGCTTTCAGATTCCGAAAAGTTGCGCATTCGCGAAGAAGAGGTATTCAGAGCCGAAGTCCGACAACTAATCGCCCCGCCAGAAAAGGGCCGTGCGGGGCTCTGGAAGTTTGTCAATTCACCGTTTGCTTTGTGGTTCCTGTCGTCCGTTGTCCTCACGTTCATAACTGCCGGAGTATCTTGGTATCTTAGCAACCAAAGCGCTGAACGGGAACGCAGTCAAAAAATCAGCAAGCTTACAACTGAAGCTAAGTATCGGATAGAAGTATTCGATAAGTATGTGACGTCGATGACACAGGCGCTCGCTGTCCACGCAATCCCGAATGACCCCAAGGATACCGTTTCTACCGAGCAAATGGACTTGTTTTACGAACACGTGGAAGCGCTCGATAAGGAGGGTGTCTTTAAGGAACTCTCTGATCGACCTTTGCGCTCAATCCTTTGGGAACTGCAGAGTATCGCCGATGCTAACCAAAGAGCGGATTTCAAGGCGGCATTCCTTGGCGCCCAAGCCCTACAACGCCTTGGAAAACGGGACCCTGACGTGCCCAACCCGGTGAAGTTGTATTTTGTCGCGGACATGAGAGAGATCGAAAAAGAGGTATTGGTTAGTTTCAGGCGCGTGCCTTCGCCGGAGTAACGGCACGCCGCTGACACGCAACAAATCGTCGGAGGCTCGATAGCCTGTTTCTCAACTAGCTTGTCTGGTTTACGGTTCGTGTTGGCGCTCGCCCGCGTCAACTCCACCGTTATGTTGCTTTCATCTACCTACCGCGCCGTCATAGCAACAGCTCTTATGTTCGTAATCGGGGTGCAGTGTTTGGCACAGCGACATCCGAATCCTGTGACGGTGGAACAAAATATTTCACGCGCACTCGCCATATTATCAACACGAAAACAGACGCAGCGGGCTACGCCCTACATTCGCGCTGTGGAAAGAGACATGGATGTTCTCGCCAAGGGGCAATCACCGACTTGATCGACGCGCTTCAAAACGCACGGTACGGGCTAGTCAATGCACAACTCTTTCTCAAGGCTAAGACAAAGTTAACGTCTGAAGAAGCGAATGTCCTGGAAGAAATGGCGACATTCACCTATGACTGTGAAATCATCGGTCGCGACGGAATGGGCCGCGGGGCCGTTATCGACGTTTGCATCGACAATGTTCTTGCTTACGTTAAAGAAAATCGTGACCGCGCCGCACGGCTGTTTGAAACAATCCTCCCGATGATGCGGGGGCAACATAACAAACCGTTGGGCGACAGCAATTGTGGAACACTCTGCCAGGTAGGTTCGTAGGTCCTTGAAAGGACTGAATCAATGAAACAACTCCTCGCACTCACTATTTTCCTTGTTGCAACTTTACCGTCCGTTACTGCGCAGACCCTGGACACTACTAAAAAGCATCCCGTTGAGGTTTTCTTCATGTCGGGAATCTCATCATTCAATTCCCATGATCTCGATGGCTTTATGAAGCAGTTTGCCTCGGACATTGAGATGTATACCCCGACGGGCTGGTTACGGGGAGAGCAGAGCGTGCGCGCCCGCTTTGCCCAAACTTTCAAGCAGTTTCCATCGGTGAGGATGGAAATTGAAAATCTCAAGATGCGGGAAGTTGCGCGCGGAACAGTCATCACAGACTTTCAGTGGCGAGTGTATCCGATGGGACAGGGGCCAGCGTTTCATGGCGTCGGATCAGGAGTTTATCTCCTCAGGGATGGGAAATGGGTGGAAGTCCTCGAACATGAAACGGTCGTTAAAGTGGATGAAGCGCTGAACCCAGTTAAGAAGTAGTGCGTTTTTATCACGCCGCGCGCCACCCTGCCCTATTGACACGCGCCCGCGCTGACAATATGTTACCGCCTCGCCGGACGCACGCTGGCAGTGACTCCGCGACACCGCACGCGGGCTGCCCTAGATTCATGGCTCGGCGCGTGCCTACCGCAACTCAGACCACAAGTCCGCACCGATGGTTTTTGCAATATGAGTAAACTTGCTAAAGAGCAAATTAGAGAACTTGAACACCTCTGGCGCAACGAAACGTTAGCTGTCTCCAAGGTGGTCTCACCGGACGTCCTCGAAGACATTGGCCGCCGTTTTCCTCCCTCAGATCGTGGGCACGAGCCGGGCTTAGCGCAAGCCGTCGAAGATGCCGCCGAGGCGCGCGTAATGCGGTACTCCGATCCGATTCGCCAAAGGCTCTGCATCGAATGGGACTACTGCGAGAAGCGCTCGGCGTTCCGCGGCGAGGGCTTTCAACTCACACTAGCGGTGGCCGATGCTCTGCTCGCGTTTGTCACACTCATCCCCATTCCTGTTACATCCCTCAGCGTATATCTAGTCCGGCGCGGAGTGCTCGATAAGATATGCCAATGCCAAGAGCAGCGCGCCTGATCTTGCGGGCACGCCACCTAACAACTCATTCAACCAGCGCGAGTTAACTTGTCTCTCATGCTAGACTTGTCCGTATCGGCGTGGCGTGCGCGCCCGGTGAATTCGAGCGTCAGAGCGCTAAGCCACTTATGTCCCCGGACGTACGCATCGGCTATCTCGCAGATCACCCGGAGGCTCTGCCCACTCTGGAACGGTTGTTTCAAAGCGAGTGGGCCGCCTACTACGGCGCGGCTGGCCCGGGAAACGCACACCAGGACCTCGTAGCTTATTCAAACCGCGATCAACTGCCGGTCGGACTGGTGGTGTTTCTGGGCTCTGAGCCATGTGGTGTCGCTGCGCTCAAAGCTGATTCAATCTCTACCCACAGGCATCTCACTCCGTGGATCGGTGGCGGCATGGTGGCTCCGCAGTACCGGCGTCACGGCATCGGCGCGCGTCTCGTCTCAGCCCTTGAAGATGTGGCGCGCAATCTCGGCTTCACGACGGTATACTCGGGCACAAGCACTGCGAATAGTTTGCTTATCCGTGAAGGCTGGCAGCTCATGGAAGTTGTCCAATACGACGGTGAGTCGGTTTCCATCTATGAAAGGACGCTCTAACCAAGCGTTTCCGTCGGACGCTTGAAGACTCGCGCCGCTGAACGCTGACGTTAGGCTTTACTGCGACCTGTTAACCTTACCAGGAGGATCAGTAAATGAAAGACATTCTCGACCAAGCAGAATCGTATCGGAAGGATACTGGGGTGAGAGCGACCGCGCATGAGTTGTCTTCTATGTGGCACCGCCGCCGGGGCGTATTACTCGGAGGAGCGGCAACGATTCTATCAGCGGCAATAGGCTCGTCTATCTTTGCCACAGTTGCAACCCAACTCAGCGAGGGGAAACTTGATTTTTCAGATTTCCACGGCTGGAAATATTGGTTGATATTCGGCGCCTTCGGTTTCGTCTTAGTGCTCTCGCCTGTACTGACTGGGATGCAGGCTTACTTAAAGCATCCGGAACAAGCAGCAACACATAAGATATCTTACGTTCGCTATTGTCGCCTCCAGCAACGCATAGACTTGTTCCTCCTTCAGTATGGAGATGTTAATTCCTCAAACATAGACAGGACGCGAGCTTTATCACAGCTTGATGCGATCTCAAGAGATATGGAAAAAGTAGCTGCTGACAGCATCACCCTCACTAAGGAAGCTTACGCCGATGCCGCCAAAATGCTGTCTGGAGAGAAGCCGAAGCCCTGGTGGAAGGTCTGGTAGGAACGGCCTAACAACTCATGCAACCGGACTCGCAATAGCTTGATTCTTAAACTCAAACTTGATTGCTCGCCGGTTAATTCGGGCGTTAGGCAGCAGAGAGAGTCGATGGACATTCGCGAAAGCTACGACTCGGCGGCGGCGGCGTACGCTGAACACCTTTCAGACGAGCTCGTGCGCAAGCCACTCGATCGGCATCTCTTGAACCGGTTTGCGGAAGAGACTCGCGGCCGCGGCCTCGTCGCCGATCTCGGCTGTGGGCCTGGCCATGTGGCTCGGTATCTGAGTCAACAAGGCGTCACGATCTTTGGGATCGACTTTTCCGCGAAGATGGTCGCGGTGGCCCAGAGCCTGCATCCCGATCTCGACTTTCGCGTCGAAGACATGAGGCGCCTCAGCGCGAGCGACGCAAGTCTCGCCGGAGTGGTCCTGTTTTATTCCATCGTGCACTTCGACTTGACCGAACTCCCGCCAATGTTTCGGGAAGCGCGACGGGTCCTCATACCTGGTGGTCTGGCGCTTGTCTCATTTCATATTGGCGAGCAGATCGTCCATCGGGACGAACTATTCGGGGCTCAGGTCTCGCTGGACTTTCGTTGTCACACTCCGGAGAACGTCGTCGCGGCTCTCCGGTCGGCCAATCTCGCGGTCATCGAGCAGGTTTATCGCGAGCCTTATGACGGCGCCGAGTATCCTAGCCGCAGGTGCTACCTTGTCGCGCGAGCCGCCTAACAACCGCATGCAGCGGACGGCGTTCGCGTTTGCCGCTTTTCTGTCCGCGATGATTCCCAACCGCGCCCAGTTTCAACGGTGAACGCCTTTGTATGAGAGAGGCGAAAGGACAGTACAACTTCAGCCAAGCGAGCGAATGAACGCACGAGTGCACGATTACTGGCAACGATTTCTTTCCACGCGCGAGGATGGGGCCGACCTTAAATCGCGCGGGTACATGGTCGATAGCTTCGGCGACAGTCCGGAAATGGCCAGTGAACTCGCTTCGTTGATAGTGGCTGGGGTGAAGACGGCGACGTGCTCGAGTGTTTGGGAGTGGGACGATACGGCCAATCCGATGCCTCGGGACGGACTGCTTACGGTCGTGGTCGACGGAGCCGGGACGCCAAGGTGCATCATCGAGACGGTTGGCGTCGAAACGTCTACATTCGAGGCCGTAGGCGCCGAGTTCGCCTACGCGGAAGGAGAAGGGGATCGATCACTCGAGTATTGGCGGCGCGTGCATTGGGACTACTTCTCGCGAGTATTGCCAAAACTCGGCCACGAGCCATCGCTAACGATGCCGGTCGTGTGCGAACACTTCCGTGTGCTGTACCGATAGTGTGCGGTCGACCTGTCGGGCGAGATGGGGTCTTAGACGCACATGCCGACGAGTTGCTTCCCTTCCTCTTACGCCAATCAGACCCACCGCGTAATCCAAGTGGCGAAGGCAAGCCAAGCTTGCGTACCGCCGATACCATCGCAGAGCGTGCGAGATCACTATGAGCGCAGCACCCGCCCGCTAGACTCCGCCGTTCTGCTTTCCCACACTCGACTCCCAAACCAATCGGAGAGTCCCGTTGCGTCAGATCTACCTGGGGCAGGCCGGATTCCTGACGTATTTCTCTGTGTGGTGTTTCCCTATTTTTTCCAGGAGTTTGTCGAAATGTTTGTCGTCAACGCAGACGACGGGGTTAACCGGGATCACAGTCATTCCCGTCAGCCTGAAGTTATTAAGGACGTTATCGTTGATGAGGTCTCGAATTCGAATTTCCTGGACCTGCGCCGGCCGGTTCTTCCTGATCTCGTTGTAGACCTCGGGGTCAATTTCTCCCGAGTCTCCGACCAGAATGAATTTCCTCTCAGGGAATTTGTCCATCAGAGCATTGATCTCGCTGAGCTTGTGGTCAAACGTTACCTGCAAAGAACTCCCCAGGAATTTCATGAGATCACTCGTCGATTCCAGCGAAGGATGGCTCGAGAAAAACTTCAGATGAAACGTCCCTTCCGGGAAGGTACCCGGACCAGTGATCAGAAAATCATAGAGCGGTCCAAACAACTGCTCGGGTCCGCCCGAAACGTAGTGGACGGGAATATCGCCGAGCTCTTTGTAAGCCGCGGCCATGTCGGGGACCATGACGCTTTTGAAATCAAGACAGAAAGTGTTTCGTAAGACGGTGCCCGTACCTGCAGGGACTTCGGTTAGCTTGATCGTATCGTCGATGTCAGAGATGAGGGAAAGTCCATTTGGATCTCGTTCGATTAACCTGACTCGTCCCAAGCCGGTATGGTCCTTTGATATTGCGCGATAGGTTAACCATCCGTTGGGCGAATGCTGCTGTTCCAGCAACCGCTTCGCCTGGTCGTCGGTTAGGACCAAATCGAGTTTGACGATCCCATCACCATCGCTCTCGGTAAATTCATATGCTTTGTTATCAGGATCAGAGTCGAACTTTACCAACACCTTTTCAGAGGTTTTGTTGTCATCGGCAAAGTCGGCCGATCGCGATCGGACCGTGGTCACTTCCGCGTCATTGCACTTGGCAACCAGTTTGAGGATTTTCACCGTGCCCTCTGCCCGGTTTTTCCGGTCCTCATGGACCCAACCACGTAATTGAGTATTCCAGTTCGGCCCCGCCCGGTAGCCGTAAGTTGGATAGAAGGTGACCTCCTTTTCCGTTTGCACTGGCAGCCTGGCTGGTGCGGCCGACTGCGCCGGCGGAGGAGTTGGTAGCAGCGGCTGACGGTTCCCACACCAACCGGAACTCAGCGCGGCCATGAGAAGGACTAGAAACGCCAGGTGAGGATGTAATTTCATCGATGACCTTCTTTCGGGTGGGGCTGAAAGTTGGAGCCGCGCGCCTGCCGGCGAGCGCTTCCCTTCCTTCTAAGCAATCAAACCCACTGCGTCATCCACGTGGCAAAGGCAAGCCAGGCTTGTGTGCCGCCGATGACCATTCGCAGAGGGTGCGAGATCACAATGAGCGCAGCGCCCAACAAGGTCGCTCGATGCGGCCGTCCGCGTGTGATGATGTCGAAGACAATCATCGGCAGGATGAAAAGATCGCTGAGGCCGAAAAAGACGAGCGGTCCACCGGTTTCGATAAAACCGATCGGCAAGCGCGCCACGGCAGCCGGAAGAATGGCGATCATCGACAGTAACATTAGCCTTTTGTGCACGTCGGCGCGCCGTCGAAAATACAGCGCGGCGCCCACCATGATTCCGAACAGCAGCATGTCGCCCAAAGGTATCGTCAAGAACGCGAGCGGATTTACGTCAGGTATCGGTGATGGACCCTTGGCGCGCACCAGTGACGTGTACACGCCAATAATAATCATGAGACTCGCCAGCACGCCTCCCAGGATCCCTAAACGCATGTGAAGACGCGTGCGCCTGGCGGCAACGAGCGTCGCCTGCGTCAAGAACAGAACAATCCACGAAGAGAAGATGATTCCGTGCGCGATTAGCAGCGGCAGGAGGGGCTGCGTCTGAAAGTACGTACGGAGAAAAAACGTCCGCGAGAAACCGGCAAAGACCGTGATCAGAAATAGGAGCGACATCGCCGTGTAAAAGATCCGTTCGGCGCGTCTCTTATCGATTGAGGTTCCGGTGTTAAAGACTTCGGCTCGTGCGGCCATCCTTCGCTTCTCTCCTCTCAGATCCTGACTACGCCCAGTTTAATCCGTGCTTCGATAACGGCAGCGAACGGATTCGCTTGCCGGTAACGGCAAAGATTGCGTTGGTAACTGCCGGCAGAATGGGCGGCAGAGCAGGTTCGCCCAAGCCGGTTACTGGAAAGTCAGTCTTTAGAAAATGCACTTCGATTGTTTTCGGAGCTTCATGAATCCGCAGCGGTGTGAACTCATCAAAATTCTTTTCCACCGCCCGTCCGTCTTTGATCCTGATCTCTCCCATCATGTGCGTCAGGCCCTCGATAACTGAGCCCTGCACCTGATTCACCGCATTCAGCGGGTTCACAATCTGGGCGCCGACGTCGCCGGCCACCCAAACCTTGTTCACGCGCACCTTGTTCGCGCTACTGACGGTGACCTCCGCAACTTCCGCGAAGTAGCCCTGATGACTGAAATGAAAAGCGACGCCTTCGCCAGTGCCTTTCGGCAGATTGCGTTTGCCCCAGTTCGATTTCGCCGCGACCAGTTCGAGCACGCCGCGCATGCGTTTCGGATTGAACACTTGTCCGGGTGGAGGCGCTTGCTGACCGGCCGCCGGCGGCGGAAGAGGAATCGGCGGTGTGTCGAGAATCGAGTAACGAAACTCGATCGGATCTTTGCCCGCGGCAATCGCCAGTTCGTCAATGAAACCTTGAATGACAAAACTGATTCCGTTGCTTCCGGGCGCGCGCAACGCACCGGTCGGCACACCCAAAGGCATGACTGACGAATCGATGGCAAAGTTCGACACGAACCGCGCCGGAAACTCATTCGCACTCATACCGGCGCTCGGCGCAAATCTTTCGACCGTGCCGAAGCTCACGAAATGATCTCGCCACGCCACCAACTTTCCTGACGCGTCTACGCCGGCTTTCAAAAAGTGAAAGCCTGCCGGACGATAGAAGTCGTGCGTCATATCGTCTTCGCGGGTCCAGAGCAGTTTCACCGGCACCCCGATCTGTTTCGCGATCGCCGCCGCCTCAACCAGGTAGTCGTTGTTCAGACGCCGGCCAAAGCCACCGCCGATTCGTGTCAGATGAAGTTTGATATCCGCGGGAGCGATGCCCAGAGTGCGCGACACAAGACCGACGGCGGGCTGCGGCGTCTGTGTCGGCGCCCAAATCTCGAGCTTGCCGTCCTTGAAATGCGCCGTGCAATTCTGCGGCTCGAGCGGCGCGTGCGCGACGAATGGATATGCGTACGAGGCCTCGACAACTTTCGTCGCGTTCTTGAACGCGGCTTCAAGATCGCCATCACTGCGTAATGAACGATGCGCCTTCTCTTTGGCGAGCGCTTCGGCCTGCAGCGCGAAGCCTTCGCTGCTTTGCATGGCCGCCGCCCCGTCTTCCCATTTCACTTTGAGTTTTTCGCGCGCGGATTTTGCTTGCCACCAACGATCGGCGACGATGGCGACGCCGCTCAACAGTCCTGCCATTTCGCTGCCGCCTTCGACGATGAACGCGTGACGAACGCCGGGCATGGCCTTTATTTCATCGAGGTTTGCCGACACGGCTTTGCCGCTGAAGCACGGGCACTTCTCGAACACAGCCCAAAGCATTCCCGGCAAAGTGAAATCGATCCCATAAAGCGGCTTGCCGGTGACAATAGCCAGGCTGTCGACATTCGCCCGCGGCGTTCCGATGATCTTGTAGTCCTTCGGATCTTTCAGCTTAACCTTGTCGAGTTCGGGCGGCGTAAGCGTCGCGGCCCTGGCGGCGAGTTTGCCGTAGGCAATCGATCTTTTCGTTTTCTGGTGAAGGACATTTCCCGCGGAGGTCGTCAGTTCCGTGTCCGGCACGCTCCACGTTTCTGCCGCCGCGGCGATTAGCATCGCGCGCATGGCCGCGCCGACTTGCCGCATCTGGTTCCAACTGTTCGGCGTCGCGGTGCTGCCGCCGGCAAACTGGTTCGTGTACTTCGTGAGATCGAAATCGGCCTGCTCGACACGGACGTTTTTCCAATCAACGTCCAGTTCTTCGGCGATCGTCATCGGCAGTGAAGTCTTCACGCCCTGGCCGACCTCCGGATTCTTGTTGGTGATCGTGACGACGCCTTCTGGTGAAATCTTGATGAAAGAACTGGGCACGGCCACGGCCACGGCCGCCGGCTGGTTCTGCGCAAGAACCGACGGTTTCAGATACAGGCCAAGCAGAATTCCGCCGCCTGCAAGTGAACTTACCTGTAAAAATGCGCGACGATTAATTGACGGTGTTGTCATGACGATCTCCGGTGATGTAACGCAAGTTGTTAACTTGCGAGTCGCTCGCACGCGCAAGTTAGCAACTTGCGCTACTGCAGCTATTCCGCTTTCGAAGGCTTAGCTGACCCGCGATTTCCGGCGGCAGCTTTGTGAATCGCCTCGCGAATACGCAGGTACGTTCCACAACGACAGATGTTCGCTTCCATTCCGCTGTCGATCTGCGCGTCTGTCGGCTTCGGATGTTTCTTCAACAATGCGGCGGCGGCCATGATTTGTCCGGCCTGGCAGTAACCGCATTGGGCCACGTCGACATCCATCCAGGCTTTTTGCAGCGGATGCAAAGTGCTGGTTGCCAGTCCTTCAATTGTCGTGACCTGCTTTCCGTTTACTTCCGCGATCGAAGTGACACATGAACGCGCGACTTCGCCGTTCACATGGACGGTGCAGGCGCCGCACATAGACATGCCGCAGCCGAACTTTGTGCCCGGCATGTTCAGAACCTCTCTGATCACCCAAAGCAGAGGCATGTCGGCCGGCACGTCGACCGTTACGGACTTCCCATTCACATTCAGCTTGTATGGCATCACACGAATCCCTTTCTGTGGCTGTCTGTATTAACTCAGCCCGGCAAGAAATTCAATCGAAAAGTAAACGTAGGACGTGGGTGTTTAGAGTCGGGCTACTGCCCGACTACTTGGCGGGCGGTAGCCCGCCTCTAAACATTGAAAAGATTGGATGCCGGCGATCCGCGCACACGCATCGATCGACTCTCCACGTTGCGTAAACTTGGGCCAGGAGTCAACGCGCGCCGATACCACGGATGGCAAAATAGCAATCGCCGAGCGCCGGATTATTGACGAAGCGCGACAACCGGCGGGCCCGAAGTTTTCGCCCTTGAACCTCCAGTATGTAGTCCTCGCGTGCGTTTAATTCCGCCGGAAACGGAACAACCACTATGGCTTCGCCCGCAGCTAGTTCAATAACGCCGACACGCCGATAATAACTTCCTTCAAGACTGCTGAGCGTGGCCGGCAATTCGCGCACAAGCGTCGGTTCACAGATGGTCACCTCACCGTGTAACGATAGTCTTATATGGTTTTTGCCTTCCGTCAGCCAAACTTCGATCGCGCGCGTTAACCCAAACCTCTCAGGCTCGATTGTTCCGGCGGCTTGACCGTTTAGTTCAAGCGCGACAAGACTCCCGGACTCGCTCTTCGTGCCGAAGCTTAGGACGTAGAAGTCGGCCGTAGGAGCCATGAAGTCATAGACAACTTCACCTTTCTTATCACGGGTATTGATCAGGCACTGTTTGTCAGTGGTGAGATCCCTCACGTTCGCTATCATGTAAGACTCCAGCCTATACTCTCGCACCTGTACCACTGGAATTTGAGAAGCGTCCCACTTTACGTACAGGTAGGCAACCGTTATGCCTATCATTCCGATCAGAACCAGTCCTGATGAGAGGATAAACCGCCTCTTCGAATAACGAATGGCCAAATTTAACTTTTCGCTGAGGCGGTCTTCGCTGACGTAGTTGTCAATCACGCGCGGACGTTTAATCAATTCCTCCGAGCCATGACGGTAGCAGTAATTGCTATTCGCTTCTGCTTCGTTGTTGCAGAGAAGGCACTTCATCGATGACAGTTCAAACTGCGTCAGGTGAACAAAATAATCACGGTCAACATGCCGACCATTAAAATGGCCATAATCAGTGACACTTGAGCAGCTAATAACCATTTGGCCTTAGTCTCGTTTGCCATGCTCGCATCAACATTGACGCGGCGCCAGAGACTTGCTTGCTCTGACTTTAGGTTTTGCAGGCGTGCAGGCATGTCATTATCCGACACCATCTCAGACAAAAGGTGACGCACCTTCTTATCAATCGTCTCTCCTAAAGGTGGCGCAGTTACCCTTCGTACGTACAAACACAGAATTGAGAAAGTGACACTGCAGATAAGGAAGACCATCGTTGCTACTATGAGAACTTTCTGCGAACGCCCACCTTCCTTTTCAAGGTCGCGCACGAACGCAAATACTGCTGCGGCGAAGATGCCGGCAATCGCGACGGCTCCCTGGGCTTTCATTTCCATGTTGCGCCACGCGTCCGCGATTTCTCTGTACTCATCTCGATACGCGTTTAGGGCGACTTCCATCAAATTGCGATATTCCTCGCGCCAAGCGTCCCGCGCAGCATCGGAGACTTCTTGTTTCGCTTGTTCAGGAATTGCGACATCTGAAGTCGCCTGAATGGGTGTTTCGCAATGATGAGGATCCATACACTGCCTCCAGTTTGCTGCCATCTCGCACGCTTCGTAAGCACCAGGCTTCGAGATGACGAACTGGGAATTATTTGCGAGGTAGGCTGACTAGCCGTATGGCGCAGGGTAAAGCGAGGGTTTCAGGCTGTCAAGCGTGCGAAATAACAGGAACCTGGGAGGATTCTTTGGGCAGCCTGCCTTTGCATTCAACCCGAGTACTGGCTGCAATGACAATGCCCTTCGCCTGGCGGATTTTGAGATAAGGGCGAGGCACGGAAAACAAGGAAAGCAGTTACACACGCAAGAACCTTCGACGCCCGCATTGCGCATAGGTTATTCAGATTGCAGGACTATGGAATTGTGCGATCGGTGCCGCGAATCAAGTCTCTAAAGCGCGGGTCGGAACGCAGGTTCTCAAGATGAGGATCGACGCGGACAAAAGTGAAGCCGACGGCGTGCTCCTGCTCAGCCTGCGCCAGCCACTCAAATCCCTTATCGCGGTCTCCTAACAACGAGTAAATGATTGCAATCTCGTAGGCCGTCACCCATTGTTCGTCGCGTTTCACAATGATCTCTTCGAGAATCTTTCGCGCTTCTTCCTGGTGACCGGTCGCGGCGAGGACGTGTGCTCGTTTCGCGCGCGTCGTCGGACTGTCGCCGGCAAAACTGCGTTCCTGTTCGTAGGCCGCCAAAGCTTCGGCGACCATTCCCTTCCTCTCATAAGCCCAACGCAGCACGGTGTGCGCCGCCACGGCGCCCGGATCGAGTTCAAGCGCCTTGCGACACTGAGCAATCGTGTCGTCGAAACGCCCGGCAAGAAACAGCACGTTCGCCAGCGCTGTCGCGATCACCGCCGACTGTGGCGTTATCTCCCGGGCGCGTTCAACCTCGGTGTAGGCTTCGTCGTGCCGCCCCATCGCCGACAAACTGTACGCGTACCACCGATGCGAAACCTGGTTGCGCGGATTCAACGCGATGGCTTTTCGAAGTTCGCGTTCAGCGCCCTCCCAGTCTCGATCGAAATGCAGCCGAACAAAGCCTAGTGACGCGTGCGCTTCTGCCAGATTCGGATCCGCTCTCACCGCGCTCAAAGCCGCATGTTTCGCGCGTTGCCACGCGTGCGCCGGCGGCGGCTCGACGTACCAATTCAGCAACGCGTAGCAGTCAGCCAATTCGGCGTAGGCGACCGCGTAATCGGGTTTGAGTTCGACTGCGCGCTCGAGCCTTTGAATCGCTTGCCGCAAGCCTTCGGCCGTGCGGCGAGTCGCATAGTATCGGCCCGCGGTAAATAGCTGGCGTGCTTCCTCGTCTTCGCCCGGCGATGTTTCCGGAGCCGGTGTGGCTACTGCCGACGTTTCCAATGAGCGGGCCGCGGCGGCGCCTTTCGCGCGTCGCGCAACGACCGTTTGCTCGCCGAGGGATGTTTGCGGCGCCGGGTTTCTGGTCTTACTCAATAGATCTTCGAACACCGGGTAGCCGCGCACGACATCCCACGCCGGTTCTACGCCGATCCAAACCAACCATCCGTCGTTGATCTCGTAAGCTTCTTGCAGCAGGGCCAGGGCCTTTTCGTATTCGCCGAGGTGGAGATGGACGAGCGCCGTGTGATACGGCGAGACATAGGCGCGCGCCGACATCTCTTTCAAGCGCCGCAAAGCCGCGCGCGCATCATCCACGCGACCGGCCGCCGCATATGACTGGCCCAAGCCCGACACGAAAAATTGTCCGCCGCCTGACAGCTGCAAAGCTTTCTCGGAAACAGGGACGGCATCGTTCGCCCGACCGGCCGCGCGCAAGGCCCACGCGTATGTCGCCACTCCGACCGAAAAATCCGGCGCGACTTCGAGCAAATGTTCGTGAGTGGCAATCGATTCTTCGTTTCGACGCGACTGGTAGTAACACCAGCCCAACGCCTGCACCACGCTCGGCGACAGAGGATCGAGTTCGCGTGCGCGCAGGATCTCGCGCAAGGCATCATCGAACCGGCCGGTCATCAGCAAATGAAAGCTGTACCAGTGATGCCCCGTGGCGTAATTCGGATTGATTTCGATTGCGCGGCGGTGATGAGCTTCAGCAACTGACCAATCAAAGTCATGCGCTATCGTGGCAAACCCGAGCGCGCTGTACGCTTCCGCCGCCGACGGATCGAGCTCGATGGCCTTTTGCGCAGCTTCCTTCGCCGCGGCAGTACATTCGTCGAATGACCTTACGCCGAATACGCCGAGCCAATTGAAGTAATCGGCGATGCCCGTGTACGCCAGCGCATAATTTGGATCGAGTTTGATCGCGTGGTTATAGCATTCAATCGCGCGTGCCAACCCTGATTCGGTGTAAGTGTTCCAGTGATAACGGCCGCGCAAATACCATTCGAACGCTTTCGGATTTACGGTGCCGCGTTTCGAAAGCTGCACGCGATCGTCGCCGGTCAGTTGCGGCAGCAGCGCCGTGGTCACGCGCTCAGAGATCGAATCTTCAATTTGCAGCACGTCCTTCGATTCTTCGTCGAACTGGTCGGCCCAACTGGTGACGCCTTCGGCAACATTCATCAGTTGCGCGGTAACGCGCAGGCGATCTCCGACGCGACGCAGACTTCCATCAATGACGTATTCAACATGCAGATCGCGACCGGCCACCAGTGGATCAACCGCGACGCCGCGATAGCGCAGGACGCTGCTCGTGGGCCGTACGACCAGTCGCCGCACGTTGCTCAGACGCGTGATAAGCGCATCAGCCAAGCCTATGCCCAGATACTCGTCGCCGGTGTTTTCAGTCGGTTGGGTCAGAACTTTGAACGGCAACACCGCGATGGATTCCTGCCCGAGGTGCGTTTCGATCGGCAGTGTCGGCAGCGCCGCAAGCCGGTGATTCAGCTTCCGCAGCAAGGCGTCGAACCGCGGATGACCGTGCAGAGTGTCCAACTCAGGATCGACCGCGGCATAAAGAACCCACGCGTCTCTGACTTCTACCGCGCGCTCGAGCATTTCGAGGGCGGCTTCGGTGCGACCCAACGCGCAATGCACCAGTGCGAGATGATACGGCGAGATAAAGCGACGCCCCGCGACTTCGCCCATCTCTTTCAGAATGGCTTCGGCTTGCTCGAGCTTGCCGGCTTCGGCGTACGCCGTGCCGAGCCGCCCCAGAGTACGCGACGCCTTTCCGACTGACACGACGCAGCGCTCAGCGGTGGCAATCGCTTCCTCGTGTTGGCCCTGCGCGCTCAACATGAAGCTCGACATGTAAACCAACATCAGGTTCTCGGGGTCTGCGGTCAGATATTCGCGGCACAGTTCAAGCGCGGCTTCAAATTGTCGCGCGTGGTACAGACACCAAACCCGGCAAAAGCGCGTAATGATGGAAAAGGGGTCGAGCAAAACTGCCGCCTGCGCTTCGCGCGCGGCCTCAGTGAAACGCCCTTCCATTGCCAGTTGAAACGCATACCAGGTGCGCGCCGGCGCATAGTTCGGATTCAGTTCAATGGCCCGGTAGAGTTGTCGTTCGGCTCCGTCCCAGGCAAAGTCGCGACAAAGTTTCGCCTGGCCCAGCGCGCAGTGAGCTTCAGGCAGCAGCGGATCGATGGCGACCGCCGTCGCGGCTGCCTCGTAGGCTGCTATCCCACACTCATTCGAAGGCAGGACCGAATAGATCCCGAGCCAGTTGTAATACTCTGCGATGGCCGCGTGTGCTACCGCGTAATCCGGATCGATGGCCGTCGCCTGGTGATAGCAAACGATCGCCTTCGCAAAGCCCTCTTCCGTGAACTTGTTCCAGTAAGAACGTCCGCGCAGATACGCCTCGTGCGCCAGCGGATCGTTCGTGCCGCGCTTGGCCAGCTTTAACTTCTCGTCCGCGGTCAGGTGCGGCACGATGGCTTCAGCGACGTGCGAAGAGATCGTGTCTTCCAGCGTCAGCACGTCCGTGAAGTTCTCGTCGAACTGCCCGGCCCACGCCGTCGTGCCGTCATCGACGTCCAGCAACTGTAAAGTCACACGAATGCGCTCGCCCGCGTGACGAACGCGCCCGTCGAGCACGAAGGCGACGCCAAGTTCCCTTCCCGCCTGTAACGGATCGGCTTCAGCGCTGTATCGCAGGACGCTGCTTGTCGGCCGCACCGCAAATCTTTGAATTGAGCTCAGTCGCGTAATCAACGCGTCCGTCAGTCCCGCGCCCAGGTAGTCAGAACCTGAATCGGAGCCGCCCGGTACGTCGATCAACTTCAAAGGCAGGACCGCGAGCGCCGTCTCCGATGAAGCCGGACTCGGTCTCATCTGACCGGCATAGGGCGCGTCGGGGAGACTGGAAAGCGGGCGGCCTTCCAAAAACGAAGTGACGTCTTCGCCCAATTGCGCGGCCGATGGGTAACGCCACTGCGGTTCTTTCCGCAACGCGCGCGACACGATGTCTTCGAGAACACCCGAGAGGTCGCGACGCAAAATCTCTACGGTGGCTCCGCGCGCCAGGTAAACATTCTCGAGCGTCGTGGCCTCATTTCCGGACGGCAACAGGTCATGCGGGCGCGTGATGATGATGCTCAAAGGCGCCGGCGGCTCTTCACAAATCACGCGTGCAATTTCATGTGGCGCGCGATTGAACAAACGATAGGGCCGATGGCCACTCAGCAATTCGTAAAGCAGAACGCCGAGCGAATAGACGTCAGTCGAAGGCGTGATCGGCGCGCCTTGCACTTGCTCCGGCGAAGCGTATTCCGGCGTCATCAGGCGCATCGCCGTGGCGGTTGGATCGTGAGTGATGTCGCCGGCAAGTTCTGGATTCAAGAGCTTTGCAATGCCAAAGTCGAGCAGTTTCGGCACGCCGTCGTTTGTCACCAACACATTCGAAGGCTTGATGTCGCGATGCACGACCTGTTTCTGGTGCGCGTAATGGACGGCGTCGCAGACCGCACTAAACAGCTTCAGGCGTTCGCTAATGCTCAGCTTGCGATTGTCGCAGTATTGGTAAAGGGGCTGGCCGCCTTCGATGAACTCCATGACAAAGTAAGGCAGGCCATCGTCAGTCGTGCCGCCGTCCAGAAGCCGCGCAATGTTCGAATGGTCCAGGGCGGCGAGAATCTGTCGCTCTTTGCGAAAGCGGCGCAGGATAAAATCAGTGTCCATGCCGCGCTTGACGAGCTTGATCGCCACGCGCCGTTTGAATTCTTTGTCGACTCGCACGGCTTCGTAAACCGCGCCCATGCCGCCGCGACCGATCTCGCGCACGATCTCGTACGCGCCGAGCCGCTTCCCGATTAAAGGATCGACATCTTCACCGAAAGGATCGAAACGCTTTGCTTTGATTTCCGCGGGCACGAGGTCTTCGAACGAGTAATCGCCGGTTTCATGACTGGCGAGCAGACTGACAACTTCCTCATGCAGGGTGGAATCGGCGCCGCACGCGTCAGACAGATACGTGGCGCGCCTTTCGACGGGCAGATCGAGAGCGGTCTGGAAAATGTCTTCGACTTGTCGCCAGCGTTCGGGGGTCATAACTCACCAGTGGCAAGCGTTCACGGCCTTCGATTGTTTGGGAGAACCCGTTAGATTCGAGGATGCACGCCTCACAACAAATTTCGACGCAAACTGGGTTTCGCAATCCTAGTCGAGCGCCGAAAAAATATCAACGCGCGAATTAAGTGGCACAGACTTCAGTCTGTGTTCCTTTGCCTCAACTAATCACAGACTGAAGTCTGTGCCACTCGCGACGAATAGAGAAGAAAATTGTAATCGCGACACGATGAACCCTCTTCGCTTAACAGGTATGAATGAGCCGGAGGTAATTTCATGTTAACGACGAACAAGGCCTTTTCGAGTTTTTCAGTTGATGATCTCTCGAAAGCGAAGGAGTTTTACGGCGAGACGTTAGGGGTCAAAGTATCCGAGTCCGACGAAGGACTGGAACTGAAACCCTCAGGCGACGCCAGCGTGTTTCTTTATCCGAAACCCAATCACAAGCCCGCAAGTTTTACCGTGCTCAATTTCATGGTGGATGACATTGACGCCGCGGTCGATGAGCTAAAGAAGAGTGGCGTCACTTTTGAGCAGTATGAAGGCGAAATTAAGACGGACGAAAAGGGCATCCATCGCAACGGCGGCCCGACGATCGCCTGGTTCAAAGATCCCGCCGGCAATATCCTGTCGGTGATCGAGAACGAGTAGCCCGTTTATTTAGCTTATCGGGTGAATGATGCTCGCGACATGCCGCCCCGGTTAAATTTGGTTAGTGCCGCGAACTCACTCACCACACCGCATGTTGACCGTCCTTTCGCCGACTGCCGCGCTGGCCCAAAGACGCGCGGTGAGTTCGAGCGGATGATACTGTCCCGCTCTGCGTCGAGACGGGAAAAGCGGCAAGTCCTAACGCCGAATCAACCTTAAGCATTCGCTCCCACATTGACGTTCGTTAATTCTGGCCAAGCCAAAACCAATTTCTGACCGCTTCCCGTTTGTGCTATAGTTTGCGCCTCAAATCCTCGTCGGGACTGAATCATGGCTGATTTCCCTGCGACGTTTTCCCAAGCTACACCTCCAACGATAAGCCGAGCCTGCGCAAGCTCGCGCAATCGCTGAGGGCACTCAGGCTTTCTACGTAGCCAATGAGACACCTCGAAAATCCCGAAGCTGAATTACGCAAGGCGATCCACGATCGCCGCGCTATTGCAATCGCCGGCACTGGCGTCTCCATCGGAGCGAGCCGCAATCCTTCCACCGGAGAATCCCATCCTCAGGCATCATGGGCCGGCTTGCTGAAAAATGGTTTGGAGTGGCTAACAAAACATGACCTCATCTCGGAAGGCAGAGCTGCGGCGCATCTGCTTCTGCTCAACGAGGACCCGCAAACTCACAATTTCATCTCTGCCGCTCAAGATGTCGTGCGTCAGATGGGCGGTGTTCAGTCAGAGCATTTCAAGAATTGGCTCAAGCTTACGGTTGGGTCGATCAAGGCGCATGACAATGCGGTTTTGGATGCTCTGCATGGGTTTCGCAAACAGGGGACTTTATTGGCAACGACCAACTACGATGACCTGCTCTTAACCCGTGACAAAACGCTGAGCCCGATAACGTGGAAGGATCGGGATGCGTTTCTGCGATCGGCTAACAAAAAAGAGACAGACAAGATTATTTTCCTCCATGGCTATTGGCGGCGCCCGAACTCAGTCATTTTGGATTGGGACTCGTATCATGGGATCGCGCGCGATGACCGGTATCGGCAGGATCTTGAAGCCGTGTGGAAGATGACCACCTGGATTTATGTTGGCTGTGGAGCCAACGGCTTGAGTGATCCCGATTTCGGTTTGCTGCTGGAACGCTACGGCAAGCGCTCTCGCGAAGCGGATCTCTGGGATTTCTGCCTGGTTCGCAGCGACCAGCGAGAAGATTTCCAAGCTTGCTTCGATAACCAGCAGGTCAATATATCCGCGGTCTCATTTGGTGATTCTCACGACGATTTACCACAGTACCTCCGGACACTGCTACCGGCCGCCGCTGTGCCGATCCCAATGGCTTCCACTAGGGCATCGCGGGCCGTCATCCCCAAGCCTCCTGTATTTTATGCGGTGCCGCGTTATAGCGGCTCGCATAAGTTTGTCGGGCGCGAGTCGGAGCTTCAAGATTTGAGTGATTGGGCCAAACCCGCCGACCAAACTAACTTGCTTCTCTTTGAAGCCATCGGCGGGAACGGCAAGAGCATGCTTACGTGGGAATGGGCTACGAATCACGCCACTAAGGTGCGAAGCGACTGGGCTGGCTTCTTCTGGTATTCGTTCTATGAGAAGGGCGCCGTGATGGCGGACTGTTGCCGCCATGCGCTCGCCTACATGACCCGGCGTCCGCTGAAGGAATTGGAGAAAACGCCGGTGGAGGAACTGGCAAAAGTTCTGCTAGCACAACTTCATGAACAATCTTGGCTCCTGGTTCTGGACGGATTAGAACGCGTGCTCGTCCATTACCATCGCATAGATGCGAACGAAGTACGGGACGACGAGGCCAACGCACCCGCTGACACGGTGCTCGGCCGCAATCCTCGCGACACTATCCGTGACGAAGACAGCGACCTGTTGCGCGCCTTGGCCGCAGCCCGACCTTCAAAGATTCTCGTTAGCTCACGGCTCATGCCGCGTGTGCTGCTAAATCCTGGAGGCCAACCGATTCCCGGAGTAAAGCGCATCACGCTTCCCGGCTTACGTCCAACGGACGGCGAAAGGCTCTTAACGTCGTGCGACGTCACTGGTGACTCCCAGCGCATACAGGAATACCTCACCGAGAACTGCGATAATCACCCGCTGGTCATCGGTGTCCTTGCGGGGCTTATCAATACTCCCGGACCAAACCGGGGAAACTTCGACGCCTGGCTCGACGACACGGGAAGTCAGGGTGGGGCGCGGTTAGACCTTGGAAATCTCGATCTTATTCAGCGGCGTAACCATATTCTCCGCGCCGCGATCAACGCCCTGTCTGAGAAGAGCCGCCAACTGTTGTCGACTCTTGCGCTTCTCCCGGAGTCCGTGGACTACGAGATGTTAGTCGCCTTCAATCCCCACCTGCCTCCCGAGCCGGAAGAGGTGGACAAACCAAAATCACCCGAAGCAGGCGTGGTCTGGCCATTATTGTCTCCGGAGAGGAAAGCAGACGCGAGAAGAGAATACAAAGCTGCCTACAAGCGATGGCAGGGTTATCAGCAAGCACTAACGGCATGGCGAGAGTCTGAGGAAGTTGGCAAGGCGCCGAAAGGGCTGGTGGATACAGTTGCGGATCTCGAACAACGCGGCCTGCTGCAATACGATGCGCGCACGCGTCGGCATGACCTGCACCCAGTCGTTCGCGCGGTAGCGGCCCACGATCTAGGTGCGGCAGACAAGGAGCGTTACGGCCAGAGGGTCTTGGACTATTTCACCGAAATGCCGCACAGCCCCTATGAGCAGGCCAAAACACTCGAGGAGGTGGCTCCCGGCATGCACATCGTCCGTACCCACCTCAAACTCGGGCGCTTTCAGGAGGCCGCAGATGCCTTTCGTGGTGATTTATCGTATGCCCTAATCTTTAACCTCGAAGCCCACTTCGAAATTTTGGCTCTCTTGCGCCCTTTTTTTGACGAAGACTGGGGCAAGCAAACTAAGGAAATTGACGCGTCGGCTGCGTCATATCTCGCAACTTCGGCTGGAATCGCTTTGCGTACGCGCGACGAATTCGATAGTGCCCTCACTGCACTCGGGGTCTCTCTTGCTTTGGATTTGGAGGCTGAACATTGGGACGCAATAAATTCTGGCATTCGAAACATCTCGTCTTGTTTCCTCAAGAAAAATCTGCTGGCAAGAACTCATCGTGCTATTGAGCTGGCGTTGGATCTCGCCCGCGCCCGCGGTAACAAAACGCATCTTTTCATCAGTGAGTCTTTTTTTTACGGAGACCAAACAATTATCGGCGAGTGGGCGGCCGCTGCGGAGACATGGCGGCGTCTGGAGTCAATGGGACGAGACTGGCCGCGATACATTTACCGTCAGGGCGACGTCGAATACTGGTGCGCACTAAACCACTTCTGGCAGGGAACCTTGGAGCAGCAACACCTCGACGCAATCATCGGTTTGGCTAAAAGAGACAACAACCGCCCCACGCTCCGCAAGCTCTACAGTCTATGCGGGGAATGGCGGCTTGAGCAGGGTAACTGGGGCCTCGCTGCCTCAAGCTTTCAAGAGGCCTTGCGCATGGCCCGCGAGCGGCGCTTGCCGGATAAGGCGTCTGAAGCCGGCTTGGCCCTGGCAAAGTTTCATCTTGGGCAGTTTGGCAGTCCCGAGGAAGCGCGGCAGGAGGCCGAGTGGATGTCTGCCCAGCGACGTCCCGCACACCGTTATCTCGCACTGCTTTGGCGCGCCATCGGCGATGCCGAGCAGGCTCAGAAACATGCACTTTCAACTTACAAGTGGGCCTGGGCGGACGGTGAGCCGTACGTGAACCGCTATGCACTCACAAAAGCCACTGAATTACTCAACGAGATGAACATTCCGATTCCTGCCCTTCCTCCCTACCGCGCAGAGAAGGAGGAGCCCTTTCCCTGGGAAGCTGCCGTGCGCGCAGCCATTGAAAAGCTTCGCACTGAAAATGAGGCAAAGAAAGGCAAGGAAGATTAGGCCTTTGCCTATCCACCGGTATCAAGAGAGCGTGCTTTTTTTTAGGGTCGATTTTGTTTTTGCTTCCGATCAATTAAAATCCGCGCAGTCTCCTTCATTGCCGATTACTATGGCGCGGATTAGCGGCCCGCATTACCGATTAGCAAACTCACCTCGGGAATTAACCGTTATGTCGAACCCAAACAAACTACTCGTCGCATTTATCAGCGCCGCAGTTGTTGCGTCGTTGGCTCTAACAAGCTTTTCTGCCGCAAAGCCCACGTTACTTTCCCGCGCGACCACCGACTGGTCTCAATTTCGGGGACCGAATGGTACCGGTGTCGCCGAAACCACCGGGCTGCCCATCGAGTTTGGACCAACCAAGAACGTCGTGTGGAAGACTGAACTGCCGCCCGGTCATTCGTCGCCCGTGCTGACGCGGGACCGAATCTTTCTAACTGCTTACAGCAAAATCCCTGTGGCCACCGCCAAAAGGCGTGCCCATGCCTTACAGGCGAGTCCGATTGAAAAAGAGAACTACAAACTCCTGGTGATCGCACTGGATCGCGCCAGCGGGAAAATTGTTTGGCAACGCGAGGTGCCGCGGGCGAGCAAAGGCCGTTTGCAGAACGTGAATAATCCGGCCTCGCCCAGTCCGGTTACCGACGGCACGAATGTGTATATCTTCTTTCAGGAGTTCGGCCTGGTCTCTTACGATCGGGCGGGCAAAGAACGTTGGAAGCTGCCGCTTGGGCCTTTCAGCATGTTCTACGGTTTTGGTGCTTCGCCAATTCTGGCTGACGACAAGGTAATCCTGCCCGTCGATCAGGACAATCCCATCTCATACCTAATCGCGGTCGACAAGAACACTGGCAAGGTGAGTTGGAAAGTTGACCGGCCTGGGGTGATCTCGGGTTACTCAACGCCCATCGTCTACCAACCTAAGCAGGGGCCTAAACAGATTATCGTTCCTGAATCATTTCAGCTCTCAGCTTACTCAGTAGCAGACGGCAAACGAGTCTGGTGGGTTAAAGGTCTGGCGTGCGAGATGAAATCGATTGCCAGCCATGATTCCGAGTATCTCTACATCAACGGCTGGGGCTTTCCGCAGAACCAGCAAGGCCAACAGATCAGTACTATTGCTTTCGACGAGGCGCTGCCGAAATACGATAAGAACGGAGACCGGCAAATCGCCAAGACTGAAATCTCAGGAACCGAAAAAATGGATCGCATGTTGAGCAATGCTTTCGAGGCGTTCGACATGGATCGCGATGAGAAGCTGAATCCACGCGATTGGGAAGTATTTCGCGCGATGATGGCTTCTGAGAATGGTCTGCTCTCGATCAAGATGGGTGGCGAAGGGGATCAAACCGCGACGGCCGTCCGCTGGCACTATTACAAACCGGTGCCGCAGGTTCCTTCGACGCTGCTCTACAAGGGCGTGCTCTACATGATTAATGACAGCGGCATCCTGCTCACGTTCGATCCTGCGAACGGCAACGTAATCAAGCAGGGCCGGCTGATGGGAGCGATTGATAAATACTTCGCGTCCCCGGTCGCGGCTGACGATAAAGTTTTCGTCATCGGCCAGGGCGGTCAGGTCTCGGTTCTGAAAGCTGCCGGCGAATGGGAAGTTTTGAAGATTAATGAGATGGACGACGAAGTTTACGCAACGCCGGCGATTGCCGATGGCAGGATTTACATCCGCACGAGAAGCGCACTGTATAGCTTTGGGAAGCGCGGGGCGTAAGTTGGGTATGCACAAGAAATATCGGAATGGTTCTTTTTCCCCTCTCCGCATGCGGAGAGGGGTTGGGGGAGAGGTTAGCTGACGCGAAAGCCCACCCCCTAACCCTCCCCGTTTACGGGGAGGGGCAAAACGAAACTTCACACATTGTTTTGCCTTCGCGGTAACACCGAATGATTAAGAACTTTATTCTTTGTCTGACTTTCCTCTCAGCGATGCCGATCGTCGCGCAGCAGGAGACTCCGCCAATCAGGAATTTTGTGCGAGTCAATAAAGAATTCTGTACCGGCGGCCAGCCAAGGCTGGAACATCTGCAGCAACTGAAGGACGAGGGCGTTAAGTCGATTATTAACCTGCGTCCCGCGAGCGAGCATCGGGCAGCCGAAGAGGAATCTAAAGCCAAGGAACTCGGCCTACGATATTTCAACATCCCGGTGGTCTTCGCCGATCCGAAGGATGAACAAGTCGCTGAGTTTCTGAAAATCACCGACGACGCGGCGAATCGTCCGGCGTTTATTCACTGCACGTCAGCGATTCGCGTTGGTGCCTTTTGGATGATCCGCCGGGTGCTGCGCGATGGTTGGACGGTTGACGCGGCCGAGGAAGAAGCGAAGAAGATTGGCCTAAAAGAAAGTCCTCATCTGAACGAATTCGCGCGCCGGTACATTGAGCGAAATAAGAAGCCAGGCTCCTGATACGCATTTGATTCGGCGTGTCCAGTTGAGAAGTCTCATCCAAAACAACTCTGTAGTTGTCTGTGTGACCTCCGTGTCTCTGTGGTGGATTTTCCTAAGCAATTTCACACAGAGACACAGAGAACCACAGAGTTCGCACAGAACCCCTTCCTTCGACAGACTCCTTTTAGCGGTTGAAAAAGGATTACGAGACAAACGCGCAGCACCGATCAAGAGTCCCGCCGAAGTCACTCACCGCACCCGAAATTAATCTTCTTTCGCAGACTGCCGCGCTGACCAACGATGCGCGCGGTGAGTTCAACCGGATGACAACCTGTTTCGTAGAGCCAGAACGCGGCGAAGAATTTGTAGTCCGAGCCGATGTTGATCGTCATTGTCTTCCTGAAGAAGGCGGGTTTCCCATGACCGCTCTTGTCGGCGATTCGATACCGCGCTGTTAACTCCACTTTGCGGTTCCCCGGAAGCAAACCCTCACCTTCCGCCTTGATCTCAACGACGACGAGCGTCGATTCCGAGGCGCCTTCCCGTGAAGCTCCCTCGATCGGCGTGTTCCACAAGTTCACTTGATTGGTGAATACGTCGGGAGAGAACTTGCCGGTGTTCTCGAAAAACAGCATCGCCTGCATGTTTGCGAGCCGCAGCGTCTGCGGACGACTCGGTGTTTCGCCCGACTGAGCGTAGCTGCTGGCGGTCACGAACCATACCAGGCCCACTACCAACACGCTGCGATATATCAGCTTTACCATCTTCAGCAGTCTGCGTCGCCGATGGCGTGAACTACTCGGACGGCGCGGCCTTTCCGCAAAGTGATTTTCATTTTGAACATGTGTTCAGGTCGGCCGGCTCGCGGGATGAAGTCTTTGGTTTCTACCGTGATGTGAACATTGCCGTAGCGATAAGACTGATATCGAAATCGGTTTGCGCCCGCGCCTGATTTGGTTTTCCGTAACCTCACATCCCGACCGTTGAGATTCATCCACGCGTGACTGCCGTCGCCCCGGGAAAGAAAAACGTAATTTGCAGTTGACGAATCCGCGTCCGCGACCTTGTAAACATAGACATTGCCGCAACCAGTCATTAATCCCGTCGCCGGATAGTCCTTGATGGTTCCAACACGAGGGAGATAGTTCTTTGTCGGGGTTTGCGCTGGGGCGGCAACTGAAACAAGACACACGAGCAGCGCGGCGGCCGCAGCCATCACGACCCGCATTTGAAATCTGGTTTTGGTTGATCTCATTAATCCCATTGACGCACGGCAACTGAGAAGTTGCGAAGCGAATTTAAATCAGATTGAGCTCGCGAAGCGAGCGACAGCCGTTAACCTTGCGGCTCTGCCTCCAGCACCGTGCGGTAAGCCACCGGCTTACGACTTTGGACCTTGGACTTTGGACCTTGGACCTTGACTTTGGACTCTGGACTTTGGACTTTGGACTTTGGACTTTGGACCTTGGACTTTGGACTTTGGACTTTGGACTGAGATGCTTATTCAATCCGCACAATCTTGATTTCCAGCATACGACCCCAACGTCGCTCGGTCATTTGTCTTCGCTCGCTGGAGATGACGCTGAACACAATCGTGCGCTCGCCTGAAGTCTCCTGAAGTTTCTCGAGCTCCGGAAACTCCGAAAGGTTTATCCACTCGATCCGATACGAATAGTGAAACTCAATCCGCACGCGCGGAATCAACACCAATTCAAGATCTTTGTCGCCGCGAACGACGGCACGATAAGTCCGCCCGGCCTCCACCGTTCCTTCATACGGCTCGATTACATGCTGCACGTCTTCAAGGCGACGAACCTCAAACAGGTAGCGAAAGTATCCGAAGTACTTACCCGGATCCCGCAGCGTGCCGACCGCCGTAACGATCGCTCGCCCACCGTATTCGCGCGACATCATCTTTGAAAGGTTCGGGTCCTGGCTGTTGAGCCACCCAGCCGCGATTTCATGACGAAACCTCGTTGAGCAACCCACACCGTTCAGATAAGAGAATTCGTGGCCTTGTTGCCACTGCGCTTTGACACGTACTGCCCGACCAAAAAACTGATGCGGCTGTCTAACGATGTCACAAAAGTCGACGTCGCGAACGGTTTCGAGAGGGGCGATATCTTCAAAGCGAAATATTTCAAACTTCAGGGCCGGACCCTCACCGCGAGTCGGATCCCGCATAGCTCCCACGACGGTGATCTTTGCGCGACCGTCGAATTCGCGGGACTGCACTCTTGAAACATTCCACTTGATCGTCTCGTTCTGGGCGTCGGCGAAAAAGGTGCCCAGTCTTTCAATGTACTCGGCGCGGCAGTGGATGCCATCCAGGAACTGGTTTTGCCCGACAATCTCCCACTTGGCGGTGATGCGAACTGTCTGGTTCATAAAGCCATACGGCTGCTTTATAAGTTTGCAGAAGTCGATGTCACGAAGTGTTTCGGGCGTTGATGATTGAGTTGGCTGCGCCGTCGCCAAAGAAGGGATCAATAAAGGGCTGAGAGCAAAGACCTTTACTAGCGTTGGAGTAAAGACCCTTCTTAACCAACAATTGCGTAGCGCCGGCATATCCTCTGAACGCGCAAAGCGGAATGGACTTGCAGGAAGGGCGGAGCGTGCGGAGCACGCGACAGCATAAAGCCTGGGGTGAAGTGGAGCGGAACCCCAGGTAACCGGCCCCAAATTAATACGAGCCCGCGGAAGCGGGCGGCAGCGCGGACTGGCGTTACGACCAAACCCTTTGCGCGAAATTGCTCCACATTGTATCGTCGGATTAATCCCTATAAGCCAAGGAAGGATTTATGTGTCGCAATATCAAAACCCTGCACAACTTCAAACCACCGGCCACTGAAGACGAGATTCGCGCGTCCGCAATTCAGTTTGTGAGAAAGCTTAGTGGCTTCAACAAGCCTTCAAAGACGAACGAAGCAGCCTTCAATCACGCAGTTGATGAAGTCACCCGAGTCGCTACCGAACTGCTCGAGTCGCTCGTCACCAACTCGCCTCCGCGAGACCGCGAAGTCGAAGCCGCCAAAGCCCGCGCACGCACTGCGCTTCGCTTCGGCGGGGCGCCGGCAGTGTGAGTTGCCAAAAAAGTTGCACCTGGGAGTTGTTAGAATCCATGGATGCGTCTCCCGAACGCCGAGCATGCCATTATCGAACGAGAAAAGATTACTGAGTATTTACTTAATCCTGTGCATCGGTACGGTGCGAGCAAGGCGCGGTTCTTCGCTGGATTTGGGTTTGCGCTCGAAGCTTGGGACGTGCTCGCCAGAGCCCTAAGGGAGCACGCGCAGCGTCACGAAGTCTCTCGAACGTATCAGACGCGATGGGGACGGAGATTTGAAATCGATGGCGCGCTGAACGCACTCGATGGTCGGCAGCCTCGCATCCGAAGCGTCTGGCAACTCGACGACGGAGACATTGCGCCTCGGCTCATAACGGCCTATCCTTTGGAGGCAAATAGATGATCAAAGAACACGACATCGTAGTGCTGACGGAAGACGTACCGGAAGAAGGACTCACCGCCGGAGACGTCGGCACTGTCGTGCACCTTCACAACAATGGCGAGGGTTACGAAGTCGAGTTTGTAACGCTCGCCGGACAAACCATCGCCGTTGCCTCGCTGTTGGCTCGGCAAGTCCGTGCTGTGAGTAAGCAGGACATCTCTCACGTCAGACAACTACAGCCCGCCTAAGCCGGGGATTCGCGCATCCGCAATTCAGTTTGTGAGAAAGCTCAGTGGCTTTAACAAGCCGTCAAAGACCAACGAGGCCGCCTTCAATCACGCGGTTGATGAAGTAACCCGAGTCGCTACCGAACTGCTCGACTCGCTCGTCACCAACTCACCGCCGCGTGACCGCCAAGTCGAAGCCGCAAAAGCGCGTGCTCGTACCGCGCTTCGCTTCGGCGGGGCGCCGGCGGTGTGAGTTGCCATTTCCGGCGGCTCAGCAGGCAGCGCCGCGTTTCGTCGTGGAAGTTGTTTACGGCATAAGGGCAAATGGACTAAACTTCATTCCATGCGATCGGGCGATCTCATTACGATTGATCCTGAGATCCTGGGTGGCGCGCCGGTGTTCAAGGGCACGCGCGTTCCCGTGAAGACTCTGTTCGAATACCTCGATAACGATTATTCAGTTGAAGAATTCCTCGAATGCTTTCCTTCCGTCAGTCGTGAACTCGTGAGCAAAGTTCTGGAACGTTCTGAGCAGGCGTTACTTTCTCCTGCGGCATGAAGATTCTGTTGGATGAATGCGTTCCTTGGCCAATGCATCGGCTACTAACAAAATCACACATGCACGAGCGTTCAGGCCCAAGGTTGGAGCGGAATTAGAAACGGCGACTTACTTCAACGAGCTGAAGGCGAATTCGATCTATTCATCACTTCCGATCAGAACATTCGCTATCAACAGAACCTCGCTGGCAGGGTAATCGCTATTCTTGAATTGTCCACGAACGACTTGCGCCGGATTCAGGCGGCGGCTTCTCTAATTGAAGTTGCGATCACGGACATAGAGCCCGCTGAGTTCAAGCAACTTATAATTCTGTAGTCACATCAGGCTTCGTGTACCCCGCGACCGCAAAGTCGAAGCCGCCAAAGCGCGTGCTCGTACCGCGCTTCGCTTCGGCGGGGCGCCGGCGGTTTAGGGATCTCCGGATTCAGTTGATCGTGCGGCTCGCTCATGCTTTGGAGTGCGCTGACTTGTCAGCGCTTTGCTATCGGATGAGAGCCGCCGTCTACCCTATAGGTGGGTCCGTAGAAAACTTCTAATGATTGAAAAGACCTCGTCTCGCTTCAGAATCGACGACGCGTGACCTGCATCGCTAAAGGTATGCACCTGCGCGTCCGGGTATATGCTTCGGAGTAACGCTCGGTCTCGGACCTTTATCGCCGGGTCATCATCGGATTCAATGATGAGAACTTTGCCCGGCCATCCTTTCACATCATCAGGCAGAAATTGCGGTTGACGCGCCAGTTCAAGTAAGCAGTTGTTCTGATGGATGAAAACTTCCTTCAGCAAGTCAGAGGCGATTGCTTCGTCAAGGTAGGCGCGCCAGAACTCCGTCTCAGGATGATTGGCCGCGCGCAGCGTCGAGACCAACATCTTGTTGAGCCGCAACCTGAGAATGGACGCGAACAACTTTCTTGGAAGCGCGGGAAAAAGTTTACCGGCGAGCCAGAGTGGTTTCGCGAGCTTCGGGGCGAGCACAAACGTATGAGACAGAATGAGGTTGCGGACTTTGGATGGATACTCGCGAGCAAAATATTGCGCCACAAGCCCGCCGTATGAACCACCGATTACGTGCGCCTGATTCAGACCTTCCATTTCCAGAATCTGAGCGATTCCTCCGCACAATCCTGACATCGTCAGTGCGAGCGCATAGGAAGGCGCGATGATGCGATATTCATTTTCAAAGGCCTCGATGAACGGGAAAACAGATTCGCCGACGGATAACGCGCCAGGCAGTAACAGCAACGTCTGTTCTCCCTGTCCACAAGATATGTATTCCCACTTCGTATCGCCGTTCGGATTGTTTATGGTGAGCTGCTTGTAAAGATGAGTGCGCCTAAACTCTTTCAGGCGGGTGACTTGTTCCGGCGGGACTTTCGCGTAGATTTCATCGAACGCCGCGCTTTTTCGTGTCGATGCTTGCGACGCCATTATTGCTCGGCCCCTACATTAGACCGAAGTCCTAACGTTGGGAATACGCAATGAGTCTGCTTGATGTTCTGTTTCGGCTACGTTTGGACTGCGCAGACTTGTCAGCGCTTTCAAAGCCGCGACAGTCGCCGCACTCCAGATTCACCTAATCCCCACCAATCCCTGCACTGACTGAATGAGTTTTTCTGCGTCATAGCCAATCCCATCTTTGAAAACAATCTCGACGTTTTCAATGTCGGTGATCTTCAAAGCGGGATTGCCTTTCACGATAATCAGATTGGGCCTTGCTCTTGATAAGAACTTTGCGTAGACACGCGTGTTAGCCTAACGCTCGCCTCGGCGCCAGCGAGCCCGTCGGGGTCGTTTGCTAACCAGCCTGCGGCGCAGGCGGAAGCATAAAGCCTGGGGCGCAAGCCCCAGGATCGCGAACCCAAAACACATCCAGCCTGCGAAGCGGGCGACAGATCCAAGGAGATAGGGATGTCTGACTCCTACACCAATCTTCTCTATCACATTGTGTTTTCAACTAAGGACCGCAAGCCTTTGATAACCCCCGCCTACGAGGTTCGACTATACGATTACATCGGCGGGACGATTCGGTCTCTAGGTGGAATTTGTCTGGAGTTGAACGGTACCGAAGATCACGTCCATTTGTTAACGAAACTACGACCGACTCGCGCGGTGTCAGACGTATTGCGGGAACTCAAGGCGAACGCGAGCGGCTGGATGCACGAAGTTTTTCCAACCTTAAGGAACTTTTCGTGGCAGCGTGGGTATGGAGCGTTTACGGTTAGCCACTCGAATGTTCATGAAGTTCGGCGTTACATCGCGCGGCAGAAGGAGCACCATCGAAGTGTCTCGTTCCGTGACGAGTTCATTCAATTCTTGAAAGCAAACGGAATTGAACACGACGAGCGATTCATTTGACGAGTAGGCCGTCGCCCGCTTCGCGGGCTGGATGGATTTTGCCGACTGAACCTGGGGCTTACGCCCCAGGCTTTACGCTTCCGCCTGCTCCGCAGGCTCATTGACTTGCATCTGCCCCTCCTGGGGCTTACTCCACGGGCTTTATGCTATCGCGTGCTTCGCAGGCTCTATCTAACCCCCACCAATCCCTGCACACTCAGAATCAATTTCTCTGAGTCGTAACCAATACCGTCTTTGAAAACGATTTCAACGTTTTCGATATCGGTGATCTTCAAAGCGGGATTGCCTTTCACGATAATCAGGTCGGCTTGCTTACCGACGGCAATCGAGCCGATGCGGGCGTCTTCGCCTAGGAACTTCGCGCCGTTGAAGCTGGCAATCTTAATTGCTTCCACGGGAGTGAAACCGGCTTCGACCAGCAGTTCAACCTGACGCAGATCACCAAAGCCAGCGACGATGCCACCATTCCCGGTTGGATCGAGGCCGGCGATTAGTAAACCTCCGGCGGCGACGAAAGCACGTTCGAACTCCATCGTCTTGCGAATCAAGGTTGGCGTCGGCGAATCGGCTGAGATGCGCGAGCGGGCGTTCAGGTAACGCACGCGCGCGTCAGGGTTCATCACATTCAGCACGCGCGGGTTCAAAACCGCGCTTGCGGCGCCGATAGCCGTCGGACTCGCCGCGCCACCTGAGCCGCTCGACGATGCCAAAGGCGCACCCGCTTCGAACACCGGCAGTGTCGAAGTAATCGCGACGTTTTTCTCCACTAAAACACGAATGGTTTCTTTCACCGGCGCGCTATTTATATCGAGAGTCCGCAGACTGGCGGACACACCATTCGGACACTTGTCGAGCTGCTTATTCGGAACGTATTCAGAATTGGCGAGCAGGCCATGCTCAAGATTGTCTATGCCGATCTCAGCCGCTTCGCGATAGCCGACTGAGCACAGGTGGCCGGTGACTTTCAGGCCGCGCTTGTGCGCTTCTTCCACCGCCGCGCGCAACTGTTCGCGGGTGATATTCATGTAGGCTTTGAAAGAGGTCGCGCCCTGGTCGGCCCAGTAGTTCACCAGCCGCCGCGCGTCGTCCGCATCTTTGAGCTGATGCATCACGGGAGTGAATGCGCCGGCGCCTTCGAGGTAAGGCGCAGTGATGTGCATCTTCGGCCCAATCATGCGACCGGCGTCGATCAGCTTCTTGATTTCCAAAT
Organism: Pyrinomonadaceae bacterium; assembly: GCA_049273695.1. GTDB lineage: Bacteria > Acidobacteriota > Blastocatellia > Pyrinomonadales > Pyrinomonadaceae > UBA11740. The sequence continues at coordinate 151,742 of JBASRE010000058.1, forward strand.
CCAGATGAGGCTGCACGCTGCCGGTCGTGCGAATCGTCGTCACGCCGAGCGCGAGATAAAGCCGCGGAAAACTCGTGCCCATGTTCGAATACATCGGCGGCGAACCACCCATGGGAAAGAACATGTGGTTGTGCATGCCGACGAGACCCGGCAGGACGGTGTAGCCGTTCAGATCGACAACCTTCACGGTTCCCGTGACCTTCGCGTCGTCGGCCGGACCAACCCATTCAATCTTTCCATCGCGAATGACGATGGTTTGGTTTTCGCGCGCCGGCGCGCCCGTACCGTCGATCACGCGCACGTTGGTCAGCGTGATGAGCGGCGAGTCGTAGCGAATAAACTGTTGGCGATCGGTTTGCGGTTGAGCGAACGCAGAAAAGCAGAGTGTCAACAGCAGAAGGCAGGCAGATGTGGTTTTCATGGGCGGGGATTATAAGGCGAAGCGGGGATTCCACCACACAGGCACGAGGATTGGTAGTGTAATTCGCAGTCTCTCTGTGTATCGGTGAAATCTCAGTGTCTCTGTGGTGAGTGCCTGTTCAGATAGATTCCACCACAGAGTCACAGAGGGCGCACAGAGACACGGAGAGACAACTCCATTACTCGATGACCTTCTGTTGACGTAACCACTCCACGATGTCGGGCCAGTATCTCAAATGCTTACCCGTCGAATAATGCTCAAGGTTGTGATTTCCCTCCGGGTAAACCTTCACGGTGAACGGTGATCCCTTTGCCTGAAGTTCAGTGACAATCCTCGCACTGCGTTGCGCCGGTATGTCTATGTCTCGATCGCCGTAAAGCCAAAGGGTAGGAGTCTTCATGCGCGTTAAGACCGGAAGCGGCTCATATCCAGCCAGCCCGCTGTAACTGTTCAATCGTTGTTCTATCTGCTCGGCATTAAGGCCCGAACCCGCACGGATTCCTTCACCCGTGAGCGAGCTGAAATACATCTCCAGACCGTAGGATGTTGCCGGTCCCGACAGAATCACGCTGAACGGAATGTCCTGCTGGACGTCGCAGGCAATTGGAATGATCCATCCGGCCTGGCTTCCGCCGAACAGTCCGACGCGCTTGGGATCGACCATGGGATGTTTTTTGAGAAACGCCAGGCAGGCCAACACATCGTCCGCGATCGCGCGTAGCTGTGGTTCGCTGGAATCGGTTCTCACCTCTTCAAAGCGGCCCGTTGACTGGCCGACGCCCGGCTTGTCATAGGTGAGAACAACGACGCCTTCCGGGACAAGGTTGCGCCAGACGATCGTCAGGTCCTGTGCTTGACGAGGCCCAGAGCTATGCACGGCAACGACGGCCGGGAAAGGGCCCGAGCCCCAACGCGGCAGTGAAACCGTGGCAGCCAGTTCGGCACCGCGAGAAGAGATTCTGACTTGTTCGCGACGAATTGTGTGGAAGCCGGTGAGGTAGGCGTAAACGCCGAACGCCGAACCCAAAAGCAGCAAAGCGGTGATTGCCAGCAGCTTTTTAGTCCGGCGTTTGGGCGACTTCATTCAGTCAATCGTGCGACGTGAGCCGCAAGTTTTCAAGAGTCAGTCCGCCGAAAAGGACGGCCAACTCTCAAATGATCACGGTACGAGCTCGGGTACGCGGAGGTCTTGGCGGTCGCGGCGCCCTCGACACGCCGAGTTTCTTTTGCACCAGGCTTTCGACGGTCACCGGAACACCTTCGCCTTTCGCCTTCCGGATGAACTCGCCGTTGATGTTGAAGATGCGCAGCTTCACAACTTGTTCGATGGAAAGATCCGTTAGACCTTCGTTGCGAACTTCGGCCACAAATTCAGGTGTCACCTTGAAGATGCTCATCTTCACCAGGCTTTCAAATCCCTGTTTAGCAAAGCCCATTTCGGTGGCGCGTCTCACAAAAGCAGCATCGATTTTGAAGATGCGCGCCTTGACCAGGTCTTGCATACTGAGGTTCGGGAAGCCGGTCGATTTCATTTCGCGCATAAACGCGCTATCGATCTTGAAGATGGCAGCTTTGAAGAGATCGCCAACGTCGAGGTTCGGGAAGTTTGCCGAACGCAGGTCGTCAGCCAACGCCGTCGTCACATTCAGCACCGCGGCCGTGAAGAGCCTCTCTTCCAGCCGGTTCTCGTGCCTGGAGTTCGATTCCTTCTCAAAGTCGAAGCCGCGCGTCTTCATCGCGGCGAGAAAACCCGTGTTGCCGATGAACCGGTATGTGCCGGTCCCCTTCTCGTTTACAAAAGTGCCTTCGCCTTCGATCGTGCCGGCTTCGCGCGTCAGCCTGAAGCTTACGGGCCCGCCGTTCAGCACCTGTTCGCGGTTCAAACCAATTTCGGAAAACTCAAACGTGTGGCCAATGGTGTGATTCCACTTCTTGTCGCCATCGGTTTCGCGCCGCATCATGAAATTCAGATTGACCTTCGATTTGTCTTTAACGAGCGAACCCTTCCACTCGCCGGTCAACGATTGGGCTGAGGCGCGCAGGCCAACCACACCCAGCGCGCAGAATAAACTCAGGGAAAGGACTGTCAATTTTCTACTTGGCATTGGAGATCTCCTGACTACTGGAATTGAACAGACACGAGTTCATTGGTGATCACGCGCGAAAACGGCCGGAGTTCCCGAAAAAACGGCGGGATCAGACACCCCACCGCCGGCCGCCGCTTTCCCGGCGCTTAGGACCTACGGTTTTGGTTTCGGCGCGGCGTAGAAGACCTTGTTTACGATCTTCCACTCATCGCCGACTTTCAGCAGCGACATGTAATCAGTGAACGTAACCGTCGGGTAGTCGAGCACGATTTTGCCGACACCTGCGTTTCCGGTGATCTCAACACTCTCGATCCGGCGCTTGCGTTGGGCTTCATCGGGCGCGGGTTTGCCGTTGAACCGCGAAGCAAACTCTTCGGCGGTGAGATTGGTGAGCTTACCGTCGCGAAAAGCCATTACCTTCGCGTCGGTATGAAACGCCTTGCGCATGAAATCGCCGTTGCCCGTCGCGTGTCCCTGGATGTAGTTCTCGAGCGGCACGCGCGCCGCTGCCTCGGACTCCGACTGTGATGCGCGGCTTGTCCCAGCCACCAACGCTACAGTTCCGAGAATTGCGACAAGTATTACTCCTATAATCTTCATGAAAACTCTCCTCAATTATTGGTACTGGTTCGCTTTGACCCTTCTTGGTCACACCGCGGCTTTAGCCCGGTGGCAGCCTTCGGCTATGTAATGGAAACCGTTTAAACGGTTTCGCCGCGCGGCTGCCAACCTGATCGCCGCGCTAAAGCGCCGGCGTGAATGAGACATTCGCCTCAAACTGAACCAGCACCCTGTTTTCAACTCAACGCTTTCAATGCGAATCAACCTTCCGGCGCCCATTCCATTTGAAAATGCGTGCCGGTTTCGCTGACGCGCTGAAAACCGAGACGCTCGAACAACGCAATGGCGCGACTGAACCGAATCACCTGCAAACGTAGTGGCTTCTTTTGCCGCTTCGCCTCGATCTGTAGTTCGCGCAGCAAGTGCGCGCCGATGCCGGCGCTGCGATGACCCAACTGTAAAGCGATATCGACGCAGCGGATTTCGTGCTCACGCGGCTCGAACATCAACCGGCCGATGGGCTCGCCGTTTCGCAAAACGATTTGATCCACGGGCCGCCGATACTCGTTCGCATGAAAACGCTGCTGCGCTTCGTACTGCATGTCGAGGAATTCGCTGACACGCTCTTCTTCCCAACCAAGCCCGCGCAAGTCGTCACCGCGGCTGCTCTTGTAAAGCGTGAGCAGGAACGGCGCGTCTTCCGTGGTCACCGGGCGCAGACTGATCGAGTTAGCCGAGGTCCCTTCTGCCATCGCCCGAGATTCTAATCGAAGTGATCGAATTTGAATACGCAGGGAGTGAATTGATCTTTGCGTTTTTTGCGACTCTGCGTCTTGGCGTGAACTAAGCCCCATCGGGAAGTCTCACGCAAAGGCGCGAAGACGCAAAGTTCCGCAAAGAAGAATACGCTCCGCGGCGAGTCGCAAAGGGCAACTAAAAGTGACATAATGCCGACGCTTTCCCAGAACAAATCAACTTATTTCGGAGAGAGGTTTTATGAAGCGTTCTCTTGGCATTTTTGTGACTGTGCTCGTGCTGGTGTCTGCGGTCGTCGCGCAAGCGCAACGGTTCAACATCGACGATCTAATGAAGGTGCGGCGCGTCAGCGACCCGCAGGTTTCGCCTGATGGTCGCCAGGTGGCGTTTGTAATTGGTGACGTGCAGTTCGATGACAACCGGACCCTCAATCAGATTTACGTCGTGCCTATCGGCGGTGGCGAGCCGAAGCAACTGACCAAAGGCGGGAGTTCGTCGAGCCAGCCCCGCTGGTCGCCGGACGGAAAAAAGATCGCGTACGTTACCGGCGGTCAGATTTGGGTGATGGACGCTGATGGCGATGACAAAGAGCAAGTCACGAAACTCTCCACGGGCGGAAGCGGGCCGGTCTGGTCTCCGGACGGCAATTGGATCGCGTTTGCCTCGGACGTTTATCCGGAGTGCAACGACGACGCCTGCAACAAGGCGAAAGAAGATGCGGCAGAGAAAAGTAAAGTTAAGGCGCACATAACCGATCGGCTGCTGTTCCGTCACTGGGTTGAATGGCGCGATACGAAGCGCACGCACACGTTCGTGATTCCGAGCAACGGCGGCATTGCGCGCGATCTGACACCGGGCGATTTCGATGCTGCGCCGTACGCGGTGGCAGGCGACATCGATTATTCGTTCTCGCCCGATTCGAAGGAAGTCGCTTTCCTGAAGAATCCGGACAAGGTCGAAGCGATTTCGACGAACAGCGATGTTTGGGTCGTTTCGGTGAATGGCGGCGCCGCACGAAACATCACAGCGCAAAACCGCGGTTACGAAGACAGTCCGATCTATACGGATGATGGCAAATCAATTCTTTATCGATCACAAGCCACCGCTGGTTTCGAAGCTGACCGTTGGCGGCTGATGAGTTACGACCGCGCGAGCGGCACGAGCCGCGAACTCCTACGCGGTTTCAATCTAAGTGTTGAAGACGTCGTGCCGTCTCCCGACGGAGGCACGATTTATTTCAGCACCGGTGAACGCGGACGTCACAACGTCTACAAAGTCCCGGTCAGCGGCGGCGCTCCGCAAAGAGTGCTCAACAACATCTTCGCGACCAATCTGGGAATTACATCAGATGGCCGCACGCTGGTCTTCGCCAACAGCACCCTCGCGGCGCCACCCGAAGTTTACCGCGCGAACGTTGACGGCAGTGGCTTGACGCCAATCACGCGCGTGAACGCGGACCTGATGTCTCGTGCTGATATGAAACCAGCCGAGGAACTGGAATGGACCGGCGCGCTCAATCAAAAGGTGCACGGCTTTTTGCTGAAGCCGCGCAACTTCGACGCGACCAAGCGCTATCCTTTGCTCGTGCTGATTCATGGCGGGCCGCAAGGCGCCTGGAACGACACCTGGAGCTATCGTTGGAATCCGCAAATCTTTACCGACGCGGGTTACGTTGTGTTCATGCCAAACCCGCGCGGGTCCACGACCTACGGCCAGCAATTCACCAACGAGATCAGCGGCGATTGGGGCGGCAAAGTCTTTATCGATCTAAAAAATGGTATTGCTGAAGTTCTGCGTCGCAACTCGTACGTCGATCGCAATCGCATCGGCGCCGCGGGCGCGTCATACGGCGGTTACATGGTCGATTGGATTCTGGGTCACAACACCGATCCGCGCTTCAAGTTCAAGACTCTCGTGTCACACGCCGGGGTTTACAACCTCACCAGCATGTACGGCGCGACCGAAGAGCTTTGGTTCCCCGAATGGGAATTCAAAGGCACTCCCTGGACTAACAAAGCCATGTACGAGCGCTGGTCGCCGCACAACTTTGCCGGCAACTTCAACACACCGACGCTGGTGACGGCGGGCGAACTCGACTATCGCGTGCCTTACACAGAAAGTTTGCAGCTTTACACAGCGCTGCAACGCCGCAACGTGCCGTCAAAGCTGCTGATGTTTCCGGACGAAGGTCACTGGATTCTCAAGCCGCAGAACTCAAAGCTGTGGTACAACACGGTGCTTGACTGGCTGAATAAGTATCTGAAGTGACTCTAAGTCTTTAACCCAGGAGGCCGACAGTGCCTGGATGGCTGAAAGCACTTCTCATCGTCGCCATCATAATTGCTCTCCTTATAGTCGGCGCTATCGGCGCGGGAGTCTGGTGGTGGATGCGAAACAAAGACGCTTTGCGTTCGCGGGCTCGGGCAATCACCACTGAAGGCAAAGACTTTGGGAAGACCACAGACAATAAGGGTTGTGTCGACGAAGCACTTAACCGATACAAGAAAGATCCGGGTCTTCTTTCCGCATTCGCCAATCAGGGATTCCTGACGGCCTGTCTTGAAGCCAGTCGTCCGACAACCGGGTTCTGCGACAATGTCCCTTTGGGAGACTTCGCAAAAATGCAGGAGTGGCAAGCGGCCCAGTGCAAGCGGTACGATCTTCGAAGTGGCCGCGACTGTCAGGCGTTGGTCATGCCGGTAGCTATGTTTTGCGGAGATAGAGAGCAAAACCAAAACTGACAGGCGCAAACTAATGGGAAAGGCTCTTGACCAGTAACACCAGTTCACATAATTGGAGGTATTAACGAATGCCCGGTTGGCTCAAGGTTCTACTCATCATCCTTTTGATCGGGATTCTGCTGGTGGTCGGGGTTATTGCCGCTGCCGGTATTTGGTTCTATCGAAATAAAGACGCGCTGCAGTCGAAGATCAACAACATCACCACCGAAGCGCGTGACTTTGGCAAGAACACGGACAATCAAGGCTGCGTTAACGAGACGATTTCGCGTTATAAGGCTGAGAAGGGATTTACCTCAGCCATGTCTAACGCGATTTTCGTGCGCATCTGCCTCGACAACAGTCGCGAGACGCCGGGATTCTGTGAAAGCGTGCCGAAGCAAAGAGAGTTCATGAAGACCTCGCAATGGAGAAAAGACCAGTGCCAAAGCGCCGGGCTGGAAGGTGATAGTTATTGCGAGAGTCTCTTCACCCCTATTCAGCAATTCTGCGAAAAACCCTGACGATAATTGTGTCTGTGTCAGTACCGGGAGCAAATTCCTCTCCCTTTGGGAGAGGGCAGGGTGAGGGTCTCGACGAAGTCGAGAATAGCGACCGGATCGGCGCTCAAGCTGTGATGGCTGCGGTTCTTTGCGATTTTTGCGCCTTTGATGTGATGAAGCAGGTGCCCTTTCGAACCGCGAGCGATTAGACTTGCGGGTGACACAAAACCGAAAGGAGACACCTGCTATGGACTACAGAGTATATTGCGGCGTCGACTTTCATGCACGGC